>NZ_FIZW01000001.1:0-347500 GCF_900059565.1 Murdochiella massiliensis
GAGGACCGGGATGGACGAACCGATGGTGTACCGGTTGTTCTGCCAAGGGCATAGCCGGGTAGCTACGTTCGGACGGGATAAGCGCTGAAGGCATCTAAGCGCGAAGCCCCCCTCAAGATGAGATTTCTAAGAGACCGGGAAGAAAACCCGGTTGATAGGTCCGAGGTGGAAGCGCAGTAATGCGTGGAGCTAACGGATACTAATCTCTCGAACATTTGACCAGAAATACCTATTAAGATTGTGAAATGGCCCAACAAGCGAAGCGGTTGGCAGCCATTTCATACGCAAAGATTTCCCGCAAGGCGAGCGCGAAGCGCGAAGGCGAGCGGAAGAAATCGACTGCGTCGGAGACGGAGAAGTCTACGGCGTAGACGCGGAATTGTTAAGAATTCAATATGGTGACGATAGCGCGGGGGATACACCTGTTCCCATCCCGAACACAGAAGTTAAGCCCCACATCGCCGATGGTACTTGGTTGGAAACGGCCTGGGAGAGTAGGTAGTCGCCAAATAAAAGGAGAAAGGGCACGAAGGTGTCCTTTCTTTCTATCGCGGGGTAGAGAAGTGGCATCTCGTCGGGCTCATAACCCGGAGGTCGCAGGTTCGAATCCTGCCCCCGCAATACTGAAAAGGGAAGAGTGGCCCGATGGGTCGCTCTTCCCTTTTGTTGTAGAGGTAGGGGCAGGAGGAGAACCGTCAGTTCAGATTGCCGGAGCTTCCGCAAGGCCAAGCGCCGGAAAGTAGAGGGGAAATGACACAAATGGAAAAACCCCTCTACCGCCGGTTCAGAATCGGTAGAGGGTAAAAAGTAAAAACGGCAAAACCCCTCTACCGCCGGTTCGGTATCGGTAGAGGGTAAAAGGCAAAAACGGCAAAACCCCTCTACCGCCGGATAGGAATCGGTAGAGGGTAAAAGGTAAAAACAGAAAAAAACCTCTACCGCCAGCTCGGAATCGGTAGAGGGGAAATAACAAAACAGCAAAACTCTCTTATTTCTTTGCCGGTTTCTGATACGAGCGCGTAATTGCCTCGGCTAAGGTCTGGATATAGAGCGGGGCGCCTTCTTTGCGAGCAAAGAAGTGCGCGCCGTCCGTGCCGTCATAGATGGCGGAATGTTCCTGCGAGACTTTGTGCCAGTTGGCGAGAGTCACAAAGGGATATTTCTTCTCCAAAGATGGCAGATAATCCGCGTATTTATTCAAATCGGAATCGGCCGGTTCGCTGCTGTCGTAGGGACTGACAAAGATAATGCGAGTGCCTGACGGCACGAGAGACACAATTTCTTCGCTGGTCTCTGCAAAGTTGGGATAAACGTTGTTGCCCAGAGCAACAATGAGCATCTCTTTCAGCTGTCCGCTGTTGATCATGGAACGGATGATATCCGGCGCTTCATGGAGGAAACGAGAAACTTCTCCGTCGACCTGCGAGGAGGGAAATGAGGCCAATATTTGATCGCGCACGCCAAGGGCGATGGAGTCACAAACCATGGAAAAACCCGTGGCGCGAGCTTTGGCCTGTAGTTCTTCATCTGTCTTTTGTTGCTGTACGGCCTGTTTTTCGCTTGCAATGAGACCACGCACCGTTGTGCCGGCTTGTTTTACGCCGTCGATTTCCTGTTGCAGAGAAGAAGCCCAGAGACGATTCTCCAGGGCGAGGGCAGACGGAGCGGTAAACACTTGAGTTAGGGTCAGGACAAGTGCAATAGCCATGCTCCATTGGGCCAGCACTTTACTTTTTTTCTGATGTGCAGAAAGGATTGTCGGCAAGCGACTCTCCATTCCTTCCCGGTGTAGAATCTCTTTCCAATGTAGAATCAGCGGTTCCCAGACAGCAAGATTAAACCAGGACAAAAGAAATGCCAAGGTCAGCGTAAGGAAAAGAACAGCAAGATGGGGCAGACTCGTCGAAGAAAGCACCACGTAAATCGGCCAGTGCAAAAGGTAAAATCCGTAGGAGATTTGTGATAGAAAGCGAATCGGTCGAGGATCTTCTCCGCCTGTTTTCTGCAAGGATAGAATGCGCGCTGAAAATAAGAGCAGAAAACAGAGTCCATCCACCACAAAAAAGCCTAAGCGATACGTTGCGGGACGGGAATAACTCAGCTTAAAGGCGAGAAGAAGGTACAGAGCGAGCGAACCGATAAGAACAAGAAGCGTCACAAGCGGTGAAGCCTTTGCCCATTTTTTTGTCGGGTAAGCCAAAGAAGACATGCCCGTCATACTCGCGACCAGCGTGCCGACGAAAAACGGCGTCATGCGGGTCAGATCCGAAAAATACAAGAAAGCCGTGGGCCATCCCCGGAACGAACCGAAAAGCATCATCAGGGTCGGCAAGGCAAGGAGCAAAAGAGAAAGAAAGAAAATGCATAAACGCACCCACTCTTGCCGATCTTCCGGATTTTTCGGATGCCGCTTGGCAGAATAGTGAAGCAGAAAATAGAGAATAGCACCCCAAAAGAGGTAGTAGTGCACCTCCATGGCGAGCGTCCAGGTATGCACGTAAACATGCGGCGCAAATTGCGCTTCGTAAGAGCCGCCGGAAACAATCTCATAGATATTGGTAGTGAAGGCAAGAACGCCGGCAAGTTGGCGGGAATAGTCCACGCGCAAGTCCGGAGAGCCGAAAAAGAGAAGCAGGGCACTGACCATCAACATGAGAAGAAGGCCGGGAAGGAGGCGTTTTGCGCGGCTTTTCAGATAGGATGAAAAGGACCATTGCCGATCAGAATCCACGATCTGATCCAATACTTTTGCCGTCAACAGAAAACCGGACAAGGCAAAAAATAGATTCACGCCGAAAAAGCCGGCGGGCAGCTTGGCCTTTTCCAGATGATACAATACAACAATGGCAAAGGCGAAGACGCGCAAAGAGTCAAACCATGGTAGCCGCTTGTTCATGACAATTCCTTTTCGTTCTACTTTTTCTCTTCTTTTTTCGTCCAGAACCCCTCATCGCTCAGGACATAGGTTCCCTCCGCTTTCACTTGCATTTCACCGGATACGAGATTTCCCTGTTTGAAGGTTCCCTTCAGAAGATAGGCAGGCTCCAGCTCCACCTCTGCTTTTCCATCGAAATGGCCGTCGGCAAAAGCCCCTCGGTATATCGTTTTATCCGGAAAGGTAATTACGCCCTCTCCATTTTTTCCCGGCATAAGAATTTTTCCTTCCAGCCGAATTCCTCCCTCCAGCGGATAGGAAGTATAGAGGCGTGGCTTTTGAGGAAGAAGCGACAACACGGCCATGAGGAGAACAAAGAGAAGTAAAGCGAGGGAAAGAAATTTTGAATTTGGCTGAAATCGCTTTTCCTGCGTTTTCATGGTATTCCTTTCGTTAAGAGCACCGGCAAAATAGAGTCCTGCCGGTTGATCGATTTTCTCGTATTCTTTCGCTATTATACCTAAACGAGGCGGGAATGGCGAACGTACAGAGCTGGTTTTACCTCGATATCTTTCACTTTATGGTATCGTAGGGGGAGGAAAAAATGACGAAATGATGTCTCTTCATGCGCCATAGCGGGCACGTCGGCAAAAAAGGAGAAGGTTTTGTCGGCGACCTGTTGCCGTTTGAACAGGAACGCACTACAACGAGGATAAAGGAGAAGAAAATGGCAGAAGCGTTTCGCGTGGAACATGATTCCCTTGGGGAAGTAAACGTGCCGAAGCATGCCTATTACGGAGCAAACACGATGCGAGCAGTGGAAAATTTTCCGATTACAGGAAATCCGATTGATCGGCGATTTATTCGTGCTATCGTGGAGGTTAAAAAAGCGGCGGCGCTGATGAACTATGAAGTGCATCAGCTCAATGAAAAGCGAACTAAGGCGATTGTTGCTTCCTGTGACCGAATCCTGGCTGGCGAGAACATGGATCAATTCGTCGTGGACCCCATTCAGGGCGGTGCCGGTACCTCGTTTAATATGAATGCGAACGAGGTGATCGCGAATATGGCGACGGAATCGCTCGGCGGAGCGCTGGGCTCGTACCGCCCGGTTCATCCTAACGATCACGTGAATGAAGGACAGTCGACGAATGACGTCATTCCGACCGCCGGGAAAATTGCCATGATTCGCTATTTTCTGGATTTGAAAGAAGAAGCGAAAAAACTGAATGCCGCTTTCGAGAAGAAAAGTCGAGAGTTTGACGGCTACATTAAAATGGGGCGCACCCAGAACCAGGATGCCGTTCCTATTCGCTTGGGGCAGGAATTTGCCGCATATACTGCGGTACTCGAACGGGACGTCACGCGTTTTGATGCGGCGATTGAGGCGCTTTCTGTGGTCAACCTGGGCGGTACCGCCATCGGTACGGGATTGAATGCCGACGTGAATTATGTGAAGAACATTGTTCCTAAACTGAATGAAGTGACCGGCCTTTCGCTTGTTCAGAGCGCGGACCTCATCGACGGAACACAGAATTTGGATGGCTTTCTGTTCGCCTCCTCGGTACTGAAAAATTATGCGATTTCCCTTTCCAAGATTGCTAATGACCTGCGCTTTTTAAGCTCCGGGCCGCGTTCCGGCATCCATGAAATCACCTTGCCGGCACGGCAGGCCGGTTCCTCCATCATGCCGGGAAAAGTAAACCCCGTTATTCCCGAAGTGGTCAATCAGATGGCCTTCGCCGTCGTCGGCAACGACATGACGGTCACGATGTGTGTTGAGGGAGGACAACTGGAACTTAATGCTTTTGAACCGGTTTGCTTTTACAAAATTTTCGAGTCGCTTCGCGGCTTGCGAGGAGCAATTTATACGTTCCGCGTACATTGCATTGAAGGGCTGGTGGCCAATAAAAAGAGTTTGGAAGAAGAAGTCCAGCGCAGTGTCGGCATTGTGACGGCACTTGCTCCGCACATCGGCTACGAAACCGCTTCCCGATTAGCGAAAACGGCGCTTGCGACCAACAAGTCGTTACGCGATTTGGTGTTGGAGGAAAAGCTGATGAGCGAAAAGAAACTGGATCGCATTTTTAACCCTTATGAAATGACGCATCCCGGCATTGCGGGAAAGGAAGAGGACGAGTCCACGCACTGAACATGGTGTACAGTATTGTCCGGTTGAAAATCTTAAGAATTTGTTAAGAATGGGGACTGTCAAAAGACCCTTCTGTTAGCTTATACTGATAGAGGAAAACAATAGGAAGCTAATCGAGAGAAAGGAGGCCACCGTGGAAGACGCATTTATTTCCGTGCGCCATCTTTATAAAGTATTTCGCATGGGCGAAGAAAAAGTGTATGCCTTGCGTGACGTCAACTTGGATATTGCGCGCGGAGAGATGGTGTGTCTGCTCGGCCCTTCGGGATCCGGAAAATCCACGCTGCTGAATGCTTTAGCCGGCCTTGAGCGGCCGACCAAGGGAGAAATTGTGATTGGCGGCGTGCATATGGAACAGCTGTCCGAGTCTCAGATTACTTTATTTCGCAGCCTGAATGTCGGTTTTGTGTTTCAATCGTACAACTTGATTCCGACATTAAATGCCATGGAAAATGTGACACTCGGGCTGATGCTTAAGGGTGTACCGAAAAAAGAGTATGAAGAGGCCGCAAAGCGGGTGTTGAATTTAGTCGGGTTAGGGGAGCGCCTTTATCACCGACCAAATCAACTTTCCGGCGGACAACAACAACGCGTCTCCATTGCCCGTGCACTGGTCGGCAATCCCAAGATTCTATTTGCGGATGAGCCTACAGGAAACCTGGATACGAAGACGAGTTTTGAAGTGATGGATCTGATTTCGCAGGTGGCGAAAGAAGAAAAGGTTACCGTGATCATGGTCACGCACGATGAGGAAATGACCGGCTATGCCGATCGTATGTTTCATATGCGTGACGGTCAGAATGAACGCGTTCACGAGAGAGCGTAGCGGAGAGGAGAGAACATGGGCGGAGCGACGTATATTCCGGGCGTAACAGATGTGCCTTCGGATGGCGGAAATGGTATGACAAATGTCACCAATAAACCGAAACTGATCATTTCCAATTACAGCCTTGATCCGGAAATGCCGCAGGCAGGACAAGAATTTGCGGTCTATCTTA
The DNA here is from genome assembly GCF_900059565.1 of Murdochiella massiliensis. Taxonomy (GTDB): domain Bacteria; phylum Bacillota; class Clostridia; order Tissierellales; family Peptoniphilaceae; genus Murdochiella; species Murdochiella massiliensis. The sequence goes on from NZ_FIZW01000001.1 coordinate 6,026, forward strand.
CTTTTTATAATACGAATGCGGAGAAATCTGTGCGCAATATTAAAATCAGTATCGGCGGCGGTGAAGCCGGAGCCATTCCTTCCGCGACCCAGACGGGACAAGGTCAGATATCCGCTCCTTCAGGAAGCGCCGGTTCGGTATTTACGCCGGTTGGATCCTCCAACACCTTCTATATTTCGCGCATTCGTCCGCAGGAAACGGATAACAAGACCATACACTTAAAAACAGCGCCCACGTTGGCGGCGCAGAATTATTCCATCAATGTATCGTTTGAGTATGAAGATTTGCTGGGCAACGAGTTTACGGCCACGGAAACCATCGGTATTCCGGTTGTACAGACGGCGGATATCCTGTTGGGTGATGTGCAAATGAACGGCGGTGGGGAGGAAATGCTCATGATGGGCAATCCCACCAATGTCGATATGGATATGTATAACATCGGCAAAGATCAATTGACGACGTACATGGTGACTATTGAAGGAAAGGGCTTCAAAGTCAACGGCTCTCCGCGCTATTTTGTCGGCAATTTTGCGCCCGGCGGGGCCGATCATTTTTCCGCAGAAATTATTCCGCAGGAAAACGAAATTTCCGGCAACATCGTGATTACGTTTGAAGATTCTACGGGAAAGAAACATGAACAGAAGCAACCGTTCGAGGCCAAGATCGAAGGGTTTGATGAAGGCATGGCGGTAGATCCGTCAAAGTTGCGGCATGATGAGAAAACAGGCCTTCTCATCGATGACGAAACTAGCCAATATTATGATGCCAATACCCTTGAACCCGTTCCTGCTCCACAGGGAGGTAATTTCCCCCTCATTCCGGTGGGTATCGGTGTTTTGGTGATCCTTGTGGCGGCAATTCTCATTCATCGTCATCGCAAGAAAAAGAAACAGGAAAAGGAGTTGAACCTCGATGCGTAACGTCGAGCTCTTACTGTTGGCTTGGCGCAATCTGATGCGCCGAAAATCGCGGACGATCCTTACGGTCATCAGCGTCGTGATCGGCGCGGTGGCTATCATTTTGATGCTTTCCTTCGGCTATGGTATAGAGGACAGCAACCGCCGCCAGATGGAACAGTTTGCACAGCTCAATGCGATTCGTGTGGAACCGACTTCTTATCAGGATCCGACCAATAGCCAGATGGGGAGTCGTGAGGGCTATTTGCGCGACGAAGAGATCAAAAAGATCAAGCAGATCGCGCACGTGAAAGACGCGCTGGGCATGAAGTACATGTCCTATGAGATTGTCTTCAAAGATCCCGCATTATCGATGTTCGGAGAAATGGCGGCGATTGATTTTGATGCCCTGCGCAAAACACAGATGGAAATGAAAGAAGGGAGTCTTCCGAGAGATACCAAAAAAAACCCGTTTATCGTGGGAAACGCGATTACAGTATTTCGTTACAATACAAAGAATTTCCGCGAGATGCCCAAGCCGGTAAAGGATCTGGACTTTACCCATCAAAAAGTGATGTTGCGCTCGTTTGATTACGGCAAATCCGACGATACACCCAACAACAACATTATGATCGGCAATCAGGACCAGGCGGCCAAGCTGCCGTTGACCTATGCCGGAACGTTTTCCAAGTCCGATCTGCTCGTGCCCAGAGGAATCTATATTTCCTTTGACACGTTGGAGCGCATGCAAAAAGAAGAAGAAAAACGCAGTAGGGGAGATAATCCGAATCCGGATGATCCTTCCGCAACACCGACGAAAAGGCTGACACGAGGGAAGAAAACACGCCATTACGATAACGCCATTGTGACGGTGGACGACATCAGCTACACCCAGCAAGTTATCGATGAGATCAATGACATGCAATTGAATGCGTACGCAAATTCCGATTCCATTCGCGGACAGGAAGAAGCCATGCGCGTGGTGCGTTGGATTTTTGCAGGCATCGGCTCGATTTCCTTATTGATTTCCGCCATCGGCATCGCCAACACCATGCTCATGTCCATTCATGAGCGCACGCGGGAAATCGGCGTCATGAAGGTCATCGGTGCGCAAATTGGAGATATACGGCTAATTTTTCTGGTGGAATCCATGCTTATCGGCATCATCGGCGGGATTATCGGCGTCCTTTTCTCCTATCTGTTTTCGTTCGGCATCAATCATTTCTTCGCCCAGTCTATGCTCGGCGACGGCTACGATATTGAACAGAAGATCAGCTTGATTCCGTTTTGGCTACCCTTTGCCGCATTCGGTTTTTCCGCACTGATCGGTTTAGTTGCCGGGTACTTGCCGGCAAAACGGGCAACACAAATTTCCGCAATTGAAGCGATTCGCACAGAGTAAGCGCATTGTTGAGATCTCGACGGGCAAAAGGATTTCTCCTCACAATCTCGCCTTTTTATGCGTCACGCAGTGTGTTAAGATGGGATGAGAACCGGCGGAGGGGATAATGCAACAACCGTTTGTGACAGCTGTAGTGATCGGCGCGGGCTTAGGCACGCGCATGGGTCGCGGGACAAATAAGATGCTTATTGAAATCGACGGCGGTCGGGTACTGCAGCGCGCTTTGCGCGCCTTGCGCCGATCCGGAGCGTTTGACGCTTATGTTGTCGTGGTCAAAGAAGATATATTACAAACCGTAAAGAAAGATATTCTCCCCCAGGTTTTCGGGGAGAATTTTTCACGTGTGACCGTTTGTCTCGGAGGACCGACCAGACAGGATTCGGTAAAAATGGGTCTTGCGCATCTGCCGGAAGAAACCGACATCATTGCCGTTCATGACGGGGCAAGACCTTTTGTTTCCACGGCGGTTATCCGCCGATGTCTTTCTCGTGTCGAAAAGGGCGATGTGGACGGTGCAATCTGTGTTTTGCCGATGAAGGATACCATCAAATTTGTGAATGAAAAGGGCGTGATCGAAAACACGCCGAACCGCGCACACCTCTTTAGCGCACAGACACCACAGATGTTCAAGAAATCCGTATTGCTTGATGCCTATGAAAAGGCGATTTGGGAACAGATTCCCATTACGGACGATGCGCAGATGGTGGAAATTTTCGGCGGAAAGGTAGCGACGGTGGAAGGGGATGAGGCGAACATCAAGATTACCACGCCCATGGATCTGCTCTTCGGTGAACGTATCGTGACGGAACGGGAGGATTTAGATGAATGATATCGCGTTTCGCACAGGGCTCGGCTACGACGTGCATCAGCTGGTCGAAGGACGAAAACTCATCCTCGGCGGAGTAGAGATTCACTTTGAAAAGGGGCTGCTCGGCCATTCCGATGCCGATTGCCTGATCCATGCCATCAACGATGCGCTTCTTGGCGCGCTGGCTCTTGGCGACATCGGTCAGCACTTTCCGGACACCGATCCGCAATATGAAGGTATCTCGTCATTGCTCTTGATGCAGCGGGTGATGGCATTGGTTTCTGCTCAAGGCTATCGCATTGGTAACATCGACAGTGTGATTATGGCGCAACGGCCGAAGCTGGCGCCGTATATTCCGGCTATGCGCGAGGCGATTGCCCGCACGTTGGACTGCGAAATTACGCAAGTGGCGGTGAAAGCGACGACCACGGAACGGCTCGGCTTTGTCGGACGTGAAGAGGGTATCTGCTGCATGGCACAGGTTTTGTTGCTGCGCTGCGTATAAAGCGAAAAAGGCGATAAAGATATAATAGACGAACAAAACGAGAAAGAAGACAGCCGGCAACCGTGTCGGAAGGAATAGAGAAGAGGAAATCATGGAAGAGAACAAAACAGGACACATCCGCACGTCGGAATCTGTCACCGAAGGGCATCCGGATAAAATCTGCGACCAGATCGCAGATTCGATTTTGGATGAGGTGTTGCGACAGGATCCCCAATCCCGTTGCGCTTGCGAAGTCATGGCCTCAACGGGCATTATTTTCGTTATGGGCGAATTGAGCACGAAGGCGGATGTGGATATCAATGCCATTGTGCGGCAAACACTGCGCAAAATCGGCTATACCGATGCCGAAAGTGGCATTGATGCGGAACACTGCGCCATTATTACGACCATTCGTGAACAGTCGCAGGATATTGCCTGTGGCGTTTTGCGTTCCGAAGAGGCGCGTGAAGGAGAACAGGAACAACTTTCCGGCGAGGGAGCAGGGGATCAGGGCATGGTCTTCGGCTATGCTACGAAGGAAACGCCGGAATATATGCCCATGCCTCTGATGCTTGCGCACCAATTGGCGAAACGTCTGGCAAAGGTGCGCCGAGAAGGGATCGTTCCGCATCTGCGGCCGGATGGCAAAACGCAGGTTTCGGTGGAGTACGACGAGCAGGATCGTCCGAAACGCATTGATGCGATTCTGATTTCCACACAACACGACGATCAGGCGGATCAAAAAGCGATTAAAGAAGCCCTCTGGGATCATGTGGTTAAAGAATGCATCGATCCGTTGATGATTGATTCGCACACGAAATTTTTTGTCAATCCGACGGGACGTTTTGAGCAAGGCGGTCCGAATGCGGATACCGGTCTGACCGGACGAAAGATTATTGTTGACACGTATGGCGGAGCGGGACATCACGGTGGTGGTGCCTTCTCCGGAAAAGATCCGACGAAGGTGGATCGTTCCGCAGCCTACTATGCGCGCTATGTTGCCAAGAACATTGTTGCCGCCGGCTTAGCGGATAAAGCGGAGATTTGCGTTGCCTATGCTATAGGCCGTGCGGAACCGTTTTCGATCAGCATTGATACGTTCGGTACGGGAAAACTTTCGGATGCACAACTCTTGAAAATCATGCGCGAAGTCTTTGATTTCCGCCCAGCAGCGATTATCAAGAAACTGGATTTGCGCCGTCCGATTTATGCCCACACGGCCACCTACGGTCATTTTGGGCGAACCGACAACCGCTATTCCTGGGAAGAATTGGATCAAGTGGACACGTTAAAGAAATATTTGGAGTAGACCATGGCCTGGTTACGGAAAAATTTAGCGATCGATTTAGGGACCACGAATATTCTGGTGTATACCCGGGCGGAAGGCATTAAATTCCAGGAGCCTTCGGTGGTTGCTCTGGATTTATACACCGATGCGATGGTTGCGGTGGGAGAAGAGGCCAAGAACATGCTCGGCCGCACACCCGGCAATATCGTTGCACGACATCCTTTACACAGCGGTGTCGTTGCCGACTATCGTGCAACGGAAAAGATGCTGGGCGCCTTTCTTCATCGAGCGGTCGAAAAAAGTTTGCTGCATCCGGATGTGATGATCAGCGTGCCTTCCCGTGCCACGCAAGTACAGAAGCGTGCAATCACGCAAGCGGCAACAGCCGGTGGGGCACACGAAGCCTATCTCATTGAAGCCCCGTTGGCGGCTGCACTGGGCGCCGGCGTTGAGGTCTCCGATCCGCGCGGAACGCTGATTGTGGACGTGGGTGGCGGACTTACGGATGTCGCGTTGATTTCCCTTGGCGGTATTGTCGTTGCCGAATCGACGACGACGGCGGGCAATGCGTTCGACGAAGCCGTTGCGCGATATATTCTTGATCAACATCAGGTGATGATTGGGGAACAGACGGCGGAAGAGATTAAGCTTCGCCTGGGTTCGGTTTTGGCGCTTGATGCTCCGGAACGGGTTGAGGTGAAAGGCCGCCACCGTGCCAATGGTTTGCCGGTTCGGGTATATATGACGCGAAACGATTTGGACGAAGCCTTGGCTCCGCAATTTCAGAACATTGCTGAGACGGTGCATCGCGTATTGGCACAAACGCCACCGGAGCTTTCTTCGGATCTATTTGATCAGGGTATTCTTCTTTCCGGAGGAGGATCACTTGTACGTGGCCTGGGTGAGTGCATTCAAAAACGTTGCGGTATTCGCGTAAACTATGTTGAGCAACCGATCAGTGCCGTTGTGCGCGGAACCGGAAAAGCCTTAACCTGGATTCGTCGTATGCGCGCGAGCGATGATCTATTAGCGGATAAAACGAGACAACAAGTGATGAACCGTGAAATTTTACGCAAGCGGTAATCCGAGGAGGAAAACATGGCGAATTTATTTGAGGAACTCGTTCAGCGGGAGCAGGAAGGCCACCCGATTCGCGTAGGCGTGATCGGTGCGGGACAGATGGGGACGGGTATGATTGCCCAGATTTCCACCATTCCGGGAATGTGTGTCACCGGTATTTGCGATATCGTGGCGGAACGTGCAGAAGAAGCGAAGCGCATCTATCTTGCTGGTTCGCAGGACCCGCATAACATCATTACGAGTACGGACTATGCGGAAGTCATTCGCGCGAAAGACGTAGACGTGATTGTCGAAGCGACCGGTATTACAGAAATTGGCGCGCGGGTATCCATGGCTACGCTGTTAGCCAAGAAACATCTGGTTTTGTTGAATGTCGAAGTGGACATTACGATCGGCGTGCTGATGAAACAGCTTTTTGATGCGGCGGGTCTGGTTTATACCGGCTCTGACGGCGATGAACCGGCGGCAACGTTCAGTCTCTTCAATTTTGCTCGTGCCATGGGGATGGAAGTGCTTGTTGCCGGCAAGGGCAAGAATAATAAGTTAAAGCCCTATGCAAACCCGGATACAGCCCGTCAAGAGGCTGAAGAGCGCGGGATGAATCCACATATGCTGGCGGCGTTTCAGGACGGTACCAAGACCATGGCCGAAATGACGTTGCTTTCCAATGCTACGGGATTTGTGCCCGATGTGGAAGGTATGCACGGCATAGCGGGTGACTTGGATGAAACGGTAAAACAGTTCGATCTTGTGCGTAACGGCGGAGTTCTCAGTAATTTCGGTGTAGTGGATTATGTGGACGGCATCGCTCCCGGTGTTTTCGTGATCGTAAAAGGGCAAAATGAACAAGTTGCCGCCGAAATGAATTATATGTTGAAAAAAGGAGAGCGCGATCATCATATTCTCTACCGGCCTTTCCACCTCGGCAGTTTGGAAACGCCGCTGACCATTGCGCGTGCGGCGTTGCATGGACAGGCAGCCATCGTTCCGCTGGATAAACCGGTTTCCGAGACGGTGGCCGTGGCGAAAAAGGACATCGCGGAGGGAGAACCCATCGACGGTATTGGCGGCTTTTGTGTGCGCGGGCGCATTGAAACGCATGAAATGCAGCAACAGGAACGGCACATTCCGATCGGCCTTTTGGTGGGCAACGCTATGGCAAAATGCAATATCGCCAAAGACAGTGTGTTGACGGAAGAGGACGTTGAGTTGGATCAGTCCACGCAGGTTTATCGCTTGCGCAGTCTCCAGGATTCTCTCATCGGCTAAGCAAGTTCATAGGACAGCAGGGCGGAAGTATGGTAGAATAACCCTGCTTTTCGGGGTGTGGCGCAGTTCGGTAGCGCGCGTGGTTTGGGACCATGAGGTCGCAGGTTCGAATCCTGTCACCCCGAGTAGATATACTGGAAACGTTGGAATGAAGACGTTTGGGAAAAAGGTGTTCGAAGAGGCAATTTCAAGGAGCAACCTTTACTTGAGGAGAAAGGGGAAACGATGTTTAAGGATTTTCGCGTACAGATTTTTGCGGACGGCGCGGTGCTGGAAACGATGAAAAAGCAATATGAAAGCGGCCTGGTGGACGGCTTTACGACCAATCCGTCGCTGATGAAGAAGGCGGGCGTTGAGGATTATACGCCGTATGCCAAAAAGGTGGTTGAGGCGATTCCGGATCTGTCTCTCTCGTTTGAAGTATTTGCTGATGACATGAAAACCATGGAACAGGAAGCGCGTAAAATTGCTGCCCTCGGGAAAAATGTCTTTGTAAAAATTCCCGTTGTGAATACCAAGGGCGAGAGCATGATTCCTCTCATCGCTCGTCTTTCAGCGGAAGGCGTAAATTTGAACGTGACAGCCGTTTATTCGGTTGCTCAGACGAAGGCCATTGTGGAAGCGGTCAGCGATAAGGCCATCACGTACGTTTCCATTTTTGCTGGACGCTTGGCCGACAACGGACTGGATCCCATTCCCGTCATGACCGAAGCTTCCGAAATTTGCCAAAAATACGATCATGTACGCCTGCTGTGGGCATCTACGCGCGAAGTGTGGAATGTCTATGAAGCGGAACGTCTCGGTGTGGACATCATCACTTGCCCGGACGGCGTGTTGCAGAAACTCGCCAAAATCGGGGACAAAACGCCGGAAGAGCTTTCCGTAGATACGGTAATCGGTTTTAATCACGATATTGCCGACCTTGGCTTTACCATTCGTTAATTGCGATGCGTGCCGTATTACAAACCGTTAAAGAGGCGTCGGTGACCATCGACGGCGAGATTGTCGGTGCCATCAACCGCGGTTATCTCATCTATCTGGGTGTTGGGCCCGATGATACCAAAGAGGAAGTCGTGCGCTTGTGGACGAAAATCCGCAAGCTGCGCGTCTTTATGGATAGCCAAGGCAAGACCAACCTCGATTTGGCCGCTGTGCAGGGTAATGTGTTGCTGGTTTCCCAGTTTACACTCTTTGCCTCCATCAAGAAAGGTAATCGCCCAAGCTTTGCGACGGCTGCGCCTCCGGCTTTGGCCGAGGCGCTTTATAACGAGATGATCGCATTGATCAGGGAAGATTTGCCGGACGTACAGACCGGTCGCTTTGGTGCGGATATGCTTGTCTCGTCGATCAACGACGGACCGTTTACCCTTTGGATTGATACCGATGAGCTGTGATCGGAGGAAGAAACGGAAGTAATAATCGAATACCGATAAGAGATCGACAAGGCAGTTTCAGGTAAAGAAGGTCGGCAGGTAATCGGTTAGGGAGGAATAAAAAACCGGGACGACCGTCCCGGTTTCAAAATTTAGTATCAAACGAGTATCATTCATCAAGAGAGAATGGCTTGTTTTCAACGTTTAGAAAAAGAAAAATCGGAGTGAGAGGATTTGAACCTCCGGCCTCCTGCTCCCGAAGCAGGCGCGCTACCGAGCTGCGCTACACCCCGTCGAATTGCTGACCATGGCATTGTACCACAGATTTCTGCAGGAAACAAATTTTTCTACGCATAATAGGTTGGACGCCCGGTGCGGTTGGATACCATAGGCAGTTGGACGGGATAATGTTCCAATTTGTCGAGAGAGTGCTCTATTTTGGGTAGAGAAGAGTTGCTCCGTTGAATGGCCCTATTTACCGAGCTGAAGACGGATGGAACGAAAGGCGTCAACGGAAGAAAAAGAACAGAAGAGGCGAAAGCCGGGAGAATAGGATGAATAAGCAAGTGGATTTGAAGAAGAAAATGCGTGTTATCGAAGGCTTTCCGGGCCCGGGCATCAGCTATAAGGACATTACGACGATTTTGTCTGACGCTGATGCGTTGCAGGCGATGGTGGAACAACTTGCCGACGCGGCAAAGCAATGGGACTTTGATTATGTGCTAGGAACGGAATCCCGCGGTTTTATCGTGGGGGTGCCCGTTGCGGCCCTTTTACATAAGGGATTTATTATGGCACGAAAACCGGGAAAACTACCGGGAAACCTGATCAAAAAATCCTATACGCTGGAATATGGGGAAGCGGCGATTGAGGTAGATCGCGATTCGATCCCGGCAGGCGCACGTGTACTCGTTATGGACGATCTTCTGGCCACCGGCGGTACAGCGAAAACGGCCTGCGAACTGGTAGAAGATGCGGGTGGCGTGGTCGCCGGAACACTTTTCCTGACCGAACTGACCGATCTCGGCGGAAGGAAAGCCTTGGAAGAGGTCGGCTATCCTGTAAAGGCACTGTTGACCTGGACCAATTGAGCGGAAAGGCTGTTGGCAGCGCGATTTTGGTGATAGAAGGTGTGAAACCCTGGCTGGGCGCAAGATAGCGTATTGGCCAGGGTCGATTTTTTGCGGAACCCTGGCTGGAAAGAGAAAACTTTGTCGGCCAGGGTTAAATTTTTGTCGCGTAACCCTGGTTAGCGTAAGAAAATGAGCGCTGCCGGGGTCGAACAGCATCCCTTTTACCCTGGCTGAGAGGAGAAAATTTTGTCGGCCAGGGTCAACTTTCGTCGTGGAACCCTGGCTTAGAAGGGAAAGTTTTGCTAGCCAGGGTTAAATTTTCCGACGAAACCCTGGCTAGCGAAATGAACACGCTCCAGCCAGGGTCGGTCAAGCCCTTATGAACCCTGGCTGGGAAGAAAAGATCACACCAGCCAGGGTTAAATTTTCCGACGAAACCCTGGCTAGCGAAATGAACACGCCACAGCCAGGACTGGTCAAGCCCTTATGAACCCTGACTGAAAGAGGAAACGTCCGACGACTGAATGTATCCATCGTTTCTAAATAATATAATCGCGCCTTTCCTTGTACAGAAGCTTTCTCCATTCCCATATTCCGATCAAAGAAAATTTGGAAACGTATAAAATAACGTATTTTCCAAATACAGTTTTTAGAAAACACAGGTGTTTACGTAGGTGTTTATAATTGTGGGATTTATCCGGGATATGATACAATTAAATGCATATTTTTATTGTAAAAACGATCAAATATTAAGAAAGGAAATGATAATGAGAAACCGAGTGATTCGATGGCGAAAGTTGGCAATCTTTGTGATTGCTCTTTTTGCGGTGCTTAGCCTCAGTTCTTTTTCTTCCTCTGCTGCAGGAAAGGAGGTTGTTTTTCATACAACCAATGGTGAGGTAACCGTTGATTTTTCGGATTCAGCGGAAACAACTATTGGGGGGGTGAATAACCGCGGTGAAGCATGGAAATCTGGAAGCGGAATCGATAAAAAGTATTTCCTTGGCTGGAGTGATCAGCAAGATTACGCGAACACTGATGGGGCGAAGCTGTATTATTCCGGCGAAGATCCAACAGCGATGTTGGATGACGGCGTAACAGACGTATATCCGGCGCACTTAAGTGAGCTATCTGTTACAGGAATAATGACGAATAATAGCTGTACCATCAACGATGGTATTGGTGATGAAGATACATTGCCGAATAGTGATTTACACAGAAAAGATGATGATTCTTTCGATCATCATATCGTAGAGAAGTTTGATGAGACAATAAATGAATATCCGATGCATTTGAACGCCAGCTTTCGAATGAGTAAAGTAGCTGCCCACTGGCTTTATACCGGAAATGGTTCATTCATCATGACGAATATTCAAGGTGATAAAGGAAGTGCGGCGAAAAACGCGCAATATACGCATGTAGACTTGAATGTTACGCTGGATGATGCTGTTAAAGTGGAAGATACGCTGACCGTTTCTTTTAGCAGTTACTATTTTCAGCCGTATTTGGCTTGTGATACAGATTCAAGAGAAATATTTGAGATTGAAGGAGCACCGACTGAACCGTGGAAGATTGAATCCTTCGTCTCTGACACCGATCCGGTCACGACGTTTACCATAAAAAATCCGAATCACTCTCGTCATATTACTATTCGTACGATTGTGCGCACGAACAGTGGGTTTGGTGGAAAACGGATAAAAAATGTCGATGCCAGAACGGTGGAAAACAGTGCAATGCTGCTTTCCGCAGAATCCTCAATTACCATCCCTAAAGCCGAGGCAAAAAAGACGGTGTTAGATACGGGAAAAACCGTTAAGGTAAGCGGTATGGTCGATGGCTATGTCAAGATGCCTATAGTGAAGATTCTTGGTCGTTCGCATGATTTATCGCGTTCCATTCCTCCGATTGATGGAATTCTCCCTTTGTCGATTCAGTTTGCGCCGGCCACAGTAAGGTTTGCAAGAAACAGCGACGACTTTCAACCGGGCGAAGAACAGGTTCTCGGCACCTCCATTGTCGCCTATAACGGGACGCTTGTATCGGACAGCTTTGATGAGGGAAAGAAACCGTCGACCGGAGTATTAGGCGATGCTATGGCGGACGATCTCGCGGATGTCACGATCAATGGACAGACCTACGTTTTTCAAGGATGGAATACCAAGAAAGATGGAACCGGGGACGCGTTTGATGAGAATACGGTGGTTTCAGATGATTTAGTGGTCTATGCACAGTGGAAGAAGCCCGATACACCGACACCAAAGCCGGATCCCAAGCCCTCCACCCCGATCCTTCGCATCGTAAAGATCGACGGCGACGGCAACCGGATTCCGCTGCCCGTAACGTTTAAGATTACGGACAAGATGATCTCCTCCATCAACCGCGTCGTCACGACGGACAAATCGGGAGAAGCAAGGGTGGAATTCCTCTCAACGGGCGATTATTCCTTACAGGAAATTAAGACCCCAGAAGGCTATATCCCACTGGATAAGCCGCTCTCCTTCTCCGTTAAGGATGGGCGTGTCCGCTACGAGAATCAAATCGTTCGTACCATCTACGTCAAGAACGACAAAAAGACGGAAGAACCGGAAACACCGGATGTCATCAAACCTATCGATGACCCGACACGGCAGGATATCGCCGCTACGATTTCCAAAACGTATTTCGGCGATGCCAGAAAAGTGATCCTTGTGCAGAATATGGCCTATGCCGATTCCATGAGTGCCATGAACGTCTCCCAGGGAAACATCCCGATTCTGTATACGCAGAAGGATGAACTCTTCGCCGTGACGAAGCAGGAAATTCTTCGTACCGAGCGTGACGAGATTATCGTCATGGGTGGCCCGGGAACCATCTCGGAAAAGGTCATTGACGAGCTTAAGGCCATGACGAATGCAAAGATCACGCGCGTGGGCGGCATTGATCGCTTTGAGGTGAACAAGAATTCCGCAGCGTATCTGCCGGAGAGCACGAATGCGGTGATTGCAAACGGTATGATCTATACGGATGCCCTTTCGTCGGTACCGTATGCGCATCAGTGGAAGGCGCCGATTCTTCTGGTACGTGAGGATCGTGTTCCCGAGTTTGTGGCGGATGTCCTAAAGGCACGCATTCGCGATGCCGTGATCAGCGGCGGCGAAGGAACGATCGCTCCCGAGACGAAACAGGCGATTGAAGCCATGATTGGTAAAACCGTATCTCGTGTGGACGGTGCGGATCGTTATGTGGTCTCGGCAAAGATGGCGGAGATGGTGATGAATCCGACACGCGCGATAATTACGAGTGGAGAGAAGTGGTCGGATGCGTTGGTCGCCGGTCCGGTAGCGCAGAAGCTGAATGCGCCGGTACTCCTAACGAAACAGGCGAATCTGCCGATGCCGATTGATGCCTATCTCAATACGCATACCGATCTTGAGCAGATTCTCATTGTTGGCGGACCGGCTTCGGTGGGAGAGAGTGTGCGCAATGCGGTGAAGGCGATTTTCCCGGTGAAGTAGGGGGAAAGAAGCCGATAACGCTAAGGCAAGTTTACGGTGAAGAGAAAAGAAGGCAAACGAGGAAAAATGCGAACCCGCATTTTTCCTCGTTTTTTTTCTTATTCCCGACTTGCGCAGAGAACGACGTCGTGATACACTGATGAAACGTATCCGTCGGGATAGGCTTTTTTGAGTGCGCAAAAAAGCACCGACAGGTGTCCTCCGTTGGCAGGCGAAGGAGGGATACGATTTTGGGAGTAGGAGGAAACAATGGCTGATAAAGTGAAATTAGCTTGCACCGTTTGCAAGAACAGAAACTACGATACCACCAAAAACAAGAAGAACAACACGGAGCGTATTGAGCTGAACAAGTACTGCCCGTTCTGCAAGAAGCATACCCTGCATCGCGAAACGAAGTAAGGAGGATCTATGGCAGAGAAGAAGGCGCCGAGCCGCATTGACGGTATGCGCGCGGAAATGCGTAAGATCCAGTGGCCCACGAGTTCGGAAGTCGTTCAGTACACCACTATCGTGCTGGTGATTGCCGCAGTGGTTGCAACGTTCGGTTGGATACTTGATCTGATTTATGGTTGGTTGGTCGGTCTTGTCATTTGATTCGTAGAATGGGGGAAATGATGTCGGAACAGGAAAAAGACACCCTGGAAGGAAAATGGTATGTCATTCATACGTATTCCGGATACGAAAACAAAGTAAAAGATAAGATCGAAATGATTATCGAGAACGAGCAGGATAAAGATGTATTTGACGTGCGCGTTCCGATGGAAAAGTACACAGAGGTTCGTAATAACGAACGCGTGATTAAGGAACGTAAAATTCTGCCGGGCTATGTGCTGGTGAAGATGAACATCACCCCGAAGTCCTGGTTCCTGATCCGCAATACCAATGGCGTTACGGGGTTTGTCGGCCCCGGATCGGATCCCATTCCGCTCACCGCGCGCGAAGTCGCACAGTTTGGCGTACGCGAGCAGATGGCACAACGTGAGATTCACGTTGCCCCAGGCGATGCGATCGAAATTATTTTCGGCCCTTTTGCCGGTTTTTCCGCAGAAGTCGAAGAAGTGCAACCGGATAAACAGACGATTAAAGCGCTCATCAATATGTTCGGGCGTGAAACATCCGTCGAGTTGTCCTATGACGACATCGAGACGCTGTAGCGTGTCGGTGCAATAGTCGTTAGTGGAAGGGGGATATCCCCGCTTTGACCACGATAGAAATCCCAGGAGGATACTATGGCTAAAAAAGTAAGTGCGATTGTCAAATTGCAAATTCCTGCCGGCGCAGCACCCCCGGCACCGCCGGTCGGTACCGCGCTTGGTCCTCACGGCGTCAACATTATGGAATTTGTCAAGGCATTTAATGCGCAAACCGCGGATAAGCAAGGCTTGATTATCCCGGTGGTGATGACGGTCTATCAGGATCGTTCCTTCACCTTTATCACCAAAACACCGCCGGCCGCGGTTCTGATTAAGAAAGAACTGGGTCTGCAGGCTGCTTCGGGTGAACCCAACAAGAAAAAAGTCGGCAAGATTACCAAAGCGCAGTTACAGAAGATCGCGGAGCTCAAGGAGCCGGATCTGAACGCGGCTTCTTTGGAAGCAGCGATGAGCATGGTTGCCGGAACAGCGCGTTCGATGGGGATTACCGTCGAGGAATAATGGAGCAGTGGGAGGAATTTCCGCTCGTACCACAAGGAGGATCTTATGCCGAAGAGAGGCAAAAAATATATCGAAGCAGCAAAGCTCATCGATGCGACGAAGACCTATTCCATTGATGAAGCATCCGAGTTGTTAAAGAAGACGGCAACGGCTAAGTTTGACGAGACCATCGAGTTGCATGCTCGTTTGGGTGTTGACTCCCGTCATGCCGATCAACAGGTTCGCGGTACCGTTGCTTTGCCGAACGGCACCGGTAAAGCGGTGCGTGTCGCCGTCTTTGCAAAAGGCGCTAAGGCGGATGAGGCGATTGCCGCCGGCGCTGATTTCGCCGGAGAAGACCTGGTGGAGAAGGTACAAAAAGAAAACTGGATGGATTTCGACGTCGCCATCGCTACTCCGGATATGATGGGACAGGTTGGTCGCATCGGTCGTGTTCTCGGTCCCCGCGGCTTAATGCCGAACCCGAAGGCCGGCACGGTCACGATGGATGTGGCGCAGGCTGTAAAAGACGTGAAAGCCGGTAAAGTTGAATATCGTACCGATAAGCAGAACATCGTTCACGTGCTTATCGGCAAGGCTTCGTTTGATGCACAACAGATCAGCGAAAACCTGAAGGCGGTTATGTCGGCGATCGTTAAGGCGAAGCCGGCGTCCGCAAAAGGCAAGTACCTCAAATCCGTCACAGTTGCCAACACGATGGGTCCCGGTATTGCGCTGGAGACCACGGCGTTGATGGAATTGGGAAAGTAATAGCTTGCCAATAAGCACAACCTGTGCTAATCTACTATTCGGCTACCGAAGACCACAGGTGCCATGAAATGTCGCGTGATGTTTCCGGCTTAATTTCCTGTCGAGGTGGGAATGATATGTTTTTCCTCTCCCGGTGTGTCGTGCCGGGAGATTTTCAATTTGTAGCCGAAGGAGGTGAAACGAATGAAAGAACAGACACTGCAGAAAAAGCAAGCGGTGGTCGACGAAATTAAATCGGCGATTGAGCAGGCGCAGTCGGTAACGATTGTGGCGTACAAAGGCATTACGGTTGAGAGCATCACGGAGTTGCGTAATCAATTCCGTGCGGAAGACGTAGTGTACAAGGTATACAAAAATACCATGGTGCGTCGTGCGTTCAATGATATGGGCGTAACCGAGCTGGATGATCTGCTGAACGGTCCGAATGCGTTTATCTTCTCCAATAAAGAGATGGTGGACGGCCCGAAAATCGCGGCCAAGTTTGCCCAAGACAACAAAGAGAAGTTTCAGATCCTCGGCGGATACATGGATGGCCATGCGATGAGCAGCGAAGAAATGGTCGCACTCTCGAAACTGCCGGCGAAAGAAGTGTTGCTCAGCATGGTTTTGCGCGGTCTGCAAGGCCCCATTTCCGGTCTCGCCAATGCCTCTCAGGGCGTCCTGCGCAAAGCGGTTTATGCGTTCAATGCAATCAAAGAGAAAAAAGAAGAAGCCGCTTAATCGCTTAGCGTTATCGGCAACCTATTGTTAGACCATTAGGAGGAATACCATGGCATCTGAGAAAGTTACTGCATTAGTTGATCAAGTAAAAGAATTGACCGTTCTGGAATTGTCGGAATTGGTTTCCACGCTGGAAGAGGAATTCGGCGTATCCGCCGCTGATCCGGTTGCTGCCGTTGCTGCGCCGGCTGCCGGTGCTGCCGCCGGTGCTGCGGAAGCGGAACAGACGGAATTTGACGTCATCCTGAAGAGCGCAGGCTCTTCGAAGATCAACGTCATCAAAGTCGTCAAAGAAATTTCGGGTCTCGGCCTGAAAGAAGCGAAAGCGCTCGTTGATGAAGCACCGAAGCCGCTTAAAGAGAAAGTCTCCAAGGATGAGGCGGAATCGATCAAAGCGAAGCTGGAAGAAGCCGGCGCTGAAGTCGAGGTTAAGTAAGAAGTTTAGTAAAAACATTGTTTTTCTTAGAGGTTGTGCTCGAACGCTATGTGTGTTCGACACAACCTCTATTTTTATGTGCAAGACGTGCAGCCGAGCGTACAAAAGTCGAGGATTTTTATCTGCTATTGGCGACGTTTAGGGTGTGGAAAGTACGCGAAAGGGTAAATACAAAATGGTTTATGAGGATAACGTTTTTCGGGACAACGTTTCCGATGAAGACGGAGGGAAGGAGAACGTATGATCGATTATCGCAAGCAATATGAGGAGAAGTTGACCACGCCTGAGGAGGCGGTCAAAATTGTCAAGGACGGTATGTGGCTGGATTATGCCCATGCCCTTTCTGTGCCGAACCTGTTGGATAAAGCGCTTGCCAAACGTGCGGAAGAACTCAATGAAGTATTTGTACGCGGTTATCTGATTTACCATCCCATTCAGATTTTGGAAGCCAACAAGCGCCTGAATCGGGATGTGTTTGTCTGGAACAGCTGGTTCATGCAGGGGCAGGATCGCCGAATGGCAAAAGAAGCGCGCGCGTTCTTTGTGCCAATGCGCTATGCCGAGCAGCCGGAGATGTATCGCCGTTCGGATGATGTCGAGACCGTAGATGTGCTCTTTATTCAGACGTGCGGCATGGATCAAAATGGAAACTTCAACCTCGGGCCGTGCATTGCTTCCACGAGGGAAGCAATTAAGCGCGCAAAATATGTCATTGTAGAAGCTAATAAGAATATGCCGGTGGTCTATGGATTAAGCGACGACTACATCAATATCACTGAAGTTCACGCCGTGGTGGAATCGGATGAACCGATTGATACCATCCCGACGATTAAACCGGATGCAACCGATGAAAAGATTGCCGATATGCTGATTAAGGAAATCGTAGACGGCGCAACCTTGCAGCTGGGTATCGGCGGAATGCCGAATGCATTGGGCTATAAAATTGCCGAATCCGATTTAAAGGACATCGGCATTCACTCCGAAATGTACGTCGATTCCATGATGGCCATGACAAAATCCGGCGTCGTAACCGGTATGCAGAAAGAATTGCATCGCGGGAAACAGGTCTTTTCGTTCTCCCTGGGCTCCCAGGAACTGTATGACTGGATGGATCATAATCAGGTTCTGGCGACAGCACCGGTCGACTATGTCAACGATCCGTATGTGGTTTCCCAAATGGACAACTTCATTGCCATCAATAACTGCGTGGAGATTGATCTTTTCGGTCAGGTCAACGCGGAATCGGGCGGTTTTCATCAGATTTCCGGAACGGGCGGACAGCTGGACTTCGTTATGGGCGCGTATATGTCTAAAGGCGGAAAATCCATTACGGCCTTCCAGTCTTCACGCACCGACAAACAGGGCAAAATGCAGAGCCGTATCGTTCCGACATTAAGCCCCGGAACAATTGTGACGGATCCGCGTACAACCACACACTATGTGGCCACAGAATACGGCATTGTCAACCTGAAAGGAAAGGCCACGTGGCAGCGCGCCGAAGCATTGATCAGCATTGCCCATCCGGATATGCGCGACGAGCTGATTCAGGAAGCGGAGCGTCTACACATTTGGCGCAACAGCAACAAACGTTGAGTGCATGGCTGAAAACGCAAGGAAAAAGGCCGTCTTCAGCAATCGCCGAAGATGGCTGTAATGCCTTGCAGCAACGGTCGACGTTGCCTGTTATGCCATTGTGAATGATTTGACAACATATAGGAAAGCGATAAAATAAAAGGTAGGCATGATAACCCGTGGGTCGTCTGCTTTGGAGCCCATTTGCAAAGAAAAGGAAGAACATTCAAACGAGAGTGAAGGGGGAAGCATGACACGCAAAGTATTTATCACAGGCGCTACGCGTACAGCAATCGGAACCATGGCCGGTGTCTTGAAGGACACATCGGCAGTTAAACTGGGCGAGGTTGTCGTTCGGGAAGCAATGAAACGCGCCGGCGTAAAACCGGAGCAGGTCGATTTTGTTTACATGGGTAACGTTCTGCAGGCCGGTCAGGGGCAGAACGTGGCAAGACAGGTTGCCCTGAATTCAGGACTTCCCGTTGAGACACCCGCTGTTACGCTCAACGTCGTTTGCGGTTCCGGTTTGGAAGCCGTCAATACGGCTGCCCGTTTAATCCAAACGGGAGAGGCGGACATCGTGATCGCCGGCGGTACAGAGAATATGGCGATGGCACCGTATGCCATGATGAAGGGCCGTTTCGGCTATCGCATGAACAACGCTACGATCGTGGATACCATGGTCAACGATGCGTTGTGGGACGCCTTTAATGATTTCCATATGGGCATTACAGCCGAAAACGTAGCGGAAAAATACGGCATTACGCGTGAGGAATTGGATGCCTTCTCGGCAAGAAGCCAGAACCGCGCAGAAGCCGCGCGCAACGCCGGTCGTTTCAAGGATGAGATTGTTCCGATGGAAATCAAACTCAAGAAAGAAACGATCACCTTTGATACGGATGAAGGCATCCGTGATGGACAGACGCCGGAGATTTTGGCGAAACTGCGTCCGGCCTTTAAGAAGGACGGCATTGTGACGGCCGGAAACAGCTCAGGTATCAACAACGGTGCTTCGGCGATGGTGCTTGTTTCCGAAGAGAAAATGAAGGAATTGGGGTTAAAACCGCAAGTGGAATGGCTGGGCGGAACCCTCGCCGGTGTCGAACCCGAAATCATGGGTGTCGGTCCCATTGAAGCGACCAAGAAGATCTGCAAACGCCTGGATTTGAAACCGACAGACTTTGATCTGGTTGAATCCAATGAAGCCTTTGCAGCGCAGTCCGTTGCGGTCGTAAAGGAACTGAAACTGGACGAAGAGAAAGTGAACGTCAATGGCGGCGCTATTGCTCTGGGTCATCCCGTCGGTTGCTCGGGCGCTCGTATTTTGACGACACTCATCTATGAGATGCTGCGCCGTGACGAAGCGGATTTGGGTCTGGCGACACTTTGCATCGGCGGTGGCATGGGCTGTGCAGCTGTTGTCAAGAAAGTGAAATAATTATGGAGATTGTTGAACGTGAGTGCAAAGGCACGATTGAGATTCTCACGTTACATCGGCCGGAGGCACTGAATGCCTTAAACAGTGCCGAATTGAAGGATTTAGAAAACGCAATTGATGCGATTGACCTTGACCAGGTGCGCGTGGTAATTTTAACCGGTGCGGGCGACAAGGCATTTGTTGCCGGCGCCGACATCGCGCAGATGAAGGATTTGCAGGAAGATGAAGCAAAAGCCTATGCGGAACTGGGGCATCGCGTCATGCGAAAAATAGAGACGTTACCTATTCCGGTAATTGCTGCGGTCAACGGTTATGCGTTAGGTGGCGGAAATGAACTGGCGATGAGTTGTGACATTCGCTACGCTTCCGAAAACGCCGTTTTCGGACAACCGGAAGTCGGCCTCGGCATTACGCCCGGATTTGGCGGCACACAGCGTCTCACCCGTCTCATCGGTTCACGATCGATCGCCAATGAAATGATCTTGGGCGCTCGAAACATCAACGCCGAAGAGGCTCTACGCATCGGCTTGGTCAGTGCAGTCTTCCCTCAGGAGGAACTGATGGTGGCAGCAGAAAAATTGGCGAAGGCGATTGCCCAAAACGCGCCCATTGCCGTTCGGAAAGCAAAAGAAGTTTTGCAGCAGGGAATGGATCTTCCGCTGGAAGAAGGCTTGAAAAAAGAGGTGGACGCCTTTGCACACTGCTTCAGCACACGCGATCAAGTAGAGGGCATGACCGCTTTTTTGGAAAAGCGAAAAGAAAAACATTTCACCAATCAATAGGCGTAAGACGAAGAGACCCGTCTTCGGGTCTCTTCCTCTTGAGCTTATGGGATAAAAATTTAACAGGATTGGCGTGCTTTCCGTGGGGAAAGCAAGAACCCGACACATGGAGGAGGAAAGAATGGATTTTACGTTAAGTGAAAAGCACAAGATGGCGCAACAGCTGTTTCGTGACTTTTCTCTGGCAGAGGTGAAGCCGCTTGCCCAGGAAATCGATAAAGAGCATCGTTTCCCGGAAGAAACGGTTGCAAAGATGGCAAAATACGGATTTTTAGGAATCCCCTTTGCGAAGGAGTACGGTGGACAGGGCTGTGATACGCTTACATACGTTTTGTGTGTCGAAGAATTGTCTCGTCTTTGCGCGTCAACGGGTGTTATCGTTTCGGCACATACCTCGCTTTGCGCGAGCTTGATCGAAAAATTCGGCTCCGAAGAACAAAAACAGAAATATCTTATTCCGCTGGCAAAAGGTGAGAAGCTTGGTGCCTTCGGTCTGACCGAACCGGAAGCCGGTACGGATGCAGCCGGCCAACAGACGACCGCCGTGTTGGATGGTGACGAATACGTCATCAACGGTTCCAAAATTTTCATCACAAACGCCGGTTATGCCGATGTTTACTGCATTTTTGCTATGACAGACCGCACCAAGGGCAACCACGGCATTTCCTGCTTCATTCTGGAAAAAGGCATGGAAGGCTTCTCCTTCGGTATTGCTGAAGACAAGATGGGTATTCACGCCTCCTCCACGCGCGAGTTGATTTTCAATAACGTACGCGTACCTAAGGAAAACCTGGTCGGTAAAGAAGGCAAGGGCTTCGGCATTGCCATGGGTACCTTGGACGGCGGTCGTATCGGTATCGCCGCACAGGCATTGGGTATTGCACAGGGTGCCTTGGATGTTGCGAAAGAGTACGTCAAAGAGCGTAAACAGTTCGGACGTCCGCTTGCCAAATTCCAGAACACACAGTTCAAACTGGCGGAGATGGAAATTGAAGTGCAGGCTGCCCGTATGCTTGTATATCGCGCAGCTATGGCGAAAGATACGCAGAAACGCTACAGCGTGGAAGCGGCTACCGCAAAACTGAAGGCGGCACGTACGGCTTCCTGGGTTGCCAACCGCGCAGTACAGTTGCTCGGCGGCTACGGCTACATGGTGGATTACGATGTGGAACGCATGATGCGTGATGCCAAGATCACGGAGATTTACGAAGGCACTTCGGAAGTTATGCTCATGGTGGTCGGTGGCGACCTGTTGAAATAGGAGGAATCATGAAAATTGTAGTTTGCATTAAACAAGTGCCGGACACCAATGAGGTGCGCATCGATCCGGTAAAGGGCACCCTTATTCGCGATGGCGTTCCCTCGATCATGAATCCGGACGATAAAGCAGCGCTCGAATTTGCGCTTTCCATTAAGGACAAAACGCCGGATGCGCACATTGACGTCATTTCTATGGGACCGCCGCAAGCGGAAGCCATTCTGCACGAAGCGCTCGCCATGGGCGCGGATGATGCCTATCTCGTTACCGACCGTGCATTTGGCGGTGCCGATACGTGGGCAACGTCTTCGACAATTGCTGCCGCCGTTTCCAAAATTGACTACGACCTGATTATCTGCGGTCGTCAGGCGATCGACGGCGATACGGCGCAGGTTGGTCCGGAAATGTCCGAACATCTCGGTATCCCCAACATCTCCTACGCGGCAAGCCTGGAAGTGGATGGAGACAGTGTTCTCGTTCAGCGTCAATACGATGACGGTTACCACATGGTTCGTGCCAAGATGCCCTGCCTCGTGACGGCTTTGCAGGAAGCGGTCTCCCCGCGTTATATGACGCCGGGTGCCATTTTCGATTCGTTCGACAACTATGAAATCACGCGCTGGACCCGTGAGGACGTACCCGTAGACGATTCCAACATCGGTCTTGCCGGTTCGCCGACGCGCGTGGCACAGTCTTTCCCGAAGCCGGTTAAGGCGCCGGGCATGAAGATTGAAAAAGGTGTCGATGAATCGGTCCAGTTCATTATGGACCGTCTGCATGACAAGTACGTACTGTAAGGGAGGTCAGGGATGAATTTACAGGATTATAAAGGGGTCATGACCTTCGCCGAGCAGGTGGAAGGCAAATTGACCAATGTTTCGTTGGAACTGATCGGCAAAGGTCGTGAATTGGCCAAAGATCTGAACACCAACGTTACAGCCGTTCTCGTCGGGGAAAATATGGCGGATTTAGCCAAGACGCTCATCGAATATGGCGCGGATCGCGTTATCGTTGCGGATGATCCAGAACTCAAATACTATCGCACAGAGCCCTACACACAGGTGCTGGCGAACATCATTAACGAATACAAACCGGAAGCGATGCTGGTCGGCGCAACCGCCATCGGCCGTGACCTTGGTCCGCGTCTTGCCGGACGTATTCATACCGGTCTTACGGCAGACTGCACGAAACTGGAAATCGACCCGGAAAACAAAGAATTGCGCATGACCCGTCCGGCGTTCGGCGGCAACCTCATGGCGACGATTCTTTGCTCCAACCATCGTCCGCAGATGGCGACGGTTCGTCCGGGCGTTATGGTCAAGGAAATTCGCGATCACAACCGCAAGGGCGAGATCATTGCTTACACAAAGCCGATCGAGAAAAACAACTGCTTTGTCGAGATCGAAGACGTCGTAAAAGCCATCCACAAGAAAGTGGATATTCAGGAAGCCAAAATCCTGGTTTCCGGCGGTCGTGGCGTCGGCGGCCCGGAGAACTTCAAAATTCTGCAGGATCTGGCGGATGCCCTCGGCGGCGAAGTATCGAGCTCCCGTGCTGCGGTTGATGCCGGTTGGACGCCGAAGGAAATCCAGGTTGGACAGACCGGAAAGACCGTCCGCCCGACGCTTTACATCGCTTGCGGCATCTCCGGTGCGATCCAGCATTTGGCCGGTATGGAAGAATCCGATTACATCATCGCCATCAATAAAGATTCGGGCGCCCCGATCTTCAACGTGGCGGACGTCGGCATCGTCGGCGATCTCTTCCAGATTGTGCCGAAGCTGACCGAGAAGGTCAAAGAAGACCGCGCGAAGAACGCGCAGCAATAACAAACAAAAAAGGTCATCGAGATATGGCCTTTTGTAAACGAAACCCTGCACGCCGATCGGTGCGCAGGGTTTTTTTGCTTTATTTCTTTCGAGAGCGTCTAAATTTTGATACGGTGTATGGAGATATTTCGTTCGAAATAAAAGAAGGGAATAGAATTATGAGTTTGATTACACAGGAAATTGCACAAGCAGTTGTGCATGAAATTGGCTCGGAGATGGACTATCACATTAATTTAATGGATGAACATGGTGTGATTATTGCCAGCACGGATCAAAAACGCATCGGGATGAAACATGAAGGAGCGTTACGCATTTTACGGGAAGGTATTGAAGAACTTCCTATTGAAGAAGATGATGCAACCGAAACAACACGCATAGGCACCAACCTCGCCATTCATTATCAAAAAAATATTGTTGGAGTTATCGGTATCACCGGACCAAGAGAAGAAGTGCAACAATTTGGGAAAATTGTGCGCCGTATGACAGAGGTACTCTTAGAGGAAAGCCTAAGACAAAACACAGGGGTTTTAAATCGTCGTATTGTTTATCGTTTTGTGGATGAATGGCTTCGCACGGAAGAGGTGTTGAATAACGCTTCGCTGGTAGAACGAGGAAAAGTACTGGGTATGGATGTTCGCCTTCCGCGTCGCTGTTTTGTCATTCGTTATCAGCAGGCGGAAGAATTAAATCACACACTGGAAGGACAGCGAAGTATGGGGAAAATGGATCACTTTATTCGTACACAACTTAAGGGAAGCAAAGGCACTGTTTATTATCATCAGGCGATAGACCAATATTGCTTTGTTCCGGCTGTCCCGGACGATCTTCTCCTGGACCGTATCCATCTCTGGCAGCGCCAGATTCGTCATTTGTTTCATCAGGAACTTTTTGTTGCCTATGACAGTGATGAAAAGGGTACACTACGCATTCAAGATGCGTATCAGGAAGCAAAGCAGGCGTTGGCCTGCTGCACCCTTGATCGACCGATTTTAGGATATGGTGAACTATCTTTGGAATTGGTGCTCAACGAGGTTTCTGCTGTGCAAGCCGGAAATTATTTACATAAACTCTTTCGCACGAAAGACACGCAGAAATGGCGTGAGTGGATGATGCTGATCGCCCTTTATTTTCAATATGGAGGAGCCATTACTAAGATGGCCGAAGAAAGTTTTATTCACAAAAACACCCTACAATATCGCCTGAAAAAGCTGGCTTTACAGACGGGCATGGACATACGTCGTCCGACGGGAGCTGCGCATTTTTATATTGCCAAAGAACTTTATACAAAATACTTTCATTAAGATTTGACGATAGCGATGTGCAGCGTATATGTGAACTGTTGCACGGACAATTCATTATGGCAAACGAAGAGAAAAAGGTGCGCTTCCTTTCATGAAAAAACTCTACCGCACAGAAGAATTGTTCTACATACCATAAAGAAACGTTTAAATATATGATGCGTACTATATTTCTTTACTAATAAAGTCGATACAATAATGGCAATCACAAGGAGGAAGCATGAACGAAAAGGAATTTGCTCTGCGGAATACTATCACGGGAGTAGTGCATGAGGCTATACAATCCTGTTTGCCGGATGCTGCGGTACGAAGAGAAATAGTCAATCTGCCGTCGCAAAAAGGAAAACGTATTCTCATTGCTGTCGGAAAAGCCGCTTATCAAATGGCAAAAGCTGCTATCGATACCGGAGTGTCCTTTGATGACGGCATTGTCATCACCAAGTATCGCCATGTTGAAGGGAAACTTCCTGGTATTCGGTGCTTTGAGGCGGGGCATCCGATTCTCGACGAAAACACTATTCGCGCAACCAAAGAGGCCATTGATTTGGTAACACCGCTCAATAAGGATGATTTGGTTGTTTTCCTTGTATCCGGCGGTGGGTCTGCACTCTTTGAATTACCTTTGGTTCCTTTGGAAGAGCTCAAAGAGATTACGAACCAGTTACTGGGTTGTGGTGCCGATATTGTTGAAATCAATACCATCCGCAAGCGTCTATCTGATGTGAAAGGTGGCCGATTTGCGAGACATTGTGCGCCGGCAAAAGTTTATAACATTCTTTTAAGCGATGTTTTGGGGGATAATCCCGATATGATTGCCTCCGGACCGACGGTGCCGGATGTTTCTACCGTTGCAGAGGTGGAGGAGATTTTGGCCAAGTATCCTTTGACTTTGTCTTCCAAGGCGAAAGAGCTCTGTCGTCAAGAAGCGGTGTCTACGCTGGACAATATTACCACGGTTATTTCCGGTAGCGTTTCCGAACTCTGCCAGGCAGCAGCGAAATCTTTACAAGAGCGCGGATTTCAAACGCAAATTCTCAGTACTTTTCTCTCCTGTGAAGCACGCGAAGCGGGGGCTTTCATCGCTTCGATTGCTCAAACGTTTCAGCATACCGAAAAACCGCTCGCTTTCCTGTTTGGAGGAGAAACGGTGGTGTACTTACAAGGAAAGGGGAAAGGAGGTCGAAATCAGGAATTGGTTTTTGGCGCAGCAAGGTTAATTGAGGGATTGGATAATGTGTGCGTATTTAGCGTGGGTAGCGACGGCACAGATGGACCTACTGATGCTGCCGGAGGATACGTTACCGGCGAAACGATGAACAAGCTGCGCGCAAACGGCCTTGTCTATCGCGATGTCCTCAAAGAAAACGACACATATACAGCACTATCGAAGATCAACCAGCTGATCAAAACCGGATCTACGGGCACAAATGTGAACGATTTAAGCGGTGTATTGATTTATCCCAACCAATAAGGAGGAAAACATGACAAACATTTATTATGACAAGGATGCGAATTTGGATCTGATTATCGATAAAACGGTAGCCATTTTAGGTTATGGCAATCAGGGGCGTGCACAGGCATTAAATATGCGTGATTCAGGATTGAAACACATTATCGTGGGCAGTCGCCATGACGATTCTTTTGACACCGCGAATGAAGATGGCTTTCCGGTCTATTCCATTGCGGAAGCTAGTGAGAAAGCGGACATCATTTTCATGCTTTTGCCGGATGAAGTAGCGCCGGAAATCTTTACGGAACAAATTGCTCCGGGTTTACACGAGGGAGACATTGTCAATTTTGCTTCAGCCTATAATATCACTTTTAAACATATCGTTCCGCCTTCCTATGTGGACGTGGTTATGGCTGCACCGCGTATGATCGGTGACGGCGTACGTCAGCTTTATTTACGCGGAGAGGGCTCCCCTGCTTTTGTCGGTGTTGCACAGGATGCTTCCGGAAAGGCGTTGGAATACGGAAAAGCGCTTTGCAAAGCTATCGGTGCGACGAAAAAAGGTGCGATCGAAGTGGATTTCATCGATGAGACCATGTTGGATCTGATGACAGAACAAGGCATTTGGCCGATTATTTATCATGTATTTGACGAAGCATTCAAACTGCACGTTGCCAAGGGTCATCCTGAGGAAGCGGTGCTGATGGAAGCATATATGTCCAAAGAACCGATGTATATGATGGAAAAAGCTGCTGAAATGGGAATGTTCAAACAGTTGCCGTTCCATTCACATACAAGTCAATACGGTCAGCTTTCCAGCTATGAAGTCTATGATCCGACGACGATTCGTGAATTTTTAGCGGAACGTTATGATCGTATTCGCAGTGGCGAATTCTCGCAGGTTTGGGATAAAGAACAAAAAGAAAATCATTTGGAAAACTTCAAGAAGCTCTCGGACCAGGCTATGCACAGTCCTCTTTCCGAAGCGGAGGAGCGCGTACTGGACGTTTTGAAATAAGCAAAGCGTCTGTAGCATTTCGCGATCGTCCGAAATGACAATGGAAAGGAGCGGCGTATGCCACGCATCGCGTTAGTAATCATATGGCTTGCGATTTCCATCGCGGTCATACTCTTCTCGATCATTAAACTGAAATTAAATCCGACTATCGGCCTGCTTTTGGGCAGCTTGATCATGGGCATAGGCTGCGGCCTTCCCATGGTCGAGGTAGCGGAAAGTATGGGAACGGGGTTCGGTAATCTGATGGCTGGCATCGGAATTCCCATCGGTTTGGGATGTATCCTCGGAAAATTGCTGGAAGCCAGTGGAGGTGCGCGTGTTATAGCAGACACCTTAGTGCGTGCGACGGGTGAGAAGTATGCGCTTTATGCGCTGGGATTTGCCGCATTTTTGCTTTCGATTCCCGTCTTTTTCGACATCACGTTCATCATTCTTATTCCGTTGGCCGTGGAACTTTCCAAGTCGATTAAAAAGCCGCTCCCTTATGCGATTGGTGCGGTAACCATTGGTGCTGCCGGTGCGCACACGCTTGTGCCGCCAACGCCAAACCCGTTAGCAGCGGCAAGCATACTGCAATTTGACCTTGGAATCATGCTCGCAGCCGGCGCTGGTGTCTGTCTCTTGGCCTGCCTTATCGGCTGGAAGGTCTATTTTATGATGTTGGATCGCGGTTTCTGGAAACCGGAAACGGATGAAACGGGCCTTCTGGAAGTGGAAGACAGTCATCCGATTCCTGAACATGCTCCGTCGTTTTTTGCAGCGCTCATTCCGCTGGTTTTACCGGTAATTTGTATTTTGCTTAGTACCGTGACCAAAGCCATGGGAGTTGAATCTACGTTCATTGACTTTATCAGCAACCGTATTATTGCCATGCTGTTAGGAACGATTGCAGCTTATATCGTTTCTGCAAAAGCGCTCGGCAAGGATATGGAAAGTATTGTAAATTCGGCAGTCGGCGATAGCGGAATTGTCCTCTTGATCACCGGCGCAGGCGGTTCGTTTGGTGCGGTGATCAGCGCTACCGGCTTTGCTGATGAAGTTGCGCAGTCCTTTAGCAGCACCAGTGCATCTCCTCTCGCTCTCGTGCTCTTTGCCTTTGGTCTGGCAGTTCTGTTCCGTATCGCCTTAGGTTCCGGAACGGTGGCTTCCATTACTACGATGAACATCATGGCCGGTTTTACTGCGATGACGACATTACATCCCGTTTTTATCGCCTTGGCTTGTCTTGCCGGCGGTATCAGCATCGGTCATATCAATGACAGCGGATTCTGGGTCGTGACGAATATGTCCGGCTATACGGTTAAAGGTGGCTTGAAATCATACACTATAGCCGGTGTATTCCTTGCGGTCGTGACAATGGCTGTGGTCATTGTTGCTGCTGTTATTGCATAAAAGGAAATGCTGGCGAACGATTATTTAAAAAGAAAGTCGAAGCAATATTGCTTTGACTTTCTTTTTTGTGATTGCTATGCTTTCCGTATTTTATAAAATTGTGTGGCTTTTTATATTGATCGACATTTGCTAATTGTGGTAATAAATTCCGTCAATCGTAGCAATAGAATTCCACCAACAATGATAATAAATTTCCGCCAATCGTAGCAATAGAATTCAGCCGATCATGGCAATTTAGTTGAAAAATGACCAAATTTCAATATAATAAAGAACAGAAAGACGGATTGCGAGGTGGCGAAAATGACCGTGTATCGCAGGCGAGTGGCGGATGCCCTCTTAGCGAGAAAATTAGAGGGAAAAGGGGCCATACTGATTGAAGGACCGAAATGGTGTGGCAAGACAACAACTGCTGAACAAGTGTCGAAGAGCGTTCTTTATATGGATGATCCGAGTCGCATGGAGCAAAACCAGGTGATGGCGCAAATCAATCCGCAACGGCTATTAAAAGGGAGAACTCCGCGCTTGATCGACGAGTGGCAGCTGGCACCGAAATTATGGGATGCCATTCGTTATGAAGTAGATCACCGTCAAGATCTTGGCCAATTTATCCTTACCGGATCCACCGTACCGGTTGATACAGAAAAAATCATGCATTCGGGAACCGGACGATTTGCTTGGCTTACGATGCGAACGATGAGCCTTTATGAATCTGGCGATGCAACGGGCGATGTGAGTCTGGGTGAACTTTTTGAAGCCCCGAAATCCATTGATGGGGAATCCACTCTCAATTTAGACCGTCTTGCTTTTCTTGTTTGCCGAGGAGGATGGCCACAGGCAGTGGACATGAGAGAGGATCTTGCTCTGGATCAGGCGATAGATTATTACGATGCGGTTGTCCGCTCAGACATTCATCGGGCCGATGCGATACAGAAAAATACGGAACGCGTGAGGCGTCTTATGCGATCGTATGCGCGAAATCAGGGATCACAAATACCTAACACGCGATTGGCTCAAGATGTTTCGACGAAAGGAGAGAACCCTATTGATGAAAGGACGGTCGCGACGTATTTAGATGCCTTGCGAAAAATTTTTGTCGTTGAGGATATGGCGGCTTGGAATCCTAACTTGCGTTCGAAAACAGCGATTCGTTCGTCGGATACGCGTTATTACGTCGATCCTTCCATCGCTGTTGCGGCTCTTGGCATTGGGCCGAAAGACTTGCTTGCGGATTTGAATACGTTTGGCCTTTTATTTGAAACGCTGTGTGTTCGTGATTTACGTGTCTTTGCGAACGCCCTCCATGGAGATGTTTTTCACTATCGTGATAAGGATGATCTGGAATGTGACGCTGTGGTTCATCTTCGTGATGGCTCATATGGCCTTATTGAAATCAAACTCGGGGGAGATCACCTTATTGAACAAGGAGCGGAAAGTCTGCTGAAACTCAGCTCGAAAATCGATACAGAAAAAATGAAAGCACCCACGTTTTGTATGGTGCTCATTGGCGTCGGTGACTATGCTTACCGACGTAAAGACGGCGTGTATGTCGTGCCGTTAGGGTGTTTGAAGAATTAACCAGGAAGGCCTTCTGACCACAAATCGGCGGGAGGCCTTTTTCATTTATGGGAAGAAGATAGTGAAATACGTCCCTTTTTATTTTTTATAATACTTAATTTCTGCTATATTTATGCATCTATACTGTCATTATATCCGCTCTTTTTCAATCATATAACCATATATTATGGGATATTCGATTTCATTCTCTCTGTTGCCTGTCGGATTTTATGAAAATTATACTCATCTTAACTTGTACAAGTTGGAAGACACGGGAAGGAGGAAGGAGAATGAAGGAAAAGAAGAAATTACCACTTTATGTTAAGATTTTCATCGCGCTGTTTGCAGGGATTATTGTTGGTTATATTCTAAATTTTTTAGGTGGTGTAAATCAACCGATAATCAATGACCATATTCTGCCGTTCTTACAGTTCCTTGGTGACGTATTTATTCGACTCATCAGGATGGTCGTTGTACCTCTGGTATTCTTCAGCATCATCGATGCTGCCCTATCGTTGGGAGATACCAGGAAACTGCGTAGCGTAGGCGTAAAAACGGTTTTGTGGTTTTTGGCTACCGGAATGCTCTCCGCGATGATCGGATTAATCTTTGTTAATCTTATTCAGCCGGGGAAAGGGATACAGCTTGGTGAAGCAGCAGCAGATATTACGACAAAGGAATTGCCAGGGGTTTATCAGACGCTATTGGATTTATTTCCTTCGAATCCATTTGCCGCTCTATCTAACGGAGATATGATGCCCATTATTGTTTTCGCGCTATTTGTTGGTTTCTCTATTATTGCCATTGGTTCCACTGCTGAACCACTGGCAAACGTTATCTCAAGCCTTTCTAAAGTGATGTTCAAGATTGTGGATGTCATCATCCAGATCATTCCTGTTGGCGTCTTCGGCTTGATGTCGGTGACGATGGCGACTTATGGTGTTGCCATTTTTGGCCCGGTATTAAAATTCATTGTTACCGATTATCTGACAGCAATCACGGTGAGTCTGGTTCTATACAGTTTGTTACTCCGTCTGTTCGGAAAGGTAAGTCCAATCATGTTTTGGCGGAAAGCGTTAGAGTCTTGGATTGTCGCGTTTAGTACTTGTACATCCTCTGCCGCTCTTCCTATATCTATGGATATCGCTCCAAATAAAATGGGTGCGCCAAAGGATATATCCAGTTTTGTTTTACCGCTTGGAGCAACAGCACAAATGAATGGGACATGCGGTTATTTTGCTGTGGTGATTTTATTTTCCGCTCAATTGTTTGGTGTGGAATTGAGCGTACAGCAGCAAGTTCTCCTATGCATTCAGGCGACGTTTTTGAGCGTAGGGTGTGCTGCAACCCCACAGATTGGTCTTGTTATTAGTCTTACTCTAATGACGCAAATGGGATTGCCTTTAGAAGGCTATGCTTTGGTTGCCGGCATCTATCGTATTGTTGATCAGATTCACACGGCGACGAACTCCGTTGGAGATCTGGTCGCGACGGTATGTATTTCGGAAATGGAAAATGCTTTGGATCATGACGTATTTAATGATGCAGCATTAATTGCCAGAAAATAAACCTTGTTTGTACGTGATGAAACATCGATAAGTCTTTTTGGAAATTGAGATGTTAATGATAGGCAAGAAAAGAGGAGGGTAGAAATGAACGACAATAGAATTATTGAAGCGGTTGAGAGAGCAAGCTATATTTTGTCCAATCTTATGGCGGTTAAGCCGGGCGAAGAGGTATTAATCGTCATTGATCCCCAGACAGATATGCGTATGGCGAATGCTATGGCAGCGGCAGCATTAAAATGCGGTGCGGAATATGGCGTGTACATGATGCCGATTCGCGGAAAAGATAAAGCAACGATTTTCCCGAAATCTTTAGAAAAAGGAATGGATTCATGTGATGTTTTTGTTGGCATGACAACCGCTTCGGGTGCTGCAATTTATAATAACCATCTTAAAGAGTTGATCAACCAGAAAAAGTTGCGTGAAGTATCAATTTGCTTACGCAATATTGATAATTTTACGCGTGGCGGTGCTTTAGCGGATTATGAAAGTGTTTATGCAGATGGATTAAAACTACAGAACATTTGGCGAGGTCATCAAAAAGCGCATATAACTACCCCAGCAGGAACAGATCTCTACATGGAGATGAATCAGATGGAACCGATTGTAGAATGTGGAATTGCACGAAACCCCGGCGATGCGATGGCCTGGTCAGACGGAGAAGTGTCTCTCGGACCGGTTATTGGTACAACCAGTGGAACATTAGTAGTGGATGGCCCCATCTGCTATTATGGCTGTCCTTCTACACCTGTGGAGTTAACAATTCGAGAAGGGAAAATTGTAGAGGTGGTTGGCGGTGACGCTAAAATTTGCCGAGAGATCCGACGTCAGATAGAAGAGATAAAAGATTCCGACAATATTGCAGAAATTGGAATTGGTTTGAATCCTGCGTGCCTGTTTAATGGTGATTTTGAAGAAGAGAAAAAAGCGCGCGGAACTTGCCATATTGCTATGGGGAATGGATTCTATTACGGTCAACCGGCGCGATCAACCGTGCATATTGATATGGTGCAGTATAATCCAACCGTCATTTTTGATGAAGGAACAGAAAGAGAAGTGATTATTGTTAAAGACGGAAAAATGGTTTGCCTTGAAGACTGAGTCTCTACCAATATTCATAATAAGAGTGAAGCATGACGGTGGGACCTTCCCATCGTCATGCTTTTATTGTAAGTCGGAGGAGGAGAGAGACATGCTAAAAGAAATGGAATATGTTTATGCTGTTTATCGGGAACGCAGTTTTTCAAGAGCAGCAAAGAAGATGTTCATCAGTCAGCCGGCATTGAGTAAAATGGTCATGAAAACTGAAAGAGAACTTGGCGTAAAAATATTTGATCGAAGCACAATTCCTCTTACCATAACGAAAGAGGGTTTGCGATATATAGAGCAGGTTGAAAAGATACTTTTCGTTGAGCGAAATATCAAGTCCTATTTCTCTGATCTCAGAGAATTAAAAACAGGAAACTTGGCGTTAGGAGGTGCGGCTTATTATTGTTCGTTTATTTTTCCGAATATGATAGGGCACTTTTATCGTCGATATCCTAAGATCTCCATCGATTTGTTGGAAGGGAATATCCATGAACTGGCTAATGGGTTGCAAGATGAAACTTTAGATCTCGTTTTGGAAACAGGCTTCAATGAGACGAACGGATCAGTAAAACGGATTTTTTATCACAATGAAACACTAATTTTAGCGGTTCCTGCAAGTTTTGCTGTTAACCAAAAACTTGTTTCTTATCAGATAACTCCGAAACAGATAACAAGTGAGATGTTTTCAGCGCCTTCTTTTCCTGCTGTTCCCTTATCGTTTTTTGCGGAATCTCCTTTCATCACGTTGAAACCAGGCAATGATTTATTTAATCGAGCGAAACAGATTTGCTATAATGCTGGTTTTGAAATGAAGGTCAGTATGATGTTTGATCAAGTACTTACATCTATGAATGTACTTCGAGAAAGTGCTATTGGTGCATACTTCGTACGTTCAGAAATTGTTCAATATTTACCTTCACAAGATCTCTGCTATTATAAAGTAGGGGATCCACTATCGGTTCGTCCAGTTAATTTTGTGGTAAAAAATGATCGTTATCTCTCAAAAGCAGCTCGAATGTTCATTAAAATGGCACAAGATAGATATCGATCGCGTGAACGTGCATAAAAAGCTGAGAATTATATTATTTATTGAATTGTGGTGAGTGAGTTTAGTCACGGGATATTTTAAGAAAAAACATAGAAAACAGTCCTATACAATGAAAATATCAATCAAACAAAGAACGAATTATCTCTCTGTAAACCAATATAGCAAAAACGTACCGTATCTTCCATATACTTTGGATACAAGATTTCATGCGATTAAAACGTATCGCTCGGGGTTTTCGGTGATATTTGTTGTTTGCCACTATAAGATTTCAGAAGCCTCCCCTAATGCACTGAAATCGCCGTTTTGACGGAACTATCGATTCCCTTAGAGACGCTCGCATCGTCCAAAAACGCCACATCCGAATGCACACGCACAACGGGGATAGACAGGGCATAAAATGGAAACTCATGGTAAAGCAGAACGGAGTCATCGTAATGACGACGAACGCTTCTATTCGCGTTTGTCTTTTACAACTACGAGGCTTTGCTGGTACAGATGAAGCGTTATTTATATAAATCGAATCGGCTGCATATGCTGCCTTCGGGGTGATTAACGCCCATGGAAAAACGTGCCCTATTGATGGCGGATTATCCGCCATCAATAGGGCAGCATACAGGAGATTTTCTCTCCCATATTTGGTCTCACATCAATTTTATCTCTACACGCGCCCTTCACGGGCGCGTGGATTGAAATATCGCCTCCGGTGAAAACTTCTCCGGCGTGGTATAGTCGCGCCCTTCACGGGTGCATAGATTGAAATTGTATCCATCCCATTTTTCTTTCCTCTTATCCCAACGTCGCGGATGTAGGCGATCTGTTCCATATTGTGCTGAAACTGACCGATAAGCAAACGATCTGCACTTCAGTGTGCAGGGTGTTTTTGTGATTGCGACGTTTCTATTCGTTTGATAAGGTAAGACGAACGCAAAACACGAAAGGAGACAACATGAAGTATCATCACGCCATTGTTCGCAAACCTGCCCGATCCATGGTTGAAGGCATTACGACCGGTATGTTCAGTACGGAAACGCCGGTATATGAAAAAGCACTGTTGCAGCACGATGCCTATGTTTCTGCACTACAGGAACTGGGGGTGGAAGTGTTGGTGTTAGAGCCGCTGGAACAATATCCCGATTCATGCTTTGTGGAAGATCCGGCAGTGGTCATGAAGGAATGCGCCATTGTCACGAATTCCCCGGCGGCATCGCGACACGGCGAAAAACAGGAAATCCTCGCTGCCCTACAAAAGTATTATTCTTCTGAGCAAATTTTTGCGCTCACTCCTCCAGCAAACATGGAAGGGGGAGATGTATTGCAAGTGGGCAAGCAGTTTTACATTGGGCTTTCCGATCGTACCAATGCGGAAGGTGTACGTCAGTTTTCCGACATTGTTGCACCATACGGCTATACCGTTACCGCAGTTCCCGTAACGGAAGGACTGCATTTGAAGGACTTTGCGGTTTATTTGGATCATCGGGATCTTCTGGTGAGCGAAGCAATGAACGACCAGGAAGCTTTTGCTGACTTTGATCGCTTCGTCGTTCCCAGGGAGGAACTATACGCCATCAATAGTTTATGGATGAATGGTACGGTATTGGTTCCCAAGGGCAATCCGGTTACGCAGAAGCATATTGAAACCATCGGTTATCCGGTTAAAGTGGTGGATACCGATGAATTCAAAAAAATTGACGGCAGTCTGACCTGCCTTTCCCTACGATTTTAGATGGAAGAAAACCATGTCTTCGATGAAAAGACGTGGTTTTTTCTTTGCGATGGTTGTCCGTATTCGCTATGTATGGCAATGACTACTCGCCAATCATGGAAATAAAATATCGCTAAATACGGCAACTAAAGTTAGCCAACCAAGGCAATAAAGAATTGCCAATTGTGGAAATAATTTTACGCCAAGTATGGTAATAAAATCCCATCAATCGTGGTAATTTTATTGAAGAATGGCGGCTTGGAATCTCAATTTGCGCTCAAAAAAAGCGATTCGTTCATCCGATACGCGCTATTATGTTGCTCCTTCCATCGCTGTAGCTGCCCTTGGTATCGGTCCGAAGGATTTGATTGCGGACCTCAACATGTTGGGCTTTCTGTTTGAAACGATGTGTGTCCGTGATTTGCGTATCTTTGCCAATGCTCTCAACGGCGATGTTTTTCACTATGGGGATAAGTGTGGTGAGATGATCGTTGTGATCATTCCTACTACATATTACTTGAGTGACTCAGATGTTAAGCAGTGTTTGAAATGAATCAATGAGCTTCTAATCTATTGCGAAACTCTCTCCAAACATCTTCAAAGAAGAAATCTCTATTTGGGATGGGTCGAGGATCTCTCCAAGAAATCTCGATATTTCCGCTATTCCATTTAATCTCTTGAATTTGTTGAAACATTACATTGTCTATTACAGAATAGCGCAAATATTCAGGGAACCTTTCTGATGCTAAAAAGCCACTGGCATCATAGTAAAGTGCTCCTCCTCGGCTTTTATGTTGCGTATTAGAATAATTAAGCATTGCGCTTAAATATGCAATCTGTGAGATTAAAATATCGCGATACTTGTATGCCAGATGAAGTTCTGAACTATTGTTGACGTAATAATTTTGGTGAAGCTGAGCTAGTTCATTCTGCGCCTCTTCCAGCACCACAATCATTTCTTGAGGATTGCGAAACGCGGAAGCAGATCTAGTCATGCGATGCTGAGCATATTTAATGTTATCATAAAAATTTTTATCCCTTTTTATGCCTGTTACCATAACAGGCATAATAGCATCAGCAATTTGAGAGGAAACGCAATCAAGCCAATCTTTCTCTGACAAAAATAGTATGTTTTTTTGAGCGCTAATACATTGTGCAGCGCGAATAGCTCCGACTTGACCAGCGTTTAAAGCAGAACCACCCGGCCGATATATACCATGGGTTGAGCTGCATTCTCCGATAGCGAACAAACCAGGAACAGAGGTCTCCCACCAACAATTTACAGAAAGTCCACCATTATTATGTTGAGCACTCAAAGTGATTTCAAGAGGAGCTTTTGCTAAATCAATACCCTT
This sequence comes from Murdochiella massiliensis, assembly GCF_900059565.1. GTDB lineage: Bacteria > Bacillota > Clostridia > Tissierellales > Peptoniphilaceae > Murdochiella > Murdochiella massiliensis. Next base: position 43,104 of record NZ_FIZW01000001.1, read on the forward strand.
CTTTTTATAAAACTGTATTGCAGGCGAGTTCATGCGCTTTAGACGATCAATAGGTGTACCCAAGCATGCGCCAGCATTTTTTAAATATCGATAGGCTTCTTCTGACAAGCTACTATAATTTATTTTTTCAAATGGATTATTTTTATAATCTAACCATACACGACGTCCTTTCTTTATTTCTAGAAAGACCAGGATATCAATTATTGAGGAACCATCAAGCACTTTAGCACTATCAAAAGGCCATTGATAACCTTTTAAAAATACCAATGACAGCATCTCATAGCGATTCGAAAAATAATCTGAAAGAAAGTCATGCTCGTTACAATTAGAATCTGTCGAGTAGAAGCGAGGAAGGGCTTGCATATATGTTCCTGATACATTCCAACGCGGCTTTATTGAAGAGAGACCATATTGCCACTCAGTGAGATTTTGTCCGACTGCACCAGCCTCAAAAGCAACTCCAGTTGAACCGTTTTGCCCAACGGGGTATACTACATTCTCATACATAGCCGCTGGACCTCCTGTTGCCCAGATAATATTTTTACAATGAAATGCTACGTATGGCTCACAATGATGTTTATGCGCTGCAGAAAGATCAAGACATAAGAGACCACAAGCTTGTTCTTCTATTTTTAAAATTTTGATTGCCATCAAGTGATTAAAAATTGGGACCTGTTTCTTTTCGACGTTGTTTTGTAATGCTTCAGTCATCATCCTCGAAGTGTAAGGGCCAGCACTTGTAGCTCGCATTTTGGGATCATTGTCAGTTTTATAACCAACGTATTCGCCATAATAGTTGCAAGGAAAATCAACACCAAGATCTACAAGATGCATAAAAGCACGAGTTGACAGTGCTGCTTCACATAATGCATGATCTCCGTCCACGCATCCACCTTCAAATAGTGTTTGCGTCATGTCATCGATACTATCTTTCATACCGCCCGATAATGTCAATTTGTAATATGTTTGTTTGTCAGAACCTGCATTTCGAGATGTACCGAGATTTATACTTTCCGTGATTATTGCAATGTTTTTCTGTCCAAAGGACCATAATCTATCCGCAGCTGCAAATCCGGAGGCTCCACTTCCTACGATAATTGTATCAAAACAATGAATTTTCATTCTCTCTCCTTCGGCGTTTATGTTTAGAAGACAATATACAGATAAGACAAAGTGCTTTATCATCTTAATTCAAATATACAAAATGATCAGATGTTTGTAAATGGATTATTAATAAAACAAGCGAAAAATACAAAATATACGTCAAAAGAGCGTGTTATTTTTTTCTTTTGTAAGGCCTTTACAAATAATCATCTGATGATTAAACTGAACATAGTAGTTAAATCAATTTTTGCTATCAAAAGGAAAAGGATTGCCGACAATGAATGGAGAAAGGAGGATAATTTTGAAGAAGCGTGCAAGTGATCATGTCATTGAGTACATTGAGAAAAATATTCGGAATGGCGTATGGAAAAGTGGCATGAAGATTTCCACAGAAGATCAGTTGCAAGAAAAAACTGGCGTAAGTAAGGCGAGTATTAGAGAGGCAGTTGAACATTTAGCCGCCAAAAACATCTTAACTAAACGTCAAGGAGATGGCACTTATATTAATGATGTTGATGCGGGTACATTAATGGATCAGTTAACTCCGTATTTATTGCTTGGGCCAAAGGATACAATTTCAATTCTTGAATTTCGCGAGGCAATAGAGCCAGCTTGTGTTCAGATGTTCATCGATTGCTATGATCAAGAAAACGTAAAAATACTGGAAGATCAGCTTCGCGCAATGGAATTATGTCAAAGTGACATAGAAAGCTTTCATAAGGCTGATATGGAATTTCATCTTGTGATTGCGATGGGAACTGGTAATCCTCTAATGTCTAAAGTTATGGAAATTCTTCAAGAGCCGATTATTCAGTACCATTTGACAGCGCGACACACCATCGGCTCACGTACAGGACTTGAAGAACACCGACTCATTTTAAATGCGATAAAACAAAAAGACAAAGAGCTGGCATCATTATTGATGCGCAGGCACATTCAGCGATCAAAAAAGGATATGCTTGCATACAATCTTGAGAACGAGAAGAAAAAACATGAAGAGAGCTAACTATTTACAGATAAAATAAGCTTTCATCAAAAAACACAATAAATTAAATGGAGGAGTTGAAATGAAAAAGAACATTTGCACAATGGTGATGTCGCTAATTATGGTGCTATGCTTGTTCATCATGTCAGGCTGCAGTAGTACAGGACAAGAAATAGACAGCGAAAGTGGAACTAAAACGACGGAAAATTCACAACAAGCTTCTGACAATTTGGACTCCAAAATGCCTGAATATCGACTTATTGCAGCACATGTATCTACTGAAAAACATTCATTTCACATTGGAATGATGGAATTTAAAAAGCAGGTCGAAGAGAAGTCTAATGGACGTATCGAAATTGAAGTTCATCCTAATGGCGAATTAGGCGGAAATGAAGATGAACTTGTGCAGAAAATGGCCACTGGCACAGTAGATGTGATCATTTCCGCACCATCCTTTATGGCCCAGAGTGTTTCCGAGGTGGACCTTCTTTCAGTACCTTATCTTTTCCAAGATGTTGATCACTGGGAAAAAGTTATGGATGGCGACGTTGGCAAGGAAATGAGCAAAATTGTCGAGGAAAAATCCGGAATGTTTCATGTCCTCGGGTATTTCAAAGATGGTGTCCGCTCAATGTATACGATAAAACCAGTTCACTCTATGGATGATATGAAAGACCTTAAGTTTCGTATTCAAAATAGCCCAACGCAGGTTGCATTTTGGACAGAGCTTGGTGTACAACCTACATTTGTGGCATTTAATGAGATCTATCAAGCGTTACAGAATGGTGTGATTGATGGCGCGGAAAACTCATACTCACAGATTTATCAGCAAAAACACTATGAGGTATGCAAGAATGTCACTGAGACAGAACATGATGTTGCAACGCGCTTTTTCCTCATCTCTAAGTCAAAATATGACTCTATGCCAAGTGATCTCCAGGCTATTATAGATGAGTCTGCAGAGATTGCTGTTAAAAAGCAACGTGAAGAAGATGCTGAGATGAGCAATGAGTGCAAACAGATGATGATAGACGCAGGAGTTAATTTTATTCAACTAGATAAGCAACCTTTGATTGAAAAAACTGAACATATCCGTGAAGATGCAGCTCACAAGCTTGAGCTCGATGCGATGTTAAAAACCATCAATTCTCTAAAAAAGTAAAGGAGATAGATATTTGTAATGAAGAAAGCATCGGATTTCATTGAGAAAATTCAGAGTTGGTTTAGCATGGCTCTTTTCGTTGTTTTCCTGATCTGTATTGTTCTTCAAATTCTTTCACGCTATATCCCTTTCATCAAAGTGATAGGCACGGAAGAAATAGCTACCTATTCATTCATATGGGCAATCCTCATGGGCGCAGCGGTTGAGCTCAAACGCAAAGAACACTTTGCGTTTGAGTTCGTACGTGCCAATGCAAAAGGGACCTTACACCTTGTATTGGAGACGGCAATTTATGGACTAGTTATTGCCTTTAGTCTATATATTGCGTTAAGTGGAGTGCAATTAACTAGACAGTTTTGGAACTGGAATCTTACTTCATTTAACTTTATAAGCCAAAGATATATTTGGTCATCTCTAATCGTTTGCGGTGCTACAATGGCTTTTTATGGCCTCTGTAATTTAGTTCTAGTGTACCAGAATTATAATAAGGAGAAAGAAAAATGAATGTCATCTTATTAGTTCTCTGCTTTTTGCTTCTCCTATTTATTGGTATGCCGATTGCGTATGATTTAGGAATAATATCGCTTTTAGGTATAGTCCTTCTTGGTGGGGTTCCTTTGGTTACTGTAGCGCAGAAGATGTTTAGTGGACTAAACTCCTTTATTTTATTAGCCGTTCCATTATTTATTCTCGCTGCAAATCTAATGAACAGGGGTGGTATTTCTGCTCAATTGGTTGAAGTAGCGATTGCAATGGTGGGGCACTTTAAAGGGGGGCTTGGGCATGCCAATGTTCTCGTATCTATGATTTTTGCAGGCATTTCTGGATCTTCACAAGCAGATACCGCTGGAATTGGAAAAATTTTAATTCCAAGCATGGAGAAAAATGGATACTCTAAAGAAGAGGCCGTAGGTGTTACTGCTGCTTCATCAACCATTGGCGTAATAATTCCACCAAGTATTCCGATGGTGATTTATGGTAGTCTTGCTAGCGCATCTGTTGGCGCTTTATTTTTAGGTGGAATAATTCCGGGAATCTTAATTGGACTTGCCCAAATGTTTATTGTCCATCTTCACGCAAAGAAATATAACTATCCTAGTACAACACGTGTCCCGTTATTAGATGTATTGAAAATGATGATCAAATATCTGCCATCCTTAATCACCCCTGTAATCATCATTGGTGGCGTTGTTCTCGGGTTAGTTACTCCAACCGAAGCTGCTGCAGTAGGCTGTGTTTATGCTTTGATTCTTGGATGTGTGGTTTTTAAAACAATTAAGCTTAGAGATTTGCCGGGGATTTTTATCGAAACGATTACCATGACTGCACAATCTTTATTTGCGCTTGCTACTGCAACTGCATTAGGTCAGCTTCTGAGTTACTATAATGTATCAAGATTGGTCGAACAATTTTTTTCTACCTATCATATGAATTGGATAGTGTTTCTAATTCTTACTATTCTGTTCTTTCTGTTTTTAGGAACTTTTATGGACGCCATTCCTGCTATGACACTGTTTGTACCAGTACTTCTTCCAGTGGCAACAGCAATAGGCGTTACACCGATTCATTTTGGCTTAGTCGTTGTAATTACTCTGGCGATTGGATTGATTACTCCTCCTTACGGAATTTGTCTTTTGATTGCGGGGGCAATCGCGAAACTTCCGGTGGAGAGATCTTTTTCTGCGGTTATGCCGTATTTGATAGCCATTCTATTCGTTCTATTATTAGTGGCTTTTTTTCCGGATATTGTATTGTTTTTTCCAAAGTTACTAAGGCCAGAGTGGTTTTGAAAAAGAAAAGGAAGTAAAAATGGCTAAAATAATCACACTTAAGGAAGCGGTTTCTTTAATCAAAGACAATCAGACAATAGCAATTTTAGGCTCAGGTGGTGGGGTTTGTGAACCTTCTGCTACGCTTTTAGCATTAGCGAATCGTTATAAGGAAACGAGGAGCCCTAGAAATTTGACCCTATATCATGCAAACGGAATAGGGGATAAAGAGAGAATTGGCACAGATTGCCTTGCTCAGGAAGGTCTTATTAAGAGAGATGTTGCTGGCCATTGGGCAATGGCACCCAAAATGGCGAAACTTGCACAGGAAGAAAAAATTGAAGCATACAATTTTCCTCAAGGTGTGTTATCTCAAATGTATCAAGCAGTTGCTTCGAATAAGCCAGGTGTTATAACAAAAACGGGCTTATATACTTTTATTGATCCACGTATTGAAGGTGGAAAAATGAACCAGTCAACAAAAGATGACTACGTCAAAATTTTAGAACTGGATGGTGAAGAATGGCTTTATTTTCCATCAATACATTTTGATATCGGGTTGATTCGAGGAACTACGGCGGATTGTAATGGGAACATTACCTACGAAGAAGAGGCTGCTATTCTAGATGGATTATCTCTTGCTCAAGCGGTGCATAATTGTGGCGGAATAGTGATTGCACAAGTAAAATATTTATCTGAACATCCTGCCAAAGCGAAAGATGTTGTGATTCCAGGAATATATGTGGACTATATTGTCTTAGATCCTTCACAGCAACAAACTTGTGAACGAGCATATGATCCTTCGCTTGCCGGCAATATTTTTACTCCGTATGATTCAGTGCCTAAATTACCAATGGGAGCAAGAAAGATTATAGCTCGACGTGCTGCTAAGGAGCTAACGAAGAACGCCATTATAAATTTAGGCGTAGGAATCCCGGATGGCATTTCATCTATTGCTCAAGAAGAAGGGTATCTAGATCAACTCAATTTTACTGTTGAACAGGGTATTATTGGCGGAATGCCAATGGGAGGGATTATATTCGGCGTGTCACACAACGCTAGTGCGATGATAGACCAAACGGCTCAATTTAATTTCTATGATGGTGGCGGGCTAGACTGTTGCTTCCTTGGCATGGCTCAGGCAGATATGATGGGCAATATTAATTCCAGCAAAACAGGCAATTTACTTTCTGGATGTGGTGGTGCTATCAACATTTCTCAAAATGCTAAGAAAGTAGTGTTTTGTGGAACATTTACGGCAAAAGGATTGAAGGTAAATGTGAGTGACCATAAATTAAATATTTTGCAAGAAGGCCAGATTAATAAATTTGTCGAAATGGTTGATCAAATCACTTTTAGCGGAAAATATGCAAATCAAATTGAGCAACCTGTATTGTATGTTACAGAACGGGCAGTATTCCGCTTACTTAATGGGAAAATGGTGTTGACAGAAGTTGCTCCAGGTATCGAATTAGAAAAGGACATCCTGAACAAAATGCAATTTCGTCCAGAAATTGCAAAGGATCTAAAACAGATGGAAGAGTCCATCTTTGAATAATGGAGGTCATGAGATGGCTACACGTATTACATGGACGAAGCGAGAAAATATCGCATACATAACTATCATTGAGGAAATCAATAATCGACCTTGTACATTAGATTGGAATTCACTGAGTATGCTTGAGAACGTCATTGATGAAATAGGCAAGGATAGCGAAGTTCGAGCGGCGGTTTTGCAAAGTGGCTCAGAAAAATCATTTGTAGTTGGCGCCAACATCAATACGCTAGAAACATTAAAGGCGGATAATATCATGTATTGGGTTAAAAATGGGCATCGTGTTTTTAACAAAATTCAACAATTGCCTATTCCAGTAATTGCTAAGGTTGAAAGTTATGCTCTTGGGGGTGGTCTGGAACTTGCTATGGCGTGCGATATGATTATCGCAACTGAAAATGCAAAATTTGCCCAACCTGAGGCATCGCTTGGAGTTATGCCTGGTTGGGGCGGAAGTTATCGTCTAGCTAAATTGATCGGGCAAAATCGTGCAAAAGAAATGTTTTTCACAGGTCACCAAATTACTGCACAACAAGCTTATGAATGGGGGATTGTGAATCACGTTTGTAAAAAAGAGGAGATAGATGCCAAGATCAACGAGGTTCTTGATGCAATTTTAAACAATGAAGAAAAAGTTCTACAGTTCGTCAAGGAAATAATCAACACACACAATCAGAAGGATGTTTCTGTTAATGCATATGAAGAGGCAAATACCTCATATGTTTGTATGTCCTCAGAATCTACATTGACACGTCTCCAAGAGTTTTTTAAGAACAGAAGAAAAAAATAACTATTGATGAGGAGATCATCTGAAATAATATATGCGCGATGGGAGGCACAAAGAGATGATAGTAAACATCGAAAGGTAGGGGGGGCTGAACATGAACGAAGTGCTTCAATTGATTTCAAAAATAGGAATTGTTCCGGTTATTGTTATTGAAGAAGAAGAAAATGCTGTTCCATTAGCAAGAGCGCTTGTGGAGGGTGGATTACCTGTTGCGGAGATCACTTTTCGCACAGATTCGGCAGAAAAAGCTATTCGAGCAATAAAACGTGAAGTACCGGAAATTTTAGTTGGTGCAGGTACAATTTTGTCACGAGATCAGCTTGATCGTGCACTTACTGCAGGAGCAGAATTTATCGTTACACCAGGATTTAACCCAAGTATCGTAAAATATGGATTATCAAAGAATGCACTTATCCTTCCAGGGACAGCGACTGGTGGCGAAATGGAACAAGCTATGGCCATGGGAGTAGAAGTTGTTAAATTCTTTCCAGCAGAAGACAATGGAGGAGTAAAAAAATTAATGGCTATGGCGGGTCCGTACACAGATTTAATGTGGCTGCCCACCGGTGGGATCAATTTAACAAATCTTATTGATTATTTATCGTTTGATAGAATTATCGCCTGTGGGGGAACATGGATGGTTAAAAAGGATTTAATCGAGAGAAAGGACTGGAGGCAGATTACACAAACTTGTAAAGAAGCAGTGCATACAATGTTAGGAATTGAACTTGCTCATGTTGGTATAAACTGCGATAGTGAGAAGAAAGCAAAAGAAATGGCTGAACATGTTAGTTCATTGTTAGGATATTCACCTAGACAGATGAGAAAATCTTGGTTTGTAGGTGATGACATTGAGTATATGAATCAACCTGGATTTGGTCAGAATGGACATATAGCTTTTAAGACGAACAGTGTAAAAAGAGCAATGTATCATTTATCTCGTAAGGGGATAGAATTTGATTCTAGTTCTATATCTTACAACTCTAAAGGTGACCCAACGCTGGCATATATAAAGGGGAACTTTGGAGGATTTGCCATTCATTTGGTAAATCGATGAGGTATGAAAGATATTCATTAATATTCACTCTAACTATGGAAAAACTGCATCATATTACAAGGAGAAAATAATGTTTAAAATCGTAACCTTCGGCGAGCTAATGATTCGTCTTCAACCATATAATTATGAGCGATTTGTACAAGCAAATTGTCTTTCTTTTACTTTTGGCGGCGGAGAGGCCAATGTCGCAGTTTCCTTAGCAAATTATGGCGCTAATGCGACTTTCGTGACAAAACTTCCTTCTCATGCGATTGGGCAGTGTGCAGTTAACTCCTTACGACGTTATGGGGTTTATACAGATAAAATTACCCGAGGTGGGAGTCGTGTTGGAATTTACTTTAATGAGAAAGGAGCCTCTCAGCGCGGAAGTCTATGTATCTATGATCGAGAACATTCTGCTATTGCTGAAGCTACAGTTGATGATTTTGATTGGGATGATATTTTTGATGGAGCAGATTGGTTTCACTTTACGGGCATTACGCCTGCTCTAGGCTCCAATTTGGTCGAAATCTGCAAGCGGGCTTGTATAGCTGCAAAAAAACATGGAGTGAAGATTTCATGCGACTTAAATTATCGCCAAAAGCTTTGGTCCCGGGCTGAAGCTAGTGAAGCAATGTCGGAATTATGTAAATATGTTGATTTATGCATCGCAAATGAAGAGGATGCGAAAGATGTTTTTGGAATTGAGTCAGTAGCAACTGATGTTTATGCAGGTGAAATAAATAGGGAAGGATATAAAAGTGTTGCAAAACAGCTTGCTGAGAGATTTGATTTTGAAAAGGTTGCTATAACTCTGAGAGAATCATATTCTGCGAGTGATAATGGCTGGTCGGCAATGTTATATGATGTGGACTCTAACGCATGTATTTTTTCAAAGAAGCATGAGCTCAGAATAGTTGACCGTGTAGGCGGTGGAGATAGTTTTAGTGCTGGATTAATCTTTGCTCTACTAAGCAAAAAAAATCTTAAGGATTCAATAGAGTTTGCTGTAGCTGCATCGGCACTTAAACACTCTATTGAAGGAGATTACAACATGGTAACGTATGAAGAGGTACAAAAACTTGTTGAAGGCGATGGTTCTGGACGCATTCAACGGTAAGCCAACAAGTAGACCTATGATGCTTTTGGTTTTAGCGCTTTCTCCATAATTCATCGAAAATCTACAGGTGAAAAAATATAATGGTGGTGGATAGAGATCTTCTTAGCATATTTGTTACCTTTTACCAAAAAACTGATTTCAAGAAGGTCTGAAAATAATAGTATGCATGATTTATTTATATTTTAAGCCGTTCATTGTTATTGGTGGACGGCTTAATTTCATTCTATAATGCAACCCGCAAGGTTTTCCTTCAAATATTTTTCATCCAAATTTTCAGATATTATCTACCAATATATCATTGAACAACTATTTAGCATTATCTACCTGAAATATCAAAAAAACTATTTCTTATTATCACAAATACATTGAAAGAAAAAAATGGGAAAGACAGGCGTTCTCTTAGGCCTTGCTTGTGGAGCCTTTGTATTATTGGGTATTTTGCTTTTTCTTAACAAAAAACAATTGGGACAGACGGAGAAAAGAAAAGGCCGAAAGCTGGAGAATAAAAAGAAAAAGTAATTCAAGGAATCTATTTAAATCAATATGATTACCGCATGCGCTCCTCCCATGCCAACAACTGTGCTTTTCGTTTCAATCCACCGGCATAACCGGTTAGCGCGCCCTTTGCACCGACCACACGGTGACAAGGGATGATGAGAAGAATGGGATTGTGCGCAACGGCGTTACCGACGGCTTGGGCGGACATGGTCGGACGGCTCAATCGTTTTGCCGCCTGCAGGGCAACATCACCATAGGTCAAAGTTTGTCCATAGGGAATTGTAAGCAGAATTTCGTAGATGATATGGCGAAAGGGCGTAGTGTTGCTAGTCAGAGGAGGAAGAAAATTCGGCTGATGACCGGAAAAATAAAGATCCAGCCAGCGTGTTGTCTCTTGAAAGACGGGCTGGTTCAAATATTTTGATGATCCAGAAACGGAAAAATGCTCCTCGAAGCGCAGTGCGTGAAGAGCATTTTCATCGAATGTGATTCGGATCGTGCCGAGCGGAGAAGAATAAAATCCCGTCATCACGGGAGTGGTCGGGAAAACCCGAAAAACCTCAGCCTTCATGTTCTGCGCATGGACGCGCCTGGAGCAGAAACGGCTGTGCACTTTCCGCGACCGGAGCGACATCTATCTTTTGCGCCAACTCACGACTGATGCCGAGGCGTGTTTCCTTGACCACAACAATATAGTTTCCTTGCGTTTCATTCACCAATCGAATTTGACTGCCGGGAACAAATCCAAGATTCATCAGCTGTTTTTGCAGTTTTTCGCGTCCTCCGATATGTGTTATTTCATAGGCTTCACCCGGATTCGCTAAGAACAGTTTCATGATACATCCTTTCTAATGGCGATTATGTTTCGCCGACAACTTCACGCAAAGCATTCTATGTACATGACGAGAGGTGCCGGACGGTACCGAAAAACTCGTCCATTGTCCAAGAGATAGTTAGCTTTATCTAACATGATTTTACGCGGGGTTGTGCTTGACGTCAAGAGCGATTTTCACAGCGGTTAACTTATATTGTCGAAATTGCTCTTTATTTTTTCATTTCCTCGTGACTTGACTCTGTCTGACTGGAAAAAACCGCTCAAATACGCCAGAATAGAACCGGGAGGAAAGACAGATGACGCAATGGACCATACATGCTACAGCGGCCTTCGGGCTGGAAGCGGTGGTAAAAAGACAATGCGAAGCACTCGGGTTCGGCCCCTGTCGTATTGAAGAGGGGCATGTACTGTTTGCCGGTGACGTCGAGGACGTGATGCGGGCAAACTTGTATTTGGCCAGTGCGGATCGTGTGCTGTTGGAAGTGGGACGTTTTCGTGCCGAAAGTTTCGACGCGTTGTTCGAAGCGACGAGGGCGCTGGGCTGGACGGATTGTTTGCCGTGCGACGCCCGTTTTCCGGTGCGTGCGAAAACCGTACAATCCCAATTGGCTTCGCCGTCCGATGTGCAGAAACTGGTCAAAAAAGCGGTGGTCACCGCATTACAGCGTCGGGATGCGTTGGAACATTTTCCGGAAGACGGCGCACTGTTTCCCATCGACGTGACCATTCGCCACGACGAATGCGTGGTGTGTCTGGATACGACCGGCGAGGGCTTGTTCAAGCGAGGCTATCGACGGGAAAAAGGTGGCGCGCCGCTGAAAGAAACCATGGCGGCTGCGCTTATTGATCTTTCTGTCTGGATACCGGATCGCCCGTTTGCCGACGTTTTTTGCGGATCGGGTACTCTCGTGATCGAAGCGGCGCGCAAAGCAAGAGGCATTGCCCCGGGCCTTGATCGCTCTTTTCTCTTTTTGCATTGGCCGTGGATCAATGCGCAACGGTATAGGGAATTGCGCCGCGAAGCGCTGGCTGCGGTTAAGACGGATCTTGAAGCCGATATGCTCGGCTTTGATATCGATCCGGCCATGGTTCGCATCGCACGGCACAATGCCGACGAGGCAGGTGTTTCCGATATGGTTCGCTTTGTGAATCGGGATATGCGCCAAGTCGGATTCCATGAAAACTTCGGTGTTCTTGTGACTAACCCGCCGTACGGAAAGCGTCTTTCTCCCGTAGAAGGCGTGGATGCGCTGATGTGCGACTTCGCACGGCGATTTTTAACCCTGCGCACGTGGTCGACGTATGTCCTCACCGCTATGCCGGATTTCGAGACGCTGACCTTGCATGAAGCGGGAAGAGAAGCAACCAGACGACGGAAACTGTTTAATGGTGGAGAAGAAACAACCTATTATCAATTTTTAGGCCCCGATCCGAAATTGTTTCGCTAATGAACTGTGCGGATTCTCCGTCGCAAAGGCCTCCGCTATGATAAGATAATGACGGGAACGGCGAGGGAGGAGCGCATGAAAAATACCACAATAAAAGAGCAGACCTTTCTTACCGATACCACTCTTTTGAATGCGATGGAAGATTATGTGCGCGTCGTCGATCGTAGGGGACGTATTCTCTTTGAAAACGAGGCGCTTTTACGTTTTAATCAGGTAGAAAGTAAGGGAAGGCCAATTTTTCCGCTGTCCACAGCAACAGGTCCGTTTCTTGAGCACACCGTCACAAGAACGGAGTTTTGTGTTGCCGGACACGTGTTTTCCGTGATGAATTCGCCTATTTATGAAGATGGCGAAGTCGCTGCAGCCATACAAGTGTTTCGCGACACCACCATCCAGAACAACATTACCATGCAGCTGATGAACCGGGACCGAAAATGGCAAAAAGAAATTGCCTTGGCGCGGACCATCCAAACAAAAATGCTGCCACGTATGAAGTCATTCGGGCATTTGCAATTCGACTTTGCCTACATGCCCAGTGAAGAGCTTTCCGGCGATTTCTTTGATTTTGTGCCGCTGGGCAAAGGCCGCCTGGGCTTCTATATTTCCGACGTGGTCGGCCACGGTGTATCTGCTTCGATTTTGACTATGTTCGTCCGACAGACCATGCGTTCTATTCTGGAAGAAGAAAAAATTCGCGAGCCCGCACAGGTTTTGCATGCGTTGCGCGATCGATTTTACGAAATCCAAATGGACGACGGACAATATTTTTCTCTGTTTTATGCCGTCTTTGACACCGTTGAAAACACCTTGACGTACGCGAATGCAGGGCATCATTGTTTGCCAATGGTGGAAAGCGATGGGGATTTGGATGTTTTGTTTGCCACAGGCAAACTCATTTCGCCGGTCCCCCTGGAAGGGTATACCTATCAACAGCACGTTCGTCCCATGCATAAAGAAGAGCGTTTTCTTTTCTTTACCGACGGGGCGGTTGAAGCGAAGAATGCATTGGGCGTCGAATACGGCGAAGAAAATCTGCGCCGTTTATTGCTCAGTACAAAAAAGAACACGTTACCGACGATTGTCCACGATTTGCGCCAATATACTGGAGAGCAACTCAAGGATGACATTGCGATTGTCTATGTTGAGAATCAAAGGAGGAAAGCATGAAGCTGGACTTGTCACAGGCCGGAATGGCGAAGGCTCGGGAAGAAAAGAAAGAACAGGTGTTGGCCGCCCTCAATACGCTGGTGCAAAAGAACGGCGCGGGCAATGACTTTTTAGGTTGGGTGGATCTGCCGGAAGAGGTGGATCAAAAAGAACTGTCGCGCATCCGTGAAGCGGCAAAACGTATTCGCAATGAAGCGGAGGCGCTGGTGGTCATCGGCATCGGCGGATCGTATCTCGGTGCCCGTGCGGTGATTGAGGCGCTTTCCCCATCGTATGAAAAGGAAAAACCGGAAATTCTTTTTGCGGGCAATCAGCTTAGCGCCGAGGAAACCGTGGAACTTTTAGCGCATCTTAAGGGGAAGACCTTTGCGATCAACGTCATCTCCAAATCCGGGACCACCACTGAACCGGCTGTGGCGTTTCGTCATTTCAAGGCATTGCTTGAAGAAAATGTCGGCAAAGAAAAAGCCAAGTCTCTCATCTTTGCCACAACCGATCGGAAGCGCGGTGCCCTCAAGACTTTGGCCGATGCAGAAGGCTATGAAACCTTTGTTGTTCCGGATGACATCGGCGGACGCTTTACCGTCCTGACGGCTGTAGGTCTGTTGCCGATTGCTGCGGCGGGCATCGACGTGGATGCATTGATTGAAGGCGCAAGAACGATGCGAAAAACGGTACTTGAGGCCAATTTTGAAACGAATCCGGCGCTTCGCTATGCAGCCTCCCGTTTGGCGCTCATGGAAGAAGGAAAAAACATCGAAATTCTCGTGTCGTATGAACCGAAGATGCACTACATCCAGGAATGGTGGAAACAATTGGCGGGCGAGAGTGAAGGCAAAGAGGGCAAAGGTCTCTTTCCGGCATCCGTCAGCAATACAACCGATCTGCATTCCTTGGGGCAGTGGATTCAGGAAGGTCCGCGCATCCTTTTTGAGACGGTAGTGTGGTTTGCCGAAGTCGACAAGGATGTGGCCGTGCCGAGTACAGCGGATAATTTGGACGGGCTGAACTATCTTGCCGGCAAGTCCATGCATGAGGTGAATGAACAGGCCATGGAAGCGACGCGTCAGGCGCATTATGACGGCGCGGCGCCCAATCATCTGCTGGTTTTCCGCAAACTGGATGCGGAAAATCTCGGCGCTATGCTCTATTTCTTTGAAACGGTCATCGGTATTACAGGTTATGCCATGGGCGTTAACCCCTTCAATCAACCGGGCGTGGAGCAGTACAAGACAAATATGTTCCAACGCTTAGGTAAACCGGGCTATTAATAAGAGCGCGTTCGTAACCGCTTTTTCCTATGGAACTTAATAAGGAGGAAACATGGCCACACCACATATTGAAGCAGAAAAAGGCGAAATTGCGGAAAAAATCCTGTTGCCGGGTGACCCGTTGCGCGCAAAATTCATTGCCGAGACGTATTTGACCGATGCGGTTTGCTTTAATCGCGTGCGCAATATGCTGGGCTATACCGGCCTCTATCGCGGAGAGCGCGTTTCCGTCATGGGCACGGGCATGGGTATGCCTTCGCTGTCCATTTACGCACATGAACTGATTCATGCGTATGGCGTAAAGACCTTGATTCGTGTGGGTTCGGCGGGGGCGATGCGTGAGGATCTGCATCTGTATGATCTTGTTCTTGCGCAAGGGGCCTGCACCGATTCGCGTATTGCCTTTCCCTATGCCTTAAACGGTACGTATTCCGCTATTGCCTCGTGGAATCTGCTTTCGCGCGCTGCACAGGCAGCCGATGCACAGGGAAAAACCGTACATGTGGGCAATGTGTTTTCCACCGATGTTTTTTACAATCCGCTCAACAGCAGTGAAGCCCATTGGAAAAAATGGGCAAATATGGGCTGCTTGGCTGTGGAAATGGAAACGTACGCTCTCTACGCTCTGGCAGCCTCCGCAGGCGTCGATGCGCTGGCCATTCTCACCATTTCCGATTCTCTTGTCAGCGGTAAGGAAACCACCTCCGAGGAACGACAGAACAGTTTTCACGCCATGATGGAAATTGCACTGGCCGTGTAGTTTGAAGAATGAAACAAAATAGAAATGAGGAAACTATGCAGATCAATCGCATGATCGATCACACGTTGCTCAAACCCGACGCACAGCCGGAAGAAATTGAAAAATTGTGTGTTGAGGCATTGCAGTATCACTTTTATTCCTGTTGTGTAAACGGCTCTTTTGTCGCACAGGTGCACGGACGTCTTGCCGGGTCGGATGTGAAGACGTGCTGTGTGGTCGGATTCCCTCTTGGCGCGATGTCAACGGCAGCAAAAGCGGCCGAAGCGCGCGATGCGGTAGCAAACGGTGCCGATGAAATCGATATGGTAATTCATGTGGGTGCGCTCAAACGCGGGGACACCGAATACGTGCGCGAAGATATTGCTCAGGTCAAGGCCGCTTGTGGCAATCGCATCCTGAAGGTCATTCTGGAGACGTGTCTGTTGACCGACGAAGAAAAATCGCTGGGCTGTGTTTTGGCCATTCAGGGTGGCGCAGATTTTGTGAAAACCTCTACCGGGTTCTCGACAGGTGGTGCGACGGTGCACGATGTGCGCCTGATGAAGGAAACGGTAGGCGAGAGCGCCGAAGTCAAGGCTTCCGGCGGCATTCATACCGCAGAAGAAGCCCTCGCTATGATTGAAGCCGGAGCAACGCGCATCGGCGCAAGTGCAGGCATCGCCATTGTGGAAGGCATGAAGTAACGAATTCGAGGAAAGCATGCATCGACAAGAAGACGTTCAGCTGCTCAACATGGTGATGTTGGAGCGTGCCGACGGCGCTGTTTTGGTGTTGGATAAAGTCAAAAAAGAAGGTTGGGAAGGGCTGACCTTTCCGGGCGGCAAAGTGGAACCGAATGAGAGTCTGACCGATGCCATGCGCCGTGAAGCGTGGGAAGAAACCGGTCTCACCCTCGGTCGGGTGGATCTCGTCGGCATGGTGCATTGGCTGCATCAGGATAAACCTTTGCGCCAACTGGGACTCTTATATCGTTGTGACGACTTTTCCGGCGACGTGGTTGCCGGGCCGGAAGGCAGTTTGCAATGGATGTCGTTTTCTTCTTTTCTGGCGATTCAACCCAAGAGCGATTCCATGGATGAGATGCTGGAAATTTATCAGGGAAAAGCCAAAGAGGTGCTGATTACCGTCAACGACGGGAAAAAAGGCGAGGTCACCTTCATTCGGTGATGATGCACAAACCAAAGGAGGAAGCCATGGAATTTACAGACGCGATGAAGAAAGCGAAAGCCTGGGTCAAGGATAGCTCCCACATCGTCTTTTTCGGCGGTGCCGGCGTTTCCACGGCTTCGGGTATTCCTGATTTTCGTTCAGAAAACGGCCTCTATCACACCATGAAGCGTGAGCATTCTCCGGAATATTATTTCAGTCATGAATTTAGCATCGAAGATCCCGACGGCTTTGCGGATTTTACTCGTGAATGCATCGCCAGCTATCAGGTTCCGCCAAGCGGCGCCCATTTGGCGTTGGCGCGCCTGGAGCAGGAAGGAAAGCTCGATGCGGTGGTCACGCAAAACATCGACAGTCTGCATCAACGCGCCGGTAGCAAACGCGTTTTTGAAGTGCATGGCAATATGGCGCGCATCTACTGTCCCGCTTGTGGGCATCATCTGCCCGTTGAAGAATTTATGGCCGGAAAGGGGCGCGCACTTTGCCCGATTTGCGGGGAAATTATGCGCCCGGACGTAGTGCTCTATGGGGAACCGCTCAATGAAGACGTATTTCTCGGTGCCATTCAGGCCATTGCGAAAGCCGACACGCTCATCGTAGGCGGTACATCGCTTGTCGTCTATCCGGCTGCGGGTCTCTTGAATTATTATCGCGGTCATCAGTTCATACTTCTTAATCGCGACCCTACACCGGCAGATTCGCGGGCGAATATTGCGATACACGGCAACATCGCCGAAATTTTACCGGCTTTGGTGGAAGATTGAAAACGCGAGGAAAGAACGAAACAGATTTTCTCGTCGCTGAAGAGGCGAACACGGACAGGAGGGACCGGTGACCTTTACACACCTCCATTTGCATACACAATACAGCCTGCTGGACGGCTTTTGCCGTATTGACCGGTTGATGGATACCGTTCGTGATCAAGGGATGGAAGCGGTAGCCATCACGGATCACGGCAATATGTTCGGCGTAATTCAATTCTACAAGGCCGCCAAGGAGGCGGGAATAAAGCCGATTATCGGGTGTGAGATCTACGTGACGGAAGATCGTTTCGATCGCAAGGATCGCACGCGCTATCATCTCGTGCTGTTGGCCGAGAATGAGACGGGCTATCATAACTTAATGAAAATCGTCTCCACCGGCTGGGTGGAGGGCTTTTACTATAAGCCGCGTGTGGATTTTTCCACTTTGGAAAAATATCATGAGGGTCTGATCGCACTGTCGGCTTGTCTTGCCGGGGAGTGCGCACAGCGCGCCCTGGACAGTTCCTATGAAGTGGCGAAAGAAACGGCGCTGCGCTACGAGCAGCTTTTCGGTAAGGATCACTTTTTTCTGGAAATTCAACATCATGAATTGCGGGAAGAGGCGACGGTCGCCCGTATTTTTGCGCGCATTCATGAAGAAACGGGGATTGGTTTAGTAGCGACCAACGACTGCCACTATCTGCGTCAGGAAGATGCCGAAGCACATGATGTTTTGCTGTGTATTCAAACCGGTGCTACCATTGACCAGGAAAAGCGGATGCGCTTTCCGAACGATTCGTTTTATTTGAAAAGCCCGGAAGAGATGGAAGCCGTTTTGGGCGATTACGACGGCGCCATCGCGAATACGGCACGCATTGCCGCGCGTTGCAATGTCGAGATTCCCTTCCACGAGCCGCATTTGCCCAATTTTGAAGTGCCCGGCGGGGAAGACCATGAAACCTTTTTGCGTCGGCTGGTTCGGGGAAACCTGAAGAAAAAATATCCGGATTCCGGCGAGGCGGTTGCACGCGCCGAGCATGAGCTCGATGTCATTTCTTCCATGGGCTTTGTGGATTATTTTCTCATCGTTTCCGACTTTGTGCATTTTGCGAAGACGCACGGCATTTCCGTCGGACCGGGGCGCGGTTCCGCCGCCGGATCCATTGTGGCGTATGCTTTGGACATTACCGGCATTGATCCGTTGCGTTTTGATCTCCTTTTTGAGCGTTTTCTCAATCCCGAGCGCGTATCCATGCCGGATATCGACATCGATTTTGATGATGTGCGCCGGGAAGAAGTGATCGATTACGTCAAACAACGCTACGGCGCCGAAAAAGTAGCACAGATTGTCACCTTCGGGACGCTGGCGGCCAAGATGGCCATTCGGGATGTCGGCCGGGTGTTGGATATGCCGCTCGGTACCGTCGATCGCATTGCCAAAGCCGTCCCCAATGCGTTAAAGATGACACTGGATCGGGCATTGGAAGAAAGCCCCGATTTCCGACAGATTTATCAGGAAAATGAAATGCATCATCGTCTGGTGGATTTGGCTCGCGCCATTGAAGGAATGCCGCGCCATACGTCCACACACGCGGCAGGCGTTCTCATTGCCGGCGAAGCGGTGGAGAATTTGGTACCGTTGTCGACAAATAGCGGCCAGGTGACGACGCAGTACAATATGATCGAATTGGAGGAGCTTGGGCTTCTCAAGATGGATTTTCTCGGTCTACGTAACCTTACCGTCATTGACGATGCCCTGGATATGATTGAAAAACGCACGGGAACGCGTCCGGACTTGGATCGCATGGACATTAACGATCCCGAAGTGCTCAAACAGTTTCAGGATGCCGAAACCATCGGCCTCTTTCAATTCGAGTCGCCGGGAATGCGTCGCTTCCTTTCGCAGCTGAAACCCACGCGTTTTGACGATCTGGTGGCCGCAAACGCCTTATTCCGTCCGGGACCCATGGAACAAATTCCGACCTATGTCGAGGCAAGGCATAATCCGGCGTTGGTGCGCTTCCTGGATCCGGCACTGGCGCCGATACTGGAAAAAACCTACGGCGTCATTGTTTATCAGGAACAGGTCATGCAGATTGTGCAGCAACTGGCCGGCTATACGCTTGGCGGTGCGGATAATTTGCGCCGTGCCATGTCTAAGAAAAAAATGGCCGTTATGGAAGAAAACCGGGAATATTTTGTGCACGGCAAAACAGAATCAGACGGAACCGTTACGATTGAGGGATGTGTGCGCCGCGGCATTCCCGCTACGGTTGCGAATGAAATCTTCGACCAGATGATTGCCTTTGCCAAGTATGCGTTTAATAAATCGCATTCGGTGGCCTACTCCTTCTTGGCGGTGCAGACCGGCTATTTGAAGAGATACTATCCCTGTGAGTATTTTGCCGCGCTGCTCTCCAGCGTGATGGGGGATTTTTCCAAGATGTCGCTCTATATTCGCGAAGCGGAACGTATCGGGGTAAAATTGCTACCTCCGGATGTCAATGCGTCTTTCGGCAAGTTTTCTGTGGAACAAAATGCCATGCGTTTCGGCCTTTTGGGCATTAAGCACGTCGGTAGCGCCATTGTGGAGGCGACGGTGAAAGCGCGAAAAGACGGTCCGTTCACGTCTCTGGAAGAGTATATGCGCCGCATATGCGATGTCGACAGCAATGCGCTGAATCGCAAATCCATGGAAAGTTTTATTTATGCGGGTGCTTGTGACGGATTCGGTGCGCATCGCGCCCAGATGATGGCGGACTTGGAGATGTCGCTTTCCGGCATTCAAACGGCGCATCGGCAAAATCTAAGCGGCCAGCAATCGCTCTTCGGCACGTTTTCCGCTTTGGAAGATCCGGGCGGATGGCGTACGAAGCCGGTTCCGGAATACGGTGTTCCCGAACGACTCGCCTACGAAAAGGAGGTATTGGGCGTCTATCTTTCCGGACATCCCTTTGCGCCATATGAAGCGGCGTTTGCACCTTTCCAGACCTTTTCGACGGAGGAATTGTTGGAAGAGGAGAATCGCGATCACCTGGATGGTCGAAAAGTACGCTTTGCGGGCATTGTGCGCGGAAAGCGTGATTTGCTGACCAAGAAACAGGAGGCAATGAGCTTCCTTGAAGTGGAAGATCGCACAGGAAGTTTGCGCTGTGTGGTTTTCCCGCGTGTCTACGCCTCATATCGCGATCGCATTCACATGGAAGAACCCTTGCTGTTAAGCGGTTCGTTGCAAGTGCGAGAGGACGAAGTCAATTTATTGGTGGATCGACTTTGGGCCAAGGACGAGTTGCCGTCCGCACCAAAAGCGCAAGGGGAGCCTAAGGTACCTACCTCATTGTCTTCAGTGGAAACTGTGGAGGCGGCATCCGAGGAAACAGGAGCGAAATCCAACAGAAACGCGAAACTGTATGTGCGTTTGCCACGACAGGATCGTAAAGACTATGCAGCGATGACGGCCATTTTGCAAAAACATCCCGGATCGGTTCCGGTGATTGTCTATTTTGTGGATCAGGAAAGAGCCTATTCCATCCCGAAAGGGTATTATGGAGACGGTACTTCCGCTTTATTGGAGGAGCTCACACAGCGCTTCGGCGAGCACAATGTCGTATTCAATGAGATACAGGAGGATACAGAATGAAGACGATTGGCATACTCACGTCGGGTGGCGATGCGCCGGGCATGAATGCGGCAATTCGTGCCGTGGCACGCACCGCTTTTGATGCCGGCCTGCGCGTCAAAGGCATTCGCTACGGTTATGATGGATTGATGAGTGGCGATATTTATGAAATGAATGTTTCCAGCGTTGCCGATATTATTCAAAAAGGCGGAACGATTTTAGGCTCCGCGCGTTCCGAAGAGTTTCAAACGCCGGAAGGACAGGATAAAGCCGTGCGCATTCTGCAGCAATTCGGCGTAGACGGGTTGGTGGTCATCGGTGGAGATGGCTCATTTCAGGGGGCGGCACAATTGCATCAACGCGGTATTCGTACGGTGGGTATTCCGGGCACCATTGACAATGACTTGGGGTATACCGACTATACCATCGGATTTCATACGGCTGTCGAAACGGTCATTGAGTCCATCGGTAAATTGCGCGATACCTCCAACTCACACGGTCGTGCCAATATCATTGAAGTGATGGGACGCCACTGCGGCGATATCGCTCTCTATGCGGGTCTTGCCGGAGGAGCGGAAACCATCATCGTGCCGGAACACGACTTTTCCATGCAGGAAATTACCGATCGCATTATTCGCGGGCGAAAGCGCGGCAAACGCCATCACATTCTTGTTTTTGCCGAGGGAACGGGCGAACCGTACAATATGCGAAAAGAGATTGAAGCGAAAACCGGTGTGGAAACCAAACTTACCATTTTGGGCCATGTGCAGCGCGGTGGTAGCCCAAGTTTTACCGATGCGAAATTAGGATGTGTCATGGGCTATCGGGCCGTGAAAGAGTTGTTGGCCGGATCGAGTTCCATCGCTATCGGCGTGCGCGGAGAAGAAATTTTCACCATGCCGATTTTGGAAGCCATTGCGGTGCCGCACACTTTTAATCAGGAATTGTATGAAATGGCGCAAGTGCTGTCCAGCTGAAAGGAGTGCCGATGAAGCGAACAAAAATTGTCTGTACCATAGGCCCCGCTTCGGAAGAGGCGAACTGCTTAAAAGCGTTAGTCAAAGAAGGAATGAATGTTGCGCGCCTGAATTTCTCACATGGCACGCATGAGGAACAGAAGCGAAAACTGGAAACGCTGCATCAAGTGCGAGAGGAATTGCACGTGCCGCTTGCCATTGCCTTGGACACCAAGGGGCCGGAAATTCGCATTGGGACGTTTGAGAATGACGAAGCGGTCGAACTGTCGACCGGCGATGTGTTTACGCTCACTACGCGGGACGTCGTGGGAACCAAGGACATCGTACATATCTCTTATGCCGGTCTTCCGGAGGACGTCGCGGCGGGAACGCGCATTCTCATTGATGACGGTCTTGTTGAATTGGAAGTGCTTTCGGTTGAAAATGGCACGGAAATTCATTGCAAAGCCAACAATAACGGCGTGATTTCTAACCGCAAGGGCGTGAATGTGCCGGCGACGGACATTCAGCTTCCGGCATTGACGGATACGGATCGTGACGATATTCTGTTCGGCTTGCAGGAAGGCATCGAAATTATTTTTGCTTCCTTTATTCGCTCCGCGAAAGATATTTTGGCCATTCGGGCGCTTTGTGAAGAGCATGGCGGTGAGAAGGTGCTCATTTTTGCCAAAATTGAGTCCCAGCAGGGCGTGAATAATCTGGACGATATTTTGAATGTTGCCGACGGCATTATGGTTGCGCGCGGCGATCTGGGCGTGGAAATTCCCACGGAACGCGTTCCGCTGGTGCAAAAACAGATCATCCGTAAAGCCAATTTAGCCGGCAAGCCGGTCATCACCGCTACACAAATGCTGGATTCCATGCAGAGAAATCCTCGTCCGACGCGTGCGGAAGTCAACGATGTTGCCAATGCGATTTTAGATGGTTCGGATGCGGTCATGCTTTCCGGAGAAACGGCTGCGGGAAAATATCCGGTGGAAGCGGTACGTCAGATGCGTGTCATTGCCGAAACGACGGAGAAATCGCCGGATTTTCTGCGTACTATTGAAGATAGGGATATGTGGGTGAGTATTGATGTCTCGAGCGCCATTTCCCGTTCCACCTGCATTATTGCCCAACAGATACAGCTTGCCGCGATTGTGGCATCGACCGCCAGCGGATTTACCGCTCGCCAGATCTCCCGCTACCGTCCTGTGACACCCATTATTGCGGTAACCCCCCAGGAGGCGGTCTACCATCAGCTGTCGCTTGTCTGGGGCGTCTCACCGGTGCTTTCCACCGTATCCAAAGAAACCGACGAACTCATTGAGCGTTCTATCTTGGCGGCGCTTTCCACGGGTATATGTCATCAGGGAGATCAAATCGTGCTCACTGCGGGCATTCCCGTCGGCCGAGGCGCATCGACCAACTTCATCAAAGTGCACACGATTGGCGATATTGTTGTTTCCGGCACCGGTATCGGTACGGGTATTGTTTCCGGCAACGTCGTTCACGGCTCCACGGTGGACGAAATCAAGAATTCTTTTGTTCCCGGAAGTGTCCTTGTTTGCCGAACGACCGGAACGGATATGATTGCATACATTGAAAAAGCGGGCGCCGTCGTTGTGGAAGAAGGCGGATTGACGTCCAATGCGGCCATTCTCGGCAGGCATTACAACATTCCGACCATTGTGGGCGCGACGGACGCTTATGCACTGTTGGAAGAAGGCGAAGAAGTTACGGTCGATGCTTCGACCGGAGTGGTATATAAGGGGATTCAGGCGTTCGCTTAGGAAAAAGAAAACGAGGGAGAAAGAATGACGAAGTTTATTACGGAAGAATCGTTTTGGACGCTTTTCCCGGAAGCGGAAATCGGTGTTGTGGTCTTGAAAAACGTGAACAATACGGATGCCGTTTATACCGAACATCCGGAATTAAAAGAAGAACTGCAGCAAGCCAACAAAAAAGCTTTACAGTGGTTGGACACTACGCCTATTAGTCAAAGTAAGGTGATTGCGGTCTGGCGAGAGGCTTTTCAAAAATTCAAAAAGAAAAAAGGCAATCGCTCTTCCATCGAAGCGCTGCTTACCCGTGTTTACAAAGGAAATGAGATATCCTGCATCAATCCACTTGTGGACATTTATAATACGGCTTCCCTTACCTATGCACTTCCGGTCGGCGGTGAAGATATCGACTGCTTTGTTGGTGATTTGCGTTTGACGGTCTCTGAAAACGGTGGCGATGCTTTTCTCGCGCTGGGGGATGCAGAGAACAATCCCACGTTGCCCGGCGAACTGTGCTACCTGGATGATGCCGGAGCGGTCTGCCGTTGCTGGAATTGGCGTGATGGTCAGCGCACCATGCTTACGGAAAACACGAAGAAGGCATTTTTGATCGTAGAAAGCGTTGATCCGACACGCCATGCCGATTTACTTGCCATTCTTGATCGACTGGCCGAAGACGGGAAGCGTTATTTGGGCGCGGAAGTAGCGGTAAAGAAGGTTCTTACGGCGGAGAACAGAGAAGTAGAAATTTAGCGAAGATCCGCCTTCAGGCTTGCTAAAGGCACTTCGCCCAGTTTTCTTCGCTCCGCCAGAAAGCATTGTCCACAGACGGCCTCGTACTCGATGGTGGCGCTGTTGTCGATGCACACCTGGTCGCCTTCAAAAACGGTTTGACCGTTTACCCGGCGGATGTTCATGATGGCTTTACGCCCGCAATGACAGATGGTTTTGAGCTCTTCCAGCGAATGAGCAGGCTCTAACTGAGTGCACATAATTCTTCCAATACAAATAGCAATAAGTTTACACGAATTAAAAAAATATTTATAATTAAGTTGGAAATGAAAAGTGGGGTCATGAAGAAGGTCGACTGTGATTGCTTAAAAACGATAAGGAGTTTAATAACTGGTCATCGGTAGTAGGAGACAGTGATGCAACCTCGGATCGTGGCACAGCATCCGCCGGGGGCACTTCTAAAGCTTTTATTAATTTTAACTTTGGGGAGCACATTGAATTCGACTATGGATTCTAAAGAAAATACTGCTTTGTCGCGTTCAAGAATATCATATTTTGTGATGGATGTTTGCAGGTAATACGCAATTTATATTGCAAAGGAACAAGGCATCGCAATAGAACGATGCCTTGTTTCGTCCATCAATAAAAAATCTGGTCAGTAATCGCCTCTAATACATGGCTTTCCAGAGGAGGATACGATGAAAAATAAAAGATTGTTTTTCTCTTTGCTGTTCAGTACACTTGCGATCTCCTTATTAGCAATAACGATGATTTATTTTAATCAGCGCAGTTATCTGTATTCCTCTTTTCCATCGGTTAGACTTCAATCGGTGAAGAAAAATGTAACGTGGGATGATGTCAGTGAAAAATTAGAGCAAGTCGCCCAAGAGAATCATAGTGTTCTGGCGCGCCGTATTTCTGTAGCCTCTTTATCAGAAACGGCCTTTAAGTATGTCTTCTTCGGTACGAAAACAACACCAGCCGGTTTTTACTCCGCGACAATAAAGGAAATTGAGGATGCGGATCGTGCCGGATCGGTGATTATTTATGAAGGCGCTTTGAGCCAGAGGAAGTTGGCGCAAGAACTTGCATCTCTGTCCGATGATCCTGTCAAATTTTTTCCTCATCGTTCCGTTTTTGCCCGTGTCGCAGCCAATCTTGTCAGTGCTTCCGCGCTTCTGTTCTTCGGACTTCTTCTTTTGCTCTTTATTGCCGTAGAAATTCTGGATCATTTACATGATCTTCCGGCGGCAGGCATTCGTCTGTTGTCCGGGATACGAAAGGGAGATCTTTTCCGGAAAAGTATCAGAGAAGATCTTCTTGCGATGGTGTTTTCCGGTGGCATCGCCTTCCTGACTGCGAATATGATCATGGTTGCCTTCCAATTCTGGCACACAGCATTTATGAAGTATGTGGGGGCTGCTCTTCTCTTGTATCTGGGTGTGTTATTTGCTGTCGGTTTTTTGCTTCATTTGCTCTTTCTTTGCATTTTACAATCCTCTCGCCTGGTGGAACTCGTAAAGGGAAAGGTTCCGGCAAAATCAATTTTGGTGATTCTCCTGCTCGGGCAAGCCGCAGCAATGCTTAACGTTGGTTTTGGCGTCAATCAAAGCCAAAAGCTATTGCCTGCGACGATTCGACTCTTGGAAGCGAAAGCGGAATGGGCGAAGAGAAAGCAATATGTGAATCTTTCTTTCAGCGAGACTGCATTCTCTAAAGATGCAAACGAGCAGAAGCGGAGAGATGAAGCATGGTTTTCGTTCATCGAGAAAGCGTTGCAACAGAAGGAAACGGTTTTTGTGAAAAATGAGATGGGTGAATTTGTAGACATCAATCCATCTGGGAATAGCGAACAAGAACGCAAAATAAGAGACCTGCAGAAGCGTTTGCTTTATGTCAGTCCATCCTATTTTGAAGCGGAGTCCATTTCTCTGGATGAAAAAGTACGATCAACCATTAATAATCTTGAGCAAGGGGAATTCGCCCTTTTGGTGCCCAAATCTTTAGCAGAATCTACGGAGGATATAGAGAAGAGTGCGGTTCAACTCATGAATGGGCCTTATGCCGCTAATCAAGACGAAACGGCAAGTCGGACAATGCATGCTAAAACGGTGCAGATTCCCGACTTGCAGAGGGTGTTCCTGTTTAATCAAATTGGTTTCCCGACGGAGCAGTTTGTGAATGCACCGGTTTTTATTGTCCTCACACCAAAGTCTACCGGAGATTCTTTTGCATTGAAAATAATGTGGGCACGGGATCTCGACTATTATCTGTTTTTGCATAAAGAAGGTCCCTATAAATCGATGTTGCGCGAAGAGGGCGTTTTGCAATGGATCTCTCATGTTAAGGAGAGCGCAAGTGTATATGAGCAATCAACGCGACGTTATACCATTGAGCTGTTGACGATGATAATTTCCACAATGATGGGCTTCTTTACTGCCATCGTGATTTTTATATCGATGAATCGAATGTATTTTGAAGAATTTCGTCGCAAAATATTTCTATATCGCCTATCCGGGGTTTCGTTTCTTGCGAATCATCAGCGCTACCTGGCGTTACAATTTGCTTTGTATTCTCTGGTCGGAATGGCGTTATGGCTGTTGATAAAGAGTGTTTTGGTTGTCGCGACGGTTTCTTGCACCTTTGTTGTACTGTCTATAGCTCTACTCTTTTGGCAAAGGAAACGAGAAAATCAAATGGCGGTAACCGTATTGAAAGGAGAATGAAATGCTGGAGATCAAAGAAGTAACAAAAGCATTTGGCAAGCGTGTTATTTTTTCTCGGTTCAGCCAGTGTTTTCATCCGGGGAAAATCTATGCACTCATCGGACGAAGCGGATCGGGAAAGACAACATTACTGAATATGATGGCAAAATTGGAGCCCTATGATCAGGGAGAGATACTTCTTGACGGGAAACCAATCCATACGATAAAAGATCATAGTTTTTTTGCTAATCAGTTGGGTTATTTATTCCAAAATTCCGGATTGATTCCGGAAGAATCCATTGAAGAAAACCTACGGCTGGGTCTTGTTGGAAAGAAGCTGACAAAGGCAGAGAAACAAAAACGGTTTGATGACGTGATGAAAACGGTCGGACTGGAAAAGTTGAATCCGAAAGCGAAAGTGTATACGGTATCGGGCGGGGAAGCGCAACGCATCGCCTTAGCAAAGATATTCCTTAAGGAACCTCCGCTTCTGCTTGCCGATGAACCTACCGCGTCTTTAGATCCGAAAACGGCAGAAGAAATATTAGCACTTTTATTTCGTATGCGTGATGAAAAGCGAATCATCATCATTGCAACACATAGTCCGTCGATTTGGGAGCGAGCAGACGAAGTCGTCGCTCTGTCATAAAAAGAAGAGATGGCTTTTTGAGGAGAAAACCATCCCCTATTCTTCGTTGGGGAGAGGATAATCCTCATTCAGGCTTGCCAAGGGAACTTCGCCCAGTTTTCTGCGCTCCGCAAGAAAACACTGTCCACAGACAGCTTCATATTCGACGGTGGCGTTGTTATCAATGACGACTTGATCGCCTTCAAAGACGGTTTTCCCGTTTACGCGACGGATATTCATGATGGCTTTTCGTCCGCAATGGCAGATGGTTTTGAGCTCTTCCAGCGAATGAGCGAGTTCCAGCAAACGTTGACTGCCGGGAAAGCCTTCGCCGCGAAAGTCGGTACGCAGGCCATAACAAATGCAAGGGATACGGGTGTCCATAACGGCAGCAAAAAGCTGTTCAACATGTTGCCGAGAAAGGAATTGCGCTTCATCGACAAGGATACAGTCGATAGGGCGCTTTTTGCTTTCCTCCTGCACCAGCACGCGGCAATCCGTATCTTCCGTGATGGTGCGATCAACACGCCGACGGACGCCAAGACGGCTAACAATCTCGTCTTCGCCTTTGGTATCCACGCCGGGCTTAAGAAGCAAAACGTGCATTCCTCGTTCTTCATAATTATAGGCAACCTGCAAAAGCAAGGTCGATTTACCGGAATTCATTGCGCCATAGCGAAAATAGAGTTTTGCCATATGTTTTTTCCTCCTGATACGCGTCAGTTCACTATACCACAAGAGAAGGGGAGACAACGAGGTGTGAATCCAACCGGCAGGGGAAAAGCGTTGGGGGCGTTATGAGAGCATCCTGATACAGGAAAACAAAGACGGGGAACGGAGAGAGACCTTTATCTATGTCGTTGGCGTTCCGTGCTATAATGAACGGGACAGTTTTCAGAGAAAAGGAGACGACGATGAAAAAATTTGGGAAAACCATACTGCTGTTGCTCCTCCTGGTTTCGGTTGGCAGCGGCGGATTTATTTTGGGTCACAATATGGAAGGTTATCCGGTCGGAACAGCATCGGCCGACTGGGAAACCGATCAGCGCATCATGAAAAACCTGGACATGTATCGCAAAGCCATCCAGAGTGATTATCTCTTTTCCTATAAGCCGGAAGATCTTGAAACCGGCATTTACAAGGGACTTTTCTGGGGCCTTAACGATCCCTATTCGGAGTACTATACGCCGGAAGAATATCAGCGTCTGATGGAGGACACCAGCGGAAAATTTGCCGGCGTCGGCCTGGTCATTACTGCAGGTGACGATAATCTGATCACCGTTGTTTCCCCGATAGCCAATACACCGGCTGCACGCGCGGGCGTGAAGGCAGGAGATAAGATTATTGAAGTGAACGGCGTCACCTATACGGGACAGGATCTGCAAGAAGCTACGGATCAGATGCGCGGCGAGCCGCAGACGCCGGTCGACTTGACGGTCCAACGTGTGATTCAGGGCAAAACGCAGACGTCGCATGTCCGCATCATTCGCGAAATGATCAAAGTGGATACGGTGATCAGTAAACTGCTTCCGGACAATATCGGCTATCTGCAATTAACCTCATTTGATGAAGAAACCGCTATCGATTTTGAAAAGGCGTGGAAAGATCTCGAAAAACAGGGTGCGAAGCGCTTCATTATTGATTTGCGCAACAACCCGGGCGGTCTGTTGGACACTTGTGAAGATATTGCAGATCGTCTGCTGGGCAAAGCGACCATCGTCACGACCGTAGACAATAAGGGTCACGAAGAGAAGAGTGAATCGGACGCGGAACAATTTACAGAGCCGCTTACTGTTCTGGCCAACGGCGGATCGGCTTCCGCCTCGGAAATTCTGCTTGGTGCCTTGCGCGACAATAAACGCGCCAAATCCATCGGGGAGACGACCTTTGGAAAAGGTATTGTGCAGCAAATCTATCCTCTTGGCGAAGACGGAAAAGACGGCGGATTTAAGCTGACCATGGCCGAATATCTTACGCCGAACGGAGAAAAGATTCACGGCAAAGGCATCACGCCGGATATCGTCGTAAAAGCGCCGGAAGACGAGAAAGGCATCGGTCCGGACTTTTTGGAGGAAGATCCGCAGCTTAAGCGTGCGATTGAAGAAGTGAAGGGCTTATGAGCGGTTTTCAGCTTGAATCCAAGTTTCAACCGACGGGCGCCCAACCACAGGCCATAGAGACGCTGGTAGAGGGTGTGCGCCGCGGAGACCGTTACCAAACCTTACGCGGGGTAACCGGATCGGGCAAGACGTTTACCATGGCGAATATCATTCAGGCCGTTCAACGTCCGACGCTGGTACTTGCGCATAATAAAACATTGGCTTCGCAGCTCTGTTCAGAGCTGCGGGGCTTTTTCCCACACAATGCGGTGGAGTATTTTGTCAGCTATTACGATTATTATCAGCCGGAAGCCTATG
Organism: Murdochiella massiliensis; assembly: GCF_900059565.1. Lineage (GTDB taxonomy): Bacteria > Bacillota > Clostridia > Tissierellales > Peptoniphilaceae > Murdochiella > Murdochiella massiliensis. Next base: position 73,352 of record NZ_FIZW01000001.1, read on the forward strand.
TGGCGGCGACGGACACCTACATTGCTAAAGACTCTTCGGTGAACGATGAAATTGATAAATTGCGCCATTCGGCTACGATGTCTCTCTTTGAACGACGGGATGTGATTATCGTGGCCTCGGTGTCGTGTATTTACGGCCTCGGCGATCCGGAAGACTATCTGGAACTGACCGTTTCTGTGCGTCCGGGAATGACCATGGATCGCGACGATTTTCTGCGCAAACTCGTCTCTATTCAATATGTGCGCAACGATGTGGCCTTTCAGCGCGGAACCTTTCGGGTACGTGGTGATGTCGTGGATATTTTTCCGGTATCTTCCGATGAAGAGGCTATTCGGGTCGAATTTTTCGGGGATGAGATTGACCGTATTTTGGAAATTAATTCTCTAACCGGTGAAATTCTGCGCGGTCGAAGCTATTACATGATCTATCCGGCCAGCCACTATGCAACGACGAAAGAAAAGCTCAAACGCGCGATTGTACGCATTGAAGAGGAGCTGCAACAGCGCCTGAGCGTTTTGCAAAGCGAAAACAAGCTGGTGGAAGCGCAGCGACTCGAACAGCGCACACTCTACGACTTGGAAATGTTGACGGAAGTCGGCTTCTGTTCCGGTATTGAAAACTATTCCGCGCCCATGAGCGGTCGACCGCCGGGATCTCGGCCGTATACCCTCATTGATTATTTTCCGAAGGATTTTCTTCTCATGGTGGATGAAAGTCACCAGACGATTCCGCAAGTGCGCGGGATGTACAACGGCGACCGTGCGCGCAAGCAAAACTTAGTGGATTACGGCTTCCGCTTGCCTTCGGCGCTGGACAACCGTCCTCTTAAATTTGATGAGTTTGAAGCGTTGGTTCCGCAGGCGATTTTTATGTCCGCCACGCCGGGGCCGTATGAAAATGAACATGCGACACAGACCGTCGACCAAATTATCCGCCCGACGGGACTGCTGGATCCGCTCGTAGAAGTGCGGCCAACGAAGCACCAAATTGATGATTTGATGGCGGAGATTCAAAAAACCACCGAACGCGGTGAGCGTACCCTGATCACCACGCTGACGAAGAAGATGGCGGAAGATTTGACCAAGTACCTCGAAGAAGCGAAAGTGAAGGCGATTTATCTACATTCCGATGTCGAGACGCTCAAGCGTATGGAAATTTTGCGTGAATTGCGCCTGGGAACTTATGACGTACTCATTGGCATCAACCTCCTTCGTGAGGGGCTGGATTTGCCGGAAGTATCCCTGATTGCCATTTTAGACGCGGATAAAGAGGGGTTCTTGCGTTCCGAGACGTCGCTCATTCAGACCATTGGCCGTGCAGCCCGAAATGTCAACGGCCACGTCATCCTTTACGGTGACCAAATCACGGATTCGATGGCGGCCGCGATGGAAGAAACCAAGCGTCGACGTGCCTTACAACAGGCCTACAATGAGGAACACGGCATTATTCCTACGACCATCCAAAAAGAAATTCATGCTCGCATCTCGACGGAAATTGCTGCGGAAGAGCTAAAAGAGTATCAGGGCGAGTTGCTGACCGAAGAAAAAGAAAGCTATTCGCGTGAAGATCTGATGCAGATGATCACCACGATGGATGTGGAGATGCGTCGTGCCGCGGAAGAGCTGGACTTTGAACGTGCAGCACGCCTGCGCGATGCGATTCGTGCAATGAAGCGCGAATATGGCCTTTCCTAAGCAAATGCCATAGAAAGGACAACCATGACTCTCGAGAATATCGTCATACGCGGTGCGCGCGTCAACAATTTGAAAAACCTGGACTTGACGCTGCCGCGAAATAAACTGATTGTAATGACCGGGCTTTCCGGTTCCGGAAAGAGCTCGTTAGCCTTTGACACGATTTACGCCGAGGGACAACGCCGCTATGTGGAAAGTCTTTCCAGTTATGCGCGCATGTTTCTTGGACAGATGGATAAACCGGATGTGGATCTCGTGGAAGGGCTGTCGCCGGCCATCTCCATCGACCAAAAAACGACCAACCGCAACCCGCGTTCCACCGTGGGGACGGTGACGGAAATTCATGACTATTTGCGCTTACTTTATGCCAAAGTGGGCAAGGCAATCTGCCCGGTATGCGGCGAGCCCATTCGCGCCATGGCGGTAGATCAGATCGTCGAAGAGGTGATGGCATTTCCGGAAAAAACGCGCTTTCTCGTGTTGTCGCCCGTGGTACGCGATAAAAAAGGTCGGCACGATAAGATCTTCACCAACTTGGAACGTCAGGGCTTTACCCGTGTGTTAGTGGATGGAGAGATGTATGATCTCGGCACACAGCCGGAATTGGACAAAAATACGAAGCATTCCATTGCGATTGTCGTGGACCGTCTGGTGCGTCGCGACGGGATGCGCTCGCGGCTGGCAATGTCCATTGAAACAGCGCTGAAACAGGCAAATGGAAGCTGCTCTATTCAGGTCGTGGACGGAGAACTGCACCGTTATTCGTCGAAACTCGCCTGTCCCAACGGACACATGATCATCGAAGAAATTGAGCCGCGTCTGCTTTCCTTTAACAGTCCCCAGGGAGCCTGTCCCGATTGCAATGGTATCGGCTTTCATATTGCCGTGGATGCCAAACTCTGCATTCCCAATCCCGATCTTTCCATCGACGAGGGGGCGATCGCGCCGTTTGCGACTTCCGCAAAGGGCACGTACTATTATGAGATGATTCATGCGCTCTGTGCACTGTATGATTGGCCTACGGATCAACCAATAGGCGAGGCACCAAAAGATGTTACCGATGCCATCCTCTACGGCACAAAGGGGAAAAAGCTGCGTTTCCGTTTTGATTCGCATTTTTCCGGTCAAAAAACCTATTATGATGCCTGGGAAGGCGTCATTCCGAATTTGACGCGCCGCTATCACCAGACCAATTCCGATTTTATGCAGCAGCGTATTCGCGAATATATGGCGGAAAACACTTGTGAAACCTGTCACGGTGACCGCCTTCGTCCGGAAGCGCTGGCCATCCACATCGGCGGAAAGAACATTGCCGAATTTAACCGGATGTCCATTCATGAGGCACTGACTTGGGTCGACACGCTCACCTTTTCGGAAGCGGAATCCATTATTGCGCGTCCGATTCTTAAGGAAGTGAAGGCGCGTCTCCAATTTCTGGTGGATGTCGGTCTCGACTATTTAACACTGGATCGCTATGCGGCGACGCTTTCCGGCGGAGAGAGTCAGCGCATTCGTCTGGCTACACAAATCGGTGCCGGACTGGTAGGTGTCGTCTATGTGTTGGATGAACCGTCCATCGGCCTGCATCAGCGCGATAACGACCGCCTACTCGGTGCCTTAAAAAATCTGCGCGATCTGGGCAATACCTTAATTGTGGTCGAACACGATGAAGACACCATGCGCGCGGCCGACTGGATTGTGGATATCGGCCCCGGAGCCGGAATTCAGGGAGGTACTCTGGTCGCGGAAGGCACCTTTGATGACATCTGTGCAAATCCGAACTCCATCACGGGCGATTATCTTGCCCACCGCAAATTTATTCCCGTGCCGGCAGAACGCCGTCAACCAACGGGATGGATGGAGGTGTTGGGTTGTCAGGAAAACAACCTGAAAAACATCGATATCCGTTTGCCTCTGGGCGTCTTGACGTGCATTACCGGGGTGTCGGGCTCCGGCAAGAGTTCTTTTGTGGAAGGCATATTATATAAGGTGCTGGCCAATCGGCTGAATCAGGCGCATCTGCGTCCGGGTGCCTATCGCAGCATTCGCGGTGAAAAAGCGCTGGATAAAGTCATTGAAATTGACCAGTCACCCATCGGGCGCACGCCACGCTCCAATCCGGCAACGTATACGAAGGTTTTTGATCTCATTCGGGACGTTTTTGCTCAGACAAACGAAGCGAAAATTCGCGGCTTTGACAAGGGACGCTTTTCCTTTAACGTGAAGGGCGGGCGCTGCGAGGCCTGCCGCGGGGACGGCACCATCAAGGTGGAGATGCATTTTCTTCCGGATGTTTATGTTCCCTGTGAAGTCTGTCATGGACATCGGTATAACCATGAAACCTTGCAGGTCCATTACAAGGGAAAAACCATCTCCGACGTGCTGGAGATGACCATTGAAGAGGGACTGGATTTTTTCCGTAATCATAAGGGAATTGCCCGTAAGCTGCAAACGCTGGTAGATGTTGGCTTGGGGTATCTCAAGATCGGTCAGCCGTCGACGGAGCTTTCGGGCGGTGAAGCCCAGCGCGTCAAATTGGCGGCGGAGTTGGGCAAAGTCTCTACGGGAAACACCATTTATATTTTGGATGAGCCTACGACAGGACTGCATGTGGCGGATATTGACAAGCTCATCAAGGTCTTTACGCGCCTGATCGAGCAGGGGAACACCATCGTCGTCATTGAACACAATCTGGACGTCATCAAGGTTGCGGATTATCTGGTTGACCTGGGGCCGGAGGGCGGAGACGGCGGTGGCCAAATTGTGGCGGAAGGTACGCCGGAAGAAGTCTGCCGTGTGAAAGCATCATATACCGGAAAATATTTGGCTCCGCTACTGGAACGGGATCGGCCGAAGAAATAGGGAAGGAACAAGAATGCGGTTTTTGCGCCGTGCACAATTAAAAAAAGTGATGCGCGGTCCGAAGGGAAAAAAGCGTCCGATGGCGGTCGCCTGTTTTCCGCGTCGGGTGGTTGATCGGCATTATATGCGTCGCGCTTTGCGCTTGGCGTACCGGGCGGCAGAAATCGGCGAGGTGCCGATCGGAGCTGTTTTAGTTCGTCGCGGCGTCGTCGTGGCGGAAGGCATCAACCACGTTGAACGGGATCACAACGGTCTTGCCCATGCGGAACTGCTCCTTTTGGAGGAAGCAGGGCGTCAGTATGGAAGACGATTGACCGATATGACCCTGTACGTCACGCTGGAGCCGTGCGTCATGTGTGCCGGCGCCATCCTTCATGCACGACTCGGTCGTCTCGTTTACGGCGCGGATGATCCGGAACGTGGCGGTTGCGGATCCCAGTTTGCCATCCCGCAACATACAAAAAATTTACATCACGTCATCCTTCGAAAAGGTATCCTAGAAGAGGAAGCGAAACAATTGCTGCAGGATTTTTTTCAGGCGCGACGCGCTCAAGCGAAAGAGAGGAACGTCGATGGAGGGCAAAAAGAACACGGTATCGATGATGGAAAATAACGTCGAAGACGATATCGTTTAGACTGACGCAGACATTTTTTACAGAAGCTTGTTCTTGGAGAATGAAATAAGGCGGCCTCTGAGGCCGCCTTATTTCTTGCAGAATCGTTATATTATTTACCGGAAAAAAGATCCTTTAGCCATTGCCCAAAGCTTCGACGTTTCTTTCTGTTGACGTGAGGGGAGGAATCTGTAACATCCTTCGGATTCGACCGGGTCTCTTCCGTGTTTTGTGTCTCCGGTGCAGAATTGGCGTCGGTGCGGTGCACAACCTCTTCCGACATAGAAGCGTTGTCCGTTTTCAACACTTCCGGGTGGTGAATAAGGTAATCCATCTTCTTCGCATCGACGGCCTCGCGTTCTCGTAGAAGTGCCAACCTTGCTTCATCCGCATCCTTATGGCCTGCATATCCTTGCCGTTCCTGCCTGTCGCGCAATCGCTCACGCTGACGACCGGCGTTATCCTCCGCTTCTTCCATGAAACGGGATTGAGCGGAAAGGCCATGATCTCCCGTCACCCGACGATAGGAGCCATCCGGCAATAGCTCCCGTGCTTTTTGATCATCCATAAGAAATACATCCAGAATATGGCTGATCCGCGAACGAATGGCTTCTTGCTGAATAGGTACCGCAATTTCTACGCGGTTGACAAGATTGCGTGTCATGAGATCGGCGGAAGAGATATACATATCCTCGCGGTTTGCACCGAAGCAATAAATGCGATGATGCTCCAGAAAGCGACCGACGACGGAAAGAACCCGAATGTTCTCGGTTTTCCCGGGAATGCCGGGAAGGAGACAGCAGATACCGCGCACTATCATCACAATATGCACACCGGCGTTAGAGGCTTCGGAAAGTTTATCCATCAGATCGCGCTCGGTAATGGAATTGCACTTGAGCAGAATGCTTGCTTCTTCGCCATTTTTCGCCCGTAGAATTTCACGGTCAATAAGGGTTAACAACATCGGCTTAATGCCGGTCGGCGCGACACATAGTTTATTGTAGCGGCCGTCCAGTTTACTGATGAGCATATTTTTGAAAAAGGTACCGGCGTCCGCGCCGATGCGCTCATCCGCAGTGAAATAGCTCAAATCGGTGTACTGCTTGGCCGTTTTTTCATTGTAGTTACCGGTGCCGATTTGGGTGATCGTGCGCACTTTTCCTTCCCGGTAGAGGGTGATATGGCAGATTTTCGAATGTACTTTGTAATCTTCGATGCCGTAAATGACTGTACAGCCGGCCTGCTCTAGGCGCTCGGAGTAGTCAATATTGTTTTCCTCGTCAAAACGGGCACGCAGTTCCATCAGTGCCAGCACATCTTTGCCGTTTTCGGCTGCCATAGATAAATATTCCGCCACTTTTGAGATGGACGCCATTCGATAAATGGTAATCGAAATGGAAATCACCGAAGGATCATGAGCGGCTTCTTTTAACATGCGCAGGAAGGGCTCCATGGACTCGTATGGGTAGTGCAACAATTTGTCTTCTTGGAAGACCTGGTCAATAATGGGCACGTCGGGCAAGAACATGGGGGACGGCTGTGGAGAAAACGGCCGATAGCAAAGCTGATCCTTTTGCTTGGGCGTCAGCACCTCTTCAATCGAAAAAACATATTTCATGCGCAACGGTGCCTTGCTGAAATAGACCTGCGTATTGTCAAGATGATGATATTTCAACAGAAATTTTATCGACGACTTGGGCAGCGTACCTTGAACTTCCAGACGAACCGGTGCGAGACGATTGCGCTTCTTGATCGCCTTTTTCATTGCCTGCAAGAGGTTGCCTTCCATCTCGTCAATGCCGTCATCCAGGTCAATGTCCGCATTGCGCGTAAGCGATATAACGGCAGCGTCCATAATTTTAAAGCCGCTAAGAAGCGCGGCCGCCTGATCCATGATGACTTCTTCCAACAAGACAAACGAACAGCTGTTCGGAAGAAAGATGATGGAAGGAATCCAGGTCGGTACGCCGATCAACGAATAATACGCGGCTCCCTTGGCATCCACCACGTCGCAGAAGATGTAGAGCATTTGGTTAAGCATATGGGGGAAGGGATGGCGCGCATCAATAATCAACGGCGAGAGAAGAGGCAACACGTTTGCTTCATAGTACTCTTGAATGAATTTCGCTTCGCTCTTCGTGAGATTTTCCATCTTTTTATGATGGACGCCGGCAAGCTCCAATGCATCACTTAATTTGGCGAAGGCGGCATCGCGTTCGGCATAGAGTTTCGGTATTTCGGCAAAGACATGCGCAAGCTGTTCATCGACTGTCCAGCCCGTTTTGTTGTCTATAGCGTCGCCTTTCCATTCTTTTAGATTCATCAGCGATCCCACGCGCACGCGGAAAAATTCACTGAGGTTGCTCGTGAAAATCGCGATAAATTTATAGCGCTCGTAGAGCGGCACGCGCGGATCCGTACTCTCCTGTAAAACATGGCGATTAAATTCCAGCCAGGACAGCTCACGGTTTTGGGTAAAGCCGGTATCCGTGGCTTGGTTTTTGTTGGATTTTGCGCTTTTAGTGGTGTCTTTCGACTTTTCGGTATTTACTTCACGCATTTTGCCCTCCCGGGTAGTCTATTATTCAGGCCTCTATCGGTATTATATCCTTAGTCCACCGGTAACCCACGTGTTTAGGTAAGAACCAGGTAAAATTGATTGTATTTCCGTCTTTATTCGGACGCTTGAGTAGGAGGGCGGAAGAAAAGTCTGGTATACTGACGAAGGAACATAGAGAAAAAAAGGAATGCACGCCGTTGCCGCAGGGGCGGCGACAGGGAGGCGCGTGTAAGGAAAAGAAAAGAGGACCAATGAAAAAAACGATACTTCTACCGAATGGACATCCGTTGCGCCTGATCGCTTCCGATATGGACGGCACGATTCTCCGTTCGGACTTAACAATTGAACCGCGTACAAAAGAATTGCTCATCGCCTGGCAGAAGGAAGGCATCCGGTTGACGCTCATTTCCGGACGACCCATTCAGAGCATGATGCGTTATGCCCGCGAGTTGGAAATGGATCACCACGAGGGCGTCATCATCGGCGCAAACGGTGGACATGCCTATCAGCTGGGCGTGGAGAAGGAACTTTGGCGTCATACGTTGACGATTGCCTCGGCACAGCATTACTTTCAGCTGTGGAAGCCGTTTCTGTTGACGTTGATCGCCTATGGACGCGAGAAAATTTATGTGGACGTGCCGAAACGGGAAGGCCTTACCTACTTCGGAATGTCCATGGAAAAGGGACTGGAACGCATTGAAAAAGTGACGACAATGAAAGTCGAACACTATGACCTGAGTACGCCGCTTCCGGAGGAACCGGTAAAAGCCTGTGTTTTAGGTGACCGTTCGCTGATTCTGAAGGCGCAGGCCATGGTGAAAGATGATTATGAAGCCGATATTTACGGTGCTTTTTCTGCGGAAACGTATTTTGAGGCCATGATGCGCGGCATCAACAAGGGTACGGGATTGCAGGAATACGCGGATCGCTATGACATCTTGCCGGATGAGATGGTGGCCTTTGGGGATGAGGATAATGACATTCCGATGTTGGCCTACGCCGGGGTGAGTGTGGCGATGGAGAAAGCCTCCGATCGTGCGGCATCCACGGCGAAGTACCGCACGGGATCGAATAATGCCGGCGGAATTTACCAGTTTTTGTCGCGTCTTACGCAGGAAAAGTAGTTAACCATCTCAGGTTGCAGACAAGGAGCGCATTGCCCTTGGCATCACAAAGTTTCGCGGTATAGTAAAGAACCGTGCGTCCATCCGTCGCGGGTTCTTTTTTATGCGCGCAATGGATGGAACGATGGTACGCTTCGCTCGTACCGGCAAAAGCCAGCGCGCACTGAGAATTTCGAACGTGCCGTCATCGGCTGATGCACCTTCTTTTTCGTGGACGATCCTACGGCATAGACCGAGAAGACGCGCCATGGAATGCAATCCCGAGGCGATCAGCTCCACGAAGGGGCCTTCCGCGGATGCCTTACGATCTACATGAATCGGGCGATCATCAAAGGCCAAACCGAAGGCAATGATTTCTTTCTCCGTAAGTGTAAACGGTGCGGGATACCACGTTTGTTCGGCTTTCCGTTCCGTTTTGTTTGCCTTAGGAACAGATGTCGATTGGGAATCGGGCACTATCGGTGTGCGGAGCAGCATCTTTCCGGTTATTTCCATCTGTAGGAGGGGAAGGTGATCTTTGTCCACGACGTCAAGCAAAAAGGATACGCTTCCGGCATCGCCGCCGGAGAAGACGCGCTTACGGGAAATGGTGATGGTGCCGATCAGCGTTTCGCCGACGGAAACCTTTCGATACCAGCGGGCAAAATCGATGCTCATACCGGCCACCATTCCGCCGGCGTCTGTTTTCGTATCCACCCATTTTCCCCAGACGGCGGTTGCCACGTGCCAGGGAGAAAGGCCGGGAAACAGTGTGCCGCCTTCAAACTGTGTGGAAAACGCCTGACGATCTTGTTCGTCAAGGCGTATCGGTGCGATCGGAAATGTCTCGCCGACGGCAAAGTCGTCAAAATAGCGCATTCGCTTTATCGTAGACATAGGGGATCCTTTCTTTAGCAGAGATACCGTTTTGCTTCCGCTTATCGAACATAACATCAGCACATCCGTTTCAAAGCGGCGGTAAAATTCGATATAATGAATTTATCAAGCCGCCCTTTCACGTCGAAAACCTTCGTTTTCGGCATGCTAAGGCCTTGCGACTGCTTACTTATCTACCCGCGCGGGTGTAGTGCAAACAGGAGGAATTATGCTTCAAACAGAAACGCTTCGTCAGGAAAAGATCCTGATTTTGGATTTCGGCGGACAATATAAACAGCTCATCGGTCGTCGGGTGCGGGAAGAACACGTCTATTGTGAGATCAAGCCCTGTACGACACCGCTTTCCGTTATTCAGGAAGGGCACTATTCCGGCCTGATTCTTACCGGTGGCCCGGACTCGGTCTATGATCCGAACTCTTTGCAGGCGGATGAGGGCATCCTGTCGCTGGGCATTCCTGTTCTCGGCATCTGCTACGGTGCGCAGTGGATTGCCTATCATACAGAGGGTAAGGTGGAGAAGGCCGGTGTTCCGGAATACGGCAAAACAGAGACGACGTTTGATCTCTCCTCGCCTCTTTTTCTGGAAATGCCGGAAACTTCCGTTGTCTGGATGAGCCATGGTGATCAGATTCATGCTTTGGGCGAAGGCTTTTCCGCCATCGCACATTCCGCGAATTGTCCGGTGGCGGCCTTTGGCGATGACCATCGCCGTCTTTACGGCATGCAATTTCATCCCGAAGTGGAGCATACGGTCTTCGGAAAGCAATTGCTTCACAATTTTCTCTATGGCATCTGCGGTGTGACGGGACAGTGGAAAATGTCGACATTCGCTTCGCAGACCATTTCACATTTGCAAGAAACGTTGGCAGGAAAAAAAGCGCTTTGCGCCTTTTCCGGCGGCGTGGACTCGTCGGTGGCGGCGCTTCTCGTTCATAAAGCGATCGGCAAGAATCTGACCTGTGTTTTCGTGGATCACGGCCTTTTGCGCAAGGATGAGGCGGATACGGTTGAGCGCGTATTTAAGGAAGAATTCGGACTCAATCTGATTCGCGTAGACGCTTCAGAACGCTTTTTGCACTTGCTGGACGGGGTCACCGATCCGGAAAAGAAGCGCAAAATTATCGGCGAGCAGTTTATTCGCGTATTTGAAGAAGAGGCGGCCAAGATCGGCGAGGTGGATGTCCTTGTTCAGGGCACGATTTACCCGGACGTCATCGAATCCGGCGTAGGCGGCGCGGTGATTAAGTCACACCATAATGTTGGCGGCCTGCCGAAAAATGTCCGTTTTCAGGAGCTTGTAGAACCCTTGCGTGATCTCTTCAAGGATGAAGTGCGCGCTGTCGGCACCGAGCTTGGCATTGCTGAGGATCTCGTCTGGCGTCAGCCGTTCCCGGGCCCCGGTCTTGCCGTGCGCATTCTGGGCAACATCACCCGCGAACGCATTCGCATCGTCCAGGATGCCGATGCCATCTGGCGCGAAGAAATCAAGAACGCCGGTCTCCATCGCACCATCGGCCAATACTTTGCCGTTCTCACCGACATTGCCACCGTCGGCGTCATGGGCGATCATCGCACCTATGACTGCGTCCTCGGTCTACGCGCCGTCACTACCAACGACTTCATGACCGCTGAGTGGGCGCGCATCCCTTATGACGTCCTTGACCGCGCATCCAACCGCATCGTGAACGAAGTCGACGGCGTCAGCCGTGTCGTCTATGACATCACCGGCAAGCCCCCGGCGACGATTGAGTGGGAATAATAATCCTTTCGATTACAGCCTCTTTGTCAGCACATACCTAGATAAAAATGTGATTTCAGATTTTAGGTATAGAAAGATAATCCCATATACCAGAGATAAAGAAACTATTACAGGTATGAAGATTATTTCAATGGATACAGATTCTCTCAAGAAGATAATTGAAAATAAGGTCAAGTATAAGTATCTGTATGAAGTATTTGATAAATATCATGAAATACCATTAGAAACGGTAGATTGGCATGATGGAATGATAAGAGAGGCTACTGGGGAGTATAAGGCATAGTGATTATAAGATAGTGATAAAGAATACTTATTTTGAAAGGAATACATGGGAATTGATACAGATGAAGAATAGAATTGAACATCCTAAGATTTTTATTTCATATGCTTGGGGGTCACAAGAACATGATGAGAAGGTTATTGCTTTAGCTGCAAATCTTAAAGGAGATGGTGTAGATGTCATTTTTGATAAATGGCAGCTAAAAGAAGGCAATGATACCTTTAAATTCATGGAAAAAAGTGTTTTAGATGAGAGTGTTACCAATGTACTGATTCTTATAGACCCTATTTATGCAAAAAAAGCAAATGAAAGAGCCGGTGGCGTAGGTACAGAAACACAGATTATATCATCGGAAGTATACAACAAGGTAGAACAGAGAAAATTTATACCGATTGTATTCGAGAGAGATGATGAAGGCAACGTGTGTAAGCCACAGTACTTAAAGGGGCTTTTGCACTTCGATTTATCGTTGCCAGATACTTATGATACTGAGTATCAGAGAATGGTGCGTACATTATATGGGATAGACACATATAATGAGCCAGAATTAGGAAAACCGCCAGTTTGGTTAGAGGAGATACCTAAAGTGTCACATAAGTCCAGAGTGACAAGCGATTTTTTTCGAGGATCGGCAAGTGAAACATTAAAGAAAAATAAGTTTGCTGAGAATCTGGAAGAACTTAAAAAACAGATTTTGGAATATGATTATACTAAAAAAGATGTTATTACATGCTATCTTGAGCTAATGCCCTTCAGAGACGAATTTCTTATTCTCGTTAAAAGTTCTGAATATGTTCAAGAGGGGTTTAAACATATAGCGAAATTCCTAGAAGAATTAATGTATGAAATACGAAGACAGCAAATAAATTATGCCAACTTGAAAGTGACGTTTGTGCATGAGTGTTTCATATATTCGGTAGCGTATTATCTTAAAAAGAATGCAAATGAAGCTTTGAGATATCTTCTGAATAAAACATATTTTGCAGGCACCTCACATTTTAATCAGGAAGCTGATAGTTATAATTGCTTTTATTGCTATAACGATGTTTTGGATAACGCAGTATGTAAAAGAGATGATAAGAATTATTATTGTGGAACTGCAGCACTATGGATTGAAAATATTAATGTAGAAATATGCAATAAAGATGAGTTTGTTTCGGGAGATTTGCTTTGTCACAGTGCGTCACTTTTGATTTCAAATTATGATAAAGACTGGGCATGGTTTCCCTTAACATATGTTTATAATACCGATGAGTATAGGGGACTATTTGCAACTTATTCAAAAAGGTTGGTGTCAAAGGAATATTTGGGAAACATGTTGTTCATTCTTGATTTTGAATCAATTGATGCGTTTAAGAAACAATATATGAGCGTGGAGGAAAAGTTCCATAATGGAGACTTGAAGGAGTATCGTTATAATAGTTGTTTTGAAACGGCAAAAAATTTCTGGAATTATATGAAGACCGAAGAGTTGGGAACAAGAAATTAGCCTTACTGTGTATAGTATATAGATAATACTAAACAAGACAGGTTATTGGGGTGTTAAGTAATAGTTTTGTGCTTGCAATATGCTTGCAAAAAATAATATAAACAGAAATAAAATAGATAATAAGGCTAGATTTGATAATAAAAGCATTGATTTTATGCCATTTATACAAAACGATATCAATGGACATATCGAATGGGAATAATCGTAAAATCTGTAAACCAGCATAAACACTGGGTTTGTGGCTTACAAAGTCCCGATTTGATAGCAAAATGATAGTAGAGTGCAAAACGTTTTTATTGTGTGTTTCAAGTGGTTTGCGAGTACAATTATCTTAATAAATTCTAAAAAGGCATTACTGACTTATGCAGTCGGTAATGCCTTTTTTGTCGTCTATAAATTGACCTTAAGAAAATTAAAGGTGTCGGGTCTATCAGTAATATTACGAGAAGTCAAAATATCAAAAAGGATTTTCCCCATCTCTTTTTTTACGAAGTAATCAAATGCATTATAATCGTGGTCAGTATTCCCCTCGGATTTTTGTAAATGAATTCTATTTCGCAAATCCTTTAATCTTCTTAATGCAGGATATATAAGATGGTTAACGGATAGTGCCTCGTGATGTCTATCTAAAATTTTAATCAATTCGTCCAAATTCATTTGAACACTATATGGTTCTACTTTTTTTAGAATCTCAGTTTTTATAACAAAATTCTGACCCGAAAAATTCGTTTCGTTAGATTGAGTTGTACCTAAACTTTCTAAATCCAATGTTTTCCACCAACCATTTGATTTGATAATGTTTGTAAAAAGACCTTCTAATATAGACATTCCTGTAATTACATAGCTTTTTATAACCATTGTATATAGAACATTTGATAACTGTAATTCGACAAGTTCTTTCTCCAAAAACTCTATGTATTGTAAATTGTATGCTAAATTGCTGCGTAATGCCTGTGCATTTTCCATACGCATATTGATTTTTAAAGAACATTTATATGTAGCAATAGAGTTTGGATACCACCTTTCATTGGCAAAACTTGATTCTAACAATGTTTCAAAAGAAAGTTCACTCATTATCTGTTCTCCATATTAGAATTTACAATTATCCTCTTAGGATAATTATATCTCCAACTATCGTATTCTTCTTTGGTAATTTCTCCGTTTTTGAGCTTTTCCGCTTGCTTTTGCCAAGCAGAGAACATTTCAAACATAATTATGTAATTTGTACCCATCCCCTTATCAAGACGAATACATACTTCATCGGAAAGTTTATCAATTCTTATGCCGTATAAATCTTCCAATGTAAAGAGCGTATGCATTAAGCCATTATAGCTGTCAATATCGGGAACAGTAAGAGCTTGCACTGATATACCGAACACTTCCGCAAGATTGTTGGTTAAATCAGCTTTTGGGGTTCTTGAACCCGATTCATACTGCGCCATACGAACATCGGCAGTTTTTTCGGGAAAGCCGACCTGCATACCGAGATATTTTTGAGTCATACCTCTTAAATTTCTAAAAAAGCGTATTCTTTCACCAATAGCCATAGTTGTAAGCTCCTTTCCGCTTATTACAATGATAGTATAAGAATCTTATGCAGAAACCGGCGGATTCACCTCACTTTAAAATATCACTCAACAGCTTCCAACTGTCGCTGTTAATATCCTCGGAATAGGTATCCATACAGATACACAATTCCTCGCTCTTGTCGTCATAGCGAACGATTCCGCCTCGTAAATTGTAACGGGAGAGATAATCTTTCAGCACCTCAAATTTCTTCGGCGTGAAAATATCAATATCTTGGCTGTTACCCGAACGGTCAAATCCGCCTTTTGTTTCGATAATCCATGTTTCTCCATTTACACCGATAATGTAATCGGGATAGAAATTCTTTTGCTTTTCGGAGTTATCTGCATACACGATAGAAAGGTATTCGTTGCCTTTGTCCCCGTTTTTATAAACCCAATCTACGCTGTCTGCCTTTTCACAGAATATTTCAAACTTACGCTCCGAAGAAGAACGAATCTCGGCAGAAGAAAGGTATCCCTGATATACATTTTTCTTCATTTCAAGCTGTGTTTTTGCGGTGCCGTCGTAAGTAAATATACAACTCTGCGGGATACGGAAGGGTACTTTTGACACCGTTTTTATATCCAAAGTAAACTGTGCAAGTTCGGCTGCCATCGCTTCACGAACAGTATGTTTAAGCAATCCAGCATTGTTGATTACAAAGGTGTAAACCTGCCTCGGCTCAAGAGCGAGGATTTTTCTCGAATAGGTAAAATTCTTGTCAAACAGCTTGCGGATAATGGTATTCATATAGCTGTATTCCATACCGATTTCCAAGCCGAGTTTACCGATTCTATTATGGTATAGATGACCGTGTTCGTGCGTGTTCAGCTTTTCCGTAAGCACAACGGTATTCATATCGTTCGACTTAAAATCAAGTGTAGCGGTTTCGCCCGAATAGGTATGGCATAAAATGGCGTCATTGAATACAAAGCCCGCCGTTTGCAAGCGTGTTGTATTCTCAGCTTTATTTCCACCCGTTTTATATTCCTGCTCAAAGTATTGAGCAACGGCAAGTAAAGCTGTTTTCGGATTTCTTGTTTTCGTTACCATAGTACGCTGTTCGCTTGTGAGTGTAATATCCTTGTATTCTTTTTTAAGGAAAAGCGTCTGTGCTTCCAAAGCACCTTTACCCAAACTCATCTTTACGCCTGCGGTGAATTTTTCGTCGAATGTGTAAAGATAACAACTGTCAAGTAAATCGCTGTCGTAATGTTTTGCTTCGGGCATACGGCGAATACGCCCGATAGTCTGAATTTCAAAGGTTTCGTCCATATTGTCACGCAGTTTTACGAGAATATGCGCTCTCGGACAATCCCAACCCGTAGCAACGGCTTGTTTTATAATAACGGCAACGGATTTTGCATTCGGCTCATCGATACCCTCAAGATTTTCGTGCATATCAGAAAGCCATACTGCCAACTGCTGATTTTCATAGGCTACGCCTTGCTTTTCAAAATAACGCTCTACATCATCCTGCAATTTTTCCGATTTGTTCGGTATCTGCACAACAATCAACGGGTTAATATCTTTACCTGCCGAAAGAAAAGCGGAGCGTAATTTACGCTGTTTATCGTATGCCTTTTCAAGTAGATATTCCGTTTGGCTTTCGGTTTCAATAACCTGCGGAAAATCCTCGTTGATGATGAGCATTTTCTTGATGAGTCCCTCGGCGATAACATCTTCTTCGGGTATTTCTATAATTTCTGCATTCTTAATGCCCTTCGGCGTAGCGGAACAACGGATAATTTTATCCGTATGGAAATACTGAATTATCTCATCCGCCTTAACCGTATTATTTTGATGACTTTCATCAACGATAACAACAAAATGCAGACCGTCATTCAAAGCGTGATCGATATGCTCGATGAAATTGGTGCGTTCGCCGTCTTTGAGAGCGTTATTGCCTTTCTTCGTCAGCTTCTCCCAGTTGATAAAACAACTGTCGTTTTCTTCAAAACCGCCCGTCATAACATCGGAGAGCAACTTTGTCTGTGCAGCGTGGATATACTTATCCATTTTCGCCTTGCTTTGTTCTTCAAGACTGCCTTTACCGGGGGTAAGCCAAACAAAAACAGTTTTCGGAACGCTCTGTATGTATTGGTGCATAAAATAAGTGAGAATGATGGTTTTCCCGCTGCCCGTAGGACTTTTTAAGATGATATCTCTTGCAGGAGAGTCCATCGCTTCAAACAAATCTTTTACCGCTTTAAGCTGAAATTCTTTTAACTCCATTTTTAACCCTCCTGTAAAGCACGGTAGTAGTAATCGGGAATTATGCTGATTTCAACGCCGTTACCCTTTAGCGCCTTTTCCTGTACTTCGTCGGGGAGTAAATCGTGTCCCATATAGAGTTTACGGCATTTTGCCAGCTTATCCGTATCTGCGGTAAACGCTTCAAGTTCTTCGTCGGTCAAAACAATAGCAATTTCAGCATTGCCTGTAAAATTCAATCCGTTTTCAAGCTCAACCAACTCACGAATATGAGCAAGCAACTCGTCGGCGTATTCGTAGTACATACGATCGGAGATGGGAATATAGTCAACTTTATAATATTTAAGGCTTGCTGCGTAGTTTTCCTTATCAATAACACGCTTGATACGCTCATAGGTCACATCACGGCAGATATTATTTTCGTTATTGGTGCAAAGAATAAATTTGCGGTTTCCGCCGTCCTCTGCATTCAACTTCATAACAGCGTGTCCCGTTGTACCACTACCTGCAAAGAAATCAAGGATAGTTGTTTCTTCAGTTGAGCCTATTTTAACAATACGATTTATCAATTCAAGGGGTTTAGGGAAGTCGAATTTGCCTTTTCCTAAAATAGATTGTATTTCTTTCGTTCCTTTTTATGAAATAAAATCCTTTCCGTCCCAAATTGTTTTGGCGGTTTGAGTTAGTTTTCGCTCTTTTTGAAATATTCGTATTTCACCATCTTTGCCTCGATATGATGTTAACTCATCAATACGAGTAGTGGCAGTATCTACACCCCATCGCCAAACACTTTCTAACCCTTCTATTGCACTTGCCCAAACTTCTATAAAATCATCGTTTTTTTGAGTAGATACTTTACATAATCCGTTTTTATCAGGATTATTTATATCAACATAAAATGGATATCTCAAATTAGGTCGATTAGTTGAATTGAATGCACGAACATTACGATTACGTAGTCCCTTTAAGTTAAAGCCACCATTTTCGTCAAAATATTGATATTTTGCACCCTCAACTTCAATCTCATTAAGTTGAATTAGATTTATGTTGTTTGCATAGGCAAGAATATATTCGTGTGTTTTTGCAAATGCACCATATCTTCTTCCTTCGGGTTTCACAATTACAGCAATAGTTGATATATAGTTATCTGCACCGAACACTTCGTCACATATAAATTTTAATGAATACAACTCATTGTCATCAATAGAAATAAAAACAACTCCACTTTCTGATAAAAGTTTTTTTGCTATTCTCAGACGATTACAAATAAGTGACGACCATTTTGAATGTTGAAATGTATCATTTTTATCTATTTGAGTATCTGAGTATACAAAACCCTCACTCAAAGTATTATACGGCGGATCAATATAAATCAGGTCAATTTTATTCTTATGAGTTTTTTCAAGTAATTTAAGAGAAGCCAGATTATCCCCTTCAATGAGAAAATTCATATTGCCGCCGTTATCGATGAAAAGGTCTTTTTCTTCGGATAATACGGGCGTATGCGTTGCAAGCACCTCGTCAATTTCCTCTCGGTGCTCCTCGAAAACAAGCCCGTATTTTTTGCCGTTCACATCTTTCTCAAGTTCGGAAAGATAGGCCAGCAGGTTGCCCGTGTTTTCATCCTGTGGGGCGGACGATATATATTTGCGTATTTCCCCGATTTTTGCAATCAGGTCGTCACGCTTTTGTTTTGAGATATTCGTACTCATAGTTGCTCCCATCTTAATATCAATATATCTTTTCAATTATAAATAACTACACATTCGCTTCATATCGTGTGTTTTTTCCGTTACCGACACGGCGAAGCAGTTTCTTGTTCGTTAAGCCGGTCAGTAATTTCACTGCAAAAGGCTGCGATATTTTCAGCGCTTCTTCGACTTGCTTACGTGAAAGGCGTTCTTCTGTTTTGAAAAGATTAAAGCACTGTTTTTCCTTTTCGGAAAGCGTATCAAGCACAGCTTCCTCATTGCATGTATTTGTGTTGGGAAGCGTTATCTTGAATGCGTTGTCGGAGATTTCAATTTTCGGCTTTACCGGATAATCTTTATAACTGTTCACGATTTTCGGCATTCCCGTTCCGTAGGCTTCTATAAGCTTCAATCGGTAAAAGAGATTCGCCAACTTTTTATTTCTTAAAATAGAAGCGCCGAGCATAATATCGTCGTATGCAATTCCCTTAACAAGACCGCCGAGAGAAAGTATTTCGATACGATCATCAAAAATACTGATGAGCGTACTGCCACTGAAAGAATAATCACGGTGAACCAAAGCATTTAGCAGGGTCTCACGAATAGCGTCAATCGGATAATCACGCATATCCACACGATAAAGACCGTCGAATTCAGCTCTTGTGCGATTATATCGGTCAATCATTTCGTATGCTTCATTAAGCTGTTTCAACAGAGAACCTGAAAATTCATATCTGTCCTTGAAAACAGCTTTTTCGGTTCCCTCAAAAACAGCAACCTTAATTGTATGAACACACTGATTCGAGATAAGCAGACCTAAGTTACTGTAAATGCCATCCGGATTTACAATGCCGAGCGATATTTTTTGCGGAGCACCAAAAGGAACTTTTGCTTTTTTGAATTCTTTTTCCGCATAGGTAAATGTTAACTCCTGATTGAGGGAGCGAACATCCTCATACTCATCGCCGTCTGTTTCTTTTATCATTTTCAGAATTGCCGTTTCTGTTGCCGGAACGGTTGATGCGCCCTGACGCAAAAACACGCCTTCGGGACGAATACCCTTGGAAGCAATATAATAAGGAGACGCTGTTCCTTTTTGAATTTCCAATACAACAACATTTTTCCCGTCAATGTTTTCCACAGAGCAGGTAGAAAAAAGCGTAGCATCGGGCTTTATCGAATCACGAAGCGTATTCGTGCATTTGAGCATAGTTTCATCAACATCCTCTACGCCTGCAACGGTTCCGTCGTCATCAATCCCGATATAGATTTTACCGCCGTTTGTATTTGCAAATGCGATAACCGTCTTTTTGATATCATCAACATATGTGCGCTTGAATTCCGTATTTACATTTTCGATAAGGTTCATACCTGCACCGCCGTTCTTTTTAATCCTTTCTAATACATTCTTATTCGTTCTTATACACTCTAATACTATTAAAAGAAAAAAGCAATATAAAATTTAAGATTCCAACAAGCCGTTATTGAAAATAAGAAGTTTCAAGCTGCGGTCTTCTTGCGTATATTTTTTATTAAGTGTTGCGCTATTATATTAAAAACTGGATGTATATGTAACGGAAAATGGTGGTAAAAACAGGGGAAAGACCGCTCATTTTATTGTCACCTATACATTCGAACCGCTCGAAAAATAGGAAGAGGAACTCCCATGAACCCCGTTTACCAAACTACAATGGAGATGACCTATCCGGAATACAAGCGGATGTGTTGGGCGCTCAAGCGTAAGAAATTCCTCATCGTTAGTGGCGTGGTATCTACGCTGATGCTGCTGCTCGGCATCTTCTATCTCTATAATGGAGAGGTGAAGGAGGGGGTGTTTTACCTTGCTGTCACATTCCTTTTTCCGCTGTTGTTGATCAGCCTATACTCGCGTTCACTACATAAAAATTATTATTCGCAACAGTGGCCGAAAGATCACCGGGTAGAATATGTTTTCTACGAGGACCACTTGACAGCAAAGACGGAAGCAGGAAATTCGGAAGTGCCCTATGATAAGCTGTATCAAGTGATAGAAACGAAGACGAATTTTTATCTCCTGGTCGGTGCAAACCAAAGTTTTGCGGTCAAAAAGGCCAACTGTACGAAGGAATTGTTGGTGCGGCTTCAAGGACTTCATCAGGCGTGAGGTGCGGAAAGGGATAACTTTCACGCGCACAAGCGGGAAAAGGTGAGAGAAAGAAAAGTTTCGTACACAGCAGTAGCGACACTATAGAGATTTTTTTGATTATCATTGAGCACTCGATGAAGGAAGAGCTGGAACAAATCAAAACGAGATATTATGCATAATTTTTTCAAAAACATGGTTTTAGAAAGTATCTCAGAGACGCTCTAAAGGCGAAAGAAAACCTGCGCAATACACAGATAAAAGTGTATTGCGCAGGTTTTAATAGTGAACGTAGGAGCATGGGTGATGCACTGCATGAAACAGGCTTTTCAAAACCAAAATTTCATGCGACAGAAGAAGACCAGCTTTTATCTTTTATGCAGCAACGCGCTTTTTTCGGGTGACCAAAAGATAGCCTATAATAGCAACTCCCATTACGACGCCGATAACATCATAGATTGTTCCGCTGACAAACATGAGAATAGCACTGATGGCAATCAGAAGTCGGATTATTGGATGTAACTTCCCTTTAAACCAGCCAATTACAGCGATGGAGGTGAGAATTACGCCGAATGTTGCCAGCGCAACAATGTAAAGCGTGTCTATCGTCGATGTATCCACAATGAGTAATGCGGGATTAAAAACATAAACATAGGGAATGATGAAGCCGGGCATTCCTAGCATAAATGCTTGCCAACCGGTTTTGCTTGCACTGGCATCCGCTAAGCCAGCTGCAGCATAGGCAGCAACTGCAACTGGTGGTGTGATGAACGACATGATAGCAAAGTAGAATACGAATAGATTAGCAGAAAGCGTGGAAATTCCAGCAGCAACAAGTGTTGGGACACCGACGGTTGCTGCAATAATATAAGCGGCTGTGCTGGGGAGCCCCATGCCCATTATGATACAGGCCAGCATGACCAATAGGAGCATGAGAATAACATTGCCACCGGAAAGCTGAAATACGATGCTGGTAAATTTGATCCCGATACCGGTCATAGAAACGATGCCGATCACAATTCCCGCACAGGCGCAGGCGATCGTTACCGAAACGGTTGTTTTAGAGGCTTTAACAAGGGCTTCAAACACTTCCCGGAAAGGAAGACGCCGATGCGCGAACCATTCTTTTCCAAATCCGATGATGAGTAGTACGCCGATGCTGAACAGAGCGGAATAGTTAGCGGAGAGATTAAAGCCGAGTAAAGCGATAATTAAGGTAATAATAGGCAACCCATAATACCAACCTTCTTTGAGAACTTGTTTTACCTGCGGCAAGTTTTCTGGGGGTTCAGCTTCCAATCCGCGTTTATCCGCTTCCAGATAGACCGATGTTCCAAGACTTAAATAATAGAGAATACCGGGTACGATAGCAGCAATGACGATGGTTGAATAAGGAATGCCTGTCAAATCGGCCATAACAAAAGCTGCAGCCCCCATTACGGGAGGAAGAATTTGTCCTCCAGTAGAAGCGACCGCTTCCACAGCGCCAGCAAACTCCGGCCGGTATCCAACTTTCTTCATTAAGGGAATGGTAAAGGTTCCAGTAGTAACAACATTGGCTACAGCGCTGCCGTTGATGGATCCCATCAGTGCGCTGGAGACAACCGCGGCTTCGGCTGGTCCGCCTTTCATTCGACCGGTAAGCGCATAAGCAATATCAATAAAGAATTGGCCGGCACCGAATTTGTCCAATAGCTCACCAAATATAATGTATAGCGCAACAAAAGATACACAGGCGCTGACGCAAGTCCCAAAAATGGACTCGCTTGTCCAGGAAACATAATTCGTAATATAAGGAATCGTGTAACCTCGGTGAGAGATGATCTCGGGCATATATGGCCCAGCAATAGCATATAGTAGAAAAATAGCGCTAAGAATGGAGAGAGCCCAACCTACCGTTCGCCAAGCCAGATACATGACGCAAACAATCAAAAGGACGCCAAAGAATATTTCTATATCCGAAGTGCCTTGAATGCTTCGTTTTAACATAACATCCAGATTTGTACGCAGGAGAAAATAGGATCCGGAAATTACCGCCAATAGGGAACAAAAGCCGTACATTATGATGGAGAACTTTTTTTCCTCTTTCAAAGAGGCGGAGCATTTCATAAGGAAGAAGATGAGAATCATTATAAAAACATGAAATACTCGTTGCTGAATAATGCTGATGGAAGTATTCCAAGCAATAAAAATATGAAAGATCGCTGCTGCAAGGCAAACAATGGCAAGGATAACGTCCAGTATTTTGTTGTTTTTCGAACTTTGTTTCTCGTTCATCATATTACCTCAGTTCATGTGAAAAAAGGGCCGAGGAAGTATCCCCAGCCCTTCCGGTTGTAATTTAGCCCTTTAATCCTTCCGGTATAGTCACTCCCTTTTCCTCTAAGTAACGAATAACACCGGGATGCAAGGGAATATCGATATTCTTCAGAATGGAATCCCAGACAGCTTGTTTTTCCACGCTCTTTGCGCTAGATGCCCACTCATCGCGATTTTCCCAGATGGCTTTGGTAATCTCATAAACATCGTCATCCGTCAAACCACTGTTGAGGGAAGTGCACATAATGACACTGTTTTGCGGAATAGTTACATCTTTGTCATTGTTAGGGTACGTTCCGGCAGGAACAGTGCATCGTGCATAGGCGGGATAGGTTTTATAGAATTCATCATTGTCGACGGGAAGAAGCACAGCATCACAAGAAGTAGTAAGTTCCGTCAGCGCAGCCGAGTTCAAAGGATGCGTGGCAATCATAGCGTCAATCTTATGATCTTTCAAAGCGGCTGCGCCGTCGGACTCACCCATGAATTGCGCCTTGATCGAATTATAATCCAGGCCGTAGACGCCAAGCAGTAAGCGGCCGGCCATTTCACCGCCACTACCTGCAGCACCCATGCTAACGGTTTTGCCTTTCAGATCCGCAATGGATTTGATCCCACTGTCTTTTAGTGTGAAAACCTGAAGATAATTGTTGATTGTAGAGAACATAGCACGAATATCGGTATACGCACTACCTTCATAGTCGC
Organism: Murdochiella massiliensis; assembly: GCF_900059565.1. Classification (GTDB taxonomy): domain Bacteria; phylum Bacillota; class Clostridia; order Tissierellales; family Peptoniphilaceae; genus Murdochiella; species Murdochiella massiliensis. The sequence continues at coordinate 97,230 of NZ_FIZW01000001.1, forward strand.
TAACGCCATGATAGGCGTAGGAGCAAATTTCACTCATAGAGATTCCCATGGCCATTTTGCCTTCATGAAGATTTCGCAGGTTTTCAATGGAAGCCGCGGTGGATTCACCCGTTGCCGAAATGCCATCCACGTGTTTGGTAATCGTTTCTGCCATAGCCACACCCATGGGATACAAAGCACCGGCAGTACCGGCTGTACCGATGGTGATGCGCAGTTCTCCGGATCGCTTTGGCGTAGAGCTATCCGCAGTAGATACGCTTTCTGCACCAGAAGTGCTCTCCACAGGTGCAGGAGCTTGACTTTTACCGCAGGCGGTTAAGCCGAAGATAATGGCGACCGCAAGCAAAATTCCGACGACCTTTTTCATTTTTTTCCTCCTTAAAATGATTTTTATTTCTTCTGTAGTGTATGAGACTCCCTCACTGCTTTTACTTCTCGGTCAAACGTAAGATGTTTGCACCGATACCTTTCATTTCTTCGTAAAAACGTGGAAAAGACACGCCAACATGTGCAACCGAATCAATGAAACTTTGTCCTTCTGCGCCAAGCGCTGCACAGGAAGTTGCCATGACGATGCGATGATCTTGATGACCGTCAATGGTCGCACCATGAAGGGGAGAGTGGTAAATCGTGATACTGTCTTCCTCCTCATCAATTTTTGCTCCCATTTTGCGCAATTCGCCAGCGATGGTTTTTGTTCGGTCCGTTTCTTTCATGCGACTGGCAGCGACATTATATAGTTTCATTTTGCCTTGTGCGTAGCACCCGAGAACTGCCAGAGCAGGCACCGCATCCGGGGTATCGCCGCAATCAATTTCGATACCGTGTAAAACATGCCCCCCCTCTACAATGATTCCGTCTTTGCCATCGTTCAACACTTCTACATGACCGCCCATCTGGTTAATCCAATCTACAAAATGGCGCTCACCCATAAAATCATGGATGTCCATACCGTGCAACTTGATGCGGCATTTTTCCTTCATGATGGCAGCAGCCACCATGGGATAGCTGGCGGAACACCAGTCACAGGCAGTCCGTTTGGTGAAAGGACGGTACTGTTGATTGCCGGGAATGACGAATTTTTCATAATCATGATTTTCAAGATGAACTCCGGCTGCTTCCATCCAATCCATGGTCAAATTTGCATAAGGCCGCTCGCCGAGAACCGTATCATAAACGATCGTTGTGGTATCCTTAAGCGCTGGACAGCAGACCATAAGCCCGATCCCCCATTGAACATTTTTGCCGTTCAGATGGACCGTATGTCCACCTTCAATAGGTCCTTCAATGATAAGAGGGGCTAATTCATTGTCCCGTGTAGAAATCGCTTTTCCACCCATTTTACGAATGGCATTGAGGAGTGGGGCGATGGGGCGATAGGCAATCTGATAATCACCAGTGACCACGCTCTTTCCATCAAGCATGGCGGCAAGCGTTGTTAAAAAATAGTAGCCCGTACCGGAATTTCCGACATCTAATACACCTGCAGGAATGTGTAATCCATCAAGACCGGGGCTAGTAATTACCCAATCGTTATCATTCGAGGTATCTACTATAGCACCCAGACGGCGGCAACACTCTGCAATGTCATAGTTGTCGAGACTCAGCATCGGATTTAAAACGTGACTGGTTCCCTTAGCAAGCGTTCCCAAAATTAGACCACGAGCAGTCTGACTTTTGGAGCCGGGAATATGCACCTCACCATTTAGGCGTGAGGTAGGCTTTATCATGTAATACATAAAAGAACCGCTCCTTCTTCGTAAATTGTTCGGCCGAAGGTTGCCTTCAATATAGCAAAGGGGTTGAATTACGTGAAATAACAATCTATAATATACTTATAAGTGAAACTTATAACCAAGGAGTCGATTTTATGGAGTTATCTCAGCTTCGATATGTGGTAAAGTTGGCGGAGATTGCGAATTACTCCAAGGCAGCAAACCAACTTTATATTACCCAACCAGCACTATCACAACAGATCAGCGCATTAGAAAATGAGATTGGCGTAAAACTTTTTGAACGTACCACAAGAAAAGTCGCCCTCACCGAGGTCGGAAAAGAATTTGTCGAGCGAGCACAGTCTGTATTGCGAGAAATGGATGAATTGGACAGAATTGTGAAACTTCGCCGTCGTGAGATACGTAGCACCTTGTCAGTAGGGCTTCTCAGTACATTATCTCATCTAAACATTCCTGAATATATCATGGGCTTTCGTCAACATTATCCAAACATTCAAATTGATATTCAGATCGGGTGGAGCTCAGAATTAATAACCATGGTGAAAACGCAGGAGTTAGATGCAGCGGTTACAAATGTTTACTTTTCTAAAGACAAAGACCCAGATCCACGTCTCAATATCATTCCATATTTTGAAGACAAGGTTGTTGTTGTGGCAGCTCGTCGCTCCCGTGTTGGGGATAAAACATATTTGACTATGGATGACCTTTGCGATTTACCGGTTATCGGGCTTGACAACAAAACGAGCATTCGCATGCAGATGAACGACATTTTTTCAACTATGCACCGGTCTCCAAAAATCGTCTGTACGTGTCCCGATATTGATAGTCTGATGGGAATGGTGCGAGCGAATATAGGAATTACATTTTTATCTTCCGGCGTGGCGCGACCGTATTTGCGGAAAGATCTCGTTAGTATTCCTCTTCGTCCCATACATAAAACACAAACGGCAATGGTTACGTATAAAAGAAAAACATCATCCTATGCCTTACGCCTGTTTGAAGACTATTTTAATGGTATAGTTCATTAAAAGGTCTCCACAATTCCTTCGAGTATTTTCTATCAAACGATGGCATATTATTCCTTACCGTGGTGTAAAAAACTTGGATAAGGTAGAGGTGCAAAAAAACTTTGACAAGGTGCAACTGCCTTGCTATACTATCTGAGTAACTTTTATGCGGCCCTATGGTCAAGCGGTTAAGACATCGCCCTTTCACGGCGGTATCCCCGGTTCGAATCCGGGTAGGGTCAATTTATGGGCGCTTAGCTCAGTTGGGAGAGCATCTGCCTTACAAGCAGGGGGTCACAGGTTCGAGCCCTGTAGCGCCCATACGTCCATTTCTGGCCCGGTAGTTCAGATGGTTAGAATGCCAGCCTGTCACGCTGGAGGTCGTGGGTTCGAAGCCCATCCGGGTCGTTTTTCCTTTGCGAAAGCGAGGAATGCTGGTGTAGCTCAATCGGTAGAGCAACTGACTTGTAATCAGTAGGTTGAGGGTTCAAGTCCTTTCACCAGCTTTTGATGGCGCGAACACGAAAATGTTCCGACTCGTCACCAAAAGACGTTGGGCATAGGGATGAGCCGAGATTCGGCGGGGCCAGGTTATGCGCCCATAGCTCAGTTGGATAGAGCAACGGCCTTCTAAGCCGTGTGTCCGAGGTTCGAATCCTCGTGGGCGCGTTAATGGGGTATAGCCAAGCGGTAAGGCACCAGACTTTGACTCTGGCATTTCGTAGGTTCGAATCCTGCTACCCCAGTTCATAAGTGAATACGTTGCATGATGGGGTATAGCCAAGTTGGTAAGGCACTAGACTCTGACTCTAGCATTTCGCAGGTTCGAGTCCTGCTACCCCAGTACGATCCATTAGCTCAGCCGGTAGAGCACCTGACTTTTAATCAGGGTGTCCGGGGTTCGAATCCCCGATGGGTCAACTTTGGAGAGATACCGAAGTGGTCATAACGGGGCGGTCTTGAAAACCGTTAGGGCGAAAGCTCACGGGGGTTCGAATCCCTCTCTCTCCGCCATTCGGAGAAGTACCCAAGTGGCTCAAGGGGCTCCCCTGCTAAGGGAGTAGACCGTGATGAACGGTGCGAGGGTTCGAATCCCTCCTTCTCCGATGTTCGGGCCATTAGCTCAGTTGGTTAGAGCAGCCGGCTCATAACCGGTTTGTCCCGGGTTCGAGTCCCTGATGGCCCAAAGATTGACCACTTCGCCCCTTTGGGGTGCACCTTTTGGGGTGGTAGCGCTCAACAATTTAATATATACTGTCTTTCGTATCGAAAGATGATCATGCCCAGATAGCTCAGTCGGTAGAGCAAAGGACTGAAAATCCTTGTGTCGCTGGTTCAATTCCTGCTCTGGGCACTACGAAAGGCCCGGCTTCGGCTGGGCTTTTTTTGTTACTGCGCACCCGGCGAGGGCCGATAACACATAGCGTGTTCGCATAATAGATTGCTATCGGCTTCGGCCAGCTTTTTTATTGTGAAGAAGGAGCAAAAGGTGGCGTGTCAGGGTATGATAGAACCGAACAGGACAGAACGACAACAGGAGGAACCATGATACTGCTCATTGCATGTGATCGACGTTATGCCATCGGCTACCGGGGCGATATGCTGTTTCATATTCCGGCGGATTTGCGCCATTTTAAGGAGACGACGACTGGAAATATCGTCGTGATGGGAAGAAAGACGCTTGAATCACTTCCCGGCGGCAAGCCGTTGCCGGGGCGATTGAATATTGTCCTGACACGCGGAGAACGGGAAGAACTTGACGGACTGCGTGTGGTACATAGCCCGGAAGAACTCAAAACATTACTCCGTGAAGTGAATAGGGACGGATCGCGGAAGGTATTTCATATTGGCGGGGGCGGGCTTGTCAAAACGCTGTGGACGGAGATCGACGAAGTGATCTTGACGCAGTTGGATGAAGAATATGCTGAAGCGGATACATGGATTCCGAATCTGGATGAAAGTCCGGAATTTCGATTTGTAGATGAACTGGGCGAAGGACAACATCATGGAAAGCGTTGGGTAATCCGTCATTTTCAACGCGTGAAGGGAAAGGACGGCGTGCATGACGAAGGATAAAAAGAAGATCTCGGTTACCGAGAAGAAGAAAGAAAAACTGACCGCCCGTGCACTGTTTGAAATGTTTGGTCCGTTTCGAGAAACGATCCAGAAGGACGGCTGGCGCCTTTTTAAGGTGCTGCTTGCGGCGTTTCTCTGCGCTTTCAGCGTCAATGTGTTTCTGCATCCTTCCGGCATGCTTCCGGGCGGCTTTGGTGGCGTTTCGCTGTTGCTGCAAAATATTTTCCAGTCCTTTTTCGGCTGGCATGTCTCGTTTGCCGTGCTCAATATTGCGCTGAATATTTTGCCGGCGATACTGGCTTTTTTCATCGTCGGAAGGAAGTTTTTTGCATTTTCTATTGTCTACATCATTGCTTTTTCGCTCTTTGTAGACCTGTTGCCAAAATTCGCTTTCACCACCGATCCGGTGCTTAACGTCATCTTCGGCGCGGCGTTTAACGGCATTTCCGCAGCGGTGGCTTTGAATGCGAATGCGAGCGGAGGCGGAACGGACTTCATTGCTATGATCGCCTCTACGAAGTACAATATTGCCACCTGGAATTATATTTTCATGTTTAACGTTGTGGTACTCCTCATCTCCGGAGCGCTCTTCGGTGCGGAAGCAGCAATGTATTCGATGGTTTTTCAGTTTGGCTCCACCATACTGGTCAATCGTCTGCATGCTCGTTACCAGCGAAAAACGCTTTTCATTATTGCTAATGAATGCGAACCGATCGCTACGGATTTGCAGCGCCTGACGAATCACGGCGTGACGATTTTTGAGGGTGTCGGCAATTTCAGTCAGGAGCCACGCTATTTGATTTATATCGTGGTCAGCAAGACGGACATGCCGGTCATCAAGCGTTATCTGAAGGAAACGGAGCAAACGGTCTTTATGAACATCTTCGATTCGGAAGAATTGGAGGGGCGTTTCTACATCGAACCGTTAGACTAACTTCGATTGTCGAGTAAAGAGATAGCAAGGGAGAAAAAATGGCGAAGTATATTGTAAGCGGAAGTACCACAGCGGATCTTTCCAAGGCGCATTTTGATGCGATCGGCGTGAAGTATATTTGCTATCAATACCAAATGGACGGCGTGACCTATGTCGACGATTTGGGAGAAAGCATTTCGTATTCCGAGTTTTATCAGCGCATGGCGGATGGCGCTGAAACGAAGACGTCGCAAATTAACGTGGAAGAATTTGTCGCCTACTTTCGGCCTTTTCTGGAACAGGGATTGGACGTGCTTCATGTTTGCCTTTCCTCAGGTATTACGGGCGTCATGAATTCGGCGAATCTGGCGAAAGAAATTCTGCTTAGTGAGTTTCCGGAACGAAAATTGTACATCGTGGATTCATTGGGCGCTTCGTCGGGCTACGGTTTGCTGCTGGATACCATAGCGCACCTGCGTGATCAGGGGATGTCCATCGACGAACTGTACCAGTGGACAGAAGAGAACAAGTTGCGCGTGCATCACTGGTTTTTTTCCATGGATCTCACGTTCTATATTAAGGGGGGAAGAATTTCCAAGGCCGCCGGTGCTGTTGGCCAGATGCTCAACATTTGTCCGTTGCTGAACATGGATTACTGCGGTCGCCTGATCGTGCGCGAAAAAATACGTACCAAGCGAAAAGTATTTAAAGTCGTTGTCGATAAAATGGCACAGCTTGCGGACAACGGAACGGAATATGCTGAAAAGTGCTATGTGTCCAATTCAGGCTGTTTAGAAGATGCGCAAGAGGTTGCCCGACAGATTGAAGAGCGCTTTCCCAACCTTTGCGGCAAGGTGGAAATCAACAGCATCGGAACAACCATCGGAAGCCATACGGGGCCGGGAACTGTGGCCGTCTTCTTCTGGGGCAAAAAACGCGAAGATTAATCGACAATGTCGAACATAACGAGCATGCGCTTGACAAGGCGATAGGAAGTTCGTAAAATACGGGTGTTATCGCGGATGCGTTCTGAAGGAGGAGCCATGGATTATTTGGAAACCGTCATTGATCTCATTTCCAAGAATCTCGAAGTGCCGAAAGAGAAGCTGAATGCCCAGACGGATATCGTCAATGATCTGGATGCAGATTCTCTGGACCTGGTCGAGATGGTCATGAACATTGAAGACGAATTTGATATTCAAATTGATGATGACGTGCTGGTCAACCTCCACACCATCGGCGATGTGGCGCGCGAATTGGAGGAACTGGACAGCAATCGTTAGTCGCAATCGTTCGTCATACGAGAAAGAGGAAAAAAGTCCATTTTGCCTTGCATGCCGCTTTCCTTTTTGGTATACTGTATCGGTCAATGCAAATGAGCACTGGTTAAGAGACTCCTCTTGATCGGTAAAGGGGCATAGTTCAGCGGTAGAACGTCGGTCTCCAAAACCGAATGTCGGGGGTTCGAGTCCTCTTGCCCCTGTTATGGGCCTGTAGCTCAGGTGGTTAGAGCGCACGCCTGATAAGCGTGAGGTCGCTGGTTCAAGTCCATTCAGGCCCATAGAGATCCTACACCGTTCGATGTAGGATTTTTCTTTGCGATAAAAGGCGGAATGGCAAAGCAGCGCACCATTTATTGTAGGGAAAACAAATCCCGAACGAGCTGATGACAGTTCCGGGTAAAAACGCCCTCCACAGAAGAAAGAGTGAGAAACGGCTTAGGAAGTGGCGGTACAGCACAATCTTTGGCATAAGACGGACTGACCGCGGTGATACGAAGATCGCCTGAAGGCGTTTTTTCTTCCGAAGAACGCACATCCCTGGAAGAATGGGCTATCGCTGGCGGATCGCTCTTTGGTGCATCCGCAACCAGGCGATGCGTCGGCACGATACAGTACAGATCATGCTCTACCCAGTGGACGGCGCCAAAACTGTTTTCCATATGCAACTCCGGGTGCGCGGGCTTTTCCGTGAGATACCGCATGACAGCTTGATCGCCCTTCTGTTCAAAAGCCTCCAGCGAGGCGCGAATCGGTGTTTCCAGCTGTAACTGTTGCTGAAGACGGAAAAAAAAGGGAAGAAGGAGAGCGAGCTCGCGCACATCTTCTTCGTTGTGCAAAAGAGCGGCTTCTTTTGCCTCCGGATCGTCCAAGTGCTTGGCGAACGTCGCGATCTGGGCGCCGGTGTACGGATCCTGACGTACCAGGCCCGCACTTTGTGCCAGAGTACGCAGACGAAGGTTGGGAAAACGGAAAAACAGGCGGCGCGGTCGAAGATAGGCAAACCAGTCCCGAGAGAGAATCGATGGAAACGAGAGGCCATGCACGGCAAAGCGTTCCCGTAAAAACGGCAGATCAAAGCGATCCCCGTTATAGGTGATGAGCGTCCTATCGGCTAAAAATGGGCATACGGCTTTGAGCAAATCTCCTTCCTCTTCACGCGAAGGTGCCAGCCATTGGTGAAATTCCTCGGCGGTTTGCAGACCGATAAGAAAGACGGCATCCGTTGCTTTGTGAAGCCCTGTTGTTTCAATATCCAAAACGGCACTCTCCGGCGCAATATGTGGCGAGGATTCGCTTTTTCGGATGACTTGCAGCATATATACTCCTTGCGATGATTTTCGTTGCTCTTTTTTAGCAGACAAATCTTTCTGCCCGTTTCCTGGTTGAGCTTGTCACGTCCTTCCCTCCTTGTATAGAATAGGAAAGAATCTTGTATAGAGTAGGAAAGAAGGCGCGTTCACGGTGAATGACGCAACATTTTTGCGGTATCCGCCTTCAGTATAGTCAACGCATCTTTGCGTGGAAAGGATTGTATGATTTATTTTGATAATGCGTCCACAACGCCTGTCCTTTCGGACGTCGCGAACGTGGTCACCGATGCCTTACAATATCAATGGGGAAACCCGTCCTCTCTGCATCGACTCGGTTTTCAGGCGGAAACAGCCATGGAAGAGGCGCGAGGACGCATAGCCGCCTTGCTCGGCGTACCTGCCAATAGTTTGCTTTTTACGTCCGGCGCGACGGAGGGCATCAATATGGTAATGCGTAGCGTTCTCATGCAGGCGCTCCAGCGTCAAGTTGGCCATGCAGGACGTGCAGAGTGTTCCGACGCCGATCGTGTGGGAGACGCGTCGAAAGCCAATATCGTCCTTACCGCAGTGGAACATGCAGCGGTACATGAAACGGCGATGCTTTTTTCTTCGTTTGGTTTCGATGTGCGCTTTCTTCCCGTCGATGAAGAGGGGAAGATTTCCCTTTCCGATGTGGAACGCTTGGTGGATGAAGAGACACTTCTGGTCGCCGTCATGCACGTCAACAATGAGTTGGGTACGATTCTTCCGGTGGATCAAGTGGGGAAGATCATCAAAAATCAATCCCGTGCACTCTATCTGGTGGACGGTACACAGGCGCTGGGAAAACTTCCGGTTCAGCTTTCCGCCCTTCCCTGTGACGCCTATGTTGCGAGCGGTCATAAAATCCATGCGCCCAAAGGCATCGGATTGCTCTATGTTCGTCCCGGAACCACCTTGTTACCACTTCTTACCGGTGGCGGACAGGAAAAAAACCGGCGATCCGGCACGGAAAATGTACCCTATATTCTCGGCTTTGCCGAAGCACTGGCGCAGATGGAGGCGCACCGGGAAGGAACGTATGATCCCAATGTGGTCGCTATTGCGAAGAGGGCTCGTGAGCGGGCGAAAGCTTTGCCGGGTGTTCGCATCAATAGTCCTGCGGATGGAAGCCCCTATATTTTGAATTTCGCCGTTACGGGCGTGAAGGCGGAAGTACTTTTGCATTTTATGGAGCAGGAAGAGATGTATCTTTCTTCCGGATCGGCCTGCAGCAAAGGAAAGGTCAGCCGTATTCTCCAAGAAATTCATCTTCCGGAAGAATATCTCGATGGGGCCATTCGCCTGTCGTTTGGACGGGAAAATCGGGAAGAAGAGGTGGATCCGTTTTTTGCTCATTTGGCGTTTTCCATTCAACAAATTCGTCGCATTACAGGAGGAAAGGCATGAATGAAAACACAAACACCGGTATGCAGCCGGTGGTTTCGGTTTCCTATGGGGAACTGGTGCTTAAAGGGAAAAATCGAGGGATGTTTGTTGCGGCGATCAAGCGGCATTTGCACCGCGCTTTGCAGGACATTCCTGTGGTAGAAGAGTTTGAACAATTCGGCAAATTGTTTTTTGTTGTCCGCGAAGAAGATGTGACGGCAACGGTTGCGGCTTGTCGGCGCGTCTTTGGCTTGCTTTATGTTACGCCGGGTCTGCGTGTAGCCTGTGAAGAAGCGGCTATTCGCGAGGCGTGCCGCGCTCTGATGGCGAAGAAGATCGCGGAAAACACCACCGATAAAACACCAACCTTTAAAGTCAAAGTGAAGCGAAGCAACAAGGCGTTCTCCATTCCATCGCCAACCTTTGCCGCGACCGTGGGGGATTGGATGCTGACGGATTTTCCTGCCCTTCGTGTCGACGTGCGCGATCCGCAGATCATACTGGCCGTGGAGATTCGCGAAGATGCCTTTGTTTCCGTGGAGCGTTTTGAAGGGGTGGGCGGTTTGCCGGCAGGGTCGGGTGGTCGCGGTTTGCTCCTTTTATCGGGCGGCATCGATTCGCCCGTTGCTGGATATGAGATGGCGCGACGCGGGTTGGCGTTAGGCGCAGTGCATTTTCATTCCTATCCGTTTACGAGTGAGCGTGCGCAAGACAAAGCGAAGCGTCTGAAAACGCAGTTGGAACGTTCGGTCGGACCTATACGTCTGTATATGATTAATCTGGTGAAGATATATACCGCAATTGCGCAAAATTGCCGAAAAAAGAATACGACGCTTTTGTCGCGCCGTATGATGATGCGCATCGGTGATCGTCTCTGTGAACGCTTCGGCTATCATGCTTTAATTACCGGTGAAAGTCTCGGCCAAGTCGCCTCGCAGACCGTACAGGGCATCCATGTGGTTAACAACGCCGCATTTCATCCCATTCTCCGCCCTCTGATCGCCACCGACAAAACGGAGATTATCGATGTTGCCCGAGAATTGGGCACGTACGAGCTTTCCATTGAGCCGTATGATGACTGCTGCTCTCTTTTCGCGCCGGAACATCCCAACACCCGACCGGCTTTGGAGCAGATTATCGAAGACGAAGGGCATTTGGATATTGAAGTGCTCGTTGCGGAAGCGCTGGAAACGCTGGAAATTGTCGAGTAAAGAAGCAATCGAAGCGTTTGTGCCTCTCGTGCTCTTCTTGCCGTTGCAGAGCACATAAATCAAAAGAAAGCGCCCCTCTTATTTTCATTTCGTCGTAATACTTGAAATAAGAGGGGTGATTTTGTGTCTCGTTCCATCCTCGTTGCAAGTCAGCTTATGCACGCTTCTTGCAGCGTGAACCGGTGTTACTTCAGCAACTTTTTTGCTGCGTCCAGAGCGGCGTCGTAGTTCGGATGTTCTGTATTCTGTTTGACGTATTCCACATAGGTGATCTGATTTTTCCCGTCCAAAACGAATACCGAACGGTTGAGAAGCATAAGCTCATCAATCAATACACCGTAGGCTTCGCCGAAAGTGCGATGTTGATAGTCCGATGCTACGATGGCATTCTCGATGCCTTTTGCAGCGCAAAAGCGTTGTTGCGCAAAGGGCAGATCTACCGAGACGGTCAGAACAACAACTTTGTCGCCCAATTTTCCGGCTTCTTCGTTAAACCGGATGGTCTCCAGTTCACATACCGAGGTATCCACCGAAGGAACGGCGACGAGAAGTTTTACCTTGTCGCCAAGATCCGCCAAGTGCAGAGAGCTTAAATCCTGTTTGGTGAGGGTAAAGTCGGGCGCGGTGTCTCCGGGAACCAATTCCTTGCCGTGCAATGTCAGGGGCGTATCCCCCATTTTATAACCTGTTCTTGTCATGGTATTTTCCTTTCTTTTCGAGAGTGCCGTTTTGTCCGGTGTTGATGTAGTGTCAGGAAATGGGCATGACGCACACCCCGTAAAGGATGTTCGTCATGCCCGAAAAGTGTGAGCCTCCGTGCTTGACAAGCTCGGGGGAGGCTCACGAGAGAATCTGAATGCTGTTTTAGAAAACGATGAGCATCAGTGCGCCGGCTAAAATGATACTGAGAATGACGCGCTCAACCCAGATGAGGAGATAGTCGCTGAACTTGATTGGAATATCCGTACCCATCATGCAGGGGATAGAGGCCGAGAAGAACAGAATCTCGGAAACGCTGACGATGGCAACCAGCATACGGGTGGCAATCGCCATGCCTTCTCCGGCAACCAGCGGAGCAGGCAGAAGCATTTCGGCAATACTCAGTGACAGCGCCTTTGCGGTCAGTTGGGCTTCCGGAACTTGCAACAAAGCCGTAAAGGGATAGAAGATATAGCCGATAATATCGAAGACCGGCGTATAGGTCGCAATGAGAAGACCGGTCATGCCGACACCAAGAAGCGACGGAGCGATATTAAGCGCCATCTTGAAGCCGTCGATGAAGTTCATCTTAATGACTTCTAACAGCGACGGTGCCTGATGATACGCAGTCATGGCTTCTTCCATAGCATTGTGAAGCGTAATCTTTTTGCGCTCTTCTTTGACCGCCGGTTTTCCGGAGAAGTACATATCTTTCTTTTTACTTAATGGGAAAATGCGAACGGTAATTGCAGTGACGATAAAGGTGATGATGAGTGTTGCCCAGAAATAGAAGAGCCAATGATCCATCAGATCCAGCGTTTTGGCAACGATAATCATAAAGGTTGCCGAGACTGTAGAGAAGCCGGTCGCGATGATGGCAGCTTCTTTTTGCGTATAGCCGTCTTCGCGATAGACACGGTTCGTGATGAGAAGTGCCAACGAGTAGCTGCCGACAAACGAGGCAACGGCATCGACGGCGCTGCGCCCCGGCGTTTTGAAGACCGGGCGCATGACCGGTTCCATAAAGACGCCGATAAATTCCATCAGACCGAAGCTGATTAAGAATGCCAGGAAAATCGAACCGATGGGGACGATAGTGGTTACCGAGACGAGAATGGAATTATAAATCATGGGCAGCATTCCTTTTTCATGCAAAGCGGCAGGACCCCAGCCGGTGAGTTGCATGACCAGAAATACAGCGGATACAAGCTTGAGCGCGAAGAAAATCTTGCGCACCACGCCGCCTTCCCATTCCTTGCGTTTGATGGCATACGCCAATCCTGCCACAATCATGATGGTGCCGAAGATAAGACCGTAATTTGGAATGCCTTTGATGGCATTGACGATGTGATCGATGGGAATGGTCTTTTTCCCGCCGAATTCGATCGGCACAAAGAACATAAAAATGCCGAACAGGGAGTACAGGACGAAAAGACAGACATCTTTCGCCGACCATTTGGTGGTATTCATAATTACCTCCTTCTACCTACGTTAAACGTTGAAATAAGACCAAGAGCTTTGCGATAAAGTTCTTTCGTCTCAATTATACTCGTTCTATGCGGAAATGAAAACGATTGGCGTAAAAAATCGATGAAAATCATCGTCTTTTCAAATTTTCCTCTTGACGTTTGCTTTTCTGCCGAACTCACATAAAATAGGAGAGACTGCAAACAAAGGTAACGGGAGAACCCAGAAAGGAACCGAATTGAAGCAAATTCAACTCAAGCAAATCAGCAAGTCCTTTGATGCGCTGACGGTATTGAAGAATTTTGATCTGACGATTGAGGATGAAGAATTTTTAACACTTTTAGGTCCGTCGGGATGTGGAAAGACAACAATATTGCGCATTATTGGCGGGTTTGAAGAACCGGACAGCGGACAGGTTCTCTTTGAGGGGAAGGACATCACGCATGTTCCGCCGCATTTACGGCCGTTTAACACCGTGTTTCAACAATATGCGCTTTTTCCCCATATGAATGTGGAAGAAAATGTAGGCTTCGGCCTGCGCATGAAGGGCGTGGAAAAAGACGAACGAGAAGCGCGTGTGGAGCGGATGCTGCGCTTAGTGAATCTTTCCGGATATGGGAAGCGCAAAGTGGATCAGCTTTCCGGCGGACAGAAGCAGCGCATCGCGATTGCCCGTGCTCTGGTGAATGAACCCGAGGTATTACTTCTGGATGAACCGCTCGGTGCGTTGGATCTCAAGCTGCGAAAAGAAATGCAGGGCGAATTGAAACGTATGCAGCAGGAGCTCGGCATCACGTTTATTTTTGTTACGCATGATCAGGAAGAAGCCCTTACCATGTCGGATCGCATCGTGGTGATGAACGGCGGTGTCATTCAGCAGATGGGCGATCCCAAAGATATTTATGATGAACCTCGTAACCGCTTTGTAGCGGACTTTATCGGGGACTCCAATATTGTCGAAGGCATCATGCACGCCGATTTTGACGTGAGTTTTTCCGGCCATCGCTTTGTGTGCGTCGATAAGGGCTTTGCCCCGGAAGAAGCGGTCGATATCGTTTTGCGTCCGGAAGACTTGGAACTGGTGGCACCGGAAAAGGGAATGCTGGTGGGTGTGGTAGAAAGCTGCCTGTTCCGCGGCGTCCATTACGAGATGGAAATTGATGTCAACGGCGAATGTTACAAGAGCCAGAGCACCAAGGCGATGGAAGTGGGAAGCCGCGTGGGTATTGTCATTGCACCCGATCTCATTCAGGTTATGCACCGATCATCGCCGCAAGGAGTACAGCGATGAAGCGATACCGTCGTTTAAGTGCCCCTTATTTACTTTGGGCGGTGATTTTTGTGCTAATCCCTATGGGCATGATTGTTTACTATGCTCTGACGACGGCCGACGGACAGTGGACCTTGGATAACTTTCGGCGTTTTTTTGCCGGCAATGCGACAGCCACGCTGGTGAAATCGCTACGCTTGGCGTTTGTGTCGACCGTGATCTGCTTTCTTTTGGGCTATCCCATGGCCTATTTTATGGCGAAGGCCAATGCGCGCATACGCCCCATGCTGCTGATGCTGGTGATGATTCCGATGTGGATGAACTTTTTGCTGCGCACGTACGCCTGGATCACCATCCTTTCACGCGGCGGCATACTGAACACCTTTCTTACGAGCATCGGCCTGGCACCGACGGATCTGTTGTATACGGAGACGGCGGTCATCCTGGGCATGGTGTATAACTTTTTACCGTTCATGATCTTGCCTATTTTCACGTCGCTGGAAAAAATGGATCCTGCGCTTTTGGAAGCGGCCGATGATCTGGGCGCCAACAAGAGGCAGGCGTTTTTGCGCGTAACGTTGCCGCTTTCACTTCCCGGTGTGGCTTCCGGCTTTTCGATGGTTTTCATTCCTGCCATTGCCACCTTTGAAATCACGTCCCTTTTGGGCGGCAACAAGACAAATCTTATCGGTAACGTCATTCAACAGCAGTTTACCGTCACCGGAAACTGGCAATACGGCTCCGCCATGGCCATGATTTTAATGGTGTTTCTCGTACTCTCGCTGTTCTTCGGAAGAGAGGAAAAAACGCATGCACAGGGCAGCGTCGTCACGGCGCAGGATTTAGCCTTAGCGGCAGAAGAGCAGGAGGAGGTCAGCGATGTCTAAAGGATTTAGGCGAGTATTCCTTTTTTTGCTTTATGCGTTCCTCTATGCACCGATTGTTGTACTGATTGTCTTTTCCTTTAACAGCGGCCACACGCGTGGAGCATGGGAAGGCTTTTCGCTGCACTGGTATCAGTCGTTGATGCATAATCAGGAAATTTTGAATGCGCTCAAGAATACGGTGTCCATTGCTCTCTTTGCCACGGTCATCGCTACGGCGATCGCAACCTTCGGAACCATCGGCATATACTGGTTTTCACGGCGACGTCGCGTGGCTGTGCATCTCATCAATCAGGTGATTGTACTCAACCCCGATATTGTGACCGCTATTGGCTTTATGGCCCTGTTTGGCTTTTTGCATATGACTCCGGGTTATCTCACGATTCTCTTATCGCATATCGCCTTTGAGATTCCCTACATCGTGCTGTCCATTCTGCCGCGCCTGAAACAGATGCCGTTGGAGCTGGCGGAAGCATCCATGGACCTTGGCGCCACACCTTGGCAGACCTTGCACTATGTGATTCTGCCGTTTCTTAAAAGTGGCATTATTTCCGGTGCCTTGATGGGCTTTACGATGTCCATTGACGATTTTGTCATTACCTTTTTCAACGCCGGAAACGGTGTCGAGACGGTATCCACCCTGGTGTATTCCATGGCGCGTCGCGGAATCAATCCAGAAGTCAACGCTTTATCCGCCATGATGTTTGTCGCCATGTTCCTATTGCTTTTGGCGACCAACTGGCGCACCATTCATGGAAAGGAGATGCCATGAAACGCGTACGGTTGACGATTATTGCAGCGTTTGTATTCTTTCTTTCCGCAACGCTATATGGCTGCGGCATGGGGAAGGATGCCGGGAGCGCGAAGCAGCAGGTCAATGTTTACAACTGGGGGGAATATATTGATCCCGAACTTATTCATCGCTTTGAAGACGAGACGGGCATTGATGTCATCTACTCCAACTTCGCCACCAATGAGGATTTGTATGTCAAACTGAAGAACGGTGGAACGACGTATGATGTCATTGTGCCTTCGGAATATATGCTCCAGCGCATGGTGCAGGAAGATATGCTGCTTCCTCTGGACTACAGCCGGATCCCGAACATGCAATACATTGATCGCGCTTTTCTTCATCAGCCGTTTGATCCGGAACAACGCTATTCCGCACCTTATTTTTGGGGCACCGTGGGTATCCTGTATAACAAGAAGATGGTGAAAGAGCCGGTAAAATCCTGGGATATTCTATGGGATCCGGACTATACGCGCCAAATCATCATGCTGGATTCTTCTCGCGATTCTCTGATGGTTTCCTTGGTTCGTCTGGGCGCTTCCGTGAACTCCACGGATCCGCAACAGCTGACTGCGGCGAAGGAGGATTTAATTCGCCAATATCCGCTCGTTTACGCGTATCTTATCGATGAAATTCGAGACTTGATGATCAATGGAGAGAATGCGCTGGCGGTCATGTATTCGGGGGATGCCTACGCCGCTATGCAGGAAAATCCAGATCTGGATTTTGTCAATCCTCCGGAAGGCGGCAATCTCTGGTTTGATGTGTTTGCCGTTCCCAGAGGCGCACAGAACAAGGAAAATGCCGAGAAATTCATCAATTTTATGTTGCGTCCGGATGTCATGGCGCAGAATGCGGAATGGGTCGGCTATTCGCTTCCGAGTGAAGCGGGTCGAGCGCTTTTGCCGGAAGAAATGCGCAATTCTCCGGTGGCCTATCCGGATCCGAAGGCCTATGAGAAGTATGAAGTGTTTGAATACATCGGTGATGCAGTGCACCTTTATGATCAGCTTTGGCAGGACGTCAAGAATCAGTAAGCGAGCAAAGGAGGACACATGAATTACGTGGACTGGCTTTCCCATGTGGATCGGGGCGAACCCGGACAAGTGCTTCTTTGCTGTATTGAGGAACCGTATCTTTGGGAAATGCTCAAAAACGTGCTCCAAAACGATGTGCTGGGCGGGAATTATCTGTCGTTTAACTATGAGCATCTGGATGCCCGTACGCTTTCGTCGGAAACCTTGATTTCGGCTTTGGAAACCCTGCCGCTCATGGGGGAACGGCGAGTGGTCGTTGTGGAAAATGTACCTCTTCAAAAAGAAGCTCTGCAAAAAAATGAGGCGTTGTTAACGACATTGTGTGAGAGCGTTTTGCATCGTCCGCCGCATGTGCTCCTGGTTCTTGGATTTGTGGGAGACAAGCCGTTTCGTGGAAAAATCCTGAAGCAAATGGAGCCTGATTTGCAGCGTATTTCGCTCACTCGGCTGACAGAACAGGAATTGCATCGCTTTGTGACAAAGAAATGGAAGCAACGCGGTATCCTCGTGGAAGAAGGGGTTTTGCCGCTTTTGATGACTTCCAGCGAATATCTTGATCCGCGTGCGGAAAAAACACTCTATGACGTGGAAAATCTCGTGGAGTCCACAGCGGCACTGGCGAAAGACGGCCGTTTATATCGTCGGGATGCCGAAGAAGCGCTGATTTCTCCGTCCGAGCGTAACATTTTTGCGCTGATGGACGCGATCAACGATCGGCGATCGGCGAGCGCCTGCGCCCTGATTAAGGGATATGAATCCTTGGGAGAGGACCCGTTTCGCCTGTTCTACATGATCGTAAGGCAAATTCGCAATATGATCGGGGTGAAGCGCGCCGAAGGCATGCGCCTTTCACCGCGGGACGGCCAGGCTCGCTTAAAACTATCGTCTTTTGAATATGGTAAATTGCGTCGGGGTGTGCAGAACTATACCGAAAAAGAACTGATTGCTTATCATGACCGCCTCTTTTCGATGGAAAAGCGTATGAAAACGCAGGTATTTCACCTTGAGTCGGAGCTGGAACGTTTTGCGCTGTCTATGGAGCGCGAAAAAGGGGCTTGTAAAATGAAATGCAACAAATAAAAAAATCCATGGCTAACCTGTTAGAGTGTTAATACCAACAAAAACACAGAAGGAGAAGCCATGGATTACGTCTATTGTACCACGACTCGAGAAATAGTATTCACCGGATGTAGTAATCATGAAAATTGAAAATGAAGGGCTTTCTTTCACCACTAAAATTTGTACCAGGGCCCTCTACAACTATGGGAGATTGAGAAGATAGGCATTGTTGTTTATTTATTTCTCCCCCCATGAGGGAAGAAAAGGACTCGAAAGATGTGTCATGATTTATTGCATTAGAAGTTTCAATTTACATTCAAGAATATAGAATTTTAAAAGTATTTACATGTGCAAAAAATTAAATTATAATGAACAAAACATTGAGACTCCCATGAGAAAGTGATTATTAAAGAATATTTGAGAAATTTTAGTAAAAAGATCATTTTCAATTGGGAGTGGTATGTATTCTTGTGAAAAGGTTTTTTTTAAAAGGAGGAAGCGGATGAAAGGACACAATAGGCTTTTAAGAATCATTTTCTCTTTACTTACACTTGCTATCTGCTTGGCGATCTTTTCAACTTTTCGTGGGGTTCTTGCGAGTGAGGGGGGGAAGGGGAGGCCAGAGTACTTCGGGAGGCCGGGAACACGAACGAGGAGTATCGTCAGAAAAAAGAGTTTAATGCCAATGGAGCCATCTCTTTTTTAGAAATCCAGCTAACTAGTGATGGCGTCACGAAAACATACACTTTAAAAAGTGGAGAAGAGAAGGATGCAAAAATTGATTATCCCGATGGCCTTTCAAGGGATGCAAGTTATGTGGTAAATATAAAATTTGATATCAAGGACTTAGCAAATAAAGAAGACTCCTATCCCCTTGTAAAGGGAGATACGGTAACCTGCGATGTCCCTGCGATTTTGAAGGAAAGTACCATTTCCAAGGGCCGTATTCATGATACCGAAGCGGTATGGGATAGGGGGCATGACGGGGTAGGGAACTATGCCATTGAAAATAACAAGCTTGTGATCAGCTACGATGATGGATATATCGATGAAAAAAACGGACGTATCATAGTTTCAGAGTTGAAGTTTTCGGGGCACTTTGATTTTCGAAATAGTCCGGACGAGAGTTTTGAAGAGGCCCTATCTTTTGGAAATGCTACCTTACAAACAAAATTCAAGGCATTCCAGGCAATTCGTGAGCTTACTATCAAGAAGTATGCGTATATGTTTAATTTTTCCCCAAGTGCAAGTACTAAAGATGGGGGATCGTACAAACCCTTGGACGGTACAGCCAAAGTAGAGAACGGATATATCTTTTATAATATTGAGATTAAGGCAGGGGACAGAAATAACCAAGAGCTTACGAATGTAATCGTAAAAGATTGGTTTGATGAAGATAGCCTAAAGAAAATCGATGTGAAGGATATCCGGCTTAACTCTGCCTTTAAAAAAATCGTGGGAAGAGAGAGTCAAAATATCACCGAACAAGTTCGACCGACCCTTTTCCAAGAAGAAAATGGGGTGGGGTGGAATATCGGTGAATTACCTCCTGGTGCAAAAGCAAGCTTATCCTTCAAGGTTAGAATAAATAAAAAAGGGATCACTGAAGCGGTGAAGACAGAAAAAGACAACGACCCATCGAGCGACGCTCTGGAAGCGAGAACCCTTAGGAACACTGCTTCTGCGATTGCTGACAAAATGAAGGATCCTGTAAAAACAGAGCATGCTGTCTCGGTTAAGAATTTCCTAGATATTGATAAAGATAGTATGCAATATGATCAATCGACCTTCAGAAGGTATTTCAAGATTATTATTACTGCACCACATGAATACAATAGCTACACCATGTACAACGTGCCCATCTACGATCATCTACAGAAAAGTTTTTCTAAGCAAGCAGACATAAACGTAGACCTATATCGTGAGTCCGGCATTGAATCGATTTGGGTTACTCACTGGAATGGAACTAAGGAGAAGCTTGAATGGGACAATTTTACCAGACCCAATAAAGTCTCCTGGAAAGCCACGCTTCCGGTCATTAAACCAGGGGATAAGGTTGAGATCACAAGCTACCTACAATTGAATCCAGCCTTTTGGAGCAAGGAGAATGGGAGATACTTCGACGGTACCAGCAAACTCTATATTGGAAAGGATCGCTATAATTTTTTTGAAACAGGGGAGGGTACGGATGCCAATGGCTACCTTGCAAATGACCTACCTTTTAATTCTGACTATGAGCCAACCGACTTAGAACAAGAGTATTTGAATAAATTTTCAAGGCAGTTTGATGAATCCGAAGGAACCATACCTTGGATAATTCGAGGAAATCAATACCCGAAGGATGGACATATTTCTGATGTAGGAGGAGAAAAGGTTAAAGACACGATAGGGGAAGGCCTTGAATTTATGGGTCAAGCCGAAATCATATTCAGTGGGTTAAGAAATAATGAAATGGTTGAAATCAAAAGAGAGTATTTCGATCTCGATCCATTGAAGAACGCTTTTGAATATGTGATCCCTAAGGAATATGGCAAATGCAGCTATGAAATCCGCTATAAAACGAAGGTGAAGGATCCGACGAAAACAGCAAAATACTCCAATACATTTTATGAAGGTGATGTTTACGTTTCGAATGATAGATCCGTATCCAATGAGATTAGGGACATTTATAAGATATATATAGAACAGGACCAGGATTGGGCGGAATGGGAAACCGTTATACCTAACCGCTTACATAAAGGCGATGTCTATGTTGATACTTGCAATTTGGGAGAACCTGATAACCATACCATGTATTTTACCAAAGAGAATCTCGAGGGGATTTCACTGAATATTTCTGGCGTGGAAGTCGACAAAGCCCTTTATGAGGTTTTACCGGAGGATGAATTTGAACCAGACAAATTCAAATCCTTCAAAATTAAATTTCTGGGTGATATTTCTGTGATCAAGGAAGGAAAAACCCTCTATCCGGGATACAACTATCATCTATATATTAGATATAAGACGACGATGGTGAACCCATCGAAGAAGAAGAGGCTCTATTACTATAATTACGGGACATTAACCTTGGGTTCCGTCACTAAGACTTGTTGGAAATCTATATTTCGAGAGGACTACCCGCAAATCGAGAAAGAACAATATGAAGATTATAATAACAAGGCCAGACTGATTTGGACGATAAGAGTGAATAAGGAACACCGGGATTGTCATAGGGATGGTACAGTAATTATAAAAGAAACCCTACCAAAGGGAACAGAATTCGTTTCCGCTTGGTCTGATCGTTGGAGGTGGTATCGCTGCCAGAGCTCACAGCCGGTTAAGAATTCGGACGGTACGACGACCGTCACTATTAAGGTTTACGGATTGACATTTGTTGATGAAAATCATGGATTTAACTCGAATGATTATTCAGCAACCATTTTCGTAGAGGCCAAGGCTACAGATGATGCCTTTTTATGCGACGCCTCTTCTACGGACTTTACCTACGTAAACAAGGTAACCACTATTAATCGGTTCGGCATGGAGGACTCCACCCAGGCCGAGGCAATCGTGAAAAACTCTGCCCTGAAAAAACAGATGGACTATGACGAAGCAACGGCTCCCTATGCCCGTTTTACCGTTGAAGTAAATAAGAACGCTTTGGATGTCAACTCGGCGGGAGATACTCTTGATATCGTAGATGTAGGAAACGAAAACCTTACTGTAAATACGGAGTCCATTCAAGTCCTTGATGGCCGAACGAATCAGCCTGTACAATTTTCTGTGGATGCGACTTTGGAGGAAAAGAATCAATATACCATTACGGTGCCGGACAAGAAATTTGTAAAGATTATCTATACAGCCCAGGTAAAAGGGGATATTGGAGAAAGAGTTCTTGTTGAGAATCAGGCCTACTTCAAAGGGAAAGAAAACCTGAAGGGCCCAAATGCTAAAGTGAGCCAGGAAATTACCATTTTGAAAGCGCAGGGACAGGCAACGACGGTGCCAATGGTTTGGCTGTTAAAAAAAGATGAAAGCGCCTCGCTTTTAGGGGGAGCCAGATTCTCGCTCTCTGCATATGATCGAGAAAAGAAGACTTGGGAAATAATTGATGACAGCATTACATCGTTGGGCAAGGAGGCTTCCAATAATAAGGGAAAGCCAATTGAAGTATTATATAACACTTTATATAAACTGGAAGAGAAGAAAGCACCGGACGGCTATCTATTAAATGATAAACCTTACTATTTTGCCCTTTATGGAACAAGTCCTTTAAATGTGGAGTATCCTGCGGAAGTAAGTCCAAAAGACGTTTTCAAGGGACCCAGTGGCTCCAAAATCAACTTCTTCAATAAGCCCTACACCAAGGTATCTTTCTCCAAGGTCGATAGCCAAGGCTTCAAATTGGAAGGGGCGCAATTTTCGATCTATGTCGGAAGTCCTGAAGGGCCTATCGCAAAGGATAGCAAGGGGAAGGACTGCAAATTTACCAGTCTCAAAGACCAGGTGACAGAGATCTGCCTGGCCCCTGGAATGTATTTTCTTAAGGAAACCAAGGCTCCTGACGGGTATGCGCTGTTGAAGGAAGCTATTCCCTTTGAAGTAAAGGGGGATAAGGAAAGACAGGTCCTTGTCCAGGGAAAAATGGAAAAAGAGATCTCGGTTATAAATGAGTCCGAGAAGAGATCCATTTCCGTAGAGAAGACCTGGCTTGACTTCGACAACAAGGAGAAAAAGCGGACAGACCAGGTTGAAATCCACCTCCTCGCCAATGGGGTTGACACCCAGAAGAAACTTCTTCTTTCGGAGCGCAACAATTGGAAGGGATCCTTTGAAAACCTGGATGTTATGAAGGATGGGAAAGAAATCCTTTACCGTGTTAAGGAAATGGATTCGGTTGATGGATATATGACCCGCTACCTGGGGAGTGCGAAAGAAGGCTTTACCATTGTCAACACCCTCCTTTTGGAGATAGAAGGCGAGAAAACCTGGATAAACGATGAAAGTTTATGGAGACCGGAAACCATCACCATACGGCTGAAGGCCAATGGGAAAGACAAAGAGATAAAGGCTGTCCAAGCTGATCAAGAGGGAAAGTGGAAATGGACATTCTCTGATCTACCTGCCTATGATGAGGAAGGGGCAAAGATGCTCTACACAATTACGGAAGATAGTGTT
The DNA here is from genome assembly GCF_900059565.1 of Murdochiella massiliensis. Classification (GTDB taxonomy): domain Bacteria; phylum Bacillota; class Clostridia; order Tissierellales; family Peptoniphilaceae; genus Murdochiella; species Murdochiella massiliensis. The sequence continues at coordinate 120,536 of NZ_FIZW01000001.1, forward strand.
GCGAATTATCTTTCAGCGGTAGAGGGATTTGATGTAAAGAACACCTATTCACCAGAAAAGACCAGTTTAACCGTTTCTAAGGTATGGGAGGATGGCAACAACCAGGATGGAAAGCGTCCTGGCGAGGTAATAGTGAAGCTTCTTGCCAATGGGGAAGAGACCGGAGAAAGTCTCTGCTTAAACGAAGAGAACAAGTGGACCGGCGAGTTCAAGGAGCTGAATGAATTTAAGGATGGAAAGAAAATTTCCTATAGTGTGCAGGAAGAGGAAGTTGGAAACGGATATCAATCCACAATAAAAGGAAACATGGAGAAGGGCTTTACCATCACCAATACATTAAAGCCCAGAACAATAAATATCGAGGTTAAAAAGGTTTGGGAGGATAAAGAAGATAAGGATCGAATCCGTCCCAAGCATATTTCGATTAAGCTCCTTGCCGATGGAGTGGAGACGGACAAGGTTTTGGAGCTTACAGAAGAGAATCAATGGACCGGAGGTTTCAAGGATCTCGATGAATACAAGGCAGGAAAGAAAATCGCCTATAGTGTGAAGGAAGAGGAGGTCAGTCAATATCAAGCGCTTGTGTCCGGAGATATGATGAAAGGCTTTGTGATAACCAATATTCTTAAACAGGGAAAACCGGATAAACCGGACAAGCCGAACGAACCGGATAAACCGGACAAGCCGAACGAACCGGACAAGCCAGACAAACCGGACAAACCTGAGAAGCCGGATAAGCCGGACAAACCGGATAAACCGAGCAAGCCGATTCAGCCGGATAAACCTGAGAAGCCGGACAAACCAGACAAACCCGACAAACCGGCTAAGCCAGAGGATGAAAAGAAGCCGCGGGGGTCAATAAATCCTGCCCCTAATACGAGTGACCCCACCCAATTAGGGAGGTATGTGGTACTTCTCCTTGTATCTTTTGCCGGGGCCTGTCTACTGCTTCGTAAGGGAAGACAAAAGAAGTAACACGGAATAGGATCTGTCATCAAACGGTTGCTTGCAAAGTGAGATGGTCTGGGTATTACATGCAAATAGACGGGCTATCGGTCCTCGTTGAGAAGGAAAGATCAGCCGAGTGAAAATAAAAAAGCTGAGCAGGTAGTCTGCTCAGCTTTTTTATTATAGAGATCAAATCCAGGGATGGACAATGTAGACCCAGCTTTTTCTTAGGTCTTCGAGCACAGACAAGGTCAACATGGTTTGGAATTGAAAGAAAGGACCTTCTTGAAGTATGGACAACCTGTTTACTCTTACGGGGATGAGCCGACGACGGAAGCTTAGTTTTCTACCCGCAATAGTGTTGGCTTTGTCGAATACGGGAAACCACCACTATAGAAGCAGTAACCTTCCTGGCGAATTGTAAAATGAAATGCAACAAATAAAAAGATCCATGGCTAATCTGTTAGAATGTTAATACCAACAAATACACAGAAGAAGAAGCCATGGAGGGAGCGATCGCGTCGAGAGGGAAAAGGGAGTTGAATTAATTGCTCATGGTTTGAACGGTAATGCGTTCGATCAAGAGATTCAGCTGAATCCGTAAAAGATTTTTTAATTGAAAGATTACGTTCTTGTGGTATTATCCTATACCGTATTCAGTATAAGTAGACTTCAACTGTTGAAAAATCACGGCAGGAGATCGGCTTTCAATAAGCTTCCATACATTTTGCCGCTTGCTGTTATGATTTGTTGCATTAGAAGCTACAATTTACATTTTGTATATTTGTAAATGATGTGAGATTAAAAACAAGCTCCATTGATGGCGAGATATTTACGGCGGTAAAACGCAAAAGTGTGGAGAGCCGCCGTAAAGTGGGCGAGATATTTACGGCGGTAAAATGCAAAAGTGTGAAAATCCGCCGTAAATCCAGTGGCAGCATTACGGCTGTAAAACGCAAAAATGTGGAAAGCCGCCGTAAAGTGGGCGAGAGTCTTCTGTATGCTACCCTTATGATGGCGGGTTAACCCGCCATCATAAGGCATGAAATCCAGTTTTCAAAGGTCGTAGCAGATACCGCTGCGTTTTTGCTATACTGGTTGACATAGAGAGAATCCTTTCTTTGTTTTGTTTGACGCTTTCATTGTACAGGATTTCTCTCTATATTTTTTTCTTCTTGGTCTCACATCAATTGTATCTCTACAGCATTAGAAGCTACAATTTACATTTTGATTTGCATAGATCACAAGATTGTGGTAGACTTTTCAGGTATCGAAAAAAAGATCTCATGCTACCAAAGGAGGTGAGCGAATTGGCCAATATTAAGTCGGCGAAAAAGAGAATTGACATTGCTAAACGCAATCGTCTGCGCAACCGCAGCAAGCGTTCCGAGATTAAAACCTACATCAAAAAGTTTGATGCGGCGTTAGAGGCGAACTCACCTCAGGAAGCGCAAGAGCTGTTAAAAGTGATTGATCGCAAGCTGAAGCGCGCTTCGTTGCAGAGTGCATATTCAAAGAACGCGGCAAGCCGTACCGTCAGCCGTTTGCAGAAGCGTCTGAACGTCGTTTCTGCGCAATAAGATCGAATAGAAAGGAGCGGTTTCTTCACAACCGCTCTTTTTTTATGCACTTTTTTCGTCGCGCGCTGTGCTATACTGATTGCGACGATTGATGAATGGAGAGGCAGTGTGCGATGACGAAAGAACAGAACAACCGGCGCTTGCTTTCGCTGGATGCCATATTTATGGAAGAAGAACCGGAAAAAGAATCGGATCAGATAACAAATCCTTCGCTCGAAGCCGTCGAATCGGCGGCGGAGATAGCCATAGAGTCAACAAGTGAATCGGAACCGCCGGAAGAAGCGGATTTCGTCTCTGTCGACTCGTCTTCTTCCGAGGAGGACAAAGAGGATATAACAGCGCCGGGACCTGTTGAAGAACCGGATTTAGGGCCCGTCATTCCTCCAACTTCCGTTGGACAACCGAATGAACCGCCGAAAAGCGCGAAGCGCGGTATTCGCGATCTTCGGCGCTATCTGGATGATCATCTCTCCGAGGAAACAAAAGAAAAACTGGAGCAGGAGCAACGCGCTGAGCGAAGTGCGCGCGAGGCGGAAATGCTGAATCGCGAAGCACCGATTCCGGATGTTCTGTATTCGGATTCTTCGGATCCCGATGAGACAATAATGGAACCGAAACCGACAGAGAAACCGTGGGAAGCGACGCCGGCCTCTTCGGTTATCACCGTGCCGAAAGAGGAACCGGAACTGGCACCGACAGAAGAGGAAGTTGTTTCCGAATCGATGGAGAAAGCACATTCCAACGAGAGAAAAGATAATCCTTACGAAGACGATACAGAAGATCTGACCATTGTTCTTCCGCGTGTGGAGGAAGAGACGTTCGATGCGGATCGTACGCAGGTTTTTTCTGCTGTTCATCCGGAAGAGATATTGAAGGATGAAAGCGATGAAGAAATCACGGAAGCCGTGACCTTCAACAACACCTCCCCGATCGACGCCCAGGATACCGCGAGACAGCAAAAAAATTGGCCATTAGATGAAGAGCAACCGCATACGGCAAATCCGACGCCGGCTTATGCCGATGAGGAAGCGGAAGACAAAAAAACGGAAGCTAAAGGCTTTCGTGGAGTCTTTTTCAACTGGATTTTGCCGATTTCCGTAGCCTTGCTGTTGGCCATTGTCATTCGCTTTTTTGTCGGTGGGGCGACCACCGTCAGCGGCACCTCGATGGAGCCGACCTTACACAATGGCGACTTTTTGTTGGTTAGTAAAATTCCAACGTACTTCAAAAACTACAAGCGCGGTGATGTTCTGATCATCGATTCTCCCGATCTGAACGAGTTTTATGTCAAGCGCCTGATCGGCTTGCCGGGGGAGACGGTAGAAATTCAGGACGGTAAAGTATTCATCGATGGAAAATGGATGAAAGAATTTTACACGGATCAGGAGACTGTTTCCTATGCCAATGCCAAGTGGACATTGGGCAATAATGAGTATTTCGTATTGGGCGATAATCGCGGGACCGGCGCCAGCAACGACAGTCGTCTTTTCGGTCCTGTTTTGGCGGAGCATATCAAGGCAGTTTCGCGTTTACGTATTTGGCCGATCACCAAGATGATGCTCATGTATTAATGATAACGAGGAAAGTATGAGAACCCCCACCCCTCATCACACGCCGAAATGGCGTGCGGAACGTGAAGTCAAGGCGTTGGAAGCGATTCGTATTATTGTCGTAGCCATCGCAATCGCTTTTTTGATTACGCATTTTATTGTGGCGAGCACCGTTGTGGAGGGGTCTTCCATGGAAGACACCCTGCATAACGGCGACCGCTTGTTTGTCTTTAAGCAAGGAATCACTGCGGAAGGATTGAAACGCGGCGATGTCGTGGTTTTCCATGCTCCGGACGAGAATCGGGACTACATTAAGCGTGTGGTGGCTCTTCCGGATGAATATGTACAGATTGAAGACGGCATGGTCTATATCAATGGAAAACGCCTGGAAGAACCCTACATCAACACCAGTTATACGCATACTCGAGATAAGGTGGAATGGCTGGTGGGCAAAGATGAACTCTTTGTTTTGGGTGATAATCGCGAAGAAGGCGCAAGTCGGGACAGTCGTTATTTCGGCACGATTCCTCTGCGCTCTGTCGTGGGATGTGCGGTATTTCGCTATTTTCCGTTTAATGCATTTGGTGGATTTTAGGAGGTTTTATGGGCGATCGGCAAGAAAATATACGTAATTTTTGTATTATTGCGCACATTGACCATGGAAAATCCACATTGGCAGACCGACTGATCGAAATGACCGGGGCCGTAACGCTTCGGGAGATGAAGGAACAACTTCTGGACTCCATGGATTTGGAACGTGAACGCGGGATTACCATTAAATTGAAAGCGGTGCGTTTATTTTATGAAGCGGATGACGGCATCGTGTATACGCTCAATCTCATTGACACGCCGGGTCATGTGGACTTTAACTACGAGGTTTCGCGTTCCCTTGCCGCCTGCGAGGGGGCTGTGCTCATTGTGGATGCTTCTCAGGGGGTGGAGGCGCAGACGCTGGCCAATACATATTTGGCATTGGAAGAAGATCTCGAAATTTTGCCGGTCATCAATAAGATTGACTTGCCCGGAGCCAATATTCCCATGGCCAAAGAGGAAATTGAAAACGTCTTAGGCTTTGATACGGAAGGAATTCCGCTGATTTCAGCGAAGGCGGGAACGAATATCAAGGCGGTTCTGGAAGATATCGTGAAAAACATTCCTGCACCTTCTGGCGATCCGAAGGCACCGCTTCAAGCGCTTATTTTCGATTCTTATTATGATCCCTATCTCGGTGTGGTGATGTTTGTGCGCGTGAAAGACGGCAAGATTACACCGGGCATGCGCATTCGTCTCATGGCCACGGGAAAGGAATATGAGGTCGACGAGGTCGGCTACGATGCACGCGGTCATGTACGCACCGATGAACTTTCTACTGGAGATGTCGGTTATGTGGTCTGCTCCATTAAGACGGTAGGAGATGCACAAGTCGGCGATACCATCACGGCGGCGGACAATCCGACGAAGGAGCCGCTTCCCGGTTACAAAAAAGTTGTGCCCATGGTCTATGCAGGCATCTACCCCAGCACGAACGAAGATGTCAACAGCGTGCGCGATGCGCTGGAGAAGCTGCAGGTCAACGATGCCGCTTTGGTGTTTGAAAAAGAAAATTCGGCTGCACTGGGCTTCGGCTTCCGTTGCGGCTTTCTGGGCATGCTCCATATGGAGGTCATTGAGGAACGCTTGGCGCGCGAATTTAATCTCGACATTTTGGCCACCGCACCGAGCGTTATTTATCACATCACGTTGCATAACGGGCAACAGTTCAGCATTCAAAACCCGACCGATTTTCCCGATCCGACCGATCTGGAACGGGTGGAGGAGCCGATTGTGCGCGCGGATATTATGACGCCGAAAGAGTACATCGGTACAATTATGGAGCTCTGTCAGGATCGACGCGGCGTGTATAAAAACATGGAATACATGGACGAGCGCCGTGTTTCCATGCACTATGATATGCCGCTGAACGAGGTCATCTATGATTTCTTTGATGCGTTAAAGTCCAAGACGCGCGGCTATGCAAGCTTAGATTATGAGCTGCAGGGTTATCAGCCGTCCGATTTGGTGAAACTGGATATTCTGGTCAACAGCGAGCCAGTGGATGCCCTTTCGCTCATCGTTCATCGTGATAAAGCGTATGAGCGCGGACGTTTGATCTGCGAACGGATGAAGAAGGAAATTCCGCGTCATCAATTCGCCGTGCCCATTCAGGCAGCGATCGGGGCAAAAATCATTGCCCGCGAGACGGTTTCCGCTCTGCGCAAAGACGTGCTTTCCAAGTGCTACGGCGGCGATATTTCGCGCAAAAAGAAACTGCTGGAGAAGCAAAAGGAAGGCAAGAAGCGCATGAGCCAGATCGGAAACGTCAGCATTCCGCAGAGCGCCTTTTTGAATGTTCTAAAGTACGATGAGGAAAACTGAGACCACATCCGGTTCGGCGCCTGCTTTTCGTCCGCTCGGACTGTATATTCATTATCCTTTCTGCCGGGAGCGCTGTTTCTATTGCGATTTTTTGACGTTTCCCCATGCTGAGGGGCTTCACGCCCCGTATATTTCGGCGCTGAAAAAAGAAATTGCGCTGTTGGGTCAGGCGAAAGCGCAACAGAAAAATCCGTTCTTGCCGTCAACGCATTATCTTGTCGATTCCGTTTATTTTGGCGGAGGAACGCCTTCGCTTATGCCGCAGGAGACACTGGCTTCTGTGTTGAATGCTCTGCGCGCAAACTTTTTGTTTGCCGATGAAGTGGAAATTACCATGGAAGTGAACCCCGGAACGCTGGATAAAGACGCTCTTGCGCTTCTTCTCTCCGCCGGAGTCAATCGCTTTTCTCTCGGCGTGCAGACGATGTCTGACAGCTTGCTTCAACGACTTGGCCGCACGCACACCGCACAGGATGTGGCAAGAGATATCGCTTTGTTCCAAGAAGCCGGCGCAAAAAATGTGAATGTGGACCTCCTTCTCGGCTTGCCGAATCAGACGCTTCCCGATATTCGTCGTGATCTTTGTTATGTGGCGGAATGGCGCCCGCAGCACATCTCCTGGTATTCATTAATTTTAGAAGAGAAAACTTATTTTTCCTGGCAGGCGCAGCATGGCGACTTGCCCTTGCCGGAAGAGACTGTGCTCCTGCAGGAGGAAGATGAGGTGCTGGAAACTTTGTCGGCTCTTGGTTATGAACGCTATGAAATCTCTAATTTTGCCCTTCCTTCCTACGCTTCGCGGCACAATCTGAAATACTGGACGGCGCAGGATTATCTTGGCATCGGTGTCGGTGCGGCAAGCTATTTACAGAGCGAGCGCTATCAAAACCCTTCGGGCATCCATGCCTATCTGAATGAAGTAAAAGAAGGCCGACTTCCACAGCAACATTTGGTACGGTCGCAACAGGAAGACCGTTTTGAGCAGGTCATGATGGGGCTGCGTAAAATAGAGGGCATCAATCGACAGGCATTCTTTGCACAAAACGGCATGGATGTGCTCGCCATGGCACCGAAAAGCATCCGCAAAGCTGAAAATAACGGCTTGATGCGCGTGACCGCATCACATCTTGCGTTCACACGTTCGGGACTCAATGTACAAAATGATGTCTTATCCGACATCCTTTGGGAATGGGAAGGTTGACGGCGAAAAAAGCGTCAATTTTCATTGCTTTCGATTGACAAAGGGTGCGAAGCCTTGTATCATAATGTTAGCACTCAAAGAGATAGAGTGATAACAGGAAAAAGAACCGGAATAGCGAGGATTACTTTTCGCAAGATCAATGTGACCGGGCGAAGGAATGGCGAGCCTCATCAATGGGCTTTATCAAGGGAAGGAGGCAATATGGACGAACGAAAAATTTTTATTCTTGGCGCCATTTTGCAGTCCTATATCAATGAAGGTCAGCCCATCGGTTCGCGTACCTTGCGCCGCGACTACGAGATGAATATCTCCGCGGCGACCATTCGCAATGAGATGAGCGATTTGGAACATATGGGCTATTTGGAAAAGGCACACACCTCTTCCGGACGCATTCCCGTTGAAAAAGCCTATCGCTGGTATGTGGATGAACTGTTGCGCCGCGGGGAAGAACCTGCGCCGGTATCGGCATTGAGCAGTCGAAGCCTGCTGAAACAATCGTATGATCCGGAAAATCTGCTGGATCAGGCACTCACGATTCTTTCTGATTTAACCGACAGTGTTGCGTTCGCTCTTCTGCCGGCGCGCACGGAAGATATCATTGAAAAGATTCGCTTTTTGCCGCTCTCGGCACATGAATTGCTCATGGTTACCGTGTTTAACACCCGTTTCGTAGATACCGAACTGATACGCCTCGGTGCCGATTACAGCAAGGAGCGGCTCGAGCGTCTGGGTGAAATTTTCCAGGAGCTGTTTGAAGGCCATCGTCTTCGTGATGTATCCGCTTTTTTGCAGTCGGATTATTTCAGCGGTACGGTGGTACACGGCAATTTGATGAGCGAATTGATCCCGACATTGCTGGAACGTCTCCATGCAAAGCACGGCGAACGCGTGGTGTTCCAGGGTATGGCCAAATGGCTGCACTTTGTTGAGGGAAGCGATTTGCCGGATGCGCTGCAGTTTCTTGAAGAATTGCGCCATACACCGGAATTTCTCGGCCTTCTCGAGGAAATCTCGCCTCAACAGGGCATGATCGTGCGCATCGGCTCGGAAAATGAATTGCCTCTGCTTAACAAGGCCTCTCTCATTGCTACGCCGTTTCGTGTGCATGGCGAGGTTTATGGAGCGCTCGGCATCATCGGCCCCTTGCGTTTGCACTATCGCAATGTGATCGATCACGTCCGTAGAATGGGAAAATACCTCGATTCCATCACGAGTCGAGTTTAACGAAAAATTCCGGCGGTAGCGCAGGTCATACCGCGGAAAGGAGGAAACATGAAGAACAAAAAGAAAACCATGACCGTGGAAGAACGACTGAACCGGGAAGAAGAGACGACGCAGAAAACGGATGAGAAAGAGACCGATGCGAAAATGAAGGATCGCGATGACGCCTCTGATCACAGAAAGACGGAGACACCTCACGAAGAAGCGGACGGCGAGACGGAAACGAAAGCGAACGATGTCGACGAAACATCCGCGAATGAAAAAGCGGATGAAACATCCGAGGATGACAACAAGGATGCATCCATCGATGCGTCGGAAAATGAGGAGATCACCGTCCGGTATTTGCGTTTACAGGCGGATTTTCAAAACTACAAGCGCCGTAGCGAAGAGGAACAGAAAAATACGGTGCGCTATGCGAATGAGCGCCTGATTCTTCAGCTTCTGGACGTGGTGGATAATTTTGAACGCGCATTGGCGACCGAAAAGGAACACGACAATTTTTTCCTGGGCATGGAAATGATTCATTCCCAGTTACGCGAGATATTGGAAAAGAACGGAGTGGAAGCAATTTTAGCGGATGGCGAAGCCTTTGATCCCAATCTGCACCATGCGGTACTCACCGAAGAGAGTGCAGAAGTCGATGAAGGACACGTCATTGAAACCCTGCAGACAGGATATAAGTTGAACGGAAAATTGATTCGGCCGGCCATGGTCAAAGTGGCGAAATAAGGCTGAGCGACAAGGAGGAAAAGAATATGGGAAAAATTATCGGTATTGACTTAGGAACGACGAACTCGGCAGTAGCCATCATGGAAGGCGGCCAGGCAACGATTATCGCAAATGCGGAAGGAAATCGAACCACACCGTCCGTTGTCGCGTTTACGAAGGACGGCGAGCGCCTGGTTGGCGAAACCGCCAAACGTCAGGCTATCATGAACCCGGATCGTACGATTGCATCGATTAAACGCGACATGGGAACAGACCGAAAGGTGACCATTGATGGCAAGGCGTATACGCCGCAGGAAATTTCCGCGATGACCTTGCAGAAGTTGAAAGCAGATGCGGAAAGCTATCTCGGCCAGACCGTTTCCGAAGCGGTTATCACGGTGCCGGCGTACTTTACGGATGCTCAGCGTCAGGCGACCAAGGACGCGGGAAAAATTGCCGGCTTGGATGTCAAACGTATCATTAACGAGCCGACGGCGGCGGCATTAGCCTATGGCGCCGACAAAGAGGAAGAATCGTCCAAGATCATGGTCTTTGACCTGGGCGGCGGCACCTTCGACGTGTCTATTTTGGAAGTGGGCGACGGGGTGTTTGAAGTGCTTTCCACCCGCGGCAACAACCGTTTGGGCGGCGATGACTTCGATAACGCTCTAATGGACTACATTGCGGAAGACTTCAAGAAAGAAAACGGCGTTGACCTACGCCTGGATCCGACCAGCGATCAGCGCTTGAAGGATGCGGCGGAAAAAGCGAAGAAAGAACTTTCCAGCGCAATGACCTCGACCATCAACCTGCCGTTTATCACGGCGGTCAACGGCCAGCCGGTGCATCTGAACATGTCGGTATCCCGTGCGAAGTTTGAGGAACTCATCGCACCGATCGTAAAGAAAACGGAAGAACCGGTATTGAATGCGTTGAAAGATGCAAATTTGACCGCTTCTGATCTGAATAAGGTGTTGCTGGTGGGTGGATCGACCCGTGTACCGATGGTACAGGAGCTGGTTAAGAAACTTACCGGTAAGGATCCGCAGAAGGACATTAACCCGGATGAATGCGTTGCGCTCGGTGCCGCCATTCAGGGTGGTGTGTTGACCGGGGAAGTAAAGGATCTGTTGCTTCTGGACGTCACGCCGCTGTCCTTGGGTCTCGAAACGCTCGGTGGCGTCACTACGGTACTGATTCCGCGCAACACCACCATTCCGACGAAAAAGAGCCAGACGTTTACGACGGCTGCCGACAACCAGACGTCTGTAGATATTCACGTACTGCAGGGCGAGCGTGAAATGGCGGCAGACAACACGACACTCGGTCGCTTCCAGCTTTCGGGCATTCCGGCGGCACGTCGCGGCATTCCGCAAATCGAAGTCACCTTCGATATTGATGCCAACGGTATCGTCAATGTCAGCGCCAAAGACATGGGCACGGGCAAAGAGCAGAAGATTACCATTACGTCTTCCACGCATCTTTCGGATGAGGAAATTGATCGCCGCGTGAAAGAGGCGGAGCAGTTTGCGGAAGAAGACAAGAAGAAAAAGGAACTCATTGAAGTCAAGAACCAGGCGGAATCGCTGATCTATCAGACGGAAAATACGCTGAAAGAATTGGGCGATAAAGTCTCGGAAGATGAAAAGAAGAAAGTGGAAGAGAAGATTACGGCCTTAAAGGATGTTGTGGGCGGTGAAAATCTCGATGACATCAAGAAACGTACCGAAGCGTTAACGGGCGAACTCAATACCCTTTCGCAGAAACTGTATGCACAGGCCGGCCAACAGGCGGGCGAACCGAATGCGGGAGCCGGTGCTGCCGGTCAAGGCTCGCAGGGAGATGACGTTGTCGATGCCGATTATGAAGTCGTCGATGACGAAGAATCCAAGGACAAGTAAAGCAATGGCAAGCACATAAAGGAAAGGGCGCTTCGGTGCCCTTTTCTTTATGTGCCGTTTCGATTACAATGACTCTTTAGTGTAAGAAAGGAGCCGGCTTTGCAAGATCCGTATGAAGTGCTCGGCGTGAAGCGTGATGCCGCAATAGGCGAAATCAAAAGAGCGTACCGCCGAAAAGCAAAACAGTACCATCCCGATCTCAATCCGGGAGATGAAAAAGCAGCAAAAAAATTCAATGATTTAAGCGAGGCGTATGGCATTCTGCAGGATCCGGAAAAACGCCGGCTTTATGATACCTATGGCGAGGCGGCCTTTGAAAACGGCATGAACGCCGGCGCCGGCGGCTTCGGCTTTGATATGAATGATATTTTCGGCGACTTATTCGGTGATCTGTTCGGTCGTCGATCTGCGGGTGCACAAAACACCAATCGCGCGCGGCGTGGCGCGGATATTCGTAAAGAAATTCAGCTCAGTTTTCGCGAAGCGTATTTCGGTGTGGAAAAGACCATCACCATACGGCGAGAAAGCGAATGCAGTCATTGTCAAGGAACGGGCGCAAAGGATGCGACAGCAAAAAAGACCTGCCCGACCTGCCATGGCAGCGGAGTGATCAATCGGGAAGTGCATACGCCGTTCGGTCGCATGGTTCAGCAGATGACCTGTACCACGTGCAACGGACGCGGCGAAATTATTGAGGAAGCCTGTCCGCACTGTCACGGTCAAGGGCGAGAAATCGAAAATCGCACGCTGTCGGTAAAAATCCCTGCCGGTGTAGCGGATGGTAACATACTTCCCATGCGCGGACAGGGCCATGGCGGTGCAAATGGCGGACCGGCCGGCGATGTGTACGTTGTCGTCCGCGTTACCCCGTCCGAAATCTATGAACGCCACGGGAACGATCTCTATTTTGAATTGCCCATCTCCTTTGTGCAGGCCACTTTGGGTGATGAAGTGGATGTTCCGACAATGGAAGGAAAAGAGACGTTCCGTATTCCACAAGGGACACAGACGGGTACGCGTTTTACCCTGGAGGGCAAGGGCGTTCCGGATGTGCGTACCAAGCGTCGTGGTGACCTGCATTTTGTTGTGGATATTCAAACCCCGACGCACTTAAATGAAGAGCAGGCGGAAGCGCTACGCGCCTACGCCAAAGCTATGGGCGACGAGGTCGAAGAGAAACAGAAAAACTTCTGGGATAAGGTAAAGGAACTGTTTGATTGATGGAAACGACGTTTTTACAAGTGGCCATGATGTATGGGCGCGAATGGGAGGATGCGGTAGATGCCCTTCTTGCCGACAGCGGTACGCTGGGAACGCAAGCCCTTGATCCGGCAACCATTGCACAATATGAGACCCATCATCCTGATTGGGAGCTGGCGGACGGCGACGCCTTGCGTACAGCGCTGCACAGAGAAGCCGAGAAGGTGGCGGACGAAGCGCCGGGCGAGGACGATGTCATTCAACTGGTTTTCTTCTCTGACGACGCCACGGGACAGCAGGCAATAGAACGCCTGGAACGTAAATGTTATGAGCAGTACGGCGGTGAGATTCGTATTCTGCACGAAAAGCGTGTAGATAACTCCCATTGGGAGGAAGAGTGGAAAAAGACCTATCGACCGCTTTCCCTTGGAAAAACCATCGAAATTGTACCGTCTTGGATGGAGCCGACGGATGCGACACGCCTTCCCATTTTTATTGAACCCGGCATGGCATTCGGCACCGGAACCCATGAAACGACGACGCTGTGTCTGGAAGCCTTGGAACAGCTGTCTTTAGAAGGAAAGAGAGGTCTCGATCTGGGAACGGGCTCGGGAATTCTTGCCATCTACATGAAAAAGAGTGGCATGAATGACGTTTTAGCCACCGATATCAGTGAAGACGCTTTACGTTCTGCGCGGGAGAATGCGAAACGGAATCACGTGGATATTGCCTTCTGCGAGAGTGACCTGCTGAAAAATGTCGAAGGACGGTTTAACGTTCTGGTGTCCAACATATTGGCCGCACCGCTTTTGCGTCTTCTTCCCGATTTGCCGTCTGTTTTGTATCCCGGTGCGCATGTCGTGCTCTCGGGCCTTTTGGCGACCCAACAGGAGACGATTCGATCGGCGCTTATCCATCTCGGCTTTACGGTCACCAACCAAAGTGTAATGGGTGAATGGGCCGGAATGGAAGCGGTATGGCCGACGACGGAAAAATCCGGTATGGAGATGGGAAATTCATCGACATCGCGCGCGAAAAGCGCATCCTCAAAGGAAACGAAACAATGAAGAAACGCGTTGCCTTTCATACCTTGGGCTGTAAAGTCAATCAATACGAAACCGAAGCCATGGAGGAACTCTTTCTTCGTGAAGGGTATTGCCTTGCCGACGAAAACCAAGCCGCTGACGTGGTCGTGATCAACACGTGCACGGTGACCCATACATCGGATGCTAAAAGTCGCCAGCAGGTGCGGAAAATGAAGCGCGAAAATCCAAATGCGGTGATTGCTGTGGTCGGCTGTTATGCCCAGGTTGCGGCGGAGACGCTTTCCGCGCTTCCGGAAGTGGACATCGTGCTCGGAACGAAGGGCAGACAACGCCTGCCGGCGCTTGTGGATGAGGTATGGCGAACGGGAAAACAGCAAATTGCGGTAGAAGATCTCGATGCGGTAACCGATTTTGATGCATTGACCATTGAGACGGAACAATCTACGACGCGAGCAACGGTAAAGATTCAGGAAGGCTGCGATATGTTCTGCTCCTACTGCATCATTCCCTATGCACGCGGGCACATCGCCTCCAGGCCGCTTTCTTCGATCGTAAAAGAGGCCGAAGCGCTTGCAGCGCGTGGCTTTCAGGAACTGGTGCTTACCGGCATCCACGTGGCAAGTTACGGAAAAGATGCCCGCTTCCGTACAGAAACATCGGGCATGGAGCTTACGGATGTCATTGAAGCCGTGGCAGCGATTCCGGAAATCCGTCGTATCCGTCTGTCGAGCATCGAACCGCGCTGGGTAACCCCGGAGAAACTGGAGCGCTTGGCAGCCACGGGCAAGTTGTGCCCGCATTTTCATCTTTCGTTGCAAAGCGGTTCCGACCGCATTTTGGAAAAAATGAATCGCCATTATACGACTGCGGTGTATGCGGAAAAGGTGGATGCTATTCGCCGCGTCTTTCCGAATGCCGGGTTAACGACGGATGTCATTGTCGGTTTTCCGGAAGAAGGCGAAAAAGAATTTCAGGATACGTTGGCCTTTACTCGTCAAATCGGTTTTTCGCGTATGCATATTTTCCCCTATTCTCCGCGACAGGGAACGCCGGCTGCCTTGTTTTCCGGACAGGTGGATGCAGCAATCAAGAAGGAGCGCGCTGCGCGTCTGGCGGAACAGGAAGTAACCATGCGGCATGCTTTCATGGACCGAATGATCGGAAAAACCTTATCGGTTCTTACGGAAGAAAAGCGGGACGAGAAGGGACGAATCAGCGGCTACTCCGGCAATTACTTGCGGGTGGCTCTTCCGGCGTCGACAGAAGTGCAGACCAGAAGAGAAGAGGGAGTTGACCTTCATACCGGAGGAGTTGACGTTCTGTCACCGGAGGTAAATCATATTTACTCTGTTCGTGTGCTGAAACGCGATGGAGAAGAATTGGTCGGTATAACGACCGGAGAGGAGAAGAACGCGTGAAAAATACAGCGCATCCCATTCGTGACTATTGGACAACGGTATTAAACGGCATGGCATGGGGGTTGTTTTCCTCGCTGCTCATCGGTTTAATTATCAAACAGATCGGCTCGCTGACCCATATTTCCCTGTTGATCACGATGGGGTCGGTTGCCCAGAAACTCATGGGACCGGCGATCGGCGTCGGCATCGCGGCTGTACTTGATGCGCCGGCTCTGGTCGTTCTTTCTGCGGTGGTATTGGGTGCGCTCGGCGCCGGCAGTATTGCTATTGATGCGGCGGGTGTAGCCACCATCGGCATCGGGGAACCTGTAGGGGCTTTCGTTGCTGCGCTTGCCGGCGTGGAGGTCGGCCGTCGCGTGGCGGGAAAAACACCGGTTGATATTGTGCTCGTCCCGTTTGTGACCATTGTGACCGGGGGGCTTGCCGGTTTCTTTTTAGCTCCATATATTTCGGACATGATGAACGGCTTGGGAGATCTTATCAACCGCGCCACACAATTGCAGCCCATCCCGATGGGAATTGTCCTCAGCGTACTTATGGGGATGATTCTGACCTTGCCCATTTCCAGTGCGGCATTATCCATTTCCCTCGGCCTTTCTGGCCTTGCTGCCGGTGCGGCAACGGTGGGATGCTGTTGTAATATGATCGGCTTTGCGGTCATTTCGTATCGCGATAACGGTTTTGGCGGCAGTCTGGCGCAGGGAATCGGCACATCTATGCTGCAAATGCCCAACATCATCAAAAAGCCGGTAGTTTGGCTTCCGGCCATCGTTTCCTCGGCTATTCTCGGGCCTATTTCCACTGCGGTGTTGGGGATGACCTCCAACGCATCCGGTGCAGGGATGGGCACAAGCGGACTGGTCGGACAGTTTGCAATGCTGGACGTCATGGGACACTCCCCGTCCGTTCTATTGCAGATGGGCGTGATGCACTTTTTAGCGCCGGCTGTGCTTTCATATGC
Source organism: Murdochiella massiliensis (assembly GCF_900059565.1). Classification (GTDB taxonomy): domain Bacteria; phylum Bacillota; class Clostridia; order Tissierellales; family Peptoniphilaceae; genus Murdochiella; species Murdochiella massiliensis. The sequence continues at coordinate 136,685 of NZ_FIZW01000001.1, forward strand.
GGTTTATCGTATCCTATGTAGCTGGGGATGGATTTCCTCGGGAGATCTTCAGCTTGCGTTCGGCAAGAAGGGAAAATAATCGCAGCAATCTCGTCGACTTGCAGAATCGACAAAACACCGATAGAATAGAAACAATTCAATATCGACTGGGGGTGCTACGGCTGAGAGGTGCAAACCAACCCTGAACCTGATCTATGTAATGATAGCGGAGGGAAGTTCGAGAGAATTCAACAGGAATTCCGTAACGCCGCTCTGCGGCGTTTTTCTTTTCCCGATATTGAATGGCTGCATTCGGTTTCCGCGCCTTTTTATCAAACCGGTGAAAAGCGTCCACAACCGAAGAACCGAAGGAGGAAATATGTCGGAACAAACGTTGAACATGCCGAGCAAAAACGGCTTCTCCACACGCATGGTGGCAGAAGCAGGCGTTATGATTGCTTTGGCGAAGAGTTTGTCTTTTATTAAGCTGTTCGAGATGCCGATGGGCGGCAGCGTGACCCTGGCCTCGATGGCGCCGGTCCTGTTTTTCGCGATTCGTTGGGGATGGCAAAAAGGACTTTTGGTCGGCCTTGTCTATGGCTTGGTGGATTACCTTTTAGGTGGCTATACCGTACACCCGTTACAGGTATTGTTGGATTATCCGCTGGCTTATATGATGTTGGGCTTTGCCGGCCTGCAGCGTGCTTCAGACGGGGACGGCTTCTTTTCGCATTTACCGTCGCTGATTCTCGCTGTAGCGTTGCGCTTGGCTATGCACGTACTATCCGGATGTGTCTTTTATTCCACCATCGACTTTACCAAAGCCGGTGCCTCGCTGGGCGAGGCGTTTACGCTAACCAATATGGGCGCCGGGTTTATGTATAGCCTGCAGTACAATGCTGCCTTCCTGGGTGTGGATTTTCTCATTTGTCTGGTGGTGCTTGCCCTGGCCTGGCAACCGTTGCGCAAGCGCATGCATCGCGTCTGAAGGCGTGACGTTAAAGTATCGAAAGAAAAAAGGAAGTCCGAAATATTTCGGACTTCCTTTTTTCTTTCGATTCTCTTTCCTTCATCCGGAAAAGCGAAATTTTTATTGTATCGTGATGGACTTCTTTTTGGTCACTTCCTGTGCGAAAGGCAGTTCCACGCGCAGTACGCCATTTTCCAGGCCGGCGTGAATCGCCTCTTCGTTGATATCGCCAAGACGGATACGACGTGAGCTGTTGGTCATGCGACGTTCGCGATGCAGATAATTTTTCTCCTTATCGCTTTCCTCGTTTTCTTCTTCCTGATGAACGGAAATAGTCAGAACGCCTTCTTCCACTTCGACATCCACGTTTTCTTTGGTTATGCCGGGAAGATCGGCGGTAACCACGTATTTGTCCGCGTCTTTTTCCACATCCACCTTGAACGAATCGTAAATGGCGTTATCCAGGCCACTCTTGAAAAAATCATCAATCATGTCGTTCATGACGGCAAAGCTCGGGGCTAATGTTCTTCTATACGGTACGATTTTCATATGGTCTCCTTTCCTCCCACGGGGGAGCGATATACACTTGTTCGTTGAATGATTCTCAACTTGACTTTATTATACCATCTCTGACCTTAATGTCAAGAAAAATTATCACTCATTAAGAAAGAGTGATAATAACAAGCGACAGATATAGTGAAAAATGAATTTTCGTGAGGAATGGCCGGGTTGGGGTAAATTAGGAAAAGAAAACACACGAAAGGTTTGCGCCCTTTCGTTTTCAGGAGGGACTATGCATAATATTCACGATTCAGAAGAAAATTATCTCGAAGCTATTGTTGTGCTTGAACGAGACCTTGGCGTCGTGCGTTCCATCGATGTCGCTAATCATCTTGAGTTGAGCCGCGCATCGGTCAGCAATGCCATCAAAAAATTGGAACAGGAAGGCCGCGTGACCATGGAAGAAGACGGCTCACTCCTGCTGTCTTCCTCCGGAAGAGCGATCGGGGAAGAGATTGATTTGCGACACCGCACGCTTAAGGATTGGTTTTTACATGTGGGGGTTTCTCCGGAAGTCGCGGAGAATGACGCCTGCAAGGTGGAGCACGCTATTTCCTCCGAGACATTTGCTTGTCTTCGGGCTTATTTTGATAAGAACATTCGAGAGTAGGCAACAGAATGCAGCAGTTTTTTCTTTCCGAACGACTCGCTGTCGGGCAGAAAGTGACTTTTCCTGCCGAAACCGAAAGGCAGCTTCGTCAGGTGTTGCGTGTACGTGGCGGTGAGTCGGTGCGTCTTGTAGACACGGAAGGCAAGGCGTTTCTTGCGCATCTCACAGTCAGTAGGAAATCCGTCGGCGCGGAGTGTGTTGTCGTCCTGAAGGAAAAACGCGAACTGGACAGTCCCCTAATTCTTGCTCCGGCACGGATAAAGAAAGAGAAGTGGGAATGGTTGCTTCAAAAGGCAACCGAACTTGGCGTTACAGCGATTCAGCCGCTGGTAACGGATCGCGTGAACGAAGCGGAGCCCACGCCGAATCGCGTTATTCGTTGGCGTCGCATTTTACAGGAAGCGGCGGAACAGTGCGAACGTCATCGGATTCCGTTGTTACAGGAAACGCTTACGCTGGACGCTTTGCTGACGCTCTTGCGTGAATCACCAGATCAGTACGGCATCGTGCTTGCGGAACGGCAGGAAGAAAAAGCGCCATCGTTAAGCGAGGTGCTTAAGCAGGTGGCGCCGGGACGAACGATTGTGTTGGTGGTGGGACCCGAAGGGGGATTTTCTCCCGATGAATTTGCCCGTTTTGCCGATTCGGGATTGCCCTTTGCCAGTCTGGGACCGCGCATTCTCCGTGCAGAGACGGCAGCCATACTCAGTGCCGGTATGACCGCACAATGGTTGGAGACAAACGGGAGAGACCGCATGTAGCGGAAAAGTTCCCGTTGTCCATTTTAGTCTTTTTTCGGGGCAAACAGGTTACGCAAACGATCAAAGAAGCTCGTCTTTTCTTCAACCGGAGCTTCTTTTTTTGTCTCTTCCGGTAGGCGAATTTCTTCGGTCATGAGGACGAATTGCACCTGAGCAATCTTTCCGTTTCGTGCATCGGCAAAGGAAGTCATATCCTCCTTCTTCGGCTTCACTTCGTCCATAAGCGATTGAACTTTTTCATCGATCTTTTCATTCATATTGCCGGTTTGCGCGGCGAATTGTGCCGTTCCATCCGCCAGCTGTCGTGCGCCATCTGCGGCGGAGGCCAAGCCGTCTCCGAATCGAGAAAAGCCCTCCTGCCATTGCACCATGCCATCCGAGGCTTTACCCACCCCGGCCAGATAGTTGGAAAGGCCGTTCTTCAAGGCGCCGCCGTTTTGCGCCAATTGATCGACGCCGTTCGTATACGCCTTCATGCCGCCCAACAGCTCACCAAGTCCTCCCGTAATCCGTGTAACACCCGAGGCGACCTGTTCCTGTCCGTTCAACAGAGCGTTGGTTGTTTCGGGAGCCACTAAGCGGTCAACGCCGATGAGGAGAGCGGAGCTGCCTTCTTTCCATTGTGTGAGGCCGTTGGCAAGGCCCTGAACACCATCATAGAAGGTTGCTTTTTTCGGATCTTGCGGTTTATCCTCTTCCGGTTTTTTCTTTTCGTCTTCTTTCTTTTTACCGAACCCTTGACTTAGCGTCTGCACGCCTTTCGTGTACTGTTCCAAGCCTCTGTGAAACGCGTCGTATTGCGCATTCAGTTTTTGTACACCCTCGACGAGCGGCATTTGACCTTCTTGAATCGCATCCATGGCGCCCACAAGTTTTTGCAGGTTTTCAATGGCTCCGGTCATGCCGGCTTCCATTTCGTTTGCCTGATTTGCGGTTTCGGTCATCGCTATCTTCAGTTGCAGCAAAGGCGCCTGTCCTGCGGGACCGGCCGTATCATAGAGTGCATGAAGCGCTTCGCGCTGGACGGCCAACTGTTGCGCAGCCTTTTCGCCCTGATAGGCGAGCAACTTTTGTACATCGGGATTGGCCAAGGCTTCAGCCGATAAGCCTGCTTCCTGTACGATCTGTTCCGCCGTGGGTTGTGGCATATTTTCCAGCGCGGCGATTTGCTCACCAAAGGCGGCATAGACCGTATCCACGGCCTCCTTTGCTTCCGCCAGCTGTTGGGCGGATCCGGCGACACGCGTTTTTGCCTGTTCCAATTCCGCAATGGTGGGAAGTTGCAGTGCATCCGCCGGATTTGTGTTCCCCTGAGAAAGTGCGGCACTCAATTGTTTAAGCGCCTCTTCGATTTGTCCGGAATAGCCGTAAAGCGTTTGGCCTTCTTCACTGAGGGTCGTCAAGGCATCACGTGTTTTCGTGGCTCCTTCCAACAACTCGTTTGCTCCGTTCGAAAGCGGCGTGGCTGCGCCGATGCTTTGTTTTGTCCCTTCAACGTAGCGTCCGACGCCGTCCACATAACTGCGCCAGCCTTCATTTACCTTGGTTATGGCATCCTGTAATGCATCCGTACCGTCGATGCTCACCGTAAGACCTTCACGCAAGGCGTTTCCGTTTTCGTTCAGTGCCTGCAGCCCGCCGAAAAATTGCTCACTGCCTTGTGCCAGTGCCCCGGAAGAATCTTTTAATGTGCTGAAGGCGGAAGAGAGACGTCCAAAGCCAAGCGCCAATTCGCCATATCCGTTATTGGCCGTGGAAAGGCCGGAAGATAACTGTGCGCCAGCGTCATTCAGCGCTTTTGTGCCGTCCTGCAGCTTTTGTAGATCCGGATCTTGGGAGAAGTCGGGAAGCGTCAGGTTATCCATGTCCATGGAGAAGGGGACGCCGGCAATGGTGATGGCGGGAAGGTGGAAGTTCGTCACCTCGGCATGGAGCGTAAACGTTTTGGCTCCGCTTCCGGGAAGCGCGACGAAGTTGACCTGTCGATCGCCGCCCACTTGAACCAGCGTCCCGCCTTCTGCCGTAATATTTTCCGCCACATCCTGCGGAAGCGTGATGGATGTCTGCAGCATGAGCTGTCCGGCCCAGGAGGCGCTTTCCTCCGCTTTTGCATCGTTTCCGTTCGATGAATGTTTTACCGGCGTAATCGTCAATTCCAAGCTGAAAGTTCCGGATTTTCCGGCCAATTGCTCAGCAGAAACCGGTTGGCCATCCAGCGTATAACGCAGAGCGATGGTCCAAGGAAGTGTTCGACCGGACAACTCTCCTTGATAGAAAAAGGCGGTTTTTCCCGTTTTCACCGCATTTTCGTTGGCTTGTGCAGAATTCAGGTCGCCCTCGACGGAAATTTCCTTTACCGACTTGTACGCGCCGAAATCTTTCATCGGCTCACCGTTGGGCTCAAAACGGTTCACGACGTAGATGTTTTTTACGGCACCGTTGCTTTGCAGGGAAGCGTATACGACTTCCGACTTATGCTTTCCGGCTAAAACCTCTGCGGTAAACGCTGACCCGGACTCCGCAGAAACCGGGATAGAGAGAGGCATCGCGAGCAACGCTGCCGCAAGAAGAAGGCTGGTAATGCGTTTTGGTGTGCGTGTGGAATGTTTCATAGTCCCTCCTTCGAAAGGGCGTTCGGATGATCCGCCACAAATTGGCGGCCGTATGACGTGCGTTCAACAAGACGATCAAAGACAAAGAGCAATCCCGGCAAAACGAAGATGACCATGAGCAGGGAAAGCGACGCTCCACGAGCCAGAACTTCACCGAGCTCACTGACGATCGTCAGTGAAGACGTCAGATAGAGAACCAGTCCGGAGCAGGTCAAAATCATTGCGGGAGGAAGCAGCGAGGGGATCGTCTCCCGCGCTGCTAAGCCGAGCGTTTCACGGCGATTGAGCCGCGTACGATGATCACAATAATGTTCCGTATACAGGATGGCATAATCCACAGTGGAACCAAGCTGTACGGTGGAAATGATGAGAAAGCCAATATAACTTAACGGCGACCCCGTGAAATAGGGAACGGAAAGGTTGAGCCAGATGGCAATTTCAATGGTCATGACCAGAAGAATGGGCAAAAAGAGTGAGCGGAAGGCGACCGCAATGGTCAAGGCGATGGTCAATACCGCAAGGCCGTTAACGATGAGATTATCGGAGCGTACCGTTGCGCGCATATCGTCCGTCACCACCGGATAACCCGTCATTTGTATTGTATCGCCATACAGCTCTTTTGCGATATCGCGGATTTCCGCCACCGTAGCGAAGGCGACATCTCCTTCACGCGCCATGGTTGCATTCAGGATGAAATGACTGTAGTTCGGAGACACAAGAAGATCCAGGCCTTTCCTTGAAATTACTTCCTGAGGGATGGCAGCATCGGCCATGGATACATAGGACATGACCGTATCGACCGACCCAATTTTTTCGAGTCTTTCTTGCAGCTGTTGTTCTTTCTGTAAATCACCTCGCGGCACTAAAAGAGAGATTTGCTGTTGCTGACCAAAGTGCGCATCAATGGCCTGAACATCATGTTCGGCGGCACTTCCTTTCGGAAAGTTTCCCATGCCATAGACGAAGGAATTGTTCTGTGCCGCTAAAAACGCCGGCACAAGAATAATGGCCACTAGCACGACAAAGCGATAGCGTCGGCGATAGATCATTTTGCCTACGCGTTGAAAATCCGGCAGCAGTGGACGATGGGCCAAACGATCCAGCGGACGTTGTAGGACGAGAATGAGCGCCGGAAGGAAGAGAAGCACGGTTAAAAAGGAGAAGACGATACCTTTTGCCATTACGATGCCCAGGTCGGCGCCAATACGAAATTGCATGAAGAGTAACGCCAGAAAACCGAAAAAGGTGGTGGCAGCGGAAGAAGCAATTGCAATGGAGGAGCGCACCATGGCGGCCGCCATGGCTTCCTCATTATCCATCCCGGCGGCACGGTTCATGTTGTAGCGATTGAGCAGGAAGATCGCATAATCCATGGAGACGGCCAGTTGCAGGACACCGGCGACGGCCTGCGTGATGAAGGAGACGCTGCCCAAGAGCAGGTTCGTGCCGAGGTTGAGTAATACGCTCACTCCAATGGTCAACAAGAACAGCAACGGTTGCAGCCAGGAAGAGGTGCTGATGAGCAGAATGGCAAAGACGATAGGAACAATGAACAGGGTGATGGAACGGATTTCGGAATTTACGGCATTTTGTGCACTGGCCAATTCCATCAGCTGACCGGAAATCCAGCAATCCTCATTGACCGAACGCAAAAACTGTACCGAATCGCGTGCGTTAACGGTATCCGCGGAAACCTGAAACAGAGCTCGTCCCTCCTTCAGGTAGGTTTTCACGGTGTGCGGATCCAGTTGTTCCGTCGGCGTGTGAATGTCCGCAATGTCATCCAGCCAAAGCACCTGATCGATGCAGTCGGTCGCTTCCAGTTTGGCCTTAATTTCGAGCGCATCGCGCACCGAATTCACCGGATAGGAGACACGGGCATTCGGCATGACAAAGGAAAACTCTTTTTTTAGTGTCTGCAACGCCTCGGAAGACGGCGCATGGGCGGGAAGATAATCTGCCATATCGTAGTTTACGGGAACCTTTGTTGCCGCAACGGCGGACAGTGCCGTAAGGATGACAAACAGCACAAGGACGGCAATACGATGACGTAAAACAAATGCAGCGCTTCGTTTCATAAGTACTCCTTACCCTGATTTCTCGCGCGGAGCGAAAGCGAAACAGGCTTTCTTCGCCTGGTGATCGTGGATTTTTTCTCTTATACTTATGATACGTGATTTTGCCGAAAAGAGTTGAGAAAAATGTGATGATCCCATCATGAAAGTACCGAAAAGAGAGAAAAGGAGGAAGGAATTGAACGCGATACAACAAAAAGTCGAACATTGTACACAGCAGGTTCGTGCACGTCTGAAGGAGATGCCGCGCATAGGCATAGTGCTTGGATCCGGTTTGGGTGATCTGGCGGAAGCGATGGATGAACCGGTCTATATTCCTTATGCGGAAATTGATGGCTTCCCGACGTCAACGGCCCCGGGGCATGTCGGACGTTTCGTTTTTGGCCGTTTTGAAGGCGTTCCTACGGTGATGATGCAGGGACGCATTCACCTTTATGAAGGCTATCCCGTCTCGGATTGCGTGTTGCCCATCCGTCTGATGGCATCACTGGGAATCGATACGCTGATTTTGACCAATGCTGCAGGTGCAGTCAACAAAACCTATCATGTAGGCGATTTTTGCCTGTTAAAGGATCATATTTCTTCTTTTGTTCCTTCGCCGCTTCTCGGCGAAAATGTCCGCGATTGGGGCGTACGCTTTCCGGACATGAGCGAAGTTTACGATCGCGAGTTGCGTGAACGGATGCGCCGAGCAGGCGAGAAATCCGGCTGCACGCTTCATGACGGTGTATATGTACAATTTACAGGGCCGGCCTATGAGACGCCGGCGGAAATACGGATGGCGGCCACGCTGGGCGCCGACATGGTCGGGATGTCGACAGTCATCGAAGCCATTGCCGCTCGTCACATGGGTGTACGCCTGGTGGGCGTTTCGTTGGCCACCAACCTTGCCGCCGGAGTCGGCACCGAAAAGCTCAGCGAAGAGGAAGTCATTGAAGAAGGAAAAAAAGCGGCTACACGCTTTCAGGCGATGATTCGCAACTTTGTGGAGGAGTACCATTTATCATAACAAACCAATGATCTTGTATTCAAAGGAGAATCGTTATAAAAATACAACGATAAAAATAAAATCATGACAAAGATAATGCAACGATAATGAAATCGTTGCATTATCTTCTTGAATTTGTTACGATAAAAGCGAATTCGATACGGAGGAGGAAGACGCAATGCAAGAATCTAGAGACTTGGAATTCAAAAAGGAAATTAGCAACACTTTCTTAAAAACCGTGAGCGCGTTTTCTAACTTTGGGACGGGAAAAATCATTTTTGGAATCGATGATGATGGAAAAACGGTGGGGCTTGATGAAATGGAAGATGCGCGCCTGGTGATTGAAAATAAAATCAATGACAGCATTGTGCCGAAACCGGATTTTGCAGTGAACACGGATACCAAAAACGGTACGATTACGTTAACGGTTTTTGAAGGACGATATAAACCATATTTATACAAGGGAAAGGCCTATCGCAGACAAGACACGTCTTCCGTTGAAGTGGATCAACTGGAATTAAAGCGTTTAACCCTTGAAGGCGATAATTTATATTATGAGGAGCTGCCCTGTGAAGCAAAACAACTGACATTCGAATATTTTGAGCAGAAAGTAAAACAAAAATTAGGAATAAAAAAATTGACCACGGATATTCTTCGTACGTTTGGCTTTTATACGGATGAACGGAAATGGAACCATGCAGCGGCTCTTTTTGCGGATAAAAACACGTTTTCTGGTACCGATATCGTGCGATTTGGCGAGTCGATCAATATTATTTTTGATCGTGATACGGTATCCGGGCTTTCGGTACTGGAACAGTATGATCGTGCGTTGGCCATGTTCAGCCGACATTACCGATATGAAGAGATTACCGGAACAGAACGAGTAAAAAAAGAGAAGATACCGGAGACGGCATTTCGTGAAGCGGTTGCGAATGCCTTGGTACATAGAATGTGGGATATTAACTCACATATTCGAATCGCCATGTTTCCAGATCGAATTGAATTGACTTCACCGGGCGGTTTGCCAAGAGGCATTACAGCGGAAGAATATCTTCGCGGTCGCATCTCCAATCTTCGGAATCCCATTGTCGGCAATGTATTTTTTCGCTTGCATTACATCGAAATGTTTGGGACGGGTATTCCGCGCATTTTCGAAGCATATCGAGGCGCAGTCCGGAAACCTGCATTTTCTCTTACGCCGAATAGCGTCACAGTGACATTGCCGGTGCTTTCGGAAGATTATCACGTCAACACAGAGGAAAAAATCATTTTATCCTGTCTGTCTCATGGCGGTCGTATGGCAAGTCGAGAAATCGCTGAGGCATGTGGATTCAAGAAAGAAAAAGCGCTACGCCTGTTAAATCGATTACGAGACATGGGCTATGTCAAACGCTCAGGAGCAGGTCGGGCAACAGTATATTTTCTATAAAAGACGCTGCTGCAACATATTGAAAATCGAAAGAAAACAAACGAGGAATATGGCATTCCTCGTTTGTTTTCCATGTTATAGTATTTTCCACGCCTGCTCGATGGCTTCCTCCATCAGAGCAGGCGTTTTTATGGTTAAATCTTTCCGATGCACTCGCTCGGTGACATTGTGCAGATCTTTTCCCCAGGGGCCGATATTTAAAACCGGCATGGTATAACGACGGATCGCATCCAGCGGAATGCAATATCCCTGATTCCAGAACAGGACATTCTGTTCCACGAAAGAAATTGTCGCCGGATCGGCCGTAAACATCGCATAGGACAAATCGCAAATCCCGCGGAAATAGTTATCGACGTAGAGAGTTTGATCGAAGTGCGTCGAAACAAAGCGGGACAGTTCGGCAACAAGAGCGTCCGTAGCTTTTCGACTTGTCAGATCGGCATTATTCACCGGGGGATAGTAGGGCGCGGCCAAGCCGATCAAAAAGCAGGGATCTTCGCTTTGCCAATGGTGAAGATAGGTCTCCATCAGCTGCAACGCACCTTCCCGAAAATCGAGATCGCCGTTTTTAACTTTCTCCGCAATCGGCGCTTCCAGCGTTGCGAGGTCAACCTTCTGTTCTTGCAACGTTGTTTTCAACGCCTCTACCGTTAACACCTGTACCGAAAGGGGAGCGGGCTCATCCGGAACAAAGGGAGTTTCCTGCCGATAGGCCAGATAGCTTCCTTTGCGATCGGCCAACACTTTTGCACCGGCGATGGCCGCTTCCCGACAGAGTGCAGCCAGGATTTCCTGCGGCGTGTGTTCCAGCGTAAGCACATTCAGGTAGCCGCCGGCAAATTCCGGAAGGGAGACGTTATAGGCTTTTCGCCGGTCACTGAGCCCAAGCCAGGTGGCGCCCGGCGTGGTGGCATTGCCGCGATGCTCCACCATGGCCGGCCAAAGCTCCGTTTGCCGAACCAGCGCGCTCATCAGATGAATCGGATTGAGCCCGGCATAGACGTCGCCTAAATGGACGCTTTTTCCCCGCGTCAGCACAACGGGCATCATCTTTCCGATGCTGCCGTCATGAATCACCCTTGTATCCGGAGAAGGACGATGATGCGGTTCGGCATCGATCATCAGAATGTATTGCAAGCCGAACTGCCCTTCCAGCTCCGCAAATAGGGACGAAGCTGCGCGCATACCGGCGGAGCCCGTTTCTTCATCCGGAACGCCGATGACGAGAAGACTGCCTTCCGGCGTTTCTCCGGTACTCATCTTTTGCGCCATTTCTTCCAGCAGCGTCAGTTGGATGGCCGCCCCGCCCTTCATATCGCAGGTACCGCGGCCGAAAATCCAGGTATCTCCCTGTAAATCGGCTCGTACGTCGTCATCGACGGGAATTGCTCCCTTCCGAATAAGAGGCTTTACACCGTCCGGACGATAGGCAAGAGCCTGCGCATCACCAAATGCGTCCACATCCACCACATCCATGTGATGGATGAGCACGACAGTACGCGTAGTTTTCCCTCGCACCAAACCCCAGGCAATTTCGCGATGAAGACGATCATCTGGACAAGGAAAAGTTCCCCATTGTCTCGTGTTTTCCTGAAAATAGGGAAGCGACGAAAAAAACGTGCGATAAAACGATAAGGCTAAATTTTCGTCGGGCGTGCCGGTTATGGTAGGCAAGGCCATAAATTCCTTTAACAGCGATTCAATCCGTTTGGAACGCATAAAAAGCTCCTCTCGCCTTTTTTCTAATCATAACATTCGTAGCACGAAAAGAGACACAAACATTTTCCCTTTTCTTCTATTTCCACTATAATAGAAACAGTGGGTCGCTATCGATGGACAGAGAGGACAAAAAATGAGCGAAGTGTTTATTCAGGATTTAACGGTTCGGGACGGCAATCAGTCGCTTCTTGCCACACGTATGCAGCGTGAAGACATCATCACGTTGGCGGAAGCGCTGGACAAAGTGGGCTTCCATTCGCTGGAAGTTTGGGGCGGCGCAACCTTTGATTCCGCGTTTCGCTTCTTGCATCAAAGTGCATGGGAGAATCTGCGGGAAATTCGCCAGGCGGCAAAGAATACGAAACTTTCCATGCTGCTGCGCGGACAAAATATCGTCGGTTATCGTCACTATGATAACGATACGCTGGATCGCTTCATTCGTTTGACGCTCGAAAACGGCATTGATATCATTCGTTGTTTTGATGCGCTGAACGACACCAACAATCTCAAAAACGCGTTTAAGTTTGTGAAAAAACACAACGGCCATCTGCAGGGTGCCATTGCCTATACGGTCAGCCCGGTGCACAACAATGAATATTATGTCAAGCTGGCCAAAGAGTTCGTCGATATGGGTGCCGACTCCATTTGCATTAAGGATATGGCGGGTATCTGCACACCGCAAAACGCCTACGAACTGGTTTCCGCACTGAAAGAAGCAGTGGATGTGCCTATTGATTTGCACACCCATACCACCGGCAACGCGACGGCGCTCGTTATGCTCGAAGCGATGAAGGCAGGCGTAGACATTGTGGACGGTTGCATTTCCCCCTTCTCCGGCGGAACGTCGCATCTGGCGGATGAGACGCTTCTCGAAGTCGCGAAACTTGCAGGACGCGAGGTAAACATTGATCGTGAAGCGCTCAGTGAAGCTTATGAAATTGCCGATCGTCTGGCCTCGAAATATATTGCCTCCGGTGATATGCGCGCACGCTCCCTGGTGCCAAACCCCAAAATTCTGACCTATCAGGTTCCCGGCGGAATGCTGTCCAATCTTTTAAGCCAACTGGAAGGACAGAAGAAAGGCGATCGCTTTAATGACGTGCTTAAGGAAGTACCGAATGTACGCAAAGACATGGGCTATCCTCCTCTGGTAACGCCGCTTTCGCAGATGGTTGGTACACAAGCCGTCATGAATGTTCTTTTCGGCGAACCATATAAAATGGTGCCGAAAGAAATTAAAGATTATGTCCAGGGCTTTTACGGTCGTTCTCCGGCAGAGAAAAATCCGGAAGTGGTCGCCAAGATTTTGAAAGGTGTAGAGCCGAAGACGCCGACGGATCCGGATGATCTGCCCTACATTTATGAAGACGAGAAGAAAAAACTGGAAAAAGCGCTTGGTCGCGAAGCAAGTGAAGAAGAAGTGATCGCATACATTCTCTTCCCGCAACAAGTGGAATCTTTCCTGACGGGTGCATGGAAAGAGGAGGAAGCCGCAGCCAAAGCAAAAGCGGAAGCGGAAGAGCAAGCCAAACAGGAAAAAGCCGCTGCATCGGCTGCGGCAACACAGGCCGCAACTTCGCCAAGTGTCGGATCCGAAACATTGGAAAAAGTTGCTGTCATGGCGGTGGCGGCGCATCTCGCTTCCGGCGGTGGAGCGGAATGCTTTGAAATGTTTCTTCCCGAGGGGAGATAGGATAAAATGACAAAGTCACCTCACCGGATGCACCGGTGAATCGTCGGTTTGGTAGCCATGCGCGAAGAACGGTACATTAACCGGAAACAGCGCAAAAGACAAAGGAAGGACGTATTATGAATCCATTCGGTTTGGGCGATGCCCTTTTCGTCAGCGTATTTTCAATGCTTATCGTGTTTCTCATTCTGATTTTGCTTACGGCAATTATCAGTGCGCTGAAATACATCCCGGGCGGCAAGGAAGAAGCGCCGACAAAGCCGGCCAAGAAGGCACCGGCTGCAGCGAAAGCCGCCGCGAAACCGGCGTTGGACGCTCGTATGGTCGCCATGCTCACCGCCTCCTGTGTTGCGCAAGAGAGAGCGAAAGGTGATGTCCGCGTACTCTCCTGCCGTGAACTGTAAGAGACTGAGTAGAGCGAACTGATTCAGAGAAGGAGAAAGCGATGCAGATTATTCCCCCGTCCGTAGAGATCCTGGGCAATCCGGATTCCCGTCAGATGCTGAGCAATATGGAAGCGGCAGGGCGCGTTTGCTACAAAAGCGAAGCCAATATCAAAGAAAATACGGCGGGACCGTTTCTGCGCCGTTTGGTTCAAAGTGGACATGAGAGCGTGATTGAACATGAGAAACTGACGGTGAAGATCATCTGTGACCGCGGCGTTACGCATGAAATCGTGCGTCATCGCATCGCCAGCTACAGCCAAGAAAGTACGCGGTACTGCAACTACACGAAAGATAAGTTCGGAAACGAACTTACCTTCATTAAACCGCTGTTCTGGGATGAGGGAGACGCCTGCTACACGCTTTGGAAGGAGCAGATGGCTTCCATCGAAAAAGGCTATTTTGCTCTTATCGAAGCCGGTGCAACACCGGAAGAGGCGCGAAGCATTCTGCCGAACAGCTTAAAAACGGAAATTGTGGTAACGATGGATATGCGTGAATGGCGTCATTTCCTGCGTCTGCGTGGCTCCAAAGCGGCGCATCCGCAAATTCGTGAGATCGTTCGTCTTCTGTTGCCGAAATTCCAAGCCCTTTTGCCGGATCTTTTTGAGGACATTGCGATCGATTGAGCCGCGTCGATGAGAAGGTACCACTTGGTGGTATGCCTGCGCGGCGAAACGGAAGCTGTGCAGCGTCTTGATAGGCCAAAAATAAGGTTAACGAATGTGGCCGGCTTTATAAAAGGCGATAGCTAATTGCGTTCGCCCTTGCACCTGACATTTTTCCATAATTATACTGAGATAATTGCGGATGGTTCCTTCCGAGAAGTGAAGGGCATCCGCAATTTCTTTATTGCTTTTTCCTTCGGAGACCAAACGCACGATATTCCATTCATCCTCCTTTAAGGCCGAAAACGGATCATTTGCCGTATGGTGAGGACGTTCGAGCAGCTTGGGCAATTTTTCTACAATTTCATCGCCATAGACGTGATGACCGTTTTGGACGGCATAGAGAGAGGGAAGAAGAGACTCCACACCGGACTTGCGCAAATAGCCTCTCGCACCGAGACGAAGCGCTTCGACGATATAGTCTTCATCCAGAAACGTCGTTAAGAATAGAATGTGCGCATGGGGATCCCGATGCAGAATTTCCTGTGCAGCAACCAGACCGTTCATGCCCTCCATACGAATATCCAAAAGGAGAATATCCGGATGATATTTTGCATACAGTGTAATGGCTTTCTCACCGCTGTTTCCCGTTCCGACCACTGTAATGGCCTCGGGATAGCTTTTTGAGCCGCCTTCAATGATGAGACGAAGACTTTCAACGACAATGGGATCATCATCTACGATGACTAAATTCATACTTCCTCCTTTGGCAATGTGATAAACAGACGAAAGCCGTTTTCCACGGAGATGTTCATGGAACCGTTCAAGGCGTCTACGCGCTGCTGTAGGGAAAGCAGGCCGAGGCCATTGCCGGCCTCAGGATGTTTGACGGCCGTCGTACCATTATCCACGATCAATAAGCGATATAACGTTGGCGTCTCACGGAGAAGAATTTCCGCTTTTGTTGCGTTGGAATGTGTAGCGGTATTTTTCAAGGCCTCTTTGATGGCAGCCAGAAGAGCAAAGTGGACAGCACCAGGCGGCTCGGTCTGCAGATGGATCTCTTTATAAACAGGGCAGTAGGTGTAACGATCCAAGAGGAGTTGAATTTCTTCGGTTAAATTCAATGATTGATCATGCAGATTGTGTACACTGTTGCGTATTTCCGTCATGCTTTCTTCCAGTAAGTGGCGAACAGGAAGAAGCAGAGCCGGATCTTTGATCCGAAATTCCAATGCTTTCAGCTGAAGTATCGCAGAGGTCAGTTCATGTCCGACGTGATCATGAATATCCCGCGCAATGCGCTGACGTTCCTGTAGGACAGCAATGTCTTGCAAAAGCGCTTGAGATTCTTCCAAGGCGAGATAGCGTCGATTGAGGACATTTGATCTCTGTGTTTCTTCATCCAGTGAGTACAGTGTTGTTTCCAGGCGATGGCTCTCTTTGCGCCATGTGCCGGCCAAATAATTCGCGTAAAAGGCGAGGACACAGAGCATCAGCGTATACGGGGAAACGCCACAGCAAAGAAAGACGACAAGAAAAAGCAACACACCCGTCAGGCGAACAGGAAAAGAATCCGGAAGAAGGAAAAAGAGTCCGGGAAGCAAAGCCACAAGATAGGGATGCGATCCGCTGAAGAGGCTCAGCAATGATGCGGAAAAAAGAAAAAACAACGTGACACGTTTTTCGGATGCTTTTTCCGGTGCGAAAAGCGACAACAGATAGCACAGAGCATTGCCACTGAGAATGAAGAGAATATGAAGATACACACTCACGGACAGGAGCGAAGTCGACAAAAAGAAGGTGGAAAGAATGGAGAGGAGAACGATGCCGCCCCATAAATAAAATCGCTTCACGATTGCCTCCTTAGGCGATTCCGCTACTTTTCCGACACATTTATTATAGCAAAGGCAAGACCGGGAACAAAACGATAGTGAAAATGACATTTGTCATGCAAGATCATGACAGAAGACTCTCGTTTTCTTCTCTTGCACTGTTTACACTGAGAATAAAGAAGAAGGATCAAAGAAGCGTAACGAAAGAGACAGCAGGTCGATATCATGCCGTTGAACGTCCAAAATAAGGAGGCAGTATGGAACATGTGGTAAAGGTCAACGATTTGGTCAAACGCTACAAAGAGCTGGTAGCCATTGACCATCTCAGCTTGACCGTGGGAAAAGGCGAGATTTTCGGTTTGTTGGGACCGAACGGTTCAGGTAAAACAACCCTGATTAACTGCATTTTAGCGTTACTCAAATTTGACCACGGAGAGATTGAAATTTTTGGCACACCGATGTCCTCGATGAATGCGTCCATCAAGAAACAGATCGGTCTGGTTCCACAGAATGTGGCGGTTTATGAAGAACTGACCGTCCAGGAAAATATTGATTATTTCTGCGGCCTCTATGTGCAGGACGAAAAGAAACGCAAAGCATTGGTCGAAGAAGCCATTCACTTTGTAGAACTGGAAGACTTTCGTCATTTTCATCCGTCCAAACTTTCCGGCGGATTATTGCGACGCCTAAATTTAGCCTGCGGCATCGCACATAAACCTCGGCTTCTGATCTTGGATGAACCGACCGTTGCGGTGGATCCGCAATCTCGAAATCGCATTCTGGAAGGCATTCGTAAGCTGCGGGACGAGGGAGCTACGGTCATCTATACGTCACACTACATGGAAGAAATTGAACTGCTGTGCGATCGCTTGGTCATTTTGGATCACGGGAAGTCGTTAGTGGAAGGAACCAGCCGTGAAATTCTGGCGCAAACATCGCTCAGGGAAACGGTAAAAGCGGGAGTTGCTCAATTGTCCGAAGCGCAACGGGCGTGGATAATGCAGGAGCCAGCGTTCGTGTCTCCATCTTATGACGGCAAGTATCTGCAACTGCAGCTTCGCACTTCCGCCATGAGTGCGATTGATCTCATTCATCGATTAGAAGAACAAGGCATTTCTCTTTTATCCATTGAAACCGAACGGCCCACCTTAAATGATGTTTTTCTGGAAATCACCGGAAAGGAGCTGCGTGATCATGCGTAAACTTTTCGGTTATCACCTGAAACAGATCATCCGCCAGCGGGAGTCGTTGATCTGGGGCTTTTCCTTGCCGATTGTGCTCCTGTTGATTTTCAGCATGGTTTTTCGTCCTACCGCGAAGGAAGACACCACTCTGCCGATTAGTCGTATTGGTCTCATTCAAGGGCAAGAAGCGGATTTTCCGAATTTTCTTGCAGATCTGGACGCCAAAAAAGGTGTTTGGGAAAATCAACAATGGACGGAAGAGACACCGGAGAAAGACGCTGAACTTCCTCTCGTATATGGGAGTTTTTCCACTGTTGAAGAGGCACGGGCTGCGATGAATGCCGGCGCAATCGACGTCATCGTATTGGATGCAAAGGCCGGAAAATATGAAACGCGTAGGGCGCGCTCCTATGTGTTGATGATTGTACAGCAAGTGTTGCACTCGTATCAGACGAAGACCAACATGGAGGAAATTGCCCAATCCGCTATACCGACGACTCCTCCATCGGCAGAGATGTCAACACAAAAAGAAGATGCTGCATCCGCTCCGCCCGCACAGGAAACAGTAGATGCGTCGGGAAATATGACGTCGAAAGAACAAAAAGTGGAAGCATTGGCGGTGAATTCGGATCTGCGTACAGGTGGCGTTGACCAAATGCTTAGCTATCAGTTTGCCTGTATCGCATACATTACTTTTTACGCGTTTTCCATGGGCAATCATCTTCTGGATAACTTGCATGCGAACCAAGGCCCACTTGGCTTGCGAGAGCAGATATCCCCATTGGAGCGTCGGAAAAGCTTTGTGCTTCACTTTGGCGCCTATCTGGTCATCTATATCGGCTTTACCCTGGTTCTCTACCTGCTGCTTCGCCTCCTTGGTGCAGAAGCGGCGACGAAGACGAATATTTGGGCTCTTTTGCTTCTGCTTTTTTTGGGGCAGTGTTGTGGCATCGTGATCGGTGTTGTGGTGGCTGCCCTGTTGCCGGAAGCAAAAGGTGTTCGCCAGGCCATCGGTATCCTATTGCCCCTTTTCTTAGGCTTTTTGTCGGGCATGATGGTTTCCGGCGTACGGACGAGTGTGCAGGATGCTGCGCCGTTATTGGACGCGCTCAATCCGGTCAATATGGTGAACGACGGTTTGTATGGTCTCTATACACAGGGAGTGGGCGAGATTTATCATACGGCGATGGCTCACCTGGCAATCACGCTCGTTCTTTTTCTCGGCATCACCATCATCGCATTAAGGAGGGAACGCTATGAGAGCCTATAAACTGTTTCTCAAAATTGCACGACACAATAAAGGCTTTTTACTGATTACCTTTGGCATTTTTGTGGGGCTCTTTTTGCTCATGGCGAGGAATCAGACCGAGGAAGTTACTTTTGTAGAGGAACGAAAGCCGCGTTTGGCGCTGATTAATCACAGTCAGGATGAGTTCGCCAAGAACCTCGAAGCCTATCTGAGGAAAACGAATAGGATGGTGGACGCCGGAACGGATGAGAAAGCATGGAATACGGCGATTTTTCAGGATAAGGTGGATTACGTCCTGGTGATTCCCGAAACCTTCCACTTTCCCGAGACGGGAGCTCGGCTCGACGTACAGACCTTCGTCAGCAAAAATGATACCCCGGTACAGCTGTTGGATCGCCAAATCGCTCTTTATGCGACAAGCTATCGTCTCTTTGATCAGCACATTCCATCTGCCGTACAGGGGAAAGAACGAAGCGATCTTCTTGACTCGTACATGACAAAAATCATGGATACAAAACTGGAGGGGAAAATCGCTGTAAACGGACACGAAAACAGTGCGCAAATCGAGCTCTTTTTAGGAATGGTGAGCGTTATTCTTTACGTACTGTTAAGCGCCGGATTTACGTGCGTGGGCATGACCATTGCCCGTACAGAGGATCCGAAAATAAAGAACCGTGAGCTGATTAGCGGCTATGATGAGGCAACAAGGACGCGACAAATTACGCTTTCCTCGTTTGTGTTTATGTTTTTCCTCTGGGCGATTTTTATGCTCATCAGCCTCGCTGTTGTGGGCTTTGATGTGCTCGAGACGAGACAGGCGCAAGTGGCTGTCCTTACTTCCGCCGTGCATGCCTTCGCCATAAACGGGTTGATTCTGTTTATCATGCAGATCTTTCGATCCGAAAATGCAGCGGCTTTCTTCAGCACCGCGTATTCTTTACTGGTGGCCTTTTCGACAGGCGTTTTCGTTCCGAGCTTTCTGCTTCCGGACGTTGTCGTTCGCGCGTCGCGCATTTTTCCCTCGTATTGGCTGATGAACACCATTGACCATCTGGTTCATGTCAGTGCGACACAAATTGATTACGCGTTGGTGAATCGCAATCTTCTCCTTCTGGTCGGTGTTGCGGTAACAACTTTCCTGTTAACGCTCATTTTGCGCCGTGAACAGAACAAAGCCAGGTAGTGGGGTATAATGGAGCAGAACGAAGGTAACGAAAGAATAAGGAGGAACCATGGAATACAGACGTTTTGGCGACACCATTGTATGTCGTTTGCAACGAGGAGAAGAAATTCACGAACAGTTAGAGAAAGTCGCCACAGCAGAAAGCGTGACCTTGGCGGAGGTGCGCGGCATCGGTGCCATCGACGACTTTACGGTCGGCTGCTACGATGTGAATGAGCAGAAATATTATAAAAACCACTTTACGTTCCCGGCGGAAATTACCATGCTGTATGGCAACATTACGACGATGGACGGAAAGTATTATGCGCATATTCATTTGACGGCGGCAGATAAAGAAGGCCATGCCTTCGGCGGACATCTGAACGAAGCGCGAATTTTTGCGACGGGCGAATTGTTTATTCGTGTTCTGGACGGTGCGGTGGAGCGCGAAAAAGATGAACGTATCGGATTAAATGTCTTCCGTTTTTTTGACTGAGCGCAAAGGAAAGCGCACGGCACGGCTGCCAATCACCGATCCGGCTGAAGATATTTTCCAAAAGGAAGGAGACGGATGGCATCGAGAGGAACACTTTCTTCTTTCGGAGTATCCCCTGCTGCAGATGCGTCAATTTTCCCATACCAATCATTGCTCCCTGACGGCGTTAACATCGGTCTTTTGCTGTTTTCGTCGTCAGGGGTTTACCCGACTTCCTGCGGATCCGCAGGAAGTATTTTCCGTTGTGCATGATTTGGCGCGTGCGCATTGGATTTATACTCCTGTTTTCGGCACGTATCCTTGGCGCATGGCGGAACTCGCCCGTCGGTCCTGGCACCATTTCGGCTATCCGGGAAAGGCATGTACCACATTTGTGCTCTCTCCGCGCGACGCTTTGCAAGACCTTTTCCTTGACGAATTACGGGCACACCGTCCCGGTCTGATCAGCTTTACCTTTGCCCCTTATCGTAGCCATACCGTGACCTTTTATGGTGCGGAAATTTGGACCAAAGGCGATCAACGGCGCGTCTATCTGTGCCTCAATACGCATTGGTCGGTTGTTCCCCAATATGTGGACGTAGACACCTTGGGAACCTGGCGAGGTTCTTACGCGGCGCTTTGTCTGCTTCGGGCATAGATATTTTCTATCGGATGGCACAAGTGATCTGTGCAGTTTTGCCGGACAACGGCATGGAGATGCCTGTTAGGGGAGGAACCCCATGATCATACACGGTTTGCAAAAATTATCTCTTCTGGATTTTCCCGGGCGCACCGCTGCGACTGTATTCTTGGGCGGCTGCACGATGCGTTGTCCGTATTGTCATAATGCCGAAATTTGGGAAGTGAATCGTCCAGGTATCATGGAAGAAGAGGGACTATATACGTTTTTACGATCACGCACAGGCTTTTTGCAAGGCGTATGTTTTTCCGGCGGCGAACCGCTGATGCGAGATGATTTGGCGGAGGTGATTCGCACCGTGCGCGCAATGGGCTTTGCAGTAAAATTGGACACCAACGGGCTATATCCGGATCGCCTGAAGGCGCTTCTTGATGAGGGGCTGCTCGATATGGTGGCGATGGATATTAAAAATGAGCCCGCACGTTATGCGGAAACCGTCGGGATTTCGCATATTGCTATGCGGCAAATTTCCGACAGTGTAGATCTTTTATTGGGCGCGGATATCCGTGCGGAATTTCGTACCACGGTGACCAAGCGTTTTCATGACATTAATTCTTTTAAGGTGATCGGGGAATGGCTTACCGGTGCCGATTTTTATGCTTTACAGCCGTTTCGCGTGTCGGACTTTGTGCCGGATGTTACGCTCGGCACGCCGAGCCGGGAAACGCTGGAAAACTATGCTTCAATCTTGCGTCACACGATTCGACAGGTTGAAATTCGAGGCTAATAGCACAATCATTTTTTGACAACTACTTAATTCTCTTCTCTATAGCCTATTGCATTTCATATTATAAAGATTATAATATAGTTAACAGAACAATATTTATTTCATTATTGGAATGAACGCCGCTGCATTCGAGAGAGGGGGAAAGACGGATGTTTTCGGGTCAAAAGATAGCGGAGGAGTCGAAAGTTGGCAAATGATTTGAAAAGAAGGAGAGGAAAGGAGGCATTATGGCTTTTTCATTACAGACATCTATATTGGATCTCTGTGTGCTCTCCCTCCTGCGCAGCAAAGATCGGTATGGCTACAGCTTCACGCAAAAAATGAAGACAGTCATGCCGATCTCGGAATCCACAATTTATCCCGTTTTGCGCCGTCTGAAAAAGGAAGGCTTGCTGGAAACGTATGACCGACAGTATCAGGGTCGAAACCGAAAATACTATCGCATTACGCCGGCCGGGCGACAACGACTGAAAGAGGATGAAAAGGAATGGGAGAGGTGGAAAGCGTCGCTGGATCGCTTGCTGAAGGATACGGGCGAGGAAGGAGAGGAAGATGAATAGGAAGGAATATCGGGAAGCATTAAACCGTCACCTCGCACGGATTGGAAATGAAGAACGCGAGGAAGCGGTCTCTTACTATGAGGAAATTTTTGAAGAGCGCGGGATTGGTGAGAACGACGCCGTTCCTAAAGATATGCCGGCTCCCCGTCAGGCAAGCTTTGAAATTCTGCGGGATCTCCAACTGGACCGTTTGGAAGAGGGGGAAGGAGAAGAAATAGGAACGATGAAGAAGCCACGCGCATCGCTGGCCGTCACGATGGTGTTGGCCATATTGGCCCTTCCTGTCGGACTACCCCTGGCCATCACCATTTTGCTTGTTTCCTTTGGAATGTTTGTGGGATTTCTTTCTTTATTTTTTTCCGTCGCCGGCAGTGGTGTGGGCGTGATCATTGGTGCGGGAAAAGAGCTCATACAGGTCTTACTAAAGGCGTTTTCCTTACCACGAGCGTTGTATCTCCTCGGCCTCGTGTCGTTGGGCGTGTTTGCCATCTTACTGGTGATTCTCATTTTCCGCAGTATCGTCCGTGGCATCCGTCAATTGTTGTTACGCCAAAGGAACAAGAGAGGAGCGTATCATGAGTAAATTGGGCAAGGCCTGTCTGGCCACCTTGGTTTGTGGCCTGCTTCTCGTCGGAGGAGCGTGGTTTATGGGGCTTCGTGATTTTTCTCTCGGCGGGACCTCAATGGAAAACGAAGTAAAAGAAATTCCCTTGGATACGTTACGTGCAGTGGATATACAGCTGGAGTTGCAAAATGTGGAAATTCGGGAAGGCGGAACGAAAACCGTATTATATTATCCGGCTTATTCGGATCCTGCCTTACGGTTGCAAGTGAAACAGGAGGACGGAAAGCTTACCATTTCCGGACCAAAACAAAAAACGAAATTACAAATCGCCATGCCCAATTTCTTTCCTTCGGTTCTGGATAAACAGAAGGTTGTCTTGAATGTCGCAAAAGGCCAAAAATTAGAGAATGTTTCCATTGACCTTTCTGTTGGGAGCGTTGCGTTATATAAAGCACACATCGAAAATGCCACCATACGAACCAAAATCGGGTCGATGGAAATAAACCATTGCCCCATAGAGCATTTAGATGCGCAATCCGAAACCGGAAGTATATGGATAGCGGATACAGCATTATCCACCTCCTCGATTTCAACGGAAACCGGGTCCATTTCGGCCACGATTAAGCCTTCCGGAACGTTTGACTTGCGCACAAAAACCGGTGCAATCGGAGTGGATACGTTTGGCGTGAAGCGAACGAATGTAACCATGGAGACGGGCACGGGACGCGTGAGATGGCAACGGGATACGCAGAGCGGCAATACCTTTCATCATGAAGTGGACGATGCGCAGGCAACCCTTTTCCTGCGCTCGGATACAGGAAATCTCGCGGTAATTGATCTGGAGGAAGAAACCAGACGGATCAATGAAGAAAGGCAGAATTCGCAGGGGAACGGCATATCGACTTCGGAAAGTGAGCGTTCACAAGCGAATCGTGAAGAGTAAGAGATAAGAAACCCGACGAAAAGACTACACATATATAGGGGTGAAAAAGTTTTTGCCCCTATATATTGTGCAATACGGCGGATCATGCTAAACTATTTTTAGTTTATCCGGTCGAGAGGGCAGGTCACAAAACCGCAGATGCCCTGTTTTTTTGTCCCGAACGCAATCGGCGCGAGGGAAAGGAGGAAGGCATGATCACCGTAAAGAAACGCGATGGGTCGTATGTTGTCTATCGCATCAAAAAAATACAGGATGCCATGGAAAAGGCGTTCCTGTCCACCAAGACGCCCGTTTCGGACGATGTGTTGGAGCTTTTAGCTCTGCGTGCCACGGCGGATGCCGGAAAACAAGCCAAAGATGACATTTTAGAGGTGGAAGTTATTCAAGACAGCGTTGAGCGCGTACTGTCTAATTGTGGTTATCCCGATGTCGCCAAAGCCTATATTCTTTACCGTCAGCAGCACGAAAAATTGCGTCGCGTGAACGACACGCTTTTGGATTATAAAAAGTTAGTGGATGATTATCTGAAAATCAACGATTGGCGTGTCAAAGAAAATTCGACGGTCACTTATTCAGTAGGCGGACTCATTCTTTCCAATTCCGGCGCGATCACGGCTAATTATTGGCTCTCCGAAGTATATGATAAAGAAATTGCAGAGGCGCATAAGTCCGCGGCCATTCACATTCACGATCTCTCGATGCTCACCGGCTATTGTGCGGGATGGAGTTTGAAGCAACTCATCGACGAAGGGCTCGGCGGCGTACCGGGAAAAATCACTTCTGCGCCGGCAAAGCACCTTTCGACGTTATGCAACCAGATGGTGAATTTTCTGGGCATTATGCAAAATGAATGGGCCGGCGCGCAGGCTTTTTCTTCGTTTGACACCTATCTTGCTCCTTTCGTAAAAGTCGATCATTTGGATCTGGATGAAGTGAAGCAGTGCATACAGTCTTTTGTCTATGGCGTCAATACGCCAAGTCGCTGGGGAACACAGGCGCCGTTTTCCAATATTACGCTGGACTGGCGCGTTCCTGCGGATTTGAAAGATATGCCGGCGGTTGTGGGTGGAAAAACTATGGACTTTACCTACGGCGATTGCCAGGAAGAAGTCGATCTTGTGAATCGTGCCTTCCTCGAAGTGATGCTCGAAGGCGATGCCAACGGTCGCGGCTTCCAGTATCCGATTCCGACGTACTCGATTACGCGCGATTTTGACTGGTCACCGACGACGAACAACAAGCTGTTGTTTGAAATGACGGCGAAATACGGAACTCCCTATTTTTCCAACTATGTAAACTCCGACATGGATCCGTCAGATGTGCGCAGCATGTGCTGTCGTCTGCGGTTGGATCTGCGTGAATTGCGGAAAAAAGCCGGCGGATTCTTCGGCTCCGGCGAATCCACGGGATCGGTTGGTGTGGTCACGATCAACTTGCCTCGTATCGCGTATTTGGCGAAAGATGAAGCCGATTTTTACAAGCGTTTGGATTATCTGATGGACCTTTCCGCACGTTCTCTGAAACTCAAACGCGACGTGATCACCAAGTTGTTGGATGCCGGCCTGTATCCTTACACGAAGCGTTATTTGGGCACCTTTACCAATCATTTTTCGACCATCGGTTTGATCGGCATGAACGAAGTCGGCCTGAACGCCACCTGGTTGGGCAAAGATATGCGCGATCCTGCAACACGTCAATTTGCGAAGGAAGTGCTGTTGCACATGCGCGAACGATTGAGCGATTATCAGGAAGAATACGGCGATCTCTACAATCTGGAAGCCACACCGGCAGAATCGACCACCTATCGCTTCGCCAAGCACGATAAGGAAGATTTTCCGGATATCAAGACGGCGAACGAAAACGGTACGCCGTATTATACAAACTCCTCACACCTTCCGGTGGGCGCCACCGATGACGTGTTTGAGGCGTTAAAAGCACAAGACGAATTGCAAACGCTGTATACTTCCGGCACGGTTTTCCATACCTTTTTAGGAGAAAAGCTCTCGGATTGGGAAAGTGCCATGGCATTGGTGCGCGCCATCGCGCAGAACTTCCATTTGCCGTATTACACCATTTCTCCGACGTATTCCGTATGTCCTAATCACGGCTATTTGCCCGGTGAAGAACACGTCTGTCCGCACTGCGGCGAAGAAGCTGAAGTCTACAGTCGCATTACGGGCTACTATCGTCCGGTACGCAACTGGAACGATGGCAAACAGCAGGAATATGAGGATCGTCGGGTGTATCATCCGAAGGAGTAGTGGGATGAGAAAACAGAGGGTGTTCAGAAGCAGAACGTAGCTTATGGACTTGCTTTGGAAAAGAGAAATATGCGGGACCTTCGGGTCCCGTTTTTTTGCGGGTTTTTTCTAAATTTTATATCTATACACGTAATTTGCTATCTGGACCGTTGCTTTTATTTTTAGTGAGTTATATAATTTATGTACAGAAGGTTTGATGCCATTCTTCTGCAGAAGTCTATCTATTGTAACTTGATGATGTGTGTATATTAGAAGTTGGTGATAGAAAGGACGGATGTGATGAGTAGGCTGTTTATTTTACGGAAGCGCTTAGGTTCATTAGTTATTGTTCTGCTTTGCTGTGCTGTTTGTTTTGCTTGTCCAATAAAAGTTTGTGCAGATGGTGAAAACGCGACAGCGCAACAGAATAAAATAGGGTTAACAGAAGAAGATGAAAATAGCTTGTACTCAAATTTTATAGAATTGGGAATTAACAGTGAAGTTGCAGAGTATCTTGTTCAAAAATATAAAAGCACTGGATTGATTGATGCGATTGATGAAAGAAAAGAACCAGAATATGTTCAAGTAGAAGATGAATATGTTCGTCGTGTGTATGCTGATGGATCGGTGAATTTGTCTTCGTGTTTTATGATTGAATCTGAAGGTGCCGCACAAATCTCGCCACAGTCTGTTACACGAGGAAAATGGACAAGTGGATCCAACTGGTGGAACATGACAGGTGGAAAAGCATATTATAATTCGGGAGTAGTTGTTTGCTCATTCTATTTTGATGCTTCAGGATCACAAGGCAGAAGTGCAACAATTGAGTCAGTATATGAACCATATATTAGATCAATTGGATGGAATGTAAGTGATATATCCTTAGTTAAGGTGAATTCTCATCATGCTAGATTGGGCTTTGTTTTGAATACAAGTGGTGGAGTTCTTCCTGCGAGCACAACGTGCTACTTACATCTATATGTTAACGGAAATGACAATATGTATACTGAGTTTGATAGCTGAGATCTTCTTTTTACAAGAAAAGGAGTAAAATATGGAGCAATTAGGTGTATTAAACGTGATCCTTTCCTTTCTTAAAATCGTTTTTCTCATTGCTGGAACGCTGTATTTTGTGAAACATTTGAACAAGTGATCCCTTCTGCATAGTGGTCGTGGCTTCTTGCAAGATTTCGCTATTTCAAGTAAGATGAAGCCCTGAAAAGTAAGTCGGAACATCGCGAAGAGTATCGTATTCGAGGAAAGTCCGTGCACCACAGAGCAGAATGCCGGATAACGTCCGGTGGAGGCGACTCTAAGGATAGTGCAACAGAAAGAAACCGCCAGAAATGGTAAGGATGGAAAGGCGAGGTAAGAGCTCACCGGCAACCTGGAGACAGGTTGGCCCTGTAAACCCCATTCGGTGCAAGATCAGAGCCGAGATGCAGTTGCTCGCTGCGGCTCGACGAATCGCTAGAGCGTTCTGGTAACAGGACGACGAGACAGATGATGTTCAGAAACAGAACACGGCTTATGGATTTGCTTTTCGGAAATAAAATGATGCGGGGCCTTCGGGTCCCGCGATTTTTGTGTGTGACGTGCAACGGTGCTTGGTAAGAAGGAGTTTTGCACGCGATTTGTTTAGGAGGATGTATGGTCGGATTGGGAACGCTCATCAATACGGCCGCCGTCATTGTCGGTGGTCTGGTGGGAATGGTTACGAGAAGTATATTTAAGCAACAGCAACAGGAAGCGGTCATTAAAAGCTGCGGCGTGAGCGTTCTATTTATGGCCATGGCCAGTGCCATGCAGGGGATGTTACGCCTTGAAAACGGTCACCTTCTTGCCGGACGAACGCTCTTCGTTGTGATTGTCCTGGCCATCGGGACGGTCGTCGGCGAAATACTGAATTTGGAACAGCAACTTATTTCCTTCGGCGAATGGTTGAAGAAACGTTCCGGAAACGAAAAGGACTCACGTTTTGTCGAGGCTTTCGTGACAACCTCACTCTCTGTGTGCATTGGCGCCATGGCCGTAGTCGGTGCATTGCAGGATGGCGCGAACCACGATATTTCCACACTTGTCGTTAAGTCTGTATTGGACTTTCTCCTTGTTTTAGCCATGACCGCCTCTCTTGGTCCGGGAGCGATCTTTTCTGCCGTCATTGTCTTTCTCTTCGAGGGATCACTAACGCTTCTTGCGACCTGGATTGCACCGGTTTTAACGGAATCGGCACTCATCAATCTTTCACTCATGGGCGCCATCCTCATTTTTTGTATCGGCATTAACCTTGTTTGGGGAAAAATGCTTCGTGTCGCGAATATGTTACCTGCTTTACTGTTCGCGGTGCTGGTTTCGTATCTGCCGTTTTGATCGGAATGCGTTTTTTTGAACATCTTTTTTTCCTATCATGGCCTATTCCTCTTCGGAAGGAATAGCATTGTCGTGCACAAGTTTTTACATTCCCGGAAACACGAACCGTTTCATCGTAAGTTAGAAAGAATTTGATAGTTTCTCCCTTGTTCCCCGAAAAAAGCTACGGTACTATTTCTTCAAACATCATGATGCACGATTGTCGGCGAAGGAAAATGCTATTGTCGAAGCGCATCGGTTAGAAAAGAGGAGAAAATGAAAAAGAAATTACTGTATACGGGTGTAGGCGTGGTGCTCGGTTTGGTGTCGGATAAGCTTTGGAAAACCAAAAAGGCGCGTTCTTTTGCGGTCAGTGCTGTTGCCGGCGGATTAAAAGCAAAAGAAAGCTTAGATAAGACGATCGAAAAAGTGCGGGAAGAAACCGGCGACATCGTTGCCGAAGCAAAAGTAAAGAAAGCGGAAGAGGAAGCCAAAGCGCAGGCAGAGAAAGAAGCCGAAGAAGCGAATAGTGACATCGTAAAAATTGCCGAAACCGTGGATGAAACCAGTGAAGCACATTGTGATGAGGAAAGCGCGGAGTAAGGTGAAAGTTTCAATCATTCATCGCCTTCCCGGAAGAGCCCGCTTTCATCTTGCGGAGGGGCTCACCTACGAAGAGGCGAATGCAATTAAATACCTTACGGAAGGCGTGGACGGTGTCAAGCGTTGTTCCATTTCCACATTGACCGGCAATGCCGTTGTGGAATACGAGGAGAGCGCGATCAAGAATATTGCCCGATTATTTCTCACGTTGGATCGCGAGAGCTTACCGGCTGTGACGATTGACGATGTGTATTTTGAGCCCGTAGCGGAGCGGGATTTTTTTCATCTGCTGCGCGATGCGGTACAGATGCGCCTTCTATACAAGTTTTTTGTACCCATGCCCATTCGCGTTGCATTAACCTTATATCGCGCCAAGGATTACTTGCTTAACGGTTGGCGAGCGTTACGGCAAGGAAAATTGAATGTTGCCGTATTGGACGCTTCCGCCATCAGCATATCGCTGTTGACCGGCGATTTTCAAGCGGCTTCTTCCACCATGTTCCTGCTGAATCTCGGTGAAGAGTTGGAAGATTGGACGTTAAAGAAAACCAGAGCGGACTTAACCCGAAGTCTGGCGGTCGGTGTAGATCGCGTGTATGTGGTGGAAGGCGAGGAACTGGTTTCCAAGCCGTTGAGCCAGGTGGTGCCGGGCGATATCGTGGACGTCGGCATGGGAAGCCGTATACCGGTGGACGGTGTGGTCGTAGAAGGCCAAGGCATGGCGAATCAGGCTTCTTTTACGGGGGAAAGTCTACCTGTCGCAAAAGCGATCGGCTCCGGCGTTTTTGCCGGAACGATTCTGGAAGAGGGAAGCTTGCGCATCCGCACATCTGCGATTTCCACCGAATCTCGGTTGCAACAAATCATTGAGCGCATTGAAGACAGCGAAAAGAACAAGTCGGAAAAACAGAAAGAAGCCGAAGCGCTTGCGGATTCGCTGGTCAAGTATTCCTTTATCGGCGCGTTGGCTACTTTTGTTTTGACAAGAAGTATCTGGCGAGCGAAAGCATTCTTTATGGTGGATTATTCCTGCGCTTTGCGTTTGACCATCCCCATCGCGGTCATGAAGGCGATGAGTCAGGCAGGCGAGCAGGGCATATTGGTAAAGGGTGGAAAGTATCTGGAAAATTTAGCCAAGGCAGATACCATTGTCTTTGACAAGACGGGCACCTTAACGCAGGCTTTACCGACGGTGGAGAAGGTCATCGCTTTCGGCCCTTATTCCGAGGACGAAAGTTTGCGCATTGCGGCATGTCTTGAAGAGCATTTTCCTCATTCTATTGCGGCCGCGGTGGTGCAGGCGGCTAAGGATCGCGGTTTGCGACATGAAGAGATGCATTCCGAACCGGAATACATTGTGGCGCACGGTATCGCCTCTACCATTAACGGAAAACGGGCAATCATCGGATCCGAACATTTTGTTCTGGAAGATGAAGCGGTCGAGCTGAGCGAAGATAATCGTGACCTGATCAATGCGTTGAAGGAATCGTCATCGTTGCTGTATATGGCGGTAGATGGCCGATTGGTCTGTGTTCTGTGCATTACGGATCCCATTCGTCCGGATGCGATACAAACCATCCGGGACTTGCGTTCCGTAGGCGTAGAAAACATTTATATGCTTACGGGAGATGCAGAGAATGCGGCAGCGCATATTGCCAAGCAACTGCATCTTACCGGTTATCGTTCTCAAGTGCTACCGGAAGATAAAGCGGACTTTATCAAGGTGTTGAAAGAGAAGGGCTCCACCGTGGTAATGGTGGGGGACGGAATCAATGATTCGGTTGCGCTTTCGCAAGCGGATGTCGGCATTTCCATGCATAAAGGTGCTGATTTAGCCAGAGAAATTGCGGATATCGCCATCGGAAAAGATGATCTTTCCGCATTAGTCGAGTTGATTCTCCTGGCACGAGCGCTACAGAAGAGGACGCGTCAGGACTATCATTTTATCCTTACCTTCAACAGTTTATTAATCGGTTTGGGCCTTAGCGGCATCCTTTCCAATACCGGTTCCGCTTTCCTGCACAATGCTTCAACGGTGGGGACGGCTTTGGCGAACACGAAGCGATATCCCGCTCTTACCTGAAACTATTCTTTCTCCGCTTCCCGACGTAATTCTCGTGGACTTTTTTGATAATAGCGTCGAAAGGAAGCGGAGAAATAGGCGGGAGAAGGATAACCGCATTTTACGGCGATATTTTGCACTTGGTCCTGTGTCGAAAGCAGAAGGTGTTTTGCCTTCTGCATTCGTTTCTCATAGATAAACTTTGTTATGTTTTGTCCCGTTATCTGTTTAAAACTGGTGCTGAGATATGTACGGCTGAGATAGACGTGAGACGCAATTTCAGCGAGAGTAAGGGACTTATCCAGGTTGTTTTCTATGTATCGTATTGCGGCATGAATGGAGCAAGCCAACTGTGCCGAAATAAACGGCTTTCTCGTGGCTAAGTCTTCCATGATTACATTATCCGATGGACACATCATTTCCTCCTATGTTAGTTAAAACTAACATAGTTTAGCATAAATAAGAGGATGGAGAACTTGTTTTATCCATTTATCGCAGCTTGAAAGTAGACAAACCTACAGGATTTGACATCCATTCATTGGCCTTATATAATATTCAGGTATCTGTTTGGGCATCTTTATGCCCCGGATCTTCGGTAATTCCTTCGCAGCGTCGATGTGCGAAACAAAAATTGTCGAATCAACAAAACCCGCTTCTCTGATCGGCGGAGTCAAAATGGACAGAGCAGGAAGAAAAGGAGCAAAAGATGAAAACAACTTTAGCAAAACCGTTGGAGGTGGAGCGCAAGTGGTATGTCGTCGATGCGAAAGACCAGGTGGTCGGACGCCTCGCTGCCAACATCGCTGCCGTGCTTCGCGGAAAACACAAGCCCACTTTCACCCCGAACGTCGACACGGGTGACTATGTCATCGTCATCAACGCGGAAAAGGTACGTTTGACGAATGACAAAGAACACAAGAAGATGTACAAGCATCACACCGGATTTGTCGGTGGACGTCGTGACATCCCCTACATGGACATGATGGAAAAACATCCTGAGCGTATTTTGGAACACGCCATTCGTGGCATGCTTCCGCACAACACCTTGGGACGCCAAATGTATCGTAAGCTGAAGGTTGTCGTGGGACCGGAGCATAATCATGCTGCCCAGATGCCGGAAGAGTTAACGTTTTAAGTAGGAGGATACGATGGATCAGCAATATCGCGGAACCGGTCGTCGCAAATCGGCCGTAGCACGAGTTCGACTCCTTCCGGGAAATGGTCAGGTGCTTGTCAATGGCTATAGTCTGGAAGAGTATTTTGATTATCAGACCCTGCGTGACATCTGCACACAGCCGTTGGAGCTGGTGGGACAGCGTGAGGGCTTTAATGTCGCCGTTACCGTCAAGGGCGGCGGATTTACCGGCCAGGCCGGCGCCATTCGTTTAGGTGTGGCTCGTGCCTTGCTTGAATTTGACCCCAATCTGCGTCCGAGCCTGAAGAAGGCCGGTTTCCTTACGCGCGATGCGCGCAAGAAAGAGCGCTACAAATACGGCTTTAAGAAAGCCCGTAAGAGCCCGCAGTTCTCGAAGCGTTAATCGCTGCGAACGGCTTGTCATAAGAAAAGAAATCCCCTTAGCGGGTGTCCATTCGAGATTGATTATCTCCGAAAAACAGCGGCATAGTTTGGTAAGCAATTACCGGCTATGCCGTTTTTTTTATTCTGTTTCTTCCGAACGTGAAAACGCATCATCTTATGTCCTTCTCTGCGTGATTCCTGTTAGAATAAAGGAGAGAGAAAGGAGTGGAACAACGATGAAAAAACCGAAGAAAGCGACAATAGTGATTATCCTTGTCTTAGTATTGCTGGGCGTTCTCATGGCGTGTCGGGAAGATATCAACGACACAGAAGACTTCAAACCGATGATCTACCTCTATCCGGAACAAGAACAACGTGTAACGGTCTCTCTGGACTATAATGGACAATTTACGCATGTGTATCCGCGGTTTTCTGCGGAGGGAACATGGCAGGTGATGGCAAAACCGGACGGTACCATACTGTACAAAAATCGCGAGTATTATGGGTTGTTTTGGGAGGGCGTGAAAGACAAAACATACAGAATGGATGAAGGGTTTTGTGTAAGGGGATCGGATACGGAAAAATTTCTTGAAGAAAAATTGGAGATATTGGGATTAAACCACAAAGAAATAAATGAATTTATCGTTTACTGGCTCCCTCAAATGGAAGATAATCCGTACAACATCATTACCTTCCAAGATCGTTCGTATACAGACGATGCCAAACTCACCATTGATCCCAAAGAAGACACGATGATCAGGGCCTTTATGACCTGGTATCCTTCCGCCAAACCCATAGATATCAAAGAACAAACGCTCTCCTCGATGAAACGTCATGGTTTTACGGTTGTCGAGTGGGGCGGGGCAAGAATAAAGTAAAAACGCTTGCCGGTTACCGGTAAGGGACAATGAGGAAGGTAAAAAGGAAGGAAGGAAGGAAGGAAGGGATCATGCCGACCACCTATACGCATTATGCCTTCGGAGCAGCGGTGCGCGATGCGCTTCCGGAGGAACTGAAGGCTTGTGTGGATGAGAACCGTGACGTGTTTAACTTCGGTGTGCATGGACCGGATCTGCTGTTTTATTATCATCCGCTAAAAGCGAATGAAGTCAGCCGATTGGGCGTGGCCATGCATGGACAACCGGGAAGCGTGTTCTTTACGAAGGCGAAGACGATTCTTCGGGGCACACAGGATCCGTCGGAAAGACGGGCGCGTTTAGCCTATATTTTAGGCTTCTATACACATTTTTTGCTCGACGCGATGTGTCACACCTTTGTGGAGGCACACGTGTTGAATGCGGGCGTTTCCCACAATAGAATTGAATCCGAATACGATGCGCATTTGTTGCGTCGGGCGGGAAAGCGGCCGACCGATGTGGATCGATCCACTTTGCTTTCGCCGGGTAGAAAGGCTGCAGAAAGCATTGCTCCATTTTTCGGCCTCACGACGGAAGTTATGGAAGAGGTGTTAACCGGTCAGGCACGTGCACTGCATTTATTTTATTCTCCGTCTGGCATGAAACGCGGATTGATTCGCGGTTTGGTGCATTTGTTTCACATTAAAGGGGATTTCGAGGATCTGTTCCTGGAAAACGAGGAGGATCCGCGCTGTCAAGCATCTAATGTACGTCTGGATGCCTTGCAGGAAGAAGCGTTGATGCGGGCAAAAACAGTTTTGCCCGGCTTTCTCGAGTTTTTGCATGACGATGGTCAATTGAACGACTTTTTTGACCGCCATTTTGAAGCGGTACGAACGGAGTCCGGTGAATTGGATTTACACTACGCATAACAACCGAGGGAAGAGAGGAATGCGATGCTGAAAGGGTTGAAAAAGAAATTTACGCCGGCAGAATTATCCTGGGTGCTCTATGACGTGGCCAATTCGGCCTTTACCATGTTGGCCACCACCCTCATTCCGATCTGGTTCAAGGTGCTGGCGATCACCGGTGAACCGGGCGGATTGACTTCAGATGAAGCGACCGGCCATTGGGCGTTGAGTGTTTCCATTGTCACGGTCATTGTGGCGTTATTAGGCCCAATTTTCGGCAACATTGCCGACTATCGTCGCTATAAGAAGCCGTTTTTCACGACTACGCTGGCGATCGGTACGATCGGCTGCATTCTCTTCGGGGTGACGACAAGCTGGCTATTGTTTCTGATTTTATTTATTTTTGTGAAAATTGCCTATTCGGCATCGCTAACATTCTATGACTCCATGCTGGTAGACGTGACGACGCCGGAGCGCATGGACGAAGTCTCTTCTCACGGTTATGCGTGGGGCTATATCGGTTCCTGTATTCCCTTTTTGATTGCTCTTATTGCTTATGTTATGGATGAAATGTTGCACATTCTGGATCCTGGCGTGGCGCGGCTTATCGGTTGCGTGGTAACCGCCGTCTGGTGGTTCGCCGTGACCATCCCTTTGTTAAAAACATATGAACAAAAGCATTACGTACAGCATGAAGCGCCACCACTGATCGACAGTTTTTCCCGCGTCGGTCAAACGCTCATGGATATTGTGCACAAGGAACGCAAAGTGTTTCTGTTTTTGATTGCCTTTTTCATGTACATTGACGGCGTGGGAACCATTATCAATAACGCCATCAATATCGGAACGGATCTGGGACTGGATACGGTAGGACAGGTTATTGTGCTTCTGGCGACCCAGGTTGTGGCTTTCGCTTTTTCGCTTCTTTTCGCGCGTCTGTCACGCACCTATCGCACCGCCACCCTCATCATGGTCTGTATCGCAGGATATCTTGCTGTCTCGCTCTATGCGCTAACCTTGCATTCCTTGTGGCAATTTGGCATTATGGCCTTCGGTGTGGGAATGTTCCAGGGCGCAATTCAGGCGCTTTCGCGTTCCTACTATTCGAAGATTATTCCGCCGCAGCATGCCGGAGAATACTTCGGCATCTATGATATTTTTGCCAAAGGCGCATCGTTTCTCGGCTCCTTCGCCATCGCACTGGTAAAATACGCGGGCGGCACGATCAACATCGCGGTGGCGACGCTTGCGATCTTCTTTATTCTGGGCTTTATCTTCATGTGGATGGCGGATCGCGTTCCCGATCAACGGGAAAACACGCTTCAGCCGTAACGAAGGAAAATTAGGAACGACGTTGCTGCAAGGGCTGCAAAGCGGTGAGTACCCACTGATTTGCTCCCGTGGTGACCTCCGCGCCGCAATATTCGCAGATACCGTTTTGGCTGATAGAAAGTGACGCGCCGCAATTTGGACATTGCGTTACCTTGGTGTCGGAACTTTTCTCCGTCTTTGCTTCCAAACTGCGCATGAATTGCATGCGATAGGTCATGATGTAGCGGCTCTTTTTATCGCCCTTGATGACGCGACCGCTCTCATCCTCGATGACATAATCGCGATAGCGCGCCTCCAGGATAACGGACAGATACGAATTCTCCCGATCTTCTTCATAGGATTCCAAGACGGTGTTAAGAATCGAAATGTCCTCGACAACATTTGTCTGTCCTTTGTCGATGTAGACTTGCAATTGACGCGCATGCTGATCATAGAGACTATTGGATTCAAAGGCCCGAATACCGCGCCAGTCTTTGGCTGTCCATGCTTGCTGGAGCGCAATAAAGACATCCGACGCGCGGAGTAAAAATTCCGGCTTGGAAAAATTCGGATCGCGTTCGAAAAGCGCATCCAGATTGACTTCTTCTTTCGGCTTTACCCATGTCGAAGAAGGCGGATTTGACTTTCCGGACTGCCGCTTGCGATTTTTTCTCGAGCTGCGCGAGTTGAAATACCACAAGGGAATGATAATCAGCGCCATCCACGGATTACGGAAAAGAAAATACAGAAAAAATGGATCGACGCTGTTCATGGAATAGTCGTCGTCATCATCATCGTATCCGCCAAAATCGTATTCGCCGTAATCATTTCCGCCGAAATCTCCACCCCAGTCATTGGCGTCCCAATCCACGCCGCCGCCGACATCGGCATGTCCGACGAAAGGAGCGAGGACAATACAGAGCAGAACCAGCGTTATCACTGCGCGAAACCAAGATCGTTTTTTCATATGCCCTCCTCATCGTGATGTCGGTCGGATCATCTCTTTCGATTATACGGTCTGCCGGAAGCGGTTGTCTATAGCGCAAGGAAAAGGTCTATGGTAAGATATCTGCGGATAGGAGAGAGACTATGGCCAGTTTATTCAGCATTATCGGACAATACAAAGAAAAATTATCGATGTTGCCCATGATGATTTTACTTTTCGTGGCGTTGACCTTTTTGCTTTATGTCGTGTTTCACGCCCATAAAGGGGTGAAATATCTTCCTGCAGCGGTGGGCATTGCCTTGGGTATCGTGTTCTTTTTCCGCGGCTTTGCGCTTAAGGCACATATTTCCGGCTTGGAGTTGATGTGGAAAAGTATTTCCTTTTTCGTTGCCGGCTGTATTGCCTTAGCAACCGCGTGGCTTGTTCGCCTGATCGAAAGCTTCTCGGAGCCGCCGGCGCCAAAAAAGGAAGCGCCAAAAAAAGAGGGACGAAAAAAAGAACCTTACGCAAAATAAATTCAAAGGATAGGAAAACAGCCGTTGTTAACATGGGACACCATGAGACAACGGCTGTTTTACACTGTAAACGGAAACGATATTCGGTTTACAGAAAGAGGGGATGGCGTGGAACTTGCGCTCATGGTGTCCTTTATCGTCGGCGTCGTCTTGGCTGCAGAAGGGGTTTATCTTGCGGGATGCGTGGCGGCGATTTTGCTTTTTTGGCGGCAAGTCAAGTGGGCGACGGCTTTGCTCATGGGAATGGCCGTGTTTTTTGTGCTTTCTCCGTATGGCGATCAAAACATGCAAATGGGATGGAAAATGCTGCGCGAACAAGCGGAAGCGTTTTTTGATGCCCAGGGCGGTGCCTCGTTCGCTATGCTCAAACGCGTCCTGATGGGAGCGGACGTCAAGGGGACGTTCGCGCTGCAACAGGATATGCGCACACTGGGTCTTGCGCATTTGCTCGCGGCAAGCGGACTGCACGTCCAACTGCTTTTTTCTTGGGGGATGGGGATTCTTTCCTGGTCGCCGCTTGCCCGAAAACAAATTGCCTGCATCCTTCTGGTCTTGCTCTTCGGTTATGCCGCTTTTCTGGCTTTTCCGGCATCCATTTTGCGTGCCTGGCTGTTCTTAGCTTTTCGAGAAAGCGCAATCGCGCGGAAGCGGGAATTGGATGCAGTAAAAGGCTGGCTTTTAGCGTTAAGTTTGATCCTGTTGATCATGCCGTACCGCGTGGAGGACCTCGGTCTGCGTCTTTCTTTTCTTTGCGCGGCAGCCGGTGAATTCGTCCATGCCGGCGAACGCATCCATTCGCGTGGGGGAATGTTGCGCCAATCCTTTCGCCGTTCCTTTTGGATCAGCCTGTTTACCTTCCCCGTCCTGGCCGAAGCGGGCATAACGCAAACACCTTCCACGCTTATAGCGAATCTGTTTGCCATTCCCGTCTTTTCGCTGCTTTTTGCGCTGGGGCTTCTTGCTCTGTTCGGATCGCTTTTGCGCTTGCCTTTCCTTTCCGAGGCACTCATTACTGTTTATCGTCTGGGTTACGGTGTGTTTGCCCTGCTTCTGAAAGGGCTTGACGCCATTGCCCTTCCTGCCATTACCTTCTCCTTTTCGACGGAGGGGCTTGCACTCTACGTGCTGGTCGTTTTTTTGCTTCTTGCCGCTCAACTCGGATGGCTTACGCGTTTTAAAGCCCGGATGAAAAGGGAAGAGGCATATGGCGAGCTGGTTTGGCAGACAAGAGGTCGACTTCTCTACCTTCTTTCGCTGTGGCTTCTGCTTACGGTTTTACGGCCGATGCTGCTCTTGCCGTTCTTTCCGCCGTCCGTTGAAGCGCTGGATGTGGGCCAGGGCGACTGCTTTCTCATTCGCTACGGTACGAATGCCGTGCTCGTGGATACCGGTGGAAAAAAGGATTTTCGAACGGGAAAAAACACGCAGGCAGATAAGCTGGTCTCTATGTTGCAGGCGAGAGGGATCAGACGCGTAGAACGAATTTTTCTATCGCATGATGACTATGATCACGACGGCAATCTTTTGGGCATTCGAAAACGCATACCGGTGGATGAAGTCGTTACGTCACCGGCGGTTGGCGACCGCGCCTTCCCGGATGAACGAATCGGTTCATCTCATCGGCAGGCCGAAAGCGGAGATCGGTGGACACTGAAAAACAATGTGTTGCCCTGGGCCAAGCCGCTTGTTTTTACCGCCCTTCAAGCGGGGCAATGGGATGCGGAAGACAAAAACAACCACTGCCTCGTTCTGTATCTGGATATTGGCGGCGGTGTGCTGTTTATGGGCGATCAGGAAAAAGAGGAGGAGCTTGCACAGGCTTTGCCTTCCGACATCTCCCTCCTAAAGGTTGCTCATCACGGATCCAAACGAGGAACCTCGGAAGCACTGCTTTCGCGTGTTCGTCCGGAACAGGCGATCATCAGCTGCGGACGGAACAATCGTTATGGGCATCCTGCGCCGACAACGCTCAAGCGCTTGCAACAATACGGGGTTTCTTGGCATCGTACGGACCGGGAAGGAGCGCTATGTTATCGGGAAAACCCCTTTCCCTGGGGAAGACGGTTGATTGTTCGAACAGAAAAACAGCAGCGCACGATGGCACTGCTGTTGGAAATGCTTTGGGTTGTTCCGCTCATTGTGGCGATAGAGATGGTAAAGAAGGAGGATCCACTCCAAAATCAAGTGGCAGCCGTTGGGAAGAAATACAGAGAACAAGGCCGATGCTGACCATATTGATGAGCTGGAAGGTTCCTCCGTTGGAAAGGAAGGGGAGAGGAATTCCCGTCAGCGGCATCAATCCGATGGTCATGCCGATATTTTCAAAAATATGAATAAAGAGCATGGAGGCTACCCCGATACATAAGGAAGAAGAGAACATATCTTTCGCCCTTTTTGCGATCAGCAGTATGCGCACGAGGACGATTGCATAGAGCAGAATTAACACGAGTCCACCGACAAAGCCGAACTCTTCCGCCAAGACAGCAAAAATGTAGTCGGTATCGCGCTCGGGAATAAATCCGAATTGCGTCTGCGTCCCCTTAAGAAATCCCTTGCCGAAGAGTTGTCCGGATCCGATGGCAATCAGTCCCTGATACGTTTGGTAACCGCTATCCATAATGTCACGCATGGGATTAAGGAAATTCAGAATGCGGTCCTGTTGCATGGGCGTTAGATGTTGATAGAAGAGCGGTGTAGCAATAACCACGATGACAAGGGCGGCCACAATATAGCCCCAGTGAATTTGCGCATAAAACACCATCAGGGCGATGAAGAAGAGGAACACCGCTGCCGTTCCGAAGTCCGGCTGCTTCAGGATGAGCAGAATCGGTACGCCCATGATTACGGCAAGAAGAAGAATGGTCGTGATTTTATTCATGCGGTGCTGGTAGCGTTCCAACAGCATGGCAAGCGCCAGCATAATAGCGATCTTGGCAAATTCGGAAGGCTGAAAGGTGATTGGTCCGAGCTTCAGCCACGAGCGCGCCCCCCAGGCATCTTCGCCAACGCCGAAGAGCATGGTAGCAATGAGAAGAATAATCGCCGCAGCGTAGGCCGGAAGAGCCAGCTTTTTCAGAAAATCCGCATCCACAAATTGGAAGGTGATGATAAAGATCAGTCCGATGGCGGTGGATGCAAACTGGGATTTCAGCGCATGCCATTGTCCTCCGCGCGAAGCAGTGGCAGAAAAAACAACAACAAAGCCGATCAGGCTTAATGCCAGAACAGCCAGCAATAACAGCCAATCGAACTGTGCGAACTCTTTTTTGCTGCGATTAAACATAGATTTCCTTTCTCTCCCTTCCCGAAGGGGAACGGGGAAGGTGATGACGGTTTTGTTTCTTATGCGAACTTTATTATAATAGACTTCATAGATTTTCGGAAACAAATCCAAGAGGACAGGAAAGGAGCATTTCCGTGAAGCGTATGACCAAAAAAGAAGCGCGTGAAATTATCGCCAAACTGCGCGAAGCACACCCCGATGCGAAGGGGGAGCTTGTGGCGGAGAACCCCTTTCAGCTTTTGATCGCAACGATGCTCAGCGCGCAAACCACAGATAAGCAGGTTAATCGCGTGACCCCCGCCTTATTTGCGGCGTATCCGACACCAGAAGCTCTGTCGAAAGCAGAACCGTCCGATGTCGAGGAGTATATTCATTCCATCGGCTTTTTTCGGACGAAAGCAAAGAACATCATTCGCACCGCTGCCTTGCTGGTGGAGGAATTCGACAGTACGGTTCCGCACGAGATTCCTCTTTTGATGTCGCTTCCCGGTGTGGGCAAAAAAACCGCCAACGTTGTGGCATCCAATGCTTTCGGTGTCCCGGCCATTGCGGTGGACACCCATGTCTTTCGTGTATCCAACCGTCTCGGTCTTTCCAAATCCAAGGATGTTTCTGCCTGCGAAGCGGATCTTGAGCGTCTTCTTGACCGGGAGGTCTGGTCGGAAGCGCATCATCTGCTGATTTTTCAGGGACGCTATGTGTGCAAAGCACGACGGCCGGAATGCGACCGTTGCAATCTTCGTGAGCATTGCCGCTTCTATGAGGCTTCGTCATGCGCGTCGTAATCGTCGGGGGCGGAGCGGCCGGCGTTTGTGCGGCCGGTTTTTTGCGCCGTCCGAATCTGTATGGGGCGCCTTCGACAATGGAGGTTTTGTTGCTGGAAAAGGGGGATGCTCCCTTACGCAAACTTCGCGCTACAGGAAACGGCCGTTGCAATTTTACCAACACGCACGTCTCTCCCGACCACTACACGGGCGGAACCGCGGATCAGACCGTTCCCGCGCTTTCACGTTTCACCTTTCGTGAAGCGGTGGACTTTTTTTCGCTTCTTGGGATACCGCATACCACTCTGGAAAGTGGGATGACCTATCCGGCGACGTTACGCGCCGATACGGTGGCCGATCGCCTGATGGAATGGATAAAGGATGCCGGCGTTTCGGTACGAACCGGCTGTTCCGTGGAGACGCTGACGCGACAGGAGAAGTGTTTTGTGCTGACGCTTACTTCCGGGGAAAAGATCATGGCGGATGTCGTCCTTCTCGCTACCGGCGGAAGTTATGGGATCGGAAAAAAAGAGTGGTCAAACGGTTACACGTTGGCGAAAAACCTCGGTCATCGCCTGACGCGCCTGCATCCCGGAATTGTACCGCTTGCGGTTCAGGAAACTGCATGTACGGCAGCGCTTTTCGGCATCAAGCTTAAGGCCCAGATCACCGCGCAGACAACCTGTATAACGGATGATGTGCTTTTTACGACCTATGGCCTTTCCGGGACGGGGATTTTGCGTGTGTCCAATTGCGTGTTGGACGCCCTAAACGATGGGTATGCGCCGTCTTCACGTCGTGAGAAATCAAACAACGATCGCAATACCGTTAAACTGCTTCTGAATCTTCTTCCCGATCGCCGGGAAGAGGAATGGCTCGCGTATCTTCATGGCCTGGCTGCGCGCTTTCCGATATGGCCGGTGAAGGCGTTGTTCAGCGGTATCTTGCCGGCAAAAATCGTTGATCAGCTGCTTTTGGAATGCGGCATGAATGAGAAAAGCGAAGCAAGCGAGGAGAATTGGACGCGCGTTTTGCGCCGAGCTTCGGCATGGCCTTTTACAATTA
Organism: Murdochiella massiliensis; assembly: GCF_900059565.1. Classification (GTDB taxonomy): domain Bacteria; phylum Bacillota; class Clostridia; order Tissierellales; family Peptoniphilaceae; genus Murdochiella; species Murdochiella massiliensis. The sequence continues at coordinate 178,955 of NZ_FIZW01000001.1, forward strand.
TCGGTGCACATAAGAATGATCACGGCCAGGTCACTTGCGGCGGTGTAGATACGGCACAGTGGAACAGCCGAACGATGGAATCCTTATGCTGTCCGGGTCTTTATCTGATTGGCGAAGTGCTTGACATTCAGGGTGAGTGCGGAGGCTATAACCTGCACTGGGCTTGGGCAAGCGCTCGGGCTGCAGCGGAGGCACTGGAGAAAAGCGCCCGATGAAAGTCGGGTTGTGTATAATGGGAAGAACGGAATTAGAAAAAGAGTATTTTTAAAGAAACAAACGTGTTCAACGTAGGGATGGTTGAGCGCGAGGGGAAGAAGGGAGAACGCATGGCATTTAAGAGCTTACCGGAAAAGGTATGTGAGGGAGAAGTCGCACGAAGCAAGGTCTGGAAAGAGCTGGATCTTCTGCATCGTTCGGTGGAAGAGCGCGAAGGATGTGAAAAATTTATATTCTTCGACGGGCCGCCGACGGCGAATGGACGACCGGGCATTCATCATGTTATTTCCCGTACCTTAAAGGATATGACCAACCGCTATAAGACCATGGAAGGCTATCAGGTTCGTCGAAAAGCGGGCTGGGATACGCATGGCTTGCCGGTGGAAATTGAAGTCGAAAAAGCCCTCGGCTTTCATCAAAAGAGCGAAATTGAAGCCTACGGTGTGGAAGCCTTCAACAAAAAGTGCCGTGAATCCGTATTCCGCTATCGCGACCTTTGGACGGAAATGTCCGAACGGATGGCGTTTTTAGCTGATATGGAGCATCCCTATATTACGCTGGACAACGATTATATCGAGACCATATGGCATTTGCTGAACAATTTTCATGAACGCGGCTTGGTCTATAAGGGGGCAAAAATTTTGCCCTATTGCCCGCGTTGCGGGACAGGGCTTGCTTCCCATGAAGTGGCGCAAGGCTATCGCGAAGACGAGGTCACCACGGTATATGCGAAATTCCCGGTAAAAGGCAAAGAAAACGAGTATTTCCTCGCCTGGACGACGACCCCATGGACCCTTCCCTCCAACGTCGCTCTCACGGTGCATCCCGACGTGGAATATGTCAAAGTACGCCAGGGCGAGGAGATTTACTATCTCGCCAAGGAGTTGATGGACAGCGTCCTGAAAAAAGAATTCGGCCCCGTGGAAGTCTTGGAAACCATGAAGGGCAAGGATCTGGAGCATCGGGAATACGAGCAGCTTTTGCCCTTTATTCACGTTACCGGAAACGCATTTTTTGTGACGCTTGCCGATTATGTCACTACGACGGACGGTACCGGCATCGTTCATACGGCGCCGGCTTTCGGTGAAGACGATAATCAGACCGGAAGACGTTATGATTTGGCGTATGTGAATCCCGTCAATGAGCAGGGGAAGTTTGCGGAAGGCCCATATGAGGGAACTTTCGTCATGGATGCCGATCCGGAAATTATTCAGTATCTTCGTGAGCACGGCAAACTCTATGCAAAACAGAAAATTACACATAATTATCCGCATTGCTGGCGCTGCGGAACACCCCTCATTTACTATTCCAAACCGTCCTGGTACATCAATGTCACCAAGTTCAAAGAGAAGATGGTGGAAGAAAACAGCAAAGTGCAATGGTATCCTGATTATGTCGGGGAGAAGCGCTTCGGAAACTGGCTGGAGAATCTGAACGACTGGGCGCTCTCGCGCAGCCGTTATTGGGGAACACCGCTGAATATCTGGGTTTGCGAAGACTGCGGGCATCAGCATTCCATCGGCTCCCGCAAACAGTTGGCGGAAGAAGCACGCGAAGATATTGACGAAACGATTGAACTGCACCGTCCGTATGTGGATAACGTGACATTGACGTGTCCGGAATGCGGCGGAATCATGCGCCGTGAAGAGGACGTTATCGACGTTTGGTTCGATTCCGGCGCCATGCCTTTTGCTCAGCGTCATTATCCGTTTGAACATAAGGACGATTTTGAAACGGAATATTTCCCGGCGGATTTTATCAGTGAAGGCATTGACCAGACGCGCGGTTGGTTTTACTCCCTGATGGCGATTTCCGTGTTATATACCGGACGTTCGCCGTATCGTCGTGTGCTCGTCAATGATCTGATTCTGGACAAAAACGGACAGAAGATGTCCAAATCCAAAGGCAACACGCTGGATCCCTTTGCTCTTTTTGACGAATATGGCGCAGATGCGGTGCGTTTTTACTCGCTTTACGTCTCACCACCGTGGCTTCCGACGCGTTTTGACGTGACGGGATTAAAAGAAGTGCAGTCAAAATTCTTCCGTACCATCAAGAACGTGTATGCCATGTTCGCTCTGTACGCGAATACGAATGAATGGGATCCGCGCACATTTGATTGTCCGGTGGAGGAGCGCCCCGAGATTGACCGCTGGCTGCTCTCCCGTTTCCATTCGCTGGTGCGTCAGTATCATCGCGATATGGATCGCTTCGACTACAATCGTGTGGTTCATGCGCTTTCCGATTTTGTCGTGGAAGATCTTTCCAACTGGTATATTCGCCGTAACCGTCACCGCTTCTGGTCTTCGGAAGCTACGCCGGAGAATCTGGCGGTGTTCCGCACAACCTGGGAAGTGCTTTACGGCCTTTCCAAGCTTATTGCGCCGGTGACGCCGTTCCTCGCGGATGAACTGTATCAAGCACTGACGCAGGGCGAAGAGATGGATTCCGTACATCTGGAACATCAGGTACAGGCGGACGACACGGTCATTGATGAAACGCTGGAAAAGAAAATGGATCTGGTTCGTCGTCTGGTCAACCTGGGACGTGCCGCGCGTGAAGATGCCGGCATTAAAGTGCGGCAACCGCTTTCGGCCATTCTTGTGGATCGGTCGCTGAAGAGCGTCGTGGACGATCTGGATGAGCTCATCGAAGAGGAACTCAACGTCAAGGAAGTCATCTACTCCGAAGATTTGGATCGGTTCATGGAGGTTTCGCTCAAACCCAATTTCAAGGTGGCAGGAAAAGTGCTTGGGCCGGATATGAAGGCATTTGCCAAATATCTCGCACAGGCCGCCGCGCGCAAATTTTTGACCAAACTCAAGAGCGGATCCACCACGTTATCGCTCAACGGCCATGACGTTACCATTACGGAAGATCATGTTCTGGTGAACTATAAGGCAAAAGAAGGGTTCGACGTAACCTCCGATCACGATACCTTTGTCGTACTCGAAACATCGTTGACCCCGGAACTCATCGCTGAAGGCTATGTGCGCGAGTTTATCTCCAAGGTGCAGCAGATGCGTAAAAAGAACGGGTACGAAGTGGCCGATCGCATTACCATTCGCTACCGGGCGGAAGACGAAATCGCTTCGGCTTTGAAAAACGCTGCAGAGCAGATTCAGCAGGAAACGTTGGCGACGTCGTTTACCCGGGTAGAGGAAATGACGGGAGAGACCGTAGATATTAACGGCCATGACGTGGTGCTCTTTTTGGAAAAGTGAGTAACGCAAGAGGATTCCCATTTTTGTAAACGGTCTAATGAATATCGGCAAGGCATTGCACGAGAATGTCTTGCCGATATTTTTATTTTTTAGCTATGATGAAGAAAAGATTGGAAACACATAGCCACGCATCCGGGCGTATCACTTGACAAAGAAGGAATAACCGTGTATTCTAATCATGATCTTTAATTTTCTACTCGTTTTTTCGAGTTTACCCCCGGCGTGTCTTGACAGGGGTTCTTTTGTTGTGCTAAAATTTGAAGCTGTCTCATAGTATGAGTTTTTGGATCCGGTTTTTTTCGTTTTGCGGTAAAGAAGGGGTGTTTATGCATAATCATACTCAATTGTATGGTCGCACGGTGCGTCAGAGTTTTTCGCGCATTCCGCAGGTTTTGGATTTCCCGAACCTGTTGGCGATTCAGAAAAACAGTTTCGAATGGTTTATGAAGGAAGGCTTGCGCGAGGTTTTAGAAGATGTATCGCCAATTCGCGATTACGCGGGCAAGCTGGTGTTGGATTTTGTTGATTATTATTTTGACGAGGAAGCCGAATATTCTGTAGAAGAGTGCAAAGAGCGTGATGTCAACTATGCACGCAAACTCAAGGTGAAAGTTCGCCTCATTAAGATTGATGAAGGCGAAATTATGGATGTCAAGGAGCAGGAAGTGTTCCTTGGCGATATTCCGATGATGACCAACTCCGGGACCTTCATTATTAACGGTGCTGAACGCGTTATCGTTTCGCAGCTCATCCGTTCACCGGGCGTGTATTACGCCAAGGATTTCGACAAATCCGGCAATGTTATGGTGTCTTCGACGGTTATTCCGAATCGCGGCGCCTGGCTGGAATACGACAACGACGCCCACGGTGTCGTCAACATCCGCATAGACCGCACCCGTAAATTGCCGGCAACCACGCTCATTCGTGCGCTTCTTTTTGAGACGGACGAAGAGATGCGTGAAGTGCTTGGCGACAGCGATGCGTTGCGCCTGACCCTGGAAAAAGAAATTTCCCGTACACGTGAAGACGCTCTTATTGAGATTTACCGCAAGTTGAAGCCGGGCGACCTTGCCTCGGTGGAATCCGCTGAACCGCTCATCCATAATCTGTTTTTTGATCCCCGCCGCTACGATCTGGCCAAGGTGGGGCGTTATACCTTCAATAAAAAGCTCACCGTTGCAAACCGTATCGTGGATCATGTGTTGGCGGCGGATGCTGTCAGTGAAGACGGTGAAATCATCGCCTCCAAAGGGCAGGCTGTCGATGAAGATCTGGCGCGCGCTATCGAATACGCCGGAATCAACATCGTCGATATTTATGCCAATGCCGAACAGGAAGAGACCGTGCGCGTAGTCGGCAACCATTTTGTCAGCCATGAAGCCTTTGAAGATCAGTTGGAAGGCGTCGATTTTCGTGCGCTGGGCTTTACCGAAAAATTGTATTGGCCGGCTATGCAGGATGTGTTGGCTGAATTTGAAGCCCATCCCGATGAATATGACACCGTCGAGAAGAAGGCGGCATACCTCAAAAAACAACGTCAGGAAATCAGCCCGCGTCACATCACGACGGCAGATATCCTGGCGACCTTCAGCTACCAGCTCAACCTTTACAGCGGCGTAGGAAATGTTGACGACATCGATCATTTGGGCAACCGCCGTGTGCGCTGTGTCGGTGAATTGTTGCAGAATCAGTTCCGCATCGGCCTTTCCCGTATGGAACGCGTCGTGAAGGAACGTATGACGACGGGAGATCCCGACCTGGCGACACCGCAGAGCTTGCTGAACGTTCGACCGGTAACGGCGGCAATTAAAGAGTTCTTCGGCTCATCCCAGCTGTCACAGTTCATGGACCAAACCAACCCCATGTCCGAACTGACCCATAAACGCCGTCTGTCGGCACTCGGACCGGGCGGCCTTTCTCGTGACCGTGCCGGCGCGGAAGTGCGCGACGTTCACGACTCCCATTATGGCCGCATTTGCCCGATTGAGACGCCGGAAGGCCCGAACATCGGTTTGATTACGTCCCTTACGACGTACGGACGCATCAATGAATACGGCTTTATTGAAACACCGTATCGCAAGGTGGAACGCGGCACAGGACGGGTAACCGATGAAATCGCCTATCTGACCGCTGACCAGGAAGACCATTACATCAAGGCGCAGGCCAACGAGCCGCTGGATGAAAACGGCTACTTTGTCAATGAACGTGTTTCCGGGCGCGGTCTTAACGCGGTCAACGATATCTATCCGCGTGAAATCGTGCAATTCATGGACGTTTCGCCGCAGCAGATTGTTTCCGTAGGTGCGGCTATGATTCCGTTCCTTGAAAACGATGACGCGACGCGCGCCCTCATGGGCACGAATATGCAGCGTCAGGCGGTGCCGCTGATCAAGACGGAAGCGCCTATGATCGGTACCGGCATCGAGCACAAAGCGGCGCTGGACAGCGGTGTCGTCATTACGGCGAGCGAGTCGGGCGTCGTCACCAAAGTGGATGCCGATCATATTGTCATCCGCGGAGACGAATCCGGCGAAGAGAAGAGCTATACAGTCTTTAAATTCCGTCGTGCCAACCAGGGCACGTGCTTTAACCAGCGCCCCATCGTCGATGAAGGGGACAGGGTGGAAAAAGGCGAAATCATCGCCGACGGTCCGTCCACGGAAGAAGGCGAAATCGCTCTTGGCAAGAATATTTTGATCGCCTTCATGACCTGGGAAGGATATAACTACGAAGACGCCATGCTCATCAACGAGGAGCTGGTGATTAACGATACGCTGACCTCCGTACACATTGAAGAGCACAGCTGCGAAGCGCGTGAGACCAAACTGGGACCGGAGGATATTACCCGCGATATTCCCAATGTCGGCGAGGATATGCGCCGCAACTTGGATGAAGACGGTATTATTCGCATTGGTGCCGAGGTGGTGGCCGGCGACATTCTGGTCGGCAAGGTCACGCCCAAGGGCGAGACCGAGCTTTCGCCGGAAGAGCGCTTGTTGCGCGCCATCTTCGGCGAGAAAGCGCGCGAAGTGCGTGATGCTTCGCTCAAGGTACCGCATGGCGAGACGGGCATCGTTGTGGACGTAAAAAAATATTCCCGTGCGAACGGCGATGATTTGTCTCCCGGTCTGAACGAGGTGGTACGCGTCTATATCGCAACCAAGCGCAAGATCATGGTCGGCGATAAGATGTGCGGACGCCACGGCAACAAGGGCGTTGTTTCCCGCATCCTGCCGGTGGAAGATATGCCGTTCCTGCCGGACGGCACACCGATTCAGATCTGCCTCAACCCGCTGGGTATTCCTTCTCGTATGAACCTGGGTCAGGTTCTGGAAGTGCATCTCGGTCTGGCATCCAAGAAACTGGGCTGGAAAGTTGCTACGCCGGTCTTCGACGGTGCATCCGATAAAGACATTGAAGAAGCGCTGACCAAGGCAGGCTATCCGATCAACGGTAAGTTGCAGCTTCGTGATGGCCGTACCGGCGAACCGTTCAACAACCCGGTGACGGTCGGCTACATGTACATTCTCAAATTGCATCACATGGTCGAAGAAAAGATTCACGCCCGTTCGACCGGTCCGTACTCGCTGGTCACGCAGCAGCCGCTCGGTGGCAAGGCACAATTCGGCGGACAGCGTTTCGGTGAAATGGAAGTCTGGGCACTGGAAGCCTACGGCGCGTCGCACACGCTTCAGGAGATGCTGACGGTGAAGTCCGACGACGTCACCGGCCGTGTGCGTACGTACGAAGCGATTGTCAAGGGCGAAAACATCCCGACGCCGGGCATTCCGGAGAGCTTCAAGGTGCTGATTAAAGAACTGCAGTCGTTGGCGCTGGATATCAAGCTGCTGGATGAGGAAGGAGAAGAAGTAACCCTTCTCAACGACATCAACGACGTCACCCGCTTCTCGCAAATTGATGATCTGGATGAACGACAGAATGAGGAAGTGCCGCGTTCCTTCCTGCACCGTGCAGAGGAGAACGATATGCTTACGGACGACGATGAGGAATATGAGTTGGATGAAGAAGATGTCGAGGACGACGAGGATGCATTCAACGCGCTCGGCTTTTCCATTCAGGACGCGGATGAGGATGAGGAATAGAGGAGGCCATCAACATGAAACAAACCAATGCATTTGATGCAATTAAAATTCAGATCGCCTCTCCCGAGAAAATTCGTTCCTGGTCCCATGGAGAGGTCAAAAAGCCGGAAACGATCAACTATCGTACGTTGAAGCCGGAAAAAGACGGCCTGTTCTGTGAAAAGATTTTCGGGCCGACGAAGGATTGGGAATGTAACTGCGGAAAATATAAACGCATCCGTTTTAAGGGCGTGATCTGTGAAAAATGCGGCGTGGAAGTCACGAAATCCAAAGTGCGCCGTGAACGCATGGGACACATTGAACTGGCCACGCCGGTTTCACACATCTGGTATTTTAAGGGCATTCCTTCGCGTATGGGGCTGCTTCTGGACATGAGCCCGAAGGCGTTGGAACTGGTACTCTATTTTGCCAACTATGTCGTGCTCGATCCGGGTGAAGCTGAAGGGGATCTGTATAAAAAACAATTGCTCAGCGAAGATGAATACAATCGCTATTATGAGCAATACGGCGACGGTTTTGTCGCCAAAATGGGCGCCGAGGCGATACAGCAGCTGCTGCGCGAGGTTGATCTCGAAGAGGAACAGCGTCAATTGACCCAGGAGTTGGAAGAGGCCACCGGACAGAAACGTGTGCGCTCATTGCGTCGCCTGGAAGTTGTCGAAGCATTTCTGCGCTCCGGCAATCGTCCGGAATGGATGTGCCTGACCGTGCTTCCCGTCATGCCGCCGGATCTGCGCCCGATGGTACAGCTGGAAGGTGGACGTTTTGCCACCTCGGATCTTAACGACCTTTATCGCCGTGTCATCAACCGCAACAACCGCTTAAAACGCCTGTTGGACATCGGCGCGCCGAGCATCATCGTGCGCAATGAAAAGCGTATGCTGCAGGAGGCGGTAGACGCTTTAATCGACAACGGTCGTCGTGGAAAAGCGGTGACCGGCGCATCCAACCGTCCGCTGAAGAGCCTTTCCGATCTCTTAAAAGGAAAGACCGGCCGCTTCCGTCAGAACTTGCTCGGTAAGCGTGTCGACTATTCCGGTCGTTCGGTTATCGTTGTCGGTCCGAATTTGAAGTTCTACCAGTGCGGTGTCCCGAAAGACATGGCGCTGGAGCTGTTCAAGCCCTTCGTCATGCGTGAACTGGTGGCGCAGGAGCTGGCACATAACATTAAAAATGCCAAAAAGATGGTCGAGCGCAAAGATGAGAACGTGTGGGGACCGCTGGAAAAGGTCATCAAAGATCATCCGGTCCTTCTGAACCGCGCGCCGACTTTGCACCGCTTGGGCATTCAGGCCTTTGAGCCGGTTTTGGTCGAAGGGAAAGCCATCAAGCTTCACCCGCTGGCTTGTACCGCATACAATGCTGACTTCGACGGCGACCAGATGGCCATTCACGTGCCGCTGTCTTCCGAGGCACAGACTGAAGCGCGTCTGCTCATGATGTCGACGAACAACATCCTGGCGCCGAAAGACGGCAAGCCGATTACCACGCCGACGCAGGATATGGTTTTGGGTTCCTACTATCTGACTGCCGAACCGAGCAGCAAAGAGCCGGTAGCCTATTATGAAGATCTTGATGAAATGAATAAGGCGTTGGCCAATCATTACGTCACGCTGCATTCGCCGGTTGCGGTTAAGCTTCGCCTGAACGACGAAGATCATGGTCGAGCAGTGGTTTCCACCGTCGGCCGCTTCATCTTCAATGAAGGTATTCCGCAGGATCTGGGTTATGTCAACCGCAAGGAAGATCCCTACGGACTGGAAGTCGATATGCTCGTCGACAAAAAGATGTTGACCGATATTCTGGATCGCTGCTACCGCAAGCACGGCAATATCCGCACGTCCCGCCTTCTGGACTACATCAAGTCCACGGGATATCGTTACTCCACCATCGGTGCGTTGACGGTTTCGATGAACGACGTGCACATTCCGGAGGAGAAGAAGGACATCCTCGATCAGGCGGTGAAGGACGTGGAAAGTTATGACCGCATGGCACGCCGCGGTTTGATTTCCGAAAATGAACGCTACGAATTTGTCATCAATACCTGGACAAAGGCCACGGATGATGTCGAAAAAGCCATCACGAAAACGCTGGATCCGAAAAACTCCATCGCCATCATGGCAAACTCCGGCGCCCGCGGTTCCATGAAGCAGATTCGTCAGCTGGCCGGTATGCGCGGTTTGATGCAGACAGCCACTGGAAAAACCATTGAAATTCCGGTTCGTGCGAACTTCCGTGAAGGCCTTTCGGTGCAGGAATTCTTTATCTCCACACACGGCTCTCGTAAAGGTCTTTCCGATACGGCGTTGCGTACGGCGGACTCCGGTTATCTGACACGTCGTCTCGTGGATGTGTCGCAGGATGTCATCGTCACAGAAGAGGATTGCGGAACGGATCGTTTCATTACCGTTTCGGATATTCGTGAGGGCAACGAAAAGATCGAATCGCTTAAAAACCGCATCATCGGCCGCACGAGCTTCGAAGATGTTTTGCATCCCACAACGGGCGAGCTGCTGGTGCGCCATAACGAAGTGATCACCGAAACCATGGCGGATGCGCTGGTAGATGCCGGCATTCAGGAAGTCAAGGTGCGTTCGGTATTGCAGTGTGATGCGGTACACGGCGTTTGCGCCAAGTGCTATGGTCGCAACCTGGCTACCGGAAAGACAGTAGATATCGGAGAAGCGGTCGGCATTATCGCCGCACAGTCCATCGGTGAGCCGGGTACGCAGTTGACTATGCGTACCTTCCACTCGGGCGGTGTTGCCGGTACCGGGATTACCCAAGGTCTTCCACGTGTTGAGGAACTTTTTGAAGCGCGTAAGCCGAAGGGACTTGCGACCATCACCAAAAACGGCGGTACGGTCTCCATTCAGGATAACAAGAAACGTCAGGATGTCGTGGTGACATCCGAAGACGGACATCAGGAAACCTATGCGATTCCGTTTGGCACGACCATTGTGGTGCATGACGGCGACGTCATCGAGAAGGGCGCCCGCCTAACGGAAGGCTCTCTCAATCCGCATGATATTCTGGAGATCCTCGGTGTGAAGGCGGTACAGGACTATATCACGCGTGAAGTGCAGAAGGTCTACCGTATTCAAGGTGTTGACATTGATGACCGTCATATCGAGATCATCATTAAGCAGATGCTTCAGCGTGTGCGCGTGACCGATTCCGGCGATTCCCATTTCTTACCGGGACAAATGGTCAATCAGCGTCTCGTCGTCATCGAAAATGAGAAGCTGGAAGCACAGGGCAAGACGCCGGCATCCTTCGAGTACGAGATTTTGGGTATCACGAAGGCCTCCATCGCGTCGGATTCGTTCCTCAGTGCTGCTTCGTTCCAAGAAACGACGCGCGTGCTCACCGATGCTTCCATCAAGGGCAAAGTCGACGATCTGCGCGGCCTTAAAGAAAATATCATTATCGGCCAACTCATTCCGGCCGGTACGGGCATGAAATCCTACCGCCAGAGCGGCATCACGTACGACGGTATGGAAGAAGATCTGGATCGTATCGCCGGCTTAAAAGCGCATAAGAATGACCTTTTTGACGATGATCGTTCACTTTCCATCGACGATGAGGAAGAGAGCGAGGACACGGATGCGCCGGAAACCGTTGCAACGGCCGAGCATGAAGACGATGCAGACGTTGCCGGCTCAGCGGACGAAGCGGAGGTCGACACGGTAACGGATGCTGAGAAGTAACAGCAATCGAATGAACGGTAAAGTAAAAGAGAAAAAAGGGGAGACGGAAACGTCTCCTCTTTTTTGCTTTGCACTCCGAACCGACGTTCTGGCGGTCATCACTTGTATGAAGTCGAACACTTGTCTGGCGATTAATGGTCGGGCAAAATAAAGTCAGACTTTAGTATTTACGAAAACTACGGTATGTTTTGGCTAACGGGATCGCAGAAGTTTCGCATGATGCGCGACGTGTCTGAATCCTTGGCAGGACGAATTGCTATTTTTGACCTCTCCGGTTTTTCATCTGCAGAGTTGGATGGCCGACCTGCGGGTCCGTTTCGCCCGGATTTATCCCTCCTTCGTGAACGCCTAAAGACCGGAAAAAAGAAAACGGTACAGGACATTTATGCGCAAATTTTTCGCGGAGGAATGCCGAAGTTGTGCACGACAAGGATGGATCGCGATCGATATTATATGGACTATGTCAACACGTATCTGGATCGGGATATCCATGACTTGGCTCAAGTGGGCAAGCTTCGAGAATTTAATGATTTTTTAGTCTATATGGCGGCGCGAACGAGTCAACCCGTCAAATATAGCGAGATCGCTAAGGCGATCGGCGTATCACAACCGACGGCAAAGACTTGGGTTTCCCTTCTTGAAAGTTCCGGCATTCTGTATATCCTGCGTCCTTATTTTTCGAACGTCAGCAAACGTCTGGTCAAGACGCCAAAAGCCTATTTTATGGATACCGGTTTAGCTGCCTATCTTTGCCGTTGGCCGGATGCGGAGACCTTAGAACATGGTGCCATGGACGGCGCTTTTTTGGAAACCTATGTGGTTTCCGAAATCGTGAAAAGCTATTGGAACGCAGGAAAGTCGACGGATTTTTACTATTATCGCGATGTAGATCAGAAAGAAATTGATCTTCTTTTTGTGGAAGGCGACACGCTGACTCCGGTGGAAATCAAGAAGAGCAAAGAACCGGCCCACCCAGATAAGAATTTTAACGTGCTGAATAAGCTGAAGAAAAAGGTACAGCCTGCCATTGTCCTTTGCTTGAGCGATGAGATGATTCCTTATCAGCGAAATACCTGGTATTACCCAATTTGGGGCTTATAAAGATGCGCCCGCTGTTCGAAAATATTTTTCAAAATTCTAGCGATAACCGGATTGTGACAAAAAACGTATTATGCACAAACGGCAAAAATGCGAGAGAAAGCCTTGCATTTTCTTCCGTTTTCCGCTATGGTTAGAAAAACGAATGGAGAGGGAGCAGGATGCAAAAGACGATGGACAATCGGAATTTGATGAGCAATGCGCAACAGGCTCTTTCTGCCCAAACGGCTCTCTCTGTTTTCGCGTCGGACTTTACCTACTTTTACTTTACCTATTTTTGCGTGCGGTAACGTCCGAGGAAGAGTGGTCGACAAAAGCGGCTCGGTCTTCGGACGAGCCGCTTTTTTGGTTCGTAGGGACCGAAAATGCGCTTTGTCCGGACCAAAAGGAAATTGGTTCGTCTGCGCCGGGAAATGCACAAGGATGACGCAGGGAGACGGAAAGGGAAGAAAATGAAAAAGCGATTTTGGATGTTCAGCTTTCTTTTGGCACTAGCGCTTGTATTCAGTGCCTGTGCCAAGACAAACGACAAACCGGCAACCTCTGGGGATAGCGGAATGCAAAGCGAAGCGCAGACAACCTCGAAAGAGGGGAAAACCTATCACATCGGAATTGTCCAGCTGACGCAACATCCTGCTTTGGACAGTGCGACGCGCGGTTTTCAGGAAGAACTGAAAGAGGAATTCGGTGATGCGGTGACCTTTGATGTCAAAAACGCTTCCGGCGAAGTGGCCAATGTCACCACCATTGTCAACGGCTTTGTGGCGGCGAATCCCGACCTGATTCTGGCGAATGCCACCGCTCCGTTGCAGGCTGCGGCATCCGCAACATCGACCATTCCCATTTTAGGCACATCCGTAACGGATTATGCGACGGCATTGGAGTTAAAGGATTTTAACGGAACGATCGGTACGAACGTCTCCGGCACGTCCGATTTGGCGCCGCTGGATCAACAGGCGGAAGTGCTGCACGAATGGTTTCCGAACGCGAAAACGGTGGGCATCATCTATTCGACCTCCGAAGCGAACAGCGTCTTCCAGGTGCAGGAGATGACCAAGCGTTTAAGCGCGATGGGATATACAGTAAAGCCCTTTTCCTTTACCGATTCGAACGACTTGCCGGCAGTCGTAACTCAGGCGGTAGCCGAGAGCGATGTGCTCTATGAACCGACAGATAACGTCGCCAGTTCCAACGCCGAGGCCATTGCCAACATCGTATTGCCGGCAAAATGTCCGGTCATCACGGGTGAGGCGGAGCCGGCGCGTGTCTTTGGGGTAGCGACGGTTTCCATCGATTATGAAGAGCTCGGTCGGGCAACCGGCAAAATGGCGGCGGCCATTCTTCGTGGAGAGAAGAACGTTCAGGACATGCCGATTGAGTATGCTCCTTCGGCGAAAAAGATGGTTAATCGTAAGAATGCCGAGGCTCTCGGACTGACGATTCCGGAAGGGTACGAAGAGCTGCCGGAGCCAAAGGCGCAATAGAACGTTGCGAGCGCTGCGTTGACGTCCATAACGGACGCATAGAATGAAGGAGAACATCATGAACTATTCCATTTCGGACGAGTATCCTGTGACATCCCGGCGACACGCCTGGAAAAACGCCCTCTGGCTCATTGCACTGCTTTTCGTCTTTACCGCTTGTGGGGTAAAAGATCCGTCCGCATCTTCTGCGGGTACCGCTTTTTCCGGCGAGAGTCACAGCGGCAACGATGCCTCAGCCGTTTCCGTGAATACGGAAGGCCCATGGAAAGTCGGCATTGCCCAACTGGCACAGCACCCCTCGCTGGATAAAGCGACGCAGGGATTTGAGGATGCCCTCAAAAAGGAGCTGGGCGACAAGGTGACCTTTGATTTACAGAACGCCTCCGGCGAGACCGCCATGGTTTCGACCATCATCAACGGCTTTGTCGCGCAAAATGTCGACCTCATTCTGGCCAACGCCACGGCACCGCTGCAATCCGCAGCCGCTGCGACAGCGACCATTCCTGTGCTTGGTACTTCGGTGACGGACTATGCTTCTGCGCTTGAGATTCCCGATTTTCAAGGGACGGTCGGAACCAATGTCTCCGGCACGACAGATCTTGCACCGTTTGATCAACAAGTGGAAATTTTCAAGGATCTTTTTCCAGGGAAGCACACCGTCGGCATCCTGTATTCGTCTTCGGAAGCGAACAGCGTATTTCAGGTGAAGAACATGACGGAATTGCTTGTTCAGGCAGGGTATGATGTAAAAGATTATTCCTTTACGGACTCCAACGATCTGCAGCCGGTGGTGCAAAAAGCGGTTGCCGAAGCGGATATTTTGTATATGCCGACGGACAATGTTGCCGCTTCCAATGCGGAAGCCATTGCCAACATCGTCTTGCCGGCGAAAAAGCCCATGATTGCGGCGGAAGAGCAGTCGGCAAAGGTGCTCGGCGTAGCGTCCATCGCAGTGGATTATTACAAGCTGGGCGAGTTGACGGGAGAGATGGCGGCCAAGGTTCTGCGCGGAGAAGAATCCATTTCCGAGATGCCTGTCGCTTCGGCCAAAGAGATTAAGAAGAAAATCAACGAAAGAAACGCAAAGGCGCTGGGCGTGACGATCCCGCAAGACTACGAGATCATCGACGGTACAGCGGACTCCTCAAAGTAGGAAGGAAAGCGGCGTTGCCGCAGGCGGTCGAGGCCTTAGTCACGTCCGCAGTGTTGGGAAACCAAGGAAAGGGGGACGTGTTGTCCGTACTTCTAAATGCATTGCCCGGGACCATCAGTCAAGGGCTTATCTGGGCTATTCTGGCCATCGGGGTCTATTTGACATTTCGCGTTCTGGATATTCCGGATATGACTGTCGACGGCTCTTTTGCCACCGGCGGCGCCACCATGGTCATGCTCATGCGTGGCGGTTTTTCGCCGTGGCCGGCGCTCGCGTTGGCGTTTCTTGTCGGCTATCTTGCCGGAACTGTCACGGGCTTTTTGCATACCCGTTGCGGGATTCCGGCCATTTTAGCCGGCATCCTCTCGCAGCTGGCTCTTTATTCCGTCAATCTGCGCATTATGGGCGGAAAAGCCAATCAGCCGCTTGGTGTAGATAAATATGACCTCATTGTTTCTCAGCGCTATGTGCGTGATTTGTCACTGCAAAATCCGCTTTTCTTAACGGCCATATTCGTCATTATTGTCATCGTCATACTGTACTATTTCTTCGGTACAGAGCGCGGAAGCGCCATTCGTGCCACCGGCTCGAATCCCATCATGGCGCGGGCACAGGGAATCGACACGAAACGAAACATTATCCTCGGCCTTGCTCTTTCCAACGGTTTAGTCGCTGTTTCGGGCGCCCTCCTTGCTCAATATCAGGGAGCATCCGACATCAACATGGGCCGCGGCGCCATCGTCATCGGCCTGGCGGCGCTCATTATCGGTGAAGTGCTGTTCGGGCGCATTTTTGTCAATTTCGCACTGAAGATGCTGGCAGTGGCCATCGGTTCGATCATGTATTATCTGATTTTGCAGATTGTTCTCCTTTTCGGCCTTAATACGAATGACCTTAAGTTGATTTCTGCGGCGATCGTCGCCATCTTCCTGGCGGTTCCCTACTGGCGAAGCCAGATGCAGCTGTTTCGACCGCAACCGGCGACCATCGGAGCGGAAACGGTGTCCGGGGCGGAAACGGCGAAAGGAGCAGAGAGTTCGTCTGCGGAGAAAACGTCGTCTGTAGCAAACGTCTCGTCCGAGATGAAAACTTCATCAACGACAACGGAGAAGGGAGGGCGCGATGCTTGAGATTCAACAGGTATATAAAACCTTTCATCCCGGTACGGTGAACGCGAAGCGCGCCTTGAACGGCATTTCCGTCACCCTCAATGACGGCGATTTTGTCACCGTCATCGGTGGAAACGGCGCGGGAAAGTCCACGCTTCTGAATGCTATTGCAGGTTCCTTCCCAATTGATTCCGGACAGATTCTTCTGGACGGCATGGATATTACGCGTCTTCCGGAAAATAAGCGGGCCAGCTTTCTCGGTCGCGTGTTTCAGGATCCCATGGTGGGGACGGCACCAAGTATGCAAATCGCGGAAAACCTCGCCATTGCTGCTCGTCGCGGCAAACGTCGCACCCTGCGTTGGGGCGTTGCCAAAGGGGAACGTGAACGTTATTACACGTTGCTGAAGGAAATCGGCCTCGGTCTTGAGGATCGCATGGAGACGAAGGTTTCCCTATTGTCCGGCGGTCAGCGCCAGGCGTTGACGCTTTTGATGGCCACCTTGCAGAAGCCGAAGCTGCTTCTTTTGGATGAACATACGGCGGCGCTGGATCCCAACACGGCGGCCACCGTCCTCAGTATTACCGATCGCATTGTGCGCCGTGATCACCTGACCACGCTCATGATTACACACAATATGCGCGATGCACTGCGCATGGGCAATCGCCTGCTCATGCTGGATCGCGGACGCATTATCTTTGATGTCGGTCCGGAAGAAAAGGCGAGACTGACGGTAGATGATCTGCTCGAGAAGTTCCGTGAAGTTTCTGCCACGGGTGCGGAGAGCGATACGCTCCTGTTGTCGTAGAGCGGTGTTTTGCGCTGTGCGGGCTTTTGTTTTGCCGGCGGCGTATTGCCGGTGCAGCGTGTTGCCGGCGGCGAGTTGCCGGTGCAGCGTGCGGGAAAAAAGGGAGGGATGACATGAAAATGTATTTTTCAAGGATATGCCCGGATTGCCGACAGGCGGAACGGCTTCTTGAAGAGCGGCGAGTATCGTACGATGCGGTGGACATCACGGCAAACACGGCGAACCTGAAAGAATTTCTTCACCTTCGGGATACGCGGGAGGAATTTAAACCTATTAAAGAGGAGGGCAAGATCGGCATCCCGTGCTTCCTTTTTTCCGACGGAACGATTCTTTTTGATGTTAACGAGTTGGATGCGTCCCGCGTGTAGGCAGATTGAGAAGAAGAGTTGCTTTTGTTGAATGAAAAGAACAAATGCGTTCCGTGTGCAGGCAGATTGGGAAGAAGAGTTTTCATCCCCAGGGATTTGCGGACCGGACGGCTACTGAACGTCTTTTCCTTGTGGCTAGAATTGTAAACAGAACAACGGAGTGTCTTCTTAGCAGGAGACACTCCGTTGTTGTTTTCGGATACACAGGATGAAAATGGTGCTGAACGTTACTGCTCCTTATCCGTATCCTTCTTATCCATTTCATCCTTATCTATGTTATCTTTATCCATATTGTCTTTCGGAGCTTGTCCGAAGTATTGCGACAGCACCAACTTGCCAGTTTTTAATTCATAGGCGCCGACGGTATAGAGAGCGACGATAACGAAGTGGATCAGAGCTAAGAGTCTGAAATCCCAAAAAAGGGCTATAACGGATAATACCAACATGATGATGCCAAAGATGTATAGCCGACCGCCCATTTGTGGATTGTTTGCATTCTTTCGTCCGGCGAATCCTACATAGAAATGGGCAAGACTGGACAAAAGGACGAGCAAGACAATAACAAACATAGATGCCGCCATTATCGTCATGAAGTAGCCGCTCATATCGACGCAGAGTTCAAAACCAATAGATAATACACTGCCGAAGAGGAAAACCAAGATTGTCCAAAGAAGCTGGGCCGCTGTCTCAATGATAAGAGCAGTGGCTGCATAGTACAGAATGTTGTTACGTGTTGTTTTCATCGTTGTTCCTCCTGCTCGATCCTTAGGAATTAATCGCATTCATCAACAGGAATCAATCTCATTAATCGATAGGAATCAATCGCAAAGAACCAATCACAGCTGATGCGTTTGTGTCATCGGTGTGCCGCTGGAAATGTCATTGGCAGCGTAGTTTCAGTCGAGTGTTCGGGGTGTGAGGCCTTACATCATCTTGTTGAACTGTTTTTATCATACTCCTACGGGTGTCGTGCAGCAACGGCACGATGTGGATGGGAGGCATGGAAGCCTTTTATAGAAGAAATTGTGTGAACGGATGTTGTTCTACGTCCTATGTTGAGAAGATTATTATCTCTTCGAGATGGTGGTAGTTGGCTGAAAATGCGGTTCCACAACCAACGCTTGCGCTCTCGGCGATGGCGGTGGTTGGGCGAAAATGCAATTCCACCACCAACGTTTTTGGTCTTGGTGATGGTGGTGGATGGACGAAAATGTGATTCCACCACCAACGTTTGTGGTTTCGGTGATGGTGGTAGCTGGGCGAAAATGCAATTCCACCACCAACGTTTGTGGTTTCGGTGAGGGTGGTAGTTGGACGAAAATGCAGTTCCACCACCAACGCTTGAGCTCTCGGTGATGGTGGTAGTTGGGCGAGAATACGGTCCTACCACCATTGCCAAGAACGTTTCTGAAAGGAGCCGGCCTGCGGCCGGCGGTTTGAAAACGCCGCCGAAGGCGGCGAACCTTACGGAACATGGCACCGCCAGCGGCAACGACCCTTTTGTAGGTGCACCTCTCCAAAAAAGGAAGCGACGTACCCGTCGCTTCCTCAATCGGTAATTTATTTTCAAAGTCGTTCCCAAAAAAGCTTTGTTCTCCGCAATTTCCTCGCCCGCACCATCTACCGCCCCGACACCCTTCCTTGCGCCGCTTCTTCGACGAACTGGAAGTTCGCCATCCCCGAGTATATCGCCGAGGAGAAGCCGGCGGCGCAAGGAAGAGTGTCGGGGTATCATTGCCGGCGGCGCAAGGAAGGGCGGACGAAGCGCGCCTTGACGGGGTTTCCTACGACTGTTATACTGTTTAAGGTTATTTTCCGAATTTTGCCTTCAAATCGGAAGCGACGGTGCGAAGTACACACCGAAGCGCGAACGACACGATGCTGCGCAGCGAAAAGCCGTGTTATGAAAAGCGCGTTATAAAAAGTGCGTTATGAAAAGCACGTTATAAAAAACCGTGTTACGAAAAGTCGTATCGCTTGAAGGTGATCATCCCGGGAAATAATCCATATTCCGAAGAGGAAAATACGAAAAGAAGGAGGAACGGTATGCCGACAATCAATCAATTGATCCGTAAGGGACGTTTTTCGGAACGAAAGAAGACGAATACGCCTGCTCTGGGCTTCAACTTCAATACGTTGAAGAATCGCCAGACGCCGGTGGAATCGCCGCAGAAGCGCGGCGTGTGCACGTCGGTTCGTACAGTAACCCCGAAGAAGCCGAACTCGGCGCTTCGTAAAGTGGCTCGTGTACGTTTAACCAACGGCTATGAAGTCCTTTCTTACATTCCCGGTATCGGTCATAACCTGCAGGAGCACAGCGTTGTGCTGATCCGCGGGGGTCGTGTCAAAGACTTGCCTGGTGTGCGTTATCACATCATCCGCGGCGCATTGGATGCGTCCGGCGTCGAAGGCCGTAAGCAAGCACGTTCGAAATACGGCGCAAAGAAATCCAGCAAGTAAGTAAACACGAGACGAAAGTGCATACGCGAACCTTCTGGTTTTCTTGTGCACGGCAGCTGTCGATAAGCGGCGGTTGAGTACCATTCATCCGCATGGATGATAAGGAGGGAAGAGAAGTGTCAAGAAAAGGACATATTCCAAAAAGGGAGATCATGCCGGATCCCCGATATAATGACGTGGCCGTATCAAAATTGATCAATACGGTCATGCTGGACGGCAAAAAAGGACTGGCTCAGCGCATTGTCTATGGCGCCTTTGCCATTGCAGAGGAAAAAGTCGGTCAAGAAGCACTCGAAATTTATCGTAAAGCGTTGGCGAACGTCATGCCGGTGTTGGAAGTCAAAGGCCGCCGTATTGGCGGTGCGACCTACCAGGTGCCGATGGAAGTTCGTCCCGACCGTCGTCAGACGCTCGCTTTGCGCTGGATCGTCGGTTTTGCCCGCACACGCGGAGAGAAAACCATGGAAGAGCGCTTAGGTAATGAACTGGTGGATGCATTTAACAATACCGGTGCCAGCGTGCGCCGTAAAGAAGAGATGCACCGCATGGCGGACGCGAACAAGGCATTCGCGCACTTCCGCTATTAATCGCGGGGAGGTTCTCATTGGCAGGACATACACCTTTAAAAGATATTCGTAACATCGGTATCATGGCCCATATTGATGCCGGTAAGACGACAGTAACGGAACGTATTCTGTTCTATACCGGAAAAATTCACAAGATGGGGGATACGCACGAAGGTGCTGCACAGATGGACTGGATGGCTCAGGAACAGGAGCGCGGCATTACGATTACCTCTGCTGCAACCACCTGTTTTTGGCCCCGCAACGGCTTAACGCACCGTATCAACATCATCGACACCCCGGGACACGTTGACTTCACCGTTGAAGTTGAACGCTCCCTGCGTGTATTGGACGGTGCTGTAGCACTTTTCGACGCAAAAAGCGGCGTAGAACCGCAATCCGAGACGGTATGGCGTCAGGCGGACAAGTATCACGTTCCGCGCATGTGCTTCATCAATAAGATGGATGCGACGGGCGCTGACTTCTTAATGTCTGTGGACACCATTCGCGACAAGCTGAAAGCGAACGCGTTGCCGGTACAGCTTCCCATCGGAGCGGAGCATAAATTCGTGGGCATCATCGACCTGGTCACCATGCGCGCCGAAGTGTATCATGACGATCTCGGCAAAGAGATCACCGATGAGGACATTCCGGCAGACCTGAAGGATCAGGCGGAAGAGATGCGCGCGAATATGCTTGAAGCACTCTCCGAAGTCGATGACGATTTAGCGATGGCGTATCTTGAAGAAGAACCCATCAGTGAAGAAATGATTCGCAAAGCTATCCGCACCGGTACCCTGGAACAGAAGATCTTCCCGGTACTTTGCGGGTCGGCATACAAGAATCGCGGCGTGCAATTCTTAATTGACGCCATTGTAGATTACATGCCCAGTCCCTTGGACATTCCGCCGGTAACCGGTACGAGTACCGATCCCGATAACGAGGAAGTCCTTCATCGTGAAGCCGATGTGGACGAACCGTTCTCGGCGTTGGCGTTCAAGGTCATGACCGATCCTTATGTTGGAAAACTCTGCTTCTTCCGCGTCTATTCCGGAAAAGTGGAGAACGGAAGCTATATCTACAATTCGACGACGGGCAAGCGTGAACGCTTGAGCCGTATTCTGCAGATGCACGCGAACAAACGCGAAGAGATTGAGGTTGTACAGGCCGGCGACATTGCCGCCGCGGTCGGTCTCAAAGACACCGGAACGGGCGACACGCTCTGCGATCAGGACAATCCGATCATACTTGAGCAGATGACTTTCCCGGAACCGGTTATTTCCGTTGCGATTGAGCCGAAGACCCGAGCTTCCCAAGAGAAGATGGGTATCGCGCTTGCAAAACTGGCGGAAGAAGATCCGACCTTTAAGACGTACACAAACGTCGAAACCGGACAGACCATTATCGCCGGCATGGGCGAGTTGCACCTGGAAATCATTGTCGACCGTCTGCAGCGCGAGTTCAAAGTCGAAGCAAACATCGGTAATCCGCAGGTTTCTTACCGTGAATCCATCACGGCTCCGGCGGAAGCGCAAGGCAAGTTTGTGCGTCAGTCCGGTGGTCACGGCCAGTACGGTGATGTGCGCATTCGCATTAAACCGGGTGAGCCGGGAACGGGCATCGTGGTACACAATGTTACCGTCGGCGGATCCATTCCGAAAGAATTCATCAATCCGTCCATTCAGGGTATTCAGGAAGCATGCCAGAGCGGTCCCGTTGCGGGATTCCCTGTGCTGGATGTGGACGTAGAGATCTACGACGGTTCGTTCCATGAGGTCGACTCGTCAGAGACGGCGTTTAAGATCGCCGGTTCCATGGCGATGCAAAACGCGATGAAACAGGCTAAACCGGCACTGTTGGAACCGCTGCAAAAAGTGGAAATCCTCACGCCGGAAGAATACCTGGGCGATGTCATGGGCGACGTATCATCCCGACGCGGACGCATTGAACAGATGTCCACACGCGCCGGCGTTCAGGTTGTTGATGCCTACATTCCGCTGTCCGAAATGTTCGGTTACGCGACGGATCTGCGCTCCAAGACGCAGGGACGCGCGACCTATTCGATGCAGTTCGATCACTATGAAAAAGTGCCCGAAAGCATTGCGGAGGAAGTCACGAAATCGCGCAACGAGTAATTGCGTTGTGCAGGGAGAACAGTGGCAATTTTGTGCCATTTGTTCTATAATGTTCCGTAACGACCAGTTGTTGTTTTTAGGAGGAAAAAATGGCGAAGCAAAAATTTGAGCGTAGTAAACCGCATGTAAACATCGGCACGATCGGTCACGTCGACCATGGTAAGACGACGTTAACCGCTGCCATCACCAAAGTTATGAACGAGAAGTTCGGCACAGGCGAATTCGTCGACTATGCCAACATCGATAAGGCGCCGGAAGAGCGCGCACGTGGTATAACCATCAATACGTCGGTTGTCGAGTATGAAACCCCGAACCGTCACTATGCCCACGTGGACTGCCCGGGACACGCCGACTATGTTAAGAACATGATCACCGGTGCTGCCCAGATGGACGGCGCAATCCTCGTCGTCTCGGCTGCAGACGGTCCGATGCCCCAGACTCGTGAGCACATCCTGCTCGCTCGTCAGGTCGGCGTACCGAAGATTGTGGTTTTCCTGAACAAAAAAGACCAGGTAGACGATGATGAACTCATCGAATTGGTCGAGATGGAAGTTCGCGACCTCTTGAGCGAATACGATTTTGACGGCGACAATACGCCGATCATCGTCGGTTCGGCGCTGAAGTGCCTCGAAGAGGGTGGCGAATGGGAAGAGCCCATCGTTAAGTTGATGGAAGCGGTTGACGAATACGTCCCGACTCCGGTTCGTGCAACGGATGAGCCGTTCCTGATGCCGGTTGAAGACGTTCTGACCATCACCGGACGTGGTACGGTTGCGACCGGCCGTGTCGAGCGTGGTGTGTTGAAAGTTGGCGACACCGTTGAGATCGTCGGCCTTGTCGACAAATCGCGTGAAGTCGTTGTTACCGGTGTGGAAATGTTCCACAAACAATTGGATCAGGCGGAAGCCGGCGATAATATCGGCGCGCTCCTGCGTGGTGTACAGCGTGACGAGATCGAGCGTGGACAGGTTTTGGCCGCTAAGAACTCGATTCACCCGCACACCAAATTCGAGGGTCAGGTCTATGTGTTGACGAAGGATGAAGGTGGCCGTCATACGCCGTTCTTCTCGGGCTATCGTCCGCAGTTCTTCTTCCGCACGACCGACGTTACCGGTGATATCCAGTTGCCGGAAGGCACCGAGATGGTTATGCCTGGCGATAACGCCACCTTCACCATCTCCCTCATCTCGCCGATCGCGATTGAGGAAGGTCTCCGTTTCGCTGTCCGTGAAGGCGGCCGTACGGTTGCTTCCGGTGTTGTCTCCAAGATCATCGAGTAAGCGAAGAATACAAACTAAAAACGCAGTTAACGTAGTTAGCTGTGCAAGCAGGTCCGGGGTGAATGCTCCGGGCTTGTTTTTTTGTGTGGAAGAAGGCTGTGATTGCGAAAATAGCACACATGGAAAGCAACAATTGAAAAAATATTAAATTCAGGTTTGTAACCGGTAAAATGGTGAAATATAGATCGAAAGAGTTTGGTATTCTGTGGTACAATATAAATGACGCAAAAAATAGCTTAATGGCTATTTCACCTGTTTTGTGCACAATTTTCATGACGTATAAGTCGGATAGGATGGCGAATCCTATCCTGTGTATAGAGCAAGATGATCAAAAAGACATGCAACAGAAAGATCGGAGGAGGATGATGAGAAGAATAAATGATTGGGCAAAGCGCCTGG
Source organism: Murdochiella massiliensis (assembly GCF_900059565.1). Taxonomy (GTDB): domain Bacteria; phylum Bacillota; class Clostridia; order Tissierellales; family Peptoniphilaceae; genus Murdochiella; species Murdochiella massiliensis. The sequence continues at coordinate 203,065 of NZ_FIZW01000001.1, forward strand.
TTCTGTGTTTTCTCAGTTTCGTTATGGTATTTAGTATGGCCAGCGAAACCGTACATGCCGAAGGAAGGGATATGTACATTTGGGAAAATCAGGATCCGCGATTTCGATATAGCTGGGACTATATTATCGATCGCGATGACGTGAAAGGGCGAGATGTTCTATTTCCCAGTTCGGGCGGCACGCCATATGTGGTAAAGCTCGACAAAACAGACAATACCTATAAGGCGAAAATTGGCTTTTTTGTTCTTGATACGCAAAATAATGCAGCGGTCAAGGGCTTTCGCATGTTTCTTGGGAAATATGTTTTTGACGAATATGATGCAAACGGAAAACCGACCAGATCGCATCTGGAAAAGATCGACGCCGCTCCCGGTGCAAAGAATGGATTTTACTATACGAGCGACAGCGGAAAAATTGAAATTTCCTTAACAAGAGAGGATTTACCGAAGGTTACTGACGGCGAAATTGACGATAATGGAAATTTTAAAGACGTTCATCCGTATCAAATTCGCATTCAGAAATATGGAGAAGGCGGTGGATATTGGATCCTTGGCACAGCATACGATCTTGAGCTGACCGTTTTAGGCGTATACCACAATTTGTATGGAATAAAGGAAACGCCGCCGGGCTACACGAACACGGATTATTGGAAGGGTGAACAATGGGGCGCGGTCGTTTACGATTTGTTAGAAGATCAACGGCCCATTCTTGCCATGGAACTTAAACCTTATGAAGTTCCGAAGGATCAAGCATTTGACCTTAAGAATCAAGATGAACTCCGAAAGCTGGTTGTTTCGTATACGGAACGACAAGGCAAGGAACTTACGGAAACCACTAAACTTTCTGCTGCGGAAAAGGTACACCCTGTTGAGCTGAGAGACGTGCTACAGCGCAACAGCAGTGAGCATTACATTATTTACGAAGCGTTGAACGTTACGCCAGTAGGAGATACGCCGGCGCTAAAACCGAATCAGACCGTGCTTACTGAACCGGGTGAGTACAAAATTCAGCTGAGAGGTTTTTTCGACGGAAAGCAATCCAACGAGCGCACGAATCGCTATGTGACGAAGGAAACCACCATTAAGATTCCGTTTCCGGACGTCATTCCGGAAAAAGATAAACAAGGAAACACCAATAGGTGGCCGGACAACTATGTTCCCGTGACGTTTGTGTCCGATGGAAACGGAACGTTGACGGGCATGACCAAGTACTATGTTAATCCGGAAAAGGCTGTGGATCTGACAAGCCAAGCCGATGCGATTACCAAAACACCGAAAGTGGGTTATAAGGCAACCGGAAAGTGGACTCCTGAACAACTGAAAGACACGTTTACGAGCCCAAGTGAGTTCGTCTTCCATTTTGACCCGTATGATGATGTGATCCCGGCAAAGTCGGGTGTGACCAAGCCGGATGGCTATTCCGTTGTGACGTTTAAGGCGGACGAAAACGGTTCGTTGGAAGGAATCACCAAGTACTTTGTCAATCCGACGAAAGAGGTGGACTTAACAAACGAAGCCAACCGGATTACCAAAAAGCCGAAGACGGGTTATCAAGCAAAAGGCACATGGGATCCTACGTTAGAAAAGCAAAAGTTTACGGGAGACAAAGAGTTCACCTTCCGTTTTGACCCGTACGAGGATGTGATTCCGGCAGAACCGGGCGTGACTAAGCCGGACGGCTATGTCACCGTCACGTTTAAGACGGATGGAAATGGGACATTGGGCGGAAAAACCGCATACTATGTCAACCCGAATAAACAGGTCATTCTTAATCCGCCGACTACGACAGGAAACACCGGCTATGTTTTCCGTCAGTGGAGCCAAGATGTGACGAAATCCACACAGTACAGATGGAATACAACGGTGACCGCTTACTTTACGCAAATTCCTGCCGTGCAAACGAAGCCGACACCGGGCTATGTTAAGGTGGACTTTGCTCTTACCGGCAACGGCGGAAGCATAAAATCCGGCCAAACGACGACGTATTATGTGGATCCGAATCGTGCGGTGACGCTTACTCCTCCTCAATACAATACCGAAATCGGCTACCGTTTCGAAAAGTGGAGTCCTGACCCGAAGACGGCCAGAACATACAATACACCAACCACGATAAACGGAACGTTTACGGCACTGGACGATGTGATTGAGGCAAAACCGGGTGTGACCAAGCCGAACGGTTACGTAAAAGTGACCTTCCGATCGGACGAAAGCGGTACGTTGACGGGGGCGAAAGAGTTCTACGTCAATCCGACGAAGTCCGTTGATCTAACCTCTAAGGCGGATGCGCTTATCAAAAAACCGAATGTCGGTTATCAGGCTACCGGTACTTGGAATCCGGCAGATCTAACCGGAACGTTTACGACGGATCAAGTATTTACCTTCCGGTTTAATAAGTATGCGGATGTTATAAAAGAAGTGCCGGGAGAGACCAGACCGGATGGCTATGTTACGGTTCGGGTCATTCCGACGGAAAAAGCAACGGATGAGACCAAGGCTACCGAATCCTATTGGGTGAAAAAAGATACGCAAGTTACGCTTCCGGTTTCGGAGCCGGTCGGCAAGAAAGAAACTGACGCGCAAAACATCACCCGCACGTATCATTTTACCGGCTGGAAAGTAACAAAGGGAACCGTTGCCTCTTGGCCGAAGCCGAACAGTATTACAGACAAGTTTATTCAGGACACAGATATTACTGCACAGTACTCCGTATCGACGGCAATGGGTGATCTCATTGCTGCACCGGTACCCAAGAAAAATGTTGAATCTTTGGTGGACGGTACGTTGAAACCGGAGGATCTCATTGCAAACCTTCCGGGAACAGGCGATGGTTCGTTGCCGGAAGGTACGACATTCGCATTTGCTCCGGGTGGGAATCCGGATCTCTCGAAAGCGGGTACGACGAAAGCAGAGGTTGTCGTGACGTATCCGAAGGGAAATACGGTCACGGTTTCTGTACCGGTAAAGGTTGTAGCGGGTGAACCGACAGCGAAGCCTGTTTATACCTTTGTGGGACGTATCCCGACCCCGGAGGACTACAAAAAGGTGATTACGTCGGCAAAGGGTGCGGAAATTCTGAGTATCGGGATTACCGAGTATCCTGATGTTTCCAAGCCTTCTACCCCGGAAAGCCCCGCTACCGGAAAGGTTGTCGTAAATTATAAGGACGGCAGTACTCACTATTTGGATGTGCCGGTGGTGGTCTATGACAATGTGATTCCGGCAAAACCGGATGGCGAAAGCCCTGACGGAACGCCGAAGAATTATGTGAAGGTAACCATGGATCCGACTGATCATGCAGAGGATCCGACGAAACAGATTTTCTACGTCAATCCGGAGGTTGCCGTAACGTTGACGGTTACCGATCCGGTCGGGAAAACCGGCTATGAATTCGGCAGCTGGGAAAAGGATGTGCGCATTCCCACAAAATATGACGTAGATGAAGTCATTAAGGCGCAGTTTAATGAACTTGGCGATGTGTTGACGGAAGAAAAGCCGGGCTATGTCAAGGTGGACTTTGCCATTGAAGGCGAAGGCGGAAAAATTAAAGAGGGAGAAACGACGACCTATTATGTGAATCCGTCTAAAGAAGTTACGTTGAAGGCACCGGTGACCGAGGCAGAAGTAGGCTTTACGTTTAACACGTGGACGCCGAATCCGACGACACCGACAAAATATGAAACGGAGACGACGATCAAGGGGACCTTTACGGCGCTTCCCAATATCATTCCAAATGTTGATGAGAACGGACAGCCCAATGTGCAGCCGAACGGGTATATTCCGGTGGAATTTAAACCGGGTAATCACGGTACGCTTGAAGGAATCACATTGTACTGGGTAAAGCCGGGTGTGGAGGTAACTGTTCCTGCGCCTACGCCGAAAGCCAATACAAATTATGCGTTCACCTCTTGGGATAAATCGCTAACCTTGACGGCGACAGAAGGGCAGAAATCCATTACGATTACGGCGCAGTGGAAGTCGACGTATAAACCACCGACACCGGACCCGGACAAACCCGATCCGAACAAACCCGATCCAAATAAGCCGGATCCGAATAATCCGGACCCGAATCAGCCGGATCCGAACAAACCGGGAACAACACCGTCAGGTGATGTCAACGTAGATGGAAAAGCTCGTCAAGATGTTGCTGCGAATATTTCCAAAACGTACTTCCCGAATGCGAAGAAAGTGATCGTGGTGCAAAATAAGGCGTATGCCGACTCGATGAGCGCCATGAATGTTTCGCAGGGCAATATCCCGATTCTTTATACCGGAAGAGATACCTTATTCTCGGTGACCATGCGTGAAATTCTGCGCGTACCTCGCGAAGAAATCATTGTTATGGGTGGCGAAGGTACCGTCAGCGACAAGGTATTCCGTGAGCTGCAGGGATTGTCGTCAGCAAAAGTTACGCGTGTCGGTGGCGCAGACCGCTTTGAGGTTAATCGCAATTCGGCGAAGTACATGCCGGATAGAACGACGGCGGTTATCGCTAGCGGTATGATTTATACCGATGCACTTTCTTCCGTTCCGTATGCGCATGCTCTGCATGCACCGATTCTGTTGGTACGTCAAGACAGCGTGCCACAGGCTGTGCAGGAAGTGCTCTATGATCGTATCACCAGTGCGGTAATCGTTGGTGGACCGGGCACTGTTTCATCAGCGACCAAATCGCAATTGGAGCAGATTATCGGCACTTCCATTGAACGCATCGGTGGGGCAAACCGTTATGTCGTCAGTGCTGCGGTAGCAGGTCGCCTGCAGAATGTGCAACACGCCATTATCACCAGTGGTGAACTCTGGTCGGATGCTCTTGTTGCCGGCCCGATCGCACAGCGGTTGAATGCGCCGGTTCTGCTTACCCCGTATGGTGGTCTGCGTGAAGGCGCCTATAACTATCTCTTGGCTCATCCCGATCTGAAATCCGTCATTACGGTTGGCGGCCCGGGAAGCATCGGACAGGGTGTTCGCAATCAGGTAAAAGCCATCTTTGGGTCCAATAAACAGTGGAATCTCGATCCGGCGCAAGCAGTTAGTGAGTAAGAAAAAAGACACTGATGGATGGTGAAGCAAAATAAAAGAAAGCGTGTCGAACGATCACTGTACGGCACGATCCGCAAAGACGGTAACGAAGATCCCTTCGTTATCGTCTTTTTTTTGTGCTATAAAAACGGCACGGAGAAAATATTCTCTTGACAGCAGGAGTATATGGCGGTATATTAGATACGCAGTTAGTTACTTGAGTAACTAACTAATAGAGAGCGGGAAGGAGGAAGGAATGCACCTTGAAGAAGCCAATGGCGTTCCCCTGTTTCAACAAATCAGTGAGGGATTGGAAAACGCCATTTTGACCGGAGCATATAAAGAAGGCGATCAAATTCCGTCCACGACGGAATTGAGTGTCGGGTATCGCATCAACCCGGCGACAGCATTAAAAGGGGTTAATCTTCTGGTGGATGAAGGCATTCTTTACAAAAAGAGAGGATTGGGTGTGTTTGTTGCCGAGGGCGGCGTGGATCGGATTCGAGAAAAGCGATTGGACGAATTTCGTGACCATTTTGTTCGCCCCTTGCAAAAGGAAGCAAAACGGCTTGGCATTTCCTCGAAAGAGGTGATTGCCTGGCTTAGCAACGACAACGAATACTGAGGGATAGGAGGAATACGACGATGAGTTTAGAAGTAAACGGCGTATCCAAGCGTTTCGGAAAACTGACGGCGCTGGATCATGTCAATCTACATTTGGAAAAAGGAAAAATTTATGGCCTTTTAGGTCGAAACGGAGCGGGAAAATCCACGCTGTTAAATATTTTGAATGGTCGTATGCGGCAGACGGAGGGTTCCTTTACCATTGACAGCGAGAATCCGGGCAATGACCTCGCGTTGCGAAAAATTTACATGGTGGGGCCGGACAATCTCTTTCCGGCAAAAAAACTGAAAGAAATTCTAAAGATTACTGCTACTTTTTATCCTAATTTTGCCCTGAACGAGGCACTGGAGGATCTGGATCGCTTCGGCCTTACCCCGGACAGGCGTTTCGATAAACTATCTACCGGAAACAGTTCCCTTTTTAAGTCCGTGGTGGCGTTGCGCAGCGGAGCGGAATATCTCTTCTTAGATGAGCCCACGTTAGGACATGATGCCGTCAACCGCGAAATGTTTTATGAAACGGTGCTGTCCGTGTTTGCGGAGACACAGAACTGCATTGTTCTCTCGTCGCATCTGATTTCGGAATTGGAGCCGCTTTTACAGGAGATCATTTTTATTCAGAAGGGTAAGATTCTCATTCAGGAAGAGTTGGAAGCCCTGATGACGAAGTATCGACTTCTTTCGGGATCCATAGAGCAAGTACAAAACCTTGTGCAGGCTCATCCGGAGATGACGGTCGTCCAAAAGCAAGAAGTGGGCGCGATGGCGCAGTGGGTGGTGGAAAGCGATGCGTGGGCGGCGCTTAGCACGGCTTCTCTCGGAATTTCGGTGCAAAACGTGGATTTGCAACGTCTCTTTATTGCGCTGACAAAAGAGCAACCGAACACTGCAGCGAAGAATACGAGCCAAAAACGTTCCTTTTTTGGTCCGAGCAAAAAAGATCGACAGCAATAAAAAGGAGGACAGATATATGAGAGTGCAAGCGACAGGAAAATATATAGTTTGGGAAAATTGCAAGACACTGCTTTATGTGGTGATGGGGCTGTTAGGCATTGGGATTTTTCTTTCCCTACTCGCCGGCTCTTTCAGCGATAGCGTTCAAGCCAATGTTTCCGGCTGGACATGTCGATTTTGCTTATGTTTATGGGGGTAGGTCAGTTTACATTTAACCGAAAAATGGACTTCACCTTTCAGAACAGCCTTTCCGCTTCGGCAAGAGCGTGGGGCGTCTATCTGGGCTATGTCGCATTTGCCTTTGGCGCATTTGTTTTGATGCTGGTTTTGGTTCCTGTGTTCACGATCGCATTGAAAGCTGTTGCGGGAAACACGAAAGACATTCTGGTGTTTCCGCTTTATCAAGATGGCGTAAAGTGGGGAATGGTTTCGGTCATTTTGATGCTCTATCTTCTTATGGCGACGGTAACGATGCTGTTGGGGCTTTTACACTATCGCATGAAACCCCTGCAAATCGCCTTGTTTTGGATCATCGTTTATGTTGTTCTTACGTTGCTTGTCCAATCCGTCCTAACCATCTTAGGAGGAACCGGTTCGGAGAATGCGTTGGTGAGCTATATTATTGACGTTTTCCGCCGTCTCATACCGTGGCTGGCCGAGAAAAAAAGTCATCTGCTTCTTTTCGAGGCCGGGATCTTTGCTGTGTTGAGTTTGTTCAGCTGGGGCGGTCTATACCGTTTGCAATTGCGTAAGCGGTAGACGGCTCGCCTTTTACAGGAAATTGCCCCGGGCGCGAAGGGGCAATCGGTTCGGGGCTGTGTGGAAACAGCCCCGATTGGTTATAATAGAAAAGGAAGAAAGGGAAAGGAGGATGGAATGAACACGAAAAAACGAATGGTTATGACTGGTTTGCTCCTGGGAGCGATCCTGTTCTGTGCCTGCAATGCGCCGAGCGGAGCGGGAAAATCCTCCGACGAGGTGGAGAACAGCAGCATCTTGAACGAGTTATCTTCCGACGGTGTCAAACAAGGAAGCGCTTCCGGAACAGAAGAGAACCGTGCGGAGAGTAAGCCGATGGGTGAGAATCTTTCTGAAGAAGTTCCCCGCATGGTGCAAATTGACGGAAAATGCTATCGCGACACGGGATTTGTCAACAGTGGGGTGACTTGCGGTACCGCCGACGGGAAGATCACGGCAAGCGTGGGGGCGAAAGAGAAACCGACCAAGGATGATGAGTCCAACTTCGGAACGGGCATGGAATACCAGCGCTGGAATGAAACCGCCGTCTCGGTGGAAGAGAACGACAAATGGATTCTTTTTGTGGAGGAGAAAGCGGATGTGAAGTCGATTCCGGATGGCGTTGCGACGTTTACCGCCAAGGTGCGTGAAGCGGAAGTTATGCCGGATACGGAGGAGATCCGATTGTTGGTGGATGTTTCGGAAGTGCCGGATCGCTTTATGCATCTGCAAAAAACACTTTCACCATCAGGAAAGCCGATTGCGGTGGTTATCGGAAAGACGACCAAATTTTATCAGGATGACGAGTTGATCACGTTTGACCGTATTCAAAGCAAATCGACGGACGAGTGGAAAGGGCAGAGCGTGCAGGTTTGGTTTGACGGCGCGGTAACCCATGACGAGCCGGAGATGAGCTATCCGACAGCGTTGGGCATGGTATATGGCCTGGGCTTTTTGGACAACTGACGCCGATGACGTTGGCAAAAGCGCCTGTTAAAGGTGGACGTGGAGCTGAAGTATGTCGGACAGCTTGCATGTGGAAAAAAAGATGAGGTAGATGGTTGACTATTTTATGGGATAAGGTAAAGGAAGTGCTGCTCTCGGTGCTGCCGATTGTGATCATCGTTTTAGTGCTTCATTTTACGGTCGCTCCATTACCGCCGGCACTTTTGCTCGCTTTTTTGGTGGGCTCGGTGCTGGTGGTTTTGGGGTTGACGATTTTTCTTTTCGGGATTGATCAGGGGTTGGAACCCATCGGACAGTATGCCGGTCGTTCGATCACGCATACGAACAGTTATCCCATCGTGATGACGGCAAGTCTCATTCTGGGCTTTTTTATTTCGTTTGCCGAGCCGGATTTGCATATTTTGGCGAAACAGGTGGATGTGGTGACGAACGGTGTGTTTAACCGTTGGATTCTGGTGATTGCCGTTTCGATCGGCATCGGTGTGATGATGACGGTGGGGATGCTTCGTATTCTCCACAACATTCGCGTGCGCTATGTGTTTGCTGGCGCGTATGGGCTGATCCTTTTGCTTTCCCTTTTTTCGTCAACGGATTTTATGGCGATCGCCTTTGATTCCTCGGGAGCGACAACCGGCGCGATTACGGTGCCGTTCATGCTTTCCCTGGCATACGGTATTTCTTCCATGAAAAAAGACAGTAAAGTCGGCGAAGCGGACAGTTTCGGTGTGATCGGTATTTCTTCCACCGGCGCAATTATTGGTGTATTGGTTGTCGGACTTTTCTTTGCACCGGGGAAACTTTCCGGAGAACTGCCGGAGACCGTGGCGGAAAATATGCCTCTATGGCAGGCCTATCTTGCACAGATTCCGCTTTTGGCGAAGGAAGCATTTCTTTCGTTGTTGCCCATCCTGGCGACGTATTTGTTGTTGCAGCTCGGCGCGATAAAGCATAATAAGCGTACAATTCTGGACATTTTACGCGGTGTGGGATTGACCTTTTTCGGCCTCGTTATTTTCCTTTCGGGAGTCAACAGCGGGTTTATGCATGTGGGTGCGGAGCTCGGTAAGCGCTTGGCCGGAACAAATCCTTTGCCGGCGCTTCTTGTGGCTTTTTTCCTCGGAATTACGACCGTCTTGGCGGAGCCGGCAGTTCACGTCTTGACGAATCAAGTGGAGGACGTCACGGGCGGTTCGGTAAAACGCAGTTTGGTATGCCTCTTTTTATCGCTTGCCGTCGGCGCCGCGATTTTTCTCTCGGCTCTGCGGATTCTTGTGCCGCAGATTTCTCTTTGGATGCTTCTCTTGCCGGGGTTCGGCCTTGCTGTGCTTCTATCCTTCTTTGTGCCGGATCTCTTTGTGGGCATGGCAATTGATGCCGGGGGTGTAGCGTCCGGGCCGATGACAGCGACGTTTTCACTGGCCTTCGTTCAGGGAATTGCCGCGCATACGCCAACGGCGGATGTGGTGGCTGACGGTTTTGGGATGATTGCGGTGGTAGCCATGGTGCCCATTGTGGCCATTGAACTTTTGGGCGTTTTGTATCAGGCGAAACTGAATGCGTCAAAGGCGCATGAGATTGCGCAGACGAAGCGCGATACTTCAACGGAACGCGCGATAGATCAGGCAAAACCGAATGCACAAACTGTGCACGCGAAGGCGAAGGGAGAGAAGTAGTATGGAGGAAAATAGACAAATGGCGTACATGGTGACATTTATCTTGAGTCCGCCATCGGCAAAAAAATGCCTTTCGCTGGCGAAAGAGAGAGGAATCACAGACATTCTCGTTTTGCGGGGAAAAGGCACGGTGAGCAATCGAACGTTGCAATTTCTCGGCATTAAGAGACAGGATAAGGTGCTGCTGAATATGTTGCTGCTTGCGCAGGAAGCCCGTTCCTTTTTGAACGAGGCGACGGAAGTGCTGGCTTTACACAAGCCGAATCACGGCATTGCTTTTCTTTCTCCCATTGAACAATGGCTTTATGGTGGAAAAAAGCAGGTTGATCATGTTTTAGATGCTTCTGCACGACAGCAAGGCGAAGATAGTGAGAAGGCAGAGGACGTCCTTCTATTGCGGAAGGATGAGTCGGAAGGAATGGATCCTGTTCCCCATGAGGAGGAAACGATGCAATATAAGAAACTTACGGTCGTCGTCAATTTGGGCATGGCTGAAGACGTTATGATTGTGGCACGTGAAGCCGGCGCGAAGGGTGGGACGATCCTGCACGGTCGTGGCACCGGTGCACAGGTGTCGGAGAAGCTCTTTGGTATCGAAATTGAGCCGGAAAAGGAACTGCTGCTGATTCTTGCTCCGGAGAATGTGGCCGAAGGGGTGACTATCGCTCTGGAAGAAGCATTTAACTTTACTCGTCCTGGCACAGGAATTCTTTATGTCGAGTCGGTCTCTGATGTGCGAGGACTGGTGATCCGATGATTGCAAGTATTATTGTCGGTGCGTTGATCGGTGCGATCGCTGCACGTATCATGAACCATAAGAAGCTCGGCTGTCTGATGAATGTGCTTGTTGGTCTGATCGGTTCGGCCATTGGACAGGCTTTATTCGGCTCCTGGGGACCGCATCTGGCGGACATGGCGGTTGTTCCGGCCGTGATCGGGGCCATGCTTTTATTGCTGATTATTCCGGGGAAGAAGCGTTGAGCGCCGCGCCGCTTGGGCTCGTCGTTTTCGTGTGATCGCTTAATCGAGGTGGAGCGCCGCCGGGGATGACGTTGGTGGCGCGGTTTTGAAATGAAAATACGCGCGACCCTGGCAAACGCCAAAAAAAGCAGCAAGCCAGGGTCACCATCCCTGACAAACGACGAAATCGATCTCCAACCAGGGTCGGAAAGCCTCTCCGAGACCCTGGCAAACGCCAAAAAAAGTATCCAGCCAGGGTGCACGCCCCTGATAAACGGCGCAATCGATCCTAAGCCAGGGTCGAAAAGCCCCTCCGAGACCCTGACAAACGCCAAAAAAAGCATTTAGCCAGGGTCATCGTCCCTGGTAAATGACGAAATCGAATCTAAACCAGGGTCGAAAAGCTTCTCCGAGACCCTGGCAAGCGTCAAAAAAAGCAGCAAGCCAGGGTGCACGCCCCTGATAAACGACGAAATCGATAATCAATCAGGGTCAAATAGCTCAATCTAGCCCCTGGAAAACGGTAATAAAAGCAGCGAGCCAGGGTACGCGCCCCTGATAGACGACGAAATCGATCCCTAACCAGGGTCGAAAAGCCTCTCCGAGACCCTGGCAAACGCCAAAAAAAGCAGCGAACCAGGGTGCGCGCCCCTGATAAACGACAAAATCCATCATCAGTCAGGGTCGCGACACCTTGCTAAGTTCCTGGCGCATGGCAGAAAAGCTCGTTAGCCAGGGCAGGGCTAGCGTAGCGTCGTTGGGAATTGCGCGTTGGTTGCGCGATTAAGCGGACCGCCGCCGGAAATGCTGTTTGCGGCGCGGTTAGGCGGAGCGTCGTTGGGAATTGTGCGTTGGCTGCGCGATTACGGCGGAGCGCCGCCGGAAATGCTGTTTGCGGCGTGATTTAGATGGAGCGACGCTGGAACCGCCATTGGCGGCGCGTTCCTTATTCCTGCTCATACTCAGGCGTCAGATTAACCAGAATCAAGAGGAAACATGACAAATTCGAACATCCCGCAGCGCCTGCAACGTCTGGCGCTGTTATTACAAGAAACAGGCATACAAAAACTGAATCTTTCTCGTGTGCTGGTGCTCGGACTCGGCGGTGTAGGATCATCCTGTGTGGAGGCGTTGGCACGCGGCGGTATAGGTCATTTGGCTTTGCTGGATGGAGACGTCGTGGAAGAGAGTAATATCAATCGTCAGGCGATTGCGTTCACCTCTACCGTGGGACGTACAAAAACGGAAGTTATGCGGGAGATGGTGCTGGCCATCAATCCGGATTGTGACGTCGATGCGCGAAAACAGTTTTTAACGCGTGAGAACACGGCCGATGTGTTGGATTCTTTTGCCAAGCCAGACGTGGTCTTGGATTGCATTGATACGGTTTCGCAGAAACTCGAAATTGCGGAATGGTGTGCATACCGTCAGATTCCGCTGCTTTCGGCCATGGGCGCTGCGAACAAACGTGATCCCATGGCGCTTCGCTTTTCTCCTGTGGAGAAAACATATAACTGTCCCCTTTCGAAGGTGATGCGTCGAGAATGTCGAAAACGCGGCATTTCTCAACTGGAGGTGATTTTTTCCACTGAGCCACCATTCAGTCCGCAATCCCTGCGTACGGCATCTGTGACGAAAACCGGAACACGGCCTGCCAAGGCGGAGACGTTGGGATCCATGAGCTATATGCCGCCCATTATGGGACAAATGATGGCCGGAAAGGTGATTTGTAGACTGGCAGGACTTGAAGAGATGCCGGAGCCTCCGAGGAAGAAACACGCAGACGAGTGGACGCCGAAAGAAGGAAGGCTGAAAGAGAAGATCATAGAGAAGCAGCCCGTAGAAGAGCGGGCAATAGAAGGGACTTCGACAGAAAAGCGAAAAAAGAGAGATGTGCCGGAGAACCTTTATCTTTTGGATACGCATGCGCACTGGGACTTTTTACCTCCGGATTGTCGTGGGGAAGCCATAAGAATTCTCGACAAAGCACATATTCGTCTGGTTGCCCAAACGGTTCTTCCTTCCGATTTTTTGGCGTTGATCAAAGAAAAAGAAAATACGACAAAAGCAGACCACAATACGAAAAGTTGGCCGATTTTGTCCTTAGGCTTTCACCCCTGGTGGGTGGATACGCCGGAGAAGAACCGCCGGGAATTGGCTTTTTTTGCAGAGGCTTTATCCGGAACGCATTTTATCGGCGAAGTCGGTCTCGATTTCAGTGAAAAACGACTGCTGCAGGCGTCAGTCCAGGAGCAGCAGGCTGTACTGCGACAGATCTTCCGCCTGGTTCGGGAGAAGGCGGTGGAATCGGGTACATCATATGTGTTTTCCTTTCATGCCGTACGCTCGCTGACGCCGCTTTTGGATCTCTATGAAGAAGCGAATCTGGTTTTGCCCAATGTGGTTCCCATCATCCATCGCTTTGCCGGAACAAGCGATGAGCTGACGCGTCTTATCCGCCTGGGCGGACTGCTCTCCGTGCATCCGGCGATGCTCCGGACGAAGCGCGGGTGTGCCTATGTTAAACAGGTACCGGCGGATCGGCTGTTATTGGAAACGGATTTGCCGGAAAAGCCGGTATCGGCGGAACAAAACATCTCCACGAGTTCGTCAGAAGACGGCGCTGAGCGGGAAAACACGATAAACGACGCTGAACGGGCAAATACGATAAACGACGTTGAGCAGGCAAATACGATAAACGACGTTGATCGAGAAAACAGCATGAATCGCTCGGCGCAGCAGGAGGAACACCGATCCGTTGCGAGCACCTTTGCCGAGGAAGTAAAAAACAGTCTTTCGAAAACGCTCGCTCGTCTCTCGGATTTACGGGGGGAGGAGATGGCGGAAACGATAGAAAAAACGCAGAGAAAGCTCTACGGTTGGCCGGAAGAGCAGTAAACACATGAAAACGAAAAACGAGAGGAGGGCACATGCCCAAGTCTATGCAGGGCGCTACAGTGAAGAAAGAACAGAATGTGAATGGAAAGCAGCATAATGGCGCCCAAACCATCACAAAGACCTATGACACCGGCGAATTATTGCGCCGGTTTTTGCCGTATTTGCTGCGTTATCGCGGCTTATTGATTTTGGATTTATTTTGTGCGGCACTGACGACGATTTGCGATATTGTGTTGCCACGAATCATGTCCGTCTTAACCAATACGGCGATGATGCGCCCTGAGACAATGAGCGCCGGTTGGATTGGCCAGCTGACACTGCTTTACGTTATTCTACGTCTGATTGATGCAGCCGCTTATTATTATATGTGTTCACAGGGACACATCATGGGCGTTTATATCGAAACCGATATGCGCATGGATGCGTTTCGCAAGTTGGAAACGCTCAGTGATTCCTACTATTCCAACACGAAAATCGGACATATTATGGGCCGCATTACTTCGGATCTCTTTGATGTGACGGAATTTGCGCACCATTGTCCGGAAGAGTTTTTTATTGCGGCGATAAAAATCATTGTATCGTTCATCATTTTGTCGTTCTCCTCATTGGCCTTGACGGTGCTGATTTTCGCCTGTATGCCGTTGATGCTTTTTGTTTCCATTCGCCTGAATCATCGCTTTCGGGCAGCAACGAAATCGCAGCGTGTGGAAATCGGTAATCTGAACGCTCGTATTGAGGATTCGTTGCTGGGACAGCGTGTCGTGAAGGCCTTTACGTCGGAAGACATTGAGCTGGAAAAGTTTGCCGAGGGCAACCACCGCATGAAGGAAATTAAAAAAGAGCGCTATCGGGCAATGGCAAATTTTAATATGTCCACGCGTCTCTTCGACGGTCTGATGTACACCATAACGATTGCGGCAGGTGGGCTCTTCCTGGTGAAGGGCAAAATTACACCGGGGGATCTTGTCGCCTATGTACTCTATGTGACGACGCTCATTGCGACCATTCGTCGCATTGTGGAATTTGCCGAGCAGTTTTCCATGGGGCTTACCGGCATCGAGCGTTTCTTTGAATTGATGGACACCCCGGCGGATATTGTGGATGCGCCGGATGCCAAGCCGCTCGTGGTCAAGGGCGGAGAGATCGTCTTCGATCATGTGACCTTTGCCTATCCGGATGAAAACAACCGTGTGCTGCATGATCTTTGCCTGACGATTCACTCCGGCGAAAATCTTGCATTGGTGGGAGAGAGCGGCGGAGGAAAAACTACCCTGTCTTCGCTGATCCCCCGTTTTTATGATACGACATCGGGAAGTGTAAAAATTGACGGACAGGACGTGAAGACGTTGCAACTCAAAAGCCTTCGACAAAATATCGGCATTGTTCAGCAAGATGTGTATCTCTTTTCGGGTACGGTGGCGGAGAACATTGCCTACGGGCGTCCCGGTGCTACGGAGGAGGAGATTGAACATGCAGCGGAGCTCGCCGGGGCACATGCCTTCATTGTCGATCTTCCTCACGGTTATGACACCTATGTCGGCGAGCGGGGTGTTAAGCTTTCCGGCGGCCAAAAGCAGCGGATCGCCATCGCGCGCGTGTTTCTCAAAAATCCGCCTATTCTTCTTCTGGATGAGGCAACCAGCGCGTTGGATAATGAAAGTGAAATGCTCATCGAGAAGAGCCTCGAAGATCTGTCTTCCGGGCGAACGACGCTTACCATTGCCCACCGGCTGACCACGATTCAACATGCGGATCGTATCGTTGTTTTAGGGAAGGAAGGCATTGAAGAACAGGGAACGCACGAAGAACTGTTGGCAAATCAGGGGACCTATTATCGCCTATGGACGGGCGGAGAACGAAAAGAAAAAATACGGTGATCATCGACAACCGTGACCACAACAGGTGCAAGAAACATAAACAAAGGAAAGTAAAAATGAAAGGAGCGGGATTGTGCAAACCATAGCGATTATTACCGGTGCCTCGTCCGGGTTGGGATGGGAGTTTGCGACACAATTGGATGCCGCCGAACGCGTTGATTCATTTTGGCTTATTGCCCGGCGCAAGGAGCGCCTGGAAGCGCTCGCTGGCGCCTTAACAACGCCGGCACGGATATTTGCCGGGGATCTCACCGATCCCGCATTTTTGGAGACAATTCGATCCGCGCTGAAGAACGAATCGGTGCAGATCGCCACGCTGGTGAATTCCGCCGGATTTGGTAAAATAGGAAGCGTGGAAGCGCTCGGCGAGGAGGAAAATGCGGCGATGATTGCACTGAATGTCGATGCACTTTCGCGGATGACCTCTCTTTGCCTGCCGTATATGCAGCGGGGCGGGCACATTTTTCAGCTGGCGTCAGTCGCCGCTTTTTTGCCCCAACCGACGTTTGCCGTCTATGCCGCGACAAAATCCTTTGTTCTCAGTTATTCGCGTGCGCTGCACCGGGAGCTGAAACCGCAGCATATTACGGTAACAGCGGTATGTCCGAACCCCGTGGAGACGGAATTTTTCGATCATGCGGGCTCAGCAAAAGGCGTGTCGGCAATTAAAAAAATTGGGGTGGAACAGGCGCAAACAGTGGTACAGACAGCGATTCGACGTGCAGAAAAGGGAAAGGAGATTTCCCTCTCCAGCGGTATGGCAAAATGCATTCACGTCGTGAGCAAACTTCTTCCTCACCGTTTTGTGTTGTGGGTGGAAAAACGCATGGGCATGTACTAAGCAATGCGTTACGGCTTTCTCATGTTGTTCGCTTGCCGGAAATTGGAAATGTGCAATGTTTATCGTAGAAAGGAATGATCATGGAATCCATTGGAACCGTGCTTTATGACTATGGCGACGGCCTCTACGTTAATTTGACAAATAAATGTCCTTGTCGCTGTTCCTTTTGTGTGCGGGAACAGATGGACGGGGTGGGGGATGCAGATTCGTTATGGCTGAAACGGGAGCCCACGGAAGAGGAAGTGAAGACGATGCTTGCAAAGCGCGACCTTTCGGCATGCCGTGAACTGGTTTTCTGCGGTTATGGTGAGCCGACGGAACGCCTTGACGTGCTTCTTTCGGTGGCACGCTATGCTAAGGAAAAACGATCCGATTTGCCCATTCGCATCAATACGAACGGTCTGGCGGACTTACTATATGGGCGAGATACGACGGGCGATTTGAAGGGGCTCATCGATACGGTATCCATCAGCTTGAATGCCTCAAATGCCAAAAGCTATGCGGA
This sequence comes from Murdochiella massiliensis, assembly GCF_900059565.1. Classification (GTDB taxonomy): domain Bacteria; phylum Bacillota; class Clostridia; order Tissierellales; family Peptoniphilaceae; genus Murdochiella; species Murdochiella massiliensis. The sequence goes on from NZ_FIZW01000001.1 coordinate 220,119, forward strand.
ACTGTGCCGTCCGCAATTCGGTGAGCGTGCTTTTGATGCCATTTTGGACTATGCTTTCCGGGCAAAAAAAGTCGTTCCTGAGGTGGTTTTTTCCGTCGTTGGCTTCAGTCTTTCGGAAGAGGAAATTGCGATTTGCCGGGGTATTGCCCGGCATCTGGGCGTAGCATTTCGTGTACGGGAAGCGGAAACGGGGAATCGATGACCATTGAAGACTATATAAAAGAACAGAAGGATGTGCCGTTTTCAGCACTTCCGTTTCACGATGTGGACAACACCGTTTTGGCGGAATTGACCTATATCGATTTTGACGACATTTTTCATAACGAAGAAGAAAATCGAAACGGTTTGCCTCTTGCAGAGGTTTCACGACGTTTTTTTGCGACGCATGATGCCGAGGAGATCGATAAGAAGGCGAAGTTCTGTGATCGTGCGCCACTGCTTATGCGCGAAATGGCAAAGGGCGAGCGATTTCGTGATATGCTTCTTTCCCACTATGTGAACGAGGTGGACGATGAGGATACCATGCAGTTTTCGGCGCTGGTTTTTCATCTGTCTGAGGATTCCTGGTATGTCGCCTATCGCGGTACGGATGCCTCGTTTACCGGCTGGAAGGAAAGTCTGTTGATGAGCTATCTTGAGGAAACCGGGGGCTCAAAGGAGGCAGTTGCCTATCTGGATCGCCTGGGCGGCGAGCATCCAGGCGAATTTATCGTCGGTGGGCATTCCAAAGGCGGCTATTTTGCGATGTACGCATCGATTTTCTGTCGACCGGAAATACAGGATCGCATCACGGTCGTCTACAACAACGACGGCCCGGGAATGCACGAGAAGATCATTTTCTCACCTGAATATCAAAAGATTCGCCCCCGCATGCGCAATATTGTGCCGGATTCGTCCATCATCGGGCAGCTATTGTTTAATCAGGGCGAGCATAAGGTGATAAAGAGCACTGCGCAGGGTATCTTCCAGCATGATGCACTGACTTGGATCGTAGAGGACACGAAGTTTGCAGAAACGAAGCTGACGCCGTTCAGCTTATTTGTTCAGGCGGCTCTGGGAAACTGGCTGGATACGGTGGACGAGGAAAGTCGTGCGTCCATCATTGATACGGTGTTTTCCGTTCTGGAAATGACCGGATCGGAGACCTTTACCGAATTGCATGAAGAACGGTTGAAAAGTGCCCATATGGTCTTGTCGGGATTGGTAAAGTTGCCGGATGACAAACGAAATGAATTGTTGGGCGCCTTTGCGGCCTTCATCAAAAGCAACCGGAAAGCCGCCATTCAATCTCTTTCGCCTTTCGTTTAGTTGACGTCGGATAATGGACGACTTGATTGTATGAAACACAGGAGGTTTTATGAAATTACAGGCATCTTCTTATTTGCTTGCTCAAAAGGACAAGCTGAAGGAAATGGTTGCCATCTTGGCGAAGGAATTCGCCTATGTTTCCGTCTTGGGGACGGATGTGGATGGAAAAATGTATAAGGTGAGTACGACAAAATCCGCCATTGAGCCGTCGATGGATCAGGAACGCGGTTTCGTCGTGCGCGTATTTCAGGATACGGGCATAAGCGAATATTCCTTTAACGTGGTGGACGTTTCCTATGTCGTTGATCGCGTGCGTGAGATTGCGAAAAAGGATCGGGAGCGCTTCCGGGCCAAGGGGATTCTGCCTTATGCCAAAGCGCCAAGCGACGAACCGGCAACGGTCTACCATCTGGGGGAGGCGAAGTGCTTACCTCAAAACGATGATCCCGGCGAAATTTTGGCACGCCTGCAGGCTATTCATGATGCCAACATCGGAAAATGTGAAGAGGTGTCATTCCTACAGATGACGCATTCTGTGACACAGGTGAATAAGATTTTTCTTTCGCCCAATCGCGACCTCTACCAATCGTATGCCTATGCCAATGCGACCATCGTTGCGCTGGCGACGGATGGCGAAAAACGAAAGTTTGAATATAAGGGGCTTTCTCTTCTGGGGGGATCAGAGCTTTTGGATGAAGTGGAAGCGGAAGTTCCCGGAGTCTGTGCGCGTGCGGTGGAGCTTCTTTCTGCGGAGCGTGTGGAGCCGGGCGAGTATGATATTGTGTGCGAGCCGGACTTTACCGGGCTCATTGCGCATGAAGCCTTCGGTCACGGAACGGAAATGGATATGTTCGTGAAGCACCGTGCGAAGGGAGAAGAGTACCTGAATAAGCGTGTTGCCTCGGATGTCGTGGTCATGCATGATGGCGCAAGCGCGATTGATGAGGTATCCAGTTACGCTTTTGATGATGAGGGAAGCCTCGCTAACGATACGGTGATTATTGACCATGGCATTTTCAAGCGAGGAATGTGTGATGCGCTTTCGGCCCTTCAATTGGGCGTGGAACCGACGGGAAACGGCAAGCGTGAGAGCTATAAGCGTAAGGCGTACACACGCATGACCAACACCTTCTTTGAAGGTGGGACGGATTCCCTTGAGGAGATGATTGCGTCGATTTCGCACGGCTATTTGTTAGAAGGCATGCATTCCGGCATGGAGGATCCGAAGAACTGGGGCATTCAGTGTGTGGCCGCAAAGGCGCGGGAAATTAAGGACGGCAAGCTGACCGGTAAAATCGTCAGTCCGGTGTATCTGACGGGCTATGTGCCGGATCTATTGGAGTCCATTTCCATGGTTTCGCCGAAGGTGGAGATGTCCGGCACGGGATATTGCGGAAAAGGCTGGAAGGAATGGGTCAAGACGTCCACCGGCGGCGCATATATTAAAGCGCGCGGAAAACTGAGTTAGGAGAGTCGTATGCGGGAAACGATTTTGAATATATTGAAGAAAAAAGAGCTTGCCGGCTGGATTGTCACGGAGGAGAACCTGGCTTCGACAGAACTGTTCTTTGTGAAAAACAAGCTGGACCAGAACCGCCTTTGCGAGACCACCGAAACGACGGTAGAGGTCTTTGTTGATTTTGAAGAAGCGGGTGAAGACGGCGTCGAACGCTATAAAGGCAAGGGAGAGGCGCTGCTTTCTGCAGGGGACTCCGCAGAGGAGATCGAGGCACGTATCGATAATGCCATCGTCTCCGCGCGTTTTGTGAAAAACAAGTGGTATCCGATGGCAACCAATACCGCGCAGGCGAAAGTGTCGTCTGATGCATTGGCACAGCCTGATGCGGGGACCGCAGCGTTCGATGCGGCTCTTCATGCGGGGGCTGATGCGAAGTCCACCGCGTTCGATACGGCGTCTCCTTCCAACACGGAGACGCTGAAAACGCAGTATGATGCGCTTTATGAGGCACTGTTTGCGGACTACGGCATGTCGTCGCAGGTTAATTCGGTGGAGCTTTTTGCTGTGGACGGAACGCGCCATGTGCTGACGTCTACCGGGACGGAAGTGACGTATCCGGTGCATCGCTTCGTTTTTGAGCTGGTGACGGATGCCAAGGGAGCGACGGAGAGTGTGGAAATCTTTAATGATTATACCTTCGGCCTTCTTGATGTGGAGCAGGTGCGTGACGTCGTGAAGACACAGTTGGCCGATACGGAAGCGCGTGCCGCTGCGGTGAAGGCACCGAAGCTGGAAAACATCAACGTCATTTTGCGCGGAAGCGCCGTGGAGGATCTGTTGAGCCTTTATGTGGTGCAGGCTTCGGATGAAGCGGTCTACAGCGGTTTTTCGCGTGCTAAGATTGGTGAGCGTTTTACGGGAGAAAATGCTCTACAGCCGCTCAATATTCGCATGGATCCTTCGCTTTCTCATGCCGTGGAAAAGGCCCCGATTGATAAAGATGGTGTGTTGTTGCATCCTTATGATCTTTATCGCGATTCGGTGGTGCAGAATTTCCGTACATCGCAGCAATTCAGCTCCTACATGGATCGAGAAAATATCGGTTCGCCGATTCCATTTGTGGTAGAGGGATCCGATACGCCATATGAAGACTTTCTGGATGAGGATTATCTGGAAATCTACGTTTTCTCATCGTTCGTGTCTTCTCCTATTGAAGGGGATTTCGGTGGGGAGTATCGTTTGGCAAAACTCGTGCAAAATGGCAAGACGACGTTCATTACGGGCGGTTCTCTTTCTGAGAATCTTTTCGAAGCGCAGGATCGCATGGTGTTCAGCAAGGAATGTGAAAAACGCGAAAATTCCTTGGCACCGAAGGCGATTTTGATTCGGAAGAAATAAGCTTCCGCAGGATTGTTCATAAATCTGCACGGCTGTTTGTCGCATGTTTTTCCTCGCTCAGGCAAAGCCACACCGTTCGCTTGCCGATCGCTTCTCCTCGTCAGGAAAAGCCGTCCCGTCAGGCAAAGCGGCCCCGTCTGCTCGCCGCGCGCTTCTCTTCGCCAGGCAAAGCCACCCCATCCGCTCGCCGCTCGCTTCTCCTCGTCCTTTCGTCAGCTTTTTACCTTTGTGGTGGGGACTCGTCGAAGAGGCGGCTCGCGAACGGGGCGGCTTTGTGGTTGGTGTGGAGTGGAAGTCTTGACCGGCCTGTGGCCGTATGGAGGCGACGGAGCGAAGTAAGCGCATCCGTCGCTTTTTTAATGCTTGGAGATCGGGCGAAGTGCGGAGTGAACTTCGGAGGGCGAAGGCGCTTTTCGGGCAGGGACTAGCGGAGCGCCGCTGGAAATTCGGATGGCGGCGCGTTTGAAGACGGAGCGCCGCTTAGCATTGCAATGGCGGCGTGATTTTGGTTCATATACTACATGCGCGCCCCTGACGAAAGCATGAAAGGAAAAGTTACCAGGGTCCGTGTCCCTGAGAAAGAGTAAATTCGTATAAATGCGAGGGCCCAACGATCCCTGATGAATTGCTAAATTGAGATGTTATCAGGGCTGGCGTCCCTGACGAAGAGAAAATTGGTGTGAATATCAGGATCCAACGGCCCCTGATGAATTGATAAATTAAGACGTTATCAGGGACGCCGCCCCTGACGAATGGTTAAAACGAGAAGTTATCAGGGTCGGCGCCCCTGACAAATGGTTAAACTGAGAAGTTATCAGGGCTGGTATCCCTGACGAATGGCAAGTTCGCGTAAATGTCAGGGCCTAACAGCCCCTGACGAATTGCAAAATGAAGGTGTTATCAGGGCCCATGCCCCTGACGCAGAATAGATTTTCGTAAATGCCAGGGCCAAACATCTCCTGATCAATTGCGAAATTAAGAAGATATCAGGGACGTCCCCCCTGACGAATGGTTAAAACGAAATGTTATCAGGGTCGGCATCCCTGACTAAAGGTATATTTTGTGTTAATACCAGGGTCCGTTTCCCTCAGAAGGAGCGCCGCTGGAATGCTGTTGGCGGCGCAGTCACAGAAGGAAAGCCGCCTTCGGCGGCGTTTTCAAATCGCCGGCCTTCGGCCGGCACCTTCTGTCACCGCTAAATTGCGAAGGCGGAACAATCGCCGGCCTTCGGCCGTCACCTTCTGGCATCGTTAAATTGCGGAAGCGGCACAATCGCCGCTATAGTGAAGGCGACGCAACTACCGCTACAGGCTGGCACCTCTGAAATAGAGGAAATAGCAACCTCTGTTTCAGAGGTTGCTATTTCCTTGCTTAACCGTTTCCAAAAATGCCTCATGCAGACGTGCATCCTCAGTCAGCTCCGGATGGAAGGCAAGACCGATCTGGGCGCCGTAGCGCACAGCGACGATGCGATCCGAGATGGTACAAAGTACTTCAACCACCGGCGGGCCGCCACGACCTCCGTTCACCACATCCACCGGCGCATCGCCACGACTTCCGCTCACCACAACCTCCGGCGTGCCGCCGCCACTGCCGCTCACCTCATCAGCCGCCACACCACCATTTCCATCCACCGCCGCGATATACGGCGCGCGAATGAAGACGAGGGGAAAGTCGGTGAGGTTGCCCACGTTTGCGGTGGTGGCAAAACTGGCGAGCTGTCTTCCGTACGCATTACGCCGAACGGTGACGGGAAGTGTCGCCAGATGGGTTGTTTCATCGCCGTCAAGGTGTTGGGCCAGAAGGATCAGTCCGGCGCAAGTCGCGAGCACAGGCATTCCGTTTTGAATACGATCGCGCAAGGGCTCAAGCATATGGAGCTTTCGCAATAGACGTCCCTGAACCGTGCTTTCGCCGCCGGGAAGGACGATGCCGTTGAGACCATCGAGGTCGGAACGTTGACGGACTTCACGTACATCGGCACCGAGACGACGAAGCATTTTTTCGTGTTCGATAAAGGCGCCTTGGAGCGCCAGAACGCCGATGGGCATTATTGGCCTCGTTCTTCCATAATGATGGCAATTTCGCCGGCATTGATGCCGACCATGGCTTCGCCCAGGTCTTCTGAAATTTCAGCGATCAATTTCGCATCGGTGAAGTTGGTCACGGCCTGCACGATGGCGGAAGCGCGTTTGGCGGGATTGCCGGACTTGAAAATGCCGGAACCGACGAAGACGCCTTCCGCGCCAAGCTGCATCATGAGCGCAGCGTCGGCCGGGGTGGCGACGCCGCCGGCGGCAAAGTTGACGACCGGAAGTTTGCCGTGATCATGGACATAGCGCACCAAATCGTAGGGAACCTGCAATGCCTTTGCCGCTTCAAAAAGCTCATCTTCCCGCATGGCGGAAAGCTGCCGAATCTGGGCATTTACCTTGCGCAAATGACGTACGGCCTGAACGACGTCGCCCGTTCCCGGCTCGCCTTTCGTGCGAATCATGGAAGCGCCTTCGCTGATGCGACGAAGCGCTTCTCCGAGGTCACGCGCGCCGCAGACGAACGGTGCTTTGAATGCGGTTTTATCAATATGGTAGACATCATCCGCCGGAGAAAGAACCTCGGACTCATCAATAAAATCGATATCGATGGCCTGCAGAAGCTGCGCCTCCACAAAATGGCCGATACGGCACTTCGCCATCACCGGAATGCTGACGGCCTGTTGAATGCCGCGAATCATCTTGGGATCGCTCATGCGGGACACGCCGCCGGCGGCGCGAATATCCGCCGGAATGCGCTCCAGCGCCATGACCGCACAGGCACCGGCTTCTTCGGCAATCTTGGCCTGTTCCGGCGTGGTCACGTCCATAATGACACCGCCTTTAAGCATCTGTGCCAATCCGCGATTCAGCTCTACTTGTGTTTTCTCCATATTGATCTCCTCATGTGCTTTTATTCTTTACGTTTTGCTATGTGGTCTTATGTTTAACGTTTTGTTATGTGGACTTATTCTTAGCGTTTTGCTTATCTTGGCAACCTCATTGCCCATCACGCAGAAATTTCAAAACATCCTGAAACATTCATTGCTCATCACGCAGAAACTGCAATACATCCTGATACACCTTTTGTCGATCCGTCTCCTGCAAAATTTCATGCGCCATGTTGGGATAAAAAATACTTCGCACATTTTTTCCTGCAGCACGGTAGCGCTCTTCCGCCTGACGGACACCCTTCGTATACTTGCCGACCGGGTCTTTTTCTCCGGCGATGAGCAAAATACGATCGGCACTGCAGTTGCGATAGGTCTCTGCATGGTTCAGACGCAGGACAATATCCATCAGGGTCTCATAGCCTTCCTTCGTAAAGGGCTGACCGCAAAGGGGGTCTTCACGGTAGCGTCGTTGATTTTCCTCATTTACGGAGAGCCAGGCCGTTGGGGGATCACCGCGCTTGCTGAAGGGGCCCGTAACGAGTTTTTGCAGTTTGTGAAGCGGTTTGCCGGAGGGCTGGGTGAGCAAGATCAGTTTAAGAAAATGGGCCAGGAACGAAGGCGTTTGGCCGGTTCCACAGGCAATCAACAAGTCCACATCGTAAAGCGAGGCATAAATGCGCGCTAAAAAAGAACCCATGCTGTGCCCGAAACAGATGGTCTGTTCATGCACGGGGACACTTTGACGGACCAAATCAATATCTTTCAGCACTGTGTCGACGGAAACCATGTCGCCAAGGGGATGCGGGCGGCTGACGCTTTTTCCATGGCCAAGATGGTCGTGGATCAACACATCATAGCCCTGATCGAATAAAAATTCGGCAAAGTCGTGATACCGTTCCTTATGTTCTTGCATGCCGTGCAAGAGCTGAACCAATGCGCGCGGCACATTGCCGACGGCATCAGGTTCATGCGCATAATAAAGGACATCAAGCGGCTGATGACAGGCGCTTTCGACCGAATACTGCTTGGGTTGCATAGGACCTTCTTTCCAATTCACTGATTATAACGTTTGTTGAACCCAGGACACCCCATATGGTTCAGAGGAAACGTATTAATTTGTCGACGTCTCGTTGTCGGCCGAATCGCAGGCCGCTAAATCGCGCGTCGCTACAATGTTCGCCTCCGTGCCGAAGAGATGGGGAATAATGCATTCTCCGCAACGGACGGGAGCCTCGACTTCGACCGCATTGATCAGCGCCATGGCAGCGAAAATCTTCTCTTTGGGAATTTCCCGATCGGTTTTGACCGGCACCACCGGCAAAACGCCGTTATGTACACGTACGGTTGACGCGATATTGCGCAGAGGGGCGGTCAATTCCTGTTTGGCATATTGTTCCCCGCGTGGGCAGCGATTGCCCGTCACGAGGAGCGCTTCACTTTTTTGCTCGATCGTCAGCGTACAACCCATGGGGCAGACAATGCAGACCATTTCTCGTTTTGTCATGACTCCTCCTTGGCGATAAGCCGCAATGGGGAAACGGCCTGTGCGCGCTGTTCAAAGGTGACGTCCACATGAGCCATTTCAGAAGGAATGAGCACGTTTCGCTTGTAGGTTGCAAGCAGCATATCGCCGCTATAAAGCGAAAGCACGACGTTTCGCATACGTCGCATGGGACGGAAAAAGAGACGTACAGCGTCCTTTGTTTCAGGGTCGATGCGGGAAGGCAAAAGATAGGAAATACCTTCGCCTGCAGAAGTCGCCAGCGTAGCAGGAGGAAACGATCCGTGGAGAATATATTCGGCCGCATTTTTTCCGGCATTGCGGCTTTCCTGCGTCACGTAATCTACGATATCGTGTACGTGCAACACATTTCCGCAGGCAAAAATGCCGGGAACGGTGGTTTCCATATGCGAAGAAACTTCCGGACCTTTTGTGCGCGGATGCAGAGCAATTTGTGCCTGACGTGACAGCTCATTTTCAGGAATCAGGCCGATGGAAAGCAGGAGCGTATCACAGGGAACGTCTCGTTCCGTGCCGGGGATTTCCTGCCATTTGTCGTCTACAGCACAAATGGTCACTCCATGAACCCGTTCTTTTCCGTGCACGGCCTTAATTTTATGGTGCAGGTAAAGCGGAATATCATAATCGTTAAGACACTGGGCGATGTTGCGGGGGAGGCCGCTCGATTCCGGAGCAATTTCCACAACGCAGGGAACATGCGCCCCTTCAAGCGTCAAACGACGCGCCATGATGAGCCCAATATCGCCGGATCCATAGATAACCACTTCTTTTCCGACCATGAGTCCTTCCATGTTCATAAGGCGCTGCGCGGTTCCTGCCGTGTAGACGCCCGCCGGACGGTAGCCTCCGAGCGCGACAGAGCCGGCACTGCGTTCACGACAACCCATGGCGAGCACAATGGCCTTCGCTTGGATGGTTATCACACCGGAGGAATTCATGGCGACAATCTGCTTATCGGGCGTGATCTCGACCACCATGGTCTGCAATACATAGGGAATCGCCATGGCATTCACCTGATCGACAAAGCGTTTGGCATATTCGGGTCCGGTCAGTTCTTCTTTGAACTCCTGCACGCCGAATCCGCTGTGGATACACTGATTGAGGATGCCGCCCAGTTCCCGGTCGCGTTCAATAATGAGCAGGGAATCGACACCGTTTTTTTTCGCTTCAATGGCGGCGGCAAGTCCGGCAGGACCTCCGCCGATAATGACAAGATCAATGGTCTTCATGCAAACCATCCTGTTCTGTTTCAGGGTGAGTGCTGTTATCAAGTGTCGCATCGAGCGTGTCGTCATTCCGGCGGCCGACGTCCGGTTGCATCACATCGGCCTGCCCGTCTTTCAGATGTCCGACGAGCAACTTCGATCCGCGACTTTCCTTCAGCAGCGTGGTCGGATCCACACCAAGCTCACGCGCTAAGATGGCGATGACACGCGGTGCACAGAAACCGCCCTGGCAACGCCCCATGCCGGCGCGAACACGACGTTTCACGCCGTCCAGCGTCCGCGCTCCGCCCGGACGGTGGATGGCCTCCACAATCTCCCCTTCGGAGACGGTTTCACATCGACAGATAATATTGCCGTATAAGGGGTTTTTCGCGATTTGTTCCGCTTTTTCCTCCGCGTTGAGTTGCGCCATGCGCACAAAGGCTTTACGATACGGCTGAAAATCCGTTTTTTGCGCAGCGGAAAAGCCGTTATCATGCAACAGACGATCCACTTCTTCCGCAATGGCGGGAGCCGAAACCAATCCCGGCGATTCAATTCCTGCCGCATGGATGACACCCGGCATGTGTTTTGAGGCATAGAGATGAAAATCACCGCTTTCGGGTTTGGCGCGCACGCCGGTAAAGACGCGAATCGTTTGTCCGAGCGCCAGATCCGGTACCGATTTGCGGGCAAGGACATCGACATGACGCAGATCATTGTCGTTTACCGTAGTATCGTGTTCATCGCTCACCGCGTCTGCGGTGGGCCCCACGAGCGTGCTGCCATCATAAGTCGGCGCAACCAATACGCCTTTACCATTTTCCGTCGGCGTTTGAAAAAGAACGGTATGAATACATTCATCGTTGGTTTTATCCAACAGGCGATAGACCCCTTTGGTCGGACGTAGACGGATTTCCTTATCGCCGGCCATGGCGGCGATTCGCCCGGCTCCGAGCCCGGCAGCATTGACAACGAAGCGCGTCTCCATATCTCCGTGCTCCGTATGCACCAAAAGGTGATCACCGCAACGTTCCATGCCGAAAACTTCTGTTTCGGTGAAAAGTGATAAGCCGTTTTCGATGGCGTTTTCGATCATGCCATAGGTAAAATTAAAGGGATCTACGACGCCGGACGTCGGACAGTAGAGCGCTTTTTTTACGTTCTTTGCAACACGCGGCTCCAGCGCAAAAATTTCCGGCGGATCCAGCAGGGAGAGCGGAGTCACGCCATTTGCTTTTCCCCGCTCCAACAAAACGTGCAACTGAGCAATATCCTCGTCATCAAAGGCCAGAACCAGCGAGCCCACTTGATGATAGGCAAACCCCAATTCTTCACTCAGTTTTGTCATCAGGTGGTTGCCGCGCACATTCATGGCCGCTTTTTTTGTCCCCGGAATGCAATCAAATCCGCCATGCGCGATGGCCGAGTTGGCTTTCGTGGTTTCCTGCCCGACTTCGGTGTTCTTTTCCAACAGACCGACACGGCAGGCATATCGGGAGAGTTGTCTTCCGATCGAACAGCCGACAATTCCGCCGCCGATAATGAGTACATCAAACATTATTTCTCCTTTATCCCATCAGGGGCGTTCGGTTTCAGTGATAAATTCCGTGATAACGGCTTCACGCAGTTGCTCATAGCGGGCAAAATCCTTTCCGCCGACAGTCTTGCCGTCAAGGTGATCGGCACGTAGACAAAGGTTGCTGGAACTGGTCACAAGAATTTCATCTGCAGAAGCCAGCTCTTCCAGCGAAAAAGCTTCTTCACGATATGGAATATGCAGGCGTTCGCAGGCCAACAAAAGATGATGACGTGCAATGCCCGGAAGAATCAGACAATCGGTGGGCGCGGTGTAGAGTACGCCATCCCGTAGAATATGCACGTTGCTATGGGAACATTCGGTGACGCGTCCACCCGGACGATAAAAGACCGCTTCATGACAGCCGGCTTCTTTCGCTTTTTGCGCCGCCATAACCGAAGGAATCAGGTTTAAGGTCTTGATGTTGCAGTGAAAAAAACGCGTATCTTCGCAGGTGATGAGTGAAATGGGCGTTGTCCCATCGTTGACTTTTTGCGGTTTAATCATGATCCACAGATTACCTTTTCCGGGAACATACGTATGATTGCGCTCCGCCGTTCCACGGGTGACCTGGTAGTAGACGAAGAGATCATCATCGTCGAGTTTTTTCACCAAATCACATAATAGGGAAGAAAAGGCATCCTTCTCCATGGGCATTTGAATGTTGAGTGCTTCGGCATTGCGATAAAAGCGATCCACATGTTCCGTCAAAGCAAAAATGTGCTGATTGCGGCACGGCCCGGCATCATATACGCCATCCCCGAACCAGCACACGCGGTCATTCATGGGGATAAAAATGTTTTCAATTAAATCCACCTGTCCGTTATAATATCCCAGATTTTTCATTCGCCTCTCCTGCTCTTTTTTACATCAGCTACAGTATAGACCGCCCTCTCGGAATTGTAAAACCCAACGTCCGTGGGACGAAAGGAAGAAGAATGGGTAATAGAAAAATGTATGATTCGTACCATGTCTTGAAGATATGGTGCGTGCCAAATAAACGGTGCGATGGAAGGCGAGCTTACGCTCATTGGTTGTCGTTACCGACGGAAGAAGGGAGAAGAAAGCATGAAAAAGATTTTACTGTTGTTGGCCGAAGGGTTCGAAGAAATAGAAGCCTTGACCCCGGTGGATTATTTGCGTCGTGCGGATGTAGATGTGGACATGGCCTCCCTTACCGATGATCTTTCGGTTACCGGCGCACACGGTATCGTGGTTTCCGCGGATACCACGTTGGATTCGATTGATCCCACTGTCTATGATGGCGTATATCTTCCGGGCGGGATGCCGGGATCGCTCAACTTGCGTGATGATGCGCGAGTTCTGAACATTGTCCGCGATTTTGCTGATACGGGGAAAGCGGTGGCGGCCATCTGTGCAGCGCCCATCGTGTTGGAAAAGGCGGGCGTCATTGCCGATAAGCGAGTGACGGGCTATCCGGGAACAGTGGACAAGCTGGAAAATGTCGGCACCTACGATACCGAGGCCATCGTGGTACAGGATGAAAACATCTTTACCGGACGCGGAGCGGCGGCGGCAGTCTATCTCTCGTTTGCGTTGATTACGGCCCTTTGTGGTGAGGAAACGACGGAGCGCGTGAAACAGGGCATTCAGCAGCAGGCAGTGGAGTCGCTCTACGGCTTTTCGTCATAAATAGAGAGCATTGAGACTTCCTGTTTTGGCGATACCACTGCTGCGGTTTTACCAAGGGAAGTTTGTAGATAACAGTTTGCAGACAACAGTTTGCAGATAGCAGAAAAAGGGAAGGCGGATTTTTCCGCCTTCCCTTTCTATCCATCGATGGATTGAAATGACGAGAAACCAATTGATTTGAACGACGAGTACAGGAAACCGTTCATCGTGCCTCTGTCGGTTTGCATAGGTTATCCGATTTCGACCGTTTAGGAAATGGACAACGTCGCATCATTTCAGCAGTGCTTTGGCTAAGTCTTCCAACGCTGCTTTTTTCTCCTCATCATCCGGACCTTCATAACAGGCTACACCGTCATCCATCAGGCACAGGCCGGCGGAGCGGGCATCATCGGTCCAGTCTTCCATCCATTGCCCGTCGTTCCATGAATAGGATCCGAAGAGGACAACCGGCTTTTTGCCGATTTCGGCCTTGAGATCTTCATAGAAGGGCTCAAATTCGACCTCTTCCAGCTGCTCATCGCCCATGGCCGGACAACCGAGAGCCAGTCGATCATAGCTAAGTGCGTCGGCAACGGAGACTTCGCTCACACTTTTTACCTCGACGTCGGCGTTTTCTTTTTTCAGCGCTTCTTCCAGAACATGAGCCATGGCTTCCGTATTGCCGGTTCCGCTCCAATAAATGATTCCAATGCGCATTTGTTTCTCCTTTATCCTTTATTCTTTGCTGCATCCGCTGTTATGCAGATGGCTTGATGAAATGTTCGTGTTACAAAAGTTCATGTCGAACAAGGGGAAAATGAATCATACCGCCGGTGATAGTCTGTCCATCACCTGGGGCAGGGAACAACCTTTCTGCATGGCCTGAAGCCAACATTGACGACAGGCGCGAAAGGTATTGAAGGTGGCTTCTGCTTGTTGCGGATGGTGATACACGCGCCAGGATCCTCGCAGAGGATAGGCACTTTGTCCGTGATCCTGCATGAAACGAAGCACGTCTTCCACGGGATAACCTAAGAACAATCCGATTTCATCGGGAAGGGAAGGTGAAAGGCATATCCGCTCCTGCAACTGCAAAAGAAGCCAAGTGACGAGGTCTTTCTTTGCTTCTCCATATAAAGCGCACGTCGAATTTGCTGTTGCCCGCACCTGGTTGTTCGGCCGGTCGTAACAATAGCCTAAATTATGTAAGGCAAGGCTAACATCCGGGCATACTAAACGTTTTGCCAGCAGGCGGGTGCGATAAATTAAGATACGATGTGCGTTTCCACATTTTCCAAGCAGGAAAAAACGAACATCAAAGCGTTCAAATTCGCGTCGCCCATAGGCCAGGATTTCTTCAATCGCAACGCTTCTTGTTGTCCAACAAAGGAGGGAGGCCGGCTTGAGACCGGCAAGTGTTTCCGCGCCATGACGGACAATCGCCTGCTCAAAAGGGTACAGAGAATTCACAAATTGCTCCTTTTCTATAAGGTGCCCTATTTGGCGTATGTATTTTTTTCGCTGTACAAACGGAATTGCACCGCTTGTTAGCCAACGATAACAAACGCCGTAGAGTTTGTCAATTTCTTTTTTTCATTTTTCGGGATCAAATACGAGTGAAAAATGCCTCCTTTTTCCATAAAGGATTGAATCAGAACTGAACTTTCGTATAAAATACGGCTGTCGTCTTAGGTGCACCCCGTCGCTAACGGGAGACAAACGTGTTATGAAAAAACGAATGATCTCTCCCCATACGAGAGCGGTTGGTGCTATCCTAAGTTCATGGGTTTTGCCGGTGACCCGCCGGAGACAAGGCAAGAACAAGGAGTAATGCATGGCAGGTTTTGTTGCGGCGTTTCGAACGTCGATACAAGAGAATACGATAGAGAATATGTTGGACACGATGGCCTATCGCGGTAAGGATTATCGCCATCATCTGAAGGAAGGCGATCTGGAACTGGGCTATTTGGGCATGGATTTGGACTATGCCTTCGATCGCAAAGAGCTTTATCAAGGGGAGAAAACGACCGTTTTATTGACGGGCTATGTGAATAACGTGGATGACGTGCGCAGGCATGCCGAACAGTGCGGGATTTCGGATGCCACCTCGCTGACGCCGGCGGAAGCCATTGCGGCGATCTATGAAAGAGAAGGCATAGAGGTTGCCACCGTGCTCAAGGGTGGCTATGTGGTATTGATTTACAACAAAGAAACCGACGCCCTTATCGTTTTTCGCGATCGTTTTGCCGTCCAACCGGTTTATTACTATCAAACAAAGGACGGAGGAATCGTCTTTTCTTCAGAGACCAAGGCGTTTCTCGCTTTGCCGTCGTTCGAGAAAAAATTCAATAAAGACGCGCTGGTGCCGTATTTGATTTTCCAGTCGCCTACTTTGGAAGAGACGTTCTTTCAAGGCGTCTTCACGTTTGCGCCGGCGACGGCGGTTACAGCAACCGGAAACGGGGAAGCAGGGGTTCAGCTGACGAAAGAGCGTTACTGGGATGTGGATTTTGCACCGCAGGAAATCGGCCTGGAGGAAGCGGCGGAAAAGATCAATTCGTTGGTGGAATCCTCGATTGCGGCAAAAATAAAGTATTTTGCTCATCCCGAAGCGATCGGCCAGTCGCTTTCCGGTGGTGTGGACAGCTCCTACCTTGCTTCGCGCATTCGTCCGAAAGAGACTTTTACCGTAGGCTATCACGATAAAGAGTTTTCAGAGATTGATAATGCACGGGATTTGTCCAAAATTATCGGCGCCACGCACTACAGCGAACTTGTGGATTCCGAAAAGACCTTTTCGGAGCTTTCAACGATTGCGTATCTGTGCGATCAGCCCTTTGCGAACCTTTCCGCCGTGCCCATGTTCTATCTGTCAAAACAGATCAGCCAGCACACCAACGCCGTGTTTTCGGGCGAAGGTTCGGATGAATTTTTCGGCGGCTATTTTGAATACACGGAGCCGAAGTACATGAATGTGTACAAAATTTTGCCGACTTCTCTTCGTCGTGCAATTGGCCGACGTATGCTGAAATCGACGAGAGATTTTAAGGGCAAAAACTTTATGATCAAGGGGATGCCGACGGAAGATTGGTACATTGGTCAGGCTAAAATCTTCCATGAATCCGAGGCGCGCTATTTGGTGCATCGTTCCTATCGCTATGCTCCGCGTGTACAGGAACTGTTGGCCCCCTATTTTGAAAAGGCGAGAAACCTTTCTCCCATTCAGAAAAAACAGTATTTGGATTTTCATGTTTGGATGGTCAACGATATTGCGTTAAAGGCAGACCGCATGAACATCGGTCACGGTGTTCAGCTGGTGACACCGCTTCTGGATGAAGATTTGCTGGAATTTGCGCGCACATTACCGGATGAATTAAAAATTCAAGGCAATAAGGTCAAAATTGCCTTTCGTCATGCAGCGCTAAAGTATTTGCCGGAAGAGTGGGCTACGCGCAAGAAGAAGGGGTATGTGGTTCCGTTGAAAAATTGGCTCAAGGAGCCGAAGTACAGCGATATCATCACGGAGATGCTCACAGGAGAATTGGCGGCGCAGTTCTTTGATGTGGAACAACTGAAAGCTCTTATTGAGGAAAACCTGTCCGGAAGACGCGCACAGCACCGCAAAATCTGGACAGTGTATATGTTCCTGCTTTGGTATGAAGAATTCTTCGTCAAGCGTTAATGGTTTTATTGTCCGTTTCTTGTGTAAAAAAGGAGTGAATCATGATTGAACGAGTATTTAAGTTGAAGGAGAACGGAACCACGGTACATACCGAGTTGTTGGCCGGCATCACGACCTTTATGACGATGGTCTATATTCTGGCGTTAAACCCGACCATTCTCAGTGCTGCCGGTATGGATCCGGGTGCAATCCTGACTGCGACGGCGGTGGCCTCCGCGATTGCGTGCTTCTGCATGGCGGCATTTTCCAACAAGCCGTTTGCGCTTTCTGCGGGATTAGGCTTGAATGCCTATTTTGCCTATTCGGTTTGCGGCGCGATGGGTTATTCCTGGCAAGTCGCGTTGACGGCGGTTTTTGTTGAAGGTGTTATTTTTATTCTGATGTCCTTAACCAACGTTCGTGAAGCCATTTTTAACGCCATCCCGGCGCAGCTGAAAATCGGTGTTGCCGTCGGCATCGGCTTCTTTATCTCTTTCATTGGCGTGCAGAACTGCGGTCTCATTGTAGAGGGACCGACGCTCGTCAGCCTTTATTCGTTTACGAAAGGCGTTGAAACCAACGCTTCTCAGGGTGTAGCAATTATTCTTTGTCTCATCGGTGTCATTTTAACGGGCTGGATGCTCATTAAAGGCGTGAAAGGGTACATGCTCTGGGGCATGTTGGCCACTTGGGGCTTGGGCATTGTCGCACAACTTCTCGGCATTTATGTTCCGGCACCGGATGCGGGCTATTATTCGCTTATTCCGTCGGCAGTGGTTTCCATGCCGGAATCTCTCGCACCGACACTGATGAAACTGGACTTTTCCTTTATTTCGCAGAATTTCCTCAATTTCGTGGTGGTCTGCTTCGCCTTCCTCTTTGTGGACATCTTTGATACGCTCGGCACGGTAATCGGTTGCGCTTCGAAGGCCAATATGTTGGATGAAGACGGCAAATTGCCGGGAATCAAAGGTGTCCTGCTGGCGGATGCAATTGGAACGACGATTGGCGCCATGCTCGGTACGTCGACGATTACGACGTTCGTGGAATCCTCTTCCGGTATTGCGGAAGGCGGACGCACCGGCCTTACCAGTGTGGTAACGGGTGTTCTTTTCCTGGTTGCTCTTTTCCTTACGCCGCTGTTTTTAACCATTCCGGCGTTTGCGACGGCACCGGCTCTGATCATCGTCGGTTTCCTGATGATGCAGCAGGTTTCTCATATTGACTGGAGCGATATGACCAAAGCCATTCCTTGCTTTGCCTGCATCACCATGATGGGCTTTGCCTACTCCATTTCAGATGGCATCGCCTTCGGCTTTATCACATACACCATTCTTCATATTCTTACCGGCAAGGCTAAAGAGCTGTCTTGGTTAATGTATGTGCTTTCCATTCTGTTTGTGCTGAAGTACTTCATTATCTAAAGCGATTTGACGCTTTGGAGATGTTGAGCCGTATAAGTGGAGTACCGCCTGTTGCCGGCGGAGCGGTTTAAGGCGGAGCGCCGCTGGGAATGGTGTTGGTGGCGCGGTTTTGATTCGTAATGACGTGCGACCCTGGCTGGATGAAATAATGCGTCCTTGCCAGGGTCTATTTTTGTAGCGGAACCCTGGCTGTCGTCTGATTAGCTTGCCGGCCAGGGTTCGTGAGGCGGAGTGCCGCTGGGGATGGTATTGGCGGCACGGTTTAAGGCGGAGCGCCGCTGGAAATAGTATTAGCGGCGCTGTTGCCCACTTGATTTTCCTGAAACACTGTGCTGGCGCGTGAGGTTAGCCGCCTTCTGAGGTGGCTATTTTTTTAGTGTTCGGAACTCATCGATGGTTTCAGAGAGAATAGAGGTGGTTGGCGTTTATTGCTTCGCTTTGCTTGCTGATGGGGCTTCGTAGCAAATCCCTGATGAATGGCAGAAACGAGATGTTATCAGGGTTCGCGCTCCTGATGAAAGATGAATTTGCGTAAATGCCAGGGTTCAACGGCCCCTGATGATTTGCTAAATTGAGATGTTATCAGGGCCGACACCCCTGACGAATGGCAGAAACGAGATGTTATCAGGGCTCTCGTCCCTGAGAAAGGCAAATTTCGTACTAATACCAGGGACCGTCGCCCCCTGACGAATTGCTAAATTGAAATGATATTAGGGTCCACACCCCTGATGAAGAGTAAATGTGTGTAAATGCCAGGGTTCGACGGCCCCTGATGGATTGCTAAATTGAGAAGTTATCAGGGTCGGCACCCCTGATAAATGGCAGAAACGAGATGTTATCAGGGTCCACGTCCCTGAGAAAGGCAAATTTCGTGCTAATACCAGGGACCGTCGCCCCCTGACGAATGACTATATTGAGATGATATCAGGGTCCACGCCCCTGGTGAATTGCTAAATTGAGAAGTTATCAGGGTCGGCATCCCTGACGAATGGCTTAAACGAGATGTTCTCAGGGTCGGCACCCCTGATAAATGGCAGAAACGAGATGTTATCAGGGTCCACGCCCCTGAGAAAGGTAAATTTCGTGCTAATACCAGGGACCGTCGCCCCCTGACGAATTGCTAAATTGAAATGCTATCAGGGTTCGCGTCCCTGACAAAAGATAAATTTCGTATCAAAACAGGGGCAGAAGAACCCTGATGAGTTGCTAAATTGAGAAGTTATCAGGGTCGGCATCCCTGACAAATGGTTGAAAAGAGATGTTATCAGGGTTCGCGTCCCTGATGAAGGATGAATTTCGTATCATAACAGGGGGCGACAGCTCCATATGGAGCGCCGCTGGAATAATGTTGGCGGCGCGTTTAAAGCGGAGCACCGCTCAAGCCGCTGAGGGTACAGCTTATCCACATCGGCCTAAGGGCGATTCCTTATTGATGTTGTTTATACTACAACGCGGCGTCTCCAATCGTCGGTTGCGGGTCGGCTCCATATCGCGCAACGCGGCGTCTCCAATCGTCGGTTGCGGGTCGGCTCCATATCGCGCAACGCGGCGTCTCCAATCGCCGGCCGTAGGCCGGCTCCATATCGAACATAGAAAAAATCACCTCAACCGCTTGACGGGTCATGCAAAACAGGGTAAAGTAGAGCTGCGTTAGACGTGACTAACAGCTAACCTGTTGCGATATCGTTCATAGGATGGATTTTTTGAACGTTTCTGTTATGGAGTTAGTTAATACTAACAATGATACGCCGACGAAAAGTGGGAACAGAGTGAAGGCCGCAACGCGCTTCACGAAAATCGACAATGGCATCCAAAGGAGAAAGAAAATGAAAACATTACGTGATGTTGCCGTGGGAGAGACGGTAAAAATTGTCAAATTACACGGTCAGGGAGCCGTGAAGAGGCGCATGATGGATGTCGGCCTGACAAAAGGTGCGCTGGTTTTTGTGCGAAGAGTGGCTCCATTGGGAGATCCGATTGAAGTCACGGTACGTAATTATGAGCTTTCTATTCGCAAAGCAGATGCGGAAATGATTGAAGTCGTTCCTGTAAATCAAGAATAGTGTCATCGTTCCTGCAATCGGGAATTTCTGAAATCAGGAATGGCGCCGGACAGCGCCAGGACTGCGACAGGAGCGAGCCAGGAGCGAGCCAGAATTGCACCAGGAGCGCGACGAGAACGCACCAGGAGCTCAAACCAGGATTACGACAGGAACGCGACAGAAAAAAAGTACAAAACCCTATATAAGAAAAAAAGAAGAGAGGAAAGATATGCAGCTTCGCATTGCTTTGGCCGGGAACCCGAACAGCGGAAAAACCACGTTGTTCAACGCGCTGACGGGATCCAATCAATATGTCGGCAACTGGCCCGGCGTTACGGTGGAAAAAAAGGAAGGAAAACTGAAGAATCATCCCGATGTGCTGATCGCGGACCTTCCGGGCATTTATTCTCTATCTCCATACACGTTGGAGGAGGTAATCGCACGCCGTTATCTGTTTGAAGAGCGACCGGATGCGATCCTGAACATTGTGGACGGGACGAACCTGGAACGCAATCTTTACTTAACTACGCAACTTCTGGAACTCGGCATTCCTATGGTGATGGCCGTCAATATGCAGGACGTGATGGAGAAAAACGGTGACCATCTGGATATGCCGGCGCTCTCCAAAACCCTGGGATGCCCGATCGTGTCCATTTCGGCATTGAAAAATCGCGGCATTCAGGAAGCTGCAGAAGCTGCTATCCGCCAGGCGAAGGAAAAGAAGATTCCGACGATGGATGAACCGTTTGCCGCTGATGTTGAGTCGCTGTTAGCGGAGATCGAAGCGATGCTTTCGGATACAGTGCCGGCGGAAAAACGCCGCTTTGTAGCGACGAAGCTCATGGAACAAGATAAGACCATGGCGGAATCGTTGCTGCTTTCCGAAGAGACGCAACAGGCGATTACCGAAAAAGTGGAGGCATTAGAAGAAAGTCGGGATGATGATGCGGAAAGCATCATGACTTATGAGCGCTATCAATACATCGAATCACTGATTCAATCTACCTATCATAAAAAAAGCGCAGGCAAACTGTCCGCTTCCGATCGCATTGATCGCGTGGTGACGAACCGTATTTTAGGCTTGCCGATTTTTGCCCTTGTCATGTTCGTCGTATACTGGGTGGCCATGGTTGCTGTCGGTACGCCGGCAACCGATTGGGCAAACGACGGCCTCTTTGGGGATGGCTACCATCTGTTTGGCATGGGTACCAAGGAATACGAAGAAGACAATGATGCCTATCAGAATGCATTATTGGCGGTGCAGGCCTTCGCGGAGGTAGATCCGGAAGAAGAAGGATTCGACGGCCAAGAAGCATTGAACGAGCTGAAGACCGTAACAGGGGAGACGACACAGACGGTAAAAACGGTGGACGAAGAAACCTTGAAAGAAACGGTCAAAACGGTATATTACAATGCGCTGCCGAACATGACGGAAAAAGAGATGGAAGAGAAAGATATCATTCCTATCACGTTCCAAGATGCGGTAACGTATTTTACCGCCCATGGCTTTGATGCGCCCGATCCGGCGGATTACGGAACTTGGGTACCCGGTGTGCCGGTTTTAATCGGCGATCTCTTAGAGAAGATTCATGTCGACGGATGGCTTAAGGGCCTGATACTCGACGGCATTGTCGCCGGCTGCGGCGCAGTTCTGGGCTTTGTTCCACAGATGTTGGTACTTTTCTTCCTGCTCGCGATTTTGGAAGATTGCGGCTATATGGCACGTATCGCTTTCGTTTTGGACCGTGTCTTCCGCAAATTCGGGCTTTCCGGAAAATCCTTTATTCCGATGCTCATCGGCACCGGCTGCGGCGTTCCGGGCATTATGGCGAGCCGTACCATTGAAAACGAAAGTGATCGGCGCATGGCCATCATCACCACAACCTTTATTCCGTGCAGTGCCAAGATTCCGTTCATTGCGTTGGTTGCGGGTGCCATCTTCGGCGGAGAATCTTGGGTGGCAACCTCCGCGTACTTCGTGGGGATGCTTGCGGTTATCGTCTCGGGCGTCATGCTGAAGAAGACGCAGGGCTTTGCCGGAGAACCGGCTCCCTTTGTTATGGAACTGCCGCCCTATCACGTTCCGACGGTGGGCAACGTCTTGCGCTCTATGTGGGAGCGTGGATATTCCTTCATTCGCAAGGCCGGCACCGTGATTCTGCTTTCCACCATCTTGGTTTGGTTTACTTCCTATTTCGGATTTGTCGATGGCAGCTTCCGTATGCTGCAGGAGGATGAGCTGTCCCTGTCGATTCTCGCTACCATCGGAAACGCGATTGCCTGGATCTTCCGCCCGCTGGGCTGGGGAAATTGGCAGGCAGCCGTCGCCTCGGTGACGGGGCTCGTAGCGAAAGAGAACATTGTCGGTACCATGGGAATCCTATACGGTTCCTCCGGCTCCGTTTGGACGGAAATGGCACAGGTCTTTACGACCGTTTCGGGTTATTCGTTCTTGGTCTTCAACCTGCTCTGCGCTCCGTGCTTTGCCGCCATCGGCGCCATTCGCCGCGAAATGAACAATACGAAATGGACGCTCTTTGCGGTCGGCTATCAGTGCGGTTTCGCGTATCTCATCGCGCTGATGATCTATCAGTTCGGTTCATTCTTTACGGGGTCCGGATCGATTTTGGGCTTGATTGCTGCGTTGGCAGCCTTGGCAGCCATCCTCTATATGCTCTTTATTAAGAAATACCATGCGCCGGAGGCGAAAGTTTCTCATCGCCATCCCGCGCTGGAACAGGAATAGAGATCAAAACGCCTTAGGGCGAACGAAGAAAGGACGACATATTGTCCTTCATCCCGTTGTCGCAAAGACGACAGCAAGAAATGAAAGGAAGCAAGTATGCTGCAATGGCTTAGCGAACATCTTTCCACTGTGCTTGTCGCAGCGGGTCTTCTGGCAATCGTCATCTTAATCATTAAGGTAATGATCGCCAATCATCGAAAGGGGAAGAGTGCCTGTGGTTGTGGCTGCGGCTGCAGCGGGTGCTCCGGATGCTCCACCGACTCCATGTTGGAGAAGCATCACTCCTAATTACTACGTTATAATCGGATGTGCTCCCACCACATTCGTAGACCATCCTTCACTCCATCTTGAAAAGGGGAAGCCTTTCGGCTTCCCCTTTTCGTTGGCGTATTGTCTCTCAATTATTATTGAATCTATTTTCTAAAAACATGAATTTTTGTTTGATATTAATCAATATTTACAGGATTTAATGAGCGGAGTACAATAGATTTGAAAGAGGAAGAAAGTACTGGTTGATTGGAGAAGGAGGTTTATATGAAAATAAAGTATCGTCGTGTAGTTTCGTTGTTACTTGCGATTTCTGTTTCTTTCTGTGCTTGCACGATAGGTTCATCACGGTCAGAAGCCAAAAGTGTGGTGTTAAGAAATAATCCCTTTACCTATCACTATGAAAGCGATCCATTGATTTTTTAAGAATAGAACCTATATTAGTCAGGAACAGGCAAATAATGACCAGCTCCGTATGGACTTGATTTCGAAAGGTTTTTATTTTTGTGGAGAACCCTATGGCTCCATTCTTTCAACGAGTTTCGATTTGATTCGTTCTCTTGCTAATCCTATTGAAGGTAAAGCCGGGTATTTTGAGATTTATTCTGGCGAGAAACGCAGAATTGCTACTTCAGGAATTACCGGCAAATCTCATGTCGATGCAATCTGGGCAACCTATAAGTTTATTTTCTATACGGATAACGGATTAATCTATTTGAATCGAAGTGGCGAAGTTCGCGTTCATTAGCGCGCGATTCTTGTTACCTTGTAAATTAGAAGGGAGGACGGAGTCATGATTCGGTGGTGTAAGAGCTTTAGCGACGATGCGTATCGGATATTTCAAGAAGTGCGTCAACCGTATACAGAAACGAATCGTTCATACAGCCTCTTTTCCGTTGGTTTAGCTTTTCTTCTGGGGCAGGCTGTTGCGCGTCCTTTACGTATATTGGTTGACATCGTAAAGCGATTTCAAGTGGGGAATCCACCCGTGCAAAGTGCGGAAATCTTTAGATATTGTTGGGATTTTTTCTTCTTTCTTATTCCTCTGATTTTGGTCGGATTCGGGGTTCATTATCGAAAGAAGTGGTAAAAGCGATTTAGGAAAAGAAGAAGGGGAAGCCGTTTCGGCTTCCCCTTTTCGTTGCAAATATGTTGTTCGACTTGTACATCTACAGCTCTTATTTCTTCTGCACGTACTTCAACGAGTCCAACGTGACGGCGGCAACGATGATGATGCCTTCAAAGACGAACTGAAGGTTGGTATCGATACCCAAGACCGTCAGGGAGTAGGTGAGAGCGGTGAAGATCAAGACACCGACGACAACGCCGGAGATGCGACCGATACCGCCGGTAAAGGAGACACCACCGACAACGCAGGCTGCGATGGCATCCATGTCCCAGCCCTGGCCATAAGCAGCCGAGCCGGAGCCCACCATGCGCATACATTCCAGCCATGAACCGAAGCCGTAAAGGATACCGGCCATGATGAAGGCACACATGGTGACCCAGAAAACGGAGATACCGGAAACGGAAGCCGCTTCGGGGTTTCCACCGACGGCGTAAAGGTTCTTGCCGAAGGTGGTTTTATTCCAGATGAACCAGACAATGATGATGGCAGCGACCGCCCAGAGAATAATCGTGGGGAAGCCGTTGATCTTTGGAATGACCATGTTCGGAATTTCCGATTCAATCGCACCAAAGGAAACGCCCTTTGTCGAGTACGTGATTAAGCCGAAGATAATCAACATATTGGACATTGTGGTGATGAACGGATGGATCTTAAAACGTGCCGTAAAGAAGCCTGCTATCGACGTAAAGATGGTACAGAAAACAATGCAGGTGAGCAACGCTAAGATAATGCGTCCCGGAATGGGGATGCCGGTAAGATCAAAGGCCTTACCGAAAATCTGACCGGTATTGGGCCCTTTATGCATGATGACCGTCGAAATCACCATGCCCATGCCGACCATACGACCGATGGAGAGGTCGGTTCCGGTCAACAGAATGAGGCCGGCAACGCCCAAACCAAGGAAGATGCGCGGAGACGCCTGTTGCAGGATGTTTACGATGTTCGTGAAGGTAAACAGATCCGTATTCTTCACTTTCGGGGTGATAATGCTCAAGGCAATAAAGATGAGGATGATGACCAGATAAAGACCGTTTTTCAGCAGGAACTGCTTCATATTGAAACGGTACAGGAAATTCTCCCATTTTTGTGCATAGTTTTGTCCGACGGTGAAGCGTGAGTTGCGCAGACGATCAATCATCTGAAATTTCTGCAAAAACGCTTCATGACGACGATCTTTGATATCCTGCAGCGCAATATCATAACGCACCTTGGCATCAAACGTTTTATTGTGGTAGACGTACTTCGCGTCCTTAATTTCCTGCGCTTTTTCGTCTCCGCTTAATTTGTTGATTTCCGCAAGCTGTGCTTCATAATTCGTTTTGTATTCGGCAAGTTGGCGCTCATATTGGGCTTTTGCCTCTTTCCGCTCCAACTCGGCACTGTTTTTCACCAGATTATAATAATCCTGATCGAAGTGTTTATTGAGATAGGCTTCGCCTTCTGCAATAAGCTTATCCACTTCCGCTTTATTGGCGGCTTCGACGGCTTTTGCCTTTTCCAGTTCACGCGTCAAACGCGCAACTTGTTCGTCCTGTTCCTGTTTAGAGAAATTCTTGTCGCCGCGAATGAGTTTGATGGCATTGTTGATCTCGGAGACTTTGGTCGTGCCGTCTTGACGAAGAGCGTCAATTTTTTGTTGTACCGCATCCACGTGTTCCTGAATCGGCGCAAGCAACAACTCCTCCTTCTCCGGAGTCAGGATGCCGTTGTTCGGCGAAATGAGATTATTTTGGCTCATAAGTCCTCTTTTCCTTTACAGATATTTCGTACTCAGACGGAGGAGCTCTTCCTGGTTGGCATCCTTGGTTTCCAGAATGCCGGAGAGACGTCCATTCGACATGACACCGATTCGATTTGTAATGCCCAGAATTTCAGGCATCTCGGAAGAAACGACGATGATGGTCTTTCCTTGTTTTGCCATGCGGATAATGAGTTCGTAGATTTCATACTTCGCGCCGACATCGATACCACGCGTCGGTTCATCCATTAAAAAGACATGCGGCTGACGTTCCAGCCATTTGCCGAAAATGACTTTTTGCTGGTTGCCGCCGGAAAGACTGGTGATCATATCCTCCGGCCCCATGGCTTTCGTACGCATAATTTCCAGCTCACGCGTGGTTGCCTTAAGCATCTTTTGCTTCGACAGGGCAATGCCGGATTTATAGTGATTCATATTGGCGATGGTTGTGTTAAAAATCAAATCGCCTTTGGAAAAGATACCGTTGAGCTTACGCTCCTCGGTGATCATGGCAAAACCGTGTGCCATGGCTTCTTTCGTATTCTCGAAATTCATGCGCTTTCCGCGGTAGTAAACAGAACCGGCGGCACGCGTGCGTACGCCGAAAATCGTTTCCAGAAGCTCCGAACGCCCGGCGCCGACCAACCCGTAAAGACCGAAAATCTCCCCTTTTTTCACCTCGAACGTGATATCCGTCAGATAGGGACGAAACTTGGTAGAAAGGTGCTGAATGGAGAGAATCGGTTCTCCCGGCTCATTATCCACCGGCGGGAAGCGGTTATCCAGCGACCGACCGACCATGGCCGAGATCAGCTCATTCATGTTCGTTTCGGCCGTATTTTTGGTGGCAATGAGTTTACCGTCGCGCAATACCGAAACCTGATCGCAAATTTCAAACACCTCATCCATCTTATGCGAAATGTAAATAAGGGAAATGCCGCGATCACGGAGTTTACGCATCATGGCGAAGAGTTTACGTACTTCCGGCTCGGTCAGGGAAGAGGTGGGCTCATCCAGAACAATGAGCTTGGAATGATAGGAGATCGCTTTGGCAATCTCACACATCTGGCGCTTGGAGACCGATAACTGGCGCATCGGCACATCCAAAGGAACGGAAATGCCTAAGCTGCGGAAAAGATCGGCGGCTTCCTTGCGCATCAACGCTTCATCGACGAAGCCGAGAGGCGTTAAGGGGTAGCGACCCAAAAAGAGATTGTCGACAACGCTTCTATCGAGTGCCTGATTGAGCTCCTGATGCACCATGGCAATGCCGTTTTCCAGCGCTTCCTTCGGCCCGCTGAAATTGATGCCTTGTCCATCCAAAAAGATTTCGCCTTCATCCTTTTGGTAGGTACCGAAGAGGCACTTCATCATGGTTGATTTCCCAGCACCGTTTTCTCCCATAAGGCCCATGACCGATCCACGTTTCACATCGAGATTGATCTGATCCAAAACGCGGTTACGTCCGAAAGATTTTGACATGCCCCGAATCGATAAAACGAAATCGTCTTTCTTTTCTGTCATAAGCATTCTCTTTCTAAATTCATTCCGAAAAGAGGCTATCAGGACAGTTCCTGATAGCCTCTTTATCATCGGAATCACAAACGATTATTGATTCAGAAGCGTGGTGTAAGAAGAAGCGTTATCTGTCTTCACCATGTTGATCGCAAACGCGTCGTACTGGCTCGGATTGCCCAGACGGTTCGTGATGTTGGATTCGGTCTGTCCATCGCCGCCGATGTATTCGACTTTGAGGTTCAGAAGTTTGTCGTATTTCTGCAGCAACGGCTGATAGGTGGCGCTCAGGAAGTTATCCGCCGAGTTGTAGATGTTCAGCCATACGTTCTTTTCGGGGCTCTTCGCCGCGTCAAGCTGTTTGGCAACCGGATCATACGGTTTCGTGGCATCCATGAAATCATTGTAGTTTTCAGCGGTTACCGCGAGGTTCAATGCATAGTAGGAACGCTCTTCTTCGACATATTTGTAGTCTTTGTCGGTCAGGACGTTGCCCGCTTCATCCGGTGTGCTGATACCGGTGTTGACATCTACGCCGTCCAGGAGGTTGCGCAGTACACGTAGGGTCAGGTAAGCCTGAACATCCGCATGCTGGCTGATGGTTCCGGCATAACCGTCGGCAATCGCCGCAACGGCGTCACTGTTGGCGTCATAGCCGAACGTCGGGACCTTGTTCTCTTTGGCCCAGCCGTTGAACATGGCCATGCCCATGCCGTCGTTGTTCGATGCAACGATGTCGATCTGATCGCCAAAGGAAGCCGACCAAGTGGCAATACCGTTACCGGCGGTGGCAGCATCCCAGGTTGCACCGGCGGAGTTCTTCATTTCCTGCGAAGCCAATTCACGAACGACATATTTCTTGCCGTTTACTTCGAGCTCGCCGTCTTTAACAACGGTGGCTTTTCCGTCAACGTTCGTTCCGGCCGGAGACGGATCGATGGCACCGTCTTTTTCAACGGCTGTTCCCAGCGCCTTACGGACGCCGCGCGTACGGGCGATGGAGTCGTTGTGACCGACGTCACCGATGGCCAGCACGTATCCGATCGTGCCGTCGCCATTGCGATCCAGTTTGTCCGCATTTTTCTGAATGTAATCGACGATCATCTGTCCTTGCAACTCCGCACCTTGGTTGGCATCGAAGCCGACATAATAGGTTTTGTCGTTGAAGTTCAGCGCTTCTTTGTCCAGTTCACCGGTCGAGCTGTTCGACGGCTGACGGTTGTACCAGACCAACGGTTTTTCGTTGTTCTTCACTTCACCGGCGGGAGCGGTTGATTCCGTTGCCGGAGCCGTGCTATCCGCAGGAGCCTCTGATTCGGCAGGTTTAGAACCACCACCGCATGCGGTCAGCGCAAGCGCGCCGGCCAACAGAAGACCAAGTAACTTCACTGATTTCATAGAACATTCCTCCTTTTAATAGTAGAAAGAGAATCGTAGGGAAACGATTTCTCTTTCGCAAAAAATAAAAACTGACTGATTTCCACGCATCCTTCAGTTTCCGTACATCAGTATACCACATTCGTCGGAAAGATTAAGGTTTTCCATAAAAATCTTTTCTTACGGCTCGGACAAACGATTCGTCTAAAAAAGAGAATGAAAAGGGGGATAAACCGGTGCTTTGTATGGACAGATCAACCGTTTCAACATAAAATGGAAAGAAACATTCGCGGCCGCGATAGCGGAAGGGTGGGGAAAACCTACCCGGAAACCATCGCCATGAGCGGGAAGAGGAGTGTGATTTCATGCGTGAACAGGTATCTTTAAATCGGAAATGGATAGCCGTCGCTTCGTTTGCTTTGTTCTCGATGTTCTTTGGAGCGGGCAATCTTATTTTTCCGCCCACGCTCGGTCGAGATGTGGGGGATCAGCTTCTGCCTGCTTTTCTTGCCTTTTCCGTCACCTCCGTGGGTTTGGTACTGTTAAGCGCGATTGCCACTATTCGGGCAGGTGGAACCATTGAATCCGTGGCACGTCATCTTGGAGGGCCGCTTTCGATGGCCTTTGGCGGGCTGATTCTTATTTGTATCGGTCCGGGATTGGCTATTCCACGAACGGCGGCGACCAGTCATGAGATGCTTGCCGGTGCGTTTTTCCCTGGCCTTTCTCCGCTGGTTACTTCGGTATGCTTCTTTGCGGTCACGTTATTCTTTGCGATCAAGCCGAGCCGTGTCGTTTCAGGCTTGGGCATGGTTCTTACGCCGGTTCTCGTCGCCATTCTGGTTTTTCTGATCGGAAAATCGATTCTTTTCCCTCTTGGACCCATGGCGGATACGGGAGCGCAAGAGGTATTTTCTAACAGCTTTTTGGAGGGCTATCAGACCATGGATGCGCTGGCGGCGCTTGCGTTCTCTATCGTGATTATCAAAGACTTTCAGCGACGGGGAATGGAAGATCCCGCAATGGTGGTACGCTGCACGGCTATTTCTTCGATTTTTGCTGCACTGGGTTTGGTGGCAGTGTATGGTGGTTTGATGTATATCGGTGCGACCACGTCATCGCTTGGTGTGGAAAACCTCGGCCGGGTGAACCTGCTGCTCTTTAGCGTGGACAAACTTTCCGGCACAACCGGAAAGATGTTGATGACGATCGCTATGTTCTTGGCGTGCCTCACTACGGCCATTGGTTTGACGTCAACATTTTCCGATTTCATGGAGCGGTTGACAAAGGGAAAAATTCGCGCTCGCGTGTGGTCCATTCTGTGTGTTGTCGTCAGTGCCGTTCTTGCGGTACAGGGGGTGGATCAGATTGTCGCGATCTCCGCGCCGATTTTGGTTGCGATTTATCCAATTGCAATTGCCCTCATTGTACTTAATCTTGTGCAGGGACCGCTAAATCGGCGCTCCGTTCACATCGGCGCCGTCCTCGGCGCCTCGTTTCCGGCGGTGGACTTTCTCATCGGCTTGGTGCGAGGAACGCCCGTACTGAGCGGAAAAGCCGGCTTGATTCCGGAGATGTGGCAAAATTATTATTGGATCGTTCCCAGTGTAGTACTGGCCATTGTTTTTTACTTTGTCTTACCGGCAAAAGTGGAGAAGATGCCGGAACTTCACGAGCAGAAGAATTAGGAATGGTAGGGCGCATGACTTATGAACTTGGCGTAATCGGCGGCATGGGGCCGCTTGCCACCAATGTATTTTATCAATACCTGATCGATCATACGAAGGCACATCGGGATCAGGACCATATCAATGTGATTCTCTTAAGCCATGCAACGATGCCAGATCGAAGCGCGTGCATTCTTTCGGGAGAAACGGGCCCGCTTTTGCAACAGATGAAGGCGGATTTTGCTCTTCTGCAACCGTTAAAGTTAAAGGCGATTGCCATACCCTGCAATACATCCCACTATTTTTATGATACCCTGTGCACGTATACGCAGACGCCCATCATCAATATGGTGGAGGAATCCATCAAGGTTTGCGCGCGACAAGGGGATAAAAAAGTCGTTGTGCTGGCCACATCGGGGACACGAAGGAGCGGCGTATATGAGCGCTATGCTGAAAAATACGGCATCTCCTGCGTACCGATGGAGGAACCGGATGCGGAAGAGATCATGAAGATCATTTATGCCGTGAAGCAAGAGAATCGCCGTGATTTTCCGCAACTTTTGGAGATGATTGATCGCTATCGTGACAAGGGACGCGTGATTTTAGCTTGTACGGAACTTTCCACGATACCGGTGGGCGATCGTCCGGTGGTGGATGCGCTGAAGGTTTTGGGCGAGGAAGCGATCAGAAAGTGTAGAGGATATGGTGAATTTTAAGCCGATTATTTTAGGAACCGACATCAATGCCTATGGCACAGCGCGCTCTTTTTATGAAGCGTATGGCGTAAAATCGCTTTGTCTTGGTATCCGTCCACTGATGTACACGCAACATTCACGTATTGTCGAGGTAGAGACACGCGAGGATTTTGAACAGGATGAGGTGTTTTTAGCGGTTCTTGATGAAGTGGGACGGCGCTATACATGTCCTTTGCTTCTTATTTCCTGCGGGGATGACTATACTGCTCTGATTACCCGACATCGCGATGCACTTTCCGAACGCTACCTTTTTAACTATATTGATCAGACTATGCAGGAGCGCTTGGAAAACAAAAAAGATTTTTATGCCGTGTGTGAAGAATATGGCCTCGATTATCCGGACACTTTCGTACTCACATATGATGAGCGCGATTCTTTCAAGACGCCTTTCGGCTTTCCGATGGCATTAAAACCGAATGATTCGATTGCCTATCTTCATGCGGATTTTCCGGGAAAGAAAAAGGCCTATCGCATTGCGGATGAGGCGGAGCTGCGCCGTGTGGTCAAGGAAATCTATTCCAGCACCTACCATGGGGAACTCATTTTGCAGGATTATATTCCCGGTGATTATTCTCGTATGTACGTGCTTAATGCCTATGTGAATACCCGAGGTGAGGTAAAGATGATGTGTCTCGGGAAATGCCTGTTGGACGCCTGCCTTCCCAGGGAGATCGGCAATTATAATGCACTGGTCACGGTAGGAAATGAGGCGATTTACGCGCAGTATGAGCGTTTTTTGCAGGACATCGGTTATCGGGGCTTTGCCAATTTTGATCTGAAATATGATGTGCGCGATGGAAAATACAAGGTCTTTGAAATCAATATTCGTCAAGGACGCTCCTCTTCGTATATGACGGCCGGAGGCTGCAACTTCACCACTTTTCTTGTGGAAGACTTGTTGTTGCACGAGGATAAACCGACGCATTATCATCAAGATTCCGCGTTATGGCTTTATGTCGATCCCAAGGTGCTTCGCACCTATTGTGCTGAAGCGGATCGTGCTCTTGTAGAGGAATTGCTGTCCAAAGGCTATTTTTTCCCCACTTGGTACGAAAAAGACCGCTCCCTTTCCCGTTTTCTTCTCTTCTGGAGACGACGTCTTTCGACGCGCCGTTATTATCCCAAGTTTCAACCGCAACGAACAGAGCAATAGGAGTTCTGCATGAGCCCAAAACCCATTTCCGCCACGACGAAGACCTGGTTTTTTCAGGACAAACACTTTTTAAAAGAAGTCTTCGCCGTGGCGTTGCCGATTGCCTTTCAACTGCTCATCACCACCTCCATCAACATTACGGACACCGTTATGATTTCTTCCCTGGGTAGCGCGGAGATTGCCGCCGTGGGGATGGTCAATCAATTTGTATTTTTCTTTCAGGTGATCTGTTTTGGCATCAGCGGTGCAGGAGCGGTTTTTATCGCACAACATTTCGGGAATCGTGATGAACGCAAGGTTCGTCTATCGACCAGCATTACGATGCAAACGGCGTTTTTACTAAGCGCCGTTTTCTTTCTGGTTGCCTTTTTTTTGCCCCATACGCTCCTCACGCTAATGGTCCAGGATCCGCATGTACAGGCGCTGGGGGAAGCCTACCTTCGTCCGGTCAGCTTTTCGTTTCCTTTTTTTGCCCTTTCGCTCGCCCTGATTACGGTTTTGCGCAGCGTCAACCGCGCACGGGAACCGTTGGCGGTATCCATTTTGTCGTTTTTTACGAACGTGTTCTTTAATTACATTTTGATCTTCGGCAAATTGGGCATGCCTGCTCTGGGCGTAGTCGGTGCGGCTCTTGGGACGCTCATTTCCCGTGTGGTGGAAATGGTTGCACTGATCGTACTCGTCTGGCGTCAGCATCCCGGCATGATGGATATTCGTCCTCTGGAAGTTCTTCAGTGGCACGGGAAAGAGTTTCGCCACTGCTTACCGGTCGCTACGCCCATCGTGTTGGCGGAAACCTCCTGGTCTTTCGGCCAATTGGTGCAGGCGGTGGCCTTTGCCTTGGCAGGAAAGGAAGTAATCGCTGCGGTACAATTGACCAACTCCATCAACAATATTTTTTTCATCATCATTGATGCCCTCTGCTCAGCTGCTTCGGTTTTGTTGGGGCAGCGGCTCGGCGCTGGAAAGTTGGAGCGTGCGGAAACCATGGCGAATTATTTTATGCAATTCGTCACGGTGGTGAGTTTGTTTTCCGCAGCGATTTTGCTCTTTTTCCCGGATGTGTTGATGAAGCTGTTTAGCGGTGTGGAAGCGGAAGTGGCTTCGCGATCGCATAATTTGCTTCTGATTCGTGGTATTGCCGCACCGTTTCGCTTCTGGAACAGTATGATTTTTATCGGCATTCTACGTGCAGGGGGCGAAACAAAATGGACGTTCTATTTTGAATTGATGTCGATCTGGCTCTTCGCCGTACCCATGGCGTTCCTCGGTGTCGCCGTATTTCATTGGCCATTCGAATTGACTTTTTTTGTGGTCAGCGCAGAAGAAATCATAAAACTCTTTTTCATCTATCCCTTTTATAAGAAAAAAACGTGGATGCGTAACCTCACTACGCGTGAGAATGTCTAATCCGATGGGTATACTTTCTGCGAGTTCACACATCACACAAGGAATAGGACGTACAGAAAGGATAACCAATGGAAAACTTCATTTTTCATGTTCCGACAGAAATTCTTTTTGGACACGATATGGAAAAGACCTTTGCTTCACGTGTCGCCTCGTTGGGAAAACGTGCACTGATTGTTTTGGGCGGAGGCAGCGTTAAGCGTTTAGGTATTTATGATGCTATCGTCGATGCGCTTCATGCGCAGGGTGTTACTACGGTGGATTGTGAAGGAATCTCTCCCAATCCGCGCATTGATGAGGCAAAACGCGGTATTGCGCTCGTCCATCAGGAAAACATTGAGGTCATCGTTCCTATTGGTGGCGGATCGGTTCTTGATTGTGCAAAACTCATCGCTGCCGGCGCGAAGACCGATGCGGATCCTTGGGATTTGGTTCTTGGCGAAGCGCCCATTACGGATGCTCTGCCGCTTGCTACCGTGATTACGGTTGCGGCGACCGGTTCCGAAATGGATCCCCATTCGGTGATTTCCAATCCGGAAACAAAGCAGAAACTGGGATGGTCAAGTTCGCTGGTTCTTCCGCGTGTATCCTATCTCAATCCTTCCTTTACCTATACGGTGAATGCCTGGCACACTGCAGCCGGTACGGCGGACATCATGAGTCACACGATGGAGAGTTATTTTTCGGTGGAAGACGATGCGTACTTGCAGGATAGTATCGCAGAGGCGATTTTACGCACGTGCATAAAATACGGTCCCATTGCGCACAAAGATCCGACGAATGAAGAGGCGCGTGCCAATTTGCTCTGGACGAATTCGTGGGCGATCAACGGACTGATCGGAACCGGAAAAGCGCAAGCCTGGAGTGTACACGCGATGGAACATGAGCTTTCCGCGTATTATGACATTACGCACGGTGTCGGCCTGGCAATTCTTACGCCGCATTGGCTGCGTCATTTCAAGAATGAGAAGACGGTACCCCGTATTGCCCGTTTTGCCAAAATGGTTTTCGGCATTGAGAAAGAAAATGAGGCGGAACAGGCGGAGGCCGGCATTCAGGCTCTCTCGGCATTTTTCCGTTCGCTGGATATCCCCATGACGTTGCGTGAAGTGGAAATTGATGAAACACATCTTGCGGAGATGGCCCGGAACAGCG
Organism: Murdochiella massiliensis; assembly: GCF_900059565.1. Taxonomy (GTDB): domain Bacteria; phylum Bacillota; class Clostridia; order Tissierellales; family Peptoniphilaceae; genus Murdochiella; species Murdochiella massiliensis. The sequence goes on from NZ_FIZW01000001.1 coordinate 255,184, forward strand.
TGGCCCGTTCCGGCGGTGTCATTCACGGGTTCCAGCCGATGACGGCGGAGGATGTGGAAGCAATTTATCGCGCAGCATTATAATTATCTCTATCGGATTGCAGTGTTGATCATGGGCGCGTATATGACGAAAGCGCCCATTTTCGACACTGCTTTGTGTTCTGCTTCGAAAGGTTTTCGTTTAGGCCCGTCCGCATAGCCTTACGCGGAGAAAGGAGAAAGCGATGAAAAACCTCAAAACACATGAGGGGAAATTCGTGCCTCAAGTCGGCGGCGCGTTGCGCCACAATATTTTGGAGCTTCCACCGGTTATGCGCAAGTCAAGCGGTATCCTCGTTTTTGGACGGCGTATTAAAACGTTTGTGTTTTCCACCGATTTGGCCATCATTCGTAATTGCGATGCGGATGCGGTTTTTGCGGTCTATCCGTTTACGCCGCAGCAGACCATTACCGATGCCATAATCAAGAATTCCTATATTCCGGTTTTTGCCGGGGTGGGCGGCAGCATAACAAATGGCCAGCGCTCAGTAGATTTGGCGAAAGATGTGGAGAGTCAGGGAGCGATGGCGGTCGTGGTGAATGCATCCTTTACTAATGAGAATTTGCATGCGGTCACGGAAGCGATTGATATTCCCGTTGTGGTTACGATCACTTCGCAGGAAGAGGATGTCGGTGCACGTTTAAACGCCGGTGCTCGTTTATTGAATGTTGCGGGCGCACATCATACCGCAGAAATTGTGCGTTGTATTCGTGAAAAATTTCCGGAAGTGCCGATCATCGCTTCCGGCGGAAATCGGGAAGATCTTATTCGCGAGACCATTGATGCCGGAGCAAATGCGATCACGTATACGCCACCGAGCACGGCGGAACTCTTTACGATGTCGATGAATGAACACTATCGCAGCGGGGATCCCGCCTCAGAGCACAACGATGGATCTTTGGTGCTAGTGGATGATGCGGAAGTGGCGGATCTTTATTCCCCTCATCCCGAGTCCAGCTAATTGGAAGAGTCGGCGATTTTCTGCCGCAGAGGTGACGATATAGCATGGGAAGTAAAATCGTTCACACATTAAAAAACGCCCGATTCGTTGACATTTCAACAAATCGGGCGTTTTTGATTCTGGATCTGATGGGATTCGAACCCACGACTTCCACGTTGCGAACGTGACACTCTCCCAGCTGAGTTACAGACCCGCGCCTCAATGAGCGTATTCTACTCTATTTGAAGGCAAATTGCAAACGGGAAGTAGCGGAACTGACTCTTCTATTTTTTCTTCGGACGCTCTGTTGTTTCCGCGACATATTCCTCATCATCATCATCTTCCTCGGGAAGAATGACATGATGACGGCAATAAAGTAGATAGGAGATGAATTGGGACACCATTTGTGTCTCTTCTTCTGTTAAATGGCGTTCCACGGTCTCACAGACATCTTGAACCAGCTGTTTATGGTGAAAACTTTCACCAAAGAGTTTATCTAACGTCACATCAAAGATATCAGCAAGAACCGGAATATAATCCGCATTGATGGAGTTATTGGCGTTTTCCCAAGCAGAAATGGCGCTACCCTGATAACGGGTATCCAGCCTCTTGTTCAGTTCATCGGCCAATTGTGTCTGTGTCATGTGATTTTCTTTGCGGAGTCGCGCAAGACTTTGAGCGATGATCCGTTTATTGGCACGCAGTAAATCATTCATGACCGACTCCCTTTCTACCATTGATGTAAAAATTATATTCATTCTCAAAAAATGAATCAAGATGCAAAAAAGCGGCCAAAAATCCATATATTATTGTATAAAAATGAATAATTCCATAAAACATGGAGAATAAATGGAGAAGATCGAACTAAAAGGAAAGAAGGCGTCATAAACGTGCACCGCAGTTGACTGTCGTCGTGAGACAAAAGGCCCTCATTTCGGGACACAGAGAAACAGCGGATGGGGTTACCATAAGGACAGCCCTTCGATGTGTTGAACCCCAGGCTTTCCGGTGCCATGCTCACCTTTACCGTGTACACATCCAATCGTAATTGTTACGACTCGGCGGGACGAGCCGGGCGAGGCTGAACCCGAAGCGGACGCGTTCCATCCGCTTTAAAAGGAGGTCTTATGAACATCGCGGAACAAGTGAAGGGTAATCTTGAACGTTTACGGAAAAGCACGGATGTCACTCGTCTTGATGACCGTTCACTTGTTCAGGCGATCGAAACGTTGCTTCGTGCAGATGACGGATGGCAGAGCCAATCGCTCAATGATCGCTCCCGTATCCTGAACGGAATGTATTCGGCCATTCGAGGCTACGACATTTTGGATGCGTATTTTTCAGATCCGCAGGTAACGGAAATCATGGTGAATCGTTTTGATGAACTCTATATCGAAAAAGAGGGTGTCGTACAAAGAATGAAGATCGGTTTTGCCTCGGAAGAAAAGTATCACGATATCATCCAAAAAATCGTGAATGATGCCGGGAAGGAGGTGCATCAGCGCATGCCGATTGTTGACTGTCGCATGAAAGACGGGTCTCGCGTAAACGTCGTCCTTCAACCGATAGCCGGCGGTGATGCCGCATTGACCATACGAAGGTTTCGCAACCATATTTTTTCCCTTGTCGATTTAGTGGCTAACGGTACCTTGTCCTCCTCTGCTTCCGCATTCTTAAAGAAAAGTGTACGCGCAAAGTTGAACATCTTTATTTCCGGCGGTACCGGATCGGGAAAAACGACATTATTGAATGCACTGGCCAATGAAATTGATCGGCACGAACGACTGATTACCATTGAAGACGCTCGAGAGCTGAACTTTGAAAACATTGATAATTGGGTTGCCTTGGAGGCCAGACGACCCAATGCGGCAGGAGAAGGGGAAATTACCATTCGCGATTTGATACGTGCGTCGCTTCGTATGCGTCCGGATCGCATTATTGTCGGCGAAGTTCGTGGGCCAGAAGCGCTTGATGCTATACAGGCCATGAATACCGGACATGACGGGTCATTCAGCACGGGACACGCCAATTCCGTTTCGGACATGCAATTGCGTCTGGAAACCATGATATTAAGCGGACATGACGGCCTCCCCTTGCCGGCAATACGTCAACAGATTGCCTCCGCCATTGATTTGTTCGTACACGTTTCGCGTTTACGTGATCACCGCCGCTATGTCACTAGCATTGAAGAACCTTATTGGCAAAATAACGATCTGCGCTATCATACTCTTTTTTTTCGTCCGATAGATGAAAATCGGATCGGTGAACTGGAACCAACCGGAGAGTCTATGCAACGAAAAGAGAAGTTTTATCGTGCGGGAGAGGAGGTTCCATGAAACGAGAACCGCTGTTTTGGATGGTCGGCTATTCCGTTGCAGCGCTGTTTTGCGGAGCGATCTTTTTGTATCGCTGGTGGTTTATGCTTGCTTCGGCTTTCTTCGGCCTTCGTGCAGGCCGTGCACAATGGAAGAAAAGAAATCGAGAAAGGAAAGAAGAAGAGAATCGTCAACAGTTTCAGGCGTTTTTGGAAATTCTCCATGCGCGGCTGGATTCGGGAAGCAATGTTCAGCAAGCGCTGGTAGAGGCGCAATATCAGTTAGAGCGATTATTTGGCGGGGAAAGTGTTGTTGGTGATTTCCAAGATACGTTAAATAGGGTGGTGGACAGCACATCCTCCGGCATCAGCTTACGGGAAGCTCTTCTGCATTTGGTGTGTGAGGAACAGGATCCGCTGACAAAATCCTTTTTTGAGAATTTGTCTGTGGGAATGGCTCAGGGAGCGGATTTGGCCATGCTTTCCGGCGCATACCTGCGTCTGTTGATGGAGGAGCAAGAACTCCGCCTGGACCGGGAAGCAAAATTGGCGGGACCGCAACGTGAACAAAGGCTGCTCTTTTCTATGCCGGTCGTGATGCTTTGTGTGATGTATGCTACAGGATTGGCATCTACCGAGTATCGCTTGACGGATTACGGCGTTCGCCTGTTTTGCGGACTGCTTTTTTACGGTGCATGGCGATGGACTCAACGCATCCTTCATGACAGCGGTCTACAGGTTGGGAAAAGAGCAGTAAAATGACACTTCTGCTTTCACTTGTTCTTTATGTTTCATGGTTGGTGGGACTTTACTACAGCTACCGTCAATGGCCGAAAGCACCATCGGAAGTTCATCCTATCGCGGAGACGTTTTCTCTGCGCCGACGTGCTTTTGCACCGATGGGATGGTTGTTCATGAAAATGCGCGGCTGGTCGCCGAATCACCCGCGCGCAAAAAAACGAAGGCGGTATATGGTGATGCTCGTGGATCCCTATTATTTACGCACCGCCTTATGGAAACAGGAAATGGAAACGATGAGCGAAATTGCTTTTTTGCTCGGCATGGCCGGGCCGTGCTTTCTTTGGTCTCCTTTTCTTTTTGCCTTTTTATGTCTTGCCTGTGCCGGCTATGACCTTAGTCGATTACAGGACTTAAAAAAACAAAGTCAAGATCTGACCGAAGAAATGGAGAATGCACTTACGGATATGCTGACCCAATTTATTCTCTCATTACGCGCAGGAACTCTCCCTTTTGTGGCTTGGAAAACTATTGCGGAAAAGGGACAAGGCGCATTGTATCGAGAAATGTCGCGTGTAGTGCGGGAGGTGGAGGCAGGGGAAGGCCTTCGTGCTGCCACGGCCGGATTCGGAAGGATAATGCCAATCAAAGCCATGCATGATTTTGCGGAACTTTTTTCGCAGTCCATTGAGGTTGGTGGGGCTGATCTTTCGGTTTCTTTGGAACGTCTTCGCTCCACCTTATATCAGGAGCGCAAACGGGAATATGCGCTGCAGGCCGAGCGCAGTTCCCAACGTATGCTTTTTCCCAGTCTGCTACTTTTTATCGGCATTCTTCTACTGGTTTTATTGCCGATGCTCGGCCAAAGATAGAAAGGATTTCTATGTATTACACGCTTTTGCAGATGCTTCACACGCAGGGCTCTCGCTTTGGCGAGGAACGCGGAGAAATTAATATGGTGGCGATTGTTCTGATTATCCTTGTCGTTATCGCGCTGATCGCCATTTTTCGAGATAACTTGACGGCTTTGCTGGAGAGTTTATTTCAAAAAATTGAGAACGAGGCGATGAAGATATGAAACGCTGGCTGGACGAGGGGGGCAGCATATATCTTGTCGAGGGAACGGTATTATTTCCCATTACCTTTATGGCCCTGTTCTTGTTGCTGTTCTTTACGCTTGTTCTTTTCTTGCAGGTGGAGCAGGAGGGGAAGATTCGCCGGGCATTGACTCAACCGACCACTTCCATTGCCTTTGTGCATCCGGAAGAGAGTCCCCAGGCAAAGGCTCTGCTTTCTTCCTCACGGTGGTCGGAAACCGGCCTGTTTTTCGCTAAGAGAAGGGTGGAACAAAAAGAGGAAGAGAACCATTCTCCCTTTCGCTTTTTTTCGCTTCCCGCGCTGGAAGTGGAACAGAAGCGAGATAGTGTATGGAGCTCTTCGGCAACCAACCTTTGGCGTTATCAAGCTATAAACGGGTTCAGTGCGAAACAAACGCAAAAAGAGGGCGGAACGTAAGAAAGGAGGAGACCATGGCATGGCGGAGACGACATCAAAACAGCAGAATCCACGGCAAACGGAGGAAGCATAATCGTAAAGCAAACGCATCTCTTTCCCTACATTTGCGCATGGAGCGCGGCGTCATTTCTATTTTTCTCTGTGGCGTCTTATTGCTCATGAGCGTTTCCAGCGCAATATTCATGGATTATGCGCGCATTACGCTTGCCCGGGCGGAATCGCGATCCGCTATGAAGATGCTCTCCCATGCGGCCTTATCCGGATTTGATAAAACTGTAGCGAGGGAGTTCGGTCTCTTTGCTGTTCAAGATGTCTCTCGTATGCAGGAACAGACGGAAGAACTTCTTGCACAGCGTTTTCCACCGGATACGGCATCTATCGGCGTGCGTCTTTATGCGCCACGAATTACGGTGACGCCTTCCGATAATGCTCGACTCAGTCGACCGGAAGTGATGACCACGCAGATTAAACAGTTTATGGCTTGGCAAATTCCGGGGATTGCATTAGAAAAAGCGTTGCAACAGGTGGAGATGATGAAAAAGTTGTCGGTCTGCCTTCCCGCTTTTCAATCAAAAATACAATACGAAATGCAGTTGCATAGCGTACAACAAGCCATCAATGCCTGCTTTGATAAAGTTGACAATGGAAAGAATCTGCTTCCACCGGGGATGAAGGCGATTGCGCTTCCGGCATCGTTGAACTCTCTTTCCACAGAAAGCAAAGCGAAGCTCTTTGCCGGCGTTCCCGCACCGGCGTCGGCGGAAAAGGTACTTTCCGACGGTGCTCGCCAATTGGACGTCGAATTGCTGCGTCGTTTGCAAAAGGGAGTGAACGAACATAAAAAGGTGCCATCTCAATCGAAAGAGTGGGAAAAACTCCTCAGCGTTGGTGATCGTGCGGCCTTAAAAAGCGCTTTTCTCACCTGGAGAGGAAAGTATCTGACCGTTTCGTCCTGGTTTGATCGTCTTATAGGGGATGAACATCATACCCTTACCGCATTGCAAAATACCGCAGAAAAAATGAACGGTCTGACGGCCTCAAAAGAGAATTGGCAGGATGCGGTGAGCCAACTTCCTCCCGGGGCGGTTACCCAAAGCATGCTGGGGGATTATTTGAGCGCAACAGATCCTTTCAACCCGGAAAAGCTGAATCAGCTGAAAGAGGAATGGAAAAGGACAGGCGAAAAGACAAAAGATTTAGCCCAGGCCTGGAAAGCTCTTTCTCTTGACCGAATGCCACTGGAAGAGTTGTCTTTTGAGTCGTGGCTTTCTGCCAGACTGACGTCGATCAAGCGCCATTCTGAGACTACATTCACCTTGCCGAAAACGACGCTTTTCACGACGCATCCCCCCGGATGGTCGGACGGCATTGCGCTGAGTGAAGAGAGCATACAAACGCAGGCAGACCTCATTGGTCAACGTAATGATGATCGGTCAGGCTTCATTGAATTTCTGAAGGCGTGGAACACCAAACGAAAAGCACTGGCCAATGCACGAAAAGCAAAACGTATGGGGATGCCCAATCTTTCCGGTGGAATTACCGATTTTCTTGCCCCGGACGTTTTACAGCGGTATGAAGCGGATGCACATTCCGCTGTGTACGAAGAGTGGATGCCGCCAGAAGGTAATGAAATGGATATGCTTAACGGCATGATGCAGGCGACCATGCGTTTGGCCGATCTGTTTTCCGGTCTGTCTTTTGCCAATGCCGGCGATACGGTATCCTTACTCACTTATTGGGCGAATATGTTCAGTCATCGCACGACGCCGTTGATAGAAAAAGAAGAAGGGCATCCTCTGCTTTCTTTGACCGGTTTTCCCTTAGCGGAACGGCCGATATTTGGTGGCGAACTGGAATACATTTTATACGGGCGACCTTATTGGTTCGAGAACATTCAGCAGGCTGAAAACCATATTCTGGTCATCCGACTTCTATGTAATATGCTTTATGCGTTTACTTCGAGCGAATTGAACGCAGAGACCGCTCAACTGGCACTGGCTCTTGCCGGTTGGACCGGCTTTGCTGTTCCGCTTGTGCAATCGGCGCTTTTAGCGGTTTTGGCGGTGGGAGAAACCGCCGTGGATATGGATGCGCTTACTGCGGGCGAACGTGTTGCTGTCATAAAAACGCAGGACACGTGGCATTTTTCTCTTTCCGGTGTAGCACAGCTGGCGAAGAAGGCCTCTCATGATGTGTTTGATGTACTCACCGACGAAAGCTTGGCAGCGCTGGAAGCAGGAGGAGACACTCTTGAGGAGACGGTCGGAAAAATGAAGGACTCTCTTATACAAAAGGCGAACGATGCCGTTCATCAGCCGGTTTTGCGGATGATGGAAATGGGTTTGCTTGAAGCGGATTCTATATCCGATAAGGAGCAGCAGGCGAAAATCACACAAGCACTGCAGCAACTTGCATCGCGCGGAGGCGAAGGCAAAATGGGAATTGCCGTGTCCAATGCTTTTTCACGTCTGTCTGCACAAAGTGCTGCGCTTGGACAGGTATTGACTGTAGCAAAAGAAAAGAAAAAGCAGGCGGGAAAAGCGACAGAAGAGGTACTTGAACAGATCCGAAAAGGAACGGAAACCATCGTGAATCAAGCTTGTCAAGATTTATCTTCCTTCGCGGATGAAGGCATTGTGCAGCTGGAAAAGAAACTGCAAGGTATCCTTGATGAAAATACAGCGACCGGCAAGGAGGAGGCGGTAACGGCACTTGCGACGTTTGAGGCGGAAATGGGCGGAGGAGATGCTGTGGGAAGCATGACAGCCGGAGCAGGCCTTACGATGAGCTATGGCGATTATATGCTTCTTCTTATGGTCATCCACAGCAGTTCACGAGCCGGTCGAGAGAGTATGCTTTCGCAAACTGCCCGCCTTGTACAGGCAGAAAGTGGAGGAACGGATCTCACGACGGCGCCGACTTCCCTGGACTGGCTGTTGGAAAGTCAAGTAAATGTTCCGTTTTTGCCTCAATTTCGTGCTTCTACCCTGCTCAATGCCACAGGAAAGCAGGTCGACGTCAAGGAAAACTGGCAAGAGGGATACGGCTTAAAAAAGGATAACCTATGATGCATCGCTCGTTTTCGAAAGGTTCGCTGACGTTGGAAGCTGCCTTTACACTCAGCTTTTTTCTCCTCACCATGATTTCCTGGATTCTGCTTTTTATCCCTTATCAGGTGCAATCTATGGCACAGCATGCACTGGATCAATCCTGCCTTGCTCTGGCGGACAAGATTTCCCTTACACATACACTGGCAGGAAAAGAAGGCGGACTTACACGTTTTGCCGAAGCGCTCACAATAAAGAAAATCAATATCCCCATTCCGGAAGCTTTGCGGGAGATGGGAGGAAATTTTGCCTTGGATATCGGCGGCCGACAGGAATTTCGACGTTTTTTCGGCAGCGGCAAAGGACTTCCGAGAACCATGCATCGCGTGGACTATTCCATTCATCTGGACGATGACCGTGACTTGTTGTATGCGGACTTGTCTTATCTGCTGGATTTGCCGGGGCTTTTAAAGCCACTTGGACCGTTAGTTGTCCATCAGGCGTCTACCGCAGGCCTTTGGCTGCTCACGGACGAGCCTGTATTCGGCCAAAATGAGGAGAACGACGAAGAGAAGGAAAAGGAGGATAGTGTGTGGAAGAAGCCGCCGTTTACACGAGGGCGAATTTTGGTGGAGCGTTTTTGTCAGCAATCCACGGCGGAAAAGCTAAAAAAAGGACAAATTGCGGATTTGTTTTATGTTGACGGGACGGTGGAAGCAATACTATCGCTCAATCTGTTTTCGGCAACGTATAGCTCCGGAACAGGAATGGTGGCGACCAACTACACTGTGCAAGAAGAAGCGGTTTTGCATGCACTTGTTGCCCAGGCAAAACGTCTGAAGAAGGCTGCAAACGGGCGAAGCGACTGGATTTCGGAGGACGGCACGTCGTTCTCCCGTATTCCGAGCGGCATGCGTCTGAAGGTTATCCTGCCGGAAGAGGCGAACCGTTTTTCTGCCCAGTTAACGGCATTGGCCAAGCGCATTGAACGCGAAGAGGGCGTTTCGGTATCGTATGCCTACGAAGAAAAAGCGTTGGTTGAGGAATAGGAGTGAAAGGAGAATGAATTGCGTTTTTGGCAAAACCGGAAAGAACACACACAGATAAATTCAAAGACTCGTTCGCTCCTTTTTTCTCCGGCTCTTTTCTGTCGTTTTTATGCGCTTCTGCTTCTTCTGTTTATCGGAGGAGTATTCCTTTTTCGTCAGCAGCAGACGGCACGGGAAGAAAAAACAAGACAGCATTGCCGGGAGGAAGCACAAATGCTTGCTCAAGCCGGCTTTTACGGGGAAGCGCAGAAAAAACTGAACGCCATGCCGAAACCGCTTTTTCCCGAGGATGAGGAGTTGTTGTTTCAGATTGCACTTCAAAAACAGGATTTTCGTTTTGCGATGGATCTACTTCCGAACCTGTCGACGAAGCAGGAACCGGCATCTCGTTTGGCGTTGATTACGGCGTTGCAAGAGGCGGGAAAATCCGTTCTTGCCTGGCAAGTACTCTGTGAGACGCCCTTTTCCAAAAACGAGTCCGCAGAAAATGCCTTGGCGATTTCCCTTTTGCAGGATGTCCGGGAGACTCCGACACGTGCCGTTTTTGTTTCCGGCTGGCATCATCACAAAGCGGCGATTATGAGAGATGAAGAAGGCTTTTTTCTGGTGAATACACAGGGAGAAGAACGCAGCGATACACACTACGAAGCGCTCGTTCCCGTGTCGGAAGGGTTCTGTGCGCGCAAAAAGGAAGTCTGGATTACGCTCGATGTGGACGGTAATTTTGTGAAGACGACGGTGGAACCGGAGGAAAAAGACATCATCGAAGCCGATCCATCTTTTCTGTTGATGCCGACGGAAGAGGAGGGCGTACAGGGCTATTCCTTCGATGGAGAGGAGGTGATTAAGCCCATATATGATCGCGCAAGTCCGATCAGTGCGAATGGGATAGGCTATGTTGAAACGGAGGGGCGTTGTTGGCAAATCCGCTTTCGTGCATTGCGTGACGGTGTTTCTTTCAATAAAATAGAATCGTAAGCAAAAACGAAAAGGACGGTAAGCCGTCTTGAAGAGTGGAAAGGCGAGGTTAGCGTGTCAAGCGAAGACCAGCAGCGTATAGGCATTCTCGGGGGAACTTTCGATCCGGTGCATATCGGACATTTACAGATGGCGGTGAACGCCATGACGACGTTTGCTTTGGATGAGGTGCGTTTCGTACCCGCTTACGCTCCTCCACACAAGAAGGACAAGGAGGACAATGCTGCTGACCGCCTCGCGATGCTGACGGTAGCTGTAGAAGGAAATCCCTCTTTTTCGGTGGATTACCGCGAAATGCGCGCGGAAAAAAAGCGTTATTCGTATGACACGGTATGCTCGTTCCGCGAGGAGTTTCCCCAAGCGAAGTTGTTTTTTATAATCGGCGAAGACAGCCTGATGGATATACGCACATGGTATCGCTGGCGTGAATTACTCGCGATGATTCCGGTTATTGTGTGCGCGCGGGAGGGGGTAGAGGGCGATCTTCTCACTCAAGTGAATGTACTGAACGAAGAAGGATATTGCATACAGATTGCGAAAGGTCCATCCATTCCGATTTCATCGACCCGAATTCGACAGTCTCTTGCGGAAGGGAACGATGTGCGCTACTTTCTTCCGGGAACCGTATATGACTACATTGCCTCGCATCGCTTATACAACATGATTGGTGGGGAGGATGAAGATCTTCTGCGCGGCGTGGAACAGGAAACGTTGGATTTTCTTGAAACGGATGATTTTCCGCTGATGGTGGAAGGACTGAGACAAACACTCTCGGCGCATCGATTTCGCCATGTGCTCAGTGTGGTGAAGACGGCTATTTTTTTGGCAAAACGTTACAACGCGGATGTCAATCGTGTGCGCCTCGCCGCCTTACTTCACGATTGTGCAAAAGGGCGAGAACGGGAATATTTTGTGTTCTTGCGTGAGAAAAATATTCTTAACGAAGAGGATTGGAAACCTTCTCCTCTTTTTCATGCCTTTCTCGGTCGCTATGTCGCTCGTGAACGCTATGGCGTTCAGGATGAAGAAGTGCTGGAAGCCATCGCTTCACACACAACAGGAAGCCCGTCGATGAGCTTAACGGCCAAAATTGTTTATCTTGCGGATGAAATCGAACCGTATCGGGATTTTCCCTTTGTGGTGCATTTACGCCGTTTGAGCATGGAAAACTTGGATCGCGCGATTCTTTCCGCAATGGATGCGTCTCTTCGCTTCCTGATGCAGAAAGGGCAGGTCATTGATCCCGCGTCCATTTTTGCTCGTAACGGCATGATCAGACAACATAAAACAAGAAATGAATGAAGTGAAAGGAGCTTTTTTTGACAACATCAGCAACAAATTCGAAAAATGAATTGATTATCCAGGCGGCGGATGATAAACAAGCCAGAGATATCCGCACACTTCCGATTCGGGAAGAGGCGGGAATCTGCGATTATTTCATCGTCATGACCGGAAGAAATAAAATCCATACGCAGGCAATTGCCGACGCGATCACGCAAAAACTGGCGGAAGCCGAGATGGCCCCAACCACAACCGAGGGGTTGCGTGACGGAGGATGGATTTTGTTGGATTGCGGAGAGACTATTGTCCATATTTTCACTCAAAGCGAACGCGAATTCTACGATCTGGATGATCTCTGGAGCGAGTAGAGCTTGTCTTCGCGAACCGAAAAAATTATTTTTGGAATTTTGTTTTCCGTTCTTTTGCTGCTTGGCGGCGCGCGCTTCTTTATGGACGGAACGCACACGTCGTTAGGAGAAACCGGACAGGAAGGGGAAACTAACAGCGAAAAAGCAAAGATCGCTGTGGACACGCCGGATGGGGAAAAGGAAACGTCTTCTTCGGTTCTTGTTGGGGCGCATGGAACAGAAAATCAGGAACAAAGCGTAGATGTGGTGTCTTCTTCCATTGCGAAAACAGTCACCGTATATGTGGGCGGTGCGGTAACGAAACCCGGCTTATACACCCTTGATGCCGATAAGCGCATTCAGGACGCCATCATGGCGGCAGGCAATTTCACCGCAGACGGTGAACTGGGAGCAATCAACCCTGCGCAGCGTCTTAGAGATGAAATGAATATTGTGGTTCCCACGAAAGAAGAGGTTTCCCGGGCAAAAGCGCAGGGATTCGACTCTTCTTTACAAGAGGTAACCCTTCCGAACGAAAGCAATCCTAAAACAGCGGACGGTTCGGATAATACCGCTAAAATCAACATCAATACTGCATCGGCGGAGGAATTGCAGCGCTTGCCCGCTATTGGGAAGGCTAAGGCGGAAAATATTCTTCGCTACCGCCAAAAGAAGCCGTTTCAAACCGAAGAAGAGATTATGAATGTCTCCGGTATCGGAAAAAAAGTGTTTGAACAAATTCAACCGCAAATTTGTGTGAAGTGAGGTACCGACGTTGAAAGGACGGCGGACATTTGTTAAAATAGCGATACCGTGAAATGCTAAGGAAAAATAAGAGGTGAATGGATTGAAAACTGGTATCATTGTTTTACTCGTTCTCGCCAGCATTGTGATTATTGTGGCGACTTTGATGATGGAGCCCAAAACCAATGCCGGCACGATGTTCGGTCAGGACTCAAATGTTTATGGCACATCGGTGCATCGTCCCAAAGATGCGCTGCTAAATAAAGTAACGGCCATTTGCAGTGTAGTCTTTGTTCTCAGCCTGATTGCCTTGCTGGCTCTTTAAGCTAAGGGAAACGAAAAACCGACGTCTGTGCGTCGGTTTTTTCTTTGTCCAATGCGAAGGAGGAAGTCATTATGGAATTAAGAGAATTTTTGTTGTCGTACTTCACCAGCGCGCAATATGAACCCCTGCGTACACGAGAGCTTGCCGATCGTTTCGGCTTGGAGGGAGAGGCGCGCATAGCCTTTTACAACACCATCGACGCCATGCTGGAAGAAGAAGTCATTAAGATGAGCAAGCGCGGTAAGATCAAAGCGTATGCGCTGCCCGAACACGAAGAATCTTCCGCACGGCATAAGGATAAAACAGAACAAAAAGCAGCATTGAATACGAAAAAAGAGCATAAACCGGAAGTGCTGCCGGAAAAAAAGACGGCCTCCGAATTGGAGGCGAAAGAGGCCAAAACATCCGAGAAACGGGAGAAAAAACAGAAAGCTAAAGAGGCGCTTGCTAAAGAACAGGATCCCCTCATCGGGAAGCTCACCGGAAACGCGAAAGGCTTTGCTTTCTTTATCTCCGCCGTAGAAGGGCAGGAGGATGTCTTTATTTCTCCGGATGATCTTAATGGTGCCATACACGGCGATACCGTACGCATCGCGATAACCGAAAAAGCGGATCCTGATGCGGGAAGAAATGCCAATGGAAGAGTGGTTGCGATTTTATCGCGCAACACGGATCCCATCGTCGGCATGTATGAAAAGCAGAACGGTTATGGCTATGTGTTGCCGGATAAGAAAAGTTTTTTTCGAGATATTTACGTGTCGGACGCTGACGCAATGGGCGCATCAGACGGGGATAAAGTGATTCTTCGTCTTCTTCCGCCGGAAGAGAACGAAGGAAATCCTTCCGGACGCATTATCGAAGTACTCGGACCTGCCGGCGCAAAAGGCGTGGATATTACAGCGGTTGCCCGTCAATTCGAGTTGCCCTATGAATTTTCTGAAGAAACAATAAAAGAGGCGGAAGCGTTACCGGAAGAGGTGGATAAACGGGAATTTCGCGGTCGGCGTGATTTGCGCAACACCTTTACGGTGACCATTGACGGTGCGGATGCCAAGGACTTTGACGATGCCATTTCCGTTGAAAAACGCGGGAAATACTACATTCTTTATGTGCATATCGCTGATGTGTCCCATTACGTGAAGCCCGGCTCCGCTTTGGATCGCGATGCCTACGAACGCGGAAATTCCGTCTATCTTTTGGATCGTGTCATTCCCATGTTGCCGGAAAAACTGTCCAATGGCCTCTGCTCACTCAATCCGGGTGAGGAACGCTTGGCCATCACCACACAGATGACGCTGGATGCGGAAGGCAACGTTGTCGATCATCAATTTTATCCCAGCGTGATCCGCTCTGATCATCGCTTGGTCTACGATGCGGTTTCTGACTATTTGGAAGAAGGCATGCGTTTTGACGAAGATGAAGCGTTGTTTGCGCATCTGGACATGATGGCCACTTTGTATCGCCTGCTGGCACAAAAACGACGTGAGCGAGGAACGCTTGATTTCGACTTTCCCGAAACGACCGTTGTTCTGAATGAAGAGGGTGTCGCGGTGGACGTGAAGTTGGCGGATCGTCGTATTGCGAATCGCATCATTGAAGAGTTTATGATTCTCAACAACGTTGTTGTCGGCACAACTTTTTTCCGGAAGAAATTGCCGTTCATCTATCGTGTTCATGCCGAGCCGAAGACGGAAGATATTGAACGACTGAACAACGCTCTCATGGCTTTTCATTATGAACCCGTTGAAGTGGAACCGGAACCTTCACGCATTCGTGCGATTTTGGAACAGGTTAAGGGAAAAAAAGAAGAGAGCATTCTCAATATGTTTGTTTTGCAGAGTATGTCCAAGGCGATTTACAGCCCGAAACCGACGATGCATTTTGGCCTTGCGGAGGAGCATTATTCCCATTTCACCGCGCCGATTCGCCGGTATTCCGATTTGATCGCACATCGTCTGCTGAAGGCTCTTCTTTCCGGAAATCCTGTGACGGATGAGGCGGTAAAAAAAGATTTGTTCATTCGCTGTGAACACATCTCCCTGACCGAGCAAAAAGCGGAAGAAGCGGAACGCGACGTTGTGGCGATGAAGTGTGCAGAATACATGCAGCGCTACATTGGCCAGGAGTTTACGGGACAGATTACGTCTTTGATCAATTTCGGTGTATTCATTCGTCTGCCCAACACGGTCGAAGGACTTGCTCATTTTCGCGATATGACCGATGATTATTACTCCTATGATGAGGATCGCATGGTTGTACGCGGCGAGCGCAATCACCATGAACTGCACTATGGCGATGAGGTGCGCGTGTTGGTTGCTTCAGCAAATCCGCTATTGAGGGAAATAGATTTTCATCTTCCGGATTTTGTTCAGGAGGAGGGTCAGCGCAACAAGACGAGTGATACCGATCGTCAGACACACCATCGCGGAGCACATCCCAGTCGCGCGTTTCGACACCGCAGTGAAGAACGCCCGAAAAACTTCAAAGGGGCAAAAACATCCCGAGCCAATCAGCCGAGAAAGAAAGGTGTAAGTCGCCGTCGCCATCCGCTTTCCAATCGGAGCCGGAAAAAGGGCTGATCGTTGCCATAGAGATAGGACAAAAAATGAAGAAGGAAGACAACAAGGTGTTGGCGAACAACAAACGCGCCAGACACGATTATTTTATCGAAAAAATTTGGGAAGCAGGTATTGCTTTAAAGGGTACGGAAGTAAAGAGTGTCCGCCAGGGGAAGGTTTCGATTCAACAATCCTATGTGGATATCCAAGGGGGAGAGGCCTGGATTAAAGGCCTACACATCAGTCCGTACGAACAGGGAAACCGATACAATATGGATCCTGTTCGCGATCGACGCCTGTTGCTGCACAAAAAGGAAATTCAGCAACTTGCTGAAGCAATACAGCGCGATGGCTATACCATCATTCCGCTCAGTGTAGTCCTGCGCGGCCGACGAATTAAAGTGGATATTGCACTTGCACGCGGCAAAAAACTTTATGACAAACGCCAAAGTCTTCGCGAAGCGGAGGATAAGCGGCGAATTGAACGCACCTTAAAGGAATGGAAATGAACCTCAACTCGTTATGGAAGCGCTATCGTGAGCCGATCACCTATCTGTTTTTCGGCGTGCTGACCACCTTGGTAAACTATGCCGTTTATTTCCTTACTACGCGGGCGTTCCACATGCATTATCTCGTTGCTACGGGCATCTCCTGGGTGGTTGCCGTACTTTTTGCATTTGTCACCAATCGGCGTTTTGTGTTCGACTCGAAGGCACAGGGCAAGAGCGAAGTGGGCGGTGAACTTCTTCGTTTCGTAGGAGGACGTGTTCTTTCTCTTCTTTTGGAAGCTGCCATCATGTTTATCGGCATCGAAGGATTAAAGCTCCTGCGTTACGATTGGGCGGTAAAAACAGTCGCTCAAGTGGGCGTAGTGGTGTCCAACTACTTTTTGAGCAAATTTTTTGTTTTTCGCTGAACGCGAAATTTACTCCGCAACGCGCGAAGTATTGCTGTATCCGAACAGAACGAAATAAAGATTGAAAAAGAAAATAAAAAATCGCCGATCGGCGATTTTTTATTTCTCTTCATCCACATAGGCAATCCAATCACCGTAGCCTTCTTTCTCCATTTCTTCTCGCGGAATAAAGCGCAGCGCTGAACCGTCAATGCAATAGCGTAAGCCGCCGAGATCCTTCGGCCCGTCGGGAAAAACGTGCCCGAGGTGGCTTTCCGCGCGGCGTGACTGAACTTCGACGCGTTCGCGTCCGGGAATAGAGAGATCGCGATGCTTGGTGAGCTGTTCGTTTCGCATCGGCTTACTAAACGAAGGCCAGCCGCATCCGGCATCAAACTTATCGCGCGAACTGAAAAGCGGTTCACCGGAAACAATATCTACATAAATGCCCGGCCGAAAAAGCTGATCATAGGGATGCGCGTGAGGAACATCGGTTCCTTGTTCTTGTGTTACATGATATTGTATCGCTGTCAGTTGGGCGCGAAGCGTTTCATCCTTTGGTTTTTGGAAGGCTTCAAACCCATCCTCAAGGGGAACCTCGGCAAGCGAAAGATCGATGTGGCAGTAACCTTGGGGATGCTTCAGGAGATAGTCCTGATGCTCTTCTTCTGCTCTGACCCAATGGCTAAGCGGCGCGCATTCGATGGCGACTTTTTGACCGAGTTTCGAGGATAAGCGATCCAGACGTTTTTGCACCTTTTCTTGCGTTCCCTCCGGCGCAGAAGAAGGAATATAAATTCCGGTTCGATATTGTCGGCCCATGTCATTGCCTTGCCGATTCACCGACAGGGGATCTACCAAACGCAAATAATGATCAAGTAGCTCCGCCAGTGAAATACGGTTGCGGTCGTATTCTATTTTGACCGTTTCGGCATGGTCACTCTGTTTGATTTGTTCATAGCTTGTATTTTCCGTCTTTCCGTTGGCATAGCCTACTTCGGTGGAAAGAACGCCATCAAGCTGGCGAAAATAACCTTGTATGCCCCAGAAACAGCCGCCGGCAAAATAGATGGTTTGTTCCGCGGGGGAAGGGGCTTTCTTCATCGTATTCATAACGCAGTGTTCTCCTGTTCTTATTCGTTTACCTTTTCATAGGATTCTGTCTGCATCCTGTAACGGTCAGACCGTGTCCTTTTTTTTAGCTTACGGTATACTGTCTACAAGCGCAAGAATGACGAACCATTTCTCTGAGGAGGGCATCGTGTTTGAATTGATCGAAAAGCAGTGGCTGGCGGAAAATATTGTCTCTTTGGTGTTTCATGCACCTCGCGTCGCGGAATCCTGTTCACCGGGTCAGTTTCTGATTCTTAAAGCGGATGAAGTCGCTGAACGTATTCCGCTGACCATTGCGGATTACGATCGCGAACAAGGCACGATTACGGTGGCTGTGCAGACGATCGGTGCCTCAACAAGAAAAATTGCCGCACTGGAAGTCGGTAGTGGAGCCAGGGATATCCTTGGACCTCTCGGTCATCCTTCCGCTTTCGTCGAAGAACCGCTTTCTGTCGTCCAAAAACGGCGATATATCTTTGTTGCCGGCGGCTTGGGCACAGCGCCTGTTTATCCGCAGGTGAAATGGCTTCATGAACGTGGTGTGACAGTGGACGTACTCATCGGCGCACGAACGAAGTCGCTAATTTTTTGGGAAGAACGAATGAAAGCTGTCGCGGATCATGTTTTCATCACGACTGATGACGGCTCCTACGGCCGACACGGCTTGGTAACGACATGCCTTGAAGATCTGGTGAAAAAAGAGGAGCGTGTGTACGATCAGTGCGTATGCATCGGCCCCATGGTCATGATGAAATTTGTCGCGCAGCTCACAGCGCCGGACCGGTTGAACTTGCCGACCATTGTTTCTATGAACCCCATTATGGTGGATGGAACGGGGATGTGTGGAGCCTGTCGTGTTCATGTGGGAAAAGATGTACGCTTTGCATGTGTAGACGGACCGGAATTTGACGCGCGCGATATCGACTTTGAGGAGGCGATTCGCCGGCAAAAAATGGTGCGTACAAGAGCCGGCCGAACCGCGTTATTGCAGGAGGAAGCGAATCCGCAGAAACAGATGCCCAAAGCCACGGTCAAGAATGGGGAAACCGAGTATTTTGATATTCTTAAGCGTGTTCCGATCGCTGAACAGGATCCACAAGTACGCGCCGGCAACTTTGAAGAGGTCTGTTTCGGCTATGATGCCCGCGGTGCCGCTTTGGAAGCCTCGCGCTGTTTGGAATGTGCGAATCCGCGTTGTGTAAAAGCTTGTCCGGTGGCTATTGCCATTCCGGGTTTTATTCGCGAAATCAAGACAAATGCGCTTGATCGAGCCTTTAATATATTGAGTGAGGCTTCGTCGCTGCCTGCCGTTTGCGGACGCGTTTGCCCACAGGAAGAACAGTGTGAAGGCGCCTGTATTCGAGGAATCAAGGGCGAGGCGGTCGCCATCGGTAAACTGGAACGTTATGTTGCGGATTGGGCTCGGAAAAACGGTGTACGTCCCGAAAAACCGGCAAGGAAAGCAGAAGAGCAGCGCGTTGCCGTGATCGGTTCTGGTCCGGCCGGACTTGCCTGCGCCGGCGATTTGGCTAAAATGGGCTACGCCGTGACCATTTTTGAATCGCTGCACGAGGCGGGCGGTGTTTTGCAGTACGGCATTCCGGAATTTCGTTTGCCGAAAAAAGAAGTAGTTGCCTATGAAGTGGATAATGTTCGCCGTCTCGGAGTGACGATAGAAACCGATGTTTTCGTCGGGCAGAGCGTGACCATTACGCAGCTCATGGAGGAGGAAGGCTTTGATGCCGTCTTCATTGCGACGGGTGCGGGCTTACCGCGTTTCATGGGCATTTCGGGCGAATCTCTTAATGGCGTCATGTCGGCCAATGAATACCTGACGCGCAACAATCTGATGCATGCCTTTGATCCAGATTTTGATACGAAAATGGAACCATTTTCGCGTGTAGTGACGGTGGGCGGCGGAAATGTCGCCATGGATGCGGCGCGTACGGCATTGCGTCTTGGCGCGGAAAGTCGATTGGTGTATCGACGAAGCGCAAATGAACTTCCTGCACGGCGCGAGGAAATTGAACACGCACGCGAAGAGGGCGTTCGCTTTGATTTTCTGTGTAATCCGGTGGAGATTCTTGCAGACGAAGAAGGATGGGTATCCGGTGTGCGCTGCATACGAATGGCATTGGGAGAACCGGACGCTTCCGGACGTCGTCGCCCGGTGGAAATTCCCGGATCTGAATTTGATTTGCCCTGCGATGCCGTCATCATGGCGCTCGGAACCAACGCGAATCCGCGCGCTGCGAAGGGATTGGATGGACTGTCGCTCAATCAAAAGAAGGGCATTATCATTAATGAAGAAACCGGTGAAACATCGATACAAGGCGTGTTTGCCGGCGGCGATGCGGTAACCGGCTCCGCTACGGTTATTCTTGCTATGGGGGCGGGAAGAAAAGCAGCTCGCGGCATTGATGCGTACCTCCGTAACAAACGCGCCTGATTTTTTGCCGGGAAAGTATGACGGAATTGTCTCTTTTTTGGGACGCACGCGGGACACGTTCTCCGTTACGATAGAGGAAACGGAGGATGTGCGATGAAATGGAGAATTGCTGTAATCGATCCGGACACCCGGTATCGCGATCGCTTTTTAGCGCAATGGAAAACCAAGCCGAATGAAGGCATTGAACTCGAATGGATGACCGATGTCGCCTCGTTTTTGGAGGCGAGTCGTCATCGTATCTATGATCGTTTGCTTGTGGACTCTGGGGTGCTGGACAAGCAGACAAAAGAGGAAGTCGAAGCGGTCGTCTCGGCATCCAACATTTTTTTCTGGCAGGATAGAACCGATGAGCGGGGCCCGGCGAAATATCAGCCGGTGTCTCGCCTTCGTCAGGATCTGCTTTATCTTCTTTCCCATCAACGCAGTAGCGAACCAACAACGGATCTTGGCGGACAGCTGATTTTCTGCACCGCCTTAAAAGGTGGCCTCGGCGTTTCTACGGTGACGCAGGCGTTGGCAGGAGCCTATCGACGGATTTTTCCTGATGAACACGTATTTTATTTTGGACTTCAACCGTTTTGGAACGCGAACGAGGTCTTTGCTTTTTCTGAAAACCGTACCGGTTTGCCCTACACTCTTGCCGATGTGGTTCTTGCCATGCGCATGCCTGCCGCGGATGTGGATCTGCGTTTAGCGGCTTGTATTATTGAGCAAAACGGAGTGGACACATTTTTGCCTCCGCGTCGTCCGGCGGATTTTTTTGATATTTCCAAAGAAGAGTGGATACGTCTTCTTCGTACGGTAAAAAAGAGGGAATCGTGTGTGCTTGTGGATTGTCCGGCCGGCTGGCTGTGGCAATTTCCCCAACTGTTTTCCGTGGCCGATCGCCTGCTTCTTTTTACCGATGGTACGGAAGAAGAGGGAATGCGCGCTTTTTTGGAGGCCATTCCCTATACCTGGGAGGAAGGCCGTGATGCATTTTTGGAACGCGGAAATACGAAGCAACGCACGCGCGCGTTTTCCGTTCCTTTCCTTCCCGGAAAATCCGATACATTTGCGCAACGACGGGAGAGGATCTCCGCACTCAGCGTTTCTTCATCCATAGAGGAGGTGGTCACATGGATGCATGTATAATTTACGAGGGGCTGCGCCTTATTGACGATGAGGATGGTCAACATATTCTGCTTCATGTTGAGGGGGAAAAGAGCATTGATCGCCTGACCTATACCATGTTAACCAACAACCCTTCATCCTTTTTTGCCCCGCTCTCCACCACGGAGAACGAAGCTCTTCGCTATGCACTGCCCGGAAAGCGGCTGGATACGATGGAAGAACCATGGAATTGCGGAAGTATGGTCGGCTTTTTTCGCCAGCTGGATGGAGCTATGGAAGAAGCCGAAGATTATTTGTCGGATCCGAAAATGCTCCTTTTGCATCCGCATGCCGTAACGTGGGATGGCACACAGGCGGTTTTTTTACTGCTGCCTGTGTTGTCATTTTTGCCTCCGAAGAGATATCTTGCCGATTTTTGCCAAGACGTACTTTTTTCACGTGGGTTTGTTGAAGAAGACAGCCGGTTTCTGGCTCTCGCTTTTAACGCGCTGAGGACCCCAGCGTTTGATCGGAACAGCCTGAAAAACCTCATCGGTCGCTTAGAGGGGGAGGCGAAGGCGAAAGAGAAGAACGCATTGTTGGTCACGCCGCAACCTGCAAAACCCTCATTGCCGAAAAAAGAGAAGCCGTTTCTGTCTGTGCAGATTCCGCAGCAAGATTCGAAAAAAGAGAGCGGTCATCGAACGGAACCGCTTCCTTTTATCCAACAGGAAAAACAGGAGAAGCTGAAAAAAGAGGAAAAAAAGGAAAAACAGAAAAAAGAGAGTCAAAAGCCAGATAAGGAAAAGAAAACGGAGTCGCGCCGGACACCAAAAACGATATTGGACCTGCTCATGCACTTCAGCCTTGAAAACTGGAAAGACTATCGTAATCAAAAAAACGTAAGCGATGTGCAAAAGAAACGTCGAAGAACAAAACAACACATGGCCAACGAGGCAACGCCGCTTTTATGGGAAGAAAACGGCCATATTCGGATGATGCATATTGCGGATCCGGTGCGTCCTCGTCTACGCTTCTCTGAAAAGGAGGAAGTTGAGCTTTCTTCGTTGCCTACGATTCTCGGCCGGGGAAACGAGGCGGGAATTTTGCGCTTGAATCGACGAGTGAGCGGTAAACATGCCCGCTTTTCGTTAGAGCATGGACGCTACATGGTGACCGATTGGCAATCGACGAATGGAACCTATGTGAATAATCATAGGCTTCCACCATTTCAACCGCAGACCATTGTACAGGGGGATCGTCTTCGCTTTGGCGAGGAGGAAGCGGTATTCCTGCTTTAACCGTAAATTCAACAGAAAATACATCATTCGTTCCTCCTGTTCCTCTATAATAGGAACAGGAGGGATTTGTGGTGTCTGCATTAGCCGAAAGACTGGTCACCTGGTATGATCAACATCGTCGTTTTCTTCCATGGAGAGAGGATCCTACGCCGTATCATGTCTGGGTGTCTGAAATAATGTTGCAACAAACGCGCGTAGAGGCGGTAAAAGGCTATTACACGCGTTTCTTGACGTTTTTACCGGATGTGTATGCCTTGGCCGAAGCGGATGAGGGCTTTTTACTCAAGCTTTGGCAAGGCTTAGGATACTACTCGCGGGCAAGAAATTTGCAAAAAGCGGCGAAGCAACTTGTCCAGGAACAACAGGGACAGTTGCCGGATACGACAGAAGAATTACAACGTCTGCCGGGCATCGGAGCCTATACAGCCGGAGCAATTGCTTCCATCGCTTTCGGTAAGCCGGTGATTGCGCCGGATGGCAATGCATACCGCATTTTTTCCCGTCTGCAGCAGGAAGAGGGCTTCCTGGAGGATCGCGAAACCAAAAAACGTTTAGAAGAAGCGATGCAATCGGTCATCGACCACAAGCGCCCGGGGGCATTTAATCAGGCTCTGATGGATTTGGGTTCGTTGATTTGTCTGGCTAAAGGAGACCCTTTATGTGCACAGTGTCCTTTACATGAATTTTGCGCGGTTGCGGGGAAGGAAATCGCGACGCAATATCCGAAGCGCCGCCCGAAAAAACCGAGACGGAAAGAAAAAAAGACCGTTTTGCTGATTCAGCAGGGGGATCGCCTCTTGCTATGGCAACAGCCGAAGAATGACCTTCTCGCAGGCATGTGGCTTTTTCCTATGCTGAACGGACACCTTTCGCCTGAAGAAATTCTTATGCGGATGTCCGAGCAGGGCATTGCTCGCGAATGTATTCAACAAATCGAGGGTTTAGATCCGGCTATCCATATTTTTTCGCATTTGGAGTGGCATATGATCGGTTACCTGGTGATCCTCACAGAATCAAAATATCCGATTCTTGTGACTTTAGGAAATGATAAACAACAGGACTCCCTGTTAACACAAGCGGAAGCTGTTCAGGAAGAAATGGAAACGGTGCCGGAAGGAAAGAAGATGGTGTGGGCGAATCCGGAGGAAATCGCTCGGCACTACGCCATCCCCACCGCCCATCGACCATTTTTCGTGGAGCGTTAGCTGAATGTCAACGAGACGGTTATCGCATAGGGCGAAAAGGAATGGGTACATAATTAGCTGTTGAAAGGAGAAACTATGGACGAAAAACAAGCGATCGCTTATCGCTGGGCCATCAATGAAATGTATCCGGAAGCCTCAGCAATGGAGCGGGATATTTCTATTTTGAAACAAAACATCCAATCTCTGAAAGACTGGTCAAAAGAACCGAAAGCGCATTTAGAGGAGATTTTAGACACGTATCGTCGAAGTGAGATCGTTGCCGAAAATCTTCTGGTCTATACGCATATGAAACAGGACGAGGATAGCCGAAACAGTGAAGCACAACGAAATTACCAGACAGCTT
This sequence comes from Murdochiella massiliensis, assembly GCF_900059565.1. GTDB lineage: Bacteria > Bacillota > Clostridia > Tissierellales > Peptoniphilaceae > Murdochiella > Murdochiella massiliensis. Next base: position 279,457 of record NZ_FIZW01000001.1, read on the forward strand.
CCCGATTACTGCAAGACTATATTGCCGCCTTTTCTTTCTTTGAGCCGTTTCTTCTCTCCCTCTCGGACGAAGAACAGAAGCAGCTGATGCAGGAGGAAAAGTTTGCGTTTTTCCGCGAGTGGTTTGCCCGCATTTTCCGCTATAAGGAACACACACTCTTCGCTGCGGAGGAAAATTTGCTGGCTAAACTGCACTTTTTATCCGAAGCGCCGGATGCCATCTACTACTTTTTAACTAATGCCGACCTGCACTTCCCACCATTACAAAGCCTGGACGGGGAAGAGCTTACGCAGCAGAATTTTACGATGCATGAGAAGAATCCGGATGTTGCAGTGCGTAAAGAGGCGTTCACTTCGCTGTATTCTACGTTTCATACCTTCGGCAACACAATCTCAACCTCGTATACCAATAACGTTAAAGCGCTGACAACCGAAGCCGAATTGCGTCATTATGACAGTGCGTTGGCGATGACGCTTTACGAAGATGATGTTCCTCTATCTGTTTACAATTCGTTACTGGAGAGTGTGCATCGTCACCTTCCACTCCTTCACCGCTATTATGCGAAGAAAAAAGAATTATTGGGCTTGTCCGAACAGCATATGTACGATGTTTACCTGCCCTTGATCAAAGGCACGGCAAAAACATACACTTTTGCCGAAGCAAAAGAATTGTGCATCGCCTCGGTTGCACCTTTGGGAGAAGAATATCAGGCTATCTATCGAAAAGCTTTTGATGAGCGATGGATGGATGTCTATCCTCGTGAAGGAAAGGCGGGAGGCGCTTATTCTTCCGGCTCCTATGAGAGCCGTCCGTATATTCTGTTGAATTTCAACGGAACATTGGATTCCGTCTTTACGCTGGCGCATGAGATGGGACACTCCATGCACAGCTATTATGCCAAGCATCACAATGAAGCGCTTTATTATAATTACACAATTTTTGCAGCGGAGGTTGCCTCAACATTTAATGAGCTGTTGCTGCTGGACTATCTGACAAAACAGGCTAAAACGGAGGAAGAAAAGCGAGAACTTTTAGATCATCATCTGGACAGCTTCAAGTCTACGGTATATCGTCAGACCATGTTCGCCGAGTTTGAAAAAATCGTTCATGAGCGCATAGAAAAGGGAGAAAGTCTCGCGGGAGAGGATTACGATCAACTTTATCTTGAATTGAATCAGGCCTATTTCGGTGAGGCGATGATTTCAGACAAAGAGATTGCCTATGAGTGGATGCGTATTCCGCATTTTTACTCCAACTTTTATGTGTATAAATACGCTACCGGCTTCACCGCAGCCACGGTGCTTTCCCAAAACGTGTTGCATGGTGGTAAAGCGGAGGTGGAAGCCTACTTTTCCTTCCTGAAGGACGGAGCTCACCATTTCCCGATCGAACAGCTGAAGATGGCCGGATGCGATATGACCGATCCCAAGACGGTAGATCAGGCTCTTTCCGTGTTTGCCGGCTTGGTGGAAGAGATAGAAGCGATTACAACCATGTAAGTAGATGACGGAGGAAAAAATGACAAAATATGTGCTTATTGGCGGAAGCGCTGCAGGCTTTTTTGCAGCCAAGCAAATTCGAAAAAATGACCCGGAAGGGGACATTACGATTATTTCCGCGGAAAAAACGGCCCCCTATTATCGCATTAAACTGACCGAGGCCATGGGAACGGGAGAAAAGACGGAAAATTTAGTAATGCAAAAACCGGCCTACTATGACGAGCAGAAGATAACGCTTCTTCTTGGGAAAATGGTCTCTTCGGTTGATTATGCGAAGAAAGAAGTAGTTTTTGCGGATGGTAAACAATTAGCCTACGACAAACTTCTTCTTGCGACCGGAGCGAATCCCTTCATTCCTCCCTATGAGGGAGGAAAATTGGAAGGTGTCACCTCTATTCGCACGGCGGAAGACCTGGATGCGCTTCGGACTTACTTCCCGAAAATCAAACGCGTTCTCGTCGTAGGCGGCGGTTTGCTGGGGCTGGAAGCAGCCTATGCTTTGCGCAAACAGAACTTTGATGTGCATGTTTGCGAATTTGCCGAGTATTTGCTCAATCGGCAACTGGATAAAGAAACCGCAGATCTGGTGCAAAACAGCCTGGAAACCAAGGAAGGTTTACACATTCATGTAGGAACCTCTCTTAAAGCCGTCCATGGTGATGGAAAAGTAACTTCCGTCACATTATCCAATGGAGAAGTGCTGGATTGCGATGCAGTCGTCTTCTCGGTTGGCGTACGTTCCGATACCACCTTGGCTGGAGAAACCCTTAAAAAAGACAAGGGCATCGTGGTCAATGACCGCATGGAAACCAGTGAGCCAGATGTTTGGGCCGCAGGTGATGTTGCGGAATTGAACGGGAGAACGATGGGCCTTTGGTCGGCGGCGATGGAAATGGGGAAAATTGCCGGAGAAAATATGTCCGGCGGCGAAGCGCACTATGATTCTCCGTTGCTCTTCACCAATCTACAAATCGGTGCCGTCAAGATGTTCTCTGCCGGGTCGCATGACGGGGAAATGGTGCGTAAAGATGGTGAGGACGGTGCGATAACCAAGCTCTTCTTTGACGAGGAGGAGAAAATGGTCGGTGCCATTCTCTATCACAACACGGCTCTTGCCGGAAAAGCCAAAATGTGGATTAAAAACGGCACAGACAAAGCCACAATCATCAAAACCATTGAGGGGTAAGCAAGGGGAAAATTATGAATAGCAAATATTTTGTGCGTCTTCTCGGCATTTTCGCTCTCTCCTTCATTTTGATGGCCTGTGGAAAGGAAACAGCTCCGGTATCTAGTGAAAGCTCATCTTCGGAGAGCAGTGTCGTTGAGGAAACCAGTGAGGAAATCACGAGCCTTCGTCATGGCACCATTACACTGGTTGAAGACGGTTTTGATCAAAAGGTAAAGGAACTACAGGAGCGCAATGCGGATGTCGTGGGGTGGATTTCCCTTGACGGTACGCCGAATGCATATCCTTTACTCTATTCCGGAGACAATGATTTTTATTTACGAAGAAATATTGACAAGGAATACGAGCTCTATGGTATTCCGTACATGGATATGGAAAATACGCCGAAGATGACCGATCAGAATACGGTGTTGTATGGTCATATGCCAGATTTCGGCGGATTGGAACAATTCGGCGTCCTGCGTCATTATCTGCATCAGGACTATACCGATACCGCTCCGAAAACGGTTACCATAACGACCAATTACGGTATTTTCACCTATCGTCTGTTTGCTGTTCGCAAAGTGGAGGCCGATGCTCCGTATCGGTTCGCCAATATGTCTGAGGAAGAGTATGCGAAATTGCTGAAAGATACCGTTGATGAAAATATGATTGATTTTGACTATCCTCAACCGGTGACAACAAAGGAACGCATCTTAACGCTTTCCACCTGTACGGAAGAAGGCGACGATGCCTACCGTCTTGCCTTTGTCGGCGTATTGGATAAAGCGGAATTGACACCGGAAGCGTTTGAAGAAGCAAAAGTATTCTATGGTACGGGAGCGGAACAGGCTCCGGAAGACAGCGCTTCAAGCGCAGTATCGCAGTAAACTCAGCGTCCGTCAGAGATGAAGGTAATGGAGAAGAATGATGAAAAAATGGTTGCGGCGCATCATCCAAGGAATATTGCTCATGGTGATGGCGTTTAGTATCGTTGAAATTGGCTCCTATCTTTGGGAAAGACAACATTCCAATTCTCAGCTTTCGCAGATCAACCAGCAGCTGTCCGATTTAACCATACCACCGGCAGCTTCCGTCGGCTCGTCAGAGGGTAATAAAGAGGAGCTTGTGGATTATGTTGCATTGATGAAAAGGCTAAAAGCGATGAATAAGGATACGGTGGCCTATATCACGATTTATGGATCCGAAAATCGCTATCCGGTATTGCAGGCGGAGGATAATGATTATTATCTGCGGCGAGGAATTGATGAGCAGTATAGCATTCAGGGCATTCCTTTCATGGATTATCAAAACAATCCTAATTTGACGGATCAGAATACCGTTCTTTATGGACACATGATGTATTACGGCGATGAGATGTTCGGTGTGCTGAAACATTTTTTCGATCAAAAGTATGCTGACGAGAGTGAGAAGCTGTTCACATTAACGAACGAGAGGGGGGTATACACCTATCGGATTTTTTCGATTCGTCAGCCCCTCGCTACTGACCCCTATCGCTATCCCAACTTGGAAGAAGAGAAGTTTCTGGGCAATCTGCAACAGGATTTGGCACAATCCGAGACTAACTTTCACTTTGATGGGACGCTCTCTCCACATGATCGCGTCGTGACCCTCTCCACCTGTACGACCAATCAGGATGAAGAAAGAAGGATTGCCGTGGTGGGAGTGTTAGTGAAAATGGAAAGTAAAGAACGCACAATTACGCGTGAAGAAGTGATCGACGAACAGGGAAATGGCGGATGGGGCAAAGCGGACGAATCATCCGCCGAAAAGAATGAAAGACAGGTAATTAGCGAATAATCGCGCTCACAAAAAAGAAAGTAGGAAATAGGGAAGCGGGGTCGAATGGCTCCGCTTTAAAATTATTACAGCAGGCCTTGAAATATATTCCTTTCTGCGGTATATTATATGTGTTGGCACTCAAACGATGAGAGTGATAATAAAAAACAGGAGGATCTTATGAAAATCAATCCAATCGGAGAGCGTATTGTCATTCATAAATTAGAAAAGGAAGAAACAACGGCGTCCGGCATCGTGTTGCCCTCGTCTGCGCAGGAACAGCCGCAATATGCGGAAGTGGTAGCAATCAGCGATAAAATTTCCAGCCAGGATGAGTACAAAGATGCTGTGAAAATCGGCGACCGTGTCATTTATTCCAAATACGCCGGAACTGACGTGAAGTTGGACGGTGAGGAATATATCGTAATTAAGATTGAGGACGTATTGGCCGTAGTTCGTGACTGACGACGGCTAAGAAGAGCGTAGTTTAAGGAGAGAAAGCATGGCAAAACTCATTAGTTATAATACCGAAGCACGCCAGAAGATTCAGGAAGGCGTAAATAAATTAGCGGATACCGTTAAGGTGACGCTTGGACCGAAGGGACGAAATGTCGTTTTAGAGAAGAGCTTTGGGGCTCCGCTGATTACCAATGACGGCGTGACCATCGCTAAGGAAATTGATCTGGAAGATGCCTTTGAAAATTTGGGTGCACAGCTGGTGAAAGAAGTCGCCACGAAGACCAATGATGTCGCCGGTGATGGAACCACGACAGCTACCTTGCTGGCGCAGGCGATTGTTCGCGAAGGTCTGCGCAATATTGCGGCCGGAGCCAATCCGATGGTGGTGAAGCGCGGCATGAAACAAGCCTCGGACCATGTGGTCAAAAAGCTGCAGGAGATGGCGAAAGAAGTCGATACGATGGAAGCCATTGCCAATGTCGGTACGATTTCCGCCGGGGAACAGGCGATTGGCCAAATGATCGCCGAAGCGATGGAAAAGGTCGGCAAAGATGGCGTGATCACGGTGGAAGATTCCAAGACCATGGAAAACACCTTGGAAGTTGTCGAAGGTATGCAGTTTGATCGTGGCTATCTTTCGCCGTATATGGTGACGGATACCGAAAAAATGGTTGCCGAGTTGGAAGATCCGTATATTCTCATTACCGATAAAAAAATCGGCAATATCCAGGACATTCTTCCGCTTTTGGAACAGATTGTGCAGTCTGGCAAGACTTTGCTCATTATCGCTGAAGATGTGGAAGGCGAAGCACTGGCCACGTTGGTATTGAACAAGATTCGCGGAACGTTTAACGCAGTGGCGATCAAGGCGCCGGGATACGGAGATCGTCGTAAAGAGATGCTTCAAGATATCGCCATCCTCACGGGTGGCCGCGTCATCACGGAAGATCTCGGCTTGGATCTCAAAACGGCAACGATCGATATGCTCGGTAGAGCCGCCAAAGTCAACATCGATAAGGAAAAAACGGTGATCGTAAGCGGCCATGGAGATAAAGAAGCGATTACGCAGCGCGTAGAACAGATTAAAAAGCAGATTGAAAACACGGACTCCGATTACGATAAAGAAAAGCTTAAAGAACGCTTAGCAAAGCTTGGCGGCGGCGTTGCCGTTCTGCGCGTCGGTGCGGCGACGGAAACGGAGATGAAAGACAAGAAGTTGCGCATTGAGGACGCTCTTTCGGCTACTCGCGCGGCGGTGGAAGAAGGCATTGTTGCCGGCGGCGGCACGGCCATGATCGACGCCATCAACGATGTCAACGACTTCATTGCCGATTTTGAAGGCGATGAAAAGGTTGGCGGCCAGATTATTGTGCGCGCGCTTGAAGAGCCGCTGCGTCAGATTGTTGCGAATGCCGGCCTTGAGCCTTCCGTCGTCGTAGAAAAAGTCAAAGCGGCAGCTCCGGGCGAAGGCTTTGATGCGATGCGCGAGGAATATGTCAATATGTTCAGCGCCGGGATTGTCGATCCGACCAAGGTAACCCGTTCGGCTCTGCAGAATGCGGTATCGATCGCTTCGATGTTCTTAACCACGGAAGCTGCAGTGGTCAGTATTCCGGAGGAGAAAAATGAACCGGGGATGAATCCGGCAGCCGGATACGGCGCTTACTAAAGCTTAGGCGACAAGAGCAAGAAAACTGCAACAGAGCGTGCTCACGCTTTGTTGCAGTTTTTATTTTTATTGAATACAAGATGGAATTTCCTTGTTTTAGAGAGATGTTTCTTTCCCGTCTTATTCCTGAGACATCATGAATCATCCGTAACACAAGAAGAATGCAGCACTTTGATACAATGAGCTCACCACCGGATTCCGGGCGGATCCGAGATGAGAAAAAAATGACACACAGAGAACCTTCTCCACAGGGGGAAGAAAGGAGGATAAGATGACTTCTTCTTGGACGGGAAATGAGTCGCGTATTCGTATGCATATTATTGATTTACTGTCCCGATATAAAGTAAATCAGGAAAAATTGGAACGTTATCGTGATGATGAACTTGTTCGCGAATGGCAAGCAGGCGAGGACTATCTTGCCTCTTTGGCTCCTCCGACGCCGCCAAAAGAACAGAACGAACTTTGCCCGGACTTGCCTCCGCTGACTTTTCTTTTGGAGCTGGAACGACGCCAGTTCTTTTCCACGATGGAGCGATTAAAAATTGAAGTGCAATTGGTCAAACTGCTTTTACTTCACTTATCGGATGAAGACGTTGAATTGTTGACAAATCGCTATTATAAAGGGTATTCCATTTCACGCGTTTGCTCCGAAATGTTTTTTTCACGCAGCACGTTTTATCGGCGTCATGAAGAAATTTTAGATAAACTGGTCGCCTACTATGATGCCATCTTTCCGTATTCCCTGGATGCTGAAACTGAACCTCCGGAACAAGAGAAGGGCTGATTTTCTCCCCTTTTCAATTTTCTATTTTTTGGTATCCTAATAGAGGAGAATTGAAGGGGGCGCTATGCAGCTTTTACTTATTCATCCGGATCGGGAAATATTGGAAGACTTGTCCGAAGCATTTCGTTATGACGGCTATGAGGTGTTTTCTGCCTCCACATTAAAACGAGCCCGAGAAATTTTGCTTGCGCAGAAGGTGGACATGACCATTCTGACGGATGAGGTGGAAGATGGCAACGTGCTGGACTTTTTTGCCGTTCTCGAGGAGGCCAATGCGTTACCGGCGATGCTTTTAACGCGATCGCCATCGGTAAAACACATCGTCCTTTTATTGGAGTACGGATACCAGGAAGTCGTTCGCTATCCCATGGATATTTTGGAAGTGAAAGCCCGTGTCCGGGCGCTTTTGCGTCAACAACCCGTCACCGTGAAGGTCACCGATGACCCTTTTACGATGGAACTTTACGGGTTGCATATTGATATGATTCATCGTGTTCTTCGCCGTGAAGACAGGAGTGTGCAACTGACCAGCAAAGAATTCGAGGTAATGTTAGTGCTGATTCGCGAGAAAGGACAGGTGCTTACTCGATCCGATTTAGCACGCGAATTGTGGTCGGAAACCGATGACGTCCATGAGCGTAATATCGATGTTTACGTGCGCCGCCTACGCGAAAAATTGAGTACTCTCGGCATGGATGATCTTGTCGCTACAAAATGGGGCGAAGGTTATCTTTTGCGCTCCGTGGATCCTCTGCACGGGAATGCGATGGAAATGACACGCGTCTCGGGACAACGTGTCGATGAACTGTAGAGAACTGAGGACTAATGGTGACCATGCGTCTCGATAAATGGCTATCGCATCAAGGATTGGGCTCGCGCAGAGAGGTCAATGCGCTCATCCGGTCCGGGAGAGTACAGGTAAACGGAAAGGTTGTCACCATACCGAAAACGGCCATCGCGGAAACCGATCTCGTGCAGTGTGATACACAGGCTATTCGCTATCAACAATATGTTTACTTTCTTTTGCACAAGCCGAAAGGTGTATTATCCGCAACGCGCGATCGACGTCAAACGGTTTTAGACCTTCTTCGTCCGGAAGACCGTCTTCGTCCGCTTTTTCCCGTCGGCCGATTGGATCGGGATACAACGGGATTGGTTCTGTTGACAGACGACGGAAGACTGGCCCATGCGCTCCTGTCTCCGCGCCGACACGTCGAAAAGGAATATTTTGTCGAAGTGGACATCCCGATTGATGAGACACTCATCACGCGTTTTGCCGAAGGCATTCTCCTGCAACCGGAGAATATTCTTACCCGTCCGGCGCAATTGTCCATGCGTCAAGACGGTCGCGCAAGCGTGATCATTACCGAAGGCAAATATCATCAGGTTAAACGAATGTTTTCGGCGGGAAACCGCACGGTTCTCTCTTTACACCGCCACCGCATGGGACCGTTGGAACTGGATGATGACCTGGCGGAAGGACAATACCGACCGTTAAACGAAGAAGAAATCGAACAGCTGCGCATTGCCGCAGGCCAACGCCCCGAAGGGGCTTAGGAAGCGAAAAAAGATGAGGAAGTACTATATCGCCGACTGTCATTTCGGCGATGAAGAAGTGATACGATTCAGCCATCGCCCCTTTGCCACGGTGGAGGAAATGGATGAAACGATGATTGCCCGTTGGAACCGTACCGTAAAAATATCCGATGAAGTATACATTGTCGGGGACCTGATTCATCGTTGTCTCGAGCCGGAAAGGTACTTGGAGCGCTTAAACGGTCATTTGCATCTCATCCTCGGAAATCATGATCGCTGTATCGAAGATAATCCCTCGCTCCATCGTTACTTTGAGGAAATAACGTCCTACGCGGTTGTTTACGACCATCATCATCGCCTTGTGCTTTTTCATTATCCGATGCTGGAATGGGATGGCTATTATTACGGTACCTGGCATCTCTACGGTCACATTCACAATCATCCTTCGCTCACGCAGGAGCGAACGAAGGAACTGCCCAAAGCGCTGAATTGCGGAGCGGATATTGTGGGCTATTGTCCGCGCACTTTTGATGAATTGGTGGCGATCAACAAACGTGATTGTTATCGTTCCGAACGCCCGCAAGGTGCAGTGTAACGGTGTTTATTTCCATTCTCTAAGCATTATTTCAGGATAATTGTTTTTCAGAGCGCGTCGATATCGGCGCGCTCATTGTATTTTACGGCGCTCTCCCGCCAACTCATCAATAAATTGCGAATGCTTGACCGGACGATCCCAGACCGCTTCTCGTCCCATCAATCGGAGCCGACGCTTCGCTCGAGTCATGCCGACATAAAATAAACGTCTCTCCTCTTCCAGCAAATCGGGATGGCCGGCAGCATTTGCTTCGAGCGCCAGCGAAGAGGGAAATTCCGTTTGGATGAGATCAATCAACCAAACGGTATCGTACTCCAAACCTTTTGCCCCATGGATTGTGGATAGAATGACCGGAAAAGACTGTGGGGAAGTCGAATCATCCGTTTTTTCGTCAAGATTTTTAGCCATTTCCTGCCGATCTGCCTGACTGCGCGCTTCCAGCTCACGCAGACGCCGACGAAAAGTGGGATACGTCTCACAATAGGAAGCACAGTCCTCCAACCATTCAATGAGGCGCGCTTCGATGGACACGGCGTTAGTACCGCGACGCGCGCGTTCTTTCAGAAACTCCTTATAACCGATTTCTTCGTAAAGGATGGCGATCGCCTGTTTTGGCATGGCAGTTTGCATACGCAAAAAAGCGTCTTCAAGAAATAACAGCCGCTCCTGGTAAAATGAACTTTGCGTCTCTTCGCAGGTAAGAAGCTGACGCCAGATCGTTTCTCCCGATGAAACCGGATCCAGTGCGCAAAGGAAGCTTTTTTTCAGAAATTGATTCATCTTATAGTAGATGCGTGAAAAGCAGGCGACGTCATAGGGATCCATGGATAAGGTAAAAAAATCAAAGATATCGTTTAATACCGGATGGTGAAAGTAGCGGGAGACGTCCGAACGCAACTGAAACGGAATTTTACGTCGATCCAGTGCATCCATCAGTGCCAGCGCGGACAGATTGTTCCGATATAACACCGCAACGCTGCCTTTTGCTTGCTCTTTAGGCAGGTCACGACATAATCGGTCAGTTTGCGCGCGAAGGGCATGGGTCAGAATGACCTGCGTTTTTTCGGTGCTTTCGGTCTCACTTTTTGCCGTTTTTCCATATCTCGCCGTATTTTCACGGATCAGTCCTGCGGAGAGATTGACGATGTTTTTCGTGGAACGATAATTTTCCTGCATAAAGAGTACTTTGGTATCCGGAAAGAGCGTCCGGACGTTCAACAGATATTTCGGATCGGCTCCACGAAAACTGTAAATGGCCTGATCATCATCCGCAACGATGAAAATATTGTTTTCCGGCGCCGTAAGCAGATGCAGAATGCGCCATTGCACAAGTGAAGTATCCTGCGCTTCATCGACTTGATAGTAACGGTGTTTTTGTTGCCAGCGTTTGCGCATACTTTCTTCCTGATCCAGTAACTGCAAGGTTCGCCAGAGCATATCATCAAAATCGATCAGGTGGTGTTCACTTTTAAACTGTTGATACGCTTTTTGTAACGTTTCAAAACGGGAAAAGCGGATGGCGGTCTTTTTCTTGGCTTGCTCAGCGCTTTGTAACGTGTTTTTCATGAAACTGTCCAGGCGAAAGAAGTCGTTCTGTTCGTCTTCCGGCATGGGACGGTGAAAAAGCTGACGATAGAGCGCATCCACGATAAGATACTTATTGTAGGTATTCGAGGCTTCCAGTAATTCCATGCGGATATGCTTTTCGGCGGCGTACTCCCGCAAAATACGATAGCAGAAGGCATGGATGGTGGAAAAAACCGCGCGGTTATTCCCGTTTTCCGCCGTGTATCGGTTTTTCATGTCCATTGCCTGTTGCCTGGAAAAAGTGATGGAGGCGATGGTTTCCACCGGAACGCCCGACGCTTCCAGCTGACGAAGACGTTCCAGTAGGATCGTGGTTTTTCCCGCGCCGGGAACGGCAAGGACGAGACAGGGACCGTCACGATGAGCAATAGCTTGTTGTTGTGTGCGGGTAAAAATCATCTTCTCTACGCCTCCCTGCTGTCGGATGTCCTTATTGTAACGGATATTGTGTTTTATCCGCATTCCTTTTCGGTGTAGCGCTGTTACACGAAATTTCCTTTTTTCCTTTGGCTGTCTTTTTCGGTATCTCTTTTGCCTGAGGAGTTCCTATCAGACCGGATGCTTCCGGTTTATTTTGACAATCTAAAAGCGGATCTTGCCACAGGGAAACGGACTGTGGTACAATGGGCAAGTCAAGTTTTGCGCTGGTGTGTCGGAATGGCAGACGAGGCAGACTCAAAATCTGTTGCTAGCAATAGCGTGTGGGTTCAAGTCCCACCACCAGCATAGCGAAGAGCGGCCTCGGTCGCTCTTTTTTTATCCATCTGAAGGTAAGAAAGGATGATGGTGTTGGTCTCGACGGCAGCCCAACTTTGTGCCATTGTTTTCTATCAACTTTGCCTACGGGCACAATCCACGAACGGAGGAAAGCATGCAGAAGAATAAGACATTTCTGATGGTTGACGGATCGAGCTTGTTATTTCGTGCATTTTATGCTATTCGCCATCTGACTACACGAGACGGCATTTTTACCAACGGAGTGTACGGCTTTCTGAATATGTTCTTTCGGGCACGCGATATGGTGAACCCGGATTATATTTTGGTTGCCTTTGATCGCGGCGGCAAAACCTTTCGTGCGGAGGATTATGAAGCATATAAAGGAACAAGGCAGGAAACGCCTTCTGAACTCAGTGCGCAGTTCGGCATGACCAAAGATGTTTTGGATGCGATGGGCATCTGCCATTTGGATCAAGACGGCTACGAAGCGGACGATATCATCGGAACGGTAGCCAAAATGGCTTCAGAAAACGGCGTACAAAGTTATTTGTTAACCGGAGATCGCGACTATTTCCAACTGGTGGATGAAAACACAACGGTTCTGTTTACCAAAAAAGGCATTACGGAAGTCGAAAAGGTGGATGTCGCCTGGATTCAGAAAACGTACGGTTTGCTTCCGCGCGATTTGATCGAAGTGAAAGGACTGCAGGGCGACACATCGGACAATATTCCCGGTGTTGCCGGCATCGGAGAAAAGACCGCGCTTAAGTTGATCCGCACCTACGGAACGATCGAAAATGTCTATGCGCACATAGAAGAACTGAAAGGTAAGATGAGACAAAACCTGGAAGAAGGAGAAACACAAGCCTATTTAAGTCGCCGTTTGGGCACGATTTATCGGGAAGTGCCGTTGGAAATGGAATTGGACGACTTCCTTCCGAAGCCGGTTGACAATGAAAAACTGAAAGATCGTTTTACCCGTCTTGAGTTCCATTCCTTTGCCGATCGGGTGGATGGAGGAAAAACAGCCAATATGACACCCGCGGCGCAGGGAGAATGGGTGGACGCTTCCTCGTGGAAGGCGCTTGCCGAATCGCTGTCTGCGGAAGAAGAAGTGACCTTTGCTCTTTTTGCGGACGGCGAAAGCTATATCCATGACCCGGTAGCGGTTGCTGCGTTCTTTACAGCAGACGATACCGGTAAGCTGTTGCATTTATCCGGTGAAGAAGAGACATTTCGCACCGCGTTTCAACGCCTTTTTTCTTCCTCGTCGGTACGCTTCATCGCCTACGATGTGAAGGAAAGCATGGTGTTGTTGTCCAGATTGGGCATTTCCTTTTCTGCGGCATACGATGATGTCATGCTCATGGAATATCTTGCAGATCCCAATCGGTCGAGTTATACGGTCGACCAGTTGGCCTCACGGTTTGGCTTGGATCACTTGCCGTCAAAGAAAGAGTTTTTCGGTTCAGGAAAGAGCAAGACAACGATCACGACGACAGATCCCGATGCGGTGTCGGGTTATGTCAGTGCCGCGTTGAAAATCGTAAGGGACGCGAAACCTCTGCTGACGCAGGAGATTGATCGTCTTGCCATGCACAAGCTCTATGAACAGATTGAAAATCCGCTTGCCGCCGTACTGGCTCGCATGGAGATCGCCGGTATTGCGGTCGATGAACAGACGCTGGATGCTTTGGATGAAGAGTTTTCGGCCGCTCTTTCGGCAGCGGAAAAACGAGTTTTCGTTGCGGCCGGAGAGGAATTCAACTTGCAGTCGCCCAAACAGTTGGGGGAAGTGCTGTTTGAAAAAATGGGTCTTCCGCACGGAAAGAAGACCAAAACGGGATATTCCACAAGCGCCGAGGTGCTGGAAAAATTGCGGGAAGTAGATCCGGTTATTCCGGCGATTTTAGAAGTACGAAAGTTGTCCAAATTGAAATCCACTTATGTTGATGGTCTGCGCCCGCATATTGTCGAAGACGGTCGCATTCATTCCACCTTTCGCCAAAATGTGGCGGCGACCGGGCGCATTTCGTCTACGGAACCCAATTTGCAGAATATTCCCGTGCGCACAGAAGAAGGCCGAAAATTGCGCGCGGTCTTTGTGGCTGCTGACGGCTGTGAACTTGTGGATGCTGACTACTCACAGATTGAACTGCGCATTCTGGCTTCGCTTAGCGGAGATGAAACGATGATGGATGCGTTTCGTCACGGCATGGATATTCATCGGAAAACCGCCGCCGAGGTAAACCACATTTCCCCGGAAGAGGTGACACTCTTGCAGCGTTCCTATGCCAAGGCGGTAAACTTCGGGATCATTTATGGCATTAGCGACTACGGCCTTTCCCGTGATCTAAACATTCCACGAAAAGAAGCGGCAGAATACATTGCCTCCTATAAGGATACCTATCCGCAGATTCGCCTTTATATGGAAAATATTGTAGAACAGGCGAAAAAGGATGGCTATGTGGATACGTACTACGGTCGTCGCCGGGAGATTCCGGAACTGAAGAGCCGAAATTTTAATGTGCGCGGCTTCGGCGAACGCATTGCCTTAAATACGCCCATCCAGGGAACTGCTGCGGATATGATAAAACTGGCCATGATTCGCGTGGATCGCGGCCTTCGTGAAGGAAACTATCGTTCCCGTCTGGTTCTGCAAATTCACGATGAGCTCATTATTGAGGCACCGGAAGACGAAGCGGAAGAAATTGGAGAACGGGTGGTGGAATGGATGCAGGAGATCAGTGACTTTCCTGTGCCCATTGTCGCGGATATGAATCGTGGTAAAAGCTGGCTGGAAGCAAAATAAAGGCTTTCGACCGGACACGAAAAAAATAATAATGAAAGCAAATGATACGATAAGGACAATTCGGAAACGCCGAGCGCATACGAAGGAGTGTTTTCTGCGGCGCATATCGATTACAATGGAAGAAAGGAAGGCGTGACCATGGAAGAAAAACTATGTGTGCGCCGTATCGGACTTACCGGCGGTATTGCCAGCGGAAAGTCCACGGTCACCGAACTCCTTCGGGAAATGGGCTTTACCGTTCTTGATGCCGATGCGGTTTATCATCAGTTGGTCGATAAGGACGGTTCTCTGCTCCCTCGTCTGGTCGAGGCTTTCGGCAAAGACATTCTTGCCGCAGACGGTTCGCTCGACCGCCGTGTTCTCGCCGAGCGCGTTTTTGCCGAGGAAGAGGAGCGCAAAAAACTGGACGCGCTGACCCATTCGGCGGTCTATCATGAATTGGACCGGCTGGCCAAAGAGACGATTCAGCAATGGGAAGGTCAAATGCAGGGGAAGACGGAGGAAGAGACGCATAGGTTGCTCTTTTTTGATGTGCCGCTCCTGATCGAATCGCTTGCGGCATCGAAATGCCTTTCACTGGATCGAATCTGGTTGGTGACGGCGCCCGAAGCGGTGCGAAAAAAACGACTGATGATGCGCGACGGTCTTTCCGTGGTGGAGGTTGAGCGTCGCTTGGCCGCCCAGATGAGCGAAGAAGAGAAACGAAAAAAGGCGGACGTGGTTCTTCACAATGACGCCGATTTGGAGCAACTGAAGAAGATCGTGGAAGAGGCTGTTCGAGGAGAGTGATATGCGTAAGGCAAAAACCGGAGCAAAAACGGTAAGACATTTCTTTCGCAATGTGTTGATTATACTGCTCGTTTTAATCGTGTTGGCACTATGCGGTGTGGCGTTCCTGTTCTATCGCGGGAGCGCGAGCTATCAGGTCAAGTACGGAAACGAAATTACGGCTGCGGCGAAAAAAGAAGGTCTGAGCCCGTATCTCGTAGCCGGTGTCGTCAAATCGGAAAGCGATTTTCAGGCGGATGTAGTCGCCGATGACGGCGGCGTCGGACTGATGCAACTCATGCCGGAGGCGGTCGATTGGGTCTGCCAACGTTTGGATGTGGATAAAGCGACGATCGACTTGAAGGATCCGAAGACCAACCTGATGATCGGAACACATTATCTTTCCTATCTGATCAGCCGCTATCAAAGTGAACATCTCGCGATTGTGGCGTATAATACGGGAATGACGAATGTCGACAAGTGGTTAAAAGACGGTACGATCACATGGGCGTTTGAAACGATGCAGAATGTGCCATATGATGTTCCTCGGCGCTATGTCCATCGTGTGGACAAGACGAGGGACATCTATGCCAAGATGTATAGTGACGGCTTGCCGGACGATACCACCGGCGAAAACCGGGTTCTTTTAGCGGTGAAGAATATGTGGCGGACCATGCGCTCCTTTGCCGCACAATATTAAGGCGGTGTGTGGAGCTCTCTGTTTCGCCATGTATGCGTCATGGCCCGCAGCATCTTCGCTGGAAGCATGGCAATCATGAGAAAAATAGCGGTTTGACAAGAAAAGAAAGTGCCCCTATAATATAGGGGTCACATTTGCAGAAGTGGTGGAATAGGCAGACACGCCATCTTGAGGGGGTGGTGAGCATAGCTTGTGTGGGTTCGAATCCCATCTTCTGCACTACAGCGGCCTGAGCATTCAGGCCGTTCTTTTTTTGCCTTTTCCTTTATGTATTTCCTCACAAAGCCTACACATTTCTTTGTGAATGGTGTAACAAGGTGGGGAGGTGTGGTAGAATAGTCATGTTTAGGGTTCAGTCGTTTTCCGCAGATGGAGGGGGAGAACGATTCCTCATAACGGATAAGAAGGTTTGAGAGGAGTAGTTTATGCAATTAAACAACCTGACGTTCCGGGGAGGGGTGCATTTTGAAGATTATAAAGCGCTTTCCAACGGAACCGAACTTCAGGTCATGCCTGCTCCCGATGTGATCACTTTACCGATGTCCCAACATATTGGCGCACCGGCAAAGCCCATCGTGAAGAAAGGCGACCATGTCGATGTGGGACAAAAAATTGCGGAAGCCGGCGGATTCGTTTCGGCGGCTGTGCATTCCAGTGTTTCCGGTGAAGTGCAGGGCATTATCGACTACGTCAAGCCGGACGGCTCCAAGGTACCGGCCATTGTTATTGCCAACGATCATCAGGATACCCTTGGCTACACGCCGGTGGATCGCAGCCAGGAAGAGCTGACACCGGAACAGATCGTGGAATACGTGAAAGAGGCCGGCATTGTCGGTATGGGCGGCGCCGGATTTCCGACGCATGTCAAGTACATGCCTCCAAAGGATATGACCATCGACACAATCATTATCAATGGTGCAGAATGTGAGCCGTATCTGACCAGCGATGACATGCTCATGCGCATGCATCCGGAGAAGGTGATTGCCGGTTTGAAATTAATTATCAAAGCCACCGGCGCAAAAAAAGGCTACATAGCAATCGAACAAAATAAGCCGAAGGCCATTGAGGCGGTAGCGGCTGCTTTGGGCGAAGAAGAAAATCTTGCCGTGGCAACGATGAAGACAAAATATCCGCAGGGCGATGAAAAGAATCTCATTGCTGCGGTCACGGGGCGCCACATTCCAGCCGGACAGCTTCCGGCCAGTGTGGGCTGCGTGGTCTCCAACGCGGCAACGACCTGCGCGGTTGTCGATGCCGTTTACTACGGTAAACCGCTCTATGAGCGCATTGTCACGGTGACAGGCCATGCTGTGAAAGGGCCAAAAAATATTCTTTTGCGTTTCGGTACGTCCATCCGCGAGGCGGTTGAATTTGCCGGAGGGTATTCCCAGCAGCCCGGAAAAATCATCTGCGGCGGCCCGATGATGGGCGTTGCGATGGCTTCGGACGAAGTACCGCTGGATAAACGCAACAACGGTATTTTGGTCATGACCGTCGAAGAGAGCATTCCCAAAGCGATTGATCCCTGTATTCGTTGCGGACGCTGCGTGGAAGCCTGCCCGATGCACCTGGAACCGCTCATGCTCGCTAACGATGTGCGCATCGGAAACTATGATTCGGCGCGTGAGTACTACATCAAACAGTGCATTGAGTGCGGAACCTGCGTATATAGCTGTCCGTCCAATCGTCCGCTATTGCAATGGATTCGTTTCGGCAAAGCGGAAATCGCTAAAATGGATAGAAAGTAGGGGAAACTATGGAAACTACTTCGCAAATTCAGGTGAAAGATCAACTGCTTCATGTTGCTGCCTCGCCCCATGTACATACCGGCGAAACGATGCAGCGCATGATGTTCGATGTTCTGATCGCCTTAATTCCGTCCATCGTCGTATCGGGCGTGGTTTTCGGTCTGCAGGCCATTCTTCTCATTGCCGTCTGCGTTGTTGCAACGGTCGGTGCCGAAGCGGTCTTTCAAAAACTGCGCAAACAGCCAATTACCGTCTCGGATGGCTCCGCTATGATTACCGGTGTTTTATTAGCCTTTAACCTGCCTTCGACGTTTCCGCTTTGGAAAGCGGCCCTCGGCGGCATTTTCGCCATCGTGATTGCCAAACAGTTTTTTGGCGGTCTCGGACGTAATTTTGTTAACCCTGCTTTAGCAGGACGTGCTTTTCTTATGTCAGCCTGGGCAAAAGATTTTTCGAAAACGCCTTATCCGTTCGGCGTGGCTCCGGCGGGTGTGGATTCGGTAACGGCCGCGACGCCGCTTTCCGGCGGACCGGTTCCCGCTTTATGGGATATGTTCGTCGGCAATATGCCCGGTATGCTTGGTGAAGTCAGTGCATTGGCAATTCTCATTGGTGCAGCGTATCTTCTCTGGCGAGGCGTGATTCGTCTGCGCATCCCTTGTGGAATGATTGGCTCATTTATCGTATTCACCTCTTTGTTCGGTATGATTAACGGTACGTTTGCCCCGGCAAATATTCCGACGGAAGTACTCAGCGGCGGTTTGATGCTCGGCGCCTTCTTTATGGCGACCGACTATGCCACCACCCCGATGACCGGGCGCGGCCAACTGATCTTTGCGATCGGAGCGGGATTTCTTACGGCGTTGATTCGTCATTTCGGAACTCTTCCGGAAGGCGTTTCGTATGCAATTCTCCTGATGAACGTAGCCACGCCGCTGATCGATAAATACGTGAAAAACCAGCCGTTTGGAGGTGTATCGCGATGAATAAATCCATAATGTATGCGGTGAAATTATTCGTGATTTGTGCTGTAGCAACCTTCGTGCTCGCCGTAACCAACTCTGCGACGGCGCCGGTGATTGAAGAAGCACAGAAACAAAAAGAATTGCAGGCGTTTACGGAAGTTTTCCCGGGCCTGGAAGAAACGAAACCTGTGGAGGATACGAGCGTTCTTAGCGACAATATTGTTGCTGTCAACGAGGCGATCGTCGGAGGAAAGACAGAAGGCTATCTCTATTCCGTAAGTTCTCCGGTCGGCTACGACGGACCGATTACCTTTGTCGTCGGGGCGAAAACAGACGGCACGGTGACGGGATTAAAAGTCATCAACCAAACCGAGACCACCGGTTTCGGTGCCGGTGTTGCAAAGCCGGAATATGCCGAAGGTATGCACGGGGTAACGCTCAATCAGCCGCTGAAAGCGGAAGGAAACGGCGGACAGCCCGACGTGATGCCCGCTATCAGCGGCGCAACGCGCACGACGACAGCCATGGAAAAAGCCATGAACATGGTGGTGGAAGCCCACGCCAAACTTGCCGGCTCGTCCGCAGAAACCACACAAAAGTAGGAGGGATAGGATGGATAAATTAAAAGAAGGTGTATTTTCCAACAATCCGGTCCTGATTCAGCTGATTGGATTTTGTTCGGTTTTGGCCGTTTCTTCGACGGTTCTCGGCGCCATCGGTATGTCCTTGTCGTTCATGTTCGTTTTGGTACTTTCCAATATCGTGATTTCGCTCCTGCGCAATTTCATTCCAAATGAAATTCGTATTCCGGCGTTTATCGTTGTCATTGCGAGTTTCGTCACGATTTTGCAGATGTGCCTGCAAGCGTATTTTGAAGAAATCTACGATCTTTTAGGAATCTTTCTTCCCTTGATCGTTGTAAACTGCATTATTCTCGGCCGCGCTGAGGCGTTTGCCTCTAAGAACGGCGTGTTCGCTTCCGCCATTGACGGCATTGTCAACGGCATCGGTTATGCGTTCGTCATCATCACGGTTGCGGTGGTGCGTGAGCTTTTCGGCGCCGGGACACTTCTTGGCGCACGAATTCTTCCGGAAACGGCCACGATCCCGTTTCTGCAGCAGCCGGCTTCTTCTTTCATGCTCTTGGGTATTTTCTTGGCGGTTATGAACCAGATCAATATTTCGCATGAGCGAAAAGCTAAGGCAAAAGAAGAACAGGCGTTAGCGGCATCATCGTCGCAGACTATGACGGAATAAGGAGGAGAACATGGGATTTTTTCAAATCATCTTTTTGACCATATTTGTCAACAACTACGTTCTTGCCCAGTTCCTCGGTATCTGCCCGAGCATCGGCGTTTCCAGTAAAGTTGAAACATCCATGGGTATGAGCGCGGCGGTTACCTTCGTTATTACGTTGGCATCCGTGATCACCTGGGTGTTGGATCGCTTCATCCTGCAGCCGAACCTCGTGTACTTGCGTACCGTTGCGTTTATTCTGGTCATTGCCGCTTTGGTGCAGATCGTAGAAATGTTTCTTAAGAAATCGGCGCCGGGACTTTATAATGCCCTGGGTATCTATCTTCCGCTCATTACCACAAACTGCGTGGTGCTCGGCGTGGCTATTTTGAATGTACAAACCGGCTACACTCTGTTGCAGACCGTTGCCAGTGCGCTGGGCGCTTCCATCGGTTTTGCTCTGGCTCTGATACTGCTCGCCGCCATTCGTGAGCAGTTCACACGCATGGAAAATGTTCCGGAATGCTTCCGGGGCGTGCCTGCGGCATTGACGACACTTGGCCTGATGTCCATGGCATTTGCCGGGTTTGCCGGCATGTTCCAGTAAGAAACGGAAAGAAGGTAGTCATGGATTTTACGAAAATTTTTCCGCCGGTGGCGATTATGTCCATTTTGGGCGGTGCGTTTGCTCTGTTAATCGGCGTCGTCAGCAAGTTGACACATATTGATGTCGATCCGCGCATTACGCAGATTCGCGAAGCCCTCCCCGGGGCAAACTGCGGCGCCTGCGGATATCCCGGTTGTGACGGCTGTGCGGTAGCGATGGCGGAAGGAAAAGCACCGTTGAGCGCCTGCGTGGTCGGTGGTGCGGAGGTAACAGAAAAAATCGCGACGATCATGGGTTCCGCCGTCGAAGCAGGTCAGCGTTACGTAGCCAGTGTAAAGTGCCAGGGAGATTGTGAACATACGAAAGAAATTTTTGCCTATCACGGCATTCAGGATTGCCGCATGATGGCGAAGCAGCGCGGCGGAAACAAATCCTGTCTGTATGGCTGTTTAGGCTGCGGCACCTGCCAATCGGTTTGCGCTTTCGGCGCGATTCGGATGATTAACGGTGTAGCGGTCATTAACCAGGAGAAGTGCACACAGTGTATGCAGTGCATGAAGGTTTGTCCCAAGCACATCATTGAATTGGTCCCCTATCATGCTGTTGCGCAGGTGAAATGCCATAATCCCGAATTCGGTAAAGATGTCAAGAACGCTTGCACCATCGGTTGCATCGGTTGCGGAATCTGTGCGAAATTGGCACCGGAAGAATTTGCCCTTGAAGGAAAACTGGCTCATGCTACGTATCATGACGGCTATGATGTCGAAAAGGCACAGGCGGCAGCCGCAAAATGTCCGGCGAAGTGCATTGTGATCGATGCCGAAGGCG
Organism: Murdochiella massiliensis; assembly: GCF_900059565.1. Classification (GTDB taxonomy): domain Bacteria; phylum Bacillota; class Clostridia; order Tissierellales; family Peptoniphilaceae; genus Murdochiella; species Murdochiella massiliensis. The sequence continues at coordinate 300,932 of NZ_FIZW01000001.1, forward strand.
ATGTGAATGCCAAGGCGTTGGTTGAGGAAGAAGAAAAGGAAGTTGCGCACGCGTAGTAACGTGAAGGGAACGTACATCCTGCGGCAGAGGAAATCCTTCTGCCGTTGGGTGCGCGTTCTTTTTGTTGTCCGCTAATTTTTTGTTACGGTTGAGCGAAAAATGTGCTCATGGAAAAGGAGAAAGTATGCAAGAAAACGAAGCGTATATTCGCACCCGTTTGCAGACGGAGTATGAACAACAGTTTGGCGATGCGCGCGATGCGCGCTTCTTTTTCGCGCCAAGCCGCATCAACATTATTGGCGAACATATTGATTATAACGGAGGAGCCGTATTTCCCTGTGCACTGACCATCGGCACCTATGCGTTGGCCAGACCCAACGATCTTGGCCTTTTACGCTTGTATTCCGTCAACATGGCGAATCGTCAGGACATCTCTTTGCCGCTTCCGGACTATGATCCGAAGAGAGAGTGGACGAATTATCCCATCGGTGTAGCCAAAGCGCTGGAAAAGGAAGGCATTTTGCCGAAGGGATTGGATGTTGTTGTCTATGGCAACATTCCCAACGGATCCGGACTCAGTTCGTCAGCGAGTCTTGAGTTGCTTTTCGGTGTCATCTATTCCGCTTTTTGGAGTCAAACACCGATTCCCACGCTCACCTTAGTAGAAGCGGGCGTTTGGTGTGAAAATGAATTTTTTGGTCTCCACACCGGTATTATGGACCAATATGTGATCGGCTTCGGAAAAGCGGGTTATGCCATGGTGTTGGATACGGCGGCGAAGACCCATACCTACGTTCCGCTTTCCCTTCAGGAGAAAAAAGCGGTGCTCATTGTGTTAAACACTCAACATCGGCGCGAATTAAAAGATTCCAAATATAATGAACGTCGCGCGGAATGCGAAGAGGCATTGGAGCAGCTAAATGCGTCGCTGATCGCCGAGGGAAAAAAGGAAAAAACGCACCTTTGTGAATTTACCCTTGACGATCTTCCTCGTCTTGCACAGTTGAATTCCGATATTCTGCGTCGCCGTGTGCGCCACGTCATTACTGAAAATCAACGTGTCAAGGATACGGTGGCCGCGCTTGAAGAGGGGAATCTCTCCCTGGTGGGCGAATTATTGAAAGCCGGCCATGCTTCCATGCGTGATGACTATGAAGCAAGCGGTCCGCATCTGGACGCTATTGTCGATGCGGCAAATCACGCCGAAGGCTGCTTCGGTGCGCGTATGACGGGTGCGGGTTTCGGCGGCTGTGCCATCGCTTTGGTAAAAGAATCGGCAGTGGATGCCTTTTCCGCGCATGTGCAGAAAGCCTACACGGAAAAAATGGGCATATCCCCCGAACTCATCCTTTCGACTGCAGGAGATGGTGCCGGAGAACGGCGGTAGTACGAACGCGCAAAAGGCGACTCCCTTTTGTTCGGCCGTCTTGCATGCAGAGGGAGAGAACGACATGCTTTCGTTGCCCTTAACATGAATTTCGCCGCCTTGTACGCGGAGCAGGTAAAACACATTAAAAATTCTGTTTTCCGAAAGAGAGACATTATGTCTCTCTTTTTTGCTGAAAAGTGAGACATAGTGGAACGGTTTTCGTCTGTTCGGCATTTCGAGCATATGATAAACTAAGGCACGGTAAGGGGGCAGTATGAAAAAACGATGGACAACACGCGCGGATCGTGTGCTCATCCTGCTTTTAGCCTTAGCAAGCACTATAGCGTTGAGTATTCTTTTTTCCAGTCGAGCAAAACCGACCCGGGACGTATTCGTCAGTATTCAGGTGGATGGAAAAGAGATTGAACGCTATTCGCTTGTCGAAGCAGAAGGGCGGACGATGCGCTATAAGAGCGCTTACGGCTGCAACGTGGTAAAAATTGAACAGGGCGGCGTTTACGTTTTAGAAGCGGATTGTCCCGATAAACTTTGTATGCACCAGGGCCGCATTTCGCGGCCTGGACAGATCCTTGTTTGTTTACCGAATCGTTTTTTGGTGGAGCTGATAGGAGGATCGGAGGAAGCATCCGATGTGGATGCTTATCTCCAATGAGTCATGCGCATGAGAAACATTTCGACAAAAAAAATCGTTTTTTTGTCGCTGTTAACGGCGATGGCACTGGTTATCTCGCTTTTTGAACAGGCAATGCCGCTGCCCATCGGTGTACCCGGCGCAAAATTAGGCTTATCGAACCTGGTCATTTTAACGACCGTTGTGGTTTTTGGCGCAAAAGAGGGGATGACGGTTGCACTGTTGAAGTCTGTCCTGCTTTTGTTGCTTACCGGTTCAGTCACCGGGTTTTGGTATTCGATTGCTGGTGCATTACTTTCCTCGGCAGTGATGAGCCTTGCCGTGCGCTTCGCTTTTCCGCCGTTCAGCCTGGTCGGAGTAAGTGAATTGGGTGCTCTGGCTCACAATGTCGGGCAGCTGTGTGTTGCGTGCATTGTGTTGCAAAACGGTGCCGTCTTCGTTTATCTGCCGATTCTGACTCTTGTCGGATTATTTACGGGGTTCTTTGTGGGGCTTTCAGCCAATATGTTAGCTCCCTCTCTTCGAAGGGCTGTCGAAGGACAAAGCGAAGGGAGAATCCATGGAAAACAAGAATCAACGGATGGTCAACAATAGAGAAGGCGCTGTGAGAACAACCGTGGGCGCGGATAAGACAGCGATAGAGAATAATAAAGAAGGCAACAAAAAGGACAAAATCTTTTTCGGCATTAAGGATATGCCGCAAGAGGATCGTCCCATGGAAAAACTGATTCGTCTCGGGGTACAGACTCTCTCGGATGAAGAATTGGCGGCGATTTTGATCGGCACGGGCACAAAACGAAAAAGTGCACTGGAGCTGGCTTCTTCGCTTTTTCGTCGGGATCAACCTAAAGCCGGTCTTCTGCAGGCGACAGCGGAAGAATTGATGCGTTTTGAAGGGATTGGAAGAACCAAGGCCTGTCGTATCCTGGCCGGTGTACAGCTGGGAAAGCGACTGAGCGAAGAACAGGCGTTTTTTTCGATCACGCTTGCGAACCCTCAATCCATTGCAAATTATTTTCAGACGTATTATGCCGAAGAGCAACGGGAACATTTTTGTGCGATATTAGTCAATGCAAAACTTAAGCCTATTCGTACGGTACTGATCTCTATCGGCTCCCTGACCCAGGCACGCGTGCATCCCCGAGAGGTGTTTCAACCGGCCGTGCGTATCGGGTGTGCCGGAATTGTTCTTTCCCACAATCATCCCAGTGGCGATCCGGAGCCGTCACCGCAGGATATTGCCATAACAAGTCGTTTGGTGGAATGCGGAAAACTTCTGGGTATTGAGGTCTATGATCACGTTATCGTTGGCAAAGCGCATTACGTCAGTTTACGTGAACGACATCTCATGTGACGCTTTTCATTGAGCGAACGGGGCTCGTCGTGATAGAATAACGGAACAGACAAAAGAGAAATCGAACACACAGGAGTATGGGGTGGATTATTTTCGTTTTACCGCGCCGGATTTAGCCATAGATATCGGCTCCGCGTATACCAGAGCAATGCGTTTGGACAATCATCAAATGGTGGAAGAACCGAGTGTAGTGGCGCTGGATTATAAAAAAATGCAGATTATGGCGGTGGGCGAAGAGGCAAGCGCTCTTTTAGGAAAATCACCGGAAAACATCATTGCTATTCGTCCGCTTCAGCAAGGTGTCATTGCAGATTACGATTTGACGCGTGCTATGCTGGAGCATTATCTCCGTCGGCTTTTGCCGGGCATTTCGCTTGTTGCACCTTGCATCGGTGTATCCTATCCGTCCGGGGCAACTGATGTCGAGCGTAAGGCACTGGAAGATGCTTGCCTTCAGTCCGGTGCGCGCCGCGTCATCCTGGTGGAAGAGTCCCTTGCGTGCGCCTACGGGACGAAACGCATCGATCATGCGACAAAAGGCGCTTTAATGCTCAACATGGGTGCGGGGACTACCGAAATTGCGGTGGTGAACAGCTATGGCGTTATCGTCGCGGAGACCATGAAGCGCGGCGGAAACGATTTAGATCAGGATATCGTGCATTTTATTCGTGAAAAGTATTCGTTGATGATCGGCGAAAGCACAGCGGAAAAGGTAAAAAAAACCATCGGCACGCTGCGCGAAGATCGACAGAATGACGCAATGGAGGTTGCCGGTCGAGACTTGATCACGGGTATGCCAAAGAATATTGATGTGTATGCGTCCGATGTGACCCAGGCCATTTTGCCTTTTATTCAAACCGTCATGGATCGCTTGCGCTTTACGTTGGAAAAGACCCCGCCGGAATTAGCGACGGACGTCATGGAACGCGGGCTGATGCTCAGTGGCGGTGGTGCTCAGCTGGACGGTTTATGCGATTATCTTATGCAGGAAATGCATGTGCCGACCTTGTTGTCACCGCATCCGGAGAAAGATGTACTTTTCGGATGCCGTTTTGTGATGGAAAACAAGGAAGAAACAATGGAAAAAGGAGCGCGTCATGATTCGCACCAACAAGGCTAAACGGCGTCGTCCTTTTTTCATTACGGTTGCTATTTTGGTTTTGCTTATTTTGTTTTCGCATCGCAATCCGGAAACGAGCCGCCTTCCCTCCAATCTGTTCAATATGGTTATCTCTCCTGTGAATCGACTCTTCTACTCCGCTTCCCGGTCACTTCAGGATGTGTATGATCATCTTTTCGGGCCGAAGGCGACACAGGCGGAATTGGATCGACTCACGCTGGAGAATCAGGCGTTAAAGGATGAAGTGCGTACGATGCAAAATGTGATTGCGGATGCGCCGTATCTGAAAGACGAATATGCTTTGCAGCATGTGGCGGAACATCCCGTTATTTCCGCCGAGGTGACCATGTTCGACCCTTCGCCGACATTTGTGCGCTTTACGATTAACAAAGGTACAAAAGACGGTGTACAGGAGGGCGATATTGTTGTCCAGGGGGTGCAAAACGCATCAAAAAACGTTGTGTCCGGTCTGATCGGTCAAGTTACCGAGGCGGGGTTTAATTATGCCAAGGTGTCAACGATATTGGATCAGTCTCACAATATTTCTATTCTCTTTCCGTCCAGTAAAAAATACGGGATCATTAATAATCGTGACGCCGAGCGCTTTTACGGTTATCTGCTCGACGCGCAGACCGATGTGCCGGTGGGTGAGGAAATTGTCACGAGCGGAGTTGGCGGAAGGTATCCGCGAGGCCTATATCTTGGCGTCGTCAGCGAAGTCAAGTTGGCGGAGGATGGGCTGACGAAAACCGTCAGTATCACGCCGGCCGTGGACTTTTCCAAGCTGTACCGCGTGTTGGTTGTTCCGGACAAGCGTCATCAGGAAAACAGCGAAATTGTAGGAACGTCTTCTGCTGAACCGTCGACTGCCGATAGCGATACGTCTACAGAGAAAGGAGACTCTGGTGAATAAATTGCGCTATGCCATCAGTCTGATCGTCGTGCTCATCATTCAGGCCGCCGTGGTTACCAATTGGACCTTTTTCGGGATTTCGCCGGCGTTGAATTTGGTATATATCGTTGCGCTTTCCTTTCTTTATGGACCGCTATGGGGCGGCTATACCGGTCTTGCGCTCGGCCTTTTTGAAGATATGATGTTTTCGAGTGTTCTGGGGGTGCGTGCGCTACTCTTCTTTGTCGCCGCAACAGCGGTGGGCAAAGCCCTCTATCATAATGAGCATAACTTTGCTACGGGGACGCTTGCCACGGCACTCGTTTCCCTCTTTGTGCTGTTTGGCCAGTGGGGTATTCTGTTTTTATTGGGCATGCCCTTGCCGGCAAGCTATCTCATCGGCAAACCGGCGCTGTTTTACGCGGTGTTTAATGCACTGCTGTTTACGCCCGTGATGCTGTTGATGCAACGCTTGATGAAGCCAGAAAGCATTCGCCCATTCGGCCGCATATAGAAGCGTCAGGAGAAAGTCATGAAAAAGCACTTTTCGTTGCGATGGGGCATCATCCTGGCTGTCATGATGGCTTTTATCGGCCTTCTTTTGTGGCGGTTGTACGATCTTACCGTTGTACAAGGAGAGCATTATAGCCAGCTTGCTCAAACGCGTCGAACAAAAGAAATCCAAATTGCCGCCCCTCGCGGCAACATTTATGATTGCAATGGCGTCCTATTGGCAGGAAGCCGTTCTTCTTTTGCTGTCCAAGGGTTTAAAGATGAATTGATGAATTTAAAGACCGCTGAACGAAATGACGTTTTAGCGCGTCTTTTACGCTACATTGAGCGTGATGGCGCGGAATACGGGGAGAATTTTCCTCTGCAGCTCAATCAGATTGTTTATGCTTCCGAAGCGGATTATTTGAAGGAAAAGGAAACACCACAGGAAAAAGTACAGCGTCTTTTGGTCGAAAACCATCTTTTAGAAAAATGGTTGCAGATGGTCTATCGCACACCCCTGGATCGCGAGTTTTGCGTCTCACCGGCAGCTCGGGCGCTTACCGCACTTTCGCTGAAAGGAAGTGCAATTCCCGTGAAAGCCGATCCGGATGCAAATTTTGCTCTTTCTTGGATTCCCGGAAAAGCCTATGAAGAGCTGAAGAAAAACAAGGTGATCAACGAAGACACTACCGCGTTGCAGTATTTAACCAAACGGGTCACCGACAACAAAAACCTATTGGCTCATGTGTTGAATCATCCTGCGGCAAGAAAATTGGCGTATCAGCTCCTGAGCCAGGAGAACTTAACCGATAATTTGCGTTTGCTGGAATGTGATTATACCTATGTGGAAAATTTCCGCCAGAAGAAGGCAGCATTTCATCAGGCTTTTTCGGCGATTACGCTGATGTCCACCGCACAGGAAGATTTTGTTACGGTTGTTAAAAATGCGGCCTTGGATCGCTTTTTGACGTCCATTTCCGTTGGTGAGGACAACCGATTTACCATTCCGGCAGAAGGCTTGCTCAACCAATTGGCGAACAAAGGAGTAGATACCAATCTCAAGTACACGATTTCGGCGGATGCTCGTACGGTCTCCGTTGAATTTGTCCATCCGGACGGGATGGAAGGAACCGCACTTGAACACTTAAAAAAACTGGGCGAGGAGCATCAGCTGCTTGACGGGTTGATTACAAATGAAGACTATAAATATTTAGCTGAAGAGGCAATGTTTGCGGAAGGCTTTTATCCGGGAATTGCTCTCAAGACCTGGACTTATGCGCTGGAAACCGATCAGAAAGATTTTGAAGAACGATACGATTTACAGAATGCCAGTCCGGACGAAGCATTTCGTCGATTGCTCGAGGAATATGCGATTGCGCCAACGATGGATCCTTTGCTTCAACAGGGCATTATGCTGATTACGGATCGGGTTGCAAAATCCGGAAACTACGCCTTTTGGCCCATCAATATTTGCTATGAGCTTTCCGAAGACACCGTGGCAAAGATCGAAGAAAATATTTCCGGTGCCCAGGGGATCATGGTATCGCAACAGGCTATACGCTATTATCCTTTTGGCGAGTCGGCATCGCATATTCTTGGCTACATCGGAAAAATTGCCACGGATGAGGAAGTACAAACCTATGTCAAAGAGCAGAATTATCTTCCCAATGAGTTTATCGGGAAGACCGGTGTAGAACAGAGTTTTGAGAGTACCTTGCACGGAACGAGCGGAAAAGAAACCGTGTTGGTTGATTCTTTCGGAAACCGGACAGAAATTATTGATCGTCAGGAGCCGAAGGCGGGAAACAATGTGTATCTTACCGTGGATATTCGCTTGCAGCAGCAGTCGGAAGAATCGTTAAAAAAGGGCATTCTTTCTGTGCGTCACGGCCTTTCCTATTACAGCAAATGGGGCGTCAACCGGGCGTACTATTCTCCGACAGCCAACAGTGCAGCCAGTGTATCGGTGGATCCCAACAATGGCGCATTGCTCGCCATGGCCTCCTATCCCATGTATGATCCGAACCTCTTTGTTACGGGCATTTCCGGCTCCGATTGGGAAATGTATCAATCTGCCACGCGTCTGGACACCAATGCGCCAAGGCCACTGTTGAATCTCGCCACGCAGGCGGCTGTCCAACCCGGTTCCACATTCAAGACCATTGTGTCGCTGGCCGCCTTGGAAAAGGGACTCGATCCAGAGATGCAGATCTATGACTACGGCTATGTCAAAATAGGCGACAGACAGTTTAATAACTTGCTCTATACGCTAACCGGCGGATCTGACGGCATGATCAATATGTATGACGCTATCGGGAAATCCAACAACTACTATTTCTATATTCTCGGTCTCGGTCGTGTGCCTGCCACAGGAGAAGATATCGGTGTTCAGGTGACGGTGGATGATATTGAAAAGACAGCCGAAGCCATGGGCTTAAATCATTCATCCGGATTGGAAATTAAGCAGCCGTCGGAAGTGCGAAATTATATCCCCAGCCGGTCCGCTAAGATGAGTCTCATCAAATCCATGCTGTCCGGTTTTCTGGAACGCAATCTCAAGCGTTATGAAAAGCCCGGAGCCAATAAAGGCAACACAGTTATTGCTCGGGATATTCAAACCATTCTCAAGTGGTCGGAGAAGGGAGAAGATTATACGCGTGCGCAGCTCATTGAAGATTTGGAGGAATTGGGCTATTATGCGGAGCGCCCGTTGGACGGCGAGCGAAATGGCCTGGCGGATCTGTTAAAATATACGTATTTTAATCAGACCAACTGGACGGTGGCGGATACGATGAATGCTGTCATCGGTCAGGGACAGAATGCCTATACACCGATTTCGATGTGCACCGTGGCGTCCATTTTTGCCAATGGCGGAACGGATTACGATTTTACGCTGGTAAAGGAAATTCGAAGTCCGGATAATAAGACCGTCCTTTACAATCAGACACCGCGTGGACGGCAGGTTCCGATTGCCGAAAATTATTTCCAGGAAGTGCGCCAGGGTATGCTGCAATCTGCAGAAGATAATCGCAGTGAGTTCAGCGGCATTGATTTTGTTGTTGGCAGTAAGACCGGTACGGCGGAGCGCGCCGGGAAAGATCCGCGAACGGGCGAGGATTATGCACCGTATGCCTGGGACATCTGTTTTGCGCCATTTCAACAGCCGAGAATTGCTACCGTCGTGTTTATGCCGGACGGGTACACCAGCTTAAATGTTGTCCCGATCGCAAGGGATATTCTCGCTTCGTATCTCGGCACACCGGCTTCGCAGCAGGATTCGTCTTCCATTTATGAGGGGTTGACCACGTATGATCCGCCCAAGCCAAAGACCTCCGAGGAAGCCTCATCCCAGGAGCAACCTGTGCACGATTAAAAAGGTGGACAGCACGGCCGTCATCCGGTATAATTGATCGGTAATACCGCTCTGAAAAGGTAAACGTAAATGTTTCGTTTGGAAACTGCCTTTAAGGCGATGCGAAAGGTAAGGAGAAATTATGTACGCAGTATTGGAAACCGGTGGAAAACAGTTCCAGGTGCAGGTCGGCGATCAGATCAAAGTCGAAAAAATCGCCAGTGAAGTCGGCGAGTCGATCGCGTTGGACAAGGTGCTCATGCTTGGCGGAGATGACCTCAAGGTGGGCAAACCCTATATCGAAGGCGCCAGTGTAAAAGCCACCGTTCTTGCCCAGGGCAAAGAGAAAAAGATCGTGATCGGAAAATTCCGTCCGAAGTCGGGATACCGTCGCACGCGCGGCCATCGTCAACCGTATACGCTGTTGAAAATCGAGGCGATCAACGCCTAATGATTCACGTCGAGTTCTACACGAGCAAGGCGAATCCGTCGATGCTTAGCGGCTTTACGATGAAAGGGCACGCGGATTATGGCGAAGCACAACAGGATCTGTTATGTGCCAATGTTTCCGGTATCGTGACTGCACTGATTAACACACTCACCGAAGCAACCGACTTCGGGAAAAACGTCCGCGTGCATTATGCAGAAGGGGATGTTGCCGTAGACGTCGAGGAGCCGCTCAACGAAGAACAACAAAAAATCCGTCAAGTCCTGTTGAACGGTTTTCGTCTCAACATGCAAGAATTACAGAAAGAATATCCGGGTCATATCAACGTAAACGATCGGAGGTTATGATGATTGCTTTTAATTTACAACTTTTCTCAAGTAAAAAAGGGGTGTCCAGCTCGAAAAACGGGCGTGACTCCAATGCGCAGCGCCTGGGCGTAAAACGCCATGACGGCGTGGTCGTCAAGGCCGGCAATATTATTGTACGTCAGCGGGGAACAAAATTTCATCCCGGTCTGAACGTCATGCGTGGCGGTGATGATACGCTCTTTGCGGTATCGGATGGCGTTGTTCGTTTTGAGCGCAAGGGCAAAGATAAAAAACAGGTGAGCGTTTATCCCGTAGAAGCTCTGGCGTAAGCCTGCCGGAGGCGGAACGAAACGATTCCTACTGCACCCCGTTCGGCCACAGGCCGTGCGGGGTGCTTTTCATTGGAGGAAGTATGTTTATCGATCAGGTGACTATTGAAGTACGTGCCGGGCATGGAGGCGACGGAGCCATTTCCTGGCGCAGAGAAAAATTTGTTCCCGACGGCGGACCCGACGGCGGCGACGGAGGTCGCGGCGGCTCCATCCTTCTGGAAGCCGATAAGGACGTGAATACGCTGTTGGATTTTAAGTATCATCCCATCTATAAAGCACCGTCAGGCGAACCGGGACGTGGTCAGCAACAATTCGGCAAGTCCGGGGAAGATGTGATCTTAAAGGTGCCGGTAGGGACGGTAGTACGTGAAGCAGAAAGTGGACTTCCCATTGCGGATCTGCGGGAAGACGGACAGCGCTTTGTCGTCGTAAAGGGCGGTTTCGGCGGAAAGGGGAACGTGCATTTTAAAAGTTCCATTCGACAGGCTCCGCGTTTTGCTAAGCCGGGCGGCATGGGCCAACAGCTGAAGATCATCCTTGAAGTCAAGCTCATCGCGGATGTTGGATTGGTAGGGCTTCCTAATGTAGGAAAAAGCACCATTCTCTCAATTCTGACGCGGGCGAAACCGAAGATTGCCAATTATCATTTTACAACCATAGAACCCAATCTCGGTGCAGTTGATATGGGAGAGGGGCGTTCCTTTATCATCGCGGATATTCCCGGCTTGATTGAAGGGGCGCATGCCGGCGCGGGCTTGGGCCATGATTTTCTTCGTCATATTGAGCGGACCCGTGTTATCGCTCATGTGTTGGATATGTCAGGCAGTGAAGGGCGTGATCCCATCCAGGATTTTGATCTCATTCAGCAGGAACTTGCTGCATACCATGAGGCACTGCCCAAAAAACTGCGGGTAATCGTAGCAAACAAGATGGATCTGCCCGGTGCCGAAAAGAATTTGACTCGTTTTCGAGAAGCCGTCGCTGACCGCGGCTTTGTGGTGCGTGCTGCCGGGGAAAAGCCGGAGCAATCCGCTGATCCGTGGCAGGAAAAAACCACGAATGCTATTGTTCTGGTTCCCCTTTCTGCTGCGACAACGAAGGGAATGGATGTGCTTCGACGCGTCCTATGGCAGGAAATAAGCGAGATTCCGAAGACACTTCTTACGTGTGAGGAAGAAATCGTGCCTGTTGAGCAATTTTTTCAACGCGATACCGCGATTACCGTTCGCCGCGAAGGGCATACCATTTTTGTTCAAGGACAGCCGATTGCCAATTTGGCCAAGAAGCTCATCATTACCGACGGTTCTTCCATTCAGTTTTTTGAGCGGTCCCTGGAGCAGATGGGTGTAATGGATCGCGTTCGTGCTCTGGATCCGGATGAAGAGGATGTCATCAACATCGAAGGCTTTGAATTTGACTGGTTATAATGCCGAAGAGGGGGAGACAATGACAACAAAGGAAAAGCTGCTGGCTTATTTTGAAGCACATCGCGGCATATTTTATTCGGGACAGCAGTTAGCGGAGAATTTGGGCGTTTCTCGCACAGCGATCTGGAAAGGTGTGCAATCGCTGCGGGAAGAAGGCTATGCCATTACCGCTGTTACGAACCGCGGTTATTGTTTTTCCGAAGATACGGATATCCTTTCCGCACAGGGGATTCGTAAATATTTATCAAACCCTTCTTTGGTCGATTTGACCGTACTGCCGGTGGTGACGTCGACAAACCTACTATTGAAAGAAAAGGCGGATGCCGGCGCTCCACAAGGCGCTTGTGTCATTGCCGGAGAGCAGACCAAGGGGAGAGGACGACGTCAGCGTTCTTTCTATTCTCCTGCGAATACCGGGGTTTATCTCAGTCTTCTGCTTCGTCCCGAGAATCGCCTGTTGTCGGAAACCGTACACATTACGACGATGGCGGCGGTCGCTATGTGCGAAGCGATCGAAAGCATCAGCGGACAGAATGCATCGATAAAATGGGTGAACGACATCTTTTTGGGGGATAAAAAAGTATGCGGGATTTTAACCGAAGCGTCGTTGAATATGGAGAACGGCCGCGTTGCCTATGCCGTGTTGGGCGCAGGCGTCAATGTTTATCTCCCCGAAGGCGGATTCCCCGAAGAAGTTAAAGATGTGGCTACCGCCATTTTTTCTTCTCCACAAAAAGATGCAAAAAACCGCCTGGCTTCTGCCTTTTTGCAACGTTTTTTTGCATACTATGAGCAGGAGGACAGCCATCGCTATGTTGAGGAGTATCGCCGTCGATGCTTTGTCCTCGGCAAAGCCGTTCAAGTTTGGCGGGGGGATAAAAAAACGGATGCCTACGCTATCGATATTGATGAAGCCTGTCACCTTCTTGTGCGTTATGACGACGGAAGTGAAGAAGCCCTGTCCTCCGGGGAAGTGAGTGTGCGGATGAACGATTAGTGAAGAAAACAAAGAAACGAAAAAGCCCTTCGTTGCGCATGGCAACGAAGGGCTTTGCTTATCTCGTCTTGTATTTTGACCTTTCCGATGTCTTTAGTTGATTTGTGACCGATTTGTTTTCAGCATCACGTCATGCGCACCGCCTTCAATAATGGAGGTGGAAGAAACGAGAGTCAGTTTTGCTTTTTCGTGCAACTCGGCAATGGATAAGGCTCCGCAATTGCACATTGTTGCTTTTACTTTGTGCAGAGAAATTCCCACATTGTCTTTAAGGGAACCGGCATAGGGAACATAGGAATCGACACCTTCTTCAAACTGGAGATGCGCTTCACCGCCCAGATCATAGCGTTGCCAGTTGCGCGCGCGTGCACTGCCTTCGCCCCAGTATTCCTTCATGGATGTACCATTAACATTCACTTTTGCGGTAGGAGATTCATCAAAACGTGCAAAATAACGGCCGAGCATGACGAAGTCCGCGCCCATAGCCAGCGCAAGTGTAATGTGATAGTCGTAGACGATACCACCGTCGGAACAGATGGGGACATAGATGCCGGTTTCTTTGTAGTACTCGTCGCGTGCCTGTGCGACATCCATAACGGCAGTGGCCTGTCCTCGGCCAATACCCTTGGTTTCACGAGTAATGCAGATGGAACCGCCGCCAATGCCGATTTTGATGAAATCCGCTCCGCAATCTGCCAGGAAGCGGAATCCCTCGCCGTCCACCACATTGCCGGCGCCCACTTTTACCGTATCGCCATAGCGTTCGCGAATCCAATCGATGGTTTTCTTTTGCCATTCACTGAATCCTTCGCTGGAATCAATGCAGAGGACATCGGCTCCCGCTTCGACCAACAGCGGAACGCGTGTCTCGTAGTCTCGGGTATTGATTCCGGCGCCGACCTTTAAGCGCTTTTTCGCATCCAATAATTCCTGGGGATTTTCTTTATGGCTGTCGTAGTCCTTACGGAATACAAAATAGAGCAGCCGTTGATTACGGTCAATAATGGGCAAAGCATTCAGCTTTTTCTCCCAAATGACATCATTGGCTTCTTTCAGAGTCATGCCCTCCTGACCGAAAATCAGATCTTCAAACGGTGTCATGAATTCATGAACCGGAGTGGCAGGATCCATACGGGAGACGCGGTAATCGCGACTGGTAACAATGCCGACCAATTTTCCATGTTGTGTACCGTCTTCCGTCACCGCCATCGTGGAATGACCGGTTTTTTGCTTTAATTTTAAGACATCCTTCAGCGTTTTTTCCGGGGAGATATTGGCATCACTGGGCACAAAGCCGGCTTTGTATCCTTTGACATTCGCAACCATGGCCGCCTGACTCTCGGGAGATTGCGACCCATATATAAAAGAAAGACCGCCTTCACGGGCTAAAGCGATGGCGAGCGTATCATTAGAAACGGACTGCATGACAGCGGAAACCATCGGAATGCTTAACGTATGTTCCGGTTCTTCGCCTCGACGAAAACGGACCAATGGTGTTGTCAGATTGACATTTTCCACACGGCATTCACTGGATGAATAGCCGGGAATCAACAGATATTCGCTAAATGTACGAGATGGTTCTTTTAGATAGATCGCCATATCTCCTCCTTTTTGATGTCTCAAATCCATCTTACGCGATGTTGGTTCGATTATATCCTTTTTCCCTCTTCCTGCCCAGACCTCCAGTCGTGGTTCCGCCTTACGCTATTCACGTACACCGGCAAGACGTGGTACGATAGTTAATAGAGATTAAACAGTGCAGGGAGGGACGCGATGAAAATTGCTGTTTTGGGCGCCGGCACGTGGGGAAGCGCGCTCGCACGTCTATTAGCCAAGAACGGGCATGCCGTTACCTTGTGGTCGAAATTCCCCGAAGAGTTGGAGAAGATCGAAAAAACGCATCGCCATCCGCATCTGGGAGATGCGGAAATGCCGACCAGCCTTTGTTTTACTGCTGATTTGGAGAAAGCGGTTTGTAAAAAGGGGTTGGTCGTTTTCGCCGTGCCTTCACCCTATGTGCGGATAACAACCGAAGAGGCGGCACCATTTCTTTCAGCACATCAGATTTTGGTAGATGTCGCCAAAGGCATCGAAAAAGATACCGGCTTGACGTTGACCGGCGTGATACAGGATGTTCTGACACAAAAGAGACCGCAGGAGCGTTTTGCCCTTGTCGCTTTATCCGGACCGACCCACGCCGAAGAAGTAGCAAAAGATCTACCCTCGGCGATTGTATCCGCCAGCCTTGATGAATGGGCGGCCAAGAGCGTTCAAGACGCCTTCATGAACGAACAGTTTCGGGTGTATACGAATCGGGATATTCACGGCGTGGAGCTTTGCGGTGCACTGAAAAATATTATTGCTCTTGCCGCCGGCATTTCTGATGGTCTCGGGTTCGGCGATAACGCGAAAGCGGCCATCATTACGCGTGGAATGGCCGAGATGACGCGCCTTGGACTTGCTTTGGGTTGCGCGCCGGAAACCTTCGCGGGTCTTGCCGGCTATGGCGATTTGATTGTGACGGCCACGTCCGTGCATAGCCGCAACCATCAGTGCGGAGAACTTATCGGCAAAGGCTTTTCACCGGAAGAGGCGGTTCGTGAAGTGGGGCAGGTGGTGGAAGGTATGAACGCTTTGCCCGCTGCACGTGCATTGGCGAGTCGCTATGGGGTGGAGATGCCGCTTGCCGATGCCGTTTACGACGTTCTTTGCGGCGCGGATGTGCGCTCCACGGTTTTTTCGCTTATGACGCGCGAGAAAAAAACAGAATTTCATCCGATTAGTGTATAATTTATCTATTGTGAATTTTCGTGAGGGCATAGGTCTGCCTCACGATCAACAGATAGAGCTACGGGAGCAAAAACATGAATAAATTCAAAAAAGTGGTCGTTTTTCTCGGCGTGATGATCTATGTGTGCTTTGGCGCCATCTTTTTCATTCATCATTTTTTACCGTTAAAGGAACGGCTGCTGTTGGTGGGCATCTTTTTCGTGCTCAATCTCTTGCTGATGATCGGCTTTGTTTACACGAAACGCGGCTCGGCGGCGGTCGCCGGTGTTTTGCTCTTTTTGATTATGTCCGCAGAAGCAGTCAGCGGTTATTATGTTTGGTCTTCCATTCAAACGCTTGATTTTGTGTCGCAAAAATCGATGTTTCCCGGCGAAGAGAGCGCCGAAAAACCGGATATTCCGTTGACGCAGGAAGAACTGGTCCAACCTTTCCATGTTTATCTCAGCGGAAAAGATACCAGAGGTCCGTTGGAAACGACCTCACGAAGCGATGTCAACATGATTCTGACCGTCAACCCGGCAACGCATACCGTTCATATTACGACCGTCCCGCGCGATGCCTATATGCGTATTGCCGGAAGAGGCGAAAACCAATATGACAAGTTAACGCATTCGGGAAACTTCGGTGTTCAGACATCCGAAGAAACGCTCGAAAACTTTTTCGGTATCAAAATCAAATATCATGTCATGGTTAACTTTGATTCCATAGTGGACATTGTGGATGTGTTGGATGGCGTAGATGTTGAGAACTCGGAAGCCTTTGAAGCGCAAGGCTACTATTTCAACACCGGGAGGATTCATCTGGATGGCAAGCAGACGCTTGTTTTTGCCCGTGAGCGTTATGGTCTGGGTGATGGAGAAATGGCGCGCGGAAGAAATCACGTGCGCATCATGAAGGCACTTATTGAGCGGGTGGCTTCTCCGGCCATTTTGATGAATTATCCTTCTCTCTTGCAGGTGATTGGAAAAGAAGTTTCGACCAATATGCCTCGTCAAACGATGGTGGATTATATCAACTATCAAATTGAAAACAATCGGAAGTGGACCGTTTCTTCTTCTCAGCTTCAAGGTTTCGGTACGATGGGATTGCCCTCGTATCAGATGCCCGATTCGTCGCTGTTTATGTTCCTGCCCAGCCAGGAGAGTAAGCGGGACATTCTTAAGGATATGCAATATGTTCTGGACGGCAAGTCTGTTCCGCCGGCCTCACCAAAGACCTATTCTTTGCATGAGGAAGATTATGCTGATATTCCGGTCTACAATATCATGGACTATATTAACGGCCATGCATCGACCGACGAATATGAGACGGGTGATCCGGAAGAAACCAATGATTTTTCTTCCTCCATCACCGAAAATACAGAATGGGAAAATGAAACTTCGCAGAGGGAAACGGAAACACCCGAATCAAATGGCGAACAAGTTGAGACGTCGTCCGTAAATGAGGAAGGCGAACCGACAGAAGAGACAGAGTAAGTCCGGCCGTTTCCTAAGTGAGAAAGTGATCCCTTCTCTCTTTTAAAACGTCTAAAATGTCGTTTGCTTTGTATGCTATAATAAAAAACACGGGGATGCCCGGTTTCGACAGGGGAACGGAAAAAGGAGAAGCGAGCCGTCAGGCAGATGACGTTAATCAGGCAAAACCAATAACTGCTAACGACAACGAATTAGCTTACGCGGCCTAACCATGGCTGCCGGTCCTCCGACTGGACCCGTAACAGACGGACTGACCTCAACGATCTCGGGAAACTTCCTGCGCTAAGCTTTGCCCGCAGGTTGGACTCATGAAGCTACCGAATGCCATCGTTTGTTTATTTCGCCGGTCATTCGGGAAACAACCGAAATAAACTGCGCTCGGAGAAACTCGTTCGGATGTTCTCTTGGACGAGGGTTCGATTCCCTCCATCTCCATAGCAAAGTGGACTGATTCAAAAGGCAAGACGTCTGCATTTCGAAATGCAAAAGCGTTGAAATGTGGCGACTCAATCTTCGGTATTGTGTCAAGACCAGCCTTTGGGTTAGTCCCTTTTCTTTTTATAATGTTGGCATTATATCTTTACGGCGGAAAATTACGGCAGCAAAGCGCAAAAGTGCGAAAAGCCGCCGTAAACCACGGCGGAAAATTACGGCAGCAAAGCGCAAAAGTGCGAAAAGCCGCCGTAAACCACGGCGGATTCCGACCAACTTGCTTACCAATCCATCCAGCCTGTTTACCAATAAATATGGACGCTGTAGCCTTCTTCTCGTTGCAAATCCCCGAATACATCCAACAGGCGTAGGCCGTAATCACCCAATTGCTCAGGAATGGCGCGCGCCTCGTTAATTTCAATCTCGACCCCTTGTAGGTCTTGTAACACATCCCAAAGGGCATCTAAATTATGGCCAACATAATTCGGCCATTGAAAGATCTGTTGCATATAGGAGAATGCCGCTTCGCGGGACGTAAAGGAGGTACCGTTTAACACATAACGATTCATTTACTCCCCCGATCCGTATAATTGCTCAAAATGCTCATAATGATCCCCGGTATAATAGATGGCACCATCGTTTGAGAACACCAGACGTTCCGAGCCGCGATGCTCGTCATAGCCGGCAATGAGATCGGCTTCGTAATAAACGCGCCCTTTTTTCATGGGCAATTTTCCCTCGCGATTGCCGAAGCGATCGCCACCGATCACATAACCATTATTATCGGAAGTCGACCAGTTTTTTTCTTCGGCCTCCTTTTTTGTGATGTAATTTGTCGGCAAAGTGCCGAACGCATGGATGTACGCAGCTACTTCTTCTTTAGTGTAGTATCGCCCCTCTTTTTGCAGCGCTTCCGTTTTTATTTCTTGGCTTATCGATGCTTCAGAGTCAATTTCCGTCTTGTGCACAGGCACTGCGGTTCCTTGTCGTAAAAAGAAGAACGCAAGAATGGCAAAAAGCACCAGAAGGGGGAACCATTGATTTCTTTTATTCATCACAAAACCTCCTTCCGCTTTAAAAAAATATTTACCCTTTTTATCTGGAGTACATGGGAGTTTATAAAGGTGAATTGGCCACATGCAACGCCCTCCCCATAAAAGCATAAAAATCACGGCGGAGAATCCGTTTTCTCAGATTTTCCACCGTGATTTGCTTAAAATTTGGATCGAAGCGTGCGAACTACAGCACGTTGCAAACGCCGGGTGCGCTATCGTCTCCATCGTCGTCAGAGGCATCCGTTACCAGATGTTCCTTCATATATTGAATAATGTCATCCGATTCATAGAGAGCTTCTCCGTCAATAAAGAGGCAGGGAACCTGATTCATTCCGCCACGGGCGATCAGATCTTCCTTATTTTTGGGCTCTTCTACGATATCCTTCATTTCAACGCCTTGAACATGATGTTTCTCCATAAAGCGCATCACTTTTTGGCAGTAGGGGCAGACATCTTTTTTATATAACTCATAGCTTGGCATAGTATCCTCCTTCAGAGGGTTCTTTCACATGTAGATGCTGCATTATAACAGCGCATCGTTCTATCATTCTTTTCATAGATACCCAAAGGTGTACGCGAGTCCATAATATTGTGTAAAATATATAAGTACAATCACGATAAACGATTCCATAAAACGCCAACCGTCACATTCCGTAGTCTCTTGAAAGGGGATAGAAGAGCCATGAAGAATGGATGCCTGTGACGGACAGGAAATAACGATCACTTTTACTCCAGACGACGGCCATTGGCAGACAGATGTCAGTTTGCCCATGGATGCGCCGAGAATGCACGCAAGCATCAAGATACTGAAATAAAAAAATAGGAGAACAGAAAGGCACAAAAGCGATTACCGTTTTCGTGCCTTTCTTTATTTTTAACGAATTTCAAAACTTTGCCAGCTCCCTTTATTGTACGGGATTAATGTACACAATCGCCTTGCAGCGGATGCGCCCGAGCTGATCATGAAGCGAAATCGACAGCGGAAAACCTAGTGTATCGGGGTGTGCTAAGAAACCTTCTAGACGCAACCGCTGTTCTTTTGTCAATGCCGTATTTAACGGAAAACGATAATGCTCTTCTTTTTTGATTTTCAGTTCCTCATCTTCCGTGTTTGTCTTGATTAGAGGCACTCTTTTCACATTTTCGCCTTCCACAGCGCGATACGGAAAACGATCGGAAGCATTCAGTTGGAGATAGTAGCTATCACCGGCATCGGAAGGTATCTGTTTATCGTAATCGAATTGAACATCGAATACGTTTTCTCCGTTTTCTTCGATAAGTCGCACATGGATAGGCGCATCGCCTATTGGCGACGCTTTTGCCACGGCCTTTGCGTGTATGGTATTCATCCCCGTCAGGATATTCTCCGGAAGAAGAATGCCGGCTAAGACTTCAATACCATAGCCGTCCGGAGCAAACAAATATACGGTCGCGTTTAAGCGATCCCGTTTGCCATGAATAAACTCTTGGAGGATCGCTTCATTTTCTTCGTCGAACGCCTTCGTATCCGAAGACACAGAGAAAGAAATTGTTCCGGGCATACATCCGTTCTCCGCCGCAATGGGAAAAATCTTGTTTTTTGTTTCTTTCATCGTGTGAGGTATGATTCCGTCGAAAGAAACCATGGCATAGATTTGCGGAGAATCAAACATGGAAAGATCCACGGGAAAATTGGTATTCACGCCGTCTAACTTTATATCAAGACGATACTGTTCCCCATCAACGTGTAGGGGAAAAACATCGTCACTGCGATAAAAACTTATATCCTCCAGCCATCCATCACCGCTTCCAAGAACACGGCTTTCCACTGACGATTCGGAAGCCCGCTTCGATTCTAATATGATCAGCGATTCACTTTCTTCCGGCGCCTTCTGTCCGGTACAGGCGGTCAACAGCAATAGAAAAACGAGGAATGTCCAGCCGCTCAGGGAACGAAAAAAGATTTTTTTCATAGGATATTTTCTCCTTTCACCAGTAGTATTAGAAGATCACACGCAAAGAGAAAAGGTTTCCTTTCTATTTTTGTTATTTCCCATTGTTCTCTTATTCAAACGCGACATGTTGATAAAGGTTCTATTAGCACATTAAGCATTCGTATTGTTCTATGTTATAAAATTACCTACTACATGCTCATGTTTTGTTTGGACGAGGAAAGCGATTGATGGGCGGGAACGACAGCATCATGATAAAATAGAGAAGACTTGACAGATCCTGAAGGAGGAGCGCATGACGGCATATATTGGTATAGATCTGGGCGGAACGACGGCAAAGTTTGGCTTATTTGATGAAAAAGGAAAACTCTGTAAGTCTGTTTCCATACCCACGGGAAAAGCAAAAGCGCAAGATACGCTGATTCACGAGATGGCTGTACGGATTCGCAGTTTTCTAAAAGAAGAGGGCTATTCGGAAGAAGCGTTGGCCGGGATCGGCATTGGTGTGCCGGGTCCGGTGATGAACCATTCACTCGTGAACGGTTGCGTCAATCTGAGCTGGGGGCTGGTGCCTCTGGTAGATCTGTTTAAGGAGCAGGAAGGATTTACTTGTCCCATTGTTGTGGAAAATGATGCGGATGTGGCGGCTCTTGGCGAAGTGTGGCAAGGTGCCGCTTCGGATCGCAACTCCATTGTGTTTATTATTATCGGCACGGGTATCGGCGGGGGCATCATCTTGAACGATCAAATCTTAGCGGGTGTTCACGGCGCCGGCGGTGAGATTGGCCATATGCCGATATTATCGGAGCCTTTTTCTTTCGAATGTGGCTGCGGCGGCCATTATTGCTTGGAGCAAGTCTGCTCGGCGCCCAATATTCTGCGTTATGCCGGTGAACTTTTGGCGCAATCGGATGAGCCATCGTCGTTACGCCCCTATGGTGACAGCTACGACACTCGTGCCATTTTCCGCGGTGCACAAAACGGCGACGCTCTTTGTCAGCGCGTGGTAGAGCACGTCACTGATACGCTGGGGCGGGGCTTAGCGGTTTTAAGCGCCACCTTGGATCCCGAATGCTTTGTCATTGGCGGCGGCGTGAGCAATGCCGGCGATACGCTGCTCGAGCCGCTTCGCATTGCGTATCGTAAATATTCTTTTTTCGCCACAAGGGAAACGCCCATTGTTCAGGCAAAACTTGGCAATAAAGCGGGTATGATCGGCGCAGCACGCCTCGTCTTTCCTGCGGAGGAAGCGTAATGCTCAATCTTTACGCCTCGCGTGTCCCGATGGAGGTTTGGTATGCGTTAACCGATGCCATTCGGCAAAGCATTGCTGCCGGAAGACATGCCTATTTAGTGGTGCCTTCGCAGTTTACGGTGGAAGCGGAGCAGGCTCTTTTTGCTGCTCTGGACACGCCGATTCTGATGAAAGCGCAGGTTAAAAGTTTTCGTTCTTTAGTTCGCGATATTTTGCAGGAAGGCAGCGGTCTGCGCACGCCGGTGTTAACCGAAGAAGGCCGCCGCATGCTGGTGCGCTCGCTGTTGGAATCCAAAAAAGAGGAACGAGAGGTTTTTACCGCAGGGACGATCGGCACGCAATTGGTGGATGATTTTGTACGCCAGATGCAGGAATGGAAAGAGTACGGCATTGATAGTCAACGCCTGCAGGCGCAAGCGGAGAAAGCGCCGGAAAATCATCGCACGCGCCGTAAATTTACAGAGATTGCCGCTATTTATGAAGCTTATGAAGAAGCATTAGGCAACATTCGCTTGGATGGCGATGACCAAATGCGCCATGCCTTTGCGCAATTATCGGAAGTTCCGGTATTCGACGGTGTGGATTTTTTCTTTGATCGCTTTCATTCCATGTCAAAGATAGAAGGGGAAGCGCTTGCGGCCCTAGAAAAGACGGGGCATACGCTTCATGTCTCGGTCACCATGGATCCGGGAATGGCGCGCACCATTCTTTCCGCACCGCCGGAAATCGGTGCAGAGACCTTGGAATGGATGCTTTCCGAGAAAACGGATGATGCTGCGGCGTTTTCGTTGAGCACCCGTTTTGTACGTCAACTTGCTGCGATGACATCCGTTACGCTGCGTCCTGTTGCGGCCCGACCCGCCACGCCTTATCAAAAGCAGGCATTACAGGCGGCGCAGGCGGTTTTTGCGTTAAAGACGCCACTGCATCCTGCTAAAGAGGCTTTGGCGTCGGAGCACAAGAATCAAGGCATACGCCTCGTGAGCTATCGCAATACCGAGCAGGAAGTGGATGGCTTGGTGGTCGCCATGAAAAAGCTGGTGGCAGAAGAAGGGGCGCACTTTAGCGATATCGCTGTCTTTTTAACGGAGCAGACGGAATATGCCTCCATGCTCAAACGCGCCTTCCATAGGGATCGCATTCGCTTTTTCTACGATGAAGTGAAGGAAGTGGCCTATCATCCGCTGCTGCGAACAATTCGTGCTTTGCTCGCCTTAAATCTGAAGGGACCGCGTCCCGAAACGATGCTGGCCTTCTTGAAGGCGGGTCTGTTGGGCGTTGAAGAAGAGGAGATCGAGATCTATCAACGCTTCATTGAAGAACGGCACATTCGCTATGGGATGTTTGAGGAGATTCGTTATTTTACGGCGGATCCCACGCGACAATTTCGTGATGCTGAGGAAGAAGCACGCTATCGTCATCCGTATGATGTCGCACGTCGTGTGAATACCGTCGTTTTGGAACGACTGCACTTCTTCGCAAGACGCATCGAAACGGCGCATCGGGTGAAAGATTTTGCGGCAGCATTGGTAGAAACCTTACGCACGCCGACCACGCAAAATGCCCTCTTTGCCTATGGCGAAACCCTGCAGGCGGAAGGGGAAGAGGAGAGATTGGCCATCCATGAGCGCGTTTGGAGTGCTCTCATGGAACGTTTGGACGAAATGGTCGAACTCTTTGCCGATAAGGAGACGGATCTTGCCTTGTTTGCGGGCCTTTGTGAAGAAGGTCTTGCCGGTATATCACTGGGGGTCATTCCTCCCTTTAAAGAGCAGGTATTTGTCGGCGATCTGCTCCGTAGCCGTATGCAACCACGTAAATATGTGTTCATACTCGGTATGACGGATGCTTGGCTGCCGGGCATGCATAAAGAGACCGGGCTTTTAAGCGAAGAAGAAAAGGCATTGGTGTTGGAAAAAGGCGAAGCTTTGCCTTCGATGCAACGCTTTGCGGTAGAAGAGGAGCGTCTGAATTTCTATTCTGTCTTGCAGCAAGCAACAGAGCGCCTGACCTTGTCCACGGCGATGCAGGACAGTGCGAATGTGTCAATGACACCCAGCCACTGGCTCTTACGCATGAAAGAATGTTTGGGTCTTGCGCTAACGGTGCAGGATACTTTCGGTTTTCCGGAGATCCTGTATTCCCGTGGGCTCTTACTGAAGCGCTTGCCTGCATTATTGCGAGAAGAAGACACTTCTCCTGCCGTGCGCCGTTTTGCCGAACGCGTTTTAAGCCATATGAAAGCTTTGCCCGCCTATCGCGAGCTGGCAGAAACGCTGGAACGGGAAGGCGCCGAATCTCCGGAGCGCCCGCTCTTGACGCAAGAGATTACCCTCGCCCTTTATCCTTCGGAGACGATTAGTGCCTCACAATTAGAATGCTTTGCGGCATGCCCGTATCAATATTTTGTTCGCTATGGTTTGCGTGCAAAAGAAAGCGAGGATCTATCCATTCGGGCGTTGGATATCGGGAGCATTTTGCATGCGGCTGTGGACCAATGGACGACGTTGTTGCCGGACTATCTGGAACAGGGAAAACTTCCCGACTTTGCTGCGTCGGAAGCGGTGCTTCTTCAAGCCGGTGACGCATCGATACAAGACTTCTTAGACGCTGTAAAGCGCAACGATCCGAAAAATGCATTTATGTTGGATTTAGCTAAAGAAACCATGCGGGAAACCCATGCCCGTCTGCTTTCGCATTTGGCAAAGAGTAAGATTTGCCGTGTGGATCACGAATATTCCTTTGGCCCGGGACGAAACTTACCGGGTATTGTTTTGGCCGAATCCCCGCGATCGGTACTGCTAGAGGGGCGCATGGATCGAGTGGATACCATTCGAGAAAACGCACAACGCTATGTGGAAGTTATCGACTACAAAACAGGAAATACGAGTTTTGACTTAACGGCCATGATGAGCGGCACCCGTCTTCAGCTGCCGCTTTATCTCAAAGCTGCCTCCCAAAACGCAAAACCGCTCGGGGCCTTTTATTTCCCCGTGCATGCGCCCGCCCTTTCGGAAGAAAAGGAGGGCGACGGGGAGACGCTGCTGTGGCCGAAGGAATTAAAGCTTAGCGGATTTTTGAGTCGCGTCCCGGTAGGCGAAGCGTTGGATGAACGCTTGGCCGAGAGTGCTACGGCGTCTGTCTATCAATTTAACGGCACCGGAAAGGATTGGACGAAGAGAGAGAATGTGCTCACGCAGACGGAAATGGAACGTTTATTGCAGGAATCGGTCGAGAAAGCACAAAAACTGACAGCGTCTCGTGAGAGCGGCTATATTTCTGCCCATCCGGTATATTGGAAGATTTCCAATTCTTCAAGACACTCAGGATGTCACTATTGTCCCTATGCGGCGATTTGTCGCTTTGAACGGCTGCGGCAATTTGGAGCCCAGCGTATCCTTCCATCGACGGATTGGAAAAGTTGGAAGGCGCAACAAGAAACGGAGCCGAAAGGAGGCGAGGCATGAATTTCACAGACGAACAGAAAAAAGCGTTGGAATTAACGCCCGCCAATCGTATCGTATCGGCACAGGCGGGCGCCGGAAAGACAGGTGTATTGGTTGAACGCATTTTGCGTGAAATTACCATTCATCACATCGGTCTGGATCAAATGCTGGTTGTCACCTTTACCAAAAAAGCAGCCGGTGAGATACGCAGTCGTATCCGTGAGGCACTGCAGCAGCGGCTATCCGATGGAAACAGTGATCCTGTCTGGATTTTTCGCCAGCTCAATCTCTTAGCGGCGGCCAATATTCAAACCCTGCATGCGTTCTGCCTGGAAGTGCTGCAGCGTCACTTTGACCTTTTGGATCGCGATCCGGGACTCCATATTTTATCCGGCCGACAATTGGAAGGGCTGCAGGAAGAGGCCATGGAAAACGTGCTGCGCGCGGCGTATCAGGGGACCCTTTTATCGGAAGAAGACCCTTTTTCAGTATCGGCGGCATCGTTGCATGATTTTTTGGCATGTTATATGGATACGAATCGTCGTGACGACCAGGACTTGCAAGATCTCATAAAACAGTGGGATGGCCTGGCCGATGCTTCTGCCGATCCGGAACAGTGGATGCAAAAGAGCGTGGAAGGGGTAACCGAGAAAGCTACTATTCAAAAGATTATGGACGGCGTTCGGGATGCTCTTGTCATCGCGCCGGTTCTTTCCGTGGAGAGACAGCTGCGTCGGATGGAAGCATTACCTTGGAAGGAATTGCCGGAGTTCTTTGTGCAGTTCTTCTATCGGGAATGCGCCCAACTGCGTGCCACTTTATTTGAAGCCGCGGAAGGAGAAAAGGGTCCACTTACCTTAACCGAAGAACAACGGGAAGCGTTGATGGAACGCTTGGCACAGGGCGTAACATTCCGTTTTGAGAAACAACCGTCGGTAACCGAAAAACGTGACGGTGCGCAGGCGGTGCGCATTAAAGAAGTATTTCAAAATCAGCGTGCGGCTTTAAAAAACGATTTTAAGGCATTGCTTGCAGGACTGGAGCAGTGGAATTGGGATGCCATTACCCGAGAACAGGAGCTTTTGCAGGAACGCTTGCGTCCGCTTGCTTTTTTAGCCACACAGTATCGACATCGCTTACAAGAGCTAAAACGTGATGCCAACGGGATGGATTTTAACGATGTCGAACACGAATTAATCCGTTTACTGCAAAATCCGGAAGTGGTGCAGTCGTTAAAGGAGCAATATCAACGCATCTTCTTTGATGAATATCAGGATGCCAATGCCATTCAAGAACAAATTGTCGAGACATTAGCAGGCGAGGATAATTTATTTTTCGTCGGTGATGTGAAACAATCCATCTACGGTTTTCGCCAGGCTTTGCCGGAAAACTTTGTGCAGCGCTTCAATCGCTATGAAGCTTCCGACAGAGAGCAAGCCCTTAACCTGACAACCAATTTCCGTAGCGACAGTCGTATTTTGGATTTTGTGAATCGGATTTTTACGCCCTTGATGACGCAACAGCGCGGCGGTGTGACATATGATTCATCGGGGCATCGGGCGCAGGCTTCGGCAGAGCATGAGGGAAAAGGCGAGGTTACGCTCTGCGTTTTGGAGGATGTGCGTGAAAAAGAAGACGATGCGGAACCGAAAAGTGCATTGGATGAAATTTCTTCCGAACCTTTCTATGTGGCGCATCAGATCGTAGAGCATGTGAAGGCGGGCGGTCAGTACCGCGATTGTGTGGTGCTGGCACGTACGAACCTTCGCATGCCGGAATACGAGCAGGTATTTCGACGCTTTGGCATTCCGTATTTTCAGGACGCGTCGGCGTCAGAAGAGGAAACGCTCGAGAAGCAACTGGCCAAAAATCTGTTGTGTTTTATGGATAATCGTCGCTATGATATTCCGCTGCTCTCTGTTTTGTTATCGCAAATGGGCGGCTTTTCAGAGGAAGAACTGGCGCAAATGCGTGCGGCATATCCGGATGGTGCTTTCCATGAAGCTTTTCTTTCCGATACGTCGTCCGTCTCCGAGGCATTGCAGGCGAAGCGAGATCGCTTTTTGGAGAAACGCAACGCATGGCGGCAGCGCTATACGGAAATGCCGCTCTCGGAATGGATGACGCTTCTTTTCGAGGAGAGCGGCTTATTTGCGTATTTGACCACGCTTCCAGATGGAGAGATGCGTTTGCAAAACGTGTTAGCCCTCATACGTTTAGCGGAAGACTATGAAAGCCGGGAAGGCGGCGATCTGACAGGATTTTTGAAAGAGGCGTTGCGCCCTGCCGGCAATGGCGAAGATACGTTACCGTCCGTACCGTTGTCGGAAGAAGATAACGTCGTTCGCCTGATGACGATTCACAAGGCGAAGGGGTTGCAATTTTCCGTCGTATTCTTAGTGGATTTGGCGAAAAAATTCAATGCTTCCGTGAAGAAAAAGGCACTGGTATCGGATCCCTCGTGGGGAACGGCGTTGCAATTGAACTACCGTGCGCCAGAAGGAGGCAGCTGTTTTCGCAAAAAGACAACCTATCAAAACCTCATTACCAATGCCATTCTTAACAAAGAGCGCGCGGAAGAAGTGCGCATTCTCTATGTGGCGCTGACACGAGCCGTGCATCGCTTATATTTGGTGGGACACGTTACGAATATAGAGAAAGCAAAACCGGAAGTGCTGGACTTAGAGGCATTTCTAGAAAAAAGCAATACAGTGTTGGATTGGACGTTAGGAATTCTTTCAGCAAGTGCCGAGGGCCTCTCGTCGCAGGAAGGATTGGAGATTCTTTTTGCGCAAGGCGAAGACTATCGCACGTTGCCGGCGCTCTCTGATACGGCACTCGATCGCGAGAACGGAGGGGCTCTTGATATCGATGCGATTTTGCAGGCATCCGATCTCAAGGAAGAAACAACGCCGTTGCCATTAAAAATGACGGTTTCACAACTCTCCGGGAAAAATCAAATCTTAGATCCGCATTTTGAAGATTGGCCGTGGTATGGCGGTGCGCCGACAAAGACAGAGACGAGCACGACGGAAAGCGTCGAGCATATGCCACTTCCTGTTTTTCTGCAGGGAAAGGTTGAAGCTGATCCGGCTACCATAGGCACGTTGTTGCATCGTGCGCTGCAAAATTTACCGTTAAAAAATTATACGGAAGAAACTATGAAACAAGCACTGGACGCGATGGCGTCGCGTGCGCTCTTTACAGAGCAGGAGCGATCCCTGCTTGAGGAAGCGCTCTTATTGCGCTTTTTTGAAAGTTCTTTGGGACAAGCGGTGATTGCCCATGAGAAAAACGTGGTGAGGGAGCATAGCTTTACAATGCGCTTACCTTATGAAGAAAGTGAAATTGCCGTGGACGGGCAGATTGATTTATTTGTCGATCTGCCGGACGGCATGATTTTAGTGGACTTTAAATCGGATCGACATCCGAATCCCGAGCGATACCGCAAGCAATTGGCGCTCTATGCGCGGGCGTTGCAACTAGCGTATCACAAGCCGGTTAAGGCAGCGTATCTCTATTGGATTCGGCATGGCACAGCGGATCGTTTACAGTAGGAACTTTGCAGCAGGAAGGCACGCCGACTCGGCAAGCCTTCTTCGAATCAGTGGATCTCCATTCCGCCGTTAATGCCGAGGATCTGTCCGGTTATGGCTTCGGACTCATCCGCCGCGAAATGGCTGACCCAGAGGGCGATTTCTTCCGGGCGAAGCGGACGGCCGAGCGGGATGTCCGTCACAACCTCACGGGCGGTATCCTCGCCGAGCGCGGAAAACATATCGGTATCTACGACGCCGGGAGATACCGCGTTTACGGTAATGCCGGAGTAGACCAACTCTTTTGCGGCAGCCTTGGTAAAGGCGTCAACCGCCCCTTTGGTAGAAGAATAGAGCACTTCACAGGACGCTCCGACCTGTCCCCACATACTGGAAACATTAATGATGCGTCCCCATTTACGGGCAATCATGCCGGGTAGCGCTCTTCTCGTGCAATAAAACATTCCGTTGACATTGGTTGCAAAGACGTGTTGCCACTCGGCATCGGCAATATCCTGCAGCTGGCCGTATACCGCTATGCCGACATTGTTGACCAAAATGTCCACCGGGGAAAAGTGTTTCTCCGCTTGGGAAAACAGGTGATTCACTTCATCGGAAGAGGAAATATCCGCCTGTACGACAAGGGCTTCTGCGCCACATTTTCGGCAAAGCGCAGCCGTTTGCTCCGCTTCCGTTGCATGGGTATGATAATGGACGATCAATTTTGCTCCGGGACGGGCAAGCGCAAGGGCACATGCGCGGCCGATGCCTCGTGATGCACCGGTGATCAGAATGGTATGCGATGTCATTTTTTCTCCGCCTTCTATTTTTTCTCTCATAGGGGTATGATACCATGGAAAAAATCATTGTCATGATGAGCGATGCCTTTTTGTCGCCTGTCGAAGTCAGCACAGAGCTTTTGCTTCTGTGCAAGGAAGAAGAGGAAAAACATGAAAGTGCTCTTGGGACATATCCTATACGTATTGGCAAAAGGGATAGACCTGTTATTTTCAGGATTGATTTTTTTGCTGGAACTTGCGGTGAATCTTGTGGAACGCATTCGCGCCTATTTTGCGCCTTTGGTCGGCTGTTTGGCCACCTTATTATTTTCCATGCCGTTTTTCTTCTTTTTTATTCCCATCATACGACTTCCAGCTTGGGTATGGCTCATCTTCTTTATTTTAGTGCTTTTTCCGCTGTTGGGACGCGGCTTTGTCTCGATGCTGGAATACGGAAAATACGTGTTGACGGAATATCTCTACGATCTTTCCGATGACTTGCGACAGGGAAAATCCTCCAATCGTAATTTCTCGAGCTATGGAGCGGCCTATCGTCGAAAGTTGTGGGAAGAAGAGGTGAGAAAACGCGAGGAAGCGCAACGCCGCGAAAAGGAAAAGTGGGATCGTATCTTTAATGAGTATTTCCGTAACGGCGGCTTCTACTACCGATCGGATGGGCAATACGGTCCGCGTGCGGACGGTTCCTCGGGCTTTAATGGCCAAGGCTATGGTGGTTACGGCTACGGTGGCGGACAAAATGGCTATGGACAAAATACCTGGGCGGGGCCGAATCCCATGGAACAGTTTCGTTCCACTTATGAAAAGAGCTGTAGCGTGCTGGGCGTTTCCACGGATACGACGGAATACGAGGTGAAACTGGCGTATCGCAAGCTGGCGAAAAAATACCATCCCGATGTGAACAGTGATCCGGAAGCTACGAAAAAATTCCAGGAAATCAATGCCGCCTATGAATTCCTCTCTAAAGAGAATATTGAACGCTATAAGAAATATCGGTAATCGATGAGGGTCACGGCTATTTTCTCGTGACCCTTTTCTTGACAACAAAAAAGGAGTACCATAGGGGCGGTTACCGAGAAAGTGGAAAGGAAAAAGGAGGAGGCGAAAATGAATGAAACGATTCAGGCCATCCTCGACATAGACCGTTCGACTCGGGAGCTCAAAGAAAACACCGATCATGTGCTGGAAACGGAAATGAACAACACGCGAGCGGTGATGGCTGAGCTTCAACGGGAAGCGAACCGTCAAATGCGAGAACAAGCGGAAGAACAGGTTAACGCTATTGAAAAAAAACGAAAAGAGGATGAGAGCGCCCTCGTATCGACGTCAGAAGAACAAATCGCGGTGATATGGCGCTTTTTTGATGCGCATCGCGAGAAGATGGCTACGGAATGGTTTGAGCGATTGCGAGACGACAATGGGATCTGATACAGCCTTAGTAACGAAATTACGCGGGCGCTTTGGGAAATATCTCAACCCTCAACAGCTCTCTCGGCTGTTGGAAGAAACGACCCTGGAGGGCGCATTTCGTGTTCTGCGCGAGATTGTAGGTAAGGACATTGGCGATTTTCATGATGTGCGCACCGGCGAGCAGCGCCTCGAAGCCTGGAAACGTCAAAGAAATGATGAATTGCTGACGTTTTTGGACGCCAAGCAAAAACAATTCCTCCACAGCTTTTTTATGGAAGATGAATTGTTGGAGTTGCAACGCTTTCTTCGCGTACTACAACGAGATAATCGAAAAGAACAGCTTCTTTTTATTCAGCACAGCATTTATGCCGACACGCTTCATCTGACTGCCGACACGTCCATTAGCGTGCCGGCATATCTTTCGACGCTGAAAGAGAAACCATATTATCGCCTTCTGGAACCGATCGTTCAAAACGATGTTGATACGGGATCGATCGATTTCGATTCGCTCATGGTCAATTTCAACCGATGGTATTTTCATCGACTGCGTCGGGAAGCGAAAGACATCGGGGGAAAGACGGCAGTGGTTCTCGATGATCTTCTCGGCACGATGATCGACTTGCGAAACATTACCTGGATCGTCCATACGAAGCGCTTTTTACGCGATGAAGATCCGTATTTGGCCATGCAGATGGTTCCGGGCGGAAAGATCCTATACGGAAAGACGTTGGAGAATGTAGTAAGCCTGGATTTGCCGGCCTTTACGGTATGGCTTCGTCAAAGCCCTTATCGCGGTTTGATTGAAGGCGGTAAAGAGGATTATTCCTTTTTGCCCATCGCAAGGCAACGCTATCTCTATCAGCGTTGTCGAAAAATCTTCAGTCTCACCGATGACGGTCTGCTTGCAGCAGTGTGTTTTATACACATGTTAAACGGTCGAATCGCCGAAATACGACGCATACTGGAGGCCATAAATCTGGGATGGAAAGAGGAACAGATGATACAGTATTTAATCGAATGGAAGACGGAATAGGAGGTGGCTTTTGGCAATTCAACGAATGAAAATGATGCAGCTGGTTGCCCCTATTGAGCAACTTTCGCCCGTCGTGCTCGCCCTTTTTCGCACCGGCGGCCTGCATCTATTGGATGCGGAAAAAATGATCGAAAATTATTCCTTCACCATTCCGGTGACGGAAGAAAATTTGTCGAAAACGGTGGACGTTTCCACGGTGCGTCAGTTTGAAAAAGAAAGTGGTACCGGAGAGCGGCGACAGGCCGCATTGACCTACTTGCAACGGAAGTCCCGCGAGATGGGCGACATTTTTGCCCAACCGAATCTCACGACGGAGCTGACCACGCAACAGGAAGCGGTATTGGCCGGCTTAATGGAATTGGATGCGGAAATCGAAACGATCCGTCAAAAGCAAAAACAGGTGAAAACGGACTTGAGCCTGTTACGCCTACTTTCGGCAAATGACATTGCCTATTCCGCGCTGCAAAGTCTGGAACAGTTTGCGTATGAATTTGGTACGCTTACCGCGATTGAACGACGAGCTATTCGCTCCGGCTATGAAAAAATTCCGGCGGCGATTTTGCATCTCGGTGCGATCGAAAAAGAGGAATTCTATCTTTTGGTCTATCCGAACAAGGTGCAAAATGAAATTCATCGCCTGGAAGACCGCCTTAACTGGAAACAGCTCAATCCCGATTTTTCGGAAGGCAAGACGAACGAAGAATGCATTCGCTTAATGGAAGAGAGCCTTAAAGAAGAAGGGAATAAGCTAGAAGCTCTGGAAAAAGAAAAACAAACACGTATCGATCGCCATGAACAAGATCTTGAAGGCTTATATTATGCCGCTTCATTAAATGACGCGGTAAACAACGCAAAACAGTATTTTGCTCGCGGGAAATCCTACTTTTATGTTACCGGCTGGGTGAGTGAAAAGGAGGAGGAAGCTTTTCGTCGGACGATTGCTCGTTTCAAAGATACCTTTGTACAGTTCATTGATGAAGAACACGTATCCGAGAAGGCGCCGACACGCTTACAGAATGCAGCGATTGTTCGCCCGTTTGAAGCGATGGTGAACATGTATGGTACACCGAATTACAAGGAGTTGGACCCTACCGGCTTTTTCGCCATTACGTATGTCCTTCTCTTCGGCGCGATGTTCGGCGATCTGGGGCAGGGAGCGGTCTTTGCTCTGCTCGGCTTGCTTTTGAAAAAGATGCGCCATCCCAATTTAGGCGGCGTGGTCTTTCGCATGGGCATTGCCTCGATGGCGTTCGGCCTGGCTTACGGGTCGTTCTTCGGTCTGGAAACGGTCATTCCCGCTCTCGTTGTGCGACCGTTTGAAAACATCAACACAGTGCTTATTGCCGCCATCCTTTTCGGTGTGGTGCTGTCAAGCATCGCTTATCTTCTCGGTATTGTGAATAAGTTGAGAAGGAAGGAGTACCAGGAAGCCTGGTTCGGTAAAGAAGGATTATGCGGCTTTGTTCTGTACCTTTCGCTTCTGTTGACGGTGGTTAATGTTGCTGTCCAACCTGTTCTTCCTTCGGGTGTATTGACTGCCCTGATTGTCGCCGCATTAGCCGGAATTTTGTTCCAGCAGCCGTTAACGAATCTGCTGCTACGTAAGCGGCCGCTTTATCACCAGGGGGTGGGAGATTACTACGTCGAAACCGGATTTTCCCTTTTGGAAGCGCTCATTTCCATTTTTTCCGGCGCGCTTTCCTTCATTCGTGTCGGCGCATTCGCCATCAACCACGTCGGGTTGTTCATGGCCTTCTCAACCATGGGAAAGATGATGGGCGGTGCGGGAAATGTGGCGATGCTCATCATCGGTAACATTGTCATCATTGGCCTTGAAGGACTGATCGTGTTTATTCAGTCCCTTCGTTTGGAATATTATGAGCTGTTCGGCAAGTATTATGTTGGCGACGGCAAACCCTTTATTGATGCAAAAAAAATGTTTCAGCATCGGTAGTGTTTTGTACGCATACGGAAAAGGAGAAATACTGTGGCACCCATTTTAACGTTATCCACCATTATTGTCGTATTAACCATCTCTTCGGGTTTTTATTTGCTTTATAAGAATACGGATTCCTCCAAAAAGCGCTTAAAACATGCGCTTCGGTTGAATCTGACCTGTTTTGCTCCCTGTATTTTGATGGCATTGATTTTATTCATGCCTTCTACCGCCTTTGCGCAGGGCAATGCGAATAATGCGGCAAGCGGCTTGGCCTACCTTGGTGCGGCGCTTTCCACCGGAATGGCCACCATCGGCACCGGTATCGCCGTCGGCGCCTGCGGTTCGGCTGCTCTCGGTGCAGTTTCCGAAGACCAATCCATCCTCGGTAAAACGCTCATCTTTGTGGGGCTTGCCGAAGGTATTGCAATTTACGGCTTGATTATCTCCATCATGATTCTCGGCCAAATCGGCTAAGAGGCGATTATGCACATGAAGCTCATTACCGACGATAGAGAATTGGCGCTCGGCTCACGCTTAAGTGGCATTCAAACACGCGAGGTGGACGAGAACACCGTTCTTTCCGATGAGTGGAAAATGGCGGTGGAGGATAAGGATCTGGGCGTGCTCTATCTGTCGAAAAATGTGGCGGAAGCCTTACAGGAAGAAATTGATGCATTTCGGGCGAAACACCATCAGCCGATTGTCGTCGTTCTTCCGGAACAGGAGGAGAGTTGATCATGGTTGAATTACAAAGTAAATTGGCCTTATTTCGCAACATGATCTGGTCGGAGGAAAAACGCCGCTCCGAACAAATGCTCTACGATTCTACGACACAGAATTCAAAACTCATTGAAGAACGTAGAGCCCGCTTAGCGCGGGAGAGCGAGCAGTATATCGCACAGCATGTGGATCGCGCAAGGCGCGAAGCCCATGAGCGTCTGGTCGTACATCGGCAGGAAAATCAGCGCATCTTTTTGGAAACACAGAAGAAGTGCCTCGATGCGTTAAATGCCTCCATTCGGCAAAAATTTGCCGATTTTGCACAGACGCCGGAATATGCGGACTGGATGAAAAAGCATCTTCGCGCTGCACTGGAAGAAATGGATGTGGCGGAAGTCCATGTGTTGGATCGCGATCGGGATCTGGCCAGAGAAATCTGCGGTGAAGATTTGCCGGTAAAAAGCATGCCGGAGGAAGAAATCGGCGGCTTTGTTCTCGTGGATCGCCAGCAGGCAAAACGCACGCGCCACACCTTTCATTATTTGATTCAGGACAATGAATATGAAATCGGCCGCGCACTCAACGACTGGCTGATGAACGGTGCAATTCAGGAAGCGGAAGGAGAAGCGCATGAATAAGACCGCAGAAGGTATCATTCGTGCC
Organism: Murdochiella massiliensis; assembly: GCF_900059565.1. GTDB lineage: Bacteria > Bacillota > Clostridia > Tissierellales > Peptoniphilaceae > Murdochiella > Murdochiella massiliensis. Next base: position 336,160 of record NZ_FIZW01000001.1, read on the forward strand.
ATCAACGGTCCGGTTATACGCGGGACGCGCATGAATGGATTCGGCATACATGAAATGGTGGAAGTGGGCGAGAACCGTCGACTGGGCGAGATCATTTCACTGGATGAAGATCGTGCCGTCATTCAGGTCTATGAGCAGACGGAAGGACTCAAGGTCGGCGATGCGATCTATGCAACGGGTGAACCGCTTTCCGTCGTTCTCGGGCCGGGACTGCTGATGAATATGTTTGACGGCATTGAACGTCCGCTGGAACGTATTCAGGATGCTCATGGCGATTTCATGGCCACCGGCGTCAAGATGCCGGCGCTGGATGCTGCAAAAAAATGGACGGTGTCGATAAAGATCCACGAAGGTGATACGCTCTCTTCCGGACAAGTCTTTGCCACCTGCAAAGAAACGGTACTGATCGAGCATCGCGCCATGGTGCCGAACGGTATTTCCGGAAAGGTCATCTCCTGCGTTGCGGACGGAGAGTATACCGTCAATGATGTTTTGGCCATCGTCGAACAGGACGGGATTCGTCACGAGCTTACGTTGATGCAGCGTTGGCCGGTGCGTCGTCCACGTCCGGTTTCCCGCCGTCTTTCGACCAATGATCTATTGGTGACCGGTCAGCGAGTACTGGATGTCTTTTTCCCCATTGCGAAAGGGGGAACCGTAGCGATTCCGGGCGGTTTCGGTACGGGAAAAACCATGCTGCAGCATCAGATTGCGAAGTTCTGCGATGCGGACGTCATTATCTACATCGGCTGCGGGGAACGCGGAAACGAAATGACGGATGTTCTGGATTCTTTTCCGCAACTGATCGATCCGAATACCGGAGAAAACCTGATGAACCGAACCGTGCTGATTGCCAACACGTCGAATATGCCGGTGGCAGCGCGAGAAGCGTCTATTTATACCGGCATTACCATGGCGGAATACTATCGCGATATGGGCTATGATGTCGCCCTGATGGCGGACTCCACCTCGCGATGGGCGGAGGCTCTGCGAGAAATCTCCGGCCGCCTGGAGGAAATGCCGGCGGAAGAAGGGTATCCTGCCTATCTTTCCTCGCGTATCGCGCAATTCTATGAACGGGCGGGTCGCGTGGAAAACCTTAATGCTTCCACCGGATCGGTAACGCTAATCGGTGCGGTTTCGCCTGCCGGTGGCGACTTTTCGGAACCGGTGACGGAAGCAACGAAGCGTTATGTGAAGGTCTTCCTTGGCTTGGACAAGGAATTGGCCTATTCGCGCCATTATCCGGCTATCAATTGGATGAATAGCTATTCCGGCTATACCGAGCTGTTAACCAATGATTATCTGGATCGTACGGACGTGGACGTGATGGCGCTTCGCAAGAAGATGATGGGCATTCTTCTTGAAGAAAGCAAGCTCAACGACATCGTTTCTCTCGTCGGGGCGGATGTTTTGCCGGAAGAACAGCGTTTGGTATTGGAAATTGCACGCGTTCTTCGCGTCGGCTATCTGCAACAAAATTCTTTTCATGCACAGGACACCTATGTACCGCTCAAAAAGCAGGTGCGGATGCTGCAGGTCATCAACACGCTTTATGAAAACGGTAGGGATCTTTTGCGTCTGCATGCGCCTTTGCGCATTGTACGTGATGATGATCTGTATCAGAAGGTCACCATGATGAAATACAATGTGGCAAACGACAATCTATCAGCCATTGACGATCTGGAAGAAGCTATCGTTTCGCATTACGATGCGTTGAAAATGCAATATCAGGGGGAGGATGCGTCGTGAATATTGAGTACATTAAACTGAAGCATCTGGAGAGCGCCATCGTTACCGTCGATAAAGTGCATGATGTGGGCTACGGCGAAATTGTCACCATCACCTCTGAAGGCAAGACATACACCGGACAAGTCATGGCGATCGAAGACGATTTAGCCATGGTGCAGGTCTTCGGCGATACTACGGGTATGCGTGTCGACAACGCCGTGGTCACCTTTGAAGGCCATCCGCTTTCCATTCCGCTCAACGCCTCCATTCTGGGCCGCGTGTTCGACGGCTTGGGCAATCCCATCGACGGCGGCGGCGCGGTATTTTCCAATAAACGCTATAATATCAACGGTTCCGCCATGAATCCGGTCGCTCGCGAATACCCCAAGAATTTTATTCAAACCGGAATTTCCGCCATTGATGGCTTGATGACTATTATCCGCGGACAGAAGTTACCGATTTTCTCCGGATCCGGTCTGGATCATGACCGCATTGCGGCACAAATCATCCGGCAATCGCAAATTCGTCATTCGGACGACGACTTTTGCTTTGTTTTCGGGGCGATCGGCGTGCAGAAGGATGAAGCGGATTTCTTTGAAGAAACCTTCCGTGCCGCCGGCGTACAAGATCAGGTCGCAAGCTTTATCAATCTGGCGGACGATCCGGTCATGGAGCGTTTGATCACGCCGAAGTGCGCCTTAACGGCAGCGGAATATCTGGCGTTTGAAGAACACAAGCACGTGTTGGTCTTGTTAACGGATATTACCTCTTATGCCGAGGCGTTGCGTGAAATTTCCAACCTTCGTGAGGAAGTGCCGAGCCGAAAGGGCTTTCCGGGCTATCTCTATTCCGATTTGGCTGCCATGTATGAGCGCGCCGGTATCCTTCGTTCCGGAAAAGGTTCGATTACGCTCATTCCGATTCTTTCCATGCCCAATGACGACATCACGCATCCCATTCCGGACTTGACGGGCTATATTACGGAAGGACAGATCGTACTTTCGCGCGAACTGTCCCGCCGCGGCATCTATCCGGCCATCGATATTCTGCCGAGCCTATCTCGTTTAATGAAAGACGGCATCGGGGAAGGATTCACGAGGGAAGATCATGCCGACGTTATGCGCCAAATTTATGCCTCCTACGCCAAAGCGCAGGAAGTGCGCAATCTCGCACAAATTATCGGTGAAGACGATTTGAGCGAAGATGACCGCAAAATCCTTGCTTTTGGTGACGCGTTTGAAAAGCGATTCCTGCAACAGGAATTCACGGAAAATCGTTCCATTGAGGAGACACTCGACTTGGGCTGGGAACTTTTTGCACTGTTGCCGGAAGGCGAACTTTCGCAGATCAGTCCGGAAATGAAAGAAAAGTATTTGAAGCGGTGAGACATGGCCTTTTTTAAGATTACACCGACCAAAGCTAATTTAATGAAAGTGAAAGCGATGCTTGCGCTGATGGAGTCCAGCTATACGCTTTTGGACAAAAAACGCGTCGTTCTTCTGCGTGCGGCCAATGCCGAGCAGAAGAAAAAAGCGGATCTGGAAGCGCGCCTGCAAACCGTGAGCGCGGATTTTCAGAAAAAGCTGAAGCACGCCACAGTGGCCATGGGACATTATCGACTGGAATCCATCGCTGCCGGCATGCCTTTTGACGAATCCATTACCTTGAGTAACCGCTCCTATATGGGCGTAGAGGTAACCCATCTGCACTATGAGGAAAGCACGAAGGATGAGCTGGATTATGACACCGTACACATTACCCTCGATTTTGCGACCGGAGCCATGCAGGAGTTTAAGAGTATCCTGTTGGAATTGGCTTCGGTTACGGACGCGGCGGATCGTCTGCAGCGGGAGATGCTGAAAACACAGAAGCGTGCCAATGCTCTGGAAAAGGTGCAAATTCCCAAATATAAAATATATCGTGATTTTATTGCGCAATCGCTCGAAGAAAAAGAGCGTGAGGAGTTTTTCCGCCTAAAATTGCTCAAGAAGAAAAAGATGAGAAAGAAACAACAGGCCTAAAATCGTCCGAAGCAGGTATTCATCGTTTGGGATATTCTCAAGTGGTTTGTCTATAAATACGTATCCGTGCATAAGGGGGAAACGATGAGAAAAAATAAGGACACAAAGGGCGGGGCAATGAGAAAAAATAAGGCGTATTGGCTCACCATCTCATTCACGACGTTGAACGTTGCCGCCAATGTGCTCTACAACTTTGCCATGGCTCTGCTTTTAGAGGCACTCATCGCACAGGATTTTCATCGGTTGATCCGGGCTGTTGGCGTCAACTTTTTCGGCGTTTTCATTATTTTAGCAACCGATGCGGCGATGAAGATTTTTCAGGCGCAATACATTATTGACCAACAGCTACAAATGCGCAAAATACAAATCTCTCGCTTGAGCGGCTACGAAATATCCAATCTGACGAGCGATATGGATTTGCTGGAGAACAACTTTTTCAATCCGTATTTTAGTAGTGTTGAAAACGGGCTTCAAATTGCCATGGCTTTGGCAGCCTTATTGTGGATTGATTGGCGTCTCGCGTGCGTCAGCTTGGTTCTTTTCGGTGTCATTGTTATAACCAACAGCAAGATGGGGCCTTATAGCGAACGAATGGTGCAAGAGTATTCCACAGCAAACGAAACCTTTCTTCATCACCTTACGGATCTCTTTAATGGAAGAAAGGTGTATGCTGTTTTTGATTTTTCACGTGGCTTTAAGGAAGCACATATGCCGCTGTTCCGTGCGTTCAACGAGGCATGGATCTCGTTAAAGCATCGTTCTATCGTCCTAGAACAGATTAGCGCTCTTTCCAGTGTAATTGCCCAAGTGGTGAATCTCTTTGTTTTGGCGCTACTCATTTTTATTGGAGCCATCCCTATTTCGTTGGTTCTGACCGCCGGAAATCTCACGGGTCAGTTGTATAATTCGCTCGCCTCCTTTCCGGAATTGTTGAGCAAAGTCAAAGGCGCTCGTCCTTTATACGCGCGCCTTTCAAAGGGAGAGGCGGAGGATGATAAGGAAAAGCCGATTCTTGAACACGAACTGACCGCCTCCGGATTGATAAAAAGGTATGGAGATAAAACACTTTTTCAAGCTGTGAACGTGTCCATTCGGCGTGGAGAAAATGTACGCATCGTCGGACCGAGCGGAAGCGGCAAGACCACCTTACTGAATATTCTTTTCGGCGTCGATGCTCCTGATGAAGGGGCCATTCAAATCGATGGAACTGTGATTTCTCCCTATCGCGGAGTGCGGAACATGGCGTATATCACGCAAAATAATTATATTTTTGAAAATACGGTGCGGTTTAATATTACGCTTGGCGATACTTTTTCGAACGAAGAGATCGAGCGCATTGCCCATCTTGTCGGAATCGACCGCTTCGTCAATCAAGATGGTCTGGATATGAACCTGCTGGAGCATGGCGAGAATATTTCCGGCGGCGAGCGTCAGCGCATTGCCCTCGCTCGCGCATTGATCCGCAAAAAAGACGTTATACTTGTCGATGAAACAACTTCCAACTTGGATACAGACAGTGCGCGCGAGATCGAGGAGATTCTTTTGCAAGACCCGAATATTACCTTCGTCTACGTGAAACATGACGAACATGCGGAAGAAGATCCTCGCTTCGATCGTATTATCACCTTATAATGTCTGTGGATTTCGGTGTTCGCTTTCCATCAGCAAGACAATGGTAGTCGAATGGATAATCCATCGTCAAAATTGCGTTTGGGAGGGAGAGACCATGAACAAAAAGATTTTGCTTTTGGGTACCGGCGGAACCATTGCATCGGTGGCCACAAAAGATGGACTTACGCCGGCGATTACGGCTGAAGAGCTGTTGGCGTATTTGCCGGAGCTATCTCCTTCTATTGAAGTAGATGCTGTACAGCTGCTCAACCTCGACTCAACCAATATTGAAGTATGCCATTGGTTGGCCATGGCAAAGGCCATTGAAGAGCATTATGACGCGTATGACGGTTTCGTTCTCTGTCATGGAACAGATACATTGGCCTATTCTTCCGCAGCTCTTTCTTATTTGATTCAGCATTCGCCCAAGCCCATCGTGCTTACCGGATCACAAAAACCGATTAATCTCGACAATACCGATGCGCGTGTCAATTTGCGTGACGCTGTGCGCTTTGCAGCCGATCCGCGTGCCCACGACGTGAATATCGTGTTCGAGGGCAAGGTGATCTGTGGTACGCGTGTGCAGAAGGTGCGTACAAAAAGCTACAATGCCTTTGACAGTGTGAATTATCCGTTGTTGGCGGCGATCCAGGAGGAGCGAATCGCCTTCTATATTGAAGACAAAGCGCGTCAAAGCGCACCGGTTCATTTTTATTCCACGCTCGATCCTGCTGTGGGCCTGTTTAAGTTGACGCCCTCCCTTGATCCGAAGATGCTCACTATTTTTGGTCGTTCGTTCCACGCTGTGATCATCGAAGCGTTCGGTGTGGGCGGTTTGCCAACGTATCGGGCAGGCGCTTATCGTGATGCAGTTGCGGAGTTGATCCGTGAAGGAAAAACAATTGTGATGACTACGCAGGTACCGTATGAAGGAAGCGATATGTCCGTCTATGCCGTGGGGCGGGATGTTAAAGAAGATCTCGATCTTTGGGAAGCCTATGATATGTCGCTGCCGTCGGTGGTGACGAAATTGATGTGGGTAATGGGTCAAACTGCATATCCAAAGGAAGCACGAAAACTCTTTCAAACGCCCATCAACCGCGATACGCTGTGGTTTTAGGGGGGGGATCCTTTCGTTCTGAATTCTTAATCATGAACCGACTTCAAAAAAACAAGAGGCAGTAGATTCTTGATTTTGAGTGGAAGTCGGTTCGTTATTTTCACTCTATTTTTACAAAACTATAATCATCATTTGTATTTGTGAAAACGATATAGCATGTATTATAATTGGAGTAGACAGTTAGGTTGTCTTGATAGAAAATGGGGGGGGGGTACACACAAGTAAGATTGTTGTCGGCAAAACAGGGAAAACGATTCGCGGCAGGCTAAAAATTATCATCGCTATCTGAAACAAGGGACTCAACTGCGCTGCAAAAGTATTAATCAAAGAAAGGGAGGAATGAAAATGCCAAAGAGATTTAAAGTCTTTATAGGTGCTTTAGTAGGGCTTTTTCTATTTTGCGCCTTTCAAATATTTCAGATCAATCGTGAAATACCAAATCAAGTACGAGAAGTACAAAAGTCATTGCCATATACTTTGAATGTAGATGGTACCGAAGTAACGGTGACCGATTACGCATTTGGTACGAAAGAACTGGATGGAATAACCTATCATACTTGTACGATCTTCTTGCAAGTAAAAACAGGCGACGATATGCCTGATCCGAAGGCTTCTCTCTTTCCTTTTGCTATGGTTGAAAATGATTATATTTTCCCGGACATACAAGAATATTCTGAGAATCTTCGCGATCCCGAAACGAGAGCACTTGTGTTGGAGCCCAATAACGCGGTGGAAGGAAGCATTATGTTTTTGCTTAGCGCTGCACAAAAAGCCGATTCCGTTCGACCGGCATTGGTTATGAAGCCGCGCGCATATCTTGAATTGTATGATCGTGAATGGAATGCAGGTAATCTATACCTTGAATTTATTCCTTTGGAGGCCAAACATGTTCAATCTTGACTTGTATCGGGTGTGTTATCGAAAACGCATTTGGGCGATCATTCCTATCCTCTTCATTTGTTGTTTCGTAGCCATACAGGATATTTCATTTGGAGATGGAGGGGAAATACCCCTGGATGTAAGACACTGGTTTCCATTAAATAGCGCATGGAATATGTGGCAACCCTTCTCCAACGGAATTCCGGCGACGATATTAGGATGGCTTTCATTTGTGATGGTTGCCCTACCGGCAAGCGACCTCTTCTATGAAGATCAAAAACATCGCCTTGTTGTTCCTTTTCGCACAGAGAAGAGGCAAAAGATAATTACCAGATCGCACTATATCCTGAATTTTTTAGCCGGCTTTTCTGTATTGCTTCTTTTGGGGATGGTGCAGAATGCCATCATTTTTACGCGAATTCCTATGATCCCCATTTCGGAACACTATATTCCTCCGGCGTCAGGTCAAAATATCTTTTCTCTGTTTTTCCTGAAGCACCCTTTCTTCTATCTTGTTTTTGCATTATTACGATGTGGACTTTTTGGGGGAATATTGGCGTGTGCGTCGCTGTCAATAAATTATTGGTTAAAAGGAAGCTATGCGGGGCTATTTATTCCGTTTTTTGTCATTCAAGTTTTCGACTTTTTATGGAACCGATTGGCTCGACTTCTTCAGCTTCCCATCGAGTGGTTTGCCCAGCTATCGATCCGATTCCCCTATGGCGTTGTAGCCTTAAACACTATGGCAAAAATCGAACTCGGCGTTTGGGTCTTCTTCATTTTCGCAACATATTTGCATGCCTGTCGCAATCGAGATGTGCTATGAAGCTATTTAGTCGCAACCTCATCTATTATTTTTTCTTTTGCTTGCGGAAATCACTTCTCATTCTGATGATTATTACGCTTTTCCAGGGGATGGCATTACAGGAGGGAGCGGAGATGGGATTATCTCCCTATGAGACATGGATGCAGATCGTTCAATATGACGTTGGCTTGCATGTGGATGCTTCCATGTATCGACTTCCTTCTGTGTGGTTTTTATTACATTTCCTTCCTGTGTGGCTGTTTTCCGATGCTTTTTGGAAGGACTATCAAGCGAACGGATGTCAGCTCTTGTTGCAGTCCGGATCGAAAAGACTTTACTTTATGGTAGGACTTGGAAGCATATGTACCCTGTGCATAGCTTTTCATGGGACGTTAGTTCTTGTGCTAAGCGTTCTTGCATTGGTCAAAGGCGGAGGTGTTAGTGGATGGATGTCTTTTTTACGAATTCATCTGTTTTTTACCATAGAGAATATTGTGTTCCTTACAGCAGTGCTTTTTCTAAGTGTATGGATACTGTATCGAGTGGGGCTTGTCGTTGTTTTTTTGTGGTTAGGAGCAGTTAGCTTGATACCATCGCCATTTCTGTTGGGCAGTGGCTCTCTCGTTTTTCGCCAAGATTTTTTAGAGCCGGAAGGATATTCGCTTCCTCTCAATCTTGTAGTCTGCGCGCTATATCTCTTTATGGTTTTTATTCTCTATTATCGACGAACAAAGAACGTCGATGTTCTGTGAGGAGGACACCGTGATTGAATTAAAAAACGTTGGAAAAAAGTTGGCTGAAGAGTGGGTTTTGAAAAATGTCACGTTGGACATAGAAGAAGGTGGAATTTATGGATTCGTAGGACAGAACGGATCGGGGAAGACGATGCTCTTTCGGGCTATTCTTGGACTCATTCAGCTCACAGAGGGCGAATGTTACATAGATGGGCATAAAGTAGATTTCGATCATCTACCAAAGGATGTGGGACTACTCCTTGAAGCTCCGGCATCCTTGCCCTATCTGAGCGGAGAGCAAAATTTAAAATTGCTTTCCTATTTGAAGTCGGAAATAACGGATAAAGAAATATCCGACATGATGAACAAAGTAGGACTGGCAAAGGCGAAGAACAAAGCGTACGGAAAGTATTCATTGGGCATGAAGCAACGATTAGGTCTTGCCTCGGCCTTCCTTCACGCACCGCGTCTCATTATATTAGATGAACCCACGAATGCATTGGATTCGCAAGGAATTGAAATATTAGTGCAGCTGCTGAAGATCTATGCATCTAAGGAGCGAATCATTCTGATTGCAAGCCATGATGAGCGATTTTTGTCTCAGGTAACGAATAGACTTTTTTACATGAGCAAGGGACAACTAACGAAAACGTTGTAACGATCTTCATGTGATGGAGGTGTTCCGTATCATACGATGATTGTTCATTCAACAGGAAGTAATGCCGGAAACATAGTGATTTCAGCACACACTACAGCAAGACGAAATTATCCATTAAAAAAACTGGGGTTAGGAATATCTTCTACACGCCAATGGTTAGGCTTAAAGATTGGGGGCAACTATGGATATTAAAAAAACAATGCTTTCGTTCGCTTTATGCGGACTTTCATTATTGATTTTAAGTTCATGTGGAAAGACAGGACGTTCAGCGGAGGAGGATGCTTCGGCAAGCGAACAAGTAGCAACGGATGCGTCTCATGAAGATACATCAAAAGAGTCCAACGAAAAGGTATCTTTTTCCAGAAATAGTACCATGTATGAAGTGACTGAACAGGTTAAAGCGTTTTTTGCATCGGATTGGTACGGCTTTAAGAAAAATAAAGCCCACTCCATTCTATTATCAGACGCGGCTAAGAAATCTATGGAACGGGATAGTACCGCAAGAGATCCTTCAATGACAAAATTTGAACGATTTAACGTGATGGATACGTTTAAAAAAGATGATTCCATCCTTATGTTAGTCGACACGGTTGTGACCAATGAAGCACAAACATCCGGTTCCGGTTGCGTTTATCGTTTGCTCTTAACGATGGAAGATGATCATCTAAGGCTTGATCAAATCATTGGAGAAAGCGGTGAGGACGCCATAAACTATCGCTCAAACATGACGGTAGAAGAGATGCACCAGGATATTGATCTTATGGCAAAAAGACTACTGTCAACAGTTGATTCACCGGATGTAAAAGCGGCATATCAAAAGGATATCGACGAGGCGAAGAAGAAATGTGATCCCAATAACCCAATGGATTTTTACTATACGATGGGCATGTTTGGACGTTCCAGCATGGGAATAGTGGACAGGGACATGTTGATTCCTATTATGCAGAAGCATGATGTGGCAGAGAAGCAGTAATTCTCGTCTATGGAAGATCTTCCAAAGATCGACCCAATGAGATGCTTTTCTATCAATAGAAAGGCTTGATTTGGCGAAAAAACCTTCATCAGTGGGGAATAGCGTTTCTCTACAGAAAAAATGAAAAAAACTTGGAAAAGGTGCTTGACAGTTCAGGCACCTTTTAGTATTCTTATCGACGGCTTCACTCGTGAGGGAGCCGAGAAAAGAAAAAGAACAAAAAAATCTTCACCTTTTCTTGACAAACCAAAACGATGTTGCTAATATGTATAAGTCACCTCGCGTGACGCGAACCTAAACAACTGAATCAATCAATAAACTTTGAGTTTAAATAATTCAAACAACAAATTTAGAGTCAAGATATTGGCTCTCAAAACTTTTTTTGAGAGTTTGATCCTGGCTCAGGATAAACGCTGGCGGCGTGCGTAACACATGCAAGTCGAACGAGAATGTACTGACGGATCCTTCGGGTGAAGATAGTACAGGACAGTGGCGGATGGGTGAGTAACGCGTAAGAAACCTGCCTTTCACACCGGGATAGCAGCTGGAAACGGCTATTAATACCGGATGATACTTTTCTAACGCATGTTGGGAAGGTCAAAGAATTTCGGTGAAAGATGGTCTTGCGTCTGATTAGCTAGTTGGTGGGGTAACGGCCTACCAAGGCGACGATCAGTAGCCGGCCTGAGAGGGTGTACGGCCACATTGGGACTGAGACACGGCCCAAACTCCTACGGGAGGCAGCAGTGGGGAATTTTGCACAATGGAGGAAACTCTGATGCAGCGACGCCGCGTGAACGAAGAAGGTT
>NZ_FIZW01000002.1:0-1292500 GCF_900059565.1 Murdochiella massiliensis
GTTCCTTGACAATTCAATCTTAATAGATATTTCTGGTCAAATAGAGAAGAGCACGAGGCGGATGCCTAGGCACATGACGCCGAAGAAGGACGCGAGCAGGCGATAACGACGGTAAGCTGCACAGAGCTATGACCCGTCGGTTTCCGAATGGAGCAATCCGGCAGGAGAAGATCCTGTCATCCTAACGCCAATCCATAACGTTAGGAGGGGAGACCCGGAGAACTGAAACATCTCAGTACCCGGAGGAAAAGAAAGCAACAGCGATTCCCTCAGTAGCGGCGAGCGAACGGGGAAGAGGCCAACAGTGAATCACGATTTTGAAATCTAGTGGAACATTCTGGAAAGGATGACCAAAGACGGTGACAGTCCAGTACACGAAAGAGGAAGGAATCATCACGAACGAGTACCACCGAACACGAGAAATTTGGTGGGAAGATGGGAGGACCACCTCCTAAGCCTAAATACGATCATGTGACCGATAGTGAACAAGTACCGTGAGGGAAAGGTGAAAAGAACCCCGAGAGGGGAGTGAAAAGAATCTGAAACCTTGTGCTTACAAGCAGATAGAGCCCTTTTATAGGGTGATATCGTACTTTTTGTAGAACGGGCCAGCGAGTTATGTTTACAAGCGAGGTTAAGCCTTTCAGGGGCGGAGCCGGAGGGAAACCGAGTGTGAAGAGCGCGAAAGTTTGTGGACATAGACCCGAAACCGGGTGATCTAGCCATGAGCAGGTTGAAGTTGAAGTAAAATTCAATGGAGGACCGAACCGGGAGCGGTTTAAAACGCTTCGGATGACTTGTGGTTAGGGGTGAAAAGCCAATCGAACTCGGAGATAGCTGGTTCTCCTCGAAATTGCTTTAGGGCAAGCCTCATGAGACGATGCAGGGAGGTAGAGCACTGACTGGTCGCGGGGCACTTTGTGTTACCAACACCTATCAAACTTCGAATTCCGTGCATTAGCCATGGGAGTGAGACGGTGAGGGATAAGCTTCATCGTCGAAAGGGAAACAGCCCAGATCATCAGCTAAGGTCCCTAAATGACGTTCAGTGGAAAAGGATGTTAGTTTACTTGGACAACCAGGATGTTGGCTTAGAAGCAGCCATACATTTAAAGAGTGCGTAATAGCTCACTGGTCGAGTGAATTTGCGCCGAAGATACACGGGGCTAAACGTCATACCGAAGCTATGGGATGGATCGAGACAAAAAGTATTTTATGAAAGCTTTCCAAAATTGATGAGAAATATCGCACACAAAGAGTCAAATTTCAACAAACATGAGATACGACAGAACAAAGAGCCAAATGGTATAAGGTTATTCCAAGATATCATTCATCAATTTCATTGGGCTAATAAGGGAAGGCGTATTCATAGAATACTTTTTGTCTCGACCATCGGTAGAGGAGCATCGACTGGGCATAGAAGCATCAGGGGTAACCCAATGTGGAGCGCAGTCGAGAGAGAATGCTGGCATGAGTAGCGAGAAGGTGAGTGAGAATCTCACCCGTCGAAAGCCGAAGGGTTCCTGAGCAAGGCTCGTCCTCTCAGGGTAAGTCGGGACCTAAGCTGAGGCCGAAGGGCGTAGGCGATGGACAACCGGTGGAAATTCCGGTACAGTAAAGAATCGTTTGAGAGAAGTGTTGACGCAGGAAGCTAAGCAAAGCGCGTAGAAGGTAAGCGCGTCCAACGCAGTAGGCTAGTCCGGTAGGCAAATCCGTCGGATGGTGCTAAGCGCGGATGGGGATCGAAATGAGAGTAGAGAAGTTGCTGATGCTACACTGCCAAGAAAAGACGCTATCGAGATTTTTTGCTCCCGTACCAAAACCGACACAGGTAGGCAGGAAGAATATTCTAAGACGCGCGGAAGAACCTTTGTTAAGGAACTCGGCAAAATGACCCCGTAACTTCGGGAGAAGGGGTGCCATCTTCGGATGGCCGCAGAGAATCGGCCCAAGCGACTGTTTACCAAAAACACAAGTATCTGCAAAGCCGCAAGGCGAAGTATAGGTGCTGACACCTGCCCGGTGCTGGAAGGTCAAGGGGAGCTGTTAGAAGCAATTCGAAGCAGTGAACTTAAGCCCCAGTAAACGGCGGCCGTAACTATAACGGTCCTAAGGTAGCGAAATTCCTTGTCGGGTAAGTTCCGACCCGCACGAAAGGTGTAACGATTTGGGCACTGTCTCAACAAAGGATCCGGTGAAATTGTAGTAGTCGTGAAGATGCGACTTACCCACGCTAGGACGGAAAGACCCCATGGAGCTTTACTGCAGGTTGACATTGGACTTTGGTTTGTAATGTACAGGATAGGTGGGAGACTAGGAAACATTGTCGCCAGATGATGCGGAGTCGCCCTTTGGATACCACCCTTTACAGACTAGGGTTCTAACCTAGGACCGTGAACCGGTTCGGGGACACTGTCAGTCGGACAGTTTGACTGGGGCGGTCGCCTCCCAAAGAGTAACGGAGGCGTTCAAAGGTTCGCTCAGGATGGACAGAAACCATTCAACGAGTATAAAGGCAAAAGCGAGCTTCACTGCGAGACCCACAAGTCGAGCAGATACGAAAGTAGGACTTAGTGATCCGGTGGTACCGCGTGGAAGGGCCATCGCTTAACGGATAAAAGCTACCCTGGGGATAACAGGCTTATACCCCCCAAGAGTTCACATCGACGGGGGTGTTTGGCACCTCGATGTCGGCTCGTCTCATCCTGGAGCTGGAGCAGGTTCCAAGGGTTGGGCTGTTCGCCCATTAAAGAGGTACGCGAGCTGGGTTCAGAACGTCGTGAGACAGTTCGGTCCCTATCCAGCGTGGGCGTAAGAAATTTGAGAGGAGCTGTCCCTAGTACGAGAGGACCGGGATGGACGAACCGATGGTGTACCGGTTGTTCTGCCAAGGGCATAGCCGGGTAGCTACGTTCGGACGGGATAAGCGCTGAAGGCATCTAAGCGCGAAGCCCCCCTCAAGATGAGATTTCTAAGAGACCGGGAAGAAAACCCGGTTGATAGGTCCGAGGTGGAAGCGCAGTAATGCGTGGAGCTAACGGATACTAATCTCTCGAACATTTGACCAGAAATACCTATTAAGATTGTGAAATGGCCCAACAAGCGAAGCGGTCGGTAGCCATTTCATACGCAAAGATTTCCCGCAAGGCGAGCGCGAAGCGCGAAGGCGAGCGGAAGAAATCGACTGCGTCGGAGACGGAAAGGTCTAAGTAAGGCGTAGATGCGGAATTGTTAAGAATTCAATATGGTGACGATAGCGCGGGGGATACACCTGTTCCCATCTCGAACACAGAAGTTAAGCCCCACATCGCCGATGGTACTTGGTTGGAAACGGCCTGGGAGAGTAGGTAGTCGCCAAATAAGGAGAAAGGGCACGAAGGTGTCCTTTCTTTCTATCGCGGGGTAGAGAAGTGGCATCTCGTCGGGCTCATAACCCGGAGGTCGCAGGTTCGAATCCTGCCCCCGCAATGAAGAAGAGGGAAGAGTGGCCCGATGGGTCGCTCTTCCCTTTTTTGATTTCTTCTATACGGATTAATAATTCTGTGCCGCAATCTCAAAGTAAGCCTGCGGATGATGGCATACCGGGCATACATCCGGTGCCTTTTCGCCAACGACGATATGACCACAATTGCGGCATTCCCAAATTTTCACTTCGCTGCGCGCGAAAACTTGTTGTGCTTCAACGTTGTGCAGAAGAGCGCGATAGCGTTCCTCATGATGCTTTTCGATAGCCGCGACGCCACGGAATTGTTCCGCTAATTCGGGGAAGCCTTCTTCTTCTGCCGTCTTTGCAAAACCGTCGTACATATCCGTCCATTCATAGTTCTCACCGGCGGCAGCGTCTTTCAGATTGGAAGCCGTATCATTGATTCCACCAAGAGCCTTAAACCATAATTTGGCGTGCTCTTTTTCATTATCTGCCGTTTTCTGGAAAAGAGCGGCAATTTGTTCTAAACCCTCTTTTTTTGCTTTCGAAGCAAAATACGTGTACTTATTTCTTGCCTGCGATTCACCGGAAAAAGCAGTCTGCAGGTTCTTTTCCGTTTGCGTTCCAGCATATTTGTTTTTCATTCTTCACTCCTTTATTTTCGACCATCCATGACGGCAATGCCGTCCATCCATACGTTCGTACTATACCCCTTATTAAGAAAGATGTCATTTTTACTGTCAAAATATTTCATCCATGGTATGCTGAGGGAAAGCGATGAGAAGAAGCGCCGATTACGGTGAAATTGACAATAGTGAAGGAGAAAAAAGTGCATCCCTATTTTGCGTTTTTGTCGCGAGAAATGCTTCCCGCGTTTGGCTGTACAGAACCGATTGCTTTGGCGTATGCGGCCTGCGAAGCTCGGTCGGTATTAGATGCGGAGCCGGTGCGCATTTTGGTGCGCTGTTCCGGAAATCTGATCAAAAATGCCAAATCCGTATTGGTGCCGAATGCGAACGGACGACGGGGAATTGCCATCAGTGCGGCCTTAGGTGCCATGTGTCTTAAGCCGGAACGAAAGTTACAGGTGCTGGAACATATTACTCCGGAGCAACGAAAACGTGCCGAAAGCCTGGTGGACCAAGGGGCCTGTCATGTGGAACATGATGTGGATAGAGAAGGCTTGTATCTATCTTTAACCCTTTGGGATGCCGATTCGCACTCAGCGCGGGTTGTTCTTTCCGGTGAACATACCAATATTGTGCGAAAAGAGCGTGATGGAAAAGTGCTTTTTGAAAAGGCGGCGCAGGATCATGCCGCAAGCTATCCTTCATTTTCCTTTGCCGACCTTTATTCCTTTGCAAAGGAAGCGGATTATACGCCGATACTTTCCCTTTTGGATCGGGAAATTCGTTATAATTCGGCGATTGGCACGGAGGGATTAACGCGTGACTGGGGGAGTGGTATCGGCAAGGCGATCCTGCGTGAGGGAACGGCGATGGCAGAAGAGATCGCCTACGCTGCAGCCGGATCGGACGCTCGCATGAGCGGCTGCAAATTGCCGGTAGTGATCAATTCCGGAAGCGGTAATCAAGGCATGACGGTTTCGCTACCGATCATTCGCCATGCAAAATACATCCATGCAGATGAAGATAAGCTCTATCGTGCATTGCTCTTTGCGAATCTCCTCGCCGCCTATCAGAAATCGTATATTGGACGGCTCTCGGCCTATTGCGGAGCGGTCAGTGCTGCCGCGGCTTCTGTCGCGGGCGTAGCTTTTCTTGATGATGCAGCCCCTGAGGTGATCGCTGAAACGGTGGTCAACTCCTTGGCCGCAGTCGCCGGCGTCCTCTGTGACGGCGCAAAACCATCCTGTGCGTCAAAAATCGCCTTAGCACTGCGTGCAAGTTATGCCGCCTATGAGCAGGCAAAAGAGGGACGATCCTTTCATACCGGTGATGGCATGGTCGCCGCCGACGTGGATGCCACCATTCGCTCTATCGGCCGTATTGCTCGCGAAGGCATGGCGGAAACGGATCGTGTCATCTTGCAGGAAATGTTGGCCACACCTCAAAATTCATGAGAGAGTGGGGAGGGGGCGAGTATTGTGTCTGAGTGCATTTCCGGACGATTATAATCAAAGATAACTATGATGGCCAGATAAATAAAAATGGTCGCAAAAAAAAGCGTGTCCCCTTGTCGAGTCGACATTCTTTCGTTATAATAGTCCCATCGCCTCGGGGAATTAGCTCAGCTGGGAGAGCGCTTGAATGGCATTCAAGAGGTCAGGGGTTCGATCCCCCTATTCTCCACTGAAAGACAAAAAGACCGGTTTTAGCCGGTCTTTTTCTTTTGCTTTTTGTACTCCTTCGCAAAAAGATGAGTCATAAGTCCGTGAGAAAAAATATCACCATTCCTGCATGGATGGATGAAGAAGCAAAAAAGAAAAAAATTAACTTTTCGCAGGTTATGCAAGATGCACTTAGAGAGATTCTGAGCGCGTAGAGCATAGGCGCGAATGCGATAAACATCGAAGCGGAAAAACTCAAAAAAATTATCGTTTTCCTGTTTAGGGAATCCTTTTCCGGGTACTATCAGAATACCAGAAAAGAAGGAGGTGAGACCCTTGGGCACAGAACACTCTTTCTTGAGGGAATCACCGGATTCCCTCAAGACGACGACAAGCGATTCAGACGCGCTGCACGAAAGATAAACCTGCGGGTTTAGTGTAAACGACTTTCCGTTATCGGAATGCGTGCTTGCGAAAGAAAACGTTGGGCAAAGGAATGGGTTGGTCGCGTATGGCGTAGCTCAGGCAGGGGCCTGTTGAGATAGAATTTCACTGGTCGTTCCTCGCCGGACGGGTTCTTCACAAGAAAGAATCGTAACAAACGAATAGTCGGTGGGCGCCTTCCGTCGGAGAAGGCGCCCTTGTTTTTTCTTTTGTTTTTCCCCGTTGTCTTGTATACTGCAATCTGTACTGCGACCGATAGAAAAACGACAGGATGATCATCAATAAGGAGGAAAAATGAAAAATCCGATTGTAACCTTTACATTGCCGCAAGGCGAGATTCAAGCGGAACTGTATCCGGAAATTGCACCCAATACGGTCAACAACTTCATTTCCCTGGTGCAAAAAGGCTTTTATGATGGCCTGATTTTTCACCGTGTTATTCCGCAATTTATGATTCAAGGCGGGGATCCGGAAGGCACGGGCATGGGCGGCCCAGGTTATACTATCGCAGGAGAATTTGCGCATAATGGCTTTGCTAACGCACTTAAACATGAGGCGGGCGTACTCTCGATGGCGCGCAGCATGGATCCCGATTCGGCGGGAAGCCAATTTTTTATCATGCACAAAAACGCACCGCACTTGGATGGGGAATATGCCGCCTTTGGTAAGGTCATCGAAGGCATGGATGTGGTTGACGCCATTGCAAACGTCAAGACCGGTTGGGGAGACCGTCCGAAAGAAGATGTCGTGATGACGAAAGTGACGGTGGAAACGTTCGGAGAAAACTATCCGGAACCGGAGAAACAATAGCCGAGCTTATGTTGCCGGTCGTCTACGTCGTATGTTGGTGACTTCTCACAATAGACAAGCTCGATCATAACTAAAAAGAAAGCCGCTTGAAATCAATGATTCCAAGCGGCTTTTTCTAAGCCGGCAAAAGGACTTGAACCCTCAACCCTCTGATTACGATTCAGATGCTCTACCAATTGAGCTATGCCGGCGCGAATTACCCGACCATTATAGCAAGCCGGGAAAGAAGATGCAAGGGCACCGACGAAAATTTCATCCTAAGTGTATTTCCGCGTATTATAGAGAATCCACTGTAGGATAGCGATCCAAATCAAACGTGTTGAAATCATCAAGATTTCCTGCGTCATACCCTTTTTTATACCAGCGAGCTCGTTGTTTGCTGCTACCGTGGGTAAAGGATTCCGGCGTCACATGACCTTGGATACGCTTCTGAATGGCGTCATCGCCGATGGACCAGGCGCTTTGAATAGCGGCATCCAAATCTCCTTGCTCCAGATAACCTTCTTCCTGCTGATGGCGCGCTACGACGCCGGCAAGGTAATCCGCCATGAGCTCAAGGCGCACGGTGAGAGCATTGCGCTCCGCTTCGCTTGCGCGCTGACGCAGACGGTTGACCTCATCCAAAATACCGAGTTCATTTTGCACATGATGCCCAATTTCATGAGAAATGACATAGCTTAAGATGAATTCATTTTTCTCGGCTCCGAACTGATCCACCAACATATCGTAGAACGAGAGGTCCATATATACGCTGCGATCGCGTCCGCAGTAGAACGGACCGGTGCCGGAATCAGCAATGCCGCAGCCGGTCTTAACCGTCTGTTGAAAAATGACCATTTCCGCTTCCTGATAGTCCCTATTTTCCTGTTTCAGCAAGGTGTGCCAAGTATCTTCCGTGTCCTTTAATGCGACAGAAGAAAAGTGATAAAGTTCTTTTTCCTGTTCGGAAAGCGTCAGAGGCTCCTGTCGCACGGATCCTGTGGCCGCCGGGGCACTGTTAAGACCAATATTAAGTGCCGCTAAGGGATTTCCCGTTAACAGAAACACAATGAGCGCAAGAAGAAGACTGCCGCCGCCAATGACTTTTCCCGTGCCTTTTCCGCCGCTCCGAACATTTCTGCTTCCTTGGCGATCTTTCCATTTCATGTTGTTCCCCTTTCCCGTATGCTGTGGGCGTGATAGAAAAAATGCCCCGATATGAACTGTAGTATTTTTATTATGCCCATATTTTGGCCTTTGTAGCCGAAAAAAAGCACTTCTTTTGTTTCTTTTCCGGGAACCGATAAAACCGCTACTATGGTATGATAAGACAAGATAAGGAGGAGACATGATTCGACTTTTCTGTTCGGATTTTGACGGGACATTGTCACCGAATACGACCATTTCACCGGAAAATGTCCGGGCAATTCGACGGTTGCAGGATGCCGGTATCGTGTTTGCATTAGTCAGCGGTCGCCCCCAGGCAAATGCCCGGAAGATTCTCGCTTGTGCGGGACTTACGGTTCCCATGGTTACGTCTAACGGAAGTGTGGTGACGCTCGCAGATGGACGGGATGTGCTCGTAAAAGGTATAGCCACAGATGCGATAGAGGACATACTGGAAGAAGCGAACAAGCGAAAGAGTTTCTATATTGCCTATGAGAGGGATCGCTGTTTTCTTCCGCCGTGGGTTCCCTTGCTGAGAGCGGGAGGCCTTGCCCGTTTGATACAGCGCAAGTCCGGCATTTTTCCACTGCGTTATAAGAGAGAAGATCTCTCCGGTTGGACGGTGACGAAATTCAATTACTATCCGCTGGGAAAGCCTACCGAAGAAGACTGGCGCCGGTGGAGGGAAGATGAGCGCGTTTATGTTACCACCTCGTCACGGCGCAAATTGGAACTTTCCGCTGCGGGTGTATCGAAGGGGAGTGCTGTTCGTCTTCTGGCAAAGGAACTGGGCATTCGATCGGATGAAATTGCCGCAATTGGCGATTATTTAAATGATTGCGATATGCTAAAGGCGGCAGCGATGCGCTTTGCGGTTGCAAATGCACGGGAGGAACTGAAGATGATTGCCGATCACGTGGTTTCCTCGGCAAAAGAAAACGGTGTGGCGGAAGCCATCGACCTTGTGCTGGCTCAGTAGGAAAAAACATCATATGCATTGTATCGTTTTCGATACCGTATCGCGTTGATGGAAAATAGTAAAAAGAGGAGAAGGCATGAATGATGAAAAAGAGCTTTTCATGGCCGCAAGAGAAAACGGACAGGCCGTGATGCGTTTTTGTGCAACGGGAAAAGAGCCAAGCTATGCCAATGCCTTTGCAGCGGGACTGGATTTACCTTTGATGAATGAAGAAGGGTTGACCTTTCGTCCGGGCGACCATGGCGTGGTGCACACCGGCATAGCGGTAGAATTGCCGAGAGGAACGTTCGGGTTGGTTGCCATTCGCTCAGGACTCGGCATGAAAGGCCTGGTGTTATCCAACGGCATTGGTGTGATTGACGAGGATTATCGCGGAGAAATTCGCATTCCTCTGTTTTATCATGGTGAAGAAACACTGCATCTGGTTCAGGGAGAACGTGTCGCGCAGATGATTGTTGTTCCGTATCTTCAGCCGATTTTACAGAAAGCGGAAACGCTCAGTGAAACGGATCGCGGAGAAGAGGGGTTCGGATCGAGCGGACGCTTTTAATATTTGTGCATAGCTTACCCGCTGTCTATTGGTTGAAAATGCAGATAGAACACGGTGTATACTACAACAATAGAGGAAAGACAGTATTTTTCGGCAAGGAGGAGAATGTTGCGTGTCGATAAATTTTTGAAAAACTCACGCCTGATTAAGCGACGCACCGTAGCGAAAGAAGCGGCGGACGGTGGACGAATTGACGTGAACGGGCGTACAGCCAAAGCCGGAACAGAAGTGGTTCCGGGCGATATCATGACCATCGCATTTGGCAACAAAACACTCAAAATCGAGATATTAGCCATACCGGAAACGGTGCGCAAGGAACAGGCACAAGAGATGTATCGTGTGATAGGAGAAAACGAATGAGTCAATTCAAATCCATTTTGCCGAAAACGGATCCAACAGGAAATCCGGGATCCGGGCGTCCTTCTCGTAATGAGGAAACGATAAGAAGAGATAAGCGAGACGACGTACGTCGCCTATCCCGCAAACGAGACAGTCGAGCCGTGCGAACGGCACGGATGGATGCTACGGTGTCCGGCCAAACGGATGGAATGCGTGCGCATAAGAAACGCACGCCGCTTAATCGCTCAAGTCTCGGTGTATTCGCTTTACTTGGCATCCTGTTGTTGATTCTCATTCCGACGGCATTAACGCTTCACAATACGTCGAAACAGTTGACCGAGACCAAAGCAATGCAGGCATCGCTGGAAACACAGCGCGAAGAGTTGCAGACTTCGGTCAATGACTTAAAAAGTCAACTGGATATCGTCAACACGGATCAATTTATCGAAAAATATGCGCATGAAAAGTTAGGGATGTTGCGTCCTAATGAAATTTTGATGGATATGGGAGACGGAAAAGTCAAAATCAACGAAGATGCGCTGGCCAAGTATAAAGCGCAGCAGGAACAAAAGACATCTGCCTCGTCCTCTTCTTCGCCGGTGGAAGAATCTTCATCCGTTCAGGAGGATTCCGGAGAAGGGTATGGCTTGACGACAGCTCCCGTGGAACAGAGTCCGGAGTCTTCCGGAATGACAAATGGACAGTAACACGAAGGGTGGACCGACCCTTTCGACGAATGTGCTCTCTCTTCTGACGGCCCCGAGGCGTGTTTATGCGGCAGTGTCCGGCGGAGCCGATTCGATCGCCGTTGCCTCTCTTTTAGACGATGCAAAAAGGGTACATTCCTTTCTTCAAGCGCCCGTTATTTTGCATGTTCATCATGGTTTGCGCGGAAAAGAGGCGGATGCTGATGAGCAATTTGTGGCCGATTGGGCGGAAGAACATGAATGGCGTTTTCGTTCCTCGCATGTTAATGCGGCGGAAGTCGCACGCCAAACGGGACAGTCGATAGAAACCGCCGCACGCGTATTGCGTTATGCTTTTTTTGCCCATGTATTGGAAGAAGAGCGGATTGAGGGAGAAGCGAAGCCGTTATTATTTCTTGGTCACCATCTCCAGGATCAGGCGGAAAGCATTTTGTTTCACATTCTTCGCGGATGCGGCCCCGACGGGTTGAGTGGAATGACGGAGATTGAGGAGCGTCCTGCTTTTTTTCTTGTGCGTCCGCTGTTGTCTGCAACCAAAGAACAAATTTTGCAATTTCATCGTGATCGGCATTCCTCGTGGAGGGAAGACCATACGAATCAACAAATGGAAGCGACACGTAATCGGCTGCGGGGGATGCTATTTCCCGCTATTCGTCAGGAAATTAATCCTGCGGTGGACGATGCACTGGTGCGCTTAAGTACGATCGCACGTGAAGAAAATGCATATTTGGAGAATATGGCGACAGCCGCATTTGCACAGATATCGACCAACGGGAAGGAAGAGGAACCTTTTTCGGCTACTTCTCTTTCACGAAACGCCTGCTTTCTGCAGAGCATCGCTCTTTCCAAAGAGAAATTTCTTGCCCAGCCTGTTGCACTGCAAAGGCGTCTGGTGCGTCATTGGGTCGCACGGCTTGTGGAAGCAGGAAAGACAGCGACACTCTCATTTGAAGACGAAGAGGAGATTCGTCGCCATTTCGAACGGCCGAGCGGTAAATGCCTTTCACTTTATGGTATGATGTTTCTAACTGATTTTGAGGGTGTCCATGCGTTATCGCTGGCACGTTTTCAGGCTTTGGAAAGAGAAGCGGGCGAAGGTCAAATGCTTTCCGTCGAATACGATGGGCAACCATTTGCCTTGTTTTCCGGACAGTGTACTTTTACGCGCGTAACGAAGGTGGATTCCGCTACGGTATCCTCTTTGGCGTCTTTTCCGGCGGCCTGTTGCGCCGTGGATGTAACAGGCCTTGATACGTTGATCTGGCGATGTGCACAGCCGGGGGATACCTTTGTTTCCTTTGGCGGAGGATCCAAGCCGCTGCGCAAAATGTGGAACGCCTGGCATGTTCCCGCGGTGTTGCGCAAAACCTGGCCGATTCTTACAGACGGAAAGGATATTTTATGGGTACTCGGTCTGGGACGAAGTGCAATGCGCGTCGTAGAACCGGGACGGGACATGGTGGTCATCAATTGGAGAAGAATATGAGCGGAGATAACTTACAACAATATGTCGATCGCATTCTGTTTACGGAAGAGGAGATTCAGCGCCGCGTAGCGGAGCTTGGTGCCAAGATCACTGCAGACTATGCGAACAAGAATGCGGATTTATTGGTCGTCTGCATTCTCAAAGGCGCGTCGATTTTTATGGCGGATCTGCTGAAGCACATCGATCTCGATGTGGAGATTGACTTCATGTCGGTGTCCAGCTACGGAGCGGGCACGGTTTCGAGCGGCGATGTGCGCATCATTAAAGATTTGGAACAGCCGATTATGGGGAAAAATGTGCTCATTGTTGAAGACATCGTGGATACCGGCTATACCTTAAAATATCTGATGGAAAATTTGCTGGCACGAGGAGCTCACAGTGTGAAAATCGCCTGTATGCTGGACAAGGAAGAACGTCGCGTGACGGAAATTAAAGGGGACTATGTCGGTTTTGCGATTCCGGATCAATACGTGATCGGCTACGGTATGGATTTCAATCAGAAATTACGCAATTTGCCTTTTATCGGGACGCTCAACCCGATTTATTATCGTCATGAGTAGGGAAGGACGAAGGAATGAATAAAAAGACTCCCAATCGAAACAATATGGGCATGTTGGTGAGCTATCTGCTCCCCTTATTAATGATTGCCCTGATTTTTATGTTTTTTAATGCGAACAACACCCAGAAGAGTTCCATGACCCATAATGCGTTGATTGCTCAGCTTGATGAGGGGAATGTAAAGAGTCTTGTCTACCAGGGCGAAAAACTACGTGGTGTGTTGAATGATAAAGACAAGACGCCGTTCGAAGTGATCATTCCGCAGGAGTATTTTTCGACGTTTTATCAGGAACATATCCGCCCGCAAGTGCAGAAGGGAACACTTGAAATGGTCTTTCAGGCCATTCCGGAGCCGAATCCCTTCTTGGCGATGTTGCCGGACATTCTGTTCCTTGGCTTGCTCGGCTTCATGATGTACAGCTTTTTCAAACGCACGGCGATGCAAAACAGCAGCATGAACAGTTTTGGTAAGAGTAAGGCACAAATGCATCAGGACAAGGGTGAAAGAGTGACTTTTCAGGATGTTGCCGGCCTGCAGGAAGAAAAAGAGGAATTGTTGGAAATCGTCGATTTTCTGAAGAATCCACGCAAGTTCATTGATTTGGGTGCGCGCATTCCGAAGGGAGTCTTGTTGGTGGGGCCGCCGGGAACAGGAAAAACATATCTTTCCAAAGCCGTCGCCGGGGAAGCCGGCGTGCCGTTTTTCTCTATTTCCGGATCGGATTTTGTCGAAATGTTTGTCGGTGTCGGTGCTTCCCGTGTACGCGATTTGTTTACGGAAGGCAAAAAGAATGCGCCGTGCATCATCTTTGTGGATGAGATTGATGCGGTTGGTCGTCGCCGCGGTGCGGGCCTTGGCGGCGGAAACGATGAACGCGAGCAGACGCTCAACCAGTTGTTGGTCGAAATGGACGGCTTCGACAAGAATGAAGGCATTATCATCATGGCAGCAACGAACCGTCCGGATATTCTCGATCCTGCGTTGCTTCGTCCGGGACGTTTTGACCGACAGGTGTTGGTCGGAATGCCGGATGCGAAGGCGCGTGAAGCGATTTTAAAGGTGCATACGCGCAATAAGCCGGTTGCAGACGATATTGATTATCTTGCTTTGGCACGCCAGACCGCAGGCTTTACGCCTGCTGACCTCGAAAACATGGCGAATGAGGCGGCGCTTCTCACGGCAAGAGAGGGCAAATCCATTATCGACATGAAGACGTTTGTGGAAGCCTCGATCAAAGTTGTTGCGGGGCCCGAGAAGAAATCGCGCGAAGTGATTGAAAAAGAGCGCGTGCTGACCGCCTATCATGAGAGTGGACACGCCATTGTTACGCGTGCTTTGCCGGATACGGATAAGGTCAATATGATCACGATTGTTCCGCGCGGCTACGCCGGCGGCTTTACCTCGTTCTTACCGGAGGATGATCGGCAATTCATGTCGCGCAATCAGATGTTGACGGAGATCGTGAGTTTTCTGGGCGGCCGTGCGGCGGAGGCACTGGTGCTTGATGACATTTCTACCGGAGCGTCCAACGACATTGAGCGCGCAACGAAGATGGCGCGCAACATGGTGGTTAAATACGGCATGAGTGTCAAACTGGGTCCGGTCGCGTACGAAGAGGGAAAAGACAATGTCTTTTTAGGCAATGATCTGGGACAAATTCGCTCGTATTCCGAAGAAACGGCGCAGGCAATTGATGAAGAAGTGCGTCACATCATGAATGACGCTCTGGACCGTGCTATGCGCATCTTGCACGCGAATAGGGAAATGTTGGATCAATTAGCCAATACTTTGTTGGAAAAAGAAACGCTGCATGCCGCTGAGTTTGAGACACTGTTTCAGACGTATGGGGTATTGGCACAGGAAAATGAAGGAGTAAACGAATGAGTTCAGAAGCGGCAAGCAAAGCACAGACAGCGCAACAAGCCATGCCGGGGATCCATATTGCCGGCATGACGCTCACCTTTATCGATTTACTCTATCTCGGGATGCTCATTTTCCTGTTGTATCAGATTTTTCGGGCAAACAAGATGGAACGCAAGCTGAAATCGCCGAAATACTCTTTCTCCACCCGGCCGAAGTCGATCAACATGGTGTTGATGTCGATCATCTTTCTTTTCGGCGTTATGACCATTGTCAGCCAGAAAGAATATGCGCGTGGGCTCATGATGATTTTTCTGGGCATTACCTTCTATTTCTCTTCCCAGAACAAGGTGATTGTGTCGCAGGAAGGCCTTTTTGCCGACAATAAGTACATCCCCTGGTCGGAGCTGCGTAAATGGGCGTGGGACACGAAAACAGGTAATTTGGTGATTATTACGAAAGAATTCGGCAAGAATGAAATGCGCCAGGTTTTGCAAGTTGGTCGTCCGCATATGGCAGAGATCAATGAACGAATTCGTGAATTTAAATTGGGTAAAAAATCCGCACGATTTGATGAACAGGATCAACAGGAAAACGTGAGCGAAGAAGAGCAAAAGACACAGGAGAAGGAACAGGGCGAAACGACAGAGTCGTAGGGGGAGAACATGGCAAAGTTTATTTTTGTGACCGGTGGTGTCGTTTCCGGTATCGGTAAGGGAATCAGCGCGGGCAGCGTAGGAAGATTACTCAAAGACAACGGCTATTCGGTATTTATGCAAAAATTCGATCCGTACTTGAATGTCGATCCGGGCACGATGAGTCCTTATCAACACGGCGAGGTGTTTGTTACTCGCGACGGGGGAGAAACAGATCTGGATTTAGGTCATTATGAACGCTTTATTGATGAAGAGCTGACGAAGAATTCCTCCGTAACCAGCGGTCGCATCTATTCCAATGTCATTCGCAAAGAACGTGCGGGGGATTATGAAGGAAAAACGGTGCAGGTCATTCCTCATGTAACCAATGAGATCAAAGAAAAAGTGTATTCCGTGGCGGAAGAATCCGGCGCGGATTTCATCATTACGGAGATCGGCGGTACGGTGGGCGACATTGAGTCCCAGCCCTTTATTGAAGCGATTCGTCAGATTCACTCGGAAAACTCGGAAGATGTGCTTTTTCTGCACACGGTGCTCATTCCGACGATCCCGGGGACAGATGAGTTAAAAACCAAGCCGGCACAGCATTCTTTTAAAGAATTGATGAGCTATGGTATTAAACCGGATGTCTTTATTCTTCGTGCAGATGAGCCAATTACCGAGGATGTCTATGAAAAGATTTGCCTTTTCTGCGATTTGCCGCGTGAAGCGGTTGTAGAATCGAAAACGGTGGATCTCATCTACGAGGTACCGTTGGTTTTCAAAGAGCAGGGGTTAGATCAATACATTCTTCGTCATTTTCATTTAAAGACGCGCGAAGATCATACGGGCGATTGGGCAAAGATGTGTGCCACATTCAAAGCCGCAAAGAAAAAACTGACGGTAGCGTTGGTTGGTAAATACACGGCACTGAATGATTCGTATTTGTCCGTTTTTGAAGCGGTGCGAGATGCCGGCTATCATTTAGGCGCGAAAGTGGATGTGCACTATGTCGATTCCGAGACGATTACAGAAAAGACGGCAAAACGCATCTTATCGCCCTATGACGGCATCATTATTCCCGGCGCATTCGGCTCTCGCGGAACGGAGGGAATGGTGGAGACCGTGCGCTATGTGCGTGAGAATAATGTCCCCTTTTTGGGGATCTGTATGGGAATGCAAATTTCGTGCATCGAGATCGCCCGTCATGTTCTCAACATCGGTAACGCATCATCTTTAGAGTTTGATGTGGCTACGCCGAGTCCGGTGATTACCTTCCTGGATGGACAATCGGAGGAAATCGACCTTGGCGGTACCCTGCGTCTGGGCAACAATGACTGTGCTTTGACGGAGGATACCTTGGCATATCGCCTTTATGGCCAAAAGAATATTGTCGAACGGCATCGCCATCGGTACGAGTTCAACAACAAATATAAGGAACTGTTTGAGCAAAAAGCAGGCGTGGTCTTCAGCGGGATTCAACTCGCGAAGAACCTGATGGAAATCATTGAAATTCCTGCGCATCCTTATTTTATTGCCGCACAGTTTCATCCGGAGTTTAAATCGCGGCCAAATGCACCGCATCCGCTTTTTACGGGCCTGGTGCGCGCAAGTTTAGACCGAACAAAACAAGCTTCTTCATCGGATAAGATAACGAAGTAGGAGAAGCAGCTGGGGCATGGCCCTGAAATGACCGGCATCCATAGTGAGCCGGATCGGAGGAGAAATGAAAAACAAATTTTTTACCGGACAGAATTTAGCACGCCTTGGCGTATTGATTGCATTGATGCTTGTGCTGAGCTCAACGCCTATCGGATACGTTCTTATTGGACCTATTCAGGTCACCACCATGCACCTTCCTGTGGTTTTGGGTGCCATCATTGGCGGTGTACCGTATGGTTTCATTCTTGGGTTGGCCTTTGGACTCAATTCCATGCTTCGTGCGCTGCAGGGATTATCCGGACCGTTGTCGTTTGCATTTGCCAATCCGCTGATCAGCGTTGTGCCGCGCGTGCTTTTTGGTGTGATTGTTGGATACCTTGCCACCGTTTGGCGTAACAAAAATATGGTTATCCGTTACGCGTTGCCGGCAGTGATCGGAACCGTCATGCATACGTTGATGGTTATGGGCACACTTTATCTCGTATATGCTGCGCGTGTTGCTGAAGTGCGAAATATCACAGCGGAGGCGGTGCAGGCTATGGTGCTTTCGACAGTAGTGGCTAACGGCATTCCGGAGGCGATATTGGCGGCGGTGGTTTCTACGCCAATCGCGCGCATATTGGAAAAGCGGGAACATCATCAACCGCTTACGGATGCAAAAGAGAAGGAAATATCGACAAAAGCCTGATAGGAGGAGAACTCGTGGAGAAGGCGGAACAACCGAAGAACCGGTCGCTGCTTTTGGCTATTGATGCCGGTAACACCAATATTACGTTTGGCTTGTTTCACGGAGAAATTATCATCCATCAGTGGCGTATTCAGTCGGACAGCGAAAAAACTTCTGATGAATACGGAATAGAATTGGAACAAATTCTACGCCACTTTCATTACACGCGAGAAATGATTTGCGCAGTCATTCTTTCCAGCGTTGTGCCCGAACTGGTGCATCAGATGAGCGCTATGTCGGAACGCTTTCTGAAGCTCACGCCGATGATTGTGGGCGAGGGAACCAAGACCGGCTTGCCACTTCGTGTGGATAATCCGCGAGAGGTCGGATCCGATCGCATTGCCGATGCCGTGGCCGGATATGCCCTTTATGGGGGGCCGCTGATCATTATTGATATTGGTACGGCCATCACACATGAAGTCGTAAATGAACAAGGGGAATACATCGGTGGAACGATTTCGCCGGGTATTGGCATTGCCGCAGCGGCGCTGACCCGTGGTACTTCCAAGTTACCGCGCGTGGAACTTACCCAGCCGGAAAGAATTATTGCCACGAATACCGTCAATGCTATGCAGGCGGGGTTGGTACGCGGTTTTATTGGCTTGATTGATGGAATTACGGAAGGGATTTTAGCGGAGTTAAAGGAGCAAACCGATAAAAAACCGCATGTTATTGCCACCGGTGGATTTTCTACACTCCTTTCACAGCACTCCAAATATGTTGACGGGGTAAAGCGGGATCTCAATCTGCTCGGCTTGCGTCTTATCTACTATCGTACGATGAAGGCAAGAGCAAATGAGCGCCTCCGCGAGGAAAAGGAGCACGATATGCATCATGGGCAAGAAGGAAATCAACATGCATGAGCTCAGAAAACAGCAAGAATGCGCAATGGGAACCGGCCGCCGCAAGGAGCCGGTTTCCGCTTTTGTATCGCTTGCTCCTCTTGCCGGTGTTAGTGATCGTTGCTTTCGTGAAATTTGCTTTCACTATGGCTGTGATGAGGCGACGACGGAGATGATCAGTGCGCAGGCACTGCTGTATGACAGCGTTCGTACGGAACACATGCTGGAAAAGGGTGCGGAAGGAAAATTGACTGTTCAGCTTTTTGGAAAGGACCCCTTAACGCTGGCAAAGGTCATTAGTGAGCGCTTTAATACGGATGATCGCTTTCAGGCGGTGGAACTCAATATGGGCTGCCCTGCGCCGAAAATTGTGAGAAACGGGGAAGGCAGCGCGTTGATGTGTGATCCCAGAATGTCCGCAACGATTTTTCGCGCAATGGTACAGGCGTCGAGCAAACCGATCTATGTTAAGATGCGTCTCGGCTGGGATGACAATTCGATGAATTATCTCACGATTGCTCATATTGCCGAGGAAGAAGGAGTTTCGCGCATAACGCTTCACGCGCGTACGAGGGAACAGATGTATGCCGGGAAAGCTAACTGGGAGGCGATTGCGCATCTTAAAGATGCCGTCAACGTTCAAGTGGTAGGTAACGGCGACGTAACGACACCGGAAGAAGTGGAGGAGATGGAAAAACAAACTCGTTGTGACGGCATTGCAATAGGACGCGCGGCAATGGGAAATCCCTTTTTGTTCCGCCAAATTTACTCCTATCGCTCAACGGGAGCGTATGCACCAGTCAGCCGGGAGGAGACAATTTCGGTTTTATTGGATCATTATGTACGTGAGATTGCGTGTCGTGGGGAACAGCGTGCCATCCTGGAAATGCGCAAGCTCATGGCATGCTATCTTAGCGGATTTTCCGGATCGGCACGCACGAAAGCCGCCATCATGACGATGACGGATATGAAGGAGATTCGGGCGGAACTGGAACGATTTCGTG
The DNA here is from genome assembly GCF_900059565.1 of Murdochiella massiliensis. Classification (GTDB taxonomy): domain Bacteria; phylum Bacillota; class Clostridia; order Tissierellales; family Peptoniphilaceae; genus Murdochiella; species Murdochiella massiliensis. The sequence continues at coordinate 19,468 of NZ_FIZW01000002.1, forward strand.
CGCAAGACGAGTTATTTTGAGCTTAACGGGCGAAAGAATTCTTCCGGCAAACGAACGCGGAAAGTAGTTCCTTTACCGAGTTTACTGGTTACTTCGATGTGACCGCCGAGTTGCTGGACGATATTACGGGTTATCGCGAGCCCCAGTCCCTGTCCGCCTGCAGAACGATTACGGGAAGAATCTACGCGATAAAAGCGATCAAAGAGATGCGCCAAATCCTTTCCCGGGATGCCTATGCCATTATCGGTAACCGTGAGAACTACATATTTGCGGTCGGAATTGAGCGCTATGCGAATTTGTCCGTCCTGGTCGATCGCCTTGATGGCGTTCGACAGCAGGTTACTAAGAATTTGCGAATATAGCCGCTCATCGGTTTGCAGGCTGATGGCGGGATCAATCGCACGCAAAAAGACGCCGTTTTTTTGAACAATGCGCGGCTCAAAACTGTCGATTACCCGTTCGGTGAGCGCCGAGCAGTCAATAAAGCGGATTTCTTCCGCGGCGACCAGAGAAGCTTCCCGAAACGTATTTTTCAGTCGTTCCACAAGAAGCGTAAGCTGTGCGATATTCGCTTCAATTTGTTCCCAGTTTTTTTCATCTGAAGGGATAATTCCGTCTTTCATCGCTTCCACATGAAGCTGCATATTGGTTAGAGGGGTGCGCAGCTCATGGGAAATATCCTGTGCATAACTTCGACGTGCATTTTCCTGTTGTCGAAGAGAAGACGCCAGATATTGCATATTCGCATTCAAACTTTGCAGCTCATCAAATTTGGAATCATCTAGCGTAATATCGAATTGATTTTGCCGAATGCGTTCCGCCGCAATTTGTAATGATTCAATGGGGTCTGTAATCTGTTTGGAAAAGAAATAACTGAATGCAATGGCGATAAGGCCAAAGGCGGTAATACCCAACATCGTTGACCCGAGCGAGCGACGCTGAAAATCGTGCAGGGCATGGGTGAGGGCAGGATTACTGCGATCGTAGGTAACCAGCATGGAGCCACGTTTTTCTCCACGACTGTCCACTAATTGATATTGATCGACTTGAATATCCGCATCTTCATTTTGTACCAGACCGTGATAATTTGCCAGAATCGTCGATTCCCTATCCATGATGGTAATATTGATGTTTGCATCGCGAGCATAAAGCTGCAATTGCTCATTTATACCTTCCTTCGTTAAGTCGAGGGCTTCCGTTCGCGCAATCGTTCCGATATCGTTGATGATGCGTTTTAAGCGGGTTTCTTCTTCTTTTTCCAAATAATTGAAAAAAGAGTCGGAATACGCCCGCTGCATTCCATATGCGATCACCGTCATCGTAACGAAGACGATGATGATGATGGAAAGGCTCAGACGCGTTCTAAGCTTCATCAAAGCCTCCGGCGCGATAGCCTACACCGTAAACGGTCTTAATGTATGCTGGATTTTTCGGATCCGCCTCAATTTTCTGGCGAATATTTTTAATGTGTGTATCAATTGCACGATCAAAGGCTTCATAATCCATGCCGAATGTCACTTCAATGATTTCGTCGCGCGTATAGATCTTGTTCGGATGCGTAAATAGCGTCTGTACAATGAGAAATTCATTTTTGGTCAAATGTACTTCTTTTTCTTCGACGAATGTGCGCATGGATTCCGTATCCAAACGCAATCGTCCATCCTTTGTTTTTAAAATTGTTCCCGCGGATTTCTCGGGGAGACGACGGAAAATGGCATGAACCCGTTCTACGAGTTCTCGCGCAGAAAACGGCTTTACCATGTAGTCATCCGCACCGTTACGCAGATTCTCGACGCGATCGTCTTCTTCGGATTTGGCGGAAACGATGATGACGGGGGTGTCGCTTTGTGCTTTTATTTCTGTCAGCACGTCTTCTCCGGAGAGCTCCGGTAACATTAAATCCAAAACGACCAGATCCGGTTCAAAATCGGCAAAACGGGAGAGCGCATCCTTCCCGTCCATCGCTTTTTCGACAGAATATCCGGCCTTTTCCAGATAGGCTTTTTCAATATTGATAATGCCTTCTTCATCTTCTACTAATAGTATTTTTCGTTGTGCCATACTGTTTTCTCCTTGGAATGCGTGTTGTCATGAAACGGGTGTTCAACACGTGTCTCAATGGTTTGTTTGATGTGGTGTTGCAGGGGATGGGCGTTTCGGTGATTCTTCGCTATGCTGATTCGGCGGCACAATGGTTTTTTCCAGTTGCTTTCCTTTTCGATCAAAGCTGACAATTTGAGTGCTGCCGTCCGGAAGCTCCGTCTTTTCGATATAGCTACCGTCATCCTGATTGTATTCGCGGATGGTGGTTAACCCGTCTTTCGTAAAGGTCTCGGAAGGAATGGTGGCGCCCAATTCGGAAACTTTGGTCGGCACCTGACGCGACCAATCCTCCGGAACAACACCGTTGAATTGCGAAGGATCATAGTCAGATGGGCGAACGAGGAATACTTTCGGCACGCGAAGGCGTGCAGGCGTTTTATCGCTTGCCAGTAAATCGTTTCGCGCATCCAATTCGCGGAAGAAATAGGCGGTATCTTCCATTTTCGGCGCTGTTTCCTTGCTTACCGGAATCACCAGAACGCCATTTCCGGCAACTGTAGCAGAAGTCGGTATTTGTCCCGTAATATTAGACACTTCGGCCTCATAAACTCCTTCCGGAATGGGGAATTTTTTCGCCTCCCGTCCTTCATGAATGATCTCGTGAATATTGGCGTAAATGTTTGCGGGCGTACGAGAGTCCCCAACAAGGGAAATCAGAGCATTGTCTGCACCAACCCAAACCGCTGTAGTATAGTACGGCGTCGTTCCGGCAAACCAAAAGTCCATGTTGTTATCGGTGGTACCGGTTTTTCCGACCAAGGCCATCTCTCCACCGGTTACCGTGTCATTCGTAAAACCGTCCTGCAACACATGACGTAATGCATCCGCGAGTTGATAGTTCAGTTGGGGAGGCAGAACCTCAACGCCTTGGTGTTTATTTTCATAGTATACTTTTCCACGGTTATTCGTGATTTTCGAAATACTCATGGCGGGAATACGGGTTCCATGATTACCAATGGCCTGGTAGGCTCCGGCAAGATCGAGAGAGGTTAATCCTTCGGTCATGGAGCCGATTCCCATGGCCAAGTTTTCATCATTATATTGGCCGTCTTCCGAGGCTTCGATAAAGTGATCCCGATCCGGGTGTTCGCGGTTGATAATGCCGTACCGAGCCAGATATTCTTTTGCCGTGTCAATTCCGATTTTTTGCAGCCAACGCACGGCTACCGGATTGGAAGAACGGACCAATGCTTCCTGCATGGACATCATTCCGCGATAGCGCAGATCGACATTGGTTGGCCAGTTGCTGTTTTCCAATTGCTTAACCGGCGCATCGTCCATGGCCACACCCTGGTTATTGCCGGCCGCAATGGCCCCGGTATAGTCGGCAATGGGTTTAATGGACGAACCCGGTTGACGCGGATAACTCGAAGCGCGGTTGAGGAAATGGCGGTCATCCTGTTCACGTCCGCCGATGATGGCACGAACTTCCCCTGTTACCGTGTCCAGAACGGTAAAAGAAACCTGCGGCTGTTTCACACCGACATCGTCATAATCATAGTAATCGCGATTGAGCACCATTGCGCCGTCGTCACGAATCGAAAACAGCGGGGTGGTATTGGAATCGAGAAAAGCTTTAGCAATATGCATGGTGCCGTCGGCATCCACCTTGAGGTATTTTTCTTCGATGGGGATGGTCCCTACGCGATGAGAACGGAGTACGTCATTATCGTCAACGGTATAGTAATCCATGATATCGACGTAACCACTATAGCCGCGCAGGCGACCAGGCTGGACGGTAAGATCTCCTTTTTCATCCAATTGGAATTGATTGGCCGGTATAATTACACGACCTTTTTCATCCAAAAGATTGGACTTGCGGTAGTAGAGAAGTGCATCGTTTCGCCCGATAATATTTCCGTAATCATCGTAGCGAAGATCAAGTTTTAAAGGAGATACGTCGCCCGTGGGCGAAGTGAGCGAAGTGGTCAGGGACGCTGTCAAGTCCTGTAATTTACGCTGCAAATCCATATCTACGGTGCAGGTGATGGTCAACCCGCCATACATCAGCAACTGTCTTGCCTCTTGCCGGGAGATGTTTTGGGTGTCCATCAATGTCCAGACCGCCTGCTCCTTGACCAAATCGGTAATATACGTGGAAAGATTTTGAACTCGTTTTTCTGGCGCATCGATCGTCTTCGATACATCGGTATTGATCGCTTCCGTATATTCCGCTTCCGTGATAAAGCCGTTTTTCTTCATCTCCGAGAGCACCCATTTCGCGCGCTCGTATGCAGGCGGATTGTAGATAGCAAGATAACGCTCACCATTGATTTCCGTTTCATCCAATACGCGCTCATTGGTCACTTCCGAAGGACGATAGGTGGAATAGAGTGCATAGCGCGAAGGCGCAGGAACAATACTGGCCAGTGTTGCACATTGTGCAAGGGTCAAATCCTGAACATGTTTGGAGAAATAGATCTGTGACGCAGCTTCCACGCCATAGGCATTTTGACCGAAGAAAATACGATTCAAATATGCTTCCATAATCTCTTTTTTATCCAGCTGGTCATCAATCTGGTAGGCCAGAAACATCTCTTGAATTTTGCGTTGCCAATTGACATCGTTGCTTAAAAACACATTACGCGCAAGTTGCATGGTAATCGTGGAGGCCCCACGCATATCCCCGGAACGAAAGAAGTCACGGATCGTGGCCGCGATGCCGTAAAGATCGACGCCGTCATGGTGAGTAAAACGCTTATCTTCCGCACTGATGAAGGCGTTGACCAGATTTTTTGGGATTTGTTCGTAGGGTACTATTTTTCGGTACTCAGCGGTATCAATCTGTTCGATCAGATTGCCGTTCATGTCCACAATTTGTGAGTTTTCTTTCAGATTGGACAGCAGCAAATCGGGATTCATTTTCGGTGCCGCTTTAGCCACTTCCAACATTGCTCCCGCCAAATAGCCAAAAAGAATGGCTAAAAAAATCAAAAAACTCAACACGAAAATGGCAATAATTTTTCGCAGTTTCGAAAAGGTACGTTGAACCATGTTTATCTCCTCACGTGAAACAGTTTTTTCTTACTCGTGTGTACAGCAGTTTTGCCCATTTTACCATAAAGTACACACCCTTTTGCAGGGGAGAAGAAGGACCTGCTCACCTCTGCGTTGAAACGATTGAAGCCGGGAGCCGGTGGCTTTCTTCTTGCATCCAAAGCATAGCGCAGGAGTATGGTAAAATAGTCAAGAAAGAAAGGAAAGAGTGAATGACGTCGAATAAAACGATGCAGAAACAGCGTGCGCTTCTGGTCTTCGCTTTTCAACAGGAAAAGGAGAGCGAAAAACAACGTCGCCTTCGTGAGCTGTCGGAAATCGTACGCTCGTGCGGAGGCGAGGTGGCGACATGCTTCAGGCAAAATCTATCCCATTATCATCCGGCAACGCTGATTGGGAAGGGGAAAGTACAGGAGATTGCGACATTTGTCGAGGAGAATGCGATTGATGTCGTTGTTTTTGAGCAGGAGCTTTCCGGGGCGCAGCGTCTTCATCTTTCGGAAGAGATTCCTTGCCGTGTTCTGGATCGTGTGGACTTGATTCTTGATATTTTCGCCCTTCGTGCACAGACAAAAAAAGCTAAGGTGGATGTGGAACTGGCACAGTTGGCCTATCGTCTGCCCAATCTTCGTGGCTACGGAAAAGACCTTTCTCGTACCGGAGGGGGTATCGGCACGCGAGGCCCCGGTGAACAGAAATTGGAAACGGATCGGCGAAGCATAGAACAGCGCATGAAACGGCTTCGACAGCAACGTTCCCGCATTACCGCACAGGAACGTGAATCCGGAAAACGCCGTCGGCAATCGTCTTTTCCTATCGTGGGACTGGTAGGCTATACCAACGCGGGAAAATCGACCATCATGAATGCGCTCATCTCCTTATTCGGCGAAAAGGAAAAAGAGGTTTATGCGGATGATCGTCTGTTCGCTACACTTGAGGTCAGTATGCGGCGCATCGCCCAGCCCGGAAAGAAAGCGTATCTTTTAGCGGATACGATTGGCTTTATTCATGATTTGCCGAAAAAACTAACGGCTCCTTTTGCGAGCACACTGGAAGAAATTCGTTATGCCGACTTACTTCTTCATGTCGTGGATGCCGCAGAAGAAGGCGCAAACGAACGCATCGAAACGGTGCAAAATAGGATACGCTCTTCACCGCAGGACATTCCCGTCCTGTACGTGCTCAACAAAATTGATCTGGGCGATGACAGCGTGATGACACCGCCGGAACAGACCATTCGTATCAGCGCAAAATGCGAAGAGGACATTTTCCGACTTCAGGAACGTATCCAGGAGGTGTTGGCGGGCGAGACGAAATTAGCGGAGAAATCAATATGAGCTATCGCAGTTTGCTACGCGACGCAGAGGTGCAATTCACCATCAAAAAATCGCAGTTTCTCGGCTATGCGAGACGTGTAAAAACGGTGGAAGAAGCGGATGCCGTATTGCAGGAAATCAGAGCGGCTCACCCGAGCGCCACGCACCATTGCAGCGCGTACATTCTGGGTCACAAAGGCGTATACCAAAAGGCTGACGACGACGGTGAACCTCAAGGTACAGCCGGCTTACCCATGCTGGAGGTTTTGCGGCGAGAAAAGCTCGATGACGTCCTCGTTGTCGTGGTGCGTTATTTCGGAGGCATCAAATTAGGTGCGCCCGGTTTGGTACGCGCGTATACGAAGGCGTGCAGCAATGCACTGCAATCGGCTTCACCGGTATTCTTTTTTCCTTTCCGCGCGGTGACCCTAACCTATGCCTATCCCGTTCAGGGCAAATGTGATTATGCATTGCGCAATTATCGGGAAAGGACGCGTACATATGGAGAAAATGTGACCGTGGGGTACTGGCTTCCCGTAGAAGAGATTGACAAGATTCGATCCACGCTGTTAAATTTGACCAGTGGACAAATCGAATGGATCGATGGAGATGAAGTCGCTTTTCCGACCGATGAGATCGGACGACCGGTAGAACGAAAGTAGGAATTATGTCAGGACATAATAAGTGGAGCAAGGTAAAAAACGTTAAGGGCAAGGAAGACGCAAAGCGCGCCAGCGCATTTACGAAGATCAGCCGTATGATCATGGTTGCGGTTCGCGAAGGCGGCGGTGACCCGGACTATAACTCGTCGCTCAAAATGGCTATCGAGAAAGCCAAAGCCGAAAATATGCCTAATGACAACATCAACCGTGCCATCAAGAAGGGGCTCGGCGATCTGGACGGACAAGAATATAGCCATATTATTTACGAAGGGTATGGCCCGGAAGGCGTTGCCGTGATCGTATCTTGTCTGACGGACAATAAAAATCGTACAGCGGCGAATGTGCGCCATTATTTTGATAAATACCGTGGCAACCTCGGAACCAGCGGATCGGTTATGTTTCAGTTTGACTACAAAGGTATTCTCGTCACCGATGATGAGGGAAAAGACGAGGATACAGTAATGATGGACGCCCTGGATGCCGGAGCGGAAGATGTACGCCACGAAGAAGGCAGCTACGTTTTGCTGACGGATCCGACGCAGTTTTCCTCGGTAAACGAGAAGTTGGTCGAGGCGGGATATGCGTTCAGTGTCGCACAAACCGGCTACTTTCCGAAAAATACGGTTCGTATTCAGGAGGAAGAAAATCAGAAATTGATGGATACCTTGGTGGACGTCATGGAAGACGATGATGACGTTCAAGATGTTTACACCAATTGGGAACAGGAATGAAACGAATAAGCGGCGTCGTTTTTACCCTGCTCTTTTCCCTGTTCAGTCTCGGGGTTTCTCTTTTTTCGGTTGCCTATAATACGGAGGGGTATCGTGCGTTTCAGCAGCGCTTCGCGATAGAAGAGGCCACCGGAAAACGGCAGCAGGAACTGGATATCGTTAACCGCGATATCGTTCTTTACCTGCAGACAGGGGAGACTTCGTGCATGACCGATCATTTCGGCGAAAGGGAATGTGCACACATGGAGGATGTCTACGCGCTGTTTTCTTTAGCCCGTGTCGTTAGTCTTGTCGGTATTGCTGGGGCAGCCGTGCTTTTGGTGGCTCGTGAACGAGACATTCACCCTCAGGTGTCCTATGTCGCTTGGGTGACCCAGGGGCTCCTTTTTCTTTTGCTTGCCGTGCTGGCTTTTTTGGCGGTGCAGTCTTGGGAGAAGGTATTTACTACTTTTCATCACCTCTTTTTTCGCAATGACTTATGGATTCTTGATGCGGAAACCGACCTGATGATTCAGATGATGCCTGCGCCCTTTTTCATGGCTTTAGCAAGGGGGATTGCTCTTCGCTTTGTGGCGTGTGCACTACTCGGTCAGGGGCTATGGACGCTTGCCGGACGAGACCGTGTCTCGGGAAAGAAAGGGATGCCGAAAGGAGAAAATGATGTTTGAATACACCGGAGATGGCGTTGCGTTTACACTTTTCGGCTTAGAAGTGCGATGGTACGGGATTTTAATTGTTATCGGAATGCTTCTTGCGGTATTGCTCAGCAGTCGTGAATCCAAACGAAAGGGTCTCCCTGAGGATGTTGTGTATGACCTTTCTCTATGGGTACTTCCGTTTGGAGTAATCGGCGCACGTCTTTGGTATGTGCTTTTTGAGCCGCAGCGCTTCTCTTCGCTGTGGGATGTTATCAATTTACGATCCGGCGGTCTTGCCATTCAGGGCGGCGTGATGGCCGGCCTTTTGGTAAGCTGGATTTATCTTCGCCGACGAAACTATTCTTTTTTGCGCGTGGCGGACTGCATCATTCCGTTTTTACCGCTGGCGCAGGCGATCGGCCGTTGGGGGAATTTTTTTAACAATGAAGCCTACGGCTACGCGGCGGACGTTCCTTGGGCAGTCATCATCAATGGGGAAGCGCATCATCCCACGTTTTTTTATGAATCGGTTGGCGATTTTTTGCTTTTTCTTTTTTTGTGGTATACCTTGCGCAAGGGAAAGAAAGCGGATGGGCAGACCACGATGTTATATTTTGTTTTCTATGGCATACTGCGCTTTGTCGTAGAAGGCTTTCGCACGGACAGTCTGTACTTCGGCTCGTTGCGGGTAGCCCAGCTGTTATCGCTCGTCGGCGTATTGCTCGGCCTGCTCGGCTATATCGTGCTTTCAAAAAAGAAAAATGAAGCCTCGATGATGGATAAATAGAGAAACTGCTTATTAGATCCGGCATAAGGACGGAATATCATCTTTTTTTGGATGATTTTCCGTCTTTTTTTGTTTCTTTGCTTGCTAAAAGGTGAGGAGTTGTCTAAAATGGTATCAAGAAGGCAGAAAGTGGTAAAAAGTGGGAGAAAGTGGAATGTTTATCGGAGAGTACAACCACAGCGTAGATACGAAAGGACGCGTTTCGCTTCCTTCTCGTTTTCGTGAAGATCTTTCCGACACTTTCATCATCACAAGAGGTATGGAAGGGTGTTTGTTCATCTACGACCAAAAACAATGGACAGTTATGGATGAAAAAATCAGCCAACTCCGTTTAACGGAAAAAGCGGCGCGTAATTTCTCGCGTGCGTTTTATTCCGGGGCAATGGAAGTCGCCTGCGATAAGCAGGGACGATTTCTCATCCCGCCACAACTCCGTGCCTTCGCCTCCATCGGACGTGATGCGGTGATTATCGGTGTTTCGGATCGTATTGAAGTCTGGGCGAAAGAGAAATGGGAGAACTTTGTCTCCTCTGATGCGATGGATCTGGATGCGTTAACCGAGACGTTGAATGATGACGGCTTTGATTTGTAGGAGGCTGAAATGTCCTTTTCGCATATTCCGGTGTTATTAGAGGAAACGATTGCGGCACTTTCCATACGTCCGGACGGCCTCTATGTCGATGCCACGGTAGGAGGAGGCGGCCACGCCATAGAAATTGTCAAACGACTTTCTACCGGAAGGCTGCTTGCTCTCGATCAAGATGAAGAGGCTCTTGCATCAGCTAAACACCGCCTGACACCGTGGGCCGAGAAAACGACCTTTGTGCATACCAATTTTCGTCACTTGGGAAAGGTTCTCGATGAATGCGATATGCCTAAAGTGGACGGAATACTCATGGATATCGGCGTGTCCTCCTATCAGCTGGACACGGCGGAACGCGGATTCTCGTATCATAACGATGCTCCGTTGGATATGCGCATGGATCAACATGCGGATGTGCAGACGGCGAAAGACATCGTCAACACGTATTCGGAACAGGAACTGACAAACTTATTTTATCGGTACGGTGAAGAGCGCTGGTCGAAGCGAATTGCTCAATTCATCGTAGTTGAACGAGGTGCGAAGCCACTTGAAACATCCTTCGATCTGGTCAAGGTCATCCAAAAAGCCATCCCTAAAAAAGTGCGCATGCAGGATAAACATCCTGCAAGAAGGGTGTTTCAAGCACTTCGTATCGAAGTAAATCATGAACTGGATGCTTTGGAAACAGGCCTTCAGCAGGCGGCGGAGCACCTTGCTCCGAAGGGAAAGTTATGTGTGATCACCTTTCATTCCCTGGAAGATCGCTTGGTTAAAAATGCATTTCGGCAACTTGCTGAAGGACCGCAACTGCCGGCAGGCTTACCAGTCAAAGCACACGAGTATGCATCATCTTTTCGCGTAAACACGCGAAAATCGATTGAAGCTTCTATACGAGAAAAAGAAGAAAACCCTCGAGCTCGTTCAGCAAAACTGAGGGTGTTGGAACGTCTCGCGCAGTAACAGGAGGAAGAAAATGGATACAGCAGCACTACGTCAGTCGGAAACTTTCGGCTTTCCGTCATCGCGCGAGATGCCGTCACCGCGAAAACGCTTGACGGTTGTTACTCCTCGACAACGGGAAGTTGTGCTTGAACGACGCAAAACGCGTACCACGACCAAAACTAAAACAAGAACCATGGCCAAGACGAAAGTCAAGACTCTTAGTCGTGCACAGGCTCAAGCACGAAGTCATGTGCGCGTACGTGTGTTTTTCTGGATCGCCGTCAGCTGTGCAACGGTGGCCACGGTGGTGTTGCTCATTACAAGCCTGCTGCGCTATAATGAACTGTCCGGGCTTAACCGGAATATACGAGAGACGGCTACAGAGGTGGAGAATCTGCGAGCACAACATGATACGTTAACCATGCAGTTAGCACCTTATATCGAGAATTCGCGCATCGAAAATCTGGCTAAACGTCGCTTGGGTATGCGCTATCCGTCGAAGGAACAGGTGCTTTCCGCTGTGCGTGATCCCGCCATGATGAGGAAAGATCGTACCGCTTTCGTTTTCGACCAGAAGACGACGATTGCGGCAAGTCCGCAACATGAGGAGTAATGCGGCGGGGTGAGCGATTCATGAGAAAGAACCAAAAGAACAATACGCCGAGACGAGTAAATCCGCTTGCACGCGTGCGATTCGTTTTTCTTTTCGCATTGCTCATTGCCATCGGATTCCTTGCTCGGCTTTTCTATTTACAGGTGATTGCCGGTCAACCTTTTCAGGAGGCGGCTTTAGCGCAGCGCCGACGGACGATCGCGATTAAACCGAAGCGCGGAACGATCTTTGATTCGGCGAATCGCCCGATGGCGGTATCGGTAATGGTAAATACCGTTTATATCTTTCCGGAGGAAATTGACGAGAAGGATAAAAAGGAAACCATCGATCTTCTTTCGTATATTTTGCACTTGGATAAGGAAACCGTCGAGAATGCCTTATCTTCTTCCCGCTATGATGTCCCGTTGAAGACCAAGTTGACCCAGAAAGAGATTGATCAGCTGCAAAGTTCAGGACTTCGCGCATTTCGTGTGGTACAAGAGGCCGAACGTTTTTATCCGAATGAGGATGTTATGGCGCAATGTCTGGGTTTTGTGAATGATGCGGGATATGGTGCGTATGGTCTTGAAGAACAGTATGATGCCTTGTTGCGGGGGAAAGGGGGACAAACTACCCTTTCCCGTGATCTTGGTGGAAACATCATTCCGACGGAATCCGTGGAACGATATGCTTCTGAAGAAGGGCAAAATCTGCATCTGACGATGAATTTGGATGCGCAACGCATTCTTTCTGAAGAATTGCGACGGGGATTAAATGATTCCAAGGCGGATGCCGGAACGGCGATTCTTATGAATCCCAATACAGGCGAAATTCTCGCTATGGAGAGTTATCCTTCGTTTAATCCCAATAAGCCCTATGCGCCTGCGACGGGAACAGGAGAAGCATCCTGGAAAGCAATGAGTGAGGAAGAGCGACTTTCTCAGCTCTACGCACGGTGGAAAAATCCTGCAGTTTCAACACTTTATGAACCGGGATCAGTTTTCAAAACGCTTACCGCCGCCATTGCGCTGGAAACAAAATCGTCTTTGCCGGAATCACGCTATCTTTGCACCGGGAAAATTGAGTTATCACCCGGTGTGTGGATTCGCTGCTGGCGGCATGATGATCCGCACGGGTCACAGACACTGGAAGAGGCGCTAAATCATTCCTGTAATCCGGCCTTTGTACAAGTTGTGCGTGACATCGGTCGTGACAATTTCTATTCCTATCTTCAATCGTTGCGAATGGGACGTATAACGGGCGTGGACTTGCCCGGTGAGCAGGCATCCCTTTTTCCGGATACGATGGAACAGCTGGAAAGTATACAGATGCAGACGATGTCCTATGGTCACGGAATTTCCGTTACCCCGTTGGAAATGATGGCTGCCGTGAATACGGTAATTAACGGCGGATACTATCGCACCCCACATCTCTTTGCATCCTCATCCGCTCAGGATGGAAAGGTACTGTCCCAGTATCATGAAAGTGTAACCGATCCTATTTTTTCTCAGGAAACAGTTGAGATGATGCGCCGGTACATGCTCAGTACAACGCAGGCGTCACAGGCGAAAGTGCTGCGTATTAAGAACATAGCTATCGGGTCGAAAAGCGGTACGACCTTGTTGCTGGAAAATGGAGAATATTCCGACAAAACGATTGCGTCCCTTTACTGTTTTTATCCTGCCGAGAAGCCCGAGACAGCGCTTTTTGTGGTTGTTCATTGTCCGAAGACCAAGACCTTTGGCGGTGAAGTGGCAGGTGAGGTGAGCGCAAAAATTGTGGAACGCTTATTGGCTCTAAAAGAAAACGGTAAGGAAAATAAACAGGAAGGGCAAGCTGTTCCCGATATTTGCGGCAAGACCGTGGAGGAAGCCCGTGTGTTATTGCAAAAAGCCGGTTTTTCTCTCAGCGTCTATGGTGCAATGAATGATTTCACCCTGATTGATCGACAAATTCCTTCCGCCGGTACGGTCAGCCCGTTCCAAAGCGTGATAGAATGTCGTCCGGATGCCAATGTGCGTTTTCGCGTGCCATCCCTGGTGGGCATCTCAGCAGAAAAAGCGAAACAGATTTTACGTCAGGCAAACATCCGCTTTTCGTTCAACGATGCGGATCACGGCATGATTATTACTCAGGATCCGGAGGCGGGTACCATTGTCGATAAGGAAACCGCCCTTGTTCTCACTGCAGATCCTACGGTGAATGACTCTTCCGAACAAGAAGAGAAAAGTTCATCAACGGTTACGGATGACCAGAGGACGTCGATAGAATAGGAAGAGAGGAGTACATGGCTACATTGAAAGCGACTTTTCTATGGGGATTGCTGGCGGCCTTTTTATCCGCCGCAGCAACCTATTTTTGGATTCGCTTTTCCCGAAAAGAATCGTTGGGGCAGGAAATTCGTGAAGAAGGAAACAAGGCGCATTACAAGAAAAAAGGTACACCGACGATGGGAGGTGTTGCTTTTACCGCGGTGTTTTTACTTCTTATTCTCTTTTTCGGGAAGGGAAATGTTGCGACGCTGTTGATCGCTCTTTGTACATTGGGTTTCGGCGCGATCGGTTTTCTGGATGATTGGAAGAAATTCAAGAAGCGGGAAAGTGAGGGTCTGACCCCTCGGCAGAAACTGTTGTTGCAATTCGCTTTTGCGGCTGTGCTGCTGGCAGTAAATTACTTTTTCTCTTCGGAGATGGCTATCCAGACTATTCCTTTCTTCGGCTGGCAATGGGAACTTGGCTTGTTGAGCATTCCCCTGCTGGCGTTTATTATGGTCGGTACGGTGAATGCGGTGAACCTTACGGATGGCCTGGATGGCCTATGTGCCGGTGTTTCTCTGCCTGTGTTTTTTACGATCGCTTTTCTCAGCCATATGACGGTTGCCAATGAAGACGGTGTGGCGACTGCGGCGATGCTTTTTGTAGGAGCATTGGTCGGATTTCTTTTTTTCAACAGCCATCCGGCTTCGCTTTTCATGGGCGATACGGGTTCAATGGCAATCGGCGGCGCATTGAGTGCGATGATGATGGTGATGAATCGGTTGCCTTTTCTGCTTGTGCTGGGAGGTGTTTACCTCGTGGAAGCTCTTTCGGTGATCATCCAGGTCACCTATTTCAAGCGTACCGGGGGAAAGCGGATTTTTCTCATGAGCCCGATTCACCATCATTTTGAACTGAAAGGTTACCCGGAAGAAAAAGTCACGGCAGCTTTCTCGCTTATTAGTATTTTGCTCTGCCTGCTGACGGTTCGGGTTTGGTAGTTTCCGGACTTTGCCGGGAAAGGATAGGATAATGAACTTTAAGACAACATTAAATGAAAAAAAGGTTCTGGTTTATGGCATGGGTGTTACCGGGCAGTCGGCGCTACGCACACTGCCGGAGGCCGGATGTTCGATTACCCTTTATGTGGATGGCGGCTTGACGGAAGAAGACAAAGCATTTGTGGCTTCTCTTGCTCATCCTGAAATCATTACGGTGGTAGAAGACATTGCCTCCCTTTCGTTGGATCCTTTTGCTTTCATTTTGCGCAGCTCCGGCATTTCCTTTGCGACGCCGTTGGTGGAACGTGCACGCCGTGAAGGTAAACCGGTCTATACGGATTTGGAGATCGCCTATCGTCTCTTCGGTGGGGAAAATATGATCGCCATTACCGGTTCCAATGGGAAAACAACGACGACATCGCTCATCGAATGGATTTTGCGTCATGCCGGGAAAAAAGCCATCGCCTGTGGTAACATCGGTCTTCCGATTTTATCGACCATGCGAGAAGCGGAAGAGGGGACACTGTTTGTGACGGAATGTTCAAGCTTCCAGCTGGAAGCGGTCCAACAGTTTGCTCCGCATCGCGCAGCAATTCTTAATATCACTGAGGATCACTTGGAATGGCACGGTTCATTTGAGGCGTATGCAAAGGCAAAAGCGGCCATTGCGCATGCACAGAAGACGAGGGATACGCTGTGGCTATTGCCCGATGATACCGTGACACACGATGCGGTAAATCAGGTAGGCACGGAAGCAAAGATCATACAGGTGGATCTGCATACGCCGTTGATGGAAGACCTTCGTCAGGGGAGAAACTGGCACCTGGTCGGGGAGCACAATATACAGAATGCTGCCTTTGCCGTAGCGATTGCAAAAGATCTGGATATTCCGGAAGACACCATAGTTGAAGCCCTCTCGTCTTTTCATCCCATTGAACACCGCATGGAAGATGTCGGCACCGTTTTGGGCGTGCGCTATATCAACGACTCCAAAGGCACCAACGTGGACGCGACGGTAAAAGCGCTTTCTGGAATTCATCAGCCGATCCTGTTGATTGCCGGCGGCTATGACAAAAATGTCTGTTTTGATGCCTTTTTTGAAGCCTTTCGCCCACATGGAAAAAAACTGTTGTTGATCGGTCAAACGGCGCAAAAACTGGCAAAAGAAGCAAAAGAAAAGGGACTTGGCGATCGGGTTGTGATTGCCGAAACGCTTAAGAAAGCGATGGACTTGGCAACGACTATGGCGGAAGAGGGGGATTTGGTCTTGCTTTCCCCGGCCAGTGCAAGTTGGGGTCAATATAATCATTTTGAAGAACGCGGAGAGGAGTTCCGTGCATTGGTGAAGGCATGGAAGGAAAAGAACGAATAGAAGGTAACCGAACGAAGAATGGCGGGCAATATGCAGAGAGGAAGCGGAGTAACCAAAAGAACAAAACAGGGGGGCATGGATCACTTTCTGTTCCTCCTTGTGCTCGCTTTGTCTTTTTTCGGTGTTCTCATGGTCTTCAGCGCGAGCGCGCCTTATGCGCTCAAGCAATTTGGTGATGCGAAATACTATTTTCTTCGTGACCTTGCGTTTTCCATTCTTGGTTTGTTCGTTATGTGGGTGGTTTCGCACATCAACTATCGTATCTATCGTCGTTTTGCTCCTGTTCTTTACGTGATTGCCCTTTTTACCTGTGTGCTCGTTTGGGTTCCGGGCATTGCCTATCCGGTAAACCAGGCTCATCGCTGGATTCATCTTGGGCCGGTAACCTATATGCCGTCAGACGGTTTGAAAATTGCTTCGCTGATTTTATTGACGACGCTGTTAACCAGAAAGCCGCCGGAAAAACGAGGGGATTTGGCCACGCTTTTCGCAGTTATGTTGTTCATCGGGTTTACGATTTTGCCCATCTACATCCAACCTAATTTTTCCGCTGTTATCGTGATTGCCGCTGTACTTCTCTTTGTTTACTTTGTTTATGGGATGAATCTCTGGCATCTTTTTCCCATGATCGGTATCACCCTTGCCGGATTGGCTTTCGCTTTTTGGCCACGGGAGGGAAACTATCGTTTAGAACGTCTATTGACGGTTCTCGATCCGATGCGCGATCCTACGGGCAGCGGATGGCAATTGTTACAATCTCTCTATGCGGTCGCATCCGGCGGCTTTTTCGGGGTCGGTTTCGGTAGAAGTGTGCAAAAATTTGATTATCTTGCGGATGAGCCGCATAACGATTTCATCTTTGCCGTGATTTCGGAAGAATTGGGCTTTGTCGGCGCTCTGCTGATTATTATCGGGTTTTGCCTGTTGGCCTATCGCGGAATTGTTATCGCCAAGAAAGCAACGACACGCTTCGGTCAACTTCTGGCCTACGGACTGACGTTTATGATTTGTTTTCAGGCCATGGTGAACATCGGCGTCGCTATCGGTCTCGTTCCCACAACGGGAATCACCTTGCCCTTCATCAGCTACGGCGGAAGCTCGCTTCTGGTCATGAGCGTCATGGTCGGCATATTGTTGAACATTTCGCGGGATGCGTAGAAGGAGGTATTATGCAGCGCCGGTCGCCAAAAAGACAATCCGGGCGTTATTCGCCTTCTCCTCCTTCGCGTCGCGCTCCGAGTGAACGCGAACGAGTTCGTCCGCAGGAAACGCCTCCTCAAACCAGTATCAAACAAGCGGCTCGTCGACAACAGCGCATACGCCAGCAACGCCGCAGAAAACGCATGGCTTTCCTGCTTGGCCTTCTTTTCTTCGTGGCGGTTATCGCCTATGTACTTACGCATGCCTCGGCATTTCGCATTCAATCCGTTCGGGTGGAAGGGAATAAGGTGCTGAGCGATCGAGAAGTGATGAATGCGTTGGGCGATGTGGATAGCAATATCTTCACTTTTCCGACGAAGCGCTGGCAGGAGCGCCTGCGTCAGGTGGAAGGAATTGAGGACGCATCGTTTTCTCGCGAATTGCCGAATCGTCTGGTGGTCAAAATCAAAGAAAACTTTGTGGTCGGCGTCTTTGAATCTGCCGGACGGCCGTATTATGTCAATGAGCAGGGGAAAATTACGGATCACTATCTGCCGGAAAAGAACCGTATTAAACCTGTCGTTCTTGAAAAAGAAGTAGAGAAAATCGGGATCGGAGAAGATTTCTTTTCCGACGCGCGGGAACTCGAATTTTTGTCTACATTACAGGATACGCAATTGGTGGACAACGTTTCAAAAGTTCGTTTTGAAAAGCCACAGCACATTGTTATAATGTATAATGATATTGTCATCCGTTTCGGACAACCGAATGACATCATTCATAAGTTTACCGACTTGGACGCCGTACTTCGCGAAATTGAAAAGAATGGCGTCAAGGCGCAAGAGATTATATTGGACGAAGGACAAAATCCGATTGTGGTTACCGGAAACGGGCAACGTATTTTGCCTGATGAAAAAGAATCAGGCAAAGGAACGCAAGGAAACTGAGGGGGAGTCATGAACACATTCGACATGGAAGTAAACAATGACGGTTTGGCAAAAATTAAAGTTCTTGGTGTCGGCGGAGGCGGAAACAACGCGCTGAACCGGATGAAACAACAGGGGTTGGCCGGTGTGGAATTTATTGCAGTCAACACCGACCGTCAGATCCTTGAAGTTGTGGATTCCGATAAGAAACTGCAAATCGGTATTAAACTGACGCGCGGTCTCGGATCCGGCGGAAATCCGGAAGTGGGCGAGAAAGCGGCAGAAGAATCCAAAAGCGATATTACCGAATTGCTTGCCAACACGGATATGGTCTTTATTACGGCCGGCATGGGCGGCGGAACGGGAACCGGTGCGGCTCCGGTCGTTGCTGAGGCGGCTCGTTCCATGGGAATCCTAACAGTTGGCGTCGTAACGAAACCGTTCGGTTTTGAAGGACGCAAGCGTCAGAGCCAGGCCGAAAGCGGCATCAACAAGTTAAAAGACAAAGTCGATACCCTCATTGTTATTCCGAATGATCGCCTGTTGCAGGTTGCCGAACGGCGCACCTCCATGGTAGAAGCCTTCGGTATGGCTGACCAGGTATTGATGAACGGTATTCAGGGCATTTCCGACCTTATCGCGGTGCCGAATATCATCAACCTCGACTTTGCGGATGTTGAGTCCATTATGAAGGATCAAGGCATTGCGCACATGGGTATCGGCATTGCCAATGGCGAAAATCGTGCGGTCAACGCGGCCAAAGCTGCGGTCAAGAGCCCTCTTCTGGAAACCAGCGTTGATGGAGCAAAAGCGGTATTGGTCAACGTCACAGCGGCTGAACTCGGCATTTTCGAAGCCAATGAAGCGGTCGAAATGATTCGCGAAGCGGTCGATCCGGATGCCAATATCATCTTTGGCGCCGGCGTGGACGAATCCCTCGGTGATGATATCAAGATTACCGTGATTGCCACCGGTTTTGACAACCGTAAAGTTTCCGCAAACGATGACGGCCTTGAACGCCGCGAGCATCGGTCAAGTGAAGACTCCTCTTCGGAATCGAATGCTTCCAAAGCGGATGATATGGATATTCCGGAATTCCTGAGAAAGTATCGTTAGTATGAAATGTCCGTATTGCGGGTTTCCCGATACGAAAGTCATTGACTCGCGCCCCACAGAAGATAATGAGGCGGTTCGCCGCCGCCGAGCCTGTCTCAAATGCAAAAAGCGCTTCACTACTTATGAGCGCTACGAAGACCAGGCGATCGTGGTAATCAAAAAAGATGAAACGCGAGAGCCGTTCATGCGCTCCAAAATTCTTAACGGTATGATTCGCTCCGTTGAAAAACGCCCTGTGACGGTGGAACGCCTGGAGAAAGCGGCGGATGCCATTGAAACGCAGCTTAACCATCTGAATCAACGTGAAGTCACCACCGCTTATATCGGCGAACTGGTGATGGATCAGCTGAAAGCGATCGATAAGGTGGCGTATGTGCGTTTTGCATCGGTCTATCGTGAATTTCAGGATGTGGACAGCTTTTACAAGGAATTGAACAGCCTGACGGATGAGCAGGAACAGGATAGAACGGACGAATAAAGCAAAGGCGATCCAAAGGATCGCCTGCTTTTTTTACGGACGGAGGGAAGATGGATTTATTGCAGAGACAGCAGCAAAATGAACAGCGCAAGAATGCGCCTCTTGCTGATCGCTTGCGTCCGAAAACACTGGACGATGTGGTTGGCCAGGATGCGGTTCTTGCACCCGGAAAACCCCTTCGTCGTCTCATTGAAGCGGATCGCGTTCCCTCACTAATCCTGTTTGGACCGCCGGGAACCGGAAAAACAACCATTGCGCACGTGATTGCTGAGCGCACCAATCGCGCCTTTCGCAAATTGTCCGCTGTGACCAGCGGAGTAAAAGAATTACGTGAAGTCGTGGACGAAGCAAAACAAGCCCTGCTTTTTGATCAGGTGCGAACGATTCTCTTCATTGATGAGATTCATCGCTTCAATAAAAGTCAGCAGGATGCGCTGCTTCCACACGTTGAAGACGGTACGCTTACGCTCATCGGGGCGACGACGGAAAATCCGTTTTTTGAAGTGAATAAAGCATTGCTCTCCCGCTGTCAGGTGGTGGAATTGACCTGGCTTTCTACCGAGGCCTTGGAAAAAGTTCTCGACCGTGCTCTGTCGGATACAACGATGGGGCTTGGTGCCTATGCGGTTACTTTGGATACGGATGCCCGAGCGTTGCTTCTCGCCTCCTCAGGCGGTGACGCGCGCGTGCTTCTCAATTCTTTGGAGATCGCGGTGCTGTCGACGCCGCCGGTTAACGGTCGTATCCGATTGACCAAAGAGGATATGGCGGAAAGTATGCAAAAGAAGCGCGTTCAATACGACAAAGGTGACGAAGAGCATTACAACACGATCTCGGCTTTCATCAAATCGGTACGCGGTTCCGATCCGGACGCAGCAATATATTATCTTGCCCGTATGTTGGCCGGGGGAGAAGATCCTCTTTTTATTGCTCGGCGCCTGGTGATCTTGGCCAGCGAGGATATCGGAAATGCACAGCCGATGGGCTTGGTGCAGGCGGTGAGCTGCTATCAGGGCGTTTCGCAGATCGGCATGCCGGAGGCGCGTATTCTTCTGGCGCAGACGACGACCTTCTTAGCTTCTTCGCCGAAAAGCAATGCGTCATACGTTGCTATTGATGAAGCGCTGCGCACGGTTCGCGAGGATCCTCCCGCGGATATTCCGCCCTATTTGAAAGACGCGCACTATAGCGGTGCAAAAGCGCTGGGCAGGGGGTTGACGTATCGTTACCCGCATAATTATCCTTCCGGCTATGTCTTGCAGAATTACCTGCCGGATGAAATAATGGGAAAGACCTTTTATCATCCCGTCGATCGCGGTGCTGAAGTACGGCTCAAGAACTATCTTGAGAGTCTGCCGAAACACGAAAGATCCGCCGATGAGGATGACCGTCAGTAAGGAGAAAGCATGGAAATTAAAGTATGTTATCGCGATGCGGAAAAGCACGCAAATGAAATGATTACGATTCAAGGATGGATTCGGCAGTCGCGCATTTCTAAAAATGTCGGCTTTTTTATGGTGAATGACGGCACATTTTTCCGTCCTCTTCAAGTCGTGATTACGCCCGATTTGGACAACTACAGCGAAGTCTCTCACTTTTCCGTGGGAAGCGCCATTGCGGTGGAAGGAACGCTAAAGAATACACCGAATTCACCGCAACCCATTGAGCTGGAAGCGAAAACCGTCACCTTGCTCGGCGATAATGCAGAGGATTACCCCATCCAAAACAAACGCCAGAGCATGGAGTTTCTTCGTCAATATCCCTATCTTCGCTCTCGTACGAATACGTTTAATGCGGTATTTCGCACGCGAAGCGAGATTGCTTTCGCTATTCATGAATTCTTTCACGAGCGTGGCTTCACGTATGTGCACACGCCGTTAATTACCGCTTCCGATGCCGAAGGGGCAGGCGAAATGTTCCAGGTAACGACGCTGGATTTAGAGAATGTACCGAAAACGGAAGAAGGGAAAGTGGACTATCGTGAGGATTTCTTCGGCGTACCGGCACACCTTACCGTTTCAGGCCAATTGGAGTTGGAAGCCTTTGCCATGAGTCATCGCGACGTCTATACGTTCGGCCCGACCTTCCGGGCGGAACATTCCAATACAACGCGCCATGCGGCTGAATTCTGGATGATTGAGCCGGAGATTGCGTTCGGTGATCTGAACGATATGATGGATTTAGCAGAAGATATGATGAAGCATATCCTCAACCGCGTGATTGAACGCCTTCCTGAGGAGATGGATTTCTTTAATCGTTGGATTGACAAGGGATTGTTGGAACGCTTGAATCTTGTGCGCAAGGCTAATTTTGCTCGCATGAGCTATACCGAAGCGGTTGCGCTCTTAGAAAAAGAGAATTCCCGTTTTACGTTCCCTGTGCACTGGGGAAGCGATCTGCAGTCGGAGCATGAGCGATTCCTTACGGAAGAAGTCTTCAAAGGCCCCCTTTTCGTGACGGATTATCCGAAAGAGATCAAGTCTTTCTATATGCGCTTAAATGACGATGGCAAGACCGTCGCCTGTGCAGATATGTTGGTTCCGGGTATCGGCGAACTTATCGGCGGTTCCCAGCGTGAAGAACGCGAAGAGGTGCTCCTTGCACAAATGAAGGAAAAGGGCATCAAAGAAAAAGATTATCGGTGGTATACGGATCTTCGCCGTTTTGGCGGATGCGTACACAGCGGCTACGGCCTCGGCTTTGAACGCTGCGTGATGTACATGACCGGTATGGCGAACATCCGCGATGTGCTGCCGTATCCGCGTACGGTGAATACCTTGCGCTGACGCCGTGCTCGGAATACATTTGAAAGCGCTGCGCTAGGGAGAAGGAAGAAGAGAATTAGACAGACAGGAACTGTGAACGAAGAGAAGAAGGGTGTTAATGGAAACCTATAATCCCGCCGTTATTGAAAAAAAGTGGCAAGTGTTTTGGCAGAACGAGGACGTTTTTCATGCCACACTGGATCCTGAAAAGAAGAAATACTATGCCTTGGTTGAATTTCCCTATCCGTCCGGACAGGGACTTCATGTCGGTCACCCGCGCCCCTATACCGCATTGGATATTGTCGCGCGCAAGCGACGTCTCCAAGGCTATAACGTGCTCTATCCGATGGGATTCGATGCCTTCGGTTTGCCGACGGAGAATTATGCCATTCAACATCGAATTCATCCGGCGGAAGTGACGCGGAACAATATCCAACATTTTAAGGATCAGCTGGATGCCATTGGCTTTTCCTTTGACTGGGATCGCGTGGTGAACACGACGGATCCGAATTATTATCGCTGGACGCAATGGATCTTTATTCAGCTCTATAAGCACGGCCTGGCATATAAAAAAGAAGTGCCCATCAACTGGTGCCCGCATGATCTCGTAGGCCTTTCCAACGAGGAAGTCGTGGACGGAAAATGTGAGCGTTGCGGAACGCCGGTGGAACATCGTGTAAAAAATCAGTGGATGCTCAAAATTACGGAATATGCCGACCGTTTGATCGATGATCTGGAAGAAGTGGACTATTCGCCGCGGATTAAGCAACAGCAAATCAACTGGATCGGTCGCTCCCACGGTGCGGAAGCCGATTTTTCGGTTCTTGTCGGCGACAAGGAAACAGATGATGTCCTGACCGTCTACACAACGCGTCCGGACACCATGTTCGGCGCGACTTACATGGTTGTTGCCCCGGAACATCCGTTACTGACGAAGTATGCGGCATCCATTGAAAATAGCGAAGAAGTAAAAGCGTATCAGCAACAGGCCTTGCTCAAATCGGATTTTGAGCGCGGTGAGCTGGCCAAAGAAAAAACGGGTGTCGCGTTGCAAGGGGTTTGTGCCAAGAATCCTGCCACAGGAAAAGCCATTCCTATTTGGGTATCCGACTATGTTCTCATGAGCTATGGCACCGGCGCCATTATGGCCGTTCCGGCGCATGACGATCGCGACTGGGCGTTTGCTAAGAAATTCGCGCTTCCCATCGTGGAGGTTGTTTCGGGTGCAGAAAAACCGGTGGAAGAAGAGCCGTTTACGGATGTGTCCGAAGGTACCATGGTCAATTCCGGATTCCTTAACGGCATGCCCGTTCAGGATGCCATCAAGGCCATGATTGATTATCTTGAGAAACATCAGCTGGGCAAAGCCAAAACGAATTATAAGTTGCGCGACTGGGTATTCAGTCGTCAGCGTTATTGGGGAGAACCCATTCCCATGGTTTATTGTGAAGAACACGGCTGGGTTCCGTTGCCGGAAGAAGAGCTGCCGCTGCTTTTGCCGGATGTGCCCAACTATCAGCCGACGGCAACCGGGGAATCGCCGCTTGCCGAAATGAAGGATTTTGTGGAGACGACGTGTCCGATCTGTGGCAAACCTGCACGGCGCGAAACGGATACCATGCCGCAGTGGGCGGGCTCTTCCTGGTACTATCTGCGCTATATGGATCCGCACAATACGGATGCGCCCGTTTCTCCGGAAGCGGAGCGGTATTTCGGCCCGGTGGACTGGTATAATGGAGGCATGGAGCATACCACGCTTCATCTGCTCTACTCGCGCTTTTGGCATAAATTCCTTTATGACATCGGCGTAGTATCCACGAAAGAACCCTACGCCAAGCGCACGTCGCATGGCATGATCATGGGCGACAACGGGGAAAAGATGAGCAAGTCTCGCGGAAATGTCGTTAATCCCGACGAAATTGTCAGCGAATATGGCGCCGACACGTTGCGCACCTATGAAATGTTCATCGGCGATTTTGAGAAGAGCGCCAACTGGACGGAAAGCGGCGTACAGGGATGTCGAAAATTCCTGGAGCGCGTTTGGAAAATGGCGGAAATCGTCAACGAAGATGACGGTGTGGATGCTGAAACCGAAGTGTTGTTGCATCAATCGATTAAGAAGGTCAGCGAAGATTTCGAAACGTTGAAATTCAATACAGCGATTGCGCAGTTGATGACGCTTTCCAATGCCCTGCGCGCAAAGGAGCGCATCACGCGCGGAGAGTGGAAGATTTATTTGCTGCTGCTTAATCCGGTTGCACCACATCTCACCGAAGAATTGTGGGAAAGAGCGGGCTTTGATGGCCATATTGCCACGGACGGGAAATGGCCGGTATACGCTGAAGATAAGTTGACGGAAGCCTATTTGGAAATGCCGATTCAAATTAACGGCAAGGTTCGCGGCAAAGTATTGTTGGCACCGGAGGCAACAAAAGATGATGCGCTGAATGAAGCGAAAAAGGACTCCGGTGTTGCGCGCTATTTAGAAGGAAAAACGGTCATCAAGGTCATTTTCGTTCCTGGAAAGATTTTGAACCTGGTGATTCGTTGAGCCCTCATCATGGGCAAACAGTAAGGACAGGTCTATGAAACTGACTACCAGAAGTCGATATGGTTTGCGTGCTATGACGTATATCGCTGCGCACGCAGAGGATGGACAACCGGTTCCGCTATCCGAGATTGCGGAGGCGTTGCTCTTGAGCGAAGCATATCTTGAACAATTGTTGCGCCTGCTAAAAAAAGTGCCGTTGGTCAATACGGTGCGCGGCGTCAAGGGCGGTTATGTGCCTGCCCGCGACCCGAAAGACATTACCGTACTGGAAATGTTGAATGTTTTGGAAGGCGAATTTTGGCTCTCGGATTGTGCCATTGCGGGAGATTGTCCCGGCGGTTTCACGAACTGTCCAACACGGATTCTGATTACACGGATGAACAATGCGATATATCAGTCCATAGAACACCTGACTTTGGCGGATATGGTTGAGCTTTCCCTGGCGGTATGACGTCGTTCTGGCGTGATTAGATGCCTTCCCTGCGCAGTGAACGATGAATGGTTAACGAAGAAAAAAGAGGATGAAGATGCAATATCTTGGAATGAATGAATGTCGGTCAAAATATCTGGATTTTTTTGAAGCGCAGAATCATACGCGCCTGACCAGCTTTTCGCTGGTTCCGGAAGATGACGACAGTCTTCTACTTATCAATGCGGGCATGGCTCCATTAAAGCCTTATTTTATGGGCGAGAAGAAGATGCCCCATAATCGCGCAACGAGCTCACAACGTTGTGTACGTACGGCTGACATTGATAACGTCGGCAAAACGGCACGCCATGCGACATTCTTTGAAATGCTGGGAAACTTTTCCTTTGGAAATTATTTTAAACCGGAAGCAATTCAATGGGCTTGGACATTCCTTACGCAGGAGATCGGCATGGATCCCGATCGTCTCTGGATTACCGTTTATGAAGACGACGATCAGGCGTATGATCTTTGGACCAAAACGATCGGTGTAGCGCCCGATCATATGCTGCGCCTGGGCAAAGAAGACAATTTCTGGGAGTTGGAGCAGGGACCTTGCGGACCGTGTTCGGAAATTCACTATGATCGCGGCCCGGAATATGGCGAAGGAACCAGTCCGTTGGATAATTCGGACCGCTTTATGGAAATTTGGAATCTTGTCTTTACGCAATTCGATCGCCAAAAGGACGGATCTTATGTGCCTCTAGCACATCCCAACATTGATACCGGCATGGGACTTGAACGCCTTGCGCTGGTGTGTGAGAACAAGGACAATATCTTTGAACTCGATGAATTTGCGCCGTTAAGAAAGACTATTAAGGCGCTTTCCGGAAAAGAGTATGGCGAAGATCCTAAAGCGGACGAATCTTTCCGCGTCATCATCGATCACTCCAAAGCCATCACCTTTCTGGTTTCGGATGGCGTAGTGCCTTCCAACGAGGGGCGCGGTTATGTTTTACGACGCCTTCTGCGCCGTGCGGCACGTTATGGGAAGCTATTGGGAATAAAAGGCAAATTCTTGGCCAAGACCATTACGGAAATTATGAAGGTTTATGGCGAAGAATATCCGGAAATTCTGCAAGGAAAAGAGCGCATTTTCACTGTGGTTGAGCGAGAGGAAGAAAATTTCCAACAGACCATTGACCAGGGGCTGGCACTTCTTGAAGAGCTTATGGAAGAAGCGAAAGCAAAGGGTTCGAGTACACTCGACGGTGCGCGTGTGTTCCGTCTCTATGATACGTTCGGTTTTCCTATTGATTTAACCCGTGAGATTGCTGCGGAACAGAACCTTCAAGTCGATGAAGCCGATTTTCAAGAGCGTATGGAAGCGCAGCGTCGTCAGTCACGTGCACGTCGCAAGGAAACGAGCGGATGGGATACCGAGACGGCCATTACGGTCGAAGACGTTGAGAAAACGGTCTTTACCGGCTACGATACGTTGGAGGGCGACGTTAACGTACTTGCCCTTTATGAAGGCGGTGAGCGCGTTCAGTCGCTGGAAAATGGAAAAGAAGGTGTTGTCGTCTTGGATCGTACGCCCTTCTATGCGGAAAGTGGCGGTCAAGTGAGCGATGTAGGAACCTTGACGTCGGCTGATCAGGTTGTACGCGTTCAGGCGGTAAAAAAGGATAAGAATGAAATTTTCCTGCACACGATTATTGTCGAAAAAGGTTCGCTTAAGGAAGGTGATATTCTTCACGCTTGTGTAGAGAAAGATCGTCGGGAAGATATTCGTCGCAATCACTCCGCCACGCATTTACTGCATCGCGCTTTGCGTGAAGTGCTTGGTGATCATGTTCATCAGGCCGGTTCCTTGGTGGAACCCGATCGCCTGCGCTTTGACTTTACGCATTATCAGGCGATGACCGAAGAGGAAAAGCAGAATGTAGAAAAAATTGTCAATCGTGCAATTTTTGATTCGTATCCGGTGCAAACAAGGGTATTACCTCTACAGGAAGCAATGGCCGAAGGAGCAATTGGGCTCTTTGAAGATAAGTATCACGACGCGGTGCGCGTCGTTTCTATGGGAGACTTCTCTAAAGAACTATGTGGCGGAACACACGTGGAAAATACCGCTCAACTACAGGTATTTACACTGCTCAGTGAACAGGGCGTTTCTTCCGGTGTACGACGCATTGAAGCGGTAACCGGCCGCAACGCTTTACAGGGGATGAAGGAAAAGGAAGAGACCTTGCTCGCCTTAGCGGATCTGCTCAAAACAGCACCGGAACATCTTCTTCAGAAAAGCGAAGCGCTATTGGAAGAAAACAGAGAAGTCAAGCGCGAGTTGCAGTCCTATGAAACGAAAATGGCCGGTGAACTTTCACGTCAATTGGATTCCTCCATAGTAACGGTGGCGGGCGTTTCCGTGCTGGCCTCGCGTGTGGACGGTAAGACGATGGATGAGCTGAAAGATCTTGCTGACGCGTTAAAGGCCAATCATCCGGAACTGGTGATTGCTCTTGCTTCAGCGACCGAGGGCAAGGTCTATTGGGTTGTTTCGGTAGCGGATGCGTTGGTGAAGAAGGGAATCAAAGCCGGGGATCTGGTCAAAACATTGGCTCAAAAAACCGGCGGAAACGGCGGCGGCCGTCCGCAGTTTGCTACGGCGGGAGGAAAAGATGCCGCGAAAATCGATGAGGCATTGCAAAGCGTGAACGCATGGGTGGAAGAAAAACTGGCGTAATTCAGCCGAATCCTCACGATGCGTTACGCACAATATGGTTAGGAGGCGAAGATGTCAAAAGATTTCAGCGAAACGATGCTTTTTACGCCGATTGAAGAACGACACAATATGGAAGAAATTTTGGCCAGTGTGTATGCCTCCCTTAAAGAAAAGGGTTATGCGCCGGAGAATCAGATTATCGGTTACATTCTTTCCGGCGATCCGACATACATTACGAGCTATAACGGTGCGCGCAAGCTCATTCGTCAAATTGATCGAGACGAACTGCTTTCGACGTTGCTGTCGTATTATCTTGAAGGACATAATATTCCTTCGTAGGAAGGGGATATGGGTTGACACGCGCAATGGGATTGGATATCGGTACAAAAACCATAGGGGTGGCGTTAAGCGACCCCACCTATCTCATTGCGCAAGCCCATACGACCATTCATCGGTCGACACTGGCGGCGGATCTTGTCGCATTGGATGAGATCATTTGTGCGTTTGCTATTCAAGAAATTGTTATCGGCTTGCCCAAGCATATGAATAATCAGATGAGCGATTCGGCTCGCCGAGCGAAAAGCTTCGGTGCCGAATTAACGAAAAAGGGGTATGCCGTGACGTATCAGGACGAGAGATTGAGTACCATTCAGGCGAGCACGGTGCTGATGAAGACCGGCGTGCGTCGGGAGAAACGGAAACAGGTTGTTGACGCGATTGCGGCAACGTTTATTCTTCAGCAATGGCTGGACAGACGGGAAAAATAATGAACAGAGAACAGATTGTAGTTAATGACGGGGAACGTGACGTAGTGTTTGATCTTCTTGCGTCATTTTCCTTGGAGGATAGAAACTATTGTTTTGTGGAAGACCATGAGGATGGTACTTCCTTCTTTTTGCGTTATTTTGCCGATGGAGACGATATGGTCTTTGCAGCATTGGAATCCGAACAAGAACTCGATGAGGTGAGCGAAGCCTTCGAGGAATTAAATAGAACAAAAAGAGAAAAAGAAGAAGAGGAGGAAAATCGTTGAAAACAAAAGCAAATATAAAACGATTACGGGTGATTCCGCTGGGCGGATTGCGCGAAATCGGAAAGAACATGGCGGTGGTCGAATACGGCAATGATATGATTGTGATCGACGCCGGCCTGACGTTTCCGGATGAAGATATGCCCGGCGTAGACACCGTGATCCCGGATATTTCCTATTTGGAGAAGAACAAGGAAAAACTGCGGGGGATTTTGTTGACGCATGGCCATGAGGATCATTACGGCGCGGTGCCGTATGTCCTCAAAAAACTGCAGACCAATGTCTATTGCACACGACTTACCGGGGGCATGCTGGAGAACAAATTCAAAGAACACGGCATTAATCCGTCCGTAATTAAATATGTAAAAGCCGGTGATGTGTTGCGCCTGGGTGCACTGGACTGTGAGTTTATTCGCGTTGCACACAGCATTCCGGATGCCTGTGCCATTGCCGTGCACAATCCGGTGGGAACCATCCTTTTTACCGGGGATTTTAAGTTCGATTTCACCCCCATTGATCATGAACCGACGGATATTCATCGCCTGGCGGAACTGGGTGAGGAAGGAGTGTTGGCTCTTTACAGCGATTCCACCAACGTGGAGCGCCCGGGTTATACGCTCAGCGAGCGCAGCGTGGGGGAGACGTTTAAGCAAATCTTCAGCAATACCAAGGGGCGTCTGATCGTCGCTACGTTTGCATCCAACCTTCATCGTGTACAGCAGATTATTGAGGCGGCAGAGGCGAATCATCGTAAAGTAGCTCTGTCCGGTCGTTCCATGCTCAACAATGTCGCGGTAGCAAGCGAATTGGGCTATCTGCGTGTACAAAGCAAGACATTAATTGACATTAAAGATGTGGAAAAATACAAACCGGATGAAGTTTGCCTGCTGATCACCGGCTCGCAAGGCGAACCGATGAGTGCGCTTTCGCGTATGTCCAACGGTTCTCATCGGCAAATCACGGTCGGCGAAGACGATACGATCATCCTCTCCGCGTCCATGATTCCGGGCAATGAAAAAAGCATCGGAGACATGATCAACGCGCTGATGCTGCGCGGATGCCGCGTGGTTTATTCTTCGCTTCAGAATGTGCATGTTTCCGGACATGCCTGTCAGGAAGAAATTAAGCTCATGCACTCGTTGGTAAACGAGGAATACTTTATTCCTGCGCATGGTGAACCGCGTATGCTCATTACACATAAAAAGCTGGCGATGGATCTCGGCTTGCCGGAAGATCATATTCTCATGGCTGAAAACGGCAGTGTCATTGAATTTAATCGTGTCGGAAAAACTGTGGTTGCCAACATGGATGAAAAAGTACAGGCCGGACAGATTCTTATCGACGGCTTAGGTATCGGTGATGTCGGCTCTGTCGTGTTAAATGACCGCAAACGTCTGGCCGATGACGGTATGATTTCGCTGGTCGTCACGGTGGATCGCAACACGCATGAAGTGGTCGCCGGACCCGAAATCATCTCGCGCGGATTCATTTATATGAAAGACAACGTGGACGTTATTGAGGAACTGAAAAAGATTGTGATTCAGATTTTTGACGATGCCAAGCGACGTAAAATCACGGATTGGGCCTTCCTGAAGTCACGTATGCGTGAAGAAGTAAAGAGTTATGTCTATAAAGAAATTCAACGCAACCCGATGATTCTTACGATCATCATGGAGACGGATGGGCATGTCGAGCAGTAAAAAAAAGGTGGAGTTGCTGGCGCCTGCGGGAGACGAAGAAAAACTGCGCACCGCTTTGCACTTCGGCGCGGATGCCGTCTATCTGGCGCTGGATCGCTACGGCCTGCGCACAGCATCTCGGAATTTTTCGTTGACCACGCTTCAACAGGCTGTGGATTATGCGCATCATCGTGATGCCAACGTATACGTTACGATGAATATTCTTGCCCATGAATCGGACTTTGTCGGCCTTGCCGATACAGCGAAAGCATTGGAAAAGATGGGCGTGGATGCCGTCATCGTCTCAGACCCGGGAATTTTTCAGGTGATCCGAGAAGAGACGTCTCTTCCGATTCACATCTCTACGCAGGCGAGTCTCATGAATGCCAAAACAGTGCAGTTCTGGGGTGATCAGGGCGCAAAGCGCATCGTGTTAGCGCGCGAACTTACGCTTTCCGAAATCGCTACGATTCGTAAAACCATTGATCCGGAGTTGGAATTGGAATGTTTTGTACACGGCGCCATGTGCATTTCCCATTCCGGTCGGTGTTTACTTTCCAACTATATGACCGGACGGGATGCCAATCGTGGCGACTGTGCGCAGGCATGTCGCTGGAAATATGCGTTAATGGAAGAAACACGTCCGGGGGAGTACTTTCCGATTGAAGAAAATGAACGCGGCACGTTCATCATGAATTCGAAGGATCTATGCCTCTTGCCGCATCTTCCGAAACTCATGGCAAACGGAATAGGCAGCTTAAAAATTGAAGGGCGCGTGAAGAGCGCCTATTATGTCGGGACGGTGGTGCATGCTTATCGTCTCGCGCTGGATGCGATCGAAGATGGAACGTGGAGCGAGGAACTGGTCTCGTATTGCCTGAAAGAAATTCAAAAAACCAGTCATCGCGCATTCACGACCGGATTTTTGTTCGGAAACCCGGGATCGGAAGGACAAAACTACGCATCCACCTCGTACATTCAAGAGTATGATTTTATCGGCATGGTGACGGCCGTCGATGAGGAAAGAAATACCATTTCGGTTGAAGTGCGCAATGCGTTTTCCGTAGGGGATCATCTGGAAATGATGACCACAGGGAAAACATTGGAATGGGATGTTTCCGTCCTCTTCACCGAAGACGGCGTTTCGCTTAAAAGGGCAAAAACGCCAAAATCCATTGTCACGATGCCGAAGCCGGGAATTTGTTCCGTTGGCGATATGTTGCGACGCGCGAAGGAAACGTCCCTGTAAAATTTGTCCTTGTAAAATTTTATGAGGATGTTTCCGATTTGTTGTCCTCCAGAAGATCTTCTGCATCGGCCAGGGGATTGATGACGAGCGTTCGAAATTCTTTATAGTAGACCATGCCGGGTTTTGCTCCCTTTGCTTTATACACATGTTTTTTTTGTGTATAGTCGATTTCCACGGCACTTTCTTTGGAACGTGAGGAGTATTTTGCTGCCAGATAGGCCGCTGCTTCCATATCTTTCTGTTCAACCTGGCGTCCTGCCGTGCGCAAAATCACATGCGCACCCGGAACGGTCTTCGAATGAAAAAAGAAATCCTCTTTATCCGCCACTTTTAGCGTTAAGTGGTCATTTTGTGCATTGTTTCGCCCGATCAGGACGATAAAACCGTTTTTGGTGCGGAATTGACGTGGCGGAAGCGCGGCGGATGATGCCGCTTTCTTCTTTCGCTTATGTTTAGGAAGGATGCCTTCACGCTCAAATTCCTGCTGAACGGCTTCCAATTCCTCCATTTCCTGCGTTTGTTCCAGCATCTCGCCCAATTGTTCCAGATAGCGAATTTCTTCTTCCAGACGCGGGATGCTTTCGGTCAACAGTTTATGCGCGGTATTGAGCTTGGAAAACTGGCGATATTTGGCCTCCATATTTTCGTGACCGGATTTTTTGGGATCCAGCGGAATCGTACGGGACTGATTGTCGTGAAAAAAGTCGTTCACCACGATGCTGTCACGGCCTTTCTCCACCGTATGGGCATAGGCGGCCAATAAATCGGCTTCTTCTTTGTATTCTTCGCGGTTCTGTGTCTGGATCAGATCTTCGCGCAAGTGATCACGCTTACGCATTTTCTTATCGAGTACTGCCGCCAACTGATGACGCATATGCTCCTTACGTTGCCCAAACCCGTCATCGCGTGCTGTTTCCGCCGTTTGGCGATCAATGAGTGCACTGATGGAGGAGTCTTCCGCTTCAGGATTTCCATAATGCGTCAAAGCAAAAGGATAGGCCTGATTCTTCGGGGTGCAATACAGCGCCGGATGGTAGGTATCGGCACGTAGAGCAGAAATAAGAAGGGAAAGTTGGCGGTCAAGGGCATCGCGCTCCGCCGATGTGAGTGCACCGATGGGCGTATTGGGCGCAACATCCGCACGTACACACAGTTCAACGGAAACAAGAGGAGAAAAGCCCGTCAATTGGCCATAGAAAAGCTGCTTTACCGTTAGCCCTCCACTTTGCTCGTCTTGTGCGGCTTCGATGAGTGCGGTGAGGGACACCTCTTCCGTGAGTACATCGCGCTTATTTGCAGGAAAAACGGTGTATGTTTTTCCGGGATAGATTTGACGAACACGGCTCATATCATGGGAAACGCGGCGCACTGCCTCCAGAACGCGATCGTTTTCATCGAGAAGGATGAGATTGGAGTGACGACCCATTACCTCCAAAACCAACTGTTTTTCCACCGTATCGCCCAGTTCATTACGCGTTTGAAAACGGAGACGAACAGTACGATCCAGGGCGACCTGATCAATGCCGATCAACTTGCCCTGACCAAGATGTTTGCGCAGAAGCATAACGAAATTGGGCGGCGTTTTCGGATTGGCGTATTTTTTCGTTGTCAGATGCAGCCGACCGTTTGAGGAATCACAGGAAAGATAGAGCAACAGATTTTCGCCGTTGGCATAAAATGCCATGGTGAGTTGCGTCGGGCCGATTTGATTCATTTTTTTTAGGTGTCCGCCGAGCAGCTTTTCCTTAAGCTCCGCAACCACCGCATGCATGGTAATGCCATCAAAAGTCATGAGAAAATCCTTTCTGCGTTTATTATAGCATTCGCTTGAACCGGAACGAAGGAGAGAAAAACGAGAAACGCGGTAGACAGTGCGAGAGACACGCATAACGTCGAGATGAAATATGACAATATTGTCATATTTCATCGCTTTTTCGGTATTTGCCTGTTACACTGTTTTCATAAAGAATAGGAGGAACCATGCGACGTCAGGGAAAGTTGATCATATTGTCCGGTCCGTCCGGAGTCGGCAAGGGAACGGTGTGCGAAGCACTAAAAGCGAAGCGCAAAGACCTTAAAGTGAGTATCTCCGCCACCACCCGTGCAAAACGCCCGCAGGAAAAAGACGGCGAAAATTATTTTTTTCATACGCTTGCGGAATTCAATACACTCATCGACCGTGGGGAACTGATTGAATTTGCTAAGGTCCACGGGAATTATTATGGCACACCGAAAGCGTACGTTTTAGACCAGCTTGCTGCCGGTGAAAATGTACTTTTGGAAATTGACGTGCAGGGCGCGATGCAGGTGAAACAGAATATGCCCGGCGGCGTCTACATCTTTCTACTTCCGCCGCATCGCGATGATTTGGAATCGCGCATTCGTAATCGCGGAAGTGAGGATGAAGAAAGTATTCATCTGCGTTTAACCAACGCGAAAAAGGAAATTTCCATGCTGCACGATTACGACTATGCCGTCGTGAATGATGAAGTGGATCGCTGTGCGGAGATGGTGTCACATATTATCGATGCGGAGAATCAGCGCATTGATGCGGAACTGATTGAAACGTATTGGGAGGAATTTCATGATTAATCCATCATTTCGAGAACTGGGCGAAATCAGCCCGAGCCGTTACGACGTATGCGTGATGGTGATGAAACGCGCGCGTCTGTTAACGGACGGATCGCAACCGTTAGTGGACAGCAAAGGCGAAAAACCGGTTACCGTTGCATTGGACGAAATTATGCAACACAAGGTAACCAAGGTTGATCACGTAGCCCAAATGGAGGAATAAATGAGTCTTTCAGGCAAGCGCATCCTCCTCGGCGTATCGGGAGGTATTGCAGTCTATAAAATCCCGGAGCTGTTGTCACGCTTACGCAAAGCAGGAGCCGAAACGCGGGTGGTCATGACGGAAGGTGCGGCGCGTTTTGTGACACCCTTGACCTTTCAAACCATGTCCGGTCATGCGGTATATACGGATCTCTTTGCGGAAAGTGAAGGGATGATTCCTCATATCGACTTAACGCGCGAAGCCGACCTCTTTTTGCTGGCTCCCGCGACGGCAAATATTCTGGCAAAAATGGCGAATGGCATAGCCGATGATCTGCTTTCTGCAACGGCCCTTGCGGCGCATTGCCCGGTGATGGTCGCCCCGGCCATGAATGTGGTGATGTATCATAATGCCGCGACGCAGGAAAATCTGCAGACCCTTCGTAAACGCGGCATTCAGGTTTTAGAACCGGATGCGGGTTGGCTTGCCTGTCAAGAAGAGGGGGAAGGACGGATGCCGGAAGCGGCTTCTCTTTTCCTTTCCATAGAAAGCGCTTTAACCGAAAAGGATCTGGCCGGAAAACGGATTTTGGTTTCGGCCGGTCCGACCAGAGAACGCCTGGACCCTGTGCGCTTTTTAACCAATGATTCCTCCGGGAAACAGGGTGTGGCCATCGCAAAGCGCGCGAGGATGCGTGGTGCGGAGGTGACGCTTGTGCATGGAGAGATGAAAGTGCCTGTTCCGGAGGGGGTGCACGCGATTGCTGTGGAATCGACGGAGGATATGCTTGTCGCCCTTGAGAAGGAATTTTCGAAAGCGGATGCGCTTTTGATGGCGGCTGCTCCGGCGGATTTTCGACCCGTAGAAGAAAAAACGCAGAAAATCAAAGGCACAGATGACGGGAAGGTGCATATCCTGGAGATGGTCGATACGCCGGATATTCTCCGGCATCTTGCCACGATGAAGACCCATCAGACGGTGATCGGTTTTGCGACCGAGTCCGAGAAGGTGTTGGATCATGCACGCGAAAAGCGCAAGAAGAAAAAGTTGGACTATATTGTAGCGAACGATGTTACAAAAGAAGGCGCCGCTTTTGATTACGATACGAA
Source organism: Murdochiella massiliensis (assembly GCF_900059565.1). Classification (GTDB taxonomy): domain Bacteria; phylum Bacillota; class Clostridia; order Tissierellales; family Peptoniphilaceae; genus Murdochiella; species Murdochiella massiliensis. The sequence continues at coordinate 55,394 of NZ_FIZW01000002.1, forward strand.
TATTGTGACGATACTCGGGGAAGACAAGGAAGAAGCGCTGCCGCTTCTAACCAAAGAAGAAGTGGCCGATCATCTATTGGATCTTTTGCGATGAGCACGTTCGTCGACGTCTATCTGTTGACCAATACGCGAAAGACGGAGCGACTTTTTACGTATGCCGTTCCCGACGCCCTTCGTGAAGGTGCGGTGCGCGGTGCGCTCTGTCGCGTACCGTTCGGACGCGGTAATCGTCGTTGCGATGCCCTTGTTTGGCAAGTCGTGGAAAAGAATCCTCCGGATTTTCCTACCAAGGCTGTGCTCTCCTGGATTCCTACGCTTTCTCCGCTATCGGAAGAAGCAATGGCCTTAGTCGAGGACATGGTCAACCACGATCTTTCCGATTATGCCTCAGCCATTCAGACGGTTCTCCCACCGGGAAAACCGGGAGAATATCGTCCGAAAATACGTTTGTATTATGCATTAACGAAAGAGGGGGAAAAAGCGACGCCGCGCGCCGGAGCACATCGTCAGACGAAGGTTCTGGCAGCTCTTTCTCAAGGTTCGCTTTCTCGTGAAGCCCTGCTTGCCGAAACCCAAGCCGATTCTGCGACGCTTTTACGCCTGGAAAAACGGGGATGGATTACCCGGGAAGAGGAGCGTATTAAACGTCTCCACAAGCCGGAAGCAGAAGCCTATGCGGCCATGCCGTTAACGCCTAATCAACAGGAGGTGTTTGATCAGATTACGGCCAACACAGGTCAGTATCTGCTTTGCGGGGTAACCGGTTCGGGAAAGACCGAGATTTATCTCCAATTGGTGCAGAAGGCACTGGAAAGAGGAAAACAGGCCATTATTTTGGTTCCGGAAATCGCATTGACCCCGCAGACCATTGCACGTTTTGAGGGGCGTTTCGGTCGCCAAGTGGCCATATTGCATTCCCGACTTTCTTCTGCAGAACGCTATGAAGAATGGGAAAAGATTCAGCGCGGTGAGGTCACCATTGCCATCGGTGCACGAAGCGCCGTGTTTGCCCCTTTTTCCGATCTCGGCATCCTCATCATCGATGAGGAACATGAAACAAGTTATGTGAGTGAGCAAAACCCGAAGTATCATACCGATCGCATTGCGGCATTTCGGGCCAACTGGCATCATTGCTCTTTGGTTCTGGGCTCTGCAACGCCTTCCATGGAGTCGCTTTACCGCGTCGAAACAGGGGAACTCACACGCCTGGATTTGCCGACACGTGTGCTTAATCAGCCCATGCCAACGGCTCATCTGGTGGATATGCGTGAAGAACTGAAAAACAACAATCGCTCCATGTTCTCACGAGATCTGTACAAAGCAACAAAGAGTGCACTGGACAAGGGAGAGCAGGTCATCCTATTTCTCAACAAACGCGGTCATACATCGTTTGTATTCTGTCGTGCCTGTGGCTATGTCTATCGTTGTGATGCGTGCGATGTGGCCATGACGTATCACAAACACCGCGACAAGCTCATTTGCCACTATTGCGGAAGAGAGAAGGCCTATCGTAGACAGTGCCCGCAATGCGGAAGTCACGCCATACGCGAATTCGGCGCCGGTACGGAACAGTTGGAAGAAGAAGTAAGGCGGCTTTTTCCCGGAGCGCGGATACGCCGGGCGGATGCGGATACCATGCAGCAAAAAGGAGCCTATGACGACGTTTATCGCGGTATGCGTGAAGGAAAAATCGACATTCTTCTTGGCACTCAAATGATCGCTAAAGGGTTTGATTTTCCCAAGGTGACGGTCGTCGGCATTCTTTCCGCCGATGTCAATCTGAATTTGCCGGATTTACGTGCGGCAGAACGAACCTTTCAGCTGTTAACGCAGGTGGCCGGTCGAGCGGGAAGGGCGGATCGTCCCGGAAAGGTGTTCATTCAGTCCTATGTTCCGACGCATTATGCGCTGGTCTCTGCGGCGAGATATGACGGCGATTCCTTCTATCGTCAGGAAATCGCGTATCGTCGAGAAAAACACTACCCGCCTGTTTGGCATGTGCTGCACATCCAATTCAGCGGTTTTCGGCGTGATGAGTCGTTGCATAAAGCGCATCAGGTGCACGATTTTCTTGCGCACCGTTATTTCGATCTTCACTGTGACGGACCGAGTCCGAGTGTGATCGAGCGCATGAATCGTCGCTATCGCTTTTCCCTCATGCTTCGTTCGCCCGATCGGAGATTGCTAGAAGAGGCGGGAAGAAGCGTAATCAGCGCGTTTCCGACAGCGGAAGATCTATGGATCACGGTTACGCTGGATCCATTAACGACGTATTAATGTAAAACTTGCCGCATGAAAAAAGGAGGGACACTTCTTTAAGCGGCGAAAAAGAAAGGACAATCATGGCTTTACTAACCTTGCGCGTGGAAGGAGATCCCATCCTTCGCAAAAAAGCGAAACCGGTCAACGAGATCAATGACAAAATTCGCACGCTTCTTGATGCCATGGTGGCAACCATGAAAGAAAATGAGGGTGTCGGTCTTGCCGCACCGCAGGTGGGCAGACTGCGCCGTCTGATTACGGTGGATGTCGGACAAGGCGTGTATAAAATGGTCAACCCCGAGATCATCGAATATTCTGAAGAACAGCAGTTGGATATTGAAGGATGCTTATCCGTCCCGCACTATAACGGTACGGTCTATCGCCCGCAACGGGTGGTGGTATCGTATCTGGACGAAGAGGGTGAGGCGAAAACGGTCGAAGCGGAGGGCCTTTTTGCTCGGTGTCTCTGTCATGAAATTGATCATTTGAATGGTGTGCTTTTTCGGGATCTGGTAGACGAAGAAATCGACCTTGCCCATCCGACGGATGAACAGAAAGCGTATTTGCGTGCGCATCATCTCCTGAATGAAGAAGAAGAGCCCGTACCGGAGCAGGAGGAAATGCAGGTGTCCGAATCTGAAGCGAAAGGGGAGAAGTGATGCGCATTGCCTTTTTCGGTACGCCGGACTTTGCTCTTCCTTCGCTTCATGCGCTTCATGCAGCGGAAGATATGGACATCGTTTTAGTCGTTTCCCAACCGGATCGTCGAAGATCTCGCGGAAAGTGGAGCCCGACGCCGGTGAAGGAAGCCGCGCTTTCGCTTTCTCTTCCGGTGGAAACGCCGGATTCGGTAAACGATGCCGCGTTTCTGTCCCGACTTGACGAGACACAGCCGGATGTTCTTGTGGTCATCGCTTTCGGCCAGCTCCTCGGCGACGCATTGCTTTCCCGCTATGCCGGGAAGATTCTCAACATCCATGCGAGCCTGCTTCCGCACTATCGCGGCGCCGCACCCATTCAGCGGGCAATGCTTGCCGGAGAGAGCGAAGTGGGCGTAACCGCAATGCTTGTGGAAAAGGAACTCGATGCCGGGGATATGCTTAAACAAGCCTCCTTTGCATTGAAGGCTGAGGACTTAAACATCGTATCGAAAAAACTGAGTGTGCTCGGTGCGGAGGTACTGTTAGATACCCTTCGCCATTACGAGGCATATTACGCGGCTCGTGTTCCGCAAGATGAGGAAAAAGCAACCTATGCCGCAAAGATTCAACGTGAAGACGGCTTGCTCGATATGCATCAATCAGCAGAAATGCTGGTTCGTCGAGTCTTAACATTGAAAGATTGGCCGGGGGCGAAGATTTGCTGGATGGGCGAGGAGTATAAAGTACATGACGCCCATGCGGAGAAAGATGCCGGTGAGGGTGAAGTAGGGGAAATTCTTCGCGCTGATAGGAACGGCATCGCCATTCGGGCGGGAGAAGATGTGTTCGTGGTAGACGTGTTGCAACCGGCCAATAAGAAATCTATGCCGGTCGGCGCATTTCTGAACGGTCATCCGGTCACGCCGGGAACCAAAATTACCTCGTGGGAGAATGTATGATGGGAAAAACGGACGAAGCCAGAGAAGCTGCACTTGACGTACTTGTGCAAGGGGAGCGAAAAGGCGAAGCGGTGGAAAGATCGCTTAACCGTCATGCAGAAAAGGTAGCGGATGCGCGTGATCGGGCGGCAATGCGTAGGCTGGTTTACGGTGTTTTGGAAAATCGCCGCTATCTGGATGCCATGTTGGATGCCTTTTCTGCCCGTCCCATGGCAAAGCAAAAGGTCACGGTGCGCAATATTCTTCGTCTCGCTGTCTATGAACTTCGTTTTTTAGAGACCCCGCCGCATGCGGCGGTGAATGAGGCCGTTTCGTTGGTACCGAAAAAAGAGCAGCCGGCCAGACGCTACGTGAACGCCGTGTTACGCTCATTCCTGCGTGCGGGAGAAAGTGCAGCCGAACTTTCGATTGCGGATCATAGGAAACGTCTTGCCGTGCGCTATTCGCTTCCGGATTGGATGGCGGAATACCTCGCGGATTGTTTTTCCGAGGAAGATTGGGAAACCTTGCTGTCCAGACAGAATGAATCGGCACCGATAAGCCTTTTCGTTGCGCCTAAATACTCCCGTGAGGCGCTCTTTGAAGAACTCTTGCCCACTCTTACCGATTTGCGTTTCGGCGCGATTTCTCCACACTGCCTCTTGTGTACAGGGGGTCCGATTACCGAGACCTCCGCGTTTCGGGAAGGAAAAATTACGATTCAATCCCAAGCCGGCGTGCGTGCGGCGGAAGTAGCGGCAGAAGGAATCGAAAAAGGGGAAATTCTCGATCTCTGTGCGGCACCAGGAGGAAAAGCGGTAGCGATGAAGCTTCTTTCTCCGTCGTGTCGGGTGGTCGCCAATGACGTAGTGGAAGAAAAACGGCGCTATCTGGAAGAAAATGCACAGCGCATGCATACTCCGTTGGATATCAACATCGGCGATGCACGCTTATTTCGACCGGAGTGGGAAAACCGGTTTGATGCCGTGCTCGTAGATGCGCCCTGCTCGGGTCTTGGACTCTTAGGACGAAAGCCGGACATTCGTTGGCATCGCCAAAGAGAGGATATTGACGAACTGGCTATTTTGCAAAAGGAAATTGTTCAAACGGCATTACGTTATGTGAAACCCGGTGGACGACTGGTGTATAGTACGTGCACTTACGGAAGAAAAGAAAACGAAGAGGTCATTGCGACCATCCCTAAGACGTGGATTTCCGAGCCGATGGAGGGAAAACCGGTACTTTATTATTCCCCCCTTGAGGACTGGTCGGACGGCTTTTTTGTGGCACGCTTTCGTCGTCCGGACGCTGACGCGTAAACGATAGGGATGATATAATAACCAAAAGCAGGAGGAAGTATGCAACGTGCAGGTAATGCGCTTACGCTTGCGGAATGTCGGGAGTGGGCATCGAGACAGGGCTTTCCCGCTTTTCGCGGAAATCAACTTTTTCATTATTTCCATATCGAGCGTAAACGGGATATTCTTGAGGCTCATGTCCTGCCCAAGGCGTTTCGGGAACGAGCGGCAAGCCTTCCTGTACGCACAGTGCAGAAGATTAAGCGTCTCGTTTCTCGTGACGGCAGCGCAAAGTATCTGCTGGCGCTGGAAGACGGCATGGCTATAGAAACGGTATTTATGCCGTATGCCGATCGTACGACACTGTGTGTCTCTACACAGGTGGGATGTCGTATGGGTTGCACGTTTTGCGCTTCCACCAAAGCGGATTTCGGTCGTAATTTACAGGCGGAAGAAATCTTAGCGCAGGTCTATCGCGTAGAAGAATGGGAAAAAACGCCCATTACCCGTATCGTTTTAATGGGCATCGGCGAACCGATGGATAATTTGGAGGAAGTGCTTCGTTTCATTCATCTCGTCACTTCTCCTGAAGGAAAGAATCTGAGCGAAAGGCATATCACGCTTTCCACCTGCGGAATTGTTCCGGGCATTCATCGGCTGATGCAGGAAAAATTAGCCATTAATTTGGCCATTTCCCTTCATGCCACGTCGGATGAACGACGAAGGCGAACCATGCCCATTGCCCGACGCTATACCATTGCTGAAGTGTTAGACGCCTGTGATGCCTATTTTGCAGAGACGGGAAGGCGCATCAGCTTTGAGTATGCTCTTATTCAAGGCGAAAATGACCGGGAAGAAGATGTACAGTGGATGAGCACCCATCTTGTCGGTCCGCAATATCATGTCAATCTGATTCCCTTGAACACGATCGAGGAGTTTCAGGGGCGTTCCGCAAAGGAACAGGCGATTGCCCGCTTTGCAGAACGGTTGGAGAAAAACGGCGTGCATGTCAGCATTAGACAGAAACGCGGAGCAGATATCGACGCTGCCTGTGGTCAGTTGCGCGTCCTGTATGAAGAAGGAGAGAGGAATTGATGAACACCTATTCCATAACCGACGTGGGACGCGTGCGTTCCATGAATCAGGATCGCTATTCCAACTACTTTCATCCCCGCTTTTCGCTGCTTTTGTTGGCGGACGGTATGGGTGGACACAACGCCGGAGAAGTGGCGGCAGCCATGGCGATTGATGCCTGCCGGGAATACTTCATGAAAGACAAGGAACGAAGCGACTATGAAGCGCTGTTGACCGAAGCGGTGGAGGCGGCCAATCTTGCCGTTTATGAAAAAGGAGAAAGCATTTCGGAATATCGCCGTATGGGAACAACGATCTGTGCGGCGGTGATTGCCGATCGTCAGTTGACGATCGCTCACGTCGGCGACAGTCGCATTTATCTTTTCCGCGACGGAAAACTTCTACAGCTGACGCAGGATCATTCTTTGGTCGCCGACATGGTTCGTCAGGGTCTGCTCACCCCGGAACAAGCGCTCGTACATCCGGACCGAAACACCCTGACTCGTGCTGTCGGTACGAATGAAACCATCGCGGTGGACACTCGCACCCTTTCTCTCTCCGCAGGAGATCGTCTTCTTCTTTGCAGCGACGGTCTAACAAAGATGATGGACACCGAGGCGATTGAAGCAATTCTTGCCGCTGAGCCGGTCGCACGTGAAGCGGCTGAAATGCTCGTGAAACAGGCAAATGACAATGGAGGAGCCGACAATATTACCCTTACGCTGTACGATATAGGAGGCGATGATGAAGCCGATTCTGCTCAATAATCGTTATCGCTTGGCGCAACGCATCGGACAGGGCGGAATGGCCTATGTGTACGAGGCGGAAGATCTCGTGTTGAAGCGTAAAGTTGCCGTCAAAATCTTAAAAGAGCAATATCTCGAAGATGATGAATTTGTTCAGAAATTTGAGAATGAAGCATTGGCCGCCGCTTCGCTCAATCACCCCAACGTGGTCAATGTGTATGATGTCGGACGTGAGCAGTTTGATGACCGCGTGCTTCATTATATTGTAATGGAGCTCATTGAAGGAACGACGTTGAAGGAAGCGATTCAAACGCATGGAACCATGAGTAGCGCCGTAGTCGCCAAAACCGGTCAGCAGATTGCGCTGGCTCTTGCGCGTGCACATGAGTCACACCTTGTACATCGGGATATCAAACCGGCCAATATTCTTATCACGAAAACGGGAGATATCAAAGTTGCGGATTTCGGCATCGCCCGCATTACTTCCTCATCCACAGTGACGTTTACGAATAATATTTTGGGTACGGTGCATTACATTTCTCCTGAGCAGGCAAAGGGACAGCCCGTGGATGCCCAGTCCGATATCTATTCTCTTGGCGTTGTCATGTATGAAATGGCGACAGGTAAAGTGCCTTTTGACGCGGAAACGTCTGTGGGTATTGCGATGAAGCAGATTCAGGAGCAGCCTGTTGCACCCATTGATCGCAATCCTTCTCTTCACCCCGGCTTAAACCGCATTATCCTGCGTTGTCTCGAAAAAAATCCGGATGATCGCTATACGTCTGCAGAGGAATTGGCGGATGCCCTGGACAATTACAATAATTTTGACGATACGCTTTTTCTTCCCACCGCCAATTCGCATGAGGATACGCGAAACACTCCTGTCGCCCCTGTACAGGAAGCCGTTTATCAAAGCCGAAGTGCGCAGGCGAAAAAAGAATTGAAGGAAAAAAAGGCAAATTTGCGCACGATTTCTCTGCTTGCCGTTTCGGTCGTTGCCGTTCTTCTTCTGGTGTTCTTTTTCTTCTATCAGAAACAGAAGAGTGAGAAAGAACGATACGCTATGGTACCCGCCGTGATCAATTTGGAGGAAGAAAACGCCCTGAATCAGCTGGAGAAAAACAATTTGAAGGGGGCGGTCACGGAACGCCGTCCGGATGAGGAAGTCGAACAGGGCATCGTCATCGACCAGAGCATTATGAGCGGAACGACAGTGGAAAAAGGAACGACGATAAATCTGGTGGTCAGCTCAGGAAAGAAACAAAAAACAGTGCCGGATGTGGCGGAAAAAGGCATAGAAGAAGCGACCAAAATATTGCAGGAAGCCGGTTTTCGCGTCGGACAGACCAAGATGATCTTTGACGAGCATACGGCAAAAAACCAGGTCGTTCGTACGGAACCGTCCGCCGGAACGGAAGCGGAAAGCGGAAGTCGCATTGTTCTTGTCGTCAGCAAGGGGAAAGAAGCGGTGATGACGATGGTTCCGGTGTTGATCAATAAAACACAGAATCAGGCTCTTGCGGAACTCAACGAAGCCGGCCTCAAATTGGAGAAGGTGAATACGGCTTTCAGCAGCTACCCTTCGGGAACGGTAATTTCGCAATCCATTGCTGCCGGTACACAAGTGGAACAAAACAGTGCCATTACCATTACGGTCTCTATGGGCGAACAAACCTCTTCTTCCGAGGATAATGCTTCAAAGAAGATGATCTATAAAACACGAATTTATCCGCCCGCAGGGAAAGAGACCTTTGAAGTCACCATATTTGACTTAAATGAATCCCGCGAGGAACCGGTGTTTAAGAAAACCTTCAATGCCTCGGATGCCAACAGTGAGGGTTATATTTCCGCCACGGTTGAAGCGATGGAGGGGGCTCAGTTCTCCATCTATATTGACGGCATACTCGCGGAGGCAAACGGACAGAATAAAGGTCCTCAGCGCTAATGCAGGGCAATAAAGAGGAGGAAGCGTGCCGAAAGGACATATCATTTCAGCCGAAAAAGATCGCTATGAACTGGCGCCAACGCGAGATGCGGAATGGACAGGGACAATTTTTGCCAAAGGGCGTGGTGTATTACGGGAAAGTGATTTGCGTCCCATGATCGGTGACTATGTGTTCTGGACAAAGGCCGAACAGGATGAGGAAGCTACCATTACAGAGGTTCTTCCGCGAAAGAATCGACTTCTTCGTCCTCCCGTAGCCAATGTGGATCAGGTGCTGGTGGTGGAAACACTGGTGGAACCCATGGTCAACGCGTTACAGTTGGACAAATTGCTGGCGGTGTTGGAAAAACGACACTTTCCCATCCTGCTCTGCTTTAACAAAATGGATCGTACAGCGGATGACTTACGTGAAATGTGGGCAAAACGCTATCGTTTGGCGGGGTATTGTACGTTTTTTGTCGATGCACTGCACGGAGACGGATTTCCCGCTTTAGAGAAGGCCTTAGCCGGTCGCATGACCGCTATTGCCGGTCCGTCGGGTGCAGGAAAATCCACATTAATTCAGCGTCTGAGCGGAGAAGAATCCATTGTGATCGGCGAACTCAGTGAAAAAACCGCACGCGGTAAACAGACGACACGAACGAGTCGGCTGTTTTCTCTGGGGGGAGATACGTTCATCTTCGATACGCCGGGCTTTTCCACTTTGGATTTGCGCGATTTTACGGCGACAGTTGAACTCGCCTCGGCTTTTCCGGAAATTGCCCGCTTCAAAGAATACTGTCGCTTTCGCAACTGCTCTCATCGCAAAGAGCCGCATTGCGCGGTAAAAGAAGCGGTTGCACACGGCGAGATTGCCGAGGAACGATACGCCTCGTATCTTACCTTATATGACGAAATAGAGAAGAGAACAGTATATTAACACCCATGTTGTGCTTCTCGGTATATTACACAAAGAAAAAAGAAAGGGAAGAGAATGGATCGTCAATTGGCTCCGTCACTGTTATCTGCGGATTTTTTCAACCTTGAGAAGGAAATTACCGCTCTGGAGAAAGCAGGCGTTACGCATCTTCATCTCGATGTCATGGATGGGCAATATGTTCAGAACATTACGTTCGGTCCAAATGTCATTGCCCGGTTAAGAAAACATACTTCGCTATTTTTCGATACCCATCTGATGGTAAAAGAGCCCTCCTGTCTGTTTCCCGCTTTTCAAAAAGCCGGGTGTGAGTTGCTCACGATTCATACGGAAGGTGTTACACACAGCTATCGTGCTTTACAGGAAATTCATGATTTGGGAATGAAAGCGGGTGTCGCGATTAATCCCGGAACGCCGGTTTGCGCGGTCGAAGAGTTGTTACCGGAAGCCGATCTATTGCTTATCATGAGTGTCAATCCCGGCTTTGGCGGCCAATACTTTATTCCTTCCATGCTTGACAAAATTCGTAAAGCGAAACGCATGATTGAGGCTTCCGGAAGAGAAATTATTCTGGAAGTGGACGGCGGTATCCGTTTGGATAACGTGGATGAGGTACTTGAGGCGGGCTGTGATTGGGTTGTTGCCGGCTCCGCCGTTTTCGGCAGCGATACGTACGGTTCGGCAAAAGCCTTTATGGAGCACATGAAAAAATGAAGTCTGTGGCGATCATTGCGGCCGGAGAGAGCCTTCCGTCGGACGAGTTGCTGCGTGAAAAGCTGGCCGAAGTCGATACGATTCTTTCCGCCGATGGCGGATTGGACGTTCTGGTTCGTCTGGGAATAAAAGCGGATCTGCTTGTCGGTGATTTTGATTCGTCCCGGTTTTCCTTTTCAGATCCTCTTTTACAGACCTATGTGCACGAAAAAAAGGTTTTGCGTTTTCCGGTGCGAAAAGATGCAACCGATACCGAATTGGCTTTATCCTATTGCGCCGAACATGGGGCGGCGTACGTTCTGCTTTTTGGTGGGGCGGGGTCGCGCCTGGATCATACCATGGTGAATTTGGCGATGATGAAACGTTTTGCGGAAGACGGCATGTGCATTGTGCAGTATATGCAGCATAATATCGTGCGCTATCTTGTTCCGGGAAACTATTGTCTGCCTAAGCTCACGCCGGAATGGTACACCTCTTTTATGCTGTTTTCCGGTGAAGTGAAGCTGACCCTGAGGGGATTTGACTATCCGCTTGAACGTGCCACGCTTACTGCAGGCTCTTCGCTTGGTATTTCGAATCATGTTTTTTCCGTCGACAATGAAGTGCAGATTGAAAGCGAGAAGGGATGCGGCGTATTCTGCATTCAATCCTGCGATGCAAAGAAGTGATTTTATACGGAAAGCAAGAAGACAAGATTCCGGCATTTCGTCATGATTACGAATAGTAACGAGAAAAAATTCCCCTGTGCTATCTGATGCACAGGGGGATACTGTTTTGTGGGGATGTGTTTAGTAAATACGGTTGGTTAAAGCAAGTTATGCTTCCACCGCTTCTTCAACGACTTCCTCTTCTACAACCACCGTCTCTTCTACCGGAGTCTCTTCCAGGTAAGCGGCATTCGGCCGGTTGCGATTCGCTAAACCGGAACGCAGGCAACGGGTGCAGACATAGATCCGCTTCGGTGTGCCGTTTTCCTCGTAAACACGCACGCGACGCAAATTCGGCGTCCACGTACGGCGAATACCTCTATGCGAAAAGGTAACCTTATTACCGGCTGATTTAGATTTTCCACAAATTTCACAAACTCTCGCCATGACTTTCCTCCTGCCCTTCCATTGAGTGAACATCGGTATTATAACAAAATACGATGTGTGTCGCAAATGATTCCCGCATTTTTCGTCTCCTGTGTTGACCTCTATCAAGAGGGACATGCCAATGGTTGCGGGGGTTATGTTATAATCAAAAAAACGTAATAAAGTACTTTGCCGATAAAGGAGGAGCTATGTCTTTAACAATTGGTAATGAATACGGCAACGTAACCATAGAAGAGGGTGTGGTGGAGCGCATTGCAGTGCAGGCTGCAATGGAGTGTTATGGAGTGGTCGGCCTTGCTGCACGCGGCCCGAAGGATGATATTTACCACCTGCTCCGTTTAGAAAACATGAGCCGCGGGGTGCGTGTCAGCAGTGATGCGCAGCAAGGAATTTCTATTCAGCTGCATGTGATTTTAGAAGCGGGTATTCGTCTTTCGATGGTGGCTGAAAATATTATCGACACGGTGCGTTACAACGTGGAGTCTAAAACACACCTTACCGTGCACTCTGTAGATGTTTTGGTGCAGGGATTGCGTGTTTAAGGGGGATGATGTGGAACGAGTTGATGCAAAAACTTTTCGGGACGGCTTACTGCAAGCCTGTCGTCTTCTTGATGAGCACAAAGAGGAAGTGAATGCGCTCAATGTTTTCCCCGTACCGGACGGCGATACCGGAACGAATATGAGCCTGACCATGAAATCGGCTGCGGATGCGGTGAGTAAAGCGCCCAAGAGCATCGAGGCAATGGCCAAAGCCCTCGGCAATGGTTCACTCATGGGTGCACGCGGTAATTCCGGCGTTATTCTGTCCCAGCTTTGCCGCGGATTGGCACAGTCGCTGAAAGGAAAAGAGGTCATTCTTCTTTCGGACATTGCCGATGCGTTGGAATCGGCGCGTGCAAAAGCCTACAAGGCGGTCATGCAACCTACAGAAGGTACAATTCTTACTATCGCGCGGGCAATGAGCGAATTTGCGTTGGAAAATCAGCATGAATACAGCGATATTGTCGCTTTTTTGAAAGACATTCTGCGCCATGCCAATCATGTGCTGCAACAGACACCGGAAATGCTTGTCGAGTTGAAAGAAGCCGGAGTGGTAGACGCCGGTGGTCAGGGGTTGGTTTATCTCCTTTGCGGATTTGTGGAATGCCTTTCGGGTGAAAATCTGCAAGCACTTTTGGAGCAGTCCAAAACACACTCTCCGCAGGTGGAAGCGAGCGTGCAGGGACGCGAGCATGCGTTAAAAACCGAGAAAGCCTTCTTTGTTTCTTTTACGATCGAGAACATCGAACGAGAGCGCATGATTCGTCATTTGGAACACTATGGTGTAGCGGAAAAGATAAACGAGACGAAGAACGGCTTCTTTGTCGAGGCCTATACCGACACTCCCGTTAAACTCATCGTGAGCCAGGATAAGCGAGGCGATCTAACGGAAATTCATGTGCTTTCCACACGAGAGCATACGCTTCGTCAAAGTGAAGAAAAGGAAACAACTGTCCTGCCGACAAAACCGGAACCGAAGAGTGAAGCATTATCGCGTTACGGCTTTGTATCGGTTTGCATGGGCGATGGGTTCTGCTCATTATTCCGCGACATGATGGTGAATGAAGTTGTTTCCGGCGGACAGACCATGAATCCTTCCACAAAAGACTTGCTGGATGCCGTTGAGCGGGTTCCGGCGGAAACCGTCTTTATTTTGCCGAACAATAAAAATATTATTTTGGCGGCTGAACAGGTACATGAGCTGACGGAAAAGAAGGTCGTAGTTATTCCGACACGAACCATGCCGGAAGGCGTAATGGCTCTCTTTAATTTTGACGATACCGCCGATGCACAGAGCAATGCCGAACAGATGACGCAAAGTCTTCAGGATATTACGACCGGACAGGTGACGTATGCCGTGCGCGATACCGAAGTCAACGGATTAACGATGAAAACGGGCGATCGCATCGGCCTTATTAACGGCGAAATTGTCTTAACCGATGATCAGGACGAAACATTGGTTGAGCGCCTTGTGGAAGCCTATCGAAAACCGGAGCACACGCTCATTACCGTTTATGTCGGACACGATGCGGATGCGGATAAAGCGCAGAAATTAAATGAAAAACTTGCATCGCGCTGGCCGGAATGTGAAGTGGAATTTATTCACGGCGATCAACCGGTCTATACGTATATTTTCTCTATGGAATGAGTAAACAGATTACAGCTATAAAAGGCGTTGGGCCAAAAAAAGCGGAATGTTTTGCCCGTTTGGACATTACTACCGTCGAAGACCTGTTGTTTGCGCTTCCCGTACGATACGAAGATCGACAGAACACCTGCCCGATATCCGCTCTGTCGGAGGATCGGAAGCAGGTTGTTCATGCTCGTCTTACGCGTCTTTATCGCCCCATTCGCCTCGGCGGTCGCCGCACGCTCGTTCGCGCAACAATTGCGGATGCTTCTGAAAGCGTGGATGTCGTGTGGCACAATCAACCTTATGTGGCAAGGAATCTTCGCGTCGGGGATTCCTTTTATTTTTACGGCACCTATAGGGAAAAAGATCATGTTCTGTTTGATCCCGTCATCGGAAAAGTGGAAAAGGAAGCGGAAAAAGAGGGCTTTCTCGGACTTTTCCCGCTGTATCCGTTAACAGAGGGACTGACGCAAAATGCACGGCGTAATGCGGTAAAACAGGGTTTTTCTTTGCTGTCGAATGTGGAGGATCCTTATCCGACAGCTTGGCGGGAAGCGGCCGGCTGGCGTCCATTATATGCCCTTCTGCAAGCGCTCCATTTTCCTTCGTCAATACAGGATTTACACGCGGCGCTTCAGGAGTGGCAACGTAGAGAGGCGCTGGAAACAACGCTGTTGCGCCATTATTGGACGCAATCTAAGTACAAGCGAAAAAGTGTGGTCATGCATCCCTGTACATTGGACAAATCGCTTTCCCGTCTTCCATTTATGCTCACCGCTGCGCAAAAAAATGCTGTGATGCGCTTACAGGATCGTCTATGTGCTCCCTCGCCGATGAATGTCCTTTTGCAGGGAGATGTCGGTTCCGGAAAGACCATCGTTGCGTTTCTGGCGGCGGTCTGTGCTCTGGAAAACGGCTATAGCGTAGCCTTTATGGCGCCGAGTGAAGTGTTGGCGCGCCAACATGCCGATAAAGCGCGTTCTTTTTTTACGCATCCCGTTTATCTTCTAACGGGTTCGACATCGGAAGAAGAGCGCAATCGCATAGCTCGTGCGGCGGAAGGGAAAGAACCGGGTATTTTTTTCGGCACACACGCGTTGTTTCAGGATCGCGTGCACTTTTCCCATCTCGGCTTAGTCATTACGGACGAACAGCATCGCTTTGGTGTGCGCCAGAGAGCACTTTTGCAGGAGAAATCGGAAGAACCGAATACCCTGGTGCTCAGTGCGACACCAATACCGCGTACGCTGGCTTTGGTTGAATGGGGAGATTTGGAGCTTTTGCGTCTGAATGAAAAACCGCCGGGTAGAGGGACAATAACCACCCGTGTTGTAGATCGACGATCAGAAAAAGCCTGTTATCACGCCATTGCCCGTCAAATAGCGAAAGGGCGACAGGCTTATCTTGTTTGCCCCGTCATTGACAGCGGGGAAGAGGATGGGCAATATTGGTCGATAGAACAAACGGAGAAACGTCTTCGTTCGGCGATGAAAGAGGAAGAGAACATGGTGGGCAGACCGATCATCATCGACACGCTCACGGGAAGACAACCGACGGACAAAAAGAATGAGGTTATGGATCGCTTTTATTGCGGAAAGAGCGATCTCCTTCTGGCGACGACCGTAATTGAAGTCGGTATTGATGTTGCCAATGCCAGTGTCATGATGATTGCCGAGGCGGAACGCTTCGGTTTAGCGCAACTTCATCAGTTGCGCGGTCGCGTGGGCAGAGGAAGTGAAAACGCCTATTGCATTTTGATGCTGCATTCACCAAGCATGACAAATCGGGAGCGCCTGCGAGTTCTGGAAGACACCACGGACGGCTGGGAAATCGCGCGTGCCGATTTGCGTTTGCGTGGAAGCGGCGATCGCCTGGGTACACGACAGCATGGCCTTTCCTTCTCCGAGGAGGAGCAGCAGGATTGGCAGGAAGCGTTGGATTGGAGTCGTCGGTGGCTTCAAGAACAGAAGATTCCCCTGGATACACCGGATACCTTGCCCACGTTGTTAAAAGAGCGTTTGTGGGAGCGGATGAACCGTATTCGGGAGGTTACGCTCAATTAGCGTTTCATTTGAAAAGAACACCCAATGGATTAATCTTTGTAAGCCTCTTGTAGGATAGCATGATGCTCTGACGGAGAGGAAACTGTGTAGTCGAACAGGATAGGAACATGATATGCCACATGTGATCACAGGAAAAAACAGAGGCATGAAATTGTTGTCTCCGGGAAAAGGCGATCGAACGCGACCGACCGAAGACAAAATTAAAGAAGCGGTGTTTAACGTCCTGCAGCCGCTGAAGGCTGATGCGGATGTATTGGATCTCTTTGCCGGAACCGGACAGATCGGGATCGAGTTTCTTTCTCGCGGCGCCGGATACGTTGTTTTCGGTGAGAAATCGCGCAGCATGGCGAAGATTTTGCGTGAAAACATTCGAAAAACGGGGCAAGAAGAGCAAAGCGTTGTCTTTGTACGGGATTATCGCGAGGTTATTGCGGGCTGGACAGGTGCCTTTGATTATGTTTATCTTGATCCGCCTTTCGGTTATGATATGGAGAAGGAAGCCATGGCGATGCTTCGTCGTCTGCATCGCGTGAAACCGAACGGACTGGTTATTCTGGAATCGGCTGCTCCCGCGAAAGGAGAGGAAGAGTCAGCAAGCACGTATTGCGGTTTTGAGCTGATTTTTGACCGCACATATGGACGCAAGCGCATTCGCGTCTTCAAGGAGGAATCATGAAGGTCATTTTTCCGGGCAGTTTTGATCCGGTTACCAAGGGACATTTGAACGTCATCTATCGCGCGGCCAATCTCTTTGATACGGTTGTCGTGGGTGTGCTGATCAATCAGGTGAAACCGGCGCTGTTCACCCCACAGGAAAAAATTGAAATGATTGAAGAACTGATGTATGATTACAGCAATGTAACCGTTAAATTGTTTTCCGGACTTTTAGTGGACTTTATCCGGGAAGAGAAGGCGAATGCTGTTATTCGCGGGATTCGCAACGCGGAGGATTTTCTTTACGAGCGGCAATTGTCCTTGCTGAATCACTCGTTATATCCGGAAATGGAAGAGATTTTCCTCTTTACGGACAAAAATTACTCTTACGTCAGTTCCAGTTTTGCGCGTGAGGTTGCCAGCTATGGCGGAGACGTTTCAGGCATGGTCACCGAAAATGTTGCGCGTAGACTGCGAGAAAAATTTCAGTAAGGCGTATTCGTCAGGAGGAAGCCATGGATATTTTGCAATTGATTGAAGAGCTCGAAGACGAGATGGATGATGCGTCGAGCATCCCTCTTTCGAAAAAAGTAGCCATTGATCCCGATACGGTTTTCGAGATCATTAAGGAGATTCGCGCCAGTCTGCCGGAAGAAATTCGTCAGGCAAAATGGGTGAATGAAGAGCGGGATCGCATTTTGCAGGAAGCCAATGATCAGGCACAGCAGCTCATTGATCAGGCGAAACAGCGCGCGGCCGAGTCGGATCAGGATACGCAAAAACGCTTTAATGAGCTTGTCAACGAACATCGTATTACGCAAGAGGCGACCAAACGCGGAGAAGCGATTATGGAACAGGCCAAGGTGCAGTCCCAGCAGATCCGTCAAAGTGTTTTTGCCTATGTGGACGAACTGTTGGCCAACACCCAGGACAATCTCAATTCCGTCATTACGGAGCTGGGGCATAATCGCGACGAATTGAAGTAAACCGGAGAAACAGGGGGACAAAGGACGGCGCGTGCCGTCCTTTTTTCTGTTTGAGGTTTCGGTTGAGGAGGAACAATGACGGCTACCTTATTTTCATTGCAGCAAGCTATGGGACAGCATGTGCTTGACGGCGCAAAACAAGACAGACCGATTCAGGCAATTGCTTACGATTCTAAAAAGGTAACGGCGGGAACACTCTTTTTTTGCAAAGGAAAGAATTTTAAAAAGGCGTATTTGGAAGAAGCATTGCAGCGCGGCGCAGTCGCCTATGTAGCGGAAGAGGATTTCCGCGTAAATGCCGATCGCATTCTGGTGGATAATATGCGTCATGTCCTTGATCCCTGTGCGCGTCTCTTCTACGGCAACCCGCAGGATTCCCTCCGTCTCTTCGCCATTACCGGAACAAAGGGAAAGACCTCTACAGCATGGTATCTGCGCACAATTTTGAATGCGTATTATGAAAAACGAAACCTTCCTCCTGTCGGCTTTCTGTCTTCCATCTCGATGTTTGACGGAAAAGAAGAAGAACCCAGCACGTTGACCACACCGGAGCCCTTTGAACTGTACGCCCTGTTGGCGCGCTGTGTAGCGAACGGTATTCAGGATGTGGTCATGGAGGTTTCTTCTCAGGCCTTAAAATATGAGCGCACAGCAGGCCTTCATTTTGCGCTTGCCGCGTTCCTCAACATCTCGCCGGATCACGTTTCCCCTATTGAGCATCCCAGTTTTGCCGATTATTTTCAATCCAAGCTTTCTTTGTTTTCGCAGGCGGATGAGGCGCTCATCAACCTGGAAAGCGATCATCTGGATGAAATTGAACGCGCAGCGTCTTCATGCCGAAAAATATACCATGTGGGAATTAAGAACCAAGACCATGCGGATATGACAGCAACGGCTCTTCCCGAAAATGAAGGAATTGCATTTACGCTCCATGCAAACGGGAAGAGCGTAATGCTTTCTCTTCCGGAGATCGGCCCGTATGCCATGCAGAATGCCTTAGTGGCGGCGGCCATGGCACAGGTAGCGGGCGTGGATCTGTCCGAAGTTCCGTCCGCCTTAGACGGAACACATGTGCCGGGCAGAATGGATGTCCTTCGCTCAGCAGATGGGCGCATTACGGTTATTGTTGACCTGGCGCATAACGGGGCCAGTTTTGAAGCGATTTTTTCTGCGGTGAAAAAGCAATATCCCAAGCATGAAGTGATCGCCGTTTTCGGGTCTGCCGGAGGAAAGGGGCTTAACCGCCGTCAAGACCTGGGGCGTATTGCCGACCGCTATGCCGATCGCATTCTGCTCACCATGGAGGATCCGAATTTTGAACCGTTGTCGGCTATTTATCACGATATACAGGAGGCGATTGTCCATACGCCGTTGGAAACGGTGGATGATCGCGGCCAAGCCATCGCAAGGGCGATGACCTATGCCAACGAGCACGTTCGGGAAGGTGGAAAATGTGTACTGCTTCTTCTCGGCAAGGGAAATGAACCCGAAATGCGTATCGAAGGTGTGGCGTATCCTTTTGAAGGTGACCTCTCGCTCGTTCGACCGCTTCTTAGCGCGTATGATAAAACGTCTGCAGAAGATCCAAATTTTCCAGCCCTTTAAGCCATTCATATAGGCGCTGGGCCTTCTGGTCAATCAAAAATAAGGAAGAAAACGTCCGCTCTTTCGATGCGGGCGTTTTTTGATAGACGGGAAGGGTTACCTTCCGAAGAAGAGACGCACCGATTTTATTGAACGCCAAGGGACGAACGTAGTCGATGGGAATGAGCGAAGCTTTTTCAATGTCTAACAAAGCCGTAAGAACCAGACGGCGATATCGCGCTATGGATTGCCTCTTGTTTGAGGCCAGAGAGAAAGCTTCTTCCATCGTTGAGGCTTCCTGCAGAGCCTTGATGAAACGACGATCCATGCCTTCTTCATAATGCGGAGAATGGGAGAGAGGAAGTTTATCCAGGACAAGCACCGCGCGACAAAGCGGTAGAAAAGGCTCCAGAGATTCACCGAGGGCACAATGAACGAGATCTTCCTTTTCTTCCAGGCCGGCAAAGCGGGGATCTTTTAGTAAAATCGTAAGCAGATGTTCGGGCGAGGCGTTGCTATTCATTTTCTCCATCGCCTCTTGCAGATCTTGGCGTAGGGTAGTGGCGGACGGAGATTTTTCCGCATCAAGCGTAGGTCGCGAAAGACGAAGTGTTTGCCAGGAAAGATGCAAATCGCGCATGGCTTTTTCATACTGGACCGCTAAAATCTGATTGGGAAGGGAAAGTCCGTCGGATGCCGTTTCCACCGCGCGGCGATATGCGAATCCATTTTTGAGAAGACGACGAATCTCCTGTTGAACTTCCGCGCTGTGCAAGGGACGAACGGAAGTGTTGGCCTGTTCTTCAACACCGAATGCAAGCGCGCTCACAGCGGGAATACAGGAAAGAGCTTCTACTCCGCCGCGTGCAAACAGATCCGCACTTTGCAACACATAAGCTTGCGGAATCTCGATCACGAGGTCCACGCCGTGGCGAAGAAGAAATTGTGCACGTGACCATTTATCCACAAATCCGGGCGTTCCTCGTTGCATGAATGCGCCCGACATCGCGGCGACAACCGTGCCATATTGTTTTTTTGCCTGCTGAATCAGTCGGACATGGCCGGCATGCAGCGGATTGGCTTCGCAAATGATGCCGCAGGCGTTGTGTGGGGAAGTGCGCACGCTTTATATCCTTTCCGGAAAATCGCCAGTTTCCTTTTTTGTAAATCTTTTAGGATGAACCTGTATCCTATTATACCGAAGCGAGACTTTTTCGCATTTCTTCTGACGAGTAGAAAAAGCGCGGCGAAAGGGTGTCCTGTCGCTTTGGCTCTTCAAGCTGGTAGCTTTGCAATTTGGGAAATTTACATTTGTAAATGATGTGAGACGAAAAACATGCTCCTTTGATGGCGAGATAATTACGGCTGTACAATAAGAAAATGCGGAAAGCAGCCGTAAATCCAGAGGCTGCATTACGGCTGTAAAACGAAAAAGAGCGGAAAGCCGCCGTAAAGTGGGCGGAATATTTACGGCGGCAAAACGCAAAAGTGTGAAAAGCCGCCGTAATCTGCCTGCGGCGCACCCATGTTCCATGAGCGTTAGCCATCTCAAGGTCTGCATAGGCAACCGATTTGACTTATTTAAATAGCGCTTCCTTTCATTGTTGGTGGACACTTTCATTGTACAGGAATTCTCTTTATGTTTTCTTTTCTTGGTCTCACATCAATTGTATCTCTACAGATTCAAAGGGTGTTTTTAAAAGCTAATCTTGTTGATTCTGATAATCTAGGATATAATAATAGAAAGGGCTGTCGACTTAATGTATTGAATGAAAGGAGACTCTTAGTATGAAAAAAACATATCAGGCACCAGAGGTAGAATTTAGACGTTGTACCATGGCAATTGTTTGCACAAAATCTGGAATGGGCATGTGTAAAAATACTTTTGTCGAGAAATAGCTATAAGAAGGCAGGGTTGATTTTTCAACCCTGCCTTCTCTGAAGGGGAAAAGTGGTTATGAAAGCGACAATTGATATTACTTCTCATTGCAATTTGCGGTGCAAGCATTGTTATAACAGTGATAAGTACTTTAATAGAACGATAAAGGAAATGGATCGAAAAACAGTTACAAGGCTCTTTTATCAATTAGCTGAACAAGGTTGTGACGAAATCAATTTTCTTGGCGGAGAACCTTTACTGAGAAGTGAGATTATAAATTTTTTGAGGCTAACCCATGTTTTAAAGATGCAGAATAGCCTGACTACTAATGGAACTCTCTTAGGAGAAAATAGATTTGAGCCAATTTTCAAAGAAAATCTTGTAGATAATTTGATTATCAGTTTAAATGGTCAAACAGTTAAAGAAGATGACAAAATACGAGGAAAAGGTGTATTTAATAAGGTTATGCGTAGTCTTGAACGCGTGAAAGAGTGGAGAGAAATCCATCACGCACAAATGACGATAAGTATTTCGTTTTGCCTATTTGAGCAAATAATCAAAAGCGGTGGGTGTGGGATTATAGATATCTGTAAAAGCAAAGGCATAGACGCTATTTCCTTTTTTCCTGTATTGGATGCAGGAGCAGCAACGAAAAATCAGATCTTTCGAAAGCACAACCCAAAAGTAACGCATGGTTTTCTTGACGATATTATTGGATATGCATCTAGAGTTTATCCTAAATTAATCTTTTCTATCGAAGAACGCCCATTAGTAGCCGACTATTTTAATATTAAATATCCGAACATATCTGTCTGCCCAGAAAGACAAACTGGTTGTGGGGTCATGAAAGAATATATCTATATTAAGGCTGATGGAACTATCCTACCCTGTGGTTTTGTAGATTTTGCTGACGGACTCAAGGAGCAGGGGAACGGCCTGTTCAACGAGGTGGACGCTCCGTCTGTTCAAAATAACATACGCATTAGTGACATCTATCAGAGTACACTTTATGTTGACTTTTTGGCATCGTTTGAAAAATTACGACAGAAACAACTAAATACTATTTGTAGAGGTTGTCGATATGAATTGGATTGCCTACCATGTCCCTATCAAAATAAAAATGGTGAAGTACTTGAAGATTGTGTTTCAATTATTCCACAGTATCAACAAATCATTGAAATTTCTAAGGCTTGGACTTTGAGGCAAGTTTTTCATAATGAAATAGTAGACCGCTTATTCTCTGTGGAAAAAGCACCTTCTATTTTGAGTAGTTTTAGTGTCGCTTCTGATTTTACTGATTACAAGGATTTTCTTTATCGCGTGATTTCTTTTGAAAAAAAAGGACTGCTGAAGATCGAAAGGATTAATCATGAAAAAACTAAAGCTGAAGTTTGCTGTTAATGATCAGAATCCTCAAAATATAATAATTTACGATATGGAATCAGATACAGAGATGCTTTTAAACGAACAGGCTTCTCTCATACTTCTAAACGGAGAGAAACCTATTGATGAAATTGTAGATTTGTTTCATAAAGAATACTATATTCGCTCCGATTCTATGCTGATAAGTGATATTCAAAATATGCAGGCTTTTTTTGAGGAGACGCTTTATGAATAAGAGAGTGCTTTATTTAGATCTCTCAACTCAGTGTAATCTTAGATGTTGTCATTGTTATAATAGTCGCTATTTCTCGAATCAGGAAGATGCATTTTCGT
This sequence comes from Murdochiella massiliensis, assembly GCF_900059565.1. Taxonomy (GTDB): domain Bacteria; phylum Bacillota; class Clostridia; order Tissierellales; family Peptoniphilaceae; genus Murdochiella; species Murdochiella massiliensis. The sequence goes on from NZ_FIZW01000002.1 coordinate 78,079, forward strand.
TTGAAACTTTTTGCAAGCAGATATCTGGTTATGAGTTTAATAGATTTCATTTGTTGGGGGGCGAACCTCTCATGTCCTTACATCTATTTGAGGTATTAAATTATGCGTTAAAAAAAGCGATTTTGGTATCTATCAATACCAATGGTGTTTACCTAGATGAAGGAATGATTGATAAACTGCGCATGTATCCAAATCTCGATCAAATTACCGTGAGTGTAGATGGGGGGAATGAAGAGGACAATGATGCTATACGTGGGAGAGGGACGTTTGCGAAGGTGGTGTCTAACCTTCGGAAGTTTAAGACCAAAGCTACGAATATTGAGCTTAATCTTGCCTGCGTAATGACACAAAAAAATTTATGTCATATTGAACTTCTGCCCTTTCTTGTAGAAGACTGTGATTGTCTTTTGATTTCCTCGTTGTTTTATAAAGGGAATGCGGAGAAGAACTTCATTCGGAAGGATATGGATGGTAATTTTCTATTTGAAAAATTGAAGATTCTTGTTCAAAACGCCAATATGGTCGGGAAAGCGATTCAACTAGACTTGCCCCCGATTGGTTTATGGTGGTTACAATTTTTATTGGGTGAAAATCTATCAGATGTAGTAATACCAAAATGGGATTGTAGTGAGAGTAAATTATACTACTCCGCTACTAATAAACTGTATTTATGCAGCCCTAGTTCTTTTTTTATGGACAAGTATCAAATAAGAAACGCCGTATTTCCACATGTGAATAGAAAGCTTTGCACAAGGGATTGTATTTTCAATGATCGTTGTATACTCTGTGAAATTAACTGTAACATGGAACAATTCCATATTTGCAATTTCGTGTTGCATCAAGCTGAACAGTGTTTTTCAGTTCTTCTTAAGTGTTTGGTAAAGAAGTCTAATGATTATGCATTTTTCAGTCACCAAGGTTTTAGCTATTTTGTGAACCATGGTACAGGAGCGAGGTATCGTCTTTGCTCTGATCATAATGTGAATAATTATAATCCATTGGAGACTTATCAACAATGTTCGGCTCGAGAGAAATTGCAGTATAAGCTGATCATGGCTGGATTATATGCAAGTGGTCAATTCTATCTTTGTGAAAAGTATTCAAAGTGATCTTTAGTTTATTCTTTGGCATCTTATTATCGGGAGGAAGGATTATGAAAACTATACTAAAAACAATGGGCGCAAAGCGATTTTTGTTTTTATTGATTTTTATTCTTGCTTACAGTTTTTCAGCTTTTATTCCCGTCTTTTTTATTCAAAAGCTGATAGACTCCATAGATTCTGTCGCAACGAATGATGCGATATTCCACATTATCATCTATGGAACCCTATATATGTTGATGCAGCTGCTGAATCAGCTTTTTTACGCACTTTATAACTATATTTGTGATAAGTATCAGAACCAGTATGCTGAGAAAACGAGGCAACAGATTTTCTGTGCTATTCTGGAAGCGGATGAGATTAGCTATAAAAAAGAAGATTTTGGGCAGTTGTCCAGTAAAATTATTGAGGACACACATTTTATATCTGAAAACTATTATTCTACCACTGTAATGGGAGTTGTCTCGATTATCAACTTCTTCATTGGTTTTTGGTTCATGTCTACGATCAGCCTCTATTTATCGCTTATTATAATTCCTTTGGGGCTTGTATCATCCTTTTGTTCCAACCGAATGGTAAAAATGACGGAGAAGAATCTTGATATGCAAAGGGAGATTACAGAGCAGAGTTGGAAACTATTCGGGGAAGGTATTCGAGGTATCAAGCACATCAAACTCTTTGATAGGAATGGGAGCTACTTTCAAAAGATAAAATCTATCTCAAATCGCCTTTGCTTAGTGAACATCAAACAGAGCAAGATTGAGAACTTCGGTAATTTTGTCGTTGGTACGCTTTATATGGTTACGATAGGAATTATTATGTTAGTGTCTGCGATTTTTGTTCTCTATGGTTATATTACGTTTGGTGGGTTATTAGCACTGGTAATGTATAATCACATGTTGGTCGATCCGCTGTTACAATTGATAGAAACGCAACAGATGATGGTCAAATTAAACATATCTAATCAACGCATCCAAAAGATATTGAACTTAAAAGGATATGAACGAAACAGAGAGAGTACGAGCATTTGTGCAATTCGGGCAGAACACATCACCTTTGGTTACGAAGGAAAATGGATCCTATCGGATTTCAACTATGAATTTATTCGTGGAAAAACGTATTGCATTGTTGGCGAAACGGGAAGCGGAAAGAGTACATTGGTTAATCTTCTTGCTGGTTACTTGTCACCGCAGATAGGGAGTATCATCTATGTTTCACCAAACAAACGGGAAGTAAGAGGTTGTATTCCCACTCGTGTTTCTTTTTTGGCGCAGGATGGCTTCCTGTTCAACGCAACGATTGACGAAAATATTCGTTTTGCAAATCCAAAGATGGCAGAGACCCAACTTGCGCATCTGAAGGAAATTTGTAGCCTAACCGAGGTGTGCAACCGAATTCAGGACACTATTGGCGATAATGGTAATAAGCTATCTGGTGGCGAGAGAAAACGGCTTCTCTTGGCAATCTGTCTTGCAAAAGAGGACAGTGATGTTCTGATTTTTGACGAGCTTTCTAGCTCTTTAGATCATCAAACTTATCAAAAGATACTGAGGGCAATTGAGCCATTATTTATGGATAAGATTGTTATTTTTATTGAACACTATCGGATTGAAAAAGATGCTTACGATGCTCTTATTGAGCTGTGATTTGTTGCATCTTTTCTTCCTGTTCTATAATCCGTTGTACATCTACAAAAAAAGGAATCTGCCCCAAAACGTGTACATTTGTAAATGATGTGAGACTAAAAACAGGAGAGAGAATTTCTTGTATGCTACCCTATTGCTGGCGGGTTAACCCGCCAGCAATAGGGCGCGTTTTTCCATGGGCGTTAACCACCCCAAGGTCTGCATAGGAAGCCGATTCGATTTATCTAAATAGCGCTTCATCTGTACCGGCAAATCCTCGTAGCTGTAGAAAGACAAGCGCGAATAGAAGCGTTCGTTGTCATTACGATGACTCCGTTCTACTTTACCATTGTGTCTCGGCGTCCTTGGGTGAATGAGCTGGTGCGTAATCCCTTTTTTTGGCAAAACAGGTCAAATGGATGCGTTCGGCGTGTTTTCTGGAAGTGAGTAAATTCAAAGCCATTATCTGTCTGTATGATTTTTGGTTGATAGCCAAAATGTTTGATGGCCATTTTGATAAATTCCACACTGGAGTAGGAAGATTGCTCGCGGAAGGCGTAGATAAATCGCTCCCTACTGGCTTCGTCAATGACCGTGTACTGATAGAACTTGTCAGGCATTCTCCCTACATAGCAGGCTTTGGGAACATATTTCACGTCGAGTTGCCATTTTATGCCCAGATTTTTTGGTGTATCGTAAGGCTTTGGCACGTAGGCCTTCTTCTTTGCCGGTTTTTCCTTGTAGAAGCCTTGCTTTCAAAGAAAACGAAAAAGGGAGCAGGGATGACGTTGATAGCCGTGTTGAAATTTGAGTTTCGCGTACAGTTCAATGAGGGAGATGGTTGGATTTCGCCGAATGAGATTTTTTATCCACGTCTTTTCCTGTGGTGTATGGGCACTCGGATGCTGCGTTTTTGGACGATGCGAGCGGTCTCTTAGGGAATCGATCGTTCCGTCAAAACGACGATTCCAGCGCATGAGGGAGGCCTTTGAGATCTTGTAGCGGCGAACAACAAATCTCACTGACCATCCCAAGCGATACGTGTTAACGGCATGAAATCTTGTTTCCAAAGTATGTGGCAGATACCGCTGCGTTTTTGCTATACTGGTTGACATAGAGAGAATCCTTTCTTTGTTTGGTGGACACTTTCATTGTACAGGACTTCTCTCTATGTTTTTTTCTTTTTGGTCTCACATCAATTGTATCTCTACAATCATGCTGGTATCGCTTGGGGAAAAATCTTGACAAGCCTCTGTTGCGCGTTTATAATTCATGTGTTCATCTAATCTAATTTAGGAAGAAGGAGGTGTTTTCATGGCCGTACCAAAGAGAAAGACGTCAAAGCAAAGAAGAGACAAAAGAAGAGCTTCTTCCTATCGTTTAACGACTTATGCGACGGTAAAGTGCCCGAATTGCGGCGAAGCAAAATTACCGCATCACATTTGTCCGCACTGCGGATACTATGACGGAAAAGAAGTGATTCAAATCGGTGAATAACCGAAGGTGCGGGAGATGTTCCGCACCTTTTTTTGTTGTTGGCGTGTTGATCCGGCAAAACGATTGCGGGAAGATATTCGATTATTCGGAATGGAGGCGTGTATGACAAAAATCATTATCGATGCGCTGGGTGCGGATGCCGGCCCCAAAATGGTGGCTTCGGCCATTAAGTTGGCACTAAGCAAACGTGCGTTTTCATGCGTAGTTGTCGGCCCGTCTTCCGTTCTCTCTCCGGCAATAGGTGAGCTTAAACAGGCGGAAATTGTCGACACCAACACGTTCATTTCCAATGACGAATCCCCTGTTTTTGCTATTCGTCGGAAAAAACAGTCCAGTTTGGTGCTTGCCTTTTCTCGTCTCAATGCTGACGGCGATGTGTTACTTTCCGCCGGCAGTACCGGGGCACTTCTGGCCGGCGGCTATTTCTTAACCAAGCGTATTGAAGGCATGGAGCGGATGTGTCTGGTGCCAACGATTCCGCATATGAACGGTGGAATTTTGCTTGCCGATGCAGGCGCCACCATGGACACGACTCCGGCGATGCTCTTGCAGTTTGCGGAGATCAGCGCGGCCTATGCGAAACGGGCGCTCGGAAAAAGCGAGGTCAAAGTGGGACTGCTTAACGTCGGGCAGGAGGCGGAAAAGGGCGATAAACGCGCGATTGAAACGCATCGTCTGCTTGAGGAGAGTGAGCTTACATTTATAGGTAATGTGGAAGCGCGGGATATCCTTTTTGCGGATTGTGATGTGCTGGTTGCGGACGGATTTGCTGGCAATATCGCCTTAAAATCAATGGAAGGCATGGCAAAATTCGCCCTGCAGACGTTGAAAGATGTGCTTTATACCAATACAAAAACAAAACTTGGCGCGCTGCTAATTAAAAAGGACTTGAAACAGGCATTCGGCTCCATGGACTATCGTGCGCACGGCGGAGCACCGCTGCTTGGCGCGCGCAAACCGATTTATAAGGCGCATGGAAATTCAAACGCATCAACCTTTGCGCTCGCTATTGAGGAAGCACTGGACTTTGCAGAAAGCGGCGTCATTGAGGATGTAGCCCATCGGTTTGGCGGAAGTCATCCTGCTGAGGAGGAAAGCCATGCCGAAGGCTGATTGGGAAGAATTTCAGGAGCGCTTAGGATATCGCTTTACGCAACCCGCTTTATTGCGAAAGGCGATGATTCATCGTTCTCTGCTCAATGAACAGCCGGACGAAACCTTGGAAAGCAATGAGCGGCTGGAATTTTTGGGCGATGCTGTGTTGGAACTCATTACGACGGATCATTTTTTCCGTCGTTTTCCTCATGATCCGGAGGGGGAACTCTCGCGTAAACGGGCATTGGCGGTCTGTGAGGCCTCTTTTGCCAAAATTGGTCGCGAGATTGGATTGGACTCCCTCTTACAGCTCGGTCACGGAGAGGAAATGCAGGGCGGCAGGCAAAAGCCGTCGCTTCTGGCCGATGCATTTGAAGCCCTTTGTGGCGCCATTTATCTTGATGGCGGAATGGATTTTTTAACGCCGTGGTTTGTCGGAAAGTTGGAAGCTATGCACGAAAAGCTGGAAGCGTCCAGCGTCGATACGGATGCAAAATCGGCTCTTCATCGCTATGTTTTACGTCAAGGCCTTTCCCAAAACTACGTATTGCTGGAAGAAAGCGGCCCTTCACATCAGCGCACATTTCGTGTTGCGGTGGAAATCGATGGAAAACGCATTGCGGAAGGATCGGGAAAGAGCAAGAAGCGTGCTGAGGCACAAGCGGCACATGAAGCACTTTTACGTTTAACCAAGAATAACCGTTCCTAACGGAACGACATTGTGATGCAGAACGATCACGCGATAAGAGAAACACGAGAGAAACGATGAAGACGAGGTTGGCACAGTGCGACTGAAAAGTTTGGAACTTTATGGATTCAAATCCTTTGCCGAAAAAACGACATTACAATTTCATGATGATTTCGTTGCCGTTGTCGGCCCGAACGGATCCGGAAAATCCAATCTGTCGGATGCGGTACGGTGGGTGCTGGGTGAGCAATCCGCCAAGGCGCTTCGCGGAAGTCGCATGGAAGATGTCATTTTTAACGGCACGGATAAAAAAGCGCCCATGAACCTGGCGCAGGTGGTGCTGGTTTTTGACAACACCGATGGCGAAATTCCTCTTCCGTATGATGAAGTCAGCGTCGCCCGAAAAGTCTATCGCAATGGCGAAGGTCAGTATTTTATCAACTCTCAACAGGTGCGCCGCAAAGATGTTCACGAACTGTTTCTGAACACCGGCGTGGGAAAAGAAGGCTATTCCATTATCGGCCAGGGGCGCATTGACGAGATTCTCAGCACACGAAGCGAAGATCGGCGCAGTGTCTTCGAAGAAGCCGCCGGCATTGCCGGATACAAATACAAAAAAACGGAATCGCAGCAACGCTTGGATCGCACGGAACAGCAGCTTGAAACCGTGCATCAGGATATTCATATCAAAGAGCAGGAAGCACGTCTGATGAAACGGCAGGCGGAAAATGCTAAAGCCGGTCGACGTCTGATGCAGGAATTGGATCAGCATGAGCTTTCCCTGCTAAAAGCACAGCAGGATGCGGCGGATGTGCGCATTGCGCAGATCGATGCGGACATCGTCCTTCATACCGATGAGCTCGATGCGTTGCAAAAACAAAATGAACAACTTGACGAGCAGCTTCATCCCTATGAAGCTTTTCTTCAGGAGTGGGAAACCAAGCGCAGTGCCCTGCTTGCGGAAAAAGAACGACGGGAACGCGATATTCAGCAGGAAGAGACCCGGAGAAGTGTTGCGCAGGAAAAAATCCAGTTTTATCGTCAGGATCTTGCACGCCTGGATAGTGAAGGAAATGCGGCAACGGCCAATGCACAGGTGTTGCAGGAAAAAATCCGGGATGAAGAAAAAGAAGAAGCGCGATTAACAAAGGCGCTTGCCGAAGTGGAACAGGCTATCGATGCACTTTCCGGCGATCGGAAAACAACGAGTGATGAGCTGTCGCAGGAGCGTCTGCGTGCGGAAGAAGAGGTACGTCGTCTGCAGGAAGCGCTTTCGGTTTTACGCTATCGGCGAGAAGAAGCGGAAAAAGCGCGAGAAGAGCTGCAGAAAAAGCAAAAGGAACAAACGGCCGTTACCGAAGCGCTGGATACGGCAGTGGCGACGTTAACCAAAGAAAAAAGCGAACAAGAAGCGCTTCTGCAGGAACGACTGCAGGCACAAACAGAGACGCGACAAACCCTAAGCGCCTGTGAAGAAGATGTAAGGCAACTGCTAAGCGATGCCGACCGCCTTGCCGAAAGCAAGCGAACGGGAGAAGCGGAACGCGCAGGCATCGCTTCACAAGAAAAAATGCTTCGTGCGCTCATGCAACAATACGAAGGTTATCAGCGCTCCGTGCAGAATCTGCTGAAGATTGCTGATCGGGAAGAGAACGTAAAGGCACATCTCATCGGCCCCTTAGCGGATCTCATTCAGGTCGAAAAGGGCTATGAGACCGCAGTGGAGGTGGCTCTCGGCGGTGCGTTACAAAATGTGGTCGTGGAAAGCGAACAGGATGCCAAAGCCCTGATTGCGCTACTAAAAGAGCGTAAACTCGGGCGCGTGACGTTTCTTCCGCTGGATCGTATTGAAGGATCCGATCCGGTGATTTCCAAAGCAAAAGAGGCACTTTGTAACGGAACGCAGGCGGTGCATTATGATGCACGTCTGGAAGAGATTGTTTCCCATTTCTTGGGACGAACCACTTTCGTGGAGACGATCGACGATGCAATTCGTGTTTCCCATCGCGATAAGGAGCGAAATCGCGTTATTTCATTGGAAGGTGATGTGGTTAATACTTGGGGATCTATGGTGGGCGGCATTATGCATCACCGCAATGCCGCGTCATTGATCAACCGCGACAAAGAATTGCACACTCTGCAGGAACGCCTTGTGGAGGAGGAAAAACGTCTTCAGGAAGTGGAAGAATCCTGGAAAACGACACAGTCGAAACGGGAAGCGGCCATGGCAAAACGAGAAGCTCTTCTTCATCGTCTGCAGGAAGAACAGGAAGAGGAGCGCACTCTGCGCGATGCCCTGGAAGACTTGCGCATGAGCCTTGCTGCGAAACAACGTGAACAGCAGGAGGCAAAGCGGCTCTTTGCGCAAAGCCCGACTACACTTCCGGAAGAGTTTGACGAAGAAGAAACTACGCTGAAAGCAGAGGAAGAAAAAGCACTGTCGCTTCTTCAATCGTTGCAGAAGCGAGAAGAAGAAGAGCGAAAGTCAATCCAGGGAAAAGAAAAAGAGGAAGCGGTACTTCGTAATCAACGCGATTACTTCACAAAGGATCTTTCTGCACTGCAGATAAGGATTAAAGAAAACCGAGAAAAGGCCAAGGCGCTTGCCCAAGAAAATGCCATCCGAGAAGAACAGAAAGAAGAAGCGCGACGCATATTGGAAAGCAGCCGAAAGCAGATTGAAGAAGGCGAAGCGAAGCAAAAGCGCGACAGGGAAGCGAGTGAAGCCGATCAACAGCAATGGGAAGCACTGGAAAGAGAATATCAGTTGCAGCATGAGCAGGCGGAAAAACGCATGCAACAGCGACAAGTGACCTCCGATCGTCTGCAGGAAGAGAAGAATCAGCTTTTCCGTCTGGAGATGGAAAAAGAACAAAAAGAAGCGCAGCGTAAACAATGGCTTGAGGATTATCGTATTCAATACGATCTCAGCGAAGAAATGGTGCAAGAGCGCCTGAAAAATTTGGTGCCGGTGGAAACATCTCGCCAGCAGGTTCGCGAAATTCGGGAAAAGCTCTCCAAAATCGGCTATTTCAATGTGGAATCCATTGAACAATATCAGGAAATGAAGGAAGAACTGGATTTTCTGAAGCAGCAGATGACGGATTTGAGCAAATCGCGAAAAGATATCCTGGAACTCATCCGCGAACTGGATGAAACCATGGAGAACCTGTTTACAGACAGCTTCCGACGAATGAACGAAGAATACAACCGTATTTTTCAACTGCTCTTTCATGGTGGCCAAGCGCATCTTCGTTTGGATGGGGATGATGTGCTCACTTGCGGCGTGGAAATTGAAGCACAGCCGCCGGGAAAGAAACTGCAGAGTCTAAATCTGTTATCCGGCGGAGAACGTTCGATGACGGCGCTCGCCCTGCTATTTGCTATTTTCTCCATTCATCCGACGCCGTTTTGTATATTGGATGAAATCGATGCATCGTTGGATGAGGCGAATATCGGACGTTATGTCGAATATCTGCAAAGCATTTGTCACGAAACGCAGTTTATTGTTATTACGCATCGCAAGTCGACGATGCAGTTGGCGGAAACACTCTATGGGGTGACCATGCAGGATGGACTTTCCCGGATCGTTTCTCTCCGTTTTACGGATTTTGAAGAGGAAGCGGAAGAACGACAGGACAGCGAATAGCTGTTGTGAAAGTACAGATAAAGCGGAGGGAACATGGGATTTTTCGATTTTTTGAAAGAAGGCTTAAAAAAAACGCGAGACAGCCTTGGCGGTGCGCTGGACAATCTGTTTAACGGCCGTGCCACCATTGATGATGAACTTTTTGATGAAATTGAAGAGGCACTGGTATCCGCAGATATGGGTTTTGAGACGTCGATGAACGTCATTGATACCTTACGCGAGGTGGTAGCGGAGGAGCATATTCGCGATCCCCAACAAGTCCGCCTTCGTCTCGTGGAAATACTGAAGGAAAAACTGTTGGCCTCCAATTTGCACACCGCACTGCAGGAAGAAGCTGGACGTCCCATGGTCATTCTCGTTATCGGCGTCAACGGTGTGGGCAAGACGACCACGATCGGCAAACTCGCCGCCTATCTCAAGGGACAGGGAAAATCCGTTCTGCTGGCCGCAGCCGACACATTCCGTGCCGCAGCGATCGATCAGCTGGAAGAATGGTCGAATCGTGCAGGAGTGGGCATCGTGCGTAGGGAAGAAGGCGCGGATCCGGCCTCCGTGGTGTTTGACGGTATTCATGCAGCAAAGGCGCGCGGCGTGGATGTGCTCATCTGTGATACAGCAGGCCGTCTGCACAATAAAAAGAACCTCATGCAGGAACTGGAAAAAATCTATCGCATTCTCTCTCGCGAATACGAGCAGGCGACATTGGAAACGTTGCTGGTTCTTGATGCGACGACGGGACAAAATGCGATTCAGCAGGCGCGTGCCTTTAACGAAGTGACGAACATTACCGGTTTGGTGCTGACGAAATTGGACGGGACGGCGAAAGGCGGAGTAGTTTTTCCTCTGCAGCTTGAGGTTAAGGTGCCGGTTAAGTTCATTGGTGTGGGGGAACAGATGGAGGATCTTCGACCCTTTGATGCGGAAGCCTTTGTTGATGCTATTTTTTCCTGAGCATGATGGCAAAGCTTCTGTGATCGCTTTTTCCACTCGGAATATTTCAAAAAAGAAACGGCATTCCCTTCCTCTGTCAAACAAAAAAGCTTGACAGAGGAAGGGAATACGCATAGAATAGCACTGTTCCTGTGGAGCGGTGCTATTTTTGTGAGGATGTCATGGAAGAAACGGTACAGATCGGCTTGTTGTATGAAGTGTACGGTTTTATGCTGACCGAAACGCAGCGTGCGCTGTGTGAAGCCTATTATTATGATGATCTTTCCCTTTCGGAGATTGCCGAATGGCGAAAGATTTCAAAACAGGCGGTATCGATACAGTTATCAAGGGCAGTAGAGAAGATGAACCTTTTCGAGTCCCACCTTGGCCTTTTAGAGACCGAACAGTGCGCAAAAGAAACACTGCCGCTATTAGCACATGCCGTAGAGTCCTTACCGGAAGAGGAAGCTCTTCCCGCCCGTCGGGCGCTAAAACGCCTGTCGGCTTCGCTTTCAAGAACACGTGATGTGAAGGATACCCACTTGCCGCACACACCAGAGCGGGAGCGATGAGAAAACCGATCCTTCCGCAGAGAGGAGGAGACCATGTTTGACAATTTAGCCGAACGCCTCCAAGCGACGTTTTCTCGCCTGACGAGAAAAGGAAAACTGGATCAAAAAGATGTTGATCAGGCTATGCGCGAAATACGTCTGGCGCTTCTGGAAGCGGATGTCAACTACAAAGTCGTGAAAGAGTTCGTTGCGCAGGTCAAAGAGCGTGCTGTCGGCGAAAATGTGATGAAATCACTTACACCGGGACAGATGGTGATCAAGATTGTCCGCGAAGAGCTGGTTGCGCTGATGTCCGATGATGATATGGCCTTGCGCAGTGCGCCAAAGGCACCGACCGTTATCATGATGTGCGGTCTCCAGGGCTCCGGAAAAACGACGCATGCAGCCAAACTGGCCAACTGGTATCAGAAAAAACAGCGTCGACCGATGCTCGTCGCCTGCGATGTCTATCGTCCGGCAGCCATTAAACAGTTGCAGGTGGTGGGAGAACAGGTTAAAACACCGGTATTTTCCTTAGGCGCGGACGCGGATCCGGTAGAGATTGCAAAACGCGCCTACGACGAAGCGGTGCGCACAGGGCATGATCCGCTGATCATCGATACCGCCGGACGCTTACAGATTGACGAAGAGCTGATGCGGGAATTACAACGCATCAAAGAGACAGTGCCTGTCACGGAAACCTTGCTCGTCGTCGATGCCATGACCGGTCAAGAGGCCGTAAATGTCGCCAAGACATTCAACGAAGCCGTGGACATTACCGGTGTGGTACTTTCCAAATTGGACGGTGACGCGCGCGGAGGCGCAGCGCTTTCGGTACGCGCGGTAACCCATAAGCCGATTAAACTCATCGGCACGGGAGAAAAACTGGATCAGATTGAGGAATTTCATCCCGATCGCCTGGTCAGCCGCATTCTCGGTATGGGCGATGTGCTCACGCTCATCGAAAAAGCCGAATCGGCGTTGGACCGGGAAAAAGCCAAAGAGTTGGAAGAGAAAATGCGTTCTCAGAAATATGATCTGAACGATTTTCGCGAACAACTCCGACAGATGCAGAACATGGGTCCGCTTGAGGATCTGCTCAAGCTCATCCCGGGCATGAATGCCCAACAGATGGCCGGCGTAAATATTGATGATAAGCAGATTAAGCGTCTGGAAGCAATTCTTTCCTCGATGACCGACGAGGAAAGACGCAAACCGGACATCATCTCCAATTCCCGCCGTGCACGCATCGCAAAAGGATCGGGTACGGACCCGGTCATGGTCAACCGCCTTCTTAAACAGTTTAAGGATTCCAAGAAGCTGATGAAGAAAATGGAACAGGTTAAGAAGGGCAAAAAACGCTTCAATTCCCTATTCAAAAATCCGTTTCAGTAATAGCGAGTTGAATATTGAACACATGAGGAGGAAAGAATGGCAGTTAAAATCAGAATGAAACGTTTAGGCGCGAAAAAGGCACCGTTTTATCGTATCGTCGTGGCGGATTCCCGTCGCGCACGGAACGGCCGCTTTATCGAAGAGATCGGTTTCTACAACCCCGTCTCGGAACCGCGCATGTTTCGGGTGGATGCCGACAAAGTAAAAGCTTGGATTGCCAATGGCGCACAGCCGTCGGACACCATTAAACGCCTGTTCCGTGAATACGGCGTAATGGAGGCGGAAGGCGTTGTCGCTTCAGGACTTTCGACGGAGCGCAAGCCAAAGGCGAAAGTGGTTGATTTTGCCGACACCAAGAAGGAAACGGCGGAGGAAAAGCAAGAAGCGGTGAACGAACCGGCTTCCGAAGAGGAAGAAGTGAAGGCCGAAGACGAAACTGCCGAGGCCTGAGATGAAAGAACTGCTATATACCATGGCAAAGGGGCTGGTGGATCACCCCGAAGAGCTCACGATTCGTGAGGATGCAAATGACGGCGTAGTTACGCTTTCGCTTCATGTTCATCCCGATGATATGGGCAAGGTGATCGGCAAGCAGGGGCGCATCGCCAATTCCATGCGTCAGGTGCTAAAAGCCTGTGCCATCAAAGAAAACGTCAAAGTCAATTTGGATATTGATTCATGAAGAGCGGCCTGATCGTTCTCGCCGAAGTGCTGCGCATACGAGGTCTATCCGGAGAAATTAAAGTTCGGATGGCGGATGATCGCAAGGATCGATTTCCGGAGGGAAGCACGCTGATGAGCGCATCCGGAAGAACGCTTACCGTTACGCGCTATCGCGCGCAAGGTCAATTCGGCTATCTGCAGTTTGCAGAAATCACCTCAGCGCAGGAAGCGCAGGAGCTGGTTGGGGAAACCCTGCTCGTTACGGAAGAAAGTCTTCCCGAGCCGGCGAAAGATCATTATTACGTCAAGGATCTTCTCGGTATGCAGGTTTCTCGTGAGGACGGATCACTTCTGGGCGTTTTACAAGAAGTGATTGAAAATCCCGCACAGGATCTTTACCGGATTCGGACGGAAGAAGGAAAAGATATTCTTCTTCCCGCAGTAAAGTCGTTCATCCGCGAGGTGGATGTGAAGCATCACTGTATGCGTGTTGCACTGATCGAGGGAATGGAATGAAGATCGATATCTTGACCCTTTTTCCGGAACTCTTCGACCTTCTCCGTGCATACGGGGTAATCGGCCGAGCATTGGAAAGCGGGATTCTCACCTTAAAGACGCATCAGATTCGCGATTATGCCAAAGATCGGCATAAAAGCGTAGATGACACCGTTTTTGGCGGAGCCGCGGGTATGTTGATGAAACCGGATGTTCTTTACGATGCACTTGATGCCGTGCGAACGCCTGCATCACACGTGGTGTTTTTGAGTCCGCAGGGAAGCGTACTCAATCAAGATAAAGCACGTGCCCTTGCGCAATATGATCATCTTGTGCTGCTTTGCGGTCACTATGAAGGCATCGACGCCCGCATTACGAACTATTATGTGGACGAGGAAATCTCCATCGGTGATTATGTCTTAACCGGGGGAGAACTGCCGGCCATGGTGCTGGTGGATACAGTGGTGCGCTGGGTGGATGACGTTCTCGGAAATCCCGAGAGTGCAGCAAGCGACTCCCACGCCAATCTTTTGCTTCAATATGATGAATACACCAAACCGCGCAATTTTCGCGGTCACGAAGTACCCGACGTGTTGCTCAACGGGAATCATCAGGCGATCGCTGCATGGCGAAACGAAAATGCGTTGTACAACACGAAACGAAAACGACCGGATCTTTACGAACGCTATCTTCGGGAATCCGGGGATGAAGGAGGAATCGATGGATTACATTAAACAACTGGAACAGGCACAAGCGAAGACGGATCTGCCCGCGTTTCGCGTCGGCGATACCGTACGCGTACACTATCGTATCACGGAAGGCAGCCGCGAGCGTATTCAGGTTTTTGAAGGAACGGTGATTCAGCGTGAAGGCGGAAGCACGAATGAAACCTTTACCGTACGTCGTCTGAGTTATGGCGTAGGCGTAGAGCGTGTGTTCCTAGTCCATTCTCCGCGAGTGGAAAAAATTGAAGTTACCCGTAAAGGTAAGGTTCGCCGCGCGAAACTCAATTACCTGCGCACACGCGTGGGCAAGGCGGCCAAGGTCAAAGAAAAGACCAACTATTAATTGTTTACGAGCTCGCTGGCCGCTACGGTTCAGCGAGCTTTTTTTGGAGGTACGATGAGTATCAACTGGTATCCCGGCCACATGAAAAAAGCCACGGATGAGATTCGTGACAAGCTTTCTCTGGTCGATCTGTGCTGTGAAATTCGTGACGCTCGCATTCCGTTTTCCAGTGCGAACGAAGCGTTATACCGCATCACGGCAAAGAAGAAGCACATCATTTTATTGAATAAAAAAGACATGGCTGATGCCAAAGAGACAGAAAAATGGATTCAGGCATTGCGTCAAAAAGGGCAGACCGCCATGGCCATTAACGCTGTGCATGATCGTCCCGCAAAAGCGTTATATGATTGCGCAGCCGATTTGCTTGCAGAAGAACAGAACAAGAGAAAAGAACAATTGCGCATCAATCGGGAAATTCGTTTGTTGGTTTATGGCATTCCCAATTCCGGAAAATCCACATTTATCAACGCGATGAGCGGGAAGCGTTCTGCGGCGGTAGGTGATCGTCCGGGTTTTACCAAAAATCAGCAATGGATAAAAACGGATGCCGACCTTCTGTTGTTGGATACGCCGGGCATTTTGCCGAAAAAGCTGACGGAACGTCAGGCGCTTCATCTTGCCTTCACCGGAGCGATTCGAGACGATATTCTTCCCTTACAGGATGTCGGCTATGCGCTTTTGGATTTGCTCATGAAACGCGCTCCGGAAGCGGTGATTTCTCGTTATTCTTTGTCGGAAGAGTCCGGACGAAAAACAATTGATACGATGGAAAAAATTGCACGCTATACCGGCTCGCTTTTGCGCGGAGGAGAAGTGGACTATACGCGAACGGCCGCTATTCTTCTGGATGATTTTCGAAAACTTCGTTTCGGAAAACTTACGCTGGAGAAGGCGCCTGTCGAGCTCATAAATGAGGAGTAGCCGATGAGAGACACTTGGACCGAAGAGGAACTAAATGCGCTTCACATGCGAATAGAGGAAACACCTCTGGTATGTGGAATCGATGAAGTGGGACGTGGGCCACTGGCGGGACCGGTGGTTGCCTGTGCTATAATCATGCCGCACGGGGAAAAAATCAACGGCGTTAGAGACTCCAAAAAGCTGTCCGAAAAAAAGAGAGAACAGCTTTATGACGAAATTCTTGACCGTTGCATTGCTTGGGGAATCGGACAAAGCGATGAACGAGTGATTGATACGATCAACATTCGTCAAGCTACCCTAAAAGCGATGCGTGAGGCACTTCTTTCATTAAAAACGAAAGAAGGAGAACACGTGGTGCCTGATCTGGTTCTCGTCGACGCGGAACACATTGAAACCGATGTGGAGCAGATCAGCGTTATCCATGGTGATGATCGTATTTATGCCATCAGCTGTGCCTCCATTGTGGCCAAGGTGAGTCGTGACCGCATGATGCGCGCCTACGGTGTCCAATATCCCGAATACGGTTTTGCTTCACATAAGGGATACGGCACGAAAGCGCATTATGACGCCATTCGCCAATTCGGTCTGTTGCCCATTCATCGCCGAAGCTTTCTACATGGAAAGGATCGGTATGAAAAAAACGTCAACTTCCCCATGTCGTCCTCGAACGAAGCCTACGAGTCAACGTCGAACGGAAAGGATGACAACTAAGCGTCCCGCGGCGTCCGTGCGTTGCGAAAAGAAACAAGCGGCGTATCGCAGTGGACGAGAGGCGGAAGACGCGGTGGCTCGTTTATATGTTTCTCTTGGATACCGGATTCTACAGCACAACTTTCGCGGCCGTCATGGAGAGATTGATCTGATCGCCACCAAAGGAAGCGAACTGCACTTTATTGAGGTGAAAGCGCGAAGCGACGTGCGTTATGCGGCTCCGCAAGAAGCGGTTTCCGCCTGGAAGCGACGTCGACTTCGCTTAACTGCCTTGTCGTATTTGTTTCGTCATCCCCATTTTTCCGATTTGTATTATGTTTTTGATATCGCAGAAGTCCATCTCCATCGCGGAACCATTCACCTCTTGCGCAATGCCTTTCCGGCGGAGGAGGAATCATGGACGGAATAGCGGCTATGGAAGCAATGAAGAAATCCCCTTCATGCATGGGGCGGAATCAATTACTGTACATGGCGTTATCCGGTCTATCGTCGTCCCAGATCAGCGCTCTTCTTTGCGGCGCAGAATCACTGGAACGAAAAAGCGGCACAGTGTATCGCAACGATATTCTTTTGCCGCATCCCGAGGAAACGCCGAGGATGAAGCGCTGGTACGAGTATGAAAAGAAAGGCTATTGGGCGCTTACACTTTTTGATGACGCGTATCCCGATAAACTCCGTGAAATTGAGCCGGTACCGTATGTGCTCTTCGGTAGAGGCGATTCTTCCGTTCTCACGGGCTTCAGCATTGCGGTGATCGGCAGTCGAAAGCCGAGTGCATATGGCGTTTCCTGCACGGAGCTCTTCGCGGAAGGATTGGCTCGAGAAGGTGTGGTCATCCTTTCTGGGCTAGCCTATGGTATTGACAGCTTAGCCCATCGTGCGGCATTGCGTGCTTCCTGTCCGACCGTGGCAATATTGGGAAGCGGTATCGATCGTATTTATCCGCCTTCCCATCGTTCTCTTGCCGAAGAGATTGTTCGCAAAGGATGCGTGCTGTCGGAATATCCTCCCGGTGAAAGAGCGCTTCCGTATCATTTTGTACACCGCAATCGCCTAATCTCCGGGATTTCCGACGGCGTGCTGGTGATTGAGGCCAATCGTCGTTCCGGCACGATGATTACCGTCAATTGTGCTTGCGAGCAGGGAAAAAATGTCTTCTGCGTTCCCGGAAATATACACCAAAAACGGAGTGAGGGAACCAATGAGCAGATTCGACGCGGAGCAACGCTGGTGACGGGTATCGACGATATTTTAAGTGCCTATGAATGGAAACCGCGTTCACTTACGGAAGCGAAAAAAGCGAAAGAGGCATTGACAGCGATGGAAAAGGCTATATATGATATCCTTCGATTGGCGCCTCGCGGAGCGGATGAACTTTCGCACCTTGTTCCGCTCACCGTTTCCGATCTCTGGATTTGTTTGACGTCTCTGGAGATGAAGGGGAAAATTCAGCGCCGCAGCGATGGGAAATTTGCAACACAGTAGCGGGAAGGGTTTACATGACCAAAAATTTAATTATCGTCGAGTCGCCGACCAAAACAAAGACGATCTCTAAAATTCTCGGCAAAAATTATAAAGTGATGGCTTCCAAAGGTCATCTTCGCGATCTGCCGAAAAGTCAGTTCGGCGTCGATATTGAAAATCAATTTGAGCCGAAATACATTAATGTACGCGGTAAAGCTTCCACGATCAATGAATTGAAACGCGAGAGCAAAAAAGCCGACAACATCTATCTTGCCACTGACCCCGATCGCGAGGGGGAAGCCATTTCCTGGCATTTAGCACAACTGTTGGGCTTGGATCCGGAAAAAGCCAATCGGGTAAGTTTTCATGAAATTACTCCACAGGGAGTAAAAGAGGGAATGGCGCATCCACGCACAATCGATATGGATTTGGTTAATTCGCAACAGGCACGTCGTATCATGGACCGCATTGTAGGCTATCAGATCTCGCCGATACTGTGGAAAAAAGTGCAGGGTGGTCTTTCTGCGGGACGTGTACAATCGGTTGCACTGAAGCTCATCGTTGAACGGGAAAGGGAAATTCAGGCTTTTGTTCCAAAAGAATACTGGAGCATTCATGCGCATCATCGTGAGGATCGCATTTCGTTTTCCTCAGAATTGGTCGGTCGCCGGCAAGGCGAAAAGACGCACAAGATTTCTTTACCGGATGAGGCGGCGGCCGATGCTCTGGTCTCTTCTCTGACCTCGCCTTTTACGGTAGAAAAAGTCGGCAAGCGTAAGCGGAACAAAAAGCCGTATGCACCTTTTACCACGTCCACACTTCAGCAGGAAGCGAATCGTCGCTTGGGCTTTTCCACGTCCAAGACCATGATGGTTGCGCAACAGCTCTATGAAGGCATTTCCCTGCACGGCAAGGGACAGGTCGGATTAATTACCTATATGCGTACGGATTCGACACGTTTGGCGGACAGTTTTCTCCAACAGGCAAAAGAATATATCGCGAATACGTATGGCGAACAATATACCACTAAGGGAATCTCTTATGGCGGAAATCGCAAGGCGCAGGATGCGCATGAAGGCATTCGTCCCGCCTCGGTCAATCTTGTGCCGCAAGCCATTCATGATGATCTTTCCAATGATCAGTTTCGTTTATATGATCTCATCTGGCGTCGTGCGGTTGCTTCGCAAATGGCATCCGCGCGGTTTCTTTCGACGACGGTGGACTTGGCCTCCGGTGACTATCTTTTCCGTGTGAATGGAGTAGAGCCGAAATTTGACGGGTTCCAGGCAGTTTGGCCGGTGAATACGAAGGAAGTGCAGCTTCCGGAACTGACGGAAGGACAGAGCGTGGAGGTCAGGCGCATAGAAAAACAGCAGCACTTTACGCAACCACCTGCACGGTATACCGAGGCTTCCTTAGTGCAGACGCTGGAGAAGAACGGGATCGGTCGGCCGAGCACGTATTCGGCCATCATAAAATCCATCCTTTCCCGCGGCTATGTATCGATTGAGAAAAAACAGTTTCTTCCTACACCGTTGGGCGAAAAGGTCAATGCCTTTTTGGAAGCCAATTTTAATGAGATTATCAACGAAGGCTTTACCTCGATGATGGAGGAACGCCTAGATGATATTGCGGGCGGAAACGTCGATTGGCGAGCATTGATGAGTGAGTTCTATGCCGTCTTTTCCGAGGATCTGCAAAAAGCAAAGGAAGACGATACGGGCTATAAATTGCCGGTGGAAGAAACCGGAGAGACTTGTCCGCAATGCGGCGGAAAGTTGATCATTAAACACGGACGAAACGGAGATTTTATCGGCTGTGCGAATTTTCCAAACTGCACATACACCAAAAGTATTGTGAAAACCACGGGCGTCACCTGTCCGAAATGTGGTAAAGGAGAGCTGGTGGAAAAGATCTCCAAACGCGGAAAGGTATTTTATAGCTGTAATCAGTATCCCGCTTGCGACTTTGCGACGTGGGATCCGCCGACCGGTGAAAAATGTCCTCTTTGTGGCGACCTTCTTTTGCATCGCAAAAATCGACATGAAGATCACATATATTGTCATAACGAAGAGTGCCCCAATCACGGATAAGCAGAAGAAAACGTGATTTTTCAGCGCTTCGGCATTGCGAAGAACGCGTCGGTATTGTATACTTGATCGGAATGTCACACGCGGATTGAATATCCTTGAGCAGTGTGCCAATTTTTGGTTGCGCAGGATTTGAGGTCGGCGGAGGAAAAAACACAGGAGGAATGTATGTCTGTAGTAAGTATGAAAAGCTTGTTGGAGGCGGGTGTTCATTTTGGCCACCAAACGCGCCGTTGGAACCCGAAAATGAAACCGTATATTTTTACGGAACGCAACGGAATTCACATTATTGATTTGTCCAAGACCGTGGGTCTCATTGAAGAAGCCTACAATAAGGTGCGTGAAGTCGCTGCCGATGGCGGAAAAATCCTCTTTGTCGGTACGAAGAAGCAAGCGCAAGACACGGTTGAAGAGCAGGCAAAACGCGCCAATATGTATTATGTGAACCAGCGCTGGCTGGGCGGCATGCTCACCAACTATCAGACCATTAAAAAGAGTATCGAGCGCCTGGAAAAGCTCAATGCCATGGCGGAAGACGGTACCTTTGATCTTTTGCCGAAAAAAGAAGTGGCGGAACTGCAGCATGAGGCTGAGCGATTAGATCGCTTCCTCGGCGGCATTAAAGATATGAACGGCCTTCCGGATCTTATGTACGTTGTGGATCCCAAAAAGGAAGCCATCGCCATTAATGAAGCGAAAAAACTGCACATTCCTGTCGTCGCGATTCTGGATACTAATGCAGATCCGGATGAAGTGGATTATCCCATTCCCGGAAACGACGATGCGATTCGTTCGGTCAAACTGATCACATCGATCATGGCCGAAGCCGTTATTGAAGGTCGCCAGGGCGAGCAGATGGAAGACGACAGCGAAAAGAGCGAGACAGCGGTGACGGAAGAAGCGACGGAAAAAGACGAAGCAACCGAAGATGAGTCGGAGGCCGTTGAAGAAGAAGCCGCAGACGAGGAATAA
This sequence comes from Murdochiella massiliensis, assembly GCF_900059565.1. Lineage (GTDB taxonomy): Bacteria > Bacillota > Clostridia > Tissierellales > Peptoniphilaceae > Murdochiella > Murdochiella massiliensis. The sequence goes on from NZ_FIZW01000002.1 coordinate 98,993, forward strand.
GGGGGACACAATGGAAATTAAAGCAGCACAAGTGAAAGAATTGCGCGACTTAACCGGCGTGGGCATGATGGAAGCCAAGAAGGCTTTGCAGGAAGCACAGGGCGATAAAGAAAAAGCCATCACCATCCTTCGCGAAAAGGGAGAAGCTAAGTCGCTGAAGAAGAGCAGCCGTATTGCGGCGGAAGGCATGATCGGCTCCTATGTGCATCAGGGGCGAATCGGCGTGTTGACGGAAGTCAATACCGAAACGGATTTTGCCGCCAAGAATGCGGATTTCCAGGAATTCGTCAAATACGTCTGCATGCAGGTGGCGTCGATGAACCCGAAATATGTTCGTCGTGAAGATGTGCCTGAAGAAGAAGTGGCACACGAGCGCGAAATTTTGGTTCAGCAGGCAATGAATGAAAGTCCTGCGAATATGCCGGAAGACAAGAAAAAGTTCGTCGCCGAGAAAAAAGTCGAAGGTCGCATGAACAAATTCTTTGAAGAGATCTGCCTCATGGACATGAAACACATTCTTCATACAGATAAAACGGTGGAACAGGTTCGTCAGGAACTGGTCAGCAAGATTGGCGAGAACATTGTTGTACGTCGTTTCGTTCGTTATGAAGTCGGTGAAGGCCTGGAAAAGAGACAGGACAATTTCGCGGAAGAAGTCGCGAAACAAGCCGGAATGTAAGAGAAACACGAAAGAGCGAAGGGAGCTTTCTCTTCGCTCTTTTTTTATGCACAGGAGCATTTGAAAAACGTTCTCATCCCATGTAGAATTGATAACAGACGGAGGTGACTATGCTGAACTACAAGAGGATCGTATTAAAGCTGAGCGGCGAGGCGCTCGCCGGAGAAGCGCACAATGGCCTCGATGACGCTACAGTCGATCGTATCTGCGCTGCGGTTAAGGGCGTACACGATCTCGGCTTTGAAATCGCCATCGTGGTTGGAGGCGGAAACTTCTGGCGCGGGCGCAGTTCCGGGTCCATCGAGCGTGCACAGTCTGATCACATGGGTATGCTTGGCACGGTAATCAACGCCTTGCGTGTCCAGGCGGCGCTTGAGGCTATCGGTGTTGAAACGCGTGTCCAGACGGCGATCCAAATGCAGGAAGTCGCCGAGCCGTATATTCGGCGGCGTGCGATGCGTCATATTGAAAAGGGACGCATCGTTATATTTGCGGCAGGTACCGGTCTTCCGTACTTTTCCACCGATACGACGGCAGCGCTTCGCGCTTGTGAAATTGACGCGGACTGTATTCTGATCGGAAAAAAGGGAACGGACGGTGTCTACGACAAAGACCCCAACCGTTATGACGATGCCGTCAAATTCGACCATCTGACCTATGATGAAGTTTTGCAAAGACGTCTTGCGGTTATGGATTCTACGGCAACATCCTTGGCTATGGAAAATGAAATGCCCATTATCGTGTTTGGTATTGACGAACCGGAAAATATGGTGCGCGTGGCTAAGGGCGAATCAATTGGAACGATTATCGCCGGTTAAAAAAGGAGAAGAGCATGTATCAGCAGAGCGAATATAAAAAAGATATGGAAAAAGCGGTCGTTGCGTTTCGTGAAGACTTATCCAAGATTCGAGCCGGCCGAGCAAATCCGCGAATTTTAGATGACATCACGTTTGAATGCTACGGTGCACCGACACCGCTTGCGCACGCAGCTACCATCGCCGTTCCTGAAGCGCGTATGATTACGATTCAGCCTTGGGACAGCAAAAATATTCCGCTTATTGAAAAGGCGATTTTGGCATCGGATATCGGAATTACACCGAGCAATGACGGCAAGATGATCCGCCTTCCATTTCCACCGTTGACGGAAGAACGTCGTAAAGACCTTGTCAAGGAAATGAACAAGCGTTTGGAGCAGGCGCGCGTGTCGGTTCGCAACGTTCGTCGTGAAGGTATGGATGCCATTGCCAAGGCAGAGAAGGAAAAAGAATTTTCGGAAGACGAACGTCATACCGAAGAACAGGATCTGCAAAAACTGACGGATCAGTTCATCAAGGAACTGGACGAGATCGGAAAAGAAAAAGAAAAAGAATTAATGGAAATCTAATTTTCCTATGGCGACTCAGACGCCGAAGAGAAGGGAAACGGCATGACGGAAACGCCAAAACATGTTGCCATTATTCTGGATGGCAACGGAAGGTGGGCAACTGCTCGCGGATGGGAACGAACCGCAGGCCATGAGGCAGGCGCGGAAAACATGGTCTCGATCGCACGCTATGCGCAAGAGGTGGGCGTCGAGGTGTTAAGTCTCTATGTCTTCTCGACGGAGAACTGGAAGCGTTCAGATCAAGAGGTCGGCGCATTGATGCGTCTTTTGGTGCGCTTTTTTCAGGTATATATTGACGAATTTATGCAGCGTCATGTTCGTCTTCGGATCATGGGGGACATACGTCGGTTGCCCTTTGCTACGCGTCAGAGCGTTCAGATGGCGTTAAAACGCACGGAGAATAATGACGGGGTCATTTTAAATATCGGTTTGAATTATGGCGGTCGTGATGAAATTGTCCGTGCCGTACGTCGAGCGATGGATGAAGGCATTTCGATGGAAGAATTTGATACGGAGACTATTGATAGACACCTGGATACCGCCGATCTTCCGCCGGTAGATCTGCTCATTCGTACAGGTGGGGAGAAACGCCTGTCCAATTTTATGCTATGGCAGCTTGCCTATACGGAATTTTACTTTACGGATACGCTTTGGCCGGACTTCCATCCGGCTGATTTGGATGAAGCGATTCGCTGGTTCAATGCCCGCAACAGACGGTTCGGAGGTGTCTGATGAAGAGCTTTAGGGAACGATTCTTAATTGGCGCGATTCTCTTATTGGTCACGCTGGGAGTCATTCTGTCGCGCTCGACAGGATTACTTTTTTTCTTTGTGCTGTTGCTAAGTTCTTTGGAAATTTTAGAGTTGTTTTCCTGTCTGGATCCGGAAAACAAAGGACGAAACCGTGTAATCACCCTCGTCGGCAATGCGTTTTTTCAGCTCTTTGCTTTTTTGCGCTTGCAGGAACTTTTAGTAGCCGGGTCCGTCTGCTTTTTTATGTTCCTTTTTATTCTTTCGGTGGTTCACCCTTATCGCGAGTTTGAAGACCTGTTTTTGACGCTGTTCGTCGTAATCTACATCTCGTTTTTCAGTGCGTTCGCTCTGCTTTTTCCGGCCAATATGCCCAATGGTCTGCTCTTAGTGATCTGTGTTTCCTGGGGAACGGATACCATGGCCTATTTGAGTGGCTATTGCTTCGGAAAAACGCCTCTGACGACGATCAGTCCGAAGAAAACGAGGGAAGGCGCTATCGGAGGCTTATTGGGTGCTGTTTTGCTGGCGCTCATCTTTCGTCCGCTGTTTTTTACAGCGCTCACGGCGCGACAACTGGTTATTATCGCTGCAGTTGGTTCGATCGCATCGCAGTTGGGCGACTTATTCGCTTCACGATTGAAGCGTAAAATGAATATCAAAGATTTTGGAACGTTGCTTAAGGCGCATGGCGGCATCATGGATCGCTTTGATTCGGTGCAGTTCGCTTTACCGATTGTTTGGTTGATGGTGCGCTTTGTTACGAAATATTGAGGAGTTTCTATGACGATTATCCTTGCCTTATTGGTATTTTTAATCGTGATCGTTTTTCATGAATTGGGCCATTTTTCTGTTGCCAAATGGGTTGGCATTCACGTGCAAGAGTTTTCCGTCGGCATGGGGCCGGCACTTTGGCAAAAAGAGAAAGGAGAGACGACCTATTCTCTTCGTGCCCTTCCTCTTGGCGGATACTGCGCCATGGAGGGGGAAGACGAAGCATCGGATGACGAGGCGAGCTTTACTCATGCAAAGCCGGGTCAGCGCTTTTTGACCATCTTGGCCGGTCCGCTGATGAATTTGGTTATCGCCTATCTTTGCTTCATGCTTTTTTTGGGCGTTCAAGGCATTGCTATTCCCGTAGTGGAGAGTTTTCCGCCACATTCTCCCGCCGAACAGGCCGGTATGATGATAGGCGATCGCATTACGGCCGTTAATGGTGATAACGTGCAAACGTCGAATGATTTGGTTGATTTGCTACAACGTCACGGAGAATACGCCAAGACGGTACAGGTGAGTGTATTGCGTGACAATGTTTCCAAGACCATCGCTGTGCAACCGGAGACAGAACAGGGAAAAGTAGTGCTTGGTATTACCATGCAGCGCAAGAGTGATTTTCTTAGGGCGTTCGGTGCGGCCTGGTCCATGTTATGGGACACGTTTTTCTCTCTGTTTTCCATTCTTCATCGCCTCTTTACCGGTGCACTTTCGATCAATACACTTTCCGGCCCCATCGGCGTAGTCAGTATGATCGGTCAGGCGGCGCAGGAGGGCTTTTCTCAGCTTCTGTTTTTCACCGGCTATATTTCTTTGAACTTGGCCCTTTTTAATCTGTTGCCGATTCCGGCTCTGGACGGGTTTACGCTTTGGCTGATCGTTCTGGAAAAACTGCGGGGGAAGCCGCTCAGTATGAAGGTGGAAAACGGCATTAAGATTGCCGGATTTGCGCTCTTGATCGGCTTGATTCTATTTGTTTCGTTTAAGGATATTCTTCGTCTGTTGTGATCGCTGTCTCAAAGATAATCGTTGTAAACAGTGATGAGACGCCGAAATTATTCGTGGAATCGATTATAAACAGAAGGGAAATCACATGCGTGTAAAAACAAAACAGATTTTTGTGGGGAATGTGCCTGTTGGCGGAGATGCGCCGATAAGCGTGCAATCGATGACCAATACCGACACCAAGGATGTTGAGGCTACTGTTGCGCAAATTTTGGCCTTTGAAGAAGCCGGATGCGCCATTTCGCGCAGTGCCGTCAATTCACTGGCGGATGCAAAGGCAATCCCGGAAATAAAAGAACACACGCATATACCTTTTGTTGCCGACATTCAATTTGATTATCGTTTAGCACTTTATGCCGTCGAATACGGCTGTGATTGCCTTCGCATCAACCCGGGAAATATCGGGGACGATGACAAGGTAGAGAAAGTGGTAAAGGCCTGTAAAGTAAAAAATATCCCGATTCGTATCGGCGTTAACTCAGGATCAGTCCACCAGGCCATGATTGAAAAATATCACGGGGTGAATGTCGAATCCTTGGTTTATAGCGCACTGGAAGAAGTTCGCCGTGTGGAGCAATTCGGTTACGATCAAATAAAAGTTTCCATCAAATCGAGCGATGTACGGACGATGACTGATGCTAATGCACTGTTCGCCACGCTTTCCGACTATCCTTTACACATTGGCGTCACGGAAGCCGGCCCGCTCTATACCGGAACGGTCAAGTCTGCCATGGGAATCGGTGCGCTTCTGCTGCGCGGCATCGGCGATACGATTCGCGTTTCGCTCACCGGTGATCCTGTGGAGGAAGTACGATTGGGGATCGAGATCTTGAAGGTTCTCGGTCTGCGACAGGAAGGGGTGGAGCTTATCTCCTGTCCGACCTGCGCACGAACGAAGATCGACTTGCTTTCGCTGGTGTCGCAGGCGGAAAAAGCGTTGGCCGCGCAACATAAAAATTTACGCGTCGCCATTATGGGTTGTCCGGTAAATGGCCCCGGAGAGGCAAGAGAAGCGGATATCGGGATTGCAGGGAACAACGGAAGCGGCGTAATTTTTAAAAAAGGAAAGGTGATACGCCAGGTGCCGGAAGAGCACCTTTTAAAAGCCTTGCTGGATGAAATAGAACAGATGGAGAATTGAAATGCAATTATATGCTCTATTGAATTGTTCGGACGGGCCGGAGGAGCGTTTTGCGGATTATTCGCTGCACGAAGTGCGGTATGATCCGAATACTTCTCTGGCGCGTTTTCTTTTTCTCGGTGAAACGCCTTCCGCAGATGAGGTAGAAGCCATTTCTCTTGCCTTGTCAAAACGTTATCGGACAAGAGTTGAAGTGAGCTGGAAAAAGGAAGAACAACCGTCACCATCCATACATCTCCTTTACGATGAACCGGTTCGCATGTCCGGAAGAAGAAATATGCAGGAGAAGAAAGATACGCCTGCATTGCAATTCGGTCGCTTTGCCAAAAAGGAAGATCTAATCCCTTTAGCGAATGTTACCCAGAGTGCAAAAAAAATTATGACGCAGGGAACGGTGCAAAATGTGGAAGAAATTCCCACAAAATCCGGCAGCATCATTTTTCGCTATGATCTGTTTTCCCGAGATGGCGGTGCACTCAGCGGAAAATATTTCTCGAAGGAAAAAGAAGCGGACAGCGTTCGTGCTGTGTTCTCTAAGGGCAATTTCGTCTGTGTTCGTGGACAGCTGCAGTTTGACAGCTATGCGAACCAGCTTCTGTTTATGACCAACGGCGGTCGCCCGGCCCCGGAAGAGCCGATGACGGATCCGGCGGCGGAGAAGCGCGTAGAGTGCGCAGTGCATACCCAAATGAGCATGATGGAAGGAACCATCGACGCGGAGAATTTGGTGAAAAGGCTTAAGGCCTGGGGACACACCGCGGTAGGCATTACGGATGTGGGCTCTCTTCAAGCGTATCCGCTGATCGCTAAAGCGGTTAAAGGGACAGATATCAAAGTTCTCTATGGCGTGCAGACCAAGCTTCTGGATGATGATTTGGAAATTCTTTCCAATCCCTATCATGTTTCACTTCCGGATGAACCGAAAGCCTTTACCGTCTTCGACCTTGAAACGACCGGCTTTTCGCGTTATAGCGAAGCCATTATCGAAATCGGTGCTGTTCGCTATGAGGAAGGACAAAAGGTAGACGAGTTTTCCGCTTTTGTAAATCCCCAGCGATCCATTCCGGAGCGCATTACCGAGCTGACTTCCATCACGGATGCGATGGTGGCAGGTGCGCCGACGATTGAAGATGTCCTTCCACGCTTTTTGGAATTTGCGAAAGACAGTATTTGGGTAGCGCACAATGCCCGTTTTGATGTGGGATTCATCCGGGAAAATGCCAAACGATTAGGCCTTTCCGTAGAGCCTGTTTGGATGGACACGTTATGGCTTGCGCGCGGTTTGCATCCGGAATTTAAAAATCACAAATTGGACACCATAACAAAAGAATTGCACGTGCCGCAATTTCATCATCATCGCGCCATTGACGACGCGACCGCAACCGGCGCGGCTTTTCTTCGCCTGTGGGAAGAATGGAAGGAGCTTTGCATTCCGCTTTCGGAAATCAATCGTACACCTTCTTCTTTTCCGCTTTCCCGACATCGTGAATCGGAACTTTTGGTGTATTGTCCAAAGCATAGCGGCATCAAAAACTTGTATGAGCTCATCTCTTTCGCCAATATTGATTACTTTGACTATGGACGTCCCGGTCTTCCCGAAAAACTATTGCGGGAAAAGAAAGAAGGTCTTCTCATCGCTTCCGGACTTATCGGCTCGAAACTGTTTGAAGCGATTGCGGAAGATATGCCGGAGGACTACATTCGATCCTTAGCTAAGGATGTGGATGTGTTTGTGGTGCAACCGCCTTCGTTCACGCCAACGGCCATGCGCCATGAACTGGTTGCGAATGAAGCCCATATGCAGCGCATTATCCGTCGTCTCCTCGCTCTGGGTAAGAGCGAACAAAAACCGGTCATCGCCATCGGCACGCCGAGTTATCTGGATCCGGGCGATCGCCTGGCACGCAATATTCTGGTCAATTACCAGCGAAATGTAGACTTTGATGAAAACGGACGTTTTCGTCTTCTCAATACGGTCGAGATGAAGAATGCCTTTTCGTTTCTTCCGCAGGAGACGGTAGAGGAAATCGTTGTGAAGGCGCCTGCGCGTTTTGCCGATTCGTTTGAATTCATCGCACCGATTCCTTCGGAAACCTATTCGCCGGAATTGGAGGGTGCGGCCGAAGAGTTGCGCACGTCCTCTTATGCCAACGCAGAAAAACGCTATGGTTCTCCGCTTCCCAAGTTGGTTAGCGCCAGACTGGAAAAAGAGTTGGACTCGATCATATCTAACGGTTACTCGTCACTTTACGTTATCGCAAGACGACTTGTGCAGAAATCTAATCGTGACGGCTATTTGGTCGGTTCGCGCGGATCGGTCGGCAGCTCTTTTGTCGCCACCATGGCGGATATCACTGAGGTAAATCCGCTGGTGCCGCATTATGTTTGTCCACACTGTCGTCACAGCGAATTCATCGAGGACGGATCGGTGGAATCCGGTTATGACTTGCCTCCAAAGAATTGTCCCCAGTGTAATACGCCGATGGAGCGTGACGGACATACCATCCCGTTTGAAGTTTTCTTAGGCTTTAACGGTGATAAGGAGCCGGATATTGATTTGAACTTTGCTGGTGTCTATATGCCCACCATTCATAAATATACCGAAGAGCTTTTTGGAGAAGGCAAGGTTTTTCGTGCCGGTACGATTTCCGGTATCCAGGAAAAAACCGCTTACGGTTTTATTCGAAAATATGTAGAACAGCCGTATGTTCCTGAGGAGGAAAAAAACTTGTCGGCGGCGCGTATTCGGGCACTGCAGCATACGATGGAAGGCACAAAACGCACGACCGGCCAGCATGCCGGGGGACTCATGATTGTGCCAAAACAGATGGATATTACCGATGTTACACCGATCCAATATCCGGCGGATGATGTGAAAAGCGATGTGCGCACAACACATTTCAGCTACAACAATCTGGATCATTGCCTGTTGAAACTGGATGAGCTGGGGCACACGAGCCCTACGATCATTCGCCAGTTGGAAGAGATGACCGGCATCAATCCGCTTACCATTCGCTTTGATGATGCCGATACGATGTCGCTTTTTCGTTCCACGGAATCCTTAAAGGCGATGCATCCCTATTCCAACAGTTCGGATGGTACGTTGGGCATTCCGGAATTTGGGACCACCTTCGTGCGTGGAATGCTGAAACAGACCATGCCGACGACTTTTGGTGAATTATGTCGCATTTCCGGCCTTTCGCACGGAACCGATGTATGGCTCAATAACGCGGAAGAACTCATTCGAAACGGCAAGACCACGCTTAGAAACGCCATTTGTACGCGTGACGATATCATGAATTACTTGATTCACATGGGGATGGACAAGTTGGAAAGCTTTAAGACCATGGAGTCCGTTCGCAAAGGCAAGGGAATTCCGGAAGGCGTCACGGAGCACATGAAGCAACACAATATTCCGGACTGGTACATTGATTCCTGTCAACGCATTAAATACATGTTTCCGAAATCGCATGCTACCGCTTATGTCATGATGAGCTATCGCATTGCCTGGTTTAAGGTGCATCAGCCGGCGGCGTTCTATGCCACCTATTTTACGCAACACCTGAGTCTGTTTTCTTCATCGTTTCTCGTGTCATCGCTGGAAGAAGCCCAAACACGCATGAAAGAATTGCAAAGTGCAAAAGAGGCGGGGGAAGCGATTGACGGCGGAAAATGGGCTTTGTGGGAAATCATTGAAGAAATGTTCGCTCGTGGCCTGACCTTTGCTGTACCAAGTCGGGAAACTTCCGATGCCACTGTCTTTCGTACGGCAGGATCAGATGCGGTGCTTCCGCCGTTAGCTGCACTGGATGATGTGTCTGAGAGCAACGCCGAATCCATCAAATCGGCGATGCAGGATGGCGAATTCCTTTCCCGCTCGGACTTTAAGCAGCGCACAAGAATTCCGCGCAGCGCGTTTCAATCGCTGGTGGACCATGGCCTCCTTAATGACCTTCCTGAAAGCAATCAGATGAGTTTTCTACCGGGATTTTAATCGCCCCTTTCATTTTGTGCGGCGGTGCTTATAATGAGGAATGACAGCGAAAGGAGCTGGACATGACGATTGAACAAAGCATTGCGTTTTATGAACAACAGGCCAAATTCGGCGTGAAATTGGGACTGGATACGGTACGCGATCTCCTGCACCGTCTGGGCGATCCGCAGAAGGATATGCCGTATCTTCATATCGCCGGAACGAACGGGAAGGGATCCACGGCAGCCTTTCTGTCGACCATCCTGGTCGAAGCCGGCTATCACGTGGGACTCTATACGTCGCCTGCATTGGAACGTTTTAATGAGCGCATTCAAGTAAATAACGTGCCTATTTCGGATGATGCCATTATTCGTAACACTGCACGCGTTCAGCAGGCGGTGGACGAAATGAAAAAGGGCGGAGTGAATTTACCCAGTCAGTTCGAGCTGGAAACGGCTCTTGCGTTTCTCTGCTTTCAGGAAGCCGAGGTGGATATGGTTGTCCTGGAAGTCGGCATGGGAGGTCGTCTCGATGCCACCAACATTATCGAAAAACCGTGGGTGAGTCTCATCTGTTCTATTTCACTGGACCATACCAAATATCTCGGCAACACCTTATCCGCCATTGCCGGTGAGAAAGCGGGCATTATTAAACCCGGTTGCCCGGTGGTACTCTATCCGCAAGAAAAGGAAGTGGAAGAAACCGTTGAAGCGGTTGCTAAACGGCAGGATGCGCCAATACTTAAGCCTGACTTTAGCTCCCTTGTGGTTGAAAGCGCATCCCTTGACGGTCAGCGTTTCACTTGGACGGATGCTGAAGGAAAAGTCTGGCCAATTTCATTATCCATGATGGGGGACTATCAGATGCCCAATGCGATCATGGCGCTCAGCGCAATTTCCTTATTGCGTAAAAACGGTAGGATTGCTCTTGATGACGACGCGATTCTTCGCGGCTTGCAGAAGACCGCCTGGAAGGGACGTTTTGAAAAGGTACTGGATTCTCCGCTCACGATCTTAGACGGTGCGCATAATCCCGGCGGAGCGCGTCTGTTCGCGCAATCCGTTAAGGATTTTTTGGGAGATCGACAACTTGTCATGGTGTTGGGTATTTTGGCCGATAAAGAAATTGACAAAATGCTGGATCTTTTTCTGCCTCTGGCCAAGCATGTGATCACCTTAACACCGGATAATCCGCGTGCCATGCCGGCAAAAGAACTGGCTGAAGAGATTCGTCAACGCGGGTGTGAGGCTACACCATGCGATCGTTTGGAAGAAGCCTGGAATGCAGCAAAAAAGTATTGCACGACCCAAAATAGTGCCGTGGTCTTCGTCGGATCGCTCTATATGATCGGACACGTGCGCACCTATCTCAAACATGAAGGAGAATAGCATGCAACAGAATCCAATTTTTCAGGTCGGTCATCATCAATTTAAGGCTGACGGTGCTTGTCGAATCTGTGCCATCGTCAATGTTACGCCGGATTCCTTTTCGGATGGCGGAAAATGGGACACGACGGAAAAAGCGGTGAATCATGCGCTTGTACTTTTAGACGAAGGTGCGGATATGCTGGATATCGGCGGGGAATCCACTCGCCCGGGCTCGCATTACATTGCGATCGAGGAAGAAATCGGTCGCGTAGTACCGGTGATTAAAGCGCTGCGTGAGAAGACGGATGCGTTGATTTCGGTGGACACCTGGAAGGCGCCGGTGGCAAAAGCTGCTCTGGAAGCAGGATGCGATATCATAAACGATATTACCGGTCTTATTGGCGATGAGAACATGGCGAAGGTCATTGCTGAAAAGCAGGCGGGACTCATCGCGATGTTTAATCCGGTTGTTATCCGTCCCGACCATCCCAACAGCAAAAAGTTCCCGACCTTCGGAGAAGGAAAAGCGTTCACAGACGAAGAAAAACGAGAGGCGGCGACGGAAGAAGACATTCTTGTGCTACTGCATCGTTATCTCGAGCGAAGCCTGGCGATTGCGAGAGAAGCCGGCATTCCAAAGGAACATATCCTTCTCGATCCGGGCATCGGCTTCGGTCTTTCCAAACGCGACAATTTGCGTCTGATCCAGCATGTACCGGATCTTCATGCCATGGGGTACGGTATTTTCCTTGGTGTTTCGCGGAAACGCTTCATTGTCAATATGTTGCAGGAGGCAGGTTATTGCGTAGATCCGGATACCGAGGAAGGATTCCGTCATCGCGACGTCGCTTCCGCCATACTTACGGCCTTGGCTGCTCGGGAAGGCGTAGAGGTCGTTCGTGTGCACACGGTGGCGGAGCATCGTATGGCGGCCATGGTTGCGGATGCGGTTCGTCTGGCGGACCAACAGGAAGACATCAATTTCGGGGGCTACGCCCAATAAAAATGCGATAGGGAATAAAAAAGACGGTGAATCGATTCGCCGTCTTTTTTGTCTTTTGTATTTTATTCCTGTTGATGCAATTCCTCATAGAGCTCTCGTATGGCTTTATTGCGCACCGGATGAAGTACGAAGGGTGCAATTTCATTCAACGGATCCAGCACAAAGGCGCGTTCGGTCATGTACGGATGCGGAACAGTCAATCGCTCCGACTGAATAATTTCGCGATCAATCAAAAGGATATCCAAATCGATGGGGCGCGGTCCCCAATGTTCCTGACGAATCCGTCCCAGATCGGCTTCAATCTGTTGCAAAATTGTCAGCATATCTTCCGGCTCTTCAAAACTTTGGACCTCTACGACTTGGTTCAGAAAATCGGGTTGATCGGTTTTACCCCATGCCTTCGTCTCGAAAATGGAAGACAATTCTGTCACTACCAGGCTTGATTCCTTCATGGCCTTGAGGGCTTGCTCCAGATTCGCTTTACGATCGCCCATGTTGGTACCAAGCGCAATCCAGTAGGTGCGCATTTTACGAGTGATTGAGACCTCCGGATAATCCAGAGGAAGACCGATGGGGGCGAAAGGCTTTTTTATAGAAACGGTCGCTTTACGAACAAAGGGAAAGAGAGAAAAAATGTGCTGAATAATATGATAAGCACATGTCTCGAGAAGATCATATGTGTTTTCCGTTAGGAGACGGGAAATATCCTGACAAAGCAGGCCGTAATGGATGGATTGCTCTAAATCATTTTCTACGGCGGCTTGTTTCATATTGTAGGCGCAATCCACAGAAATCAGAAATTTCTGTCCCAATTTTTTTTCCTCCGGAAAAAGTCCGTGATGGGCAATAATTTCCAGATCTTTTATGCGCAAATGATCCATGATGCCTCCTAATAACGTAGCGTTCGATTTTTTCGTTCCTCCGGCCAATAACAAAGATCGATGGCCGGACAGTGCGCACACGGTCGTGATAGTTTATCGGCGCGATAAAATAGTTCCGTCAGCGGATTCTCGCCGAAACTTCGATGGCTACGAATGAGAGAAAGCACCGTTTCCTTTTCTTCATCCGTAAAAGTAGAATGTACTAAAAATTTCTCGGCGATATTTGCAGAAGCCTCATCGTGTGCAAGGCCGGAGGTCATTTCCTCTACACGCCCGATATCATGCAATAACGCGGCGGTATAGAGTACGTCCTTGGAAACGGAAAGCCCTTCTTCAAGAGTGAGAATATACGCGATACGTGCCACGCTTAAAAAATGGTTCAGGTCATGCTTACAAAATACGCGCTCTTTTTCCAGCTCCTCCAGACGGGATAGAAGCGTCGCATAATATGGGTCTTGATAAATCCGATTCGTATTTTCCATCGGTTCTTCCGCTCGTTTTAGGGTATTCATCAGAAATCCATTAAGCGATAGACTTCATTTTTCAGGGCCTCATCCTCTTCGATGCTGCCCAATGCGCAGGCCGTGACCGTTTTGGTGCCCGGCTTTTTAATGCCGCGCATCGTCATGCAAAGATGTTCCGCTTTTGCTACAACCAAAACGCCCTTCGCACCCAAATAGTCGCGAAGCGCTTCCGCAATTTGCTGTGTCATGCGCTCCTGAATCTGCGGCCGCTTGGCATACACTTCCACCGTACGGGCGAGCTTTGACAGGCCGGCGACTTTTCCGTTGGGAATATACGCAATGTGTACCTCTCCGTAAAACGGAAGGAGGTGATGTTCGCATAGGGAATAGAACGGAATATTTTTTTCAATGATGATGTTGTCATTGACAAATTCGAAGGTTTTGGAGAGATGGTTTTCGGCCGTCAATTCCAACCCGCCAAAGAGTTCTTCACAGGCGCGCGCTACGCGTGCCGGTGTTTCCAGAAGGCCCTCGCGATCGGGATTTTCACCGATACCCTCTAAAAGCAGGCGAACGCCTTGTTCAATCTTTTGGGTGTCCATAGGATATCCTTTCTGTTGTCGAGAGAAGCCAAAAATCGGCTTCCTGCAAAGTGCTTCTATTGTACTCTATATTGTTGACGTTGGCATAAACCTTCTAGATTCTTATCCCAAAACAATTGTATCTCTACATAAACCATAATAATAAAAAATATAAATAATTTTACATTTTCGCAAAATGATATATAATTTAGTAAGAAAGGAGGGGAATAGGAATACATGAATTAGCATTGAAAAATTTCCAGAACGTTGATCATTTGCAGAAAGGAGTCAGAAATGCAGAATCGTTTATCTAAATGGTATATCGTATTAGTTGTATTTTTCACACTCATGTTGATTCCTAGTCATGTATTTGCAGTTCAGGAGAATGCTATTCCAGATGAAGAACAATTATATTCGTTGGCTTATTCTTTTATCTTTAATACTTTTAGTCAAGAAGCGACGGGAAGCGTGAATGAAGAGCAAGTCGATAAGAATGCAGATAATTTTCTTACATATTGTTATTTAAGACTTGAACATAACAAACTTGGTCAAATTCCTATTGACTCTAGAAAAATGAACTTAGAAGTCAAGAAAATTATCATCAATGATCCATATGTTGATGTTATGTTTAGGGCTACAGAGTATATTCAATACAGTGGTTATGAGAAGACTAGCATTTTAGGTTGCAATTATTATATCCGATTCACACGCGTTAATAATGAATACAAAATTGTTAAAGCGTTTGATGGAGGAGTCTTTGAGAATGAAATAATGGCATATGTCGAAGCCGATTACCCTGAAGAGGTTAATACATTCAAACAAAAAGTATGTTGGGAAAAGTTAGAATCAAATGAAATTCTTTCTGCCTTTGAAAAAGAAAAAGAGAATGTGTTGGATGAAATCAATTATGATTATAACGATATGGTTGAGGCAAGCTTAGATGATTTGAAAGTTTTATTGAACGAAACAACATCTTCAAATTATCCTGCATTTGAAATGGTCAGCAATAGAATGAAAACTCAGGTTAGTTCAGCTCCTACCGATGCTCAACGTAATGCAATGAGAAGCTATATGGAGAGATGGGCGTATGATCGAAATCCGGCCTATTTAGATGTGTCACCATATGGTGGTGATTGTGCCAATTATGCTTCACAAATACAACGAGCCGGTGGAGCTAGATTTGATACATCAGGTAATATGTCACAAAATTGGTTCTACTATAATTCAACACCTGAGACGGGACGTTCATACTCATGGACTAGTGCGAGTTCGTTGCATGAATACTTGAAGACAAATTCGTCCGGCGGCATGAAAGGTTCTCGATATTGGATTCATCTATATGGACAGTGGTTAAAAGTTGGGGACATCGTATTTCTTTATAGAAGAACATCTTCAGGCAATAAAAGTCAGCCTTGTCACACATTAACCACCAGTAGTCCGGATAGTGGTGCAGATAATTTTTTGGTTACTGCACATACAGTAGATTGTCTTGATAGACCGATATCCCGTTATTCTAGCGCTATGTACAATAAGTTGGCAATGTATATTTCGTACCAATAAGGAGGGATCGATTTATGAAACCGAAGTGGTCAAGAAAGTTACTGTTAAGCTTTTTCGCCCTGTGTTGTCTCTTTTCCGTCGGTTGTCAGTCCCCTACGCCAAAGGAAGAAAAGTCGGAAATGAATCGTTTCTTTCTGTCCGCAGAAAAGCCCTATCCAAAGACAACCATGCTCTCTCCGGTTTTGGACTATGATTCGGATGAGTCGATTGTCTTTCATGACTATTATGGAACCTTCGTCTATTCCCTGAAACAGGAAAAAATGCTCTTTACCATTGACCAGCGTTCAATCGGCTATCGCTATACGCAAGGAGATGGTGCCG
Source organism: Murdochiella massiliensis (assembly GCF_900059565.1). Taxonomy (GTDB): domain Bacteria; phylum Bacillota; class Clostridia; order Tissierellales; family Peptoniphilaceae; genus Murdochiella; species Murdochiella massiliensis. The sequence goes on from NZ_FIZW01000002.1 coordinate 114,875, forward strand.
TTGATGTTCGTTATGACGAGAAAAACAAGCGCCTGTTCTTCTTTAGCGATCGTCCGGAGTTGGTGGACTCGGTGCCGGCACATGGCGATTGTCTTGACTGGGAAACCAAACAAATGAAGACCATCACGAAGGATGAATTCGATTCTGTTGGGTATTCGTCACCGACCGGTGCACTGGAAATTACGAACAGCACTTCCTTGAACGGGGTGCAATATCATCCGGCAAAAGAGGATAAGGTATATTATCCCTTAGTCGATGCATGGGAGTAGCGTGTGCTTGTTATCTGAATGAAAATATGGTAAAATATACATGATTGATGTTGTCTTGGAACAAGAGCGGATCCCCGCTCTTGTTTTTTTCAGACCGGAAGGAGGCCTGATGAAGCAGAGTTTGGTAAAGACCTGGCGGCCGCGTTTTGACGAAGTGGTGAAAGAGGTCGGCTATGAGTTGTTGGATGTCGAGTTTGTGCATGAACAGGGAGACAATATTCTGCGTTTTTTCATCTACCATCCCGACGGCATTACCGTAGATGACTGTGAAGCGGTCAGCAATGTGCTCAGCTCGAAATTGGATGAATGGGATCCCATCGATCAACATTATCTGCTTGAAGTCAGTTCGCCCGATCTTTCGCGGCCGTTAAAAACGGATCGCCAGTTGGAGATTAATTTCGGCAAAAAAGTGGAGATCGGCTTTTACAAAAAAGAAAACGGATCAAAGCAATTGGTTGCCACGTTGATCAACTTTGATGATGAGGCCATTGTGGTGAACGACAAGGAGAATGAACGCCGCTTGCTGCGTGCGGACATTTCCCAAATTCGTCCGTATATCGCATTCAATTAAAGAATAGTAAGGAGGAAAGAGAAGGTACATGAACAAAGAGTTACTGCAAGCCCTGGATGAATTACAGAATACGAAGGGCATCTCAAAAGAGGTCATATTAGAGGCGATGGCGAAAGCGTTGGAGAAAAGCTACGAGAAAAATTTCCAAGATGAGACCAATGTGGAAGTCGTTGCCGATGCGATGACTGGAGATTTTCATGTCTATCAGCTGCGGGAAGTCGTAGAAAAGGTCGAAGATCCCATTCGACAGATTCGCCTGGAAGAAGCGGTTGTGCGCTATCCCAAGGTGCAGGTGGGGGACAGTATTCGCATCGAGGTACAACCCGATAACTTCGGTCGCATTGCCGCCCAGACGGCACGAAACATCATTATTCAGAAACTTCGCGATGCTGAACGCGAAGCCGTATATGATGCCTATATTGACCGCATGAAGGAAATGATTGTCGGAACGGTACAACGCATTGACAACAATAATGTCTATATCAACCTGGGAAAGACCGAAGGCGTGATTACAAAAAGAGAGCAGATTCCCGGCGAACACCTGCATGTCGGCGATCGGGTGAAGCTCTATGTTTGTGATGTCCGCATCTCTTCTCGAGGACCGCAAATTCTTCTTTCTCGCGCCCATCCGAATCTGGTCGCGCGCCTTTTTGAACAGGAGGTGCCGGAAATTAGCGATGGTGTAGTGGATATTTATTCGGTATCCCGCGAAGCCGGGTCACGAACGAAACTCGCCGTTTGGTCGCATGATCCGAACATTGACCCGATCGGCGCTTGTGTCGGGTATAAAGGAAATCGCGTAAATCTTATCGTAGATGAGTTAATCGGCGAAAAAATGGACATCATTATTTATAGCGAAGATCCCAAGCAGTTTATTGCTAACGCGTTGAGTCCATCGGCGGTAAACAAGGTGATTCTCCATGAAGAGGAGAATTCTGTGGTAGTCATTGTGCCGGATGATCAGCTTTCGCTTGCCATTGGAAAAGAGGGGCAAAATGTACGCCTGGCTGCGCGTTTGACCGGTTGGAAGATCGATATTAAAGGGCAGTCGCAGTACGATGCCGATCCCTTAGCTTTTGAGGAAGAGGATAGTCGAGAAGAACCACTCGATCTGTTTGCGCTTCCCACAGAAAAAGAGTCCGAGTCGAGAGTGCAAGAGGATGTTCTTTCGACAGAAGGCGGCGAGGATGCCTAAAAAAGAACCGCTTCGCAAATGCGTGGTCTGCGGAGAACGAAAACCGAAATCTGATCTTCTCCGCGCGGTTCGTCTGCCTTCCGGGGAAGTATGTGTGGATAAAACAGGTAAATTGGACGGACGAGGCGCCTATATCTGTCGCTCGCTCGTCTGCATCGAAAAAGCGGAGAAAAAGAATCGTTTAAAAGCTGCGTTAAAGACGAAAATAGGAGAGTCCTTTTATGAAGAGCTGAAACGATCGATTGAGGAATCGAGGTAAAGATGAGAGTATACGAGTTAGCAAAAGAACTGGGAAAACCGACTGGTCCCTTTCGGGAATTTTTGAAAAAAGAATTTTCTCTGGAGTTTCCTTCCCATATGTCTGCCATTCAAGACAGTGATGTGGAGAGAATTCGCGCTTTCTTTGCCGATAAGAAGAGCGCCGTTCCGAGCGAGAAATCGGTGAAGGCAACAAAAACAGAAGAAAAGAAGGATACCAGGAAAGAAACGAAGAAGGAAACCAAAAAAGAAACAAAAAAAGACAAGCGTCGTTCTCAAAACGAGGAAGATGATGTTCATGTCCGCAAACCACACGTGGAAAAAAAGAAAAAGGATAAGCAGCATGTCCCGGCACGTGTCATGGAGGCGGAAGTAAAAAAAGAGGAAACGGCTTCATCACGCCGTAGACGCAAAAAAGCGGTAAAAAAAGAGAAGAATGTTGAACAGCGTCCCATCGAGACCGATGATGTGGACAGCATTATTGAAATTCCCGCCGAAATTACGGTAGGCGATTTTGCTAAGGCGATACGTAAAAATTCAATGGAGATCATAACCGAGCTCATCAAAATGGGCATCATGGCCGGTCTCAATGAATCCATCACCTTTGAGACGGCATCTAAAGTGGCGGAAAAATTTGACGTGCTTATTACCGAGCCCGAAGAATCGGATGTGGATGAAATCTTTGAGCCTCTTAATGTCCAGGATGATCCGTCCGAATTAAAACCGCGTCCGCCGGTTGTTACCGTGATGGGTCACGTTGACCACGGTAAGACGTCTCTTCTGGATGCGATCCGAAAAACCGCCGTTACGCGTGGTGAAGCGGGCGGCATCACTCAGCATATCGGTGCGTCGGTAGCTATGGTGGACGGAAAGCCCATCACGTTCATTGACACGCCGGGCCATGAAGCGTTTACGCAGATGCGCAGTCGCGGAGCGCAGACGACAGATATCGTTATTCTTGTCGTTGCGGCGGATGACGGTGTCATGCCGCAAACGATTGAAGCAATTAATCACTCCAAAGCGGCGAAAGTGCCCATCGTTGTTGCGATTAATAAAATGGATCGTCCGGGAGCGGATCCTAATCGCGTGATGACCGAGTTGGCGGAACAAGGTCTCGTCGCGGAAGAATGGGGCGGAGATATCATCATGATCCCGCTCTCCGCAAAAACGGGCGACGGAATAGAAGATTTGTTGCAGATGGTCGTCATGGTGGCCGAGATGGAAGAACTAAAGGCAAATCCGCATCGTGCAGCAGTTGGCGTCGTGTTGGAGTCACAAATCGAACGTGGACGCGGAGCGACGGCATCGGTTCTTGTGCAAAACGGTACACTTTTTGACAAAGATTATGTCGTATCGGGACAGGTAAGCGGACATATTCGTTCGATGTTTGACTCGCACGGCAAAAAAGTGCATAAGGCCGGCCCGTCCATGCCGGTAAAAATTACCGGACTTTCGGATCTTCCGGAGGCCGGGGATGCTATTTATGCGGTGGCCGACGAAAAGGTGGCCAGAAGCTTTGCCGAAAAGGTTGCCCAGCGTAATCGGGATGAACGTCTAAACAAAACCACCCATATTTCGCTGGACGATCTGCATATGCAGATTTCGGAAGAAGGATTAAAGGAACTCAATCTCATCGTCAAAACGGACGTGAAGGGAACAATTGACGCGCTTGCCGGATCGCTTGCTAAGTTGGGCAATCAGGAAGTCAAGGTCAATATCATTCACGGCGCGGTCGGCGGCATCAGCGAAAGCGACGTTATGCTGGCGGTGGCTTCCAATGCCATTATCATCGGTTTTAATGTCCGTCCGAACCAAGGTGCTATTCGTCAGGCGGAGCGCGATGAAATTGATATTCGCACCTATCGTGTAATTTACGACGCGATTGAAGACATTGAACAGGCCATCAAGGGCATGCTCTCGCCGACAATCAAGGAAGAGGTGCTTGGACGTTGTGAGGTTCGTGAAACCTTCAAGGTGCCGAACATCGGAACCGTTGCCGGCATCTATGTCACCTCAGGCAAGATTGTTCGTAACGCCGGGGTTCGCCTGTTGCGCAATGACGTTGTTATTCATGAAGGGACCATCTCCTCCTTACGCCGCTTTAAGGATGACGTGAAGGAAATTGCGACCGGATTTGAGGGCGGACTCGGAATTGACCGCTATAACGATGTGAAAGTCGGCGACATGGTGGAATGCTTCCATGAGGTAGAAGTGCCGGCGGAATAAGCGTCGATATCAAGGAAAAAGAAAGTGAGGGCGCCATGAATGAAAAACGCTTGGGGCGTATCTCTCAGGAAGTCAAGAAAGCGCTGTCGGAGGCGATCTTCTTTGCACTGAAGGATCCGAAAATCGCTTCGGTGCTCACCCTGTCGGAGGTTCGTGTATCGAATGATCTGTCCTATGCGGATATTTATGTCAGCGTGATGGGCTCCGATTGGGATAAGCGCCAGACGATTGAAGGACTCCGAAATGCGGAAGGGTTTTTGAAGAATTATCTGGCACATCATGTCAAACTGCGCCAAATTCCGGAACTTCGATTCCATTTGGATGACTCCATCGAACATGGCATGTACATGGATAAGCTTATTGCGGATACCTTACGTCAAGACGACGAAAACCGGGCAGCCAGAGGAGATGTAGACACAGAGACGGAGGAAGGAGCATGAGCGATTCTGCCATCGTTAACCGCCTGCTGCGTGAAGCACATACAGTGGCTATTGCCGGGCATGTCAATCCGGACGGGGACAGCTATGCCTCCGTCATAGGTCTTGGGCTGGCTCTACAAGACGCCGGTAAACAAGTGGACATGTTGGCAGAAGAAAAGATTCCTCATTTTTCGTATTTGCCGGCATTTTCCTGTCTTCGTCCGGTGGAAGATACGCGAAAATACGACCTTTTTATTAGCGTCGATCTTGGCGATACGTCCAGGATAGGGCGTCCGCTAATAGCGATGAAGAATAGTCGACACAGTATTAATTTTGACCATCATTTATCCAACGATGGTTCCTGTGACTACGCTGTCCTGGATCCGCTCGCCTCTTCTACCTGTGAAATCATTGCATCCTTTCTGCTTACAAACGGCTGGAAGGTATCGCCGGAGGCCGCTACGGCCCTTTATGCAGGGATTATCACGGATTCCAACCGCTTCTTGTATGATACGTCCGGTGCACGTACGCACCGCTTGGCGGCGGATTTGCTCGACTGCGGTGCAGATGCCAAGGCCATCTATCTACAAGAGTATCAAAATGAGAATCGGAATCGCATCGCATTTGAAGGATCTGTGGTGGAAAAGGCGCTCAGCCTTCACGGCGGTCGTGTGATGCTCGCAAATATTACGCAAGAATGGATTCAACACTACGGCCTCACGATGCCGGAAGCGGAAGGCGTCGTGGATACGCTTCGTAATCTTCAGGGAGTAGAGGTGGCTGTCATCCTGAAAGAGCAGACGCATGACATCCAAAAAGTCAGTCTGCGGTCCAAAGAATATGTGAACGTTGCGGAGATTGCAAAAACCATGGGCGGAGGCGGACACACAAAAGCCGCAGGCGCCACCGTAGAAGGAACGAACCAGGAAGTTTTCGTCATGTTGCGTACTCTCTTGGAAGGAATTGAGCGTCCATGATCGGCATCCTCAATGTATACAAAGAAGCCGATATGACTTCGTTTGACGTGGTGGCCATCGTTCGTCGTGTACTGGGCACGCGACGTGTGGGACACATTGGCACGTTGGACCCGATGGCCACAGGCGTTTTGCCCGTGCTAATCGGAAAAGCGACGCGTCTAAGCGAATATTTTGACGAAGGTGAAAAAGAATATGTCTTTACGATGCGCTTCGGGGAAGAGACGGATACCTTAGATTCTACGGGCTCCGTTGTTTTTCGAAGTGAAAGGACAAATGTCAATCAAGAAGAACTGCTTTTGCAAGCGAAACGCTTTGTCGGAACGTTTCAGCAACAAACGCCGCTTTATAGTGCTGTTAAGGTAAAAGGCAGAAAGCTTTATGACTATGCGCGCAAGGGCATATCGGTAGAGCGTCCCATGCGCACCATTACCGTATCCGCCTTAACCTTAGAAAAAATGGCGGACCAAGGAGCGGTTTTCCGTTGCCGCTGTTCCAAAGGAACCTATATCCGTCAACTGATTGCAGACATGGGGAGAGCGCTTGGTACGTATGCCACCATGACAGCGCTTGAAAGAACCATGGTCGGGGAATTCACTGTCGCGAAGGCCGTTCCCATCTCCAAACTAAAAGGTCTGTCGAGTGCGGAAGCGGCAAAATATATTGAGCCTGCAGATGTCGCTCTCCTGCATATCCCGGAAATCATTCTGGATGCAAAGCAGGCCCGGCGCGCTTCGCAGGGACAGGTGGTTGCCCTTTCTCAAAACGGCGAACATCTCGCAGATAAGGAACGATTCCTCCTTCCGCCGGGAGAGAAAAAGCTGGTGCGTGTATATGAAGCGTCTCAGTTTCTTGGCATCGGACTCTGTTGTCAAGAACGGTTGAAAATGAAGAAGATGCTCGCCGAATAGCGCGCGAAACGGATAGGACATCATGAAAGAGTTGGATTACGATCAAAGTGGATTTCGTCAAGAGCAACCGACAGTGATTGCACTCGGCAATTTCGACGGCGTCCATTTAGGACATCAAAAATTACTCTCTACAGCAAAGGTTGTTGCGGAGCAAAGCGGATTATCCGCGGCGGTTTTGCTTTTTAAGAATCATACCTCGTCTCTTTTGGATCAGGATACCAAACGCTATCTCATGCGTGTGGAGGATAAAAAGCAACGTCTGCGCGAATGCGGTATCGAGACGATTATTCTTTGCTCCTTTGATGCGGCGTTTGCTGCGCAAACGAAGGATGTTTTTATGCACGATATCCTGCATCGCGACTTTCAGGTGCGTCATGTCGTTGTGGGGGAGGACTATCGCTTCGGTGCTCACGCGGCGGGGGCCGTTGCCGATCTTTTGGCAGCAGAGAAGGAAGGACTGTTTCACGTCACAGTGGTAAAGGATGTGCAATACGAAGGACAGCGCATCAGCTCCACACGCATTCGAGATGCGATTCTGCAGGGAGAAATCGAGCGAGCGAATGCCATGCTCGGCACGCCATACACGCTTTCCGGAAAAGTGGTGCATGGAGAAAAGCGCGGCCATGGCCTTGGCTTTGCAACCGCAAATTTGGGCATTTTTTTTCCGTATCTCATTCCACACGAAGGGGTTTACCTGACGAAAGGCGTATTTCCCGGGCACGAATGCTTCGGTATGACGTCGGTCGGCACAAACCCCACATTTCAAGAGGGAACGGAGATTCGCATCGAAACCTATTTTTTTGATTTTTCAGAAGACATCTATGAAAAGCCCATGCGTTTGTCGTTTCTGCGTTTTGAGCGAAAGAATATTCGTTTTGATAATCCTTCGCAGCTTACAAAGCAGATGCAGAAAGACGAAGATTTGTTGCGTGCCTGGGTAAAAGAATGGGAGAGGACGCATCCTGCAAGTTGACTACGAAGTAAATGTTGCATTTTCCATGCAAAACGAGTATATTGTACGGGTACTCTTTCTCGGAGAACGGTACTCCGACCTTCTCTTAGAAAGCAGCGAAAGAAAGGAAGAGGAGATGCTAACAAAAGAAAAAAAAGCGGAAATCATCAAAGAATACGGCAAAAATGAAAAGGACACCGGTTCACCGGAAGTGCAGATTGCTCTGTTGAGCTATCGCATTGCGGAATTGACGGAGCACCTTAAAAGTCATGCGAACGATAACCATTCCCGTCGCGGACTTTATATGCTCATCGGTCAGCGCCGTGGTCTGTTGAACTATCTTTATAAGCTCGACATTGAGCGCTATCGTGATCTTATTGCTCGCTTGAACTTGCGCGGTTAATGAGACGGAATCTTTTCGCGAATGTCCTCGCCCACCTTTTCGGTGGGCGAGGCTTTTTATATTTTTCACGTATTTTGATTTCAAAAAGTGATTAGTCCAGTGAAAGATGAGGAAAAAATTTAACCGAAAATTCGCGTCCCTGCGTGCAATTTGATATACTGGATAGGTGTATGAAAAGCCCGAACAACCTCGTCGCAGACGAAGGGTGAGTGTTCATCTAAATTAAGAGGAGGAAAGAATGAGAGAATTCGATTACCGTTCAGAGGTAACGAACAATGCCTTTCATGTCACGATCGGAAAAGTGGCGGAACAGGCAAATGGAGAATGTATTTTACGCGCAGGAGACAGCATCGTTTTAACGACGGCGGTCATGAATCGCAATGTTCGCGAAGGACAGGATTTTTTTCCGCTGACATGTGAGTATCAGGAAAAACTCTATGCGGTGGGTCGCATTCCCGGCGGCTACATTAAACGCGAAGGGCGCGGCTCCATGGAGGCAACGCTGAATGCACGTCAAATGGATCGTCCCATTCGCCCGCTGTTCCCGGAAGGATTTAAGAACGATGTGCAGGTGATTGCGACCGTCCTTTCGGTATCTCCGGATGATCCGCCGGAAATTTTAGCCATGAACGGTTCTTCCTTAGCTTTGTCCCTTTCGGATATTCCCTTCGACGGACCGACCGGTGCGGTTATTGTCGGCTATGTGAACGGAGAATATGTCATCAACCCTTCCGAAGAGCAAATGGAACATTCCGAGCTGAATTTGACCGTTTCGGGAACGGAAGAAGCCATTATGATGGTGGAGGCCGGGGCCAATGAGCTTTCCGAAGAGCAGATGCTCGAAGCTATTCTGTTCGGACATAAAGAAATTCAGTCGATCTGCCGCTTTTTCAAGAAAATCGCGGCGGAAGAAGGCAAGTCTAAATTTGAATTTGTCAAACATGAACCGGATGCGCAGCTGCGTGAACGTGTTGAGGCGTTTTCCAAAGAGCGTCTGATTCAAGCACTGCGTTCCGACAACAAGACCATTCGCGAAGACGGCATTGCGGACATCAAAAAAGAAACCTTTGAGCTTTTTGAAGCCGCCGATGCGGACATCTTCCCGAGCATTCGCAACGATATTGATGCGATTATGGAAGAAATCGTGCGCAATGAAGTGCGCCGTCTCATCACCGAAGATAAGGTGCGTGCGGATGGACGCGCCATGGATGAAATTCGTCCGTTGAGCGCCGAATGCGGTCTGCTTCCGCGTGCCCATGGATCGGGTCTCTTCAAGCGCGGCCAGACGCAGGTACTTTCCGTGGTTACCCTTGGCGGTCCGCGTGATGTGCTCTACATTGACGGCCTCCATCAGGAGGAAGTGGTGAAGAGCTATTTCCATCAATACAATTTCCCGCCGTTCAGCGTAGGGGACACAAAACCGTTGCGTTCGCCCGGACGCCGTGAGATCGGTCATGGCTATTTGGCGGAGCGCGCACTTTTGCCGGTTCTTCCCGATTCCACAACCTTTCCGTATACCATCCGTGTGGTCTCCGAGGTTCTCAGCTCCAACGGATCCAGTTCCCAAGCATCGATCTGCGGCTCCACGCTTTCTTTGATGGACGCGGGCGTACCCATCAAAAAGCCGGTAGCCGGCATTGCCATGGGCCTGATTAAAGAGGGCGAACATATGTCCATCCTCACCGATATTCAAGGACTTGAGGATCATTTGGGCGACATGGACTTTAAGGTAGCCGGTACCAAGGACGGCATCACCGCCTTGCAGATGGATATCAAAATCGAGGGAATCGATAAACAAGTTATGGAAATTGCGCTTGCGCAGGCGAAAAAAGCACGTGCGGAAATTTTGACGGTTCTCACCGACTGCATCGCTGAACCGCGCAAAGAGCTTTCAAAATATGCTCCGCGTATTCTGGCTTTGGACATTGATCCCGAGAAGATTCGGGAAGTCATTGGAAAAGGCGGAAAGACCATTAACGGTATTGTAGAGGCTACCGGCGCAGTGATTGATACCGAAGACGACGGTCACATTACCATCACCTCACCTGATGGAGAAAGTGGCGAAAAAGCCAAACAGATGATTTTGGATATTATTCGCGACGTTGAAGTGGGCGATGTGTACGAAGGAACGGTAGCACGCATTATGAAGTTTGGTGCCTTTGTCGATTTGGGCGGCAATAAAGAGGGCATGATCCATATTTCCAAGCTGGCCAATGAGCGCGTGGAGAAGGTGGAAGATGTCGTTGAAATTGGCGATAAGGTCAAAGTCAAAGTCATTGAAATTGATGATAAAGGTCGCATCAATCTTTCCCGTAAGGCACTGCTTCCTCGTCGCTGATGAGATTGCGTTGATGCGGAACGAAAAGTAAACGATAGGTTCAAAAATAGAGACGGCGCTGACGAAGATTGGAACACAATCTGTCGTTGGCGTCGCTTTTTGTACCTGTCGATATGGTATACTGATTGATGGTGAGGAGGCAGCATGGCGAAGACAACAAGACGGAGAAGAACGGTAATAAAAGACCAAAAAAAACAATATATTCTCGTTGCGTGCTTCATTGCTCTCATTGTTTGTGCGGCGACGATTTATTTTCGTGCGCAAACGGGCTGGATGGGAAAAGTCATCGGCGGTGGCTTCTTTAAACTTTTCGGTGTCATGACGTATACGGTTCCGCCGCTGATTTTTCTGTTTCTCCTTGCCGCCGTATCGGGAAATTTGCATGGAAAATTGCTTAAAACACTGTTATTTCTTTCCGCATTGTTGCTCTGTATCGCGATGATTATCGCGGTTCGAGATCTTCCAACGGCAACGGTTGAAACAACCGTCTCCCTTTCGGCGGAGCGCGGCGAAAACCTTCGCGGAGCAGGAATTGTAGGAGGAATATTCAGCTTACTGTTTCGGCGTATTATCGGCGAAATCGGCATTTGGCTGCTATTTGTTTTTGTCCTGTTCTTCTTTATCTTGCATCTATTTGACGTCAAGATGGTGGAATTTTTCACGATTCTCAGTGAATGGATTCGTTCCGGCTGGGATAAAACAAAAGTGACCGGAAAAGCGCTGCAGGAAAAAGCAGAAAATCGTCGCAAAGAGAAGCGAGCAGTTCGTGAACAACAGCAGGAGGAAGAGCAGGCGTACGCAAAAAATGCGTCGTATGACATAAACGAAGAAGAACCGTTGGATCCTGTGTCCGATGAGACCTTTTCCAGACCATATGTACCGAAACCCTATGATGACGAAGAGCCGACCGAAGTCTTGTCTTTTTCGTCCTCGCATGACAAAAGATTGTCTTCCGAGGAGGATACGGTTTCTTTTTCTCCTTCATCACCACAAGAGGCACAAATGGGGAAGAAGAACCTGTCGATCTCTCCGCATGAAAAGTCCCCTGCAGCGTCAGAACAGGAACAGTTCAGCATGGAAAATTTTGGGCTCTCCATGGAAGAAGATGGGGAGCACACGTATATTACGCCACCTATTGAATTACTGAAATCGGGTAAAAAGAATGGCACAGCCCGTGAAACGGATCTAAGTCAGCGTGCACAGAAAATAGAATCGACGTTGGGTTCTTTCGGTATTGAAGCACGTGTGGTTTCCATCCAACGTGGGCCGACGGTAACGCAGTTTGAACTCCAGCCACAGGCAGGAATTAAGGTCAGTCGCATCACGAATCTTGCCGATGATCTGGCTCTTGCTCTGGCTGCACAAGATATTCGAATTGAAGCGCCCATCCCCGGGAAGCCCTATGTCGGGATCGAGGTTCCTAATCGCATTTCCGATACGGTATCCCTTCGCGATCTGTTTCAAAGTGATGCTTTTCTGCAGGAAAAAGACGGAATACCCATTGCCCTTGGGAAGAGCATTGATGGCCATCCGGTGATTGCCAAAATCACCAAGATGCCGCATTTGCTCATTGCCGGCGCCACAGGATCGGGTAAATCGGTATGCATCAACACTATCATCATGAGCATTTTGTATAAGTATTCGCCATCCGAAGTGCGTCTAATCCTCATTGACCCAAAAGTGGTGGAGCTTTCGGTCTACAATGAAATTCCGCATTTGATGATTCCGGTGGTTACGGATCCGAAAAAAGCGGCGAAAGCATTATACACACTGGTCAAAGAAATGGAACGACGCTTTAAACTCTTCTCGCAATTTTCCGTTCGTGATATTGGCGGATACCGCGAGCAGCAGAAGGTGGATGATTCCATGGAGAATTTGCCCTACATTGTGCTCATCATTGACGAATTATCCGATCTCATGATGGTGGCGTCCAAAGATGTTGAGGCACATATTACACGCCTGGCGCAGATGGCGCGTGCTTGCGGTATTCATCTGATCATCGCCACGCAGCGGCCGTCCGTGGACGTGATTACCGGAACGATAAAGGCCAATATTCCTTCGCGCATCTCCTTTGCGGTTTCCTCTTCGGTTGATTCCCGTACCATTCTGGATCAGAGCGGGGCGGAAAAGCTATTAGGAAAGGGCGACATGCTTTATTATCCCGCTCATTTTCCGAAGCCGAAGCGTGTGCAGGGAGCCTTTGTATCGGATGCGGAGGTCTCACAAGTTACGCATTTTCTGACGGATCAGCATGAAGTTTGCTATGACAAGGCGTTAATTGCTTCGTTGGAAAAGACTGCCGATGTGGTGCAGGAGGATGAAGAATCTCCAAAAGATGCTTTGATGGAGGAAGTGCTGGAATTTATCAGCCATGAGGAAACAACGTCCATCAGTGGCTTACAGCGGCGCTTCCGTATAGGCTATGCGCGCGCCGGGCGTATTATTGATGATCTGGAGGCAATGGGAGCGATTTCGCCGCAGGACGGCTCGAAACCGCGTGAAGTCTATATTCATGACGAGGAGGATGACGATGAATCTGCCCAATAAGTTAACCATGCTTCGTGTGGGATTGATTCCGTTTTTTGTGTTGACTTATTTATTGCTGGACGAGACAAGTCCCATTCCGGCGTTGTTGTTTATCGTAGCCTCCGCCACGGATTTTTTGGATGGCTATATTGCGCGTCGAGACCATCTTGTGACAACATTCGGGAAATTCATGGATCCTTTAGTGGACAAGGTGCTGACACTGACCGCTTTTATTCTTTTGATCGGGAAGGGACAGATTGCTTCCTGGATAGTGGTAATTATAGTCGCACGTGAGCTCATGATTACCGGATTTCGCACAGTAGCGGCATCCAATGGGGTAACCATTGCCGCTTCAAAATGGGGAAAATATAAGACAACGTTTCAGATGATCGCCATCATCGTTCTGTTATTGGAACATAGTTGGTTATCGATGATTCGTCAAACGTTCATTGCGGATCTTTTCGTATGGCTTGCCCTGATCTTTACGATCATTTCTGCGGCGGACTATCTGTTGAAAAATCACCAGGTATTGGACCTGAATAATATTTAACATAGAGGAGACATTATGGCCATTGCAAATATGAAACAGGAAGACAAAGAAAAAGCCCTGAGAATGGCGTTCAACAAGATTGAAAAGCAATTTGGTAAAGGCGCCATTATGAAATTGGGTGAACAGCCGGTGCAGGAAATTGATGCTATTCCGACGGGGGCAATCAATCTGGACTTAGCGTTGGGCGTTGGCGGATTACCGCGCGGACGCGTCGTGGAGATCTACGGTCCGGAAAGTTCCGGGAAGACGACGCTCGCGTTGGAAACCATTGCTGAAGCGCAGAAACTGGGAGGCATTGCGGCATTTATTGACGCGGAGCATGCCCTGGACGTCGGTTACGCTCGTCGTTTGGGTGTTGATACGGATAATTTGGTTCTCTCTCAACCGGATGACGGGGAGTCCGCATTGGAAATCCTGGAGAGTCTGGTGCGTTCAAATGCTGTCGATATTGTGGTGTTGGACTCCGTTGCCGCTCTGGTACCGCGTGCAGAGATTGAGGGAGAGATGGGGGACACGCATGTCGGTCTACTTGCGCGCCTGATGAGTCAGGCTTTGCGAAAATTGACACCGATCGTTGCAAAGTCGAACACTACGGTGGTCTTCTTGAATCAGATTCGCCAGAAAATCGGCGTTATGTACGGCAATCCCGAAGTGACGACAGGCGGTGTGGCTTTAAAATTTTATTCCACTATTCGCCTGGATATTCGTCGAGGAGATCAGATTAAAGATGGCGAAGACGTCATCGGCAATCGTACACGTGTAAAAGTAGTTAAAAACAAGGTCGCTCCTCCATTCAAACGAGTGGAGTTTGATATTATGTACGGTACAGGCATTTCCAAGATCGGAACGCTCCTTGATACCGCTTTGGATTTGGGTATCGTGGAACGCGCCGGCGCATGGTATAGCTATGATGGGGAACGCCTCGGGCAGGGAAGAGAAAACGCGAAGAACTTTATTGCGGAAAATCTTGACCTGCACAAAAAACTGGAGAAAGAACTACGGGATACTCTCCGGGAAAAAGCTCAACGGGAAGAGGAAAGCGAAGGCAATGCGAGCGACACACAGAGCAATGCCGGTAAAAACGCTCCTCAAATGGGTAGTGAGACATTCACGTTGGACTGATTAAGAATGAGTAAGGAAAATTTTAAGGAAAGGAGGTACCATGGATAACACATTATTTCCAATTATTGCGTTTCTTATCGGCGGACTGATTTTCTTCTTCGTCGGTAATGCGTATCGCGCGAAGCAAAATCGAGAAAAGATCGGTTCTGCCAAAACACTGGCAGATAAGATCTTGGATGATGCCAACCGCGATGCCGAAACAGCCAAAAAAGAAGCTCTACTTGAAGCAAAGGACGAAATTCATCGTTTACGCGACGAGCAGGAAGCACAATATGCGCGTCGTCAAAATGAATTACAGGACACAGAACGTCGCTTAAATAAACGTGAAGACCTGTTGGATGAAAAATCTTTGCAGCTGGAAAACCAGGAAAAAAAGGTTGCTAAGGATCAGGATCGTGTAAAAAGCAAAGAACAGCGTGCCGATCAATTGATGACGCAGCGTCAAAAAGAGTTAGAGCGTATTGCGGATCTTAAACCTGAACAGGCGCGGGAGATGGTATTGGCTAAAGCACGTGAAGACGTCGTGCATGAACGTGCACAGATTCTTCGCGAAGAAGAAGCCAAAACGAGGGATGAAGCGGAAAGCCGCGCGCGGGAAATCATTACTCGTACGGTTCAACGTTATGCATCCGACTTCGTCGCGGAAAGCACCGTGACGGTTGTCTCTTTGCCGAACGATGAGATGAAAGGACGCATTATCGGCCGCGAAGGGCGTAATATTCGTGCCTTTGAACAGCTGACGGGCGTTGACCTGATCATCGATGATACACCGCAGGCCGTTGTTCTCTCCTGCTTTGATCCGGTGCGCAGAGAAAAAGCGCGCGTTGCCCTCGAAAAGCTAATTGTTGATGGGCGTATTCATCCGACACGCATTGAAGAACTGTACCAAAAAGCGGAGCAGGAAGTAGAGCACACGATTCGTGAGGCAGGTGAACTTGCTGTAGACGAGGTAGGGATTCGAAATATTCATCCCGAAATCGTTCGAACACTGGGTAAGCTGAAATATCGAACGTCTTACGGACAGAATGCTCTCGGACACACTATTGAAGTCGCACAGCTCGCCGGTATGCTGGCTTTAGAGCTGGGCGCAAATGTGAAGATTGCCAAGCGCGGTGCATTATTGCATGATCTGGGCAAGGCGATTGATCATGAGATTGAATTGCCACACGTTGAACTCGGTGTTCGTTTGGCTAAGAAATACAACGAGAGCAAAGAGGTCATTCACTGTATTGAGGCGCATCATAACGATGTGGAGCCGACAACTTTAGAAGCGTTTATTGTCAAAGCTTCAGATGCGCTGTCTGCTGCACGACCGGGAGCCAGAAGAGAATCTACCGAAAACTACATCAAACGCCTGGAAGATCTTGAAGCAATTGCCAAGTCCTTCCCGGGAATTGAGCAGTGCTATGCGATTCAAGCAGGCCGCGAGGTTCGTATTGCGGTTAAGCCGGAAGAAGTTTCGGAAGACAAGATGGTGGTGCTCGCACATGACATCGCCAAAAAAATTGAGAGTGAACTCGAATATCCTGGTCAAATCAAAATCAATATCGTGCGTGAAACGCGTGCGAGTGATGTAGCAAAATAACCAAGAATACGAACGAGAAGCGAAACCCCATCAGGACATGGTCTTAATGGGGTTTTGCTTTTTGCCTAAAAGTTGTTAAAATGGACGAAGTACGTGTCTTAAATACCGACGCATGCACATTTCGAATGAAAGAGCGGGCAGGAAAAGAAATGGGTGCTTTTTTTCAACAATTTCTAGTGTTCACCTTCTTAGCCGGATTCGGCTTTATGCTTGCCCGTAAAGGGACACTCTCCGAAGAGACGACCAATGAAATGAGTCATATCCTCATTCGTTATATTCTTCCTCTTACGCTCTTTCAGTCGTTTCTACGTCCGTTCGATGCACAGGAAGCGCTTTGGCTTGCAGGAATCATGCTTTTTACGGCAGTTGTTCAGGTTATTTATATTATACTTTCCCGTGTCCTTTTCGGCAAAGACCATCCGATCGATCGCTATGCTGTGATTTTTAATAATAAGGCTTTTGTTGGGATTCCGATCGCGACATCTTTATTTGGTCCGTCATGCACTTTCTATATATCGCCTTCTGTTGTCATGTCGACCCTTCTTATTATTCTTTATGGTTCTCCACTTTTGAACAAGAAAGAAAAACTATCCTGGAAAGCCATTACAACCCTCTATAAACAACCCATTTTTCTTGCCTTTTTTTTCGGCTGGGTTGTCTATCTGTTGCAGATTCCTATTCCACCCTTTCTTACTTCTCTTTTATCGGCGCTTGCCGGCATCAATTCAACCCTTGCGATGATTATCCTTGGCGCTTTTATTGCACAAAAGCCGCTCACTGGATTGTTCAATACGAAGCGCGTCTGGTGGGTATCTTTTGTTCGCCTTGTTCTTTTTCCACTCATTCCGATTGTCCTGCTGGTTCTTTTTCCTTTCGGATCTGTAGAATTGCGTATGGTTACGATTGTGGCTTGGAGTTGTCCTACAGCCATCAATCTGGCATTGCAGGCAAAGATATACGATTATGATCCGTACTATGCCTCACAAATTATTGTTGTTACCTGTCTTGGCTGTGCTTTGACCATTCCCGTTATGTTAGGAATTGCCCAACAGGTTATTCATTGAATATATTATCTTTCTTCTCTTCATTCTCGGGAAAATTGGCAGATTTTTGCACTTCCTGGTACGCATAGAATGCTTTTTTGTTCGGCACCTTATCCGTTTTACCTAACCTAAATTGACAGTGCGGACAGGTCGAAGGGAAAGGAAACATGCGTTTTCCCAAATGACGGTGGCAATGCGGACAACGCCAATAGCGATAATCCAGACGTGCAGATACACCAAGAAGAAAGAGAGAGAAGAACAAAGGTATCCAAGGGTGTAAACCCGGAATGGGAACGCAGGCAAGCACGAACAGTGCTCCACCTGCGCATCTTGTGACCAGATTCAGTAAGCGAAGAGCGGAGTACGTCATCATTGTTCTTTTTCGGAAAGAAGCGGATGCGTTCGCTTTTTCGCTTTTTTCTCGCCTTGTATGAGGATAATGAGCAAAATAAAACCGGCAATCGTCAGACTGATGCCCGGCATCAGCAAGGGTGTGCGGAATGTCATCTCCAGGGTGTGCTCACCGGGCGTTACGGGAATTGCCGTAAGGGAGTCTAGGACAGAAATCGTAGAGACATCTTTTCCGTCCAGTTTTGCACTCCATCCTTCATCGTAGGGAAGAGATAGCAAGAGATAAGGCGTTTCCTGTTTGGCGTTAAACGTTCCGGAAAAGAAGGTAGAAGAGAACTGTGTCAGCTTCAATCCGTTTTCCCGTTGAAAATCGACCGCCTGTAGAAGCGCATCTTCATCTAAAGTGAAAAGCGCGACGTTATTAAGGGTAAAGCTGTCTTTATTACGGTGCATTTGAATCGAAAGTTTTTGCGTTTTTTCGCCCTCATTCGCTCCGGAGACATTGAGAACCTGCGAGGTGGTGACGTTACCGGAACGCTTGTTGCTAACGGGTTGGTCATCCAGGTAAATATTCGAGTTATACGTGTTAAATGTCTCGGAGATCGTGACGTAGGCGGAGCGCTTTCCTGTAGTGTGCACTTGGTAATTCAAACGTGCCGTTGTGTCCTTGTCCTCAGCGACACGACGATAGACTTTCGGGGCGCCCTCTCCGTCTTCTTGCGTGAGATTTTGAAGTTTCGGTGCATCCAAGGCAAAATGCTCGAAGTAGTTGATTTCGCTTCCCGGTTTTCCATCTATCATGTTTGCAAGATGATCCTGAAAATCCAAAGGATTCATGCGACCGGCGGAAAAGGTGGAAAGACTGTCTTCCGCCAACATCCCCAGCGGCATACACCAGGGATTTTCATACACACGTATATACGAACCGTCAGAAACGAGTGGCATATCCTGCACATCCGGTCGATGCGACTTGGATTTTAATGCGCTCATTCCTTCGATGAGATCTTCATTGTTCTTGTCGTATTTTCCTTCCAAATAGTAGCGGATACCAAAAAGCGCATCCGTCAGTTTCGTCGCATTGCCTCCTGCCGTCGAGGCTCTTCCGCGTGAAAAGCCAAGACTGGACAGCAATTCAATGGTGTTGTATTCATAGGTGGAGTTGAAGTGTGTCAATCCGCTGTAGTTAAAACGCATACCGTCATTGCTGTCATGCATAAAGGTCTTTTCGATGCGATAAAAATCGCCATTTTTCGGTCGAATCGGCTCCAACGCTTCACACATCTGTTGATGAAAGAAGGCGAACTCCGTTCGTGTTTCATACGAAAAACAGGCCGTATAAACTGCTGCATTGGCAGACAGATCAAGCAGAGCGAAAAGGAGAAGAAGAAAAGCCGAGATGGGCATGCCTTTTCTGTTTTTGCTCCACTGTACCAATAAAACAAGAAATAGAACAACAGCTAAAGATGTGCCGATCAAGTGTGCATAGGTAACGAAGGGAAAGAGTTTGCTGTCCTGATGTTTTCGCAGAGCGAGATAGATCACCAACGCAGCGTAAAAAAGGACAACGACGCCGATTTGGACAACCGTAATGCGTTTCATGCGTAAAAAGCCGCGAAAGGCAATGAGAAGGGTGAAGAAACTGAACACCCAGGAAAAGCGGTAGTTATACCATATCGGGTACTGCAAGCCGTGCCACAGCACATTGAGTTTTTTAATGTTCATAGAGAGCAGTAAAAATACAATTATGCCAAGCGAGCACAGTCGTTCACGGACGCTGATTCGCGGGTTGAAAAAGTAAAACAGACCTAATAGGGCAGGAACCATACCGGCATAGATGTTGGCATAGCCGTTGGAGACCTGATCATAGTCAAATGCCACAGGAATGAGCCGTGAAAACGGATCTGCAAGCGGATAGTTAAAGGCGCTGTCCGCAACCACGCTCTCCTGATAAGGTCCTTTGCTGAGCAGGAGTGAATACATATTCGGGAAAATGAGCCACGCGGTCAGTGTGCCGGCGATAAAGGAATACAATGCAAAGCGGAAAAAAAGGCCGATGCAGTGCTTCAGTCTTTCTTTCGACGGTCCGCGCATCGAAGCTGAGCGACGAACAATGGCCCAGATGGCATAAAGCACCAAGAAGAGACAAAGCATATAGGCCATGTAGAAATTGACGATAATAGAGAGGGTAAGCGTAAGAACATAGGGAAGAGGACTTTTCCCGTCCATCATACGTTCCAGAAACAACACCACCAGCGGGGCCAAATACAACACATCCAACCACATGACATTGAGCATGTTGGCCATGGTAAAAGACATTAAGGCATAGCTGGAGGAAAAAAGCAACGTTCGCCAATCATAACCATGCTCACGTTTGTTGAGCAAGAGCGCAAACAAGAGGCCGGAAAGACCGATCTTGATGAGCTGAATAAGTTCCACGGCCAGAGGGAGATGTTGAGCAGGGAAAAGAAAAAAGAGCAAATTTAACGGACTCAACAAATAATAGGCGTCTGTTGCGCTCATCAGTCCGCCCGGCCCTTTGGTGAAATTATAGAGTAGGCTTCCCGGATCCGCTGTCACACGTCGAAACGCTTCAAAAAAGCCAACATATTGATTGCGTAGATCTACGGCAAGCGTAGTATGGTCCCCAAAGGGGAAGATGCCGGAATAGATAAATGCCGGCATCAGCAAAAGGATAGGAATAAGAAAACTCATCAGGAGGAGAAAAAACGTGTTTTGTCTGGGCACGGACGATTTACGGTACGCAAACAGAACATCTCGTTTATCCCGTTGAATTAACACTCGATAGGACGACATGGCTCCTCCGTTCAATGTTGTGTCGGTTCACTGTCCGGTTTATAGCTGTCACGCAGCGTGACGACGCGATTGTAAATATGCTTTTCCGGAGTTGAATAATGGCGATCTTCACAGAAGTAGCCTTTGCGCATAAATTGATATCGTATTGCGTCGTCATGTTTTTCCGCAAGCCACGGTTCGACAACCGCGTTCGGAATAATGGTGAGCGAGTCCGGATTCAACAATTCATGGTAATCCGCTTCCTCTCCATCCGGATTTTCCACCGTAAAGAGGCGATCGTAAAGGCGAACCTCTGCCGTTACACCGTTACGCACGGGGACCCAATGAATCGTTCCTCGAATTTTACGTCCATCCGCTGCCGTTCCGCCGAACGAGTCCGGATCATATGTGGCATGGACGACCTTAACGTTTCCGCCTTCATCCAGCTCATAGTCGGTGGCTTTTACGATATATGCATTTTGCAGGCGTACTTCATTTCCGGGGAACAGACGATAGTACTTTTTCGGCGGATCAATCATAAAATCTTCGCGTTCAATCCATACTTCCTTACCGAAGGGGATGGTATGTGTTCCCATGGACGGATCCTTCGGATGGTTTGCGATCGTACAAATTTCCGTTTTGTCTTCGGGATAGTTGTCGATTACGAGTAGGATGGGGTCCAAAACTGCCATGGCTCGAGGAGCATGGTCATTTAAGTCCTCACGCACGCAGTAATCAAGAAAACGGGCATCGACCATGCTGTCGGTTTTCGTCATGCCGATGCGTTCACAAAAATTGCGAATGCTCTGCGGCGTAAAACCGCGACGTCGTAGGCCCTGAATGGTCGGCAGGCGCGGATCATCCCAGCCGTCGACAAGTCCGTCTTCCACCAATGTGCGTAACTTGCGTTTGGACATGACCGTGTGGGAGAGATTTAACCGTGCAAATTCGATTTGACGCGGTTTATGGGGCATGTCGGTATTGTCCACAACCCAATCATATAAAGGACGATGATTTTCAAATTCTAACGAACAAAGGGAATGCGTAATTCCCTCAATTGCATCTTCAAGGGGATGTGCAAAATCGTACATTGGATAAATGCACCACTTATCACCCTGACGATGATGCTGCTGATGGGCTATACGGTAAATGACCGGGTCACGCATATTAATGTTTCCGGAGGTCAAATCAATTTTTGCACGCAGGGTCTTTTCGCCATCAGCAAATTCACCGTTACGCATGCGCTGAAAAAGATCAAGATTTTCTTCCACGCTGCGATCGCGCCATGGGCTCGGTTTACCGGGCTCCGTTAGCGTGCCGCGATAGGCTCTCATATCTTCTGCAGATAGGTCATCGACGTAGGCTAACCCTTTTTTTATCAGCACGATCGCAGCTTTATACATCTGCTCGAAATAATCAGAGGCAAAATAGAAGCGGTTGCCCCAGTCAAAGCCCAACCAGTGGATATCTTCCTGGATGGATTCAACAAAGAGCGTATCTTCTTTCACCGGATTGGTATCATCCATGCGCAAATTGCAGATTCCGTCATACTTTTCTGCTGTGCCGAAATCCATGTTGATTGCCTTGGCATGACCAATGTGCAAAAAACCGTTCGGTTCCGGAGGAAAGCGGGTGACGATCTGTTGGCCGTGAACGCGTCCGCCGGGCGCGGATTCTTCTTCGATAATCTGGTGGATAAAATTTGTTGTTTCCCAGTCCATGTTGTCCTCCTTATAGATGCGATGTCCTTATTATAGCATTAAATTCTTTTTCTTTAGTCAGTTCCTCATCTTCAGCCAAATGGCCGATGAAAAAGGCATTTATGTAAGGAAATCGGTTCCACATAGGAAAACGGATTTTCCTCTTCAGGAATAGAGGAGTAAAGAACTACCATATCTCGTACCCTGTTAGAATTGCGATTTCTGGCAGGCAAAACATAGGATATTGGCAATATAACGTGTTTTTCTCTGTTTTTACAATGAATCAAAGGCAACTTGTCTTTACTTTTTCCGTTTCGGGTCCTATACTAAATATGGCTTTACGGGTAATTCTGTAAAGCGGAAAATCGTTTTTACAAGTTGTCCACAAAGATCTTTATTTAGATCAGCATGGAGAAGAAAGGAATGCTATGAAACCCATTCAAGTTACTAGTGAGATTCAGCCTCTTAGGAAGGTTCTGGTCCATCGTCCGGGCGAAGAACTGAAATACCTTACACCGGATACGCTCGCGGAATTGCTTTTTGACGATATTCCGGATTTAGTTAAAGCGCAAAAAGAGCATGATGCATTCACCGATATCCTTCGCAACGAAGGCGTGGAAGTGGTATACCTTGAAGATTTAATGGCGGAAACCCTTGATGCAAATGAGGGACTTCGCGAGAAATTTATCGACGAATATTTGAACGATGCCGGTATTTATACCGAAACGTATCATAAGATTTTGAAGGATTTCTTTGCCGGTATTAAAGACACCAAAGAATTTGTCATGAAGACCATGGCTGGTGTTTCCTTCCAGGAATTAGGCGACATTGAAACGAATTTCTTGATTGACGAATTAGAGCATCCGTATCTGCTCGTGAATCCGATGCCGAACCTCTATTTCACGCGCGATCCGTTCGCATCGGTCGGCAATGGGGCAGTCATCAACAAAATGTTCTCCGTAACCCGCAACCGTGAGACCATCTATGCGGATTACATCTTCAAATATCATCCGGAATATAAGGGACAGGTCAAAGACCTCTACGGACGTCACAATCACTTCCACATTGAAGGTGGAGACGTCTTTAACGTAGACGAAAAAACGCTGTTTGTCGGTATTTCTCAGCGCACGACGGCCGACGCCATCCAGCAGTTGGCGATGAATCTCTTCTTTGAGACGGAAGACAACAAGATTGAACGTATTTTTGCGTTTAATATTCCGGTATCCCGTGCATTCATGCACCTTGACACCGTCTTCACCATGATTGATAAAGACGCTTTCACCTATCATCCGGGCATCACGGCTACGCTTCGTGTATTCGAGCTGACGAAAGACGAAGCTAAACACGACGTCAAAATCGAAGAGCATAAAGGCTCCTTGGGTGAGATCCTTGCCGGCATTCTCGGCATTGAAAAAGTTCGTCTGTTCCCCTGCGGTGGTGGTGATGAAATGGCTGCTGAACGTGAACAATGGACGGACGGCTCCAATACCTTGACGCTTGCTCCGGGAAAAATCGTGGTGTATAAGCGCAATTTTGAAACCAACAAGATGCTGAAAGAAGCCGGATTTGAGGTTCTTGAACTGGATTCCGACAACCTGACGGTCGGTCGTGGCGGCCCGCGCTGCATGTCCATGCCGCTTGTCCGTGAAAACTAAGAGAATAGAACAGTAATCCATTCCGTAGACCGGTACACCTGTGGCGTACCGGTTTACGGCTTGATGCATTTGCTTATTCAACGAAGGAGAATGTATGACTAAAAAACGGATTGTGGTTGCTTTGGGCGGCAACGCTCTCGGCAACACGCCGGGCGAACAGCTTGAACTGGTGAAACAAACAGCAAAGACCATTGTCGATCTGGCTGAAAGCTGCGATGTCATTATCGGACATGGCAATGGTCCTCAAGTGGGCATGATCAACAATGCAATGTCGTTTTCAGCGGAAAACGGCGGAAAAACACCGGCGATGCCTTTCCCGGAATGCGGTGCGATGAGCCAGGGTTATATCGGCTATCATCTTATGCAATCCATTCAGGCGGAATTGGCTGCTCGTAAGATGAACGAGCGAAAGGTTGCTTGTGTCGTCACTCAAGTTGTCGTCGATGAAAAAGATCCGGCGTTCCAGAAACCGAGCAAGCCGATCGGCAGCTTTATGGATAAAGAAACAGCCGATAAACTGGCTGCGGAAACCGGCTATACGTTTGTTGAAGACGCCGGACGCGGTTATCGTCGTGTCGTAGCCAGTCCTCTTCCGAAGAAGATTGTCGAGTTGGACGTTGTCAAACAGCTTGTTGAGCTCGGCGATATCGTCATCACGGTTGGCGGCGGCGGTATTCCGGTGGTGGAAGAGCAGGGAGCCTATCGCGGCGTTCCGGCGGTTATTGATAAAGATCGTTCCTCTTCCCGCTTAGCGCTGGATATTGATGCGGATATGCTCGTTATTCTTACCGCGGTTGACCAAGTTGCGGTAAACTTTAATAAGCCGGATCAAAAGGCGATCGACACGATGAATGTCGAGCAAGCTAAAGAGTACATTTCGCAGGGACAGTTTGCACCCGGCTCAATGTTGCCGAAGATTGAAGCATGCTTAGATTATGTTCAACAACGTGAAGGCGGCAAGGCGCTGATCACGTCTCTCGCGAAAGCAAAAGATGCATTGGAAGGAAAGACGGGCACGGTTATTACGCGATAGTCCGTCAGCAACCGAACCTCGGTTCGAAAGAAAGAATTGAAAGGAGTTTATTATGGCTGAAACGAATAAACAGCCGAATGCCGAAACAATGCCGGCGAAAAAGAAACGTCATTCTCTATCGGCTTTCACCATCCTTGTCATTATTCTTGCCGTTCTTTGTTTGATTTCGGTTTTCTTGAACGGCGCAGAGATCAGTGATTCGATCATCCAATCGCTTGATCCGGAAACATATGGGGACTTATTGGAAACGGTGGAAGGCGGCGAACATGTATCCGTGGTTGCCGCAAAATTACAGGACTTCGTTATGGCGATTCCAAACGGCTTTACGGATGCTTCCGACCTCTTGATGTTCATCATTGCTCTCGGTGGCTTCCTGAACGTCGTGATGAAGACTGGGGCATTGGAAGCCGGAATCAATGCTTTAGTGCATAAGATGCACGGAAAAGAAGAAGTATTGATTGTTGTTCTGATGTTCCTGTTCTCCTTAGGTGGAACGACATACGGTATGGCGGAAGAGACCATCGGTTTCTATGCCTTTATCACCTCGGCTATGGTTATCGCCGGATTTGACTCCATCGTTGCGTTAGCCACGGTTCTTGTCGGTTCGGCATCCGGTTGCCTTGGTTCGACGATTAATCCATTTGCTACGGGCGTTGCCATCGGCGGTCTGAATGCCATCGGTATTGAACCGAACAGTGGTCAGATTTATCTCATCGGTGCGATTCTCTGGCTTGCTGTTGTAGCAATTGCTATCGCGTTCACCTTGCGTTATGCCAAGAAGGTAAAAAGAGATAAAGGATCGACGATTCTTTCCCTTCAGGAGCAGGAAACGATGCGTGAACATTTCGGCGAAGAAGATCCGAATGCGAAGATTGAATTCACGGGACGTCATAAGGCTATCCTTTGCGTCTTTGCATTAATGTTCGTCGTGATGATTGCGTCCCTGATTTCGTATCAGGACCTCAACTTCGGTGGTGACGAAGCTGCTTATCTGGCTGCTTTTGGATGGTCTGATTTCCTTACGGGCCAACCGCTCGGCTTGTGGTACTTCTTGGAACTGGCTGCCTGGTTCATCATCGGATCCATTGTAATCGCCCTTATCGGCGGCTACAGCGAACACAGCTATATCGAGACATTCATTGATGGTTCAAAAGACCTTCTTTCCGTCGGTATCATTATCGCGGTTTCCCGTGGTATCACTGTGGTCATGGGTCAGACGCACATGGACTTCTGGATTCTGGATCAGTGCACACGCATGCTTCAGGGTGTTCCGGGCGCAGTCTTTATTCCGCTGTCCCTCGTTGTTTACATCCTGTTGAGCTTCCTGGTTCCGTCGACTTCCGGCCTTGCCGGTTTGTCCATCCCGGTTATGGGCGGACTCGCTGCTCAGCTTGGCTTTAACCCGAACATCATGGTCAATGTTTTCACCGCCGGTTCCGGTGTCGTCAACATGGCAACGCCGACCTCCGGTGTTGTTATGGGCGGTGTCGCCGCGGCACGTGTTGAGTACGCCACCTACCTTAAGTGGGTATTCAAGCTGCTCATCATCATTGCGATTGCCTGCGCGATTATCTTGACCGTTGCGGAAATGATTTTCTAATTGGTGTAAAGTGAATATTGTGCTGAGGAAACCTTGCCATTTCTCAGCGAAGGGGGAGACTTCTGTCTCCCTCTTTTCTTTTGTACGAAAAGGGGTATCTAATTAACGAAAATTGTGGGGAAATGATAGGGGGTTGAGATGACCGGACACTATGACGATTTTTGGCGATTAAAAACGGACACCAAAATTATGAAAGAAAAAGACGGTGCGTATACCTTTGAAGATACCGTTTTTTGGGGTGAAAAGGGTGGAATGCCGGGCGATTCGGGAACCATCAACGGCTTTTTGGTGACCGATCTTTTCTGGGAAAACGGCGAGCTTTGGCATCGTGTAGACGGAAAACTAACGGACCCCATTCATATGGAAGTGGACGAAGACACTCGCCTTACCAACACCGCTGCACAAAGCGCCCTGCATCTCTTTGACGGATATTTTCGCCGCTTGGGACACATTATGATTGCCGTGGGGGTACATGAAGGCAATCAATGGTTTGAAGTGGATCGCGGAGAATTTACGGAGGAGGAAATGGCCGATATGCAAGCGTATATCAACCAGGCCATTCGTGATGCCGTTCCTCTTTCACTGGAGTATGTAAAAGGGGAAGATTATCCGGATCCGGACTATCAGCAGTTTGATACGGTTCGCGTCGTCCGCTACGGTGATTTGGATGAGCAACCCTGCGGAACACCGCACCTTCACAATACGGTAGAGATCGGTAGTTTCGTCCTTTTGGAACAGGAAAAAACCACGCGCGGCGTACGCGTACATGTGGTCATCGGTCCGGCTGTTGGCCGCGCCTTAAAAGAAAAGTACGATCTGTTGCGTATATTAGAACGCAAACTTAAGGTCAGCGAAAAGGAGCTGGTAGAACGTGTTACAGCCATGATCGACAACGAACAGCAACAAAAAGAGCATATAAAGGAACTGGAAGAAGCCCTTGCAGAGGCGAAGGCTAGAACGCTGGCAGTGTCTTCCGATTTAGTGATTTGCCTCTCTGCATCCGATGCCTCTATGCTGCGCAACATTGGACAAAAGCTGCTATCGGAGGAGAATTGTTCCAAAATTTTATTAGCGGAAAAGCAGGGAGGCTGCGCCTTGGTGTTTGCATCCGTTGAAGGAAAAGCGCGCGATTGGCTCGCTTCCGTTAAGGACGCGGGACAGGTGCGTGGCGGTGGTTCGCCGCAACTTGTTAACGGTCAGTCCTCTTTGCCTATGAAAGAACTGGCGGAGATCGTAAGAAAGGCGCTGTCGTAGACCTCGAGATCTTCCATTAGGTATCATTTTCAGAACGAAGAGATTCGTAATAAAAATACGGTGCATCCTTTGGTTGCACCGTATTTTCATACTCTTGTATTACAGGAAGAAGCAGATTCTTCTTATTGTTTGTCCTCTTCTTCCACACTTCCGTCCTCCTGTTGAAAATGAACCTGCTGACGAAATTCAGTGGGGGAGGTGCCGAAGGTCTTGCGGAAGTAGCGATAGAAAGTTTTAAGCGTTTTAAACCCGACGATCATAGCGATCTCCGTTACGGGCAGTTCGGAACGTAAAAGCAGTTCAGAGGCGCGATTAATACGCAACGAAGCGATGAATTCCGTAGCGGATCGCTCGACATAATAAAGGGTGATGCGATTAAGCTCCACCAGCGAAAGCTGATGCTTTTCAGCAACGGATTGCGGTGTAAGCATGGGATTTTGATAGTTGTTCAGAATGTCATTGATCACTTCCAGCGCAGAGGAGGACTCCGAGGCCTTCAGATGCGTCTTGCGCTCAATGGATGACGTAAAATTGGTACGAAATTCGTTGGGCGTCATGTCCTCCATGGCTTCAAAGGAATGAACAAGATGCGCCGCATCATTCATGCCCACGAGTTTGGCAATCTCCTGAAGGCTGAAATCGGTATAGGTCAATAAGTCCATCGCTTTATAGATGCGCATGGATGTAATCAACTCCTGAAAGGTATAGCCCAAGGTTTCTTTCAAGCGTTTGGAAATGGTGGATTGACTGACAAAGAAAATCTTATTGAGCCGATCCAGCGTAATTTTTTCCTGTAAATGGCTGTAAAGGAAGTTGAGCAGATCGCCGATAAAGAAGGAAGAACCGCTTGCGTCGGCGAGTTGCGTCATTTCGGATTCACTCTTTTCCTCGTCGGTATCATCCAGCGCACGAACAAAAAGCACAAGCAGTTCAATAATCAGTGACACGGTATACATTTCACTGAATGTCTCTTTTGGAGTTTCCTTCTGCTGATCCGAAAACACACTTTCTACACCGACTTCATTTCGCACTCGTTCAATGGCACACTGAATGCGTCGCGCCTCTTCTTTATTGGCGTGAATAACCGGGTTTTGTCGTATACGATGCCACAGCGCAAAAAATTGTTTATTCGGGTTGTAGTCCGAGCGCAAATAAAGATTGATAAAGTTCAAATTGTAAATGATGCGTTCATAGGTGATAGGCTTTTCAATGAAAATAATTTGTGTCACATCCCAGGGGAGAATCGCGATCATCGTGCCAGGCGACATGGAGTAATCAATTCCGTTGATGCGAATGGTTGCTTTTCCTTCCGTTACGTATAGAAAACGACTCATGCTGTGAATGAGCATCATTGTCGCTTCGCGATTGGTTTCCTGATCGTAGCTCGCGATACGATCGGGATTGAGCAAAGACGTAAATTTCGATTGAATGAGACTGATACTCATAGTATCTCCTGTTTATGGTATTTTACCGATTATTTCTTTTTACAGTATACGTGTTTTGTCTTCTTCGTTCAAAAATTTGTTTTTTCACGTGAAGTATGCTACTATGCAATAGACGGGTGCCATTAGCTCAGCTGGATAGAGCGTCTGGCTACGGACCAGAAGGCCTGGGGTTCGAATCCTCAATGGCACGTCATGAGTCGCAACGAGTGTTGCGGCTCTTTTTTATTGTTCAATATTTTTCACTCCTCTTAAAGACGAATCGTTTTCCTTAGATTGAAGAGTAAACCATCATTTATTTCAGTTTGTGAAAACGGATAGCGATAGCAGATTGGTTATGACGAGATATCATGATTCGAATTGACAGAAAATAAGCCTATAGAAATAATAAATAATGATAAACAATAGGTATTAAAGAAGGAGGAAAAAATATGGTAAATAGTCAAGCGAAAAAACTTCGGAAGCTGCTTTCGGAAAACGAATTCCTGACGCTTCCAGGTGTTTATGATTGCTTGTCGGCAAAGATAGCAGAAGAGTCGCAGTTTCCTGCACTTTTTCTTTCCGGTGGAGCATTGGCTTACAGCCGTATCGGCAGACCTGATATTGGCTTTTTAAGTTTAGCCGACTTTGCCGACACAATTACGCATATTACGAGCACCGTTACAACTCCACTTGTCGCCGATGCGGATGCCGGATTCGGTAACGCGATTCATGCAGCCAACACAGGAAAAATGTATGAACAGCTCGGTTGCGCCGGTTTGCAAATTGACGATAAGGTTCTGCCTGCGCTTCGTCCGGATAGGGATGAAATCTTAGATTGGAATTTGGTTTCACCGAAAATCAAAGCCATTCGCGCAGCAGTTAGTGAAGAATTCGTTTTGATTTATCGTACATGCGCAAATCTTTATGGATATGGGATCGATGAATCCATTTCTCGTATTAATGCGGCAAAAGAAGCGGGAGCAGATTATGCCTACGTAGATGGTATTAAGTCCATGGAAGAGTTGCAACGTGTAGCAAAGGAATCAAAGATTCCGTTGATGGTCAACTTAAACGAAAAAGGCTATGTAGGAGGAAATATTCCGCCAAAAGATGTTGCGGCGCTTGGGTTCAGCATCGGTTTATTTCCCATTTCTTCTATGTTGGCGGCTTCTGAAGCGATGTTTGAAGTTTTAGGCGAGCTGGCTCAATCCGGATCGACATTGGCTGTGCGCAATCGAATGACCGATCCGCCTACAAAGGTGCATGCGATGATGGGACAGTTTTCTTTGGTAGAGGAATTTGCACCGTACTACCAATAAGTAATTTATCTCCGGTGCTCTATTATGAAATAGAAGGGACAGTATTATGACAATGACACAAGTGCTGAAGGATTTTGCCTATTTAAGCGTGTTGCTGTTGATCGGCTTTGAGATGCGCAGGCGAATAACTTTTCTGCAACGTTTCTTTATTCCTACTTCATTGATTGCAGGATTTTTAGGCATGTTACTGAGCAAGAGCTGGCTTGGACAGGTTGCTCCGGTCTATATTCCTTTCAGTGAGGGAATTGGACAATGGGCGGGTGCTTTGGTTGTATTTATCTGCGCGACTATGTTCTTAGGAATTAAGCTGGACTCCATAGGACGTGACGGAATGGCGACGACGTTCCTCGCCGGTGCTGCACACCAAGCGCAGATGATTCTTGGCTTGGGCATTACCGCTATTTTCTGTTTATTTATGAAAGATCTGCCTTATCAGTTCGGCTACATGGGAGTATGGGGATTCTATGCTGGGCATGGTAATGCAACAACCGTCGGAACGATTATTCAAGAAGCAGGATTCTGGGATGATGCTTTAGGTGTTGGCGTAACGTTTGCCACCATCGGCATCTTAACCGGTGTCATTGCAGGAATGATTCTGATCAACCTTGGTGCAAAAAAAGGCCTTACGCATGTAAAAATGTCTTTTGATGAGATGCCGAAAGAACAAAAAACCGGTTATGTGGAACCTGCAGATCGGCGTTCACTAGGGAACGGTGTAACGAATGCTTCTTCTCTTGATCCTTTAGCTTTTTCTTTAGCAATTGTAGGTGCCGTCGTTGTCGTCGGAGTCATAATTCGTGAACTTCTTATCCAGATTCATCCAATCATGAAACGCTTCCCACTGGTTGGGGCTGTACTTCTTTCCAGTATGATTATTGGCGGTGTGATCAGTAAAACGAAATTTAATGATTACATTGATCGTAAGACAATGAGTCGTATTACAGGGACGGCGTTGGAGTATATGATTACTGCAGCTATTGCCACAACCTCCATGCATATATTCATTGCCTACGGCATACCGCTTCTGGTCGTATCTTTGGCTATGGGGCTGGGAAATTATCTGATCTGTGTCAAACTCGGTCGTCGTTGGCTACAACATGACCAGTTTGAAACCGGCGTAGGACTTTTCGGTATGGCTTGCGGTGTTTTAGCGACAGGTCTTATGCTGATCAAGGTAATGGATCCTGATTCGGATACAGCAGCTTCTTCCTGTATTTCCACCTCCAGCACATTGGGCTATGCATGGCAAATTCCTTATATGGTTGTTGGATCCTTGGCAATCTTTACAGCGCCGATGATTACCACGGTAGTTTCGGTATTATTATTCCTCTTTTTCCTTATTGGCGGCCATTTGCTGTTTGGGCGCAAGAAGAAAAAAGCGTGAGTAAACAATCAAAAGGAGTAAACGATGACAAATAAATTTATTGCCGCAGCAATTCAAATGGACTCCCAGAAAAATGTTGACGAAAATCTGCATGTAGCGGAAGCCTTTATACGTGAAGCAGCTGGACGCGGAGCAAAGCTGATTACTATGCCGGAAAATATGAATTATTGTGGCCCGGACAGTGTCGGACATGCAGAAGAGGTGCCGGGGGGACGGACATTTCAGTTGATGTCTTCTTTAGCAAAAGAACTTTCCGTCTGGTTACATTGTGGAAGCATCTATGAAATCAACAAAGAAGATGATCGTCCGTATAATTCAACTATGGTCATTAATCCGGATGGTGAGTTTGTGGCAAAATACCATAAGATTCATCCCTTTGATATTGTCATCCCTGGTGGAGTAGAGAACAGGGAGTCGGATCGCATTTCACCGGGCAATCACATTGTTACCGTTGATACCAAGGACTGTGGTATTTTAGGTTTATCGATTTGCTACGATATGCGTTTTTCTGAGTTATATCGTATTATGGCTCTTGAGGGAGCGCAGATTCTGATGATGCCTGCTGATTTCACCATGCCGACCGGTAAGGATCATTGGGAGTGCATTTTGCGTACAAGAGCGATTGAAAATGGCTGCTATGTTATCGCACCGGCTCAAATCGGCCAGAAACCGAAATTTGCCGCATATGGAAATACCTTGATTGTAGATCCATGGGGGAATGTAATTGCAAGGGCCTCTAATAAGCCTGGCGTGATTACCGCAGAAATTGACCTCGACTATATGGATAAGGTTAGAAATCAACTTTTCAGCCTTCAGAATCGTCGACCGGATATTTATACATTAAAGCGTGCTTAGGAGTAAAGCGTAAAGGGAAAGGCTTAAGCCTTTCCCTTTTAGGAAGGGTATCATGCAGCGTCAAAAATCTATTCTTCTGACTATCCTCGTTGCGTTCATCTGGAGTCTTTCCGGATTGTTTGTCAAAGTGATCTCGTGGAATGCCATGGCGATTGCCTGTGGACGCAGCGCTGTGGCAGGGCTATTACTCTGGCCATTTGTACGAAAAAACAAAATACAATTGGACAGAGCTATTTTGGGCTATGCCATATGTTACTGCCTTTTCACCTATAGTTTTATCGGTTCTAACAAGCTGACGACCGCTGCAATGGCGATTATAATGCAATATTGTGCACCAATCTATGTTGCCCTCTTTTCGTTTTTCTGGTGGAAAGAAAAATTGAGTCGTGCTGATTTTCTTTGCTTATTTGGCGTGATCATCGGGATGGCTCTCTTTTTTCTTGACCAGTTCGGCGGAGGAAGCGTACTGGGCAATCTGATCGCGGTTGGCAATGGAATATTTTTTGCCGGCATTTCTCTTTTTTTGCGTCAACAGAAAAACAATGATCCTATTGTCTGCGTTTTTATGGGCAACATGTTAACCGCTATAGTAGGCTTGCCTTTTCTTGTACAAGTACCTTTTACGTTTGGACTCGACTGGATGCTTGTTCTGCTCAACGGTATTTTTATTGCTTTATCTTATGGTTTATATGCCTATGCAAGTAAAGGTTTGAGTGCGCTTGAAGCTGTATTGATTCCGATACTGGATCCGATTTTAACGCCGGTATGGGTTTTGTTGCTCATTGGAGAAAAACCGGGAATTAGCGCAATAATAGGTTCTGCCATTATCCTTACATCCATTACAATGAATGTGTGGTCTAAACGCACATCGGATCCCACACAGAAGGAGGTAGCCACAGGTGTTTGATCGTCGCTACTATACGTACGTAAAAGCTGTGGAAAAATCACAAAATTTTACCCGTGCAGCAGAACAACTTTATATTTCTCAACCCGCACTGAGTCGATTTATCAAGCGCGTTGAAAATGAATTGGGCATTATTCTCTTTGATCGGGATGCTATGCCCACAAAATTGACGGAGCAGGGGAAAATTTATCTATCATACATGGAAAAATTTTTAGCCATGGAAAAAGAAATGAAAAGCAGGCTGATCGGCCACGAGCAAAATGAAACGGATGTTCTTTCGATCGCTACTATTCCATTATTGGGTGTATACGTCTTGCCTAAGGTCATCCCTTCCTTTGCCAATCAGTATCCAACGGTTAATCTTGAAGTTTCTGAGGGACCGATTTTTGAATGTCTCGACATGATCCGAAAGAGAAAAGCGGATATTCTACTGACGAATATGATCCCGGAAGATCCGGATTTGGAACACATGGTATTGGCAGCAGATCCGATTATGCTCGTTGCGAGACAAAAAGAAGGATTCATTGATAATGAAGCCACGGAATTTTCTCCTTTTAATCCAGAAAAAATCGATTATTCACAATTAATAGATGAGCCCTTCATCGTATTACGCCCATGGCAGAACATTCGTCTTTTTGCCAATCAGTTTTTTTCCTATTATGGACTGAAACCGAAGGAATTGATTGAAGCACCAAGTTTGGCATCAGCATTAGGTCTTGTGGAGAGTGGAAAAGGTATAACCTTTCAAACCTTTTCTTCTCTGATGTCTTTGCAACCCTCTTCCAACTTACGGTATTTTTCCGCGGGACAATTAGAAAATGTAACTTCGATTCTTGCTGTGTATCATAAAGGAACAAAAAAGAGTACCGTAGAACGTTTCTGTCAACGCGCAAAATTGGTGTTGGCTGAAAAATTCTCGATGAAGCAAATGAAAAGCCATCGTTCCGGTGTGGTACAATAGGTACGTTAGTGGTAGTGTTTCATTCTCTTCACAAGGAAAGAGAAAAGCAAAGGAAAAGGCGGAAAAATATGACGAATGAAGAAAAACTGAGTAAACTGATCAGCGACGTTCTGGAAGAACACTATTCGTTGAAGCTGGATTTGATTCCGATTGAAGTACCGCGCAACACGGACTTTGGTGATTATGCAACCACCGTTTGCATGCAGTTAGCCAAGCAATTACGACGTGCTCCGCGTCAGATCGCTGAAGAGCTGGCCGAGCTGCTCCTCAAGAAATCAGATTTACTGGAAACAGCAGAAGTTGCCGGACCCGGCTATTTAAATTTCCGTTTAAAGAAAGATTCTTTGGCTCAGGTTGTTAATAAGGTTTTGGAACAAGGGGAAAAATACGGTCAAAACTACAGTGGGAAACGTCTATCGATTTTGGTGGAATACGTTAGCGCCAACCCGACGGGAGATTTGCACCTTGGCCATGCGCGTGGTGCAGTCTGGGGCGATGTCATCTGTCGTTTGCTGAAAGCCAGTGGGTATGACGTGCTTCGAGAATACTATATTAACGATGCCGGCGCCCAGATGACCAATCTCGGTTTGTCGGTATATGCGCGCTATGCACAGTATTTCGGGCGTGACGTGGCCATTCCGGAAGATGGATATAACGCCGATGATGTGAAGCAAATCGGTGAAAATTTGGCCAAAGAATATGGTGATGTATGGCTGGATAAAGAAGAAGGTCGTACCGAGTTTTTCAAACAAAAAGGCTATAAAGAAGAGCTTGCGAAAATTGAGGATGTATTGCGTGACTTCCGCTGCGAATTTGACTCTTGGGTGAGTGAACAGTGGCTCTATGACACCGGAAAAGTCGATGAGGCCATTGAAAAGATGAAGGCGCTTGGCATTGTCTATGAAGAAGACGGCGCATTGTGGCTTGAAACCACGCGCTGGGGCGATGATAAAGATCGCGTCCTACGCAAAGCGAACGGACTTTTGACGTATATGACCCCGGATATTGCAAACCATCTGTACAAGTTTGATCGTGGATATACCAAATTGGTCAACTTGTGGGGTGCGGATCATCATGGTTATATTAATCGCATGAAGGCTGCATTGATGGCCTTCGGCTATGAGCGCGACGATTTGGAAGTGGACATCATCCAGATGGTCCATCTGGTCGAAAATGGGGAAGAAGTCAAGATGTCGAAGCGTTCCGGCAACGCCGTAACGATTCGTGAATTGATTGATGAAGTCGGCGTCGATGCTGCTCGTTATTTCTTCATTAGCCGAGCTGTGGAAGCGCAAATGGATTTCGATATCGGACTTGCGAAAAAAGCGTCCAATGAGAATCCGGTGTATTACATCCAGTATGCCCATGCTCGTGCAACAGCCCTGTTAGAGCGTGCTCCCGAATTCCATGAACAGGATACGTACAGTCATTTAACAAGTGACAAAGAAGTTGTCTTGCTTAAACTCATGGACTCCTTCCCGGATGTTGTAGCGGAAGCGGCAAAATTACGTCAACCGAACAAGATGACGAATTTCCTGATGCAATTCGCATCGGCTTTCCATAGCTTCTATGGGGAAACAAAAGTCGTCGATGAAAACGATCCGGAAGCAACGAATGAGCGTGTCGGACTGGTTTTAGCGGTAAAAAACGTATTACACAACGCTTTAGACCTGATCGGTGTATCTTCACCGGACAAGATGTGATATAAAAGGATTGATGCGTTTTTCTACTATAAACGCATGACGGTTCTAACATTACAACGATAAAAGGAGTTATGTATGCCAATCAATCTGCAAGGAAGAAGTTTTCTCACGTTATCGGACTATACGCCGGCGGAAATTCAGTATTTAATCGACTTGGGTCAGAAATTCAAAGATCTGAAGATGACTCATACACCGCATCGCTACCTCGAAGGAAAGAACATCGTTCTTCTGTTCGAAAAAACCTCCACTCGTACTCGCTGCTCGTTTGAAGTTGCCGGTCGTGACCTGGGTATGGGCGTAACCTATCTGGATCCGGGTTCGAGCCAAATGGGCAAGAAGGAATCCATTTCGGATACCGCTAAGGTCTTGGGCCGTTTCTATGACGGTATTGAATATCGCGGTTTTGATCAGAAAATGGTGGAAACCCTTGCTGAAGATTCTGGTGTTCCGGTATGGAACGGTTTAACCGACGAGTTCCACCCGACTCAAATGATTGCGGATATGTTGACCATTCAGGAAAACTTCGGCTATTTGAAGGGTATTAATTTCGTCTTCATGGGCGACTGCCGCAACAACGTTTCCAATTCGCTGTTGATTACCTGCGCGAAATTGGGCGTAAACTTCACCGGTTGCGGTCCGAAAGAACTCATGCCGACGAAAGAGCTCATTAAAAAGGCAGAAGGTTTCGCGGAAGAATCCGGTGCGACGATCCGTTTCACGGAAGACGTTGAAGAAGGAACGAAGGATGCCGATGTCATCTATACGGACATCTGGGTCTCCATGGGCGAACCGGATGAAGTTTGGGAATCTCGTATTCATCAGCTCTATCCCTACAAGGTCAACCAGAAAGTCATCGACAACGCTTCCGAAGATGTCATCTTCCTACACTGCCTGCCGTCCTTCCATGACCTGAAGACCACCATTGGTGTAGATGTAAATGAAAAGTTCGGCAAAGACTTTGATCTTGACGGTATGGAAGTGA
This sequence comes from Murdochiella massiliensis, assembly GCF_900059565.1. Lineage (GTDB taxonomy): Bacteria > Bacillota > Clostridia > Tissierellales > Peptoniphilaceae > Murdochiella > Murdochiella massiliensis. Next base: position 152,135 of record NZ_FIZW01000002.1, read on the forward strand.
ACGACGAGGTGTTCTTGGGCAAACATTCGAAGGTATTTGATCAGGCTGAAAACCGTATGCACACCATTAAAGCGGTGATGTTCGCCACCTTGAAGTAACACAGAAATCACCTCGACCGTTTGTGTCGGGGATTTCGATAAAAATAAAAAATCTATAAATAAACAGCAGGGAAATTACCGTTTTCCTGCTGTTTTTTTGGGTAGAGTAAAAGCAGACGCCGCAAGGTTTCTGTGTTCATTGTTGCCCTGGGAAGAAAGAAGAAAAGGAAATCTTTTTCCCGAACAGAAGAAAGGAGTGAAAGATGGCTTTACGTAAGCGCATTCCGATGATGCTCAGTCTAAGTCTGGCGCTCAGTCTAAGCGTATTTTCGCCGCCGGCTATGGCTGCGGAAAACGACTCGACGTCGATCCAGTTGACGGAAGCAGAACAAGGAAACAAACATTTTGCGGACGGCATCCTGGATGTTGTCGAAGAACCGATGAATGACGCGCAAGACGAAGCCGCCCAACGCCGGAACGGATCTCTTTCCGTTCAGTTGCCAGGCGAAGCCGAAGACGTGGGGGAGGGAAATGTACAACAACGTGGCGGTAATAGCGCCACAGCGCCTGCAACCGATACCGCACCGGCGGTGACCAAGTCCGATGAGGTTGAACCGCCTCTCATTGCCCCCCAAAACACGCAGGGGACACACATGTCCATTGTTCGGACGGATGAGGATGCGGACGGTGCAACGGATGTAAAGATCTCCATGACTGAAGAACGCGCGTTTCAAGCCGTCGTTTCCTTTGATAACCTGACGGAAGACGAGCTGAAACAGGCAAAGATTCAGTGGACGTTGGCACGCGCCAAAGAAGAAGCACCGAATGACTGGGCACTTTTCCCGAACCAGTATTTGGGCGCACGCCTCGAAGACTGGAAAACCGTACATACCAAACATAAGCGCACAAATGAAGAATTTCCGTCGGTTCCTCTATTTAAGGACGTCACGACGGAAGTGAAGACTATTGACGGCAAGCCGAGCATCGTACTGACCTTTAAAAACGAAAAGCTCTTCGGTTTCGATGGTATCGATATTCGCGACCGTGCTGTTGTGCGTTCCGCGATGATGGACTATTGGGGAAAATATCACCTGTCCCTGATCATGGATGACAAAGCCGTGACCAGCCAGGAACTTGATTTTCGTCCCTATGACGTTTTTCGTTCACAAGAAGAAGTGAATGAAGAGCTGCCCAAAGCCGTAGAAGAAGCAAAAGAAAACGGCATTTTCGCCAAAGTCGTGGATATGGGCAAATCAGCCCAAGATCGCCCGATGCGTGCCGTTTTTGTTTCCGAATCGGAAGACGATCTGGTGAACTATCAGAAGTTGAAGAAGCGCATTCAGGAAGATCCGCAAGCGGTATTAAAGGAATTGCGCGACGGGACCTTGGAATATAAGGTGCCGGTCATGTACTCCAATATTCATGCCGATGAAATCGTCGGTGTGGACGCCGTCATGGAATTTATGCGCAACCTGACACGCAATAAAGTGGTTGACTACCGTACCATTACCGGCCTCACGGAAGAAGGCAAGAAAGAACTTGCCATTGAAATGGAGAAGGACGGAGCGGTATGGTCGAAGCTGATCGAAGATAAGGTCAGCGGCATCGGCTATATCCGCGGAAACGGCGGCATGAGCAATGGAAGCAATTACGATGGCGGCATTGATGCTTCTGCCGATTTGAGCGAGGAAGATTTCGAACGCTACTATAACAGCGAAATTCGCCAATTCGATCCGCGTCAGATCCTGAAGAAAATGTTTTTCATCCTTGTTCCGTCGGAAAACGTGGATGCCCGTACGGTCAACTCCCGTACCAACGGCAACGGCTTCGATCTGAACCGCGATAATACGTATCAGACACAGCCGGAGACGAAGGCGATGGCAAGACTCATCAGCCAGTGGAACCCGCTGACGCTGCATGAATTCCACGGTTACTATCAGTACTATCAGATTGAACCGTGCAGCCCGACCCATGATCCGAACAATGAGTATGATCTCTTTATCGATACCGCTATGGAACAGGGCGAGGCCTTTGCGGCCGCTTCCGTGTCGAACAACAAGACCATGAATAGTGCCAAGATTCCGCTAAGAGACTATCTACTTAAACAGGAAGACGGAACAACCTTCTGGCAATATCCGTTTGATGATATGTCGTCCAGCTACACTCCGCAGTATGCCATGATGCACGGCACCAACGCCTTTACGGTTGAATCCGCTTATGGTCATGCGGATGGCGTACGCGCATTACAATACGGTTGCATCGGTAATGCTGACTTTGTTCTGAAGAACCGTGACCGCATGTTCGGCAATCAGCTTCTCCGTTATGTGCGCGGTGTGGAAAACATTGATGCGGATACCATTCGTCCGTATTATGTCGATCAGCATGATAATTTGGGCGCGAATGCCGATGTCTTCCGTCCGAATAACAACGAGAACAAGAACTTCTTCCCGGAATATTATGTCATTCCGATGGATGCGAAGAATCAACAGGATCGTAAAGCAGCGCAGGAAACCATCTCGCTTCTGCTTCACAACGATGTTCAGGTAAATCAGTTAACCAAAGACGTAAAGGTGGGGGACAAAGTCTACAAACAAGGCTCGGTCATCGTCGCTATGCGTCAGGTAAAACGCAATATGGCTAACCAGGTTCTTTATCCCAACATGGTGATTTCGGACTGGACGGAAGGCTCACTTTATTCCGAGCCGGTAACAAACTTCTCCGCTTTGCGCGGATTCTCGATGGATACGATTCGCAAAGCCGACGTCTTCAAGGGAGCGATGGCACCGATCACTACTGCACCGATGCCGCGTACCGTCATTGAAGGAAAAGGTGATGTCAGCATCATCAAGAACAACTCGCTGGAAGCGGTTCGCGCCGTCAATGCGATATTGGCGAGCAAGGGCGACATTGCCCTCATTACGGATGGTAAGTGGAAGGGCAGCTTTGCCACCACATCAAAGACGCTTGACAGCGTAAAAGATCGCTTCGTATTGGATGTTGTCCGCCAAGGAGATGTTCCACAAGGTCGTCTTATCAATACGGATATCCGTCTCTTTGTTCCAAAGGCCTATGATAACGTGCAGACCTTGGATCAACAAGGTAATCCGGTAGGTATGGTAGGGTACAGAAACCGCCTCAATACCAGCGGAAACTGGGATTTCTTCGCGCTCGCGAAACAGATGGGATTCGGTCTGACCGATACCCTGGATAAGGCTACCGGCATTGTCGGTGGACAGTATCCGTATAACAGCGACGATGTTGCCGCACAGATTAAAAAGGGTACACCGTACATCGGTTACTCGTCGGATGCGTTGCAGTTTGTAAAAGATTCCGGATTGGCGGACCTTAAGTTCCGTCTTGATGAAGATTGGAAGGGCTTTGACGCACTGAGCAAAGTCGAATTCCCGACAGAAGATCTGGCAACGGCAACCTACGTACAGGAAGGCGACCATATCATGTATGGTTTCGGCGGCGATTATTTCCTGGAAGCACCGGACGGATCGCGCATCATTGTTCGCACCATGAAAGAGGAGATGCCGCTGGAAGGCTTCATGACCGAAGAGTACATGAAAGATTACAAAGGCAGCATTCAAGCCGTTGTGCTGGAAAAAGACGGAAAAATGATGCGTCTCTTTGCTAATACGTTGACGAATAAAGCGCATCAGCAGGATGATTATCGCTATCTGTCGACCTCCATTTATGCGCAGCACCTGCTCAATACCAATCTGAAGATCGCGTCGAACGGACAAGCCGGTAAGACGGATAAGGTGGCAACAACGCCGAAAGCGACCGTTGCACCGAAGACGTCGGATATCGGTATCCAGACGACCGTATTCATCGGTATGGTTGCGGGAATGTTATACGTGGTAACCATCAAACGTACGCGCAAAGAAGAAAACGCGCGTTAGTTCTAATGGTATAAATGAAACAAACGAAGCGCTTTACTATGCGCTGAAAGGGGGAGCCCGGTAACGAAAGTTGCCGGGTTCCTCTTTTTCTTATACAGTCCGTTTTCTGAAATGTATTTTATGTCACAAAATCAATATTTTGTGACAAACGAGGGCGAATTAAAAAACGCGAATAGGTTGCGATCAAAAACAAATAAATAATGGAGACGCCTTCTTTTGCGCCTCCATCCTATTCTTTATTTTTTATTGCGCTCGTAACAGCCTGTCGCGATGTTGACCTACATTGATTTCTCTGTTTATTTCCACGGTTTCCCTTTTATCGACCAGACATCATTGACGAACCATTTCCATCCGGAACAATTTACTTTATAGTTCTTTGTTAACACCACGTATGCCTGATGCAACGTTCGCAAGATCTCTTCATCGGGCTCCTGATGTCCAAAGCGAATCGCTTCAAGAGCTGCTATCCATTCCTTTTCGTTTATGGTCGTCATATCCTGAATATTGGCCAGTGCGAATACCAGATCACGCAAGGTATCGTTTGGCGCAAGAAGAATACCATTTTGTTTTGCCAGACGATGAATGTGCCACCAGACGATGGCAAAGCGTTCTGACGGATTTTGGCCGGCTAAGGCCAATTCATGATCATTCAAACGCTTTTTCCAAGCCTCATATCGACGAAACGCTCGTATTGCGACGAGAAGCGCGAATACGGCGATTATGGCTAAAACAGATAGAATGATACCTGTTTTGCTTTTTTCATCGCTTGTAGACGATTCTGTGGCCTTGCCATTGTCCGATCCAACGGATGACATCTCCTGTTCCTCGGATTTCTCTTTCTCTTCAGCCGATGAAGACGACATTGCGGCATTTTCCGAAGAAGACGCTTCGGAAGAAGATTCCACAGAGGAGCTTTCCTCCGTATTTTCCGATGAAGAATTCTGCGGTTGCATGACATCCAATTCGGTCGGCGGAACGAATTCAGGCGGCGCCTGTTGAGCGGAATTTTTATCCAAACCGCTGATTTCTGCCACATGAGACGAAGGTGTGGCTTCAACCGGAACCCAGCCCATGGAATTCAAATAGATTTCCGTCCAAGCATGGGCTTGTTTTGCTGTGATTTGGCGTGCGGTAATTTTTGTGGTAGTTTCTTTCGCTTGTGGAATGATGAAACCTTCCGCATAGCGCGTGCTGTATCCGATATCACGAAGCAATACACTGTACGCCGTTGCAAAGTATACACAGTAACCTTCTTTATTTGTTAAAAAATAGTCAAGGAATCCGGTTTGATCATCGATTTCGTCTACATCCAAGCGATATCGATAATTTGCGTCAAAGTGTGCGCGCATTTGCTGGATAAGCGTAGGAAAATCTTTTTGCTGGTTGTCGTATAGTATTGTTGCTAATTCCGGATCACGTGAACGCACAAGCTCACGGTACTTTTCTTTTCCCTTCCCTTTTGCAGGGTTGATACTCTCCTGGATCTGTCCTTTCCAATAATTAGCCACTAACGGCACAAAGTCGAGATTGACAATACCGTGGTCATTATAGTCGGTAGCACTGGCAATCATTCCGGAAGGACTGTAAAAAAATGCTGTGCCCGCATTGTACTTCTTTAATAGTTCTTGTGTATCGGTTCCGACGGGCGGCTCAGCTTTTAGATGGACAACCGATGCCGGCTTTCCCCCATGAAAAACGATGCGCGTGGGATTTTCGGTCCTCAAATAGTATAAGGTGGGACGAAATAGTCCCGTTTGAATGGCGGTATCCCTTGATGCGACATCTGCAAACCAAAAGGTTTTTGCCTGTTGGGTATCAAATTCATCATAGTAGTGTTCGGAAAAATGCAGCGGCAATAGAGTCTGCGGCGCAGATAGCGACCAGCTCTTTCCGTCAAAAGCGTCAAAAGAGGAACCGCGCAGGTAAAAAGCGGGCGCTTCCGCATGGATAGTCATGTAGGGCGCATCCTTCAGCACAACAGGTCCGCCAATACGCAATTTTCCTTGTGGATAAAAACCGAGATCCGCCAAAGAGAACGTGGATATTTCCGTTCCAGTTTGCGCAGGCATCATTTGACGAAGGCGTTGCGAAATGGACTCATGAAAAAACAACTCCGGTGGAAAAATAAGCTGCAAGGCCATAGTAGCGCCGAGCAATACGGCAGCAAAGAGTAACGGAGGCCGTTGATCGCGACGTTGCGGGTCCTGACGAAACGCATAAGACGCATATACACAAAATAAACCAGCCATCAACCACAAGAGCCAAAACGGGTCATTTGTGAGATCATCGAGGTAAAAAAGGGGCGCTATCAGGAAAAACATATTCAGAATCGGAATCGGGAGTGCCCAATTGGACAGTACGGATATAAATGCAACCAGGATGGCGAACACCGATGGAAAAAGAGCGGGCATGGGGCCTTTTTCGGCATTCAGTGTAACCGCCCAACGAATCGCCTCTTTTCCTCCGTGCCAGAAGTCCATCCACCACTCTGCGCTCAATACGGGAAGCGATAGCGACTGATGAAAAAGCACTTGCCCGACAATAATGACCGCCAGCACGCCCACCGTTCCCAGCGTGATCTTCCAGAAATGCAGAGCGAGAATCATCACCAAAACCAGGCCGAGATAAAGAAGACTTTTCGTCAGTAAGGCACTATCCTGTTGTCCAAGCAGTAGCAACGTAAAATGGCTGACCACGACAGCAAACAGACTCGTCGTCAACCAGGATTGCAAACGCTGTATGATCTCTTGTCGATTTATTTGTTTCATAGCACTCCTCAGACTTCCTCATCCAGCCAATATACATCCAGACTGGAACGGGACAAAGCGGAAAGAATTTCTTCCGTCTGTTGTGCGCGTTCACTCAGAACGAGAAAATCAATGCCTAGGCTTTCATACTGTAAAAGGCTTCCTAATGTGGATTCATCGATTACTTGTATCCAGATCAATTGACGACGATCCGGTGTTTGACTCAATCGCCACGGACGTGAACTTCCGGAAAAAGGAAGATGCGCAATCCATACACCTAACGCTTCCGCCTCAGCTGGAGACTGCAAATGAATGAGTTGGGAGTATCGGTCGCCGGCATCGATGTAAATCCCTTTTTCCAAAAAGGTAATCGCCGTGGTATAAAAGCGGTCTAAAAAAGCGGTGCGTAAGGCAAGAGCCTCTTCAACCTTTGAATCGCTCTTGCTCTTCATGCCGATAAAGCGCGCGGAACCGTCATAGGCAACGGGCTGAACATCCACTAACAGACGAATCGGTTGTTGCTCCACATCCGAATAGTGCTTGATCATCCATTTTTGCAAACGGCTGCTCAATTTCCAGTGGGTATGCGAAAGCGGTTCCCCTTCTTGAAGCGGATCGACGGAAAAAAGCTCGTCCGTCACCAATGTTAACGACCGGCGCTCAACCACATTGCCCTCTTCCTCTTCGGATGAACGGAGAAAAGGGAGATCTTCCACTCTTTTCGGAAGCGCAAAGCATTCCGCTGTGCGAATGCCGCGTCCTGAAAATTGCAACTTGAAGAAGCCGAGCAGATCCTCAAAAATGGGCTCGCCGGAAGAGAAGGTATAAGTTCCGATGTACGGCGCATAGAACGGAAAAGATAAACGCTTATCCTCGCCCGGAGCAATGATGACTTCCGTTGTTGCTTTTCCCTGCGGAGAAGGAAAAGGAAAATGTAGAAAAAAGGGCAGCAGAGAAGAATCATTGCGCAATTCCAAAATCCATTCTCCCTCTTCCCCATACTGCAGACGAAGCGGATTCAACTCTTCCTTACGCGAAATATGTCGTCCCGAAAAAAAACTGAATGTCACAGAAAGAATGGGCAACAGCAACCAGAAGAGAAACAGAATATGCGGAAAGGGGCGCAATTTTGTATTGGCCAGTAAAAAAAGAGCCACTGCACCGATGAGCCAAAAGAAAAAGCGCGGGCGAACGCCTTTCATCGCGGAACCACCGTATTGTTCATGATATCGGCAATGACTTCATGCGTAGTAATACCGCGACCGCGACTTTGTGGCTTTAAGATGATGCGATGATCCAGAACATCATGAACGAGCGCCTGCACATCTTCCGGAATGACATAGGTTCTCCCGTTAAGCAGTGCGAGCGTTTGTGCAGCGGAAAACAGCATTTGTCCCGCACGTGGGCTTACGCCCAATTCGATGAGATCTTCTTCACGCGTTTTTCGCGTAATCGCAAGCATGTAACGCTTCACTTCATCTGTAACGTCCACTTGCGGAATCTGTTCACGAAGCCAGCTGATGACTTCTTTCTCCGCGACAACATTGACGTCTTTTTGAATGCGGCGCATGGCATTGGTGGAAATAATTTCCATTTCTTCTTCCATGGACGGATAGCCGATGGAAATGCGCATCATAAAACGGTCCATTTGCGCTTCCGGCAATGGATAGGTACCGACGTTTTCTACAGGGTTTTGTGTGGCCATTACCATGAACGGCTTCGGCAACGCATACGTTACACCTTCAACGGTTACCTGCCCTTCCTGCATAGCTTCCAGAAGAGCGGATTGCGTACGCGGTGACGAACGGTTGATTTCATCCGCCAATAGAATTTGCGTATTCACCGCACCTTCGCGAAATTCAAATTCGGCCGTTTTCGGATTGTACATATTAAAACCGGTGACGTCGGATGGCATCAGATCTGGCGTAAACTGAATGCGCTGAAAATCAAGGCGAACGGATTTCGCTAAGGCATGAACCAGCGTTGTTTTTCCAATACCGGGCACATCCTCCAGAAGAACGTGTCCACCGGCTAAAAGGCAGATCAGCATTTTTTTTGCCGGTATCTCTTTGCCGATCACGACACGGCCGATACTGGCTAATACATCATCCCCGAGTTTGCGGCAAATGGACGCCGCCTCTTGGTGTAAACTCATTTTATTCTCCTTCTGTAGGTGCTTTAAACACGCGCACCAATAGGAATCGTGTTGCATTGAAGCAAATGTAACCTTTTTGTATTATATTATGTAGGAGATGGCTTTGCAATTTTCCTGAGGAGGAAGACGTGGAATTACCGATCATACTTGAGGACTATATCAACTATATAAAAACGGTACGCGGACTTTCTCCTCGCACCATTCGAGAATATGAATACGATCTGGTGCGCTTTCTGCGCTTTCATCTTCGTCGACACGGTCAGGGGGCCTCACGCAAAGCCCCTTTAGAGACCATCGATATCTCCTCCGTGGATGTTGCCACGTTAAAAGCAGTGGATATCAACGATTTATTGGCTTTTCTCGCCTACTCGGAACAGGAAGAAGGCCTCTCGGGCAGTCGCCGCGCTCGCATGTCGTCCGCAATACGTTCTTTTTTTAAATATCTGGTGAACATACAAGAATACTTTGAAAAAAATCCGGCAGAAAAGCTGACGACACCCAAACGGAAGAAGCGCCATCCCGTCTACCTGACGCTGGATGAAGCGTTGCGTCTCATTGAAGTGGCGGCAAAAGAGGAAAATCCCTTCTTTCGCTCTCGCGATGTCGCAATGGTCGTCACGTTTTTAACCACCGGAATGCGTTTGAGCGAATTATGCGGACTCAATATCACGTCGCTTCGAGAAGGACGTTTTCATGTCGTCGGCAAGGGCAACAAAGAGCGCGTCATTTATTTGACGGAATCCTGCGAGGCTGCAATTCGCGCCTATCTGTCTCGACGCCCCATTGTCCCCGGAGAAGAAGCGCTTTTCCTTTCGACCCATCAACAACGCATCTCACCGCGCGCGGTTCAGCATCGCATAGATGCCTTATTGCGTGAAGCCGGTTTTGACACATCCGTCTACTCTACGCACAAGCTTCGTCATACGGCGGCGACATTAATGTATCGAGAAGGCGTGGATATTCGTACCTTACAGCGCATCCTCGGTCATGAATCTTTGCAGACGACGCAAATCTATACCCATGTGGAAGACGAAATGGCACGTGATGCGGTATCTCGCAATCCCCTTGCCCGTCTTCACTTCTCCGATGAAAAAAGCGCACCGAAAGAATAACTTCTTCCGTGCGCTTTTTTTTGATACGTATGTTGTATACGATCTCTCGTTATCCCTTTAATCCCCGTGCCTGACGATCCATGTCCTCAACGACAATGTCGAAAATCTCTCCTAAAGTGCGGCAGTATTCCAATACTTTCCACGGTTCATTGGTATGGTAGTGGATTTTAATCAGGTTCTCATCCCCTACCGCCAGTAGGCAATCGCCGTCAAAATGCTCCACAAAATAGTCGTTGATTCGATCTTCATCCAGGTTTTCCCCTTCAATGAGCAGCTGTGTGTCATAGCGATACGTGATGGACTGTTCCATAAATTCCTTCTTTCTTTTCATTTACTGTATTTGTTTCGTTTCATCTGTTTTAATAACGTCACGACGGTTTCGATCAGGAAAACACCGAGTGCAATGGATGCGGCCATGATGAAGGTCTGTATGGCGTAGACACTGGCCTGATCCATGCGCTCGTAGAAAAAGGCATGCACACAGCGATAGATGAGCGCACCGGGAACCAAAGGATAGAGTGATGGGATGATCACCATAGTAACCGGTGTGCGAAACCATCGTGCGCCGATTTGTGCCGCAACGGCAACGACAAGCGTCGCCAAAAAGGTGGCCGCAAAATTCGTCCATTCGAAATCCAAAAGGAGAGCGTACGTGTCCCAACTGATAAAGGAGATAACCGAATTGAACAGAGCGATTTTTTTGCCGGCGCCGAGCATGATGGTAAAGGCGAACACAGCAAGAAAAGCCCCCGCCCCCTGCATAACATATTTCAACCATAGCGGATCATTCAGCGGATTAAACAACACGGAGGAAAGCATGGTTGTCGTCGAACTCATAGAAAGAAACCTCCCGTGAGCGTCAAGGCGAAGAACGTACCGACAGCAAGCGCCATACTGGCAATGATTGCTGCAAGAAGATTTCCTACGCCTGTTAAATAATCCGCGCGCATCGTATCCCGAATTCCATTGGTTAGTGTAGTTCCCGGGAAAAGGCTGATTAGCGCACCGATTGCCATACGATCAATGCGAAGAATCGGAAAAAAGCGCACCGTTACCCCCAAAACAAAGATCATGACAAAGGATTGTAAAAACGAAGGGATAAAACTTCCGCCCAGACGGTTGCGCACCAATTTATTCGTGAGAATAATGCTGCTCGCTGCCAAGCCGGCAAAAATACTTTCCATCAGATTTGCCCCGGACATCAACGCAAAACCGGCGGCAGCGATGGCATGATAACCTTTGGAAAAGCGAATGGGATCATGGTTGTCCGCTAAATCTTTTACCGTTTGGTATGCTTCCTCGACGGCAAGATCACCATTGGCAAGGCGACGTGAAATGGTATTTACCTCACGAATACGATCCAGACGAAACGTGCGATTTTTAATGCGCCGAACAGCCGTAAGACAGGTATTGTCCTTTAGCGTCAAGGTGACATAAAGTCCGGTAAGCAGGGCAATCACGTCCATCGATCGATGCTCGCTCAAACTTAAAATGCGCTCCATCGTATCTTCTACGCGATAGGTCTCCGCTCCATTCTCCATCAAAATCACGCCGGCATACAAAGCAAGATCGAAAATCATTCGGGTATGTGCGGACTCGTCAGCTTGTAAAGCGATTCCTGTTGCATTGCTTGTTGCCTGAGCGGTAATGCTTTCCATGCCCCCTCCTCCTTAATCCTTTTGCTATTATAGCATAGGGGCATTTTAGTCTGGCAAAAGAAAAACAGGAATTTTCGATCGAAAAACTTGCGAGTAAGGTAAAATTCACGTATAATATTTTTGTTGTTCGCAGGTGTGGCGGAACGGCAGACGCGCTAGTTTCAGGGACTAGTGGGAGCAATCTCGTGGGGGTTCAAATCCCTTCACCTGCATTGGAAGCGGCCTCGTTAGAGGTCGTTTTTTTATGTCTTTGTGTGAAGAAAAAAGAAGGATACCATGACGGTATCCTTCCTTTTTCGCTATTTATTCAACGCAAGGAACTATTTGACGTAATTCAGCGTAATGTTCGTGAACGGTTCCATGATAAGCGTCGGATCACCCATTTCCGTGAAGCTCAGGCTCGGATCAATTTCCGGCATATTCTTTGCGATGCCGTCTTCATCCTTTTGAATCTTCTCGAAAATGGCTTTATAATCCTCTTCTTTGAACTGCTTGAAGCGGGAGAAGTCTTCGGAGATCTGCACGCCGTTCTCCGCAGCGGAGAGACGAGTGACCTCGCCGCCCTTGAACTCGTCGGCTAAGATGGTTTTGCATGTCTGATAAACCGCGCTTTGCAGGTTTTTCATTGCCGAGGTGATTACTTCTTCGCCCATGTCTTTTTGATCTACATCAACGCCGATCATCTTTCCGTTGTTATCCTGTGCCGCCTTCAACACGGAAGAGGCGATGCCGCCGCCGCAGGAGAAAATGATCTCGGTGCCGTTCTTATACCAGGTGGCTGCCATAGTCTGAATTTCCGGCTTCGGTGTAAAAGAACCCGTATAGTTGTACATCATTTCCACTTTGGGGAGGTTCATTTCTTTTGCTGCATAATCCGCACCGGCGATAAAGCCGAAGCCATAGCGTACAACGGCCGGAACGGCAACGCCGCCCGCAAAGCCGAGTTTGGTATAGCCGTCTTTAACTGCCGCATAGCCGGCTAAGAAACCTGATTCCTGCTCACGGAAGAGGATAGAAGCGGTATTCTTTTCAAAATAGGTTTCGGTGACCGGAGAACCGTCCGGGTTGGTTTTGCCTTCCACTACGCGTTGCGGTTCAAAGTCAACGGCAATAAACTTGACATCCGGATGCTCTTTTTGAGCAACACCAACAGCGGTTTCAAAAAGGAATCCCGGCGTTACGACAATTTTGGCACCCTTTTGAATGGCCTGCTCAATGGCCTGTAAATAGACCTGATCGCCTTGATCCTGCGGACGCAGATAGTTGGCTTTCACACCGAGTTCATCCGCAAACTGCTTTAATCCTTCAAACGATCCCTGGTTAAACGATTTGTCATCAATCGTACCCAAGTCCGTAATCAGGTAGAGGGAATTGTCATCATACTTGACCTCTCCGGCCGTTTCCGATGCTTGTTCGCTTGCCGCTTCCGAGGCTGATTCGGATGCTGCCGGGGTTTCCGAAGACTTCGTGTCCCCGCCGCCACAAGCGGTGAGAACGAGCGTCAACACGAAAAGCGTACTTAAAAATGTAAATAACTTTTTCATCGTCTCCTTCTTTCTTTCTCCTCGTTCGATGGGTTACTTGGTTCGAACTTTACGCAACTTCAGTGTAAACGATACCTGCGCTTAACACAACTGAAAAGTTTGTCGCGCTAGCGTTGTCCTTTGTCAAACGGCCTCCCTTCCGCCGCCGGCGCGCGAGTTTTCTTGCTGGTAAAGGCCAGCAAAAGTATCGTAATGACATAGGGTAATATCTGATAAACAAATTGCGGAATACCGAGGTTGTAGAGGAAAGGAATTCCCGAATAGATCGACGATAGTGCTTTCAGCAGGCCGAAGAAAAAAGCGGCGAGCCCGATTGAAATCGGATTCCATTGTCCGAAGATGAGAACTGCGATGGCTAAAAATCCGTAGCCGGCTACGGTACCGTTAAACTCCGTTGATACCGGCAAAATATAGGCTAAACCGCCGAGTCCACCGAGAGCGCCCGAAATCAGTACGCCCGCCCAGCGAATACGTGCGACGGACACGCCGGCCGCATCGGTTGCCTGCGGATATTCACCGGCAGAACGCAGACGAAGACCAAATGATGTCTTATACAAAACGATGGTTGAAACCAGCCAGAGGATAAGAACAAGATAGGTCGTCACATAAACATTTTGAAAAAGTATAGGACCGATGAGCGGGATCTTGCTCAATACAGGCACTTCCGTGATCGTAAAATGCCCCGTAAAGGAAATCTGTTGAATGCCGATTAACGAACGGGCGACAAAGATAGCAAAGGCCCCGGCAAACATATTAATTGCCGTACCGGAGATGGTCTGATCCGCAAACATATTGATAGACGCGAAGGCGTGGAAGGCGGAATACACTGTCCCGGCAAGAATGGACAGAGCAATCGCTACCCAGAGGTGAGCCATGGTTACTTCCTGACCGGCATCGTTTACAACGTGCAGGTAAAGCGTGCCGGCAAATGCGCCGATGACCATAATTCCTTCCAACCCGATATTAATGACCCCACTTCGCTCGGAAAACATGGCGGCAAGGGCGACGACCAGAAGAGGAATTGCAAAATTCAGCATCTGTTGAAAGATAAAAATTACAATATCCATTATTTGCCCTCCTCTTTTTCTCTACGGTTCAACAAACGACGGAAAAGAACAGAAAGGGCGGAAACATAAAGAATAAAGGAAATGATAATCGTGATCAGTTCCGGTGCGTAGCCAAGCGTTTGAATCGCCTGTCCGCCCATATTGAGGTACGAAAAGAACAGAGCCGAAAATAAAATACCGATCGGTTCACTAAGACCCAGTAAAGCCACAGCGATGCCGTCAAAGCCTTGCTGAGGAAGAACATCTACTACGGCAATAGCGGTTCCTGCACCGGAAAGGTAAAAGAGCCCACCGCCGAGACCGGCCATAGCGCCGGAAATCGCCATGGATTTAATAATGCTGGCATTTTCATTGATGCCGGCATATTTAGCCGCATGACGATTTAAGCCCACGGCCTGCATTTCAAAGCCGAAGGTCGTCTTTTTAAGAATCAAATGCAATACCACGACCATTGCCAGTCCGATGAGAAATCCGCCGCCGGCAAAAGTACCAGGAAAAAGAACATCAAAGCCAAAACGCGGTACGGCAGTGTTGATTGCCATAGTCGTGTTGCGGAAGAGATTATAGATATTCAGCCGTTTAATGAGGTCATTTACCAAATACATCGTCGTGTAATTGAGCATAATGCACGTGATGACCTCGTTGACATTGCGATAAGCCTTCAGCATTCCCACGATGGCGCCCAGAAATGCACCGGCAAGAGCCGAGACGAGAAGCGCCACCGGCCACATTACAAAAGCCGGAATAAAGCGTTCCAGGCGATTGCAGAGCAGGATCACCATGAAGCCGCCGAATAGAAACTGTCCCGAAGCGCCGATGTTAAAGAGACCGGTTTGAAAGGCAAATCCAACCGCCAGACCCGTCATCAGCAAGGGCGTGGCATAATAAAACAGGTTACCGACGCCGGCCATGCCGTTCAAAAACGGACCGCGGAAGAAATTCGGAATGGCCTCCCCCGCAGCGGAGGGGTTGGTGAAAAAAATAATGGCAATGCCGACCACTAGCCCGATGAGTATCGCAATAAGAGATGGCAGTGCTTTTTGGAAACCTAAACGCTTAGTTTTCATGGTTCACCTCCATGCGCTTTGCTCCGGACATATAGAGACCAAGCTCTTCTTCCGTTGTCTCCTTCGGTTTTAATTCCGCTACGATTTCGCCATGGTGAATAACTAAAATACGATCGGAAATGCCCAAAACCTCACTCAATTCAAAGGAAATAAGCAATACGCCCTTCCCTTCATCGCGCTCCGCGATGAGCTGTTGATGAATATACGATATCGCACCGACGTCCAGACCGCGTGTCGGCTGGACGGCGATTAAGAGATCATGTTCCCGTTCCATTTCACGGGCGACTATGGCTTTTTGTTGATTTCCGCCGGACATGGATCGTGCAATGGTACGCGGTCCGCGACCGGCACGCACATCATACATGGCGATTAAAGAATTGGCATACTTATCCGCTTCGTCAAATTGAATCCAACCCTTTTTTTGAAACGGTTCTTCAAAATAATTCTGTAGTACCAGATTTTGGCCAAGGTCATAATCCAGAACCAGCCCATACCGATGACGATCTTCCGGTACATGCGCCATGCCATGCGTATTACGATAGCGAATAGAACGGTTGAGCACCTCCTCGCCATTGAGCATAATGGAGCCGTTCACATTATCGATAAGTCCTGTTAAAGCATAGACAAACTCGGATTGGCCATTGCCGTCCACGCCGGCAATGCAGACAATCTCTCCCTTCCGCACATCGAGATTGATGTGGGAAAGGGTCTTTTGGCCATCACGCGGTTGATCAAGAGTTAAGTCACGCACGCTAAGAACCGTTTCGCCCAGGGGCCGTGGCTCAAGAGTGAAAGAAAGATTGACTTTGCGTCCAACCATCATTCGGCTCATCTCTTCGATGCTCACCGCATTTGCCGGTACCGTATCCACCACTTTTCCTTTTCGTAGAACCGTTACCGTATCGGCTACCGCCTTGATTTCATTTAATTTATGCGTAATGAAAATGATCGACTTTCCTTCCTGAACAAGCATTTTCATGATGTCCAGAAGCTCATCAATTTCCTGTGGAGTCAACACCGCCGTAGGTTCGTCAAAAATCAAAATGTCGTTATCGCGATAAAGCATCTTGATGATCTCGACACGCTGTTGCTGACCGACGGAAATATCCTCGATCTTATCGTCCGGATCAATCTGAAAGTGGTATTGCTCTGAAAGAGCCATCACTCGTTTACGCGCTTCGTCCATTTGCAAAAAGCCCATCTTGGTTGTTTCCACGCCCAATACAACATTTTCAAGAACCGTGAAGTTCGGTACCAGCTTAAAATGTTGATGGACCATGCCGATGCCGTAGCGCGTAGCATCGTTCGGATCCTTGATCCTGGTCGGCTCGCCGTTGACCAAAATTTCTCCGCTGTCGGCCTCATAGAGTCCAAAAAGAATGGACATCAACGTAGATTTTCCCGCTCCATTTTCGCCGAGAAGAGCAAGAATTTCGCCTTTATGCAGGGCAATGGACACGTCGCTGTTGGCTACGACACCCGGGAAGGTTTTGGTAATATGGCTCATTTCGATCACTGTTTGCGCCATGGACTCCTCCTCACCACATGATAACGTTATCTTTATTTATTATACCAGACATTCTTGGCAAAACCGTAAAAACTAAGGGAAGAAAAAAAAACGAGGAACAACTCGCTCCTCGTCAATGGTGAAGGTAATCAGATCCGCTATTCGCTGTTAGTTCAGTGGAATACGCAACTTTTGTCCCGGATGAATACCGGAAGACGAAAGATTATTGATGCGATAAATATCACGAACAACGTCACGTGTGTCTCGACCGTTTCGTTTCGCAATCGGTTCCGCCATGTGCCACACAGTATCCCCGGATCGAACAAGGATGGTTTCTTCTTCAACAAAAGAGGCGGCAGAGGACGATTCTTTGGAGAAAAAACTGAAAAAGAAGGTTAATGCCAGAGCAAGTATAAGAATACAGATCGTGACAAAGGCATAAAATCGTTTTGGTTGAATAATAACGGTGCGTTTCATAAGCCCTCCTATAACGAACATTTGTTCTTTCTGTGTTCAGTATAGGCGAACATTTGTTCGCTGTCAAGCTTTTATTTAAAAAAGAGGGGATGTCTCTCCCCTCTTTTCGCTCATTATTTCTTATCTTCTTCCGGTTGCGTCAAGGCTTCCGTACACAAAAGACACGCCAACTTCGCCTGTTCATAAACTACACCCCCCTGATAATAAACAATGAATGGTTCGCGCATCGGGCCATCCGCACTGACTTCTATGGACGATCCGTCAATAAACCCGCCGGATGCCATGACAACCGGGTCACTGTATCCGGGCATGTCCCAAGGAAGAGGAACCACATCAGCGCCAACGCTTGCAGCCTGCTGAACGGCATGGCAAAATGCCTCTACTTTTTTGCCTTCACCGAGAGTAATCGCTTCGATAATATCGCTTCGCGGATCTTCGGAGGACGGTGAACAGTGATAGCCCAAATCTTCAAATACCTTGGCAAAAAGGATCGCTCCTTTAAGTGCCTCAACGGTGACATGCGGCGCAAAGAAAAGGCCCTGCAAGGTGAGACGGGTCGTTCCGAAACTAAGCCCTGTATCCTCGCCCAGTCCTGGTGCGATGAGCTGATTTCGACAACGTTCAATCCACTCTTTTTTCCCGGCAAGATATCCGCCGCTAACCGCAATGCCGCCGCCTGGATTTTTGATGAGGGATCCGGCGATAACATCCGCACCGACTTCCAGAGGTTCCCGTTCACCGGTGAATTCGCCATAACAGTTATCGACAAAGATAACAGAATCCGGTGAATTCGCTTTAATGATCGTAATCGCTTCTTCTAGCTCTTCTACCGTAAAGGCGCGACGATCGGTATAGCCGGTGGAGCGTTGCAACAAAACCAGGCGCGGATGGCAGGAAAGCGCCTCCGGTAAAGCCTGCAAGTCAATTTTTCCATCCATTAGTGGAAGCATCGCATAGTGCACACCGCGCTCTTTAAGCGTGCCTTTCTCCTCCCCTTTAATGCCGATTACCAACTGCAAGGTATCATAGGGATGTCCGGTAACCGCCAGCAGCGTATGTCCGCTGTTGGTCAAAGCATACAGTGCGGTCGCAATGGCGTGTGTTCCGGAGGTAATACCGGCACGCACCAGAGCGTCCTCGGCATGAAAGACGTCACGGAAAATATGCTCCGTCTTTTCACGTCCGGTATCGCCATAACCGTAACCGGTCGGAGAATAAAAATCGGACTGACTGAGCCCATTTTGTTGCATGGCATGCAGAACTTTTAGCTGATTGGCACTGCGCAATTCATCCAGAGCGGAAAAACGTTCAGCCAGCATATTTTCAGCGCGCGTGATGCGCATCAGCGTTTCCGGACGCAGTGCGTAATAACGTTGGTAAATTTGATTGTTCATGGTTTTCCTTTTTTGTTTATTCATCGTCGGCGGAGATCACGCACGAAGAAAGGTTTGAATCTCCTCTTTTGCGCGTTCGTAGCGTTTTTCCGCCATTTCTTCCTCTATCCAAACGGCATCGTTTGTTTTTCGATACCACGTATATTGCCGCTTTGCATATTGGCGCGAAGCGCGCTGAATGAGGCGAATGGTCTCTTCTTTTGTAGTCAAACCTCGAAAATACCAAAGAAATTCGCGATAGCCGATCGCGTGCATGGCTTGGGAATCCGGCGAAACACCGCAAGTTAAAAGTCTGTGCACTTCCTCCTCGAGACCGGCATCAACCATCCGTATAACGCGTTCGTTGATTTTTTTATAGAGTTGCTCGCGAGGAAGAGAAAGCATAAGAACCAGACTCTTCCACAAACGGTTTTTCTCATCCTGTCGAAGTGCGGAAGGTGGCCGATCGGTTCGGCGTAAAATCTCAATAGCACGAAGAATGCGGGGCTTATCTTGCGGAGTAAGGCGACTTGCGGTTTCCATATCACGTTGACAAAGCTCCTGATAAAGCCGAACACCCTGATCGATTTGATACTCTTCCTCCAATGTCTTTCGCCATTCCGAGGTTGTGTCCATGCCGCTGAATTGATAATTCATCAGAAGCGCATTCAGATAAAGCCCGGTTCCTCCGACAAAAAAGGGAAGTTTCCTTCGCGCAAGAACATCTTCCTGTTTTTTTTGTGCATCGCGCTGGTAATCGGCCACCGTATAGCGCGTTCCCGGATCCGTCAGATCCAAGAGATGATGCGGCATCACCCGCTGTTCCTCCGGTGTCGCCTTGGCCGTTCCGATGTCCATACCGCGATAGATCTGCATGGAATCCATGGAAAGAATTTCGCCGTGAAAGTCTTTTGCCAAACGAATAGCTAAGGCACTTTTGCCGACGCCGGTCGGTCCCACGATAAAAATGCGCTTTTTTTCCTTTTCCGGATTCTCTATTTCACCCGCATAAACCATTTTTCAAAATCCTTCTTTTCCCGTCGAATGACGGTGGGTCGTCCATGCGGACAGGTTAAAGGGTAGCGACAGGAACTAAGCTGATCATAGAGCGAAGCGACTTCGGCATCGCTTAAACGATCACCCTGCTTTACGGAGGCCTTGCAGGCCTTCATGGCCATCTGATCGAGGAGAAGATCGTATTCGTCCGCATGATCTACCGGCATATCCAGCAAATCCAAAAGCAACTGTGCATCGTTTGCCGAACGAAATAGCGTCGGCACGGCGCGAAGCACAACTCTCCCCTCTCCGAACGACGCCAAATCAAAGCCAAGTCCGATAAGCGCCTCGTGACGCGATGAATAGGCCGCTTCCTGTTCATCGGTTAGTGAAAGGATAATCGGCTTTAAAAGACGTTGTTGAACGATGGTGCCGGCAGTCGCCTGTTTGAGGAATCGCTCATAATTCACCCGTTCATGCGCCGCATGTTGATCCACAATGAGTAGAGCGTCTCTTCCCCGTTCTTCAAAGAGCAGGTAAACTCGAAACAGGCTGCCAAGATAGCGCAAAGCAGAAAAAGCGGGAAGTAGTCCGTCTTCCTCATGAGAAGAAAGGAAACTGGACTGCTCACGCTGATCTTCTTCATCGGAGGAGAATAGAGATCTCTTTTTCTCCTGTACGAGGAAGGCGGACTCGTCCGAAGATAGCGTAAATTCCTGCGTTTCTTTTCGTGAATCTTTATTCTCGTCTACCGTACTATCAGTATGCTTTTTCTCCATTCGTTCCTCTTGTTGAGGAAAAAGCGGTTCCTTCTTCGAAAGCATTTCCGCCGAATCGACCGATTTCGTCGGCCAAGCATACTGTTCGATAATGCGTCGATAACTCTCCTCCGGCGTCGAGAAGAGGTCCTTTTCTTCCTCTCCGGGGATAGACGGCTTACGATGAAGTGCTTCCTGAACGGTTTGACGAATCATTTCCTGCAGCTTATCCGACTCCGTAAACTGAATGGTCATCTTGTTGGGATGTATGTTCACATCGATATTCTCCGGATTCGTCTCCAGAAAAAGTTGAAAGGCCGGATAGCGTCCGTTGGGAATGAGCGAACGATAGCAGGATTCCACACTTTCACGAATCACATCCGCCATGATGGCGCGTCCGTTCACAAATAAAAACTGCATTTGTCGATTTGCACGATAATAGGTATTATTGCCGATCACACCGGAAAGGCGATACTTTCCTTCCCCTTGAACAGGAACAATGGCATCCTGATAGCTTCGTCCATAGAGGACGAGCAGCGTTTCCTCCAGCGTCTGCTGTTTTCCCGTCTGCAAAATACGTTTTTCATCGCGATAAAAGCGAAAGGCAATCTCCGGATGACCGATCGCCATCGTATAAAGAAAGCGCGAGATAGCGTTACTTTCAGCCACGTCGCTTTTCAGAAATGTGCGGCGAACAGGAATGTGTGAAAAAAGATTGGATACAACAATGCGCGTTCCCGTACCCATGGCGACGGTTTTGCGTTCTACAAGTTTTCCCTCCGCATAGCGAAGTGCGATTCCTGTCGTCTCCTCCGCCGTTTTCGACTGTGCTTCCACATCCGCAACCGCTACGATGGAGGCCAACGCCTCACCGCGAAAGCCCAGCGAATGCAGACGATAGAGATCGGAAAAGGAAGAAATTTTTGATGTCGCATGCGGTAAAAAAGCGGTTTCTATCTCTTCCTTTGCAATTCCGGATCCGTTATCCGTAACGGAAATGAGCGACTTTCCTCCGTCACGAATTTGCACCTGAATCTCATCCGCGCCGGCATCGACAGCATTTTCGACCAGTTCTTTTACCACAGATACAGGGCGTTCAATGACTTCGCCTGCAGCAATGCGCTTGATGGTTTCTTCGTCCAATTGGCGAATCACGCGTTATCCCCTTCCTGTTTCGCTTCTCGAATTAAAGCATCCAATTCCATAAATGCTTCCAGTGGAGAAAGCGTATTGATGTCCAGTGTTCTCAGTTTTTTCACCACCGGATTCTCCTGATTCATCGCGTTCTTCTCTTCTCCGGCGCTAGGCAAGACCGCGTCTTTCCCGACAAAGGACAACGAAGAACGAAGAACCACCCCTTCTTGTGACGTTGACTCAATTTTTTGTTGATCCAAATGAAGCAGAAGCGCGTTCGCACGGGTAAGAATCGTCTCCGGCATGCCCGAAAGCCGAGCCACCTCAATGCCGTAGCTTCGATCTGCCGCTCCTTCTTCCACACGATGAAGAAAGACCAACTCTCCCGCTTCTTCTTCAATCTGGACACGACGGTTGGATAAATTGGGCAAAACATCGGCCAATTCCGTCAGTTCGTGGTAATGTGTGGCAAAAAGTGTCTTTGCCGGAAGCGTGTGCGATAAATATTCCAAAATGGCACAGGCGATGGAAAGACCGTCATTGGTGCTTGTCCCCCGGCCGACTTCATCTAAAACCAAAAAGCTGTTCTCCGTCGCTTCATGAAGAATATCCGCCATTTCTTTCATTTCCACCATAAAGGTGGATTCCCCCTTTGCGAGGTGATCTCTGGCACCAATGCGTGTGAAAAGTTGATCGACAATGGGCAAGCGACACGATTTTGCCGGTACAAAAGACCCCATTTGCGCCATGACAATTAATAGAGCATTTTGTCGAATGTACGTAGACTTTCCGGCCATGTTCGGACCGGTAATGACCTGTATGCGATTATTGTCTTCACCGATGTCAAGATCATTGGGAATAAAGTCGACATTCGGTTGTGCGGAAACCACCGGATGGCGTCCTTCCACAATCTGTATCGGGTCCACCTCTGAAACAAACTCAGGCCGGACATAGTCGTAATCATCCGCCACCTGAGCGAGTGAAAGCAAGGCATCCAAATCGGCAAGCGTATCCGCCACACGTTGAATACGCACCGCTTCGGTCGCCACTTCGTCGCGTAGAGCTTCGAATAAGGCAAATTCCATCGCCTCCACCTGTGCAGAGGAACCAATAATACGGTTCGCCTGCATTTCGAGGTACGGTGTACTATAGCGTTCGGCATTTTTCAACGTTTGTCGGCGCTGGTAATCGTCAGGAATTTTATCCAGATTCGATCGTGTAACTTCTATAAAGTAGCCCTGATTCTTCCGGAAAATGATGCGCAGATTACGAATCCCGCTGCGCTGTCTTTCCTGCTCTTCATAGGCGACAAGCGCTGAACGCGCTTCGTCTCCCCCGCATTTCAGGGCATCGAGTTCTTTACTGTATCCGTCGCGAATCATGCCCCCTTCGTTAACGGCAATGGGCGGTTCATCCACGATGGCGGAAAGAATATGCTCACGAAGCGCAGTCAGCGGGTCCAATCCTTCCAGCAAAAGCGCTACACACGGTTCATGCAGGGAGGAAAGGGTGGAAATCACCTGCGGAAGTGTCGAAAGCGATTGGGCAAAACGTAGCAAATCGCGAGCATTGCCACGACGAAAGCTCAGTTTGCTGAGCAGGCGTTCCAAATCGTAAACATTATTCAAAGCCTCACGAAGCAGTAAACGCGAAGAAAGATCGTGAACAAAGCATTCAACAACGTCTAAACGTGCCTGAATGGTATGTGGATCGAGAAGAGGAAATGCAAGCCAATCCGCTAATTTTCGTGACCCCATTGCGGTTTTTGTGCGATCTAAAACCGAAAAAAGCGTATGGCGTCTTGTGGCATCTTCCAAATTACGCGTTAGTTCCAGATTCTCACGCGTAGCGGCATTCAACCGAAGATAGCGATGGGGCGTCACCCAGTTCACACTGGAAAGATGCTCCAAGGGGCTATCCTGATAGGCATATACTGTTTCTAAAAGACTATAGAGAGCAATCTGCGCTACCAAATGGCGACGAAACACCGATGGTACACCACCGGGAAGTCGTTCGCTCAGCCCTTGATGTAAATCGCGAATATGAATCGTCCCGCGCTGCTTACGTGAAAGGAACAGTTTTCGACCGGATAAAAAATTCTGAACGGCATCATTCGTCTCATGATTTTCTTCGTCATCCAAAAGTATCACTTCCGAAGGTTGAAGCGATTCCACCCAGTCCAAAACGGTCATTCCCCAGCGTTTTACGGGAGAGATCTCCGTCGCTTCCAACCGTCCGGTAGAAAGATCGACGTAGCATAAGCCCAGCGTTTGACGATAGGCATAGACGAGCAGAAGGTAATTATGTTCGGAACGATCAAGATTTTCCGCATCGGTTACCGTACCCGGCGTCACAATGCGCGTGATACCACGTTTAACAAGTCCCACTGCTTTTTTGGGGTCTTCCATCTGCTCGACCAGACAAACTTTATAACCGGCATGAACGAGTTTTGCTGTGTAGCTGTCCACCACATGATGGGGAACCCCGGCCATGGGACAACGCTCATCAAGACCGCAATCCCGACCGGTTAGGGTGAGTTCAAGTACGCGTGAACCGACCAATGCATCATCAAAAAACAGCTCATAAAAATCGCCTAAGCGATACAGAATGAGACAATCCGAATGCTGTTCTTTGATTTGCACATAATGTTGCATCATCGGTGAAAGTTTTGACCGATCAATGTACTCCCAAACCATGGTTCCTCACTTCTACCCGGCGGAATTTTTTCACACCGCATCGTTCGCGTTCGATATCTTATTCCACCTGCTCTCCGAAAAGAGCAAACGAATTTGCTTCCTGAATACGAATCGCAATCATTTTTCCAATTAGGGAACGTTCGCCTTGAAAATGGATCAACCTTCCCTGTGCATCGCGCCCGGAAAGGCGTGTTGCATCCGTCTTGCTGACGCTTTCCACCAATACCTGAACGGTATCTCCGATCGCTTCACGGTTCTTGCGCAGGAATATCGGATAAAGGACATCCAACAACTCCCGAAATCGTCGGCTCTTCGTTTCTTCATCCACGTGATCCTGACGTTCAAAAGCCCGGGTTCCCGGACGAGGGGAATAAAGGAACGTAAAGGCGGTCGTAAACTCCACTTCTCGACAAAGCGCAAGGGTCTGTTTGTGATCTTCTTCCGTCTCCCCCGGAAAGCCGACAATAATGTCCGTCGACAAGGCAATATCCGGCATGGCCTCACGCAAACGCGTAACCAGATCCATATAATGCTCACGCGTGTAATGACGGTTCATCTCCTTAAGAACCTTGTTAGAGCCGGATTGCAAAGGAAGATGAAAATGGCGTTCAATGGTCGGATGCTGCGCCATGACGGCGATCAGACGATCTGAAAGATCCTTCGGATGCGAGGACATAAAGCGAACGCGCAAAATTCCCGGGACCTCCGCCACTTCTCCCAACAAAACGGGAAAATCCATCACGCAATCTGCATAGGAATTGACATTTTGTCCCAACAGCATAATTTCTCGGTATCCTCTTGCGGCCAGGGCACGTACTTCGTTAAGCACTTCCTCAGCAGGACGACTTATTTCTCGTCCACGCGCGTAAGGAACGATGCAATAAGAACAAAAGTTATTGCATCCCGTCATGATGTTGACATAGGCAAAAGCGGAATCGTTACGCACATAAAGCGCATCCCGATCTTCTTCATCGGAAGAAATATCGACAATTCGCTCTCCCGTTTGTTGCACTTGGTCGATCAGCTGAGGCAAACGACCGATATTGTGCGTTCCGAAGATCAGATCCACCTGCGGATAGGATTTTAAAATCACATCCTTTGCGCCGCCTGTCTGCATCATGCAACCGCATAAGGCCAACATTCTTCCTGGTCGATCGGCTTTCCACTTTTTCAGGGCGCCAATTTGGCCGAAAACTTTCTGTTCGGCGTTTTCACGAACAAGACAGGTATTCATGGCAATGAAATCCGCCTCGTTTGTATCCTCCGTCGCCTGATAGCCCATGCTCTCTAAAAGATAAGCCATGCGCTCGGAGTCATGTTCATTCATTTGGCAGCCGTGTGTAATAATTTTATACTTCATACTTCTCCTCTGCGTTCTCTGCTATTGTATCAAAGAGTGCGCATAAAAAAGAGGCCTTTCTGCGAAAGGCCTCTTTTTGAAATTGAATCGAAAACTTATTCTTCCGGTTGCTCTTCCGGCTTTTCTTCCACCGATTCATGGAGTAAATCACCGATTTGTGCCTTTTCCGGCGCTTTTTCTTTCGGTTCTTCCTCGTCGGCAATCGGCGATTCGTCGACCAAATTCATCTGTGCGGCAATCAGATCGCCCAAGTTGGTTCCGATATCATCACTCTGATCGAAATCAAGCGTAGCCTGCGGTTTACGGCGCTCACGCGGCTGTTTCGGCTGTTTTGCCTTCGGTGCGGCTTCACGACGCTCAAACTTGGACGCATCAATATGACGCGGTTCAGCTTTCTTTTCTTCGCCTTCACCGTCCTGTTTCGCTTCTACCGTCGGCTCTTCAAGCGCGCGAGTCGAAAGAGCGATGCGCTGACGTTCTTCATCGATTTCCAGAATCTTCACATCGAGCTCTTGGCCAATATTGTATTCGTCAGAAGGTTTTTCCACATGATGATGAGCAATCTGTGAAACGTGGATAAGTCCCTCCACACCATCGTCCAGACGAACAAACGCGCCGAAATCAAGCAAGTTGACAACCGTACCCTTGAGTACGTCACCCGGCTTATGATTCTGCTTGAAAATCTCGAACGGTTTGGGCATAAGTTGTTTTAAGCCGAGCGAAATACGATTGCGATCGCGATTGGCCTTCAAGACAATCGGCTCGACTTCCTGACCGATCTCCAGAACATCGGAGGGCTTCTCAATGCGCTGCCAGGAAATGTCGGAAACATGAATCAATCCGTCTACACCGCCCAAATCGATAAATGCGCCAAAATCGGTCATGCGAACGACTTTTCCCTTAATGGTCTCGCCCACAACGATTTTTTCCCAAACGCTGTCTAATTGTTCCTCTAAAACGGCACGAGCGGAAAGAACCACACGGCGTTTGCGTTCATCAACCGACAGGAACTTGCATTCCAGTGTCTGGCCGATGTATTGTTTGAAATTTTTCACAAAGTACGTGGCAATCTGAGATGCGGGAATGAATCCGTTGATGCCCATAACATTGGCAACCAAACCGCCATTGTTGTCTCCGGTGATTAAAGCTTCCACGGTCTCACCGGCTTCGTACTTCTCCATTAATTTCGTCCAGTTCTTGAGACCCTCTACACGACGCGTAGACAGCATAACGTTCCCTTCGCCATCATCCAGCTTAATCACATAGACATCGATCTCTTCCCCTTCATGGAAGTGCTCGTGCGTGTTACCACGCTCCTCATCCGTCATTTCATCGGTCTTGATGATTCCATCTGCGCGATAGCGAATATCGACATATACTTCATCGTCTTTCACGCTGATAACGGTGCCTTTGACAATATCGCGAGGATAAATCTTCACCATACTGTCTTCGATTTGTTCCATGAAATCTTCTTTCGTAAAATTCTCCATCCCTCTGACGACCTCCTCAATAATCCAGTCCGGTGTGCTCGCACCGGCGGTTATGCCTATTCTATTCAATATCGGGTGGTTTTGTAAAGCGAAATCGTTGAAAACTTCTATTTGTTGGACGTTTTTCGTCTCCTTTTCGGCCACCTGACGCAATTTATCGGTGTTGGAAGAGTGTTTCCCTCCGATGACGATCATGAGATCCACTTCTCGTGCCAGTTTTGCACAGGCTTTTTGGCGTTCCTCTGTTGCGCGACAGATCGTTTTTTGTACCGTTATCTTTACCTCTTTCGGTATGGCCGCGATGACATCCTCAAAGTAATCCTCGCGATTTGTGGTTTGTGAAACCACAAACAACGGTTTTTTTGACCGCATGGATGCCGCTTCTTGTGGCGACGATAGAACCAGCGCGTCTTCATCAAGCCTGCTTCGCATGGCAATCACCTCAGGGTGATTTGGATCGCCGACGATCACACAGCGATAACCTTCCTCCTGTTTTTTCTGTAGCAAAAGATAAATGTTTAACAGGACGGGACAAGTACCGTCAACAATCTCCGCTCCTGTCGCTTCAAGCTGTTTGCGCTCCTCCACGGTCACGCCATGTGCGCGCAATAGCAGGATGGACTGTTCATCAAGCTGTTTTGCCTCATTAAGTGAATGCAGAACGTGAATTCCTTCTTTCTCACGTCGATCGACGTATTGCGCATTGTGCACCAGAGGGCCATAGGAATAGACGCTTCTGCCGTTCGCACGGGCAAGCGCGTCGCTTGCCTTATGATCTATTTCACGCACGCCGAAGCAAAATCCGGCGTGATCAGCAACCTGAATGTTCATCTTCCTCTTTCTCCTCTACCGAAATACCGTAAATCGTTTCAAAAATCAGGCGAAGCATATCTTTTCGCTGCGTACGTGAGGAATAGACGGAAAGGTCTTCCAGAGCAAGCTCGGGACGAACCGTTACCCGAAAAGTATGGCGAAAACGATAATCGGAATCAAGATATAGACAATATACCGGCACCTTCGCTTTTTGAACCAAATAGGCAATGCCATCCTTCATATGCGAAAGATCCGCTTCTTGATAGCGATGTCCTTCAGGAAAAATGCCCAATACACTTCCCTCTTTCAGTACGGAAAGCATATGACGCAATGCGCCAATATCGTTGGCCTCCCGATCAATCGGAATCAACTGAATCCGACGAAGAAATGCGCCAATGACGGGAAGGTCGGATAACTCTTTTTTTCCAACAATATAGGTATCGTCCGGTGCAACAGCATACATCGCAAGCGCATCCCAGTTGGAACGATGATTCGCGCAAAGTATGTATGGTCCCTCGGTATGACGCAGATCCCCATCAGTTTCAAAGCGGAAAACCAGACGAAGGATGAAGCGAGCGAGATGTTTAGTCCATCGGATGAGCATGATACCATTCCTCAATAATTCGTTCGACTACTTCTTCAAGAGCCATGTTGCTGGAATCAATATGCACGGCGTCTTCCGCCGGGTGTAGAGGAGAAATCAGGCGCGTAGAATCGTATTGATCGCGACGGCGAATGTCTGCCAACACTTCCTCATAAGCCATCGTAGACATCGATTTTTTATCCTGTAGGCGGCGTCTTGCCCGTTCTTCAGGAGTGGCATCAAGAAAGATCTTCAAGTCCGCATTCGGCAAAACGACAGTGCCAATGTCCCGTCCATCAAGAATCACATCCGCAGAAGAGGCAATAGCCTGCTGCATAGCCACCATTTTTTCGCGCACGGCACGATATCCGGAAACCACGGATACGTTTCGCGTCACGTCATCCGCGCGAACACGAGCGGTTACATCGCGATTGTCCAAAAATACACGATTATCTTCCATTTTCAAATTCAATTGATTCAGTCTATCGTCGACGGCCTGTTCATCGTTGACATCAATCCCCTGCTCCAAAAGATCCAACGTAATCGCCCGATACATTGCTCCCGTATCCAGATGAGCCATGTGCAGCGCATCCGCTAAGCGATCGGCTACGGAGCTTTTGCCCGAGCCCGATGGGCCGTCAATGGCAATGGTTCTCGTCATCTCTCTTCCTCCTTTTTCAGATTGTCTTCTTCTAATGAAGTGGCAGCGCCTAAACCGGCAGTATAGCCCGTGGAAAAGGCAATTTGCAAATTATAGCCACCCGTTAATCCGTCGACATCGATCATCTCACCGGCCAGAAATAAACCGTTCTGTTTTCGGGAAGCCATCGTAGCGGGCCAGATTTCTTTTACCTCCACACCGCCTCGTGTGACCACAGCCTGTGAAAAAGATGACAGGCCGGCGTAGGAAAGCGGAAACGCCTTCAGCATTCGGATAAAGCGTTCCTCTTCGGCTCTGGTCCAGCTGTGAAAAGGCGAATTGCCGTCCCATTCCCCCTTCTGAAGAAAAACGTCCACACAACGTTTAGGCAGAAATGCTGCAAACAGATTTTTCAGCGAACGATTCGAACCGGCTTGACGTTCACGAAGCAATCGACGTCGCAGCATCTCATCCTCCATAGCCGGCTTCCAATCCAGCAAGAGAGAGACCTCATCTTTCGTTTGCCCGCTAAGAAACGAAGAAAGCGTCAATACTACCGGCCCGGAAATTCCGTCATGCGTAAAGAGCATCTCGCCGAAAAAGCGCTCCTTCTTCTTTCCCCATTTTGCTGTGAGGGTGATGTTTTTGAGCGACAAACCTTCCCACGAAGAGATAAAGTCATCTTTCACGTTGATCGGCACCAATGACGGTGATGGGGGCACAATGGTATGACCGAACGCTTGCGCAAAGCGATACCCGTCACCCGTCGAACCTGTTGACGGATAGGATTTTCCTCCGCAGGCAAGAATCAGGCGAGAGGCATAAAAAGGCGCTTTATCGGAAAAAGACAAGCAAAATAAACGTTTCTCCACATCGAAGGAAATGCCCTTTACACAGTGATGGAAATAGAGTTCCGCTCCATTCTCTCTTAAAACCTTCTCCAGTATCCGGTTGATGTCGCTTGCATGATCCGAAACCGGAAAAACACGATCTCCCCGTTCTACTTTCAATGGCTGACCATTTGCGGTAAAGAAATTCATGGTGTCCTGATTATTCAAGCGATTAAAAGCGGAATGGAGAAAACGAGGATTTCGAATAATGCCGTTAAAAAATTCCGGAAAGGGTGTTGCATTCGTTAAATTGCAGCGTCCCTTGCCTGTGATATATATTTTTTTCCCCACTTTCTCGTTGCGATCAAAAAGCGCAACGCGCTTTCCGACGGAAGCGGCAGCGATGCCGGCCATACATCCGGCTGCTCCCATACCGAGGATGGCAATGTCCGCAAAGCGATTCATCCTTTCCCCTTTCCGTCAATCAAACGATACTCTCCAACAGGAATATCTTCCAGAAAAATGTTATCAATCCGTACACGAATCAAACGAAGTACCTGATAATGAAGCGTAGCAAACAGACGGCGAATTTCACGTTTATGCCCTTCATGCAGCGTAACACGAATGATACAGGAAGACGCACAGGAAGGTGGCCACGCCGAAAGCACACTCTCCCATAAGGCGTCTTTCTTTCCGCCCACATACCTTTGCACAGCATCCATACGCATGCGCGTGCCGTCCACATTTATTCCGCGGACAAGCGCATCGGCATCAGAAGCTACGAACGGGCGGTGCAACACAACGACATATTCTTTCTCCGTCTCACCGGAAGGATGGGCAATGCGTTGTGCAAGTTTACCGTCATTAGTCACCAGAAGCAGTCCCTCCGAGTCGCGATCGAGGCGACCGATACTGAACAAGCCTTTATTTTTCGGCAACTGGTCGTATATCAGCGCAGCACCGAAGGGATCATGATGACTGCAGATAAACCCTCGAGGCTTATGATAAGCCAATACCAAGCGTTCCGACAACGGGTACACAACCTTTCCATCCACGCAGACCTGATCGGTCTCCAGAATGTCCGTCGCCAGATCATGAATCGTTTCCCCGTTTTTTGTGACGCGTCCGTCGAGCACCAGCGCTTCCGCTTTTCGTCTGGAAGCGACACCGCATTGTGCCAAAAATCGATTAATCCGCATCCGACTTCTCCCACATCGCCTCAACCTCAGCGCGAGAGGGCAATTCGTCAAGAGAAGAGAGCGAAAACGCACGTAAAAATGCTTTTGTGGTGCGATAAAGAATCGGACGTCCGATTTGTTCAAGACGCCCCGCTTCTTCAATCAAATCTCGTTCCAGAAGAGTATCCAGCGCACTTTCACTGCGAACGCCGCGAATGGCATCAATTTCTACACGCGTTACCGGCTGTTTATAAGCGATAATCGCCAGCGTCTCCCGTGCAGAATTGGATAAACGTCGATTTTTCGTTTCTCCAAAGAGCTGTTCAAAATATGCGGCATGTTCCTTTCGCGTGGTCAGTTGCACAGCATCGTCCAGAAAGCGAAGAACCAGCCCGCGACGTTCGTGTTCCATCTCCGCCTGCAGTTCCTCCGACAAACGTCGAACATCTTTTACCGAAAGCGAAAGCAGTTTCGCGATATCGGCAAGCGGAAGCGGGTCACCCCATACATAGAGCAGCCCTTCGAGAATGGACTTGTATTCACGATCCGTAGTCATTATGCCTCCGTTTCGGTTAAGGAATCCTGTCCATCGTCAAGAGAAGAGGAATCAACGTCATCGAGAATGCGATTTAAGGTCTCACGATTCTGCATCTGAATGGCAATCACCTTGCTCTCCGGGTCCTGCACCAGTTGCAGGGCATGACGACGAGTAAGTTCAAGCATCAATAAAAAAGTGACAATCACATTTCCTTTCTTGACGTCTGTCGGATCAAAGAGATCAAAAAAAGTAAAGCGTTCGCCCTTTGCCAATTTTTTACGAATCCTTCGGGCAACAACATCTTCACGATATTCCTCCCGTACCATGACCGCCTGCGGAGAAAAAGGGATATGTTGTGCATTTCGCCGTTCACCCAGTTCGCGAAGCACATCCAAAAGATCTTCCTTCGTTCCGTGCAGTACTTCTTTCGGTTTGGCTTGATATCGCGCAGGATCTTCCCCAAGCTTAACGAAAATGCCGAATCCTTCTTCCTCAAGTATGGCCAGGCGTACCGACAGTTCTTTAAACGTACGATATTCAAGCAAACGACGAATCATTTCCTCACGAGAAACCGCTTCATCGTCTTCCTCCTGATCCTGAATGAGCATACGTACTTTCATTTGAACCAGCAACGAAGCCATGCGAATAAAATCGCTGAGTTCATCCGGAGGAATTGCGCTGTTTTGCATGACCGCTAAGAAACGTTCCGTAATCAGTGAAATTTCAATATCATAAATGTCAATTTTCGCCTGCTTCAGGAGCTCAAGCAAGAGATCCATCGGGCCGGAAAACGGCTGAACGTCAACTTGAATCACAGTTCCCCCTTTCCGGTCTTACAATAATCGAAAAGACAGATCCAGCATTCCGCGCAGAAGCGCTTCAGTCATGGGCTGTGCAATACGACTGAACAGGCCGCTGAACACCAGGATGGGAAGGATCCACTGCGAATAGTGCTCAAAACGGTAGAGCTCATATTGCCATTTTTTCGGTAAAAACGTAATAATTACCTTTGATCCGTCCAGAGGCGGAATGGGCACAAGATTAAATACGCAGAAAAACACGCCATAGGTCATGATCTGCATGAGCAGGAGTTGTAGGAGTGTATTGCTTACACGTGGCAAAAAAATGGCGGCCAGGACAGCACTTAAAAAATTAACCGTTACACCGGCCAACGAGGTGGAAAGCATCCCCAATCGCTCATGATGAAATCGATTCGGATTGATGGGAACAGGTTTTGCCCAGCCGAAACGAAAAACAAATAGGGAAATCAACCCGATGGGATCAATGTGCGGCAACGGGTTTAGCGTAATCCTTCCGGCCTCTTTTGCCGTCGAATCTCCATTCCAGTACGCCACAAGACCATGAGCGCACTCATGAGAAATGATGGTATAGGTAATAGCGATAACCGATGTAATTGTTTGCATCAAGGAGATGTTTTCCCCAAACATAAGCGTTCCGTTCTATTTCGATCCCGTCATACGCAGCTGACGGGCGTAAAGGATAGCAATAATCGTCTTCGCATCCACAACTTCAAAATTCAGCACCATGCGATAAAGATCATCCAGATTATGTTCCTCAACCGTCAAAAACTCAGTAGAATCTAACGGTAGCTTGGATTCTTCCAGATCTTGGGCAAGAAAAAGACTCAGTTTTTCATCGGTAAATCCGGGCGATGCATAGGCATCCATAAGGTAGTCAAGTCGCTTAGCCTTTACTCCCACTTCTTCCTGTAATTCACGCTGTGCTGCGTCCTGCGGGGATTCACCCGGCTCGACCAGTCCGGCCGGAATTTCCAGCAAAGCCTGACGTACCGCAATACGATACTGGCGAACCATGAGCATGGTATTTTCATCTTTTAACACAATCATGCCCACGCCACGCTGATGCGAAACGATCTCCCGTTTGGCATAGACCATATTGGGTAACTCAACCGTTTCGACACGAAGATGCACGATTCGTCCGTCATAGATTTCTTCCGTTTTGATCGTGCGTTCGATACTATTGTTCTCGTCACTCATGATCTGCCCTTTCGTTCACGCTTCCACTGTTTTGCCTGCTCAATCATTTCTCTTGCCCCCTTACGGGTAACGTCTGTAATATGCACACCTCCGAGAAGCCGTGCCTGTTCGTCTATTCGAGCCCGGTCATCCAGTTCTTTCAAAGAAGATACCGTCTCCGTTTTTTCGGTATCTTTTGTCATCGCATAATGCGCATCCGCCAAAGCGGCAATCTGCGGAAGATGGGTGATAACAATGATCTGGTGTTTGTCCGTGAGACGGAACAATTTCTCCGCTACAACTTGCGCGGTACGACCGCTTATACCGGTGTCAATTTCATCAAAGATGAGCGTCGGCATAGCGGTAATTTCCGAAGCGATGATCTTCAGTGCCAACATGAAACGGGACATCTCCCCGCCGCTGGCAACCTCCGAAAGCGACTGCATAGGTTCTCCGGGATTCGTGGAAAGCTGAAAATCAACGATATCTTGTCCGTTAGGTCCGATGACATCCGCCTTCGTCAGCGGGATGGCAAAGGCAAT
The DNA here is from genome assembly GCF_900059565.1 of Murdochiella massiliensis. Taxonomy (GTDB): domain Bacteria; phylum Bacillota; class Clostridia; order Tissierellales; family Peptoniphilaceae; genus Murdochiella; species Murdochiella massiliensis. The sequence goes on from NZ_FIZW01000002.1 coordinate 186,343, forward strand.
TTGCGCGATAGCCATTTCCAACAGTTCTTCTTTTACCCGCTTTTCCAGTTTTACCGCAGCGGAAACACGAAGCGCATGAAGGTTATCCGTTTTTTCATTAAGGATTAGACGAAGCGAATCCAGTTTTTCCTGAAGCGTTTTTCGCTCCTGCTCAATATGCTCGAGCTGTTGAAAACGAATATCCGCCTGCTCCCGAAACGCAAGAATTTCGTCATTTGTTTGTCCGTATTTTCTTCGTAAAGTCTGTAAAAGCTGGAAAATGGCATCCACTTCCTCAATGCGCTGCGGATCAATGACGATGGTGTTTCGGTAATTCTCCAAATCTTCCTGCATCGCTTCCGCTTCCGCTTCCATCTGCCACATCCGGTCACGAAGCGAAGAGGCGTCATTATCTTTGTGCGCAAGCTGATCAAAGGTCTGCGCGCAGCTCATCAGTCCGTCGCGCAATCCACGATCACCGCTCAGGGCGCCGTAAAGACGATTGGCCAATTGCAAACGCTCTGTCGCCGATATAAGCGCACGGTACTCCCGTTCCAGCTCCTCTTCATCCAGGTGCGGAAGGTCCGCCTCATCAATTTCTCCAATTTGATAGCGAAGGAGATCTTTTTCGCGCAGCACTTCATCCGGAGAAAGAGCAAGTCGATCCAGTTCATTTTGTACTTTCTGTAATTGAGCGAGTACATCGCGCAAGGCCTTTTTCTCTTTTTCGGCAGGCACTCCGATAAAGCTGTCCAGAAGCGGAAGATAGGTACGAGGCGTCTTGAGCAGGCTCTGTGCATTTTGGGCATGAATGTCCAGGAGAAGCTCCATGATCCGACGATGCGATTGAAGCGTTACCGTAACATCATTTAGACGTTGACGAGAACCTTTGGATGAAAACTCGCGACGTACAATGATCAGGCGCTCCTCCAACGGAATGCCCAACTCCGACATTTCTTTTTTAAGCATCGAATCGGTGCGCATTTCCTCCGCTGTCCAAGTAAAACAGGCCTCTACAACGGCAGTTTCGTCGCCATGCAAAATTCGTTTATCGGCACGTGCACCGCGGAGAAAATCGAGCGCGTCCACAAATAGGCTCTTTCCGGATCCGGTTTCTCCGGTTACTGCGGATTCCCCGGAAGGAAAAGAAACCTCTACGGTATCCAGCAGCGCAAAATGTTGAATCCGCAGTTCGGTAAGCATTATTGAATGAACTCCTCAATGTCTTTTACAAGCTGATCCAGCTGTTTTATGTCGGTTGGAGCAATAAAGAGCGTATCAACGCCGGCCACAATACCTGCGACGTGATCCAATTTTGCGTTGGTGATGGTCATAGACACGACGGGAGCACAGTAGATGACGGTTTCAATGATCACCATATTGCCGTTGTGATAAACGCTGAGGATTGCCGAGCGAAGAATTTTGTGCAGACGCTCATTTAGCGAATCGTGTACGGAATCCAACACCGTATACTTATAATCGCCTTTAACGGTTTGCACCTTGGAAATACGTAGCTCTTTGATATCACGAGAAATCGTTGCCTGTGTGGCATGAACGCCGTGTTCACGCAAGAGTTCCGCCAATCCTTCCTGTGTCTGCACCTCCTGTTGCTCAATCAGATCGAGGATCAGACGTTGCCGATTATATTTTTTCATTTCTTTCCCTTCCTCCTTCAACCTGATCTTCCGCCATCAGTTCCGAAAAGAGAGCGATCAACTTTTCGCCGTACGCAAAGTCTTTCACCAGTGAAACCGCGGAGGAAAAGAGGTCATCCCTCTGCTGTTGTACGTTAGAACCCAGCGCCGCGTAGTATGTTTGTTTATGATTCTGCACATCCTGTTCCCGATCGCCTTCATCGTCCTTCAGTTGAAAAGCGAGACCATAAAGACGGCCGAAGCGAACGGCACACGTCGTTTCCTCATCATCCGCCCCGGCAAGAATTGCTCCCATTCCGCACGATGCGGCAAAAAGAGCTCCCGTTTTCTTTTCCACCATCTGACGAAGAGTATGATCATCAGCAAAGTGAGGTTGCATATCCAAAATCTGCCCACCGATCATGCCGTGAAGTCCGGTCATTTGACTCAATAATGCGCCGGAAGCCGCTATTCGTTCCCGAAGAGGAGCATCTGCATTAAGGAAGGCGGAAAAAATCACCGTATAGGCGCCGTTAAGAAGCGCATCGCCGCAAAGAAGGGCTTCGGCTTCACCGAAGGCGGCATGGACACTCAACTTTCCTCGCCGATAACGATCATTGTCCATACAGGGAAGGTCATCATGAACGAGAGAATGGGCGTGCACGAGTTCCACCGCGCAGGCACAGTCCGTCAAGGCCGACAACACGGAAGAGTCGATCTCCTCCCCCATCAACGCTGAGGCGCCGCAGAAGGCCATCTGCGGACGAATGCGTTTGCCGCCGTCGGTCGCATAAAGTAAACTTTCCCGTCCGCCCAGTTGCGCAAGATTTTCCTTCAGGCGAGGCAAAAAAAAGTCGGAAATCCACTCATTTCTGTGCATGGTCGTTTGCTTTCTGCTCTACAATCACGGGGATGCTGGCGTTTTCCACATCACGCACAACAAGCTCCGCCTCATCCAGCATACGATGCAATTGCTCACCCAGCTCTCTGGCTTCTCGATAGAGAGATGTGGATTCTTCCAAGGTCAGGTCATCGCGGTTAAGCTCTTTGGTCAAGTCATCCAAACGCTTAACCCCTTCCTCAAATGTGCCGTTAAAGGGCATCTTTTTTCTCCTTTTTCTCCACTGCGATACGGTAACGGTATGCACCGGATTGCAATAGATATGACGATCCGACGCGCAATTCACCGGCTAACACCGGAAGGCTTTTCAAATCGCTCACTGTCCAGGAGGTCTGCGCCAAACGTTTTTCACGTATCGATGCCGCCATTTTAATCGTTTCATCAAGAGAAAAGCGTAAACGCTGTATCCGCTTCTGAAAAGTCGTCTGCAGGCGATACTGCTGCTCCTGTAATCTTCGTCTTCTTTCCTCAATGCGACGAGATGGGCGTCTTGCTTCCAAACGCCGCTGAAGGGTCTCTAGATAAAGCGCACTTCTGTCCATCAAGCGTTGAAGGTGTAACGAAAGACGATGCATTCGTTCATCGATGGATTGGTGAAGCGTATGCGCATCCGGCGTGGCCAATATAGCGGCCTCGGTGGGCGTCGATGCGCGGGCATCCGCAACCAGATCACATAGAGTGATGTCCACTTGATGCCCGACGGCCGAAACAACCGGAACTGGGCATGCCGCCAAGTCACGCACCAACTGTTCATCTTGAAAAGCGCCCAGATCTTCTGTCGATCCACCTCCTCGAGCCAAAACAACCAAATCCGGAGTCACATCCGCCGATCGTTGAAACAGGGTGCGAAGCGCGCTCCGCATTTCCTCAGCAGCATTTTTTCCCTGCACCGAAGCCGGGGAAACAACAATTTTGGCTAAGGGATAGCGATATTTTACTTCATTGGCGAAATCATGAAGAACAGCACCTTCTACAGAAGTGATCAGACCGATAACCTGGGGAAATAGCGGAAGAGGACGTTTTCGTTCCGGACGAAACAGCCCCTCCTTTTCTAATCTTCGTTTACGCTCCTCCAAGGCCAGTAGCGCCTGTCCTCGCCCCTTTTCTTCAAACGCAACGGCGCGAAGTTCAAACTTTCCCTGTTGCGGATAGACCATCGCCGAAGCGAGAAGGATGACTTGCGCCCCGTCTTTGACCGTTTCAGGAACTACGCCATCAAAGTCAACGCAATGAACGAGGGCGCGATCGTCCTTTAAATCGAAATAGGTATAGCGCTTACGTGAAAGATTCACCACTTCGCCTTCGACCTGAACACGCTTGAGAATGGGATCATCCCGTACAATGCGATCGACGTAACGAAGCAATTCCGAAATACGAAGAGGCTTCATTGTTGACCGTCCAAAGGAGGAATGTCCGCAATCTTTTTTGGATCCACCGAAATACCGAAACGCTCCGTTAAAGTGCCTTGGCGCATATCTTTCAATAAGGAAGAAAGCACGCCATTGACAAATTTATAGGCCTCCGCGTCGGAATAGCGCTTTGCGATGCCCACACTTTCGTGAATGGTCACTACGATGGGCGCAAAATCGGTAAAAAGAATCTCATTTACCGCTACACGCAATACGGCGCGATCAATGGCATGCAAACGCTCTGTCGTCCAGTCATGAAGGTACGTTTCAATAATCTGATCCACCTTTTTCTGGTGGGCATGGATCTGCGTAAGCGATTCGTACAGATAGGAATTATCCTCCGGCAATTCATGTTCCCGCAGCAGACGTTTGGCGTCAAATTCGTTGTTGCTATTCATGTCCTGCGCATAAACAAGACGCACAAGCCACTCACGTTGCTCCTGTCGTCTCATGTTATACGCGGGAAAGATAATCGCCCGTTCGGGTATCAATCTTGATCGTATCGCCAATATTGACAAAGAGCGGAACATTGATGGTTGCGCCTGTTTCCACGGTGGCCGGTTTGGTTGTGTTTGAAGCGGTATCTCCGCGAACGCCAGGTTCCGTCTGGGTTACTTCCAATTCCACAAAGTTCTGCGCCTGCACACTGAAGGCTTTTCCTTGATAGAACTTCATGATGGCCGTATCGCTTTCGCGGATAAACTTCATTGCGTCCGAAGCGACATCGCCCTCCAAAGCGAACTGCTCGTAGGATTCCGGATCCATAAAATAATACAGAGCACCGTCCGAATACAGATACTGCATCTCTTTCGTTTCAATGCGCGCTTCTTCAAATTTATCGTTCGGATTGAAGGTAACATCCTTGGATCCGCCACTCATGACCGAGCGAATTTTCGCACGCACAAAGGCTGCACCCTTCCCTGGTTTGACATGTTGAAAGTCAATAATTTCATACACATCGTTTTCGTAAACAAACGTCGTTCCTTTTCGTAAATCATTAGCTGAAAGCATAGACCCTCCTCAAATATTGATGTGATAATTATACCAGTCCCCTCGAAACGATACAATTCTTCTATTCTGAAAATTGAATGGAATTACATTGCTAACGCATGATCATACAAAACGAATCCTATCTCCATCCATCTGTTGCCCGTCGGTATTGGAAGGCTTCGCCGACAGCACCTTCATCCACTTCCTCCTTGTCGTCAATATCGGCTATCGATCGTGCAACAAGAAGAAGCCGACGTCGCACGCGAAGAGAAAGATGCTCGTGTGTACATAGCCTATCCAGCAGGATTAACGCTTCTTTTGTCGTATGCAGCGGAGAAATATCACGCTGATTCATAAAACGTGCATTGACGGAAAAGGACTCATGTTGATAACGGTCAAGTTGTCGACTTCTTGCCCGTTCAATGTTGTTGCGCATAGTAAGGCTATCTAAAACAGGAATTTTTATATCGAAATCTCCCTCCCCCGATAACGTCTTTTTCTGCTCTTCCATAGAAGGGCGTGTAACCCGATAAAGCATATCCATTCGGTCGATAAGCGGTCCGGGAAGACGCGAACGGTATCGGCGAATTTCCGGTGCCGTACAGGAGCAGGCATGATCCGGATCGCCATAATATCCGCATGGACAGGGATTTGCCGTGGCCATAAGCTGAAAGTCCGCCGGCGCCTCCAGACGTCGCCGCGAACGAATCAGTACGATGCGCTGTTCCTCCATCGGCGTGCGCAAACCGTTAATGATCTCACGCGAAAATTGCGGCATTTCATCCAGAAATAGAATGCCTTTGTGCGCAAGAGATATCTCCCCCGGAACGGGCGGATTACCGCCACCCAAAAAGGCAGCACGTGTGACAGTATGGTGTGGCGCGCGAAACGGAGGGAAAGGATGCGCCGTACAGGACTGTCCGCTCATGGACTGTATGCGAAGAACGTCCATCTCTTCTTCATGATGCAGACGCGGTAATATCCCGGGAAGACGGGACATGGCCATCGTTTTTCCCACGCCGGGAGGCCCTACAAGAAGCAAGGAGTGACGTCCTGCTACCGCAATTTCCAAAAGCCTCTTGAGCGGCTCCTGACCCCGCAGATCTGCAAAATCCATCGAAAACGTCGGTAATGGTTCTTCGGATGTCGCTTTTTTTCCTCCTTGAATGGGCTGTATGGTCACTTTCTTCTGTAAAATTGCTTCCACTTGGCGCAGATGTTGTACGGGATAGAGCGTTACTCCCTCAACCACACTACAGGCGAGCGCATTTTCTGCAGGCAAATAAATCATGGTTTTCCCTGATCTTTTCAGCGCCAGGACCATAGCGAGCGCTCCCGGAACGCTGCGCAGATGGCCATCCAAAGAAAGCTCTCCAAGAAAGGCGGCGGATGCGATGGCGGAGGTGGGAATTCGTCCCATGGCGGAAAGAAGCGTGACGGCCATGGGTAAATCCCATTGTGTTCCCGCCTTATGCACATCCCCCGGATACAAATTGATCACAATGCGACCGAGCGGAAGACGGACATCCATCGCATAAATTGCTGATCGTATCCGCTCCTTGGCCTCCTGGATGGATGTCCCGGCCAAGCCGACGATGGTAAATTGCGAAAAACCTTTGAGAATTTCCGCTTCCACGCTTACCACCTCTGTGGCAAGCCCTTCAAAATGACAAGACGATGTACGTGCAAACATGCCAACCCCCTTTTTGTTCAGTGTACAAAAAGGAAGGTCTCTTCGTGTTCCTTACTTCGTATCTTCCGTTTCAATTTCGTCTTGCGAAGGTTCCGCAAAGCCGTAAAGAGCAAAAGCGCGTTGAAATTCATCATCAAAGGATGCGGTAACGGATATCCTTTGATGCGAAAAAGGATGAAGAAAAGACAATTTCCAAGCATGCAAAAGATGATGCGAAAAGCGATGACGCTGGCGACGAAATCCGTAGATCGTATCTCCTACAACCGGATGCTTACAATAGGCTGCGTGGACACGAATTTGATGCGTTCTTCCCGTTGTGATCCAGACATCCATCAGGCTTGCCTCATCACATGCTTCACGCGTAACAAAAAAGCTATATGCTTCGCGTCCATTGGGTAAAACCGCCTGTTTTTGCGGTTTCACCGGGTGACGACCGATGGGTTCATCCACAGACTTTCCGACCGTTTCCCAGCGTTCTTCCACAATCGCAAGATAATGCTTACGAACAGCGTGTTCACGAAACAGATCATGCAAAGCCAGAGCCGCACGATCGGTCTTAGCTAAAAGCAGCGTACCGGACGTTTGTGCATCAAGACGATGCACAATGCCGGGCCGTTCCTCCCCCAAAAGAGTGGAATAGGGACGTCCGGAGGCAAGCAAGGCATTCACGACGGTATTCGTTCGTACACCGGCAGTGGGATGCGTAATTAAGCCCGCCGGCTTATTGATAATCCAGAATTCTTCATCTTCATAGAGCACCGGAAGGGCAATGTCCTCCGGCAATATGGGAGGAACCGAGAAAAACGTCGGATCCAGTCGTATCGTATCGCCGGTGTACACAATGGTACGCGGTTTTGCACGTTTTTCATTCAAAAGAACACAGCCGGCGGCAATAGCCTTGGCGATCTGTGTGCGCGAAGCGCCGTCCCAAAGCGAATGTAGAGCAGAATCCAGACGAATGCCGTTAACATCGTCTTCATCTTCAATCAGAAAGTGCAAATCATAAGTCACGCTGTTCCTCCGGAATTGTCGGCAATCGCCAATCAATGGGTTCTTCCCCACGTTCGGTATAGAAACAGTTGATACGCGAAAAGGGGCGAGAACCAAAAAAGCCGCGATGTGCGGAAAGTGGAGAAGGATGAGGAGAAGCAATCACAAGATCCTTCGGATTCGTAATAAATGGTCGCTTGGATTGTGCATAACGTCCCCAGAGAACAAAGGCGAGAGGATTTTCACGTTTACCCAACAAGGAGATGATCCGGTCGGTCAACACACGCCAACCGATGGCTTCATGCGAATTCGCCTGATGCGCACGTACGGTGAGGGTGGCGTTAAGCAACAGAACACCGCGTTTTGCCCAAGCCGTTAAATCGCCGTGACTTGCTGGAGGAATTCCTAAGTCGCTCTCCAATTCCTGATAGATATTACGTAATGACGGCGGTATCGGTACACCCCTATGTACCGAAAAAGCCAGACCGTTCGCCTGGCGCGGCTCATGATAAGGATCCTGGCCCAAAATCACCACACGACAGTGTTCAAAGGACACATATCGAAGGGCGGAAAAAATATCTTCTGCCGGCGGATAAACCGTGTAGTTTTGATATTCGTTAAGCAAAAGACGACGAAGCGTTTGATAATAGGGCTTTTGCCATTCATCGGCTAAAAGTTCATCCCAATCATTTCCGATATGTACGCTCATGACGCGTTCCTCCATACCTTTTCCGGTAAGAGCAGCAACAGCAGAGCAAGCGTAAAAATTCCTACGGTTACCCCGATATCCGCAACATTAAAAACGGGAAAATGAAGCGCATCAATAAAATCCACTTGAATAAAATCCACAACAGATCCAAAGCGCACGCGGTCGATGAGATTTCCCACCGCCCCGCCGATAATGAGCCCCATAGCGATCCGATAAAGCGGATGTACACGATGGTGACGTGAAAGCATAACGAAAAGAAAACCTACGGCGGCAACACTCAACACGACGAAGAACCATTTTTGTCCGGCCAGAATGCCGAATGCTGCGCCTTCATTTTGCACATACGTAAAACGCAACCACTGACCGAGTACATGGATCGAACCCTGACCTGCTAATACCGAAGACGCCCACGCCTTGGAAAATTGATCCGCGACGATCCACATCAAGGCAATGACAATTCCCGTTACCATAATTCTCCCATCCAAATAAAAACTCCCCCGGAACGCCGAGGGAGTGTAGTTCTTACAGCTGATACATCGACTGGTCGGTCACCGACTGTTTAACCGCGGCATCGACATCCACGCCCTTCGGAACGATAACGTAAATGTCCTTGGTCACTTTTTGAATATCGCCATTCAAGGCATATACGCCGCCACTGACAAAGTCGAAAATCTGACGTTTCTTATCGACCTCCAACATCTCAAGATTTAAGACAACCGTACGTGCCTGAGCGATGTTGTCCAATACCTTCGGTCCGTCATCATACTCCAGCGGTTCCTGAATGCTGATGCGCATACGAGCGGAACCGGAAGCCATATCGATGACTTTGCCCAAACGGGAAGCGGAAGAAGAAGACTCTTCATATCCTGCAGAGGCATAATCGGAAGAATAATTCGACGCTTTTTCCTGTTCCGGGTGGGCATCATAGGAATTATCATAGGAGCCGCGATCGGCATAATCGTATTCGTCGTTGTAGTCTTCGTCCTCATACTGATCTTCAATGCCGATCATGTTTTTCATCTTTTCAAAAAAACCCATTCTATCCTCCTCATCAGCTTCGTTTTCCGAATAAAGAGGTTCCGATGCGAACCATCGTCGCCCCTTCTTCTAATGCCACTTCAAAATCATGCGACATTCCCATGGACAAAATGTCCGGCTGGTTTCTATTATAACCGATGGAACGGCACTTTTCGAACAAAGTGCGCATCTTTTTGAACATCGGTCGGACATCCTCGGGATCCGATGCTGCCGGTGCGACCGTCATCAATCCCCGAAGGCGAACACGACGCATCTCTTCTGCTGCATCGAATAAGGGTAAAACCTCCTCAACCGGACATCCTCCTTTTTGTGCTTCTTCTCCGATATTGACCTCAATCAATGCATCAAAATGGCGATCATCACGAATGCCGATGCGTTCCATCTCCTGAAGAAGCGACAGACGATCAACACTTTGGACCAGGACGACATTTGTTGGAAGTTGACGCACTTTATTTCTCTGCAACTGGCCGATCATGTGTAAACGACTGCCTGCAAAAGCCGCTTGCTTGCGCAACATTTCCTGCACGCGATTTTCGCCCAAATCCAACAAGCCGAGTGAAACGGCTTCGTGAATCCGTTCTTCTTCGACGGTTTTTGTCACGGCGATGAGCGTAATTTCGTCCGGACGATGACCGAAACGAGCTGCTGCAGCATCCATCCGTTCGCGAATATCTTCCCAATTTTCTTTTAATCCCATCGGTACAGTCCTCCCTCCTTTACGTTCTGTGGACGAAGGATAACACGATCAAATCGACGAAGAGCCGCCTCGTCATCGTTATCATCCCCTCCAGCAACAAAAAATTCATCGTTTTTTTTCTCCGCACCCATGAGGTGAACCGGTATCTTTTTTGCAACATGATTTTTGTCCAAAACATAGCAGAACGTTTCAGCACCTTCACGAACAATGGCGGTTCCGGGAATGCGATAGCATTCGGCTTCGGACAGCACTAAACGAATTTGGGCAAAGCGTTCCCCGCGAATGCGCAAAACTCCGTCGCGAAGCGAAAAAATCAACAAGCTACGACCGAGCTCATCGTCACTGCGACGCACCAATTTTCCATGAAGAATGACATTCTTATCCGTTTTCAGCGTATATTCTTCATTCAAACGGACATCCAGAGGGAGAACTGACTGCGGTAAATCCAAGGCCAGATAAAACAGACGATTATCGATAAATTTAAGGCCCGAGAACTCCTGATGCGAAGCATTCTCTGAACCAAGATCGCCGGGAGAAAGCAAATTAAGCGATTCCGGCGTAAAAAGCGATTCATATCCGTCCGAAAACGGATAGACTATTCCGGAAAATGGCGTCAATACGGCATCTTGTTGAAGCATATTTTTCAGATACTCTTCCTCCGCCGTTCCGGCAAGCCGCGTAGCCGCAGATTCCAGACGTCGACGAACGGATTCATCCAATTTAATGAGCGGCGTATCTACACGATAGCGAATCTCCGTGTTAACACCATGTAACGCGTCCTTTGGCCAATCCAGGTGCTGAAAAACATCCGGCGCATATTCATGAAAAATGAAAGCACCTCTCCCCTCTCGAGATTGCTCCACGCGTTCCGACTGCACAAGGGTAATGGTCTTTGGATGAATAACCCTCCGAAAGAAAAAAGCCAAGAGGATTATCAGCAGCACAAAGATCAGCAATTTCCAAATGGAAAAACGACGTTTTACTTTTTTCTTCACTTCAATCGGCATGGTCGCCTCCTATGCGTGCTTCCTTGCCCTGAATAAGACGTTGAATATTATCCTTGTGACGATAAACGCAAACCAAGGCACAAAAAAGCAAAGCCACGCGGATCACCGGTGGGTGCGCAGTAAAGAACAGCGTGTAAATTGTTGAACCGCTCACTGCAAGAAGCGACCCCAGCGAAACAAAGCGCGTTCCGATCACAATAACAAAGAATATAGCAAGCCAAAAAAGGGTTAATGGTGTATCGACCACCATCATCGCACCACAAATCGTCGCAACGCCTTTTCCACCGTAAAAATGCAGAAATGGTGAGTAGCAGTGCCCAAAGACGGAGAAAAACAAAGCAAGCGCTGTAGCCAGCGGATCATAAGGAACGAGAAGACGAGCAAACCAAATGGACAACGCGCCTTTTCCGAAATCACCGGCAAACGTCAGAAGGCCGATCTTTACACCAAGCGTACGAAGCACATTGGTCGAACCGATGTTGCCGCTTCCGCTCTGACGAATATCGGTGTGCGCAAGGGTTTTTCCGAGCAACAGACCTGTCGGCAGTCCACCAAGGAAATAACTGAAAAGAAGAACCGCAAGCAGGTGCATGGTTACTCCTTTCTTTCCCGCACTTCAAGCTGCAGCGCCACACCGGTAAAATCAAAATTTTTGCGCAACTGATTTTCCAGATAGCGGAGATACGAAAAATGCATCAGCTCCGCGTCATTCACGTAAAACAAAAACTTGGGCGGACGCGTAGAAACCTGTGAAGCATAGAAAATTTTTAACCGATTGCCTTTGTCCGTCGGCGGTGGATTCATTACAACCGCATCACGAACTAAATTATTCAGAAGTCCCGTGGAAATGCGAAAACTGTAATGTTCATCGACCGCTTCGATCAGAGAAAACAAGCGATCCATACGTTGGCCCGTTTTAACGGAAACAGAAAGAATCGGTGCGTAATGATTGAACGTCAGCACTTGGCGAATGCGTTCTTCCATATTGCGCAAGGTGTTGGTTTCTTTTTCAACGAGATCCCATTTGTTTAACACAATAATAGAGGCCTTGCGCTGATCATGCGCATAACCGGCAATCTTTGCATCCTGCTCCGACGGGCCTTCTTTTGCATCAATCAAAAAGAGACAGAGATCTGCACGATCTACGGAGGATAACGTACGCAGAACGGAATATTTTTCAATGCGGGTATCCACCGATCGCTGTCGACGAAGACCTGCGGTATCAATCAGAGTATAACTTCTACCGTTGCGCTCATAATAGGAGTCAATGGCGTCGCGCGTCGTTCCGGGAATATCCGTGACAATCATACGGTCTTCGCCTAAAAGCGAATTGACCATGGAGCTTTTGCCGACATTCGGTTTGCCGATAAGGGCGATCTTCAGCGAATCATCTTCCTCTTCCGTCTCTACACCTTTCGGCAAATGGGCAAAAATCGCATCCAGTAAATCGCCGAGCCCGTATTGCTGCTCCGCGGAAATCACAAAGAGTTCAGGAAAACCCAGTTCATAAAATTCATACACCTCATGAGGCGTATCGTGCGTGTCAATTTTGTTGACAACCACCATACAGGGCTTACCGCTGCGACGTATTTTTTCCGCCACCATTTGATCCATGGCGGTGATACCGGTACGGCCATCCACCAAAAAAAGCACCAACTGACTGTCCGCCAAGGCCAGTTCCACCTGAAAAGCAATCTGCGTTGCCATCACATCGTCGGAATTCACTTCCAATCCGCCGGTATCCATGAGCAAAAAATAACGATTCTGCCATTCTACTTCACGATAAAGGCGATCACGCGTAACGCCGGGGGTATCTTCCGTTATGGCGGCACGCTGACCGACGAGCTTATTAAAAAGAGTGGATTTTCCGACATTCGGACGTCCGACAATCGATACAATAGGTCGCATTACGCCTCCATTCCCGATTGTTTTTTCGTACAACAATCGTCCGTTTGTTCCAAAACGCTCGTGCGATACAGCATATGCACTGCCGGAATGTTGCCTTCTTTTTTATCCACTGGTCGAATGATGAACGAATAGAGAACCAGTCCCAAGAAACCGGCAAGCACACTCAACACTTCATTCCCTTTGCCCATCCGTTGCTGGATAAAAAGGCTCAAAAGAAGACCGCCGAGAAAAAACACAAGCGGCAATACGTAGAGCAACCCGACGCGACGGAAAAACTGTTTGTTTTCCATTTCGACCATCACCCATTCGCCCTCGGCAACACCTAACGTATTTTCAATGCGATAACTGCTGGGCTTGGCATGACAAGCGTTGCAGGCTTGACAGGAACCGCACGCTTCTGCGCGCATAACCATAATCTCACATAGGTTTCCTTCGCATTTCGTCACCAATGCTTTGTTTTTCATACCTGCCTCCTTTCCAACAGCTCCGGTTAAAATTCCGATTGATGACACATTTCTTACGCGTATCTCTTATTCCTTATTCGGTGCAATATGGAGCTCTTGATATTGTTTTTCGGAAATGACGGTGGGTGCATCCATCATGAGATCCTGCGCGGTCTGCGTCTTCGGGAAAGCAATAACGTCACGAATATTGCTGCGGTTAATCATCATCATAATAAATCGATCAAGCCCATAGGCAATGCCGCCATGCGGCGGTGTGCCGTACTTTAACGCATCCACAAAGAAGCCGAAACGTGATGCAATCTCTTCTTCGCTCAGTTTCAGCAGTCGAAAGATCTTATCCTGCAATTCGGCATTGTTAATACGGATGGATCCGCCGCCTCGCTCATCTCCGTTAATAACGATATCATACGCCTGCGCACGAACACGAAGCGGATCGGTATCTAAAAGCGGAAGATCTTCTTCCAAAGGCTTGGTGAACGGATGATGCATCGCGACATAGCGTTGTTCATCTTCATCATATTCAAACATCGGAAAATCAACGACCCAGCAAAGCGCAAAATCATCCGGAGCAAAGGTCAGCTGTTCGTTTGCCACCGTTGTACGAAGCGTTCCCAGGCGTTCCAGTGTCTTCATTTCCGGCCCGATCAGAAGAACAGCGACATCCCCCTCATTAAGCGCCAGACGCTCCTCCAGGAAATGCTTCGTTTCTTCCGTCAAAAATTTATTGAAACTGGACTGAATGCCTTCTGTCGTTTTCTTTACCCACAGCATACCATTTGCGCCGATGCCTTTAGCAAATGTCGCAAGAGCATCCAATTTTTTCCGGGTATAGTTCTCCGCCTGTCCGTCAAAATTGATCCCGGCAATAAGTGAGCCATCGACTTTAGCCTGTTGGAAAAGACCGAAATCGGTAGTTTCCTCGATTCCGTTCAGCTTTACAATTTCAAAGCCGTAACGAAGATCGGGTTTATCCGTTCCGAAACGATTCATGGCTTCTTCATAGCGAATGCGACGGAACGGGCGAGGCAAATCCAGACCTAGAATATCATGAAAAACGGACGCCATTAAACGCTCATTGATTTCCAGGACATCTTCCATCGTCACAAACGACATTTCAATATCTACCTGCGTAAAATCGGGCTGGCGATTAGCGCGAAGATCTTCATCACGGAAGCACCGCGCTACCTGATAATACCGATCGGTTCCTCCGATCATGAGCAGCTGTTTATAAAGCTGGGGACTCTGTGGAAGAGCATAAAACTTGCCTTCGGAAACGCGTGAAGGGACCAGATAATCGCGTGCACCTTCCGGGGTGGGTTTTCCCAAATACGGTGTCTCCACTTCAATAAAGCCTTCATGATACAAAAATTCACGAAACGCGCGTGTAATTTCGGCACGTTTGGTCAGCATTTCCTGCATTCTTGGTTTTCGTAAATCAAGATAACGGTATTTTAAGCGCATTTCTTCTTTGACGTCATCATCGTCACGAATATAGATGGGCGGTGTTTTCGCCACATCCAATATGCGCAAAGTATCGCAAATCACTTCAATATCACCGGTGGAAAGATCCGGATTCTTCGCGGAACGTTCGACCACATGGCCGACTGCCGCCAGAACATATTCCTGGTGAACGGTCTTAGCTTTATCGTACAGCGCTTCATCCTCTTCACGGTTAAAAGTCAACTGTACAATGCCCGTACGATCCCTCAGGTCGATAAAGGCTAATGCGCCCAGATCGCGTACTTTTTGCGCCCAGCCCATCAGCACGACGGTTTTTCCAATGTCTTCTTTACGTAGCACGCCGCAATCATGCGAGCGCGTCAATCCGTTAAGCGATTCCATACTTTCTCCTTTTATTCCTGTTCCAGCACAGCGCGGACATAGGGATTCCAACGCCTCTCGTTTTCCATTGTCGTGGTTTCCCCGTGACCGGGATAAATCACCCGATTTTCGGATATAGAAAACAGTTTTTTCAGCGATGCACACATTTGCCCTTCATCCCCGGTAAATAAATCCATTCGTCCGATGGAACCGCAAAAAAGCGTATCGCCGGTAAACAATGCCTCGCCTAACTGAAAGACCACACTTCCCTGCGTGTGTCCCGGCGTTTCAATAGCCGATAACGAAAGCGAGGAAATGTCGTCTCCTTCTACGAACCAACGGCCCGGTGTAATATCCTTTGCCTGATCACCTAAAAGATCGGCATACTGACGAAGCGTATTGGTCAAAACATCTTTTTCATTTTTATGCAACCAAATCGGCGCATCATATTCCCGGTGATAATAACCGGCTCCGGCAATGTGGTCCACGTGAGCATGGGTCAATAAAATATCCGTCAACGTGAGCTTTTCGTCTTTAAGATAGCGATCAAATGAGGCGATCCTGGCGCCCGGATCAATCAGGATGGCCAGTTTTTTGACTTCGTCGCTCACAAGATAGCTGTTTTCACCGAAATAAGCACCTAAAGCAGTACGAATTTGCATTCTTTCTCCTAACCGTTCATGCGGAAAACGCTGATTGTGTTGGGCACAGCGCGTATTTTTCGCATGACTTCATATACTTCGTCGGCATCATCAATCTCCATGGTCATGAGAATGTGCGACATATTGTCGTTATCCGTATGCACCTGTAAGCCGGACATATTGATATCCATCTTATTGAGCAATTCGACGATATTGGCCATGTACCCCGTTTTATTGCGCGCCAAAATGCGCAACGTTGAATAGAATTTTGCCTTTTCGGTCTTTGCCCATTCCACCTGAATCAGGCGTTCCGGTTGTTTTGTGTTGACAATGTTGGCACAGTCACAACGATGCACGGAAATTCCCCGCCCCATGGTGATATAGCCGATAATGTCATCTCCCGGAACCGGCGAACAGCACTGCGCCAGCTTGATTTGCAGGTTAGAAACGCCTTCTCCGCGAATGCGAACCGCTTCATCGGTCATTTTGGAGCCGTGAAGCTCCACTTTTGGCGGCGCAGTCTGTTCCGAAGCCTGCTGCATTTCATTAAGGCGTTTTTCCTCTTCTTCCCTGCTCTTCTGCTCTTCATAGGCATTCTTCAGGCGTCCTGTGATACTTGCTAAAGATTGAGAGCCAAAGCCGATAGCGGCATAAAGATCGTCCGGAGAAGAATAGCTCGTGCGGGCAATTATCATACCCATGAGGGCATCGGTCATCAGTTCATTTGCATGATAGCCATCTTTCTTAAGATCCTGAATGAGCATATCGCGCCCAATGGCAATGTTGTCTTCACGATTAGCATGCTTGAAAAACTGACGAATTTTTTGTTTTGTCGATGGATTTGCAACAAATTTAAGCCAATCTCTTGAAGGGCCGGCAGTATTTTTTGACGTAAGGACTTCGACAATATTGCCATTCTCCAAAACATGATCCAACGGAACCAATCTTCCGTCCACTTTGGCGCCCACGCAATGATTTCCGATATCGGAGTGAATGCGATAGGCAAAATCTACGGGAGTCGATCCGCGTGTAAGTTCCACCACATCCCCGCGCGGAGAAAAGACATACACTTCATCCGAAAAGAAATCGCCTTTCAGTGTTTCCATATACTCCGTAGAATCGGTGGCTGTTTTCTGCCATTCCATCAATTGACGCACCCAGGTCAACTTCTTATCAAAAGCCGTCTTCTTGCGACGTCCTTCCTTGTATTGCCAATGTGCGGCAATACCGTATTCCGCCGTTTGGTGCATTTCAAATGTACGAATCTGCACTTCAAAAGTTTCGCCGCCCGGACCGATCAGCGTCGTATGTAACGATTGATACATGTTCTGTTTCGGCATGGCAATGTAATCTTTGAATCGCTTCGGAATCGGCTTCCATAAGGTATGCACTATGCCCAAAACGGAATAGCAGTCCTTTACCGTATCCACGATGACCCGGATGGCGGACACATCAAAAATCTGGTCAAAGGTCTTATTCTGTTGATACATTTTTTTATAAATGGAATAGAGCGTTTTCGGACGGCCGGAAATTTCAAAATGAATACCGATGGCATTGAGCTCATCGCTGAGCTGATCCATGATATGGCGAATGTATTCCTGTCTCTCTTCCAATCGCTTATGCACGAGCGCGGAAATTTCAAAATACGCATCCGGATCGAGATATTTTAAGCACAGATCTTCCAATTCGGATTTAATCGTGGAAATACCGAGACGATGGGCAATCGGCACATAGATTTCAATGGTTTCCGTAGATTTTTCGATCTGCTTCGCTCGATCTTTATAGTCCAGCGTGCGCAAATTATGCAGGCGATCCGCCAACTTGACGATGATCACGCGAATGTCGTTCGCCATCGCCATAACCATCTTACGGTAATTCTCCACCTGATTTTCGACTTTAGATTTGGATTGCAGTTGTTTAAGTTTGGTTACGCCGTCGACAAGATTGGTGATTTCTGCACCGAATTCCTGCGTCATATCGGCTTCGGTGACGGACGTATCCTCTAAAACATCATGAAGAAGGCCCGCACAAATGGTCTGATCATCCATTTGCAACTCAGCCAAAATCATTGCCACGTGTAGAGGATGAATAATATACGGTTCACCG
Organism: Murdochiella massiliensis; assembly: GCF_900059565.1. Taxonomy (GTDB): domain Bacteria; phylum Bacillota; class Clostridia; order Tissierellales; family Peptoniphilaceae; genus Murdochiella; species Murdochiella massiliensis. Next base: position 204,330 of record NZ_FIZW01000002.1, read on the forward strand.
GAGTTGCGCTTCTGGCCTTCATGCGCCGAAGCCGCTAAATCATAGGCACGACGAATCAGCGCTTCATCCGTAGATGGATGATAGGCTTTTACCGCATTGATCAATTGGTCAATCGTCATGCCATCCCCCTTGCCATAGGAAATTCGTCTGTCGAAACGATCGAATTATATTATTATAGCGCACTGATGCGCATATCGGCTAATTTTAGTTGGATCGATTTTCGTCCGTTGTATTCATTCCATTCGGGACGATAGAGAATATCTACACGTAAGCCTGACGGCTGACCGCGCAGCGCCGCAAAAAGATCATTTTTATTCTTTTCCGGACACGTGTTTTTGAGCGTCTCTAAGAGCACATCCCCGGAAAATGCCACCGCCTGCATAACCACCCCTTGTGATTCCAGACGAGCCTGCAGTACATTTTGCTTTTTTCCTACTAATCGGAAACCAAGAACATTGACGCCCATTGCAGCAAAAACGGGAGTGGAATTGCCTTTTCCGAATGGTTCCAGAGCCGTAATCTGTTCCATCGTCTCCGCGTGTAATCCGGAAAACGAGAGCTTCCCATCCGCTTCTATGGACGGCTCCAAATCAGAAGCTGAAAGCGATACTTCCCTGTTCCATATGGTGCGCAAGGTATCTAACTTTTCTTCTTCGATTGTAATACCACAGGCCATACGATGCCCGCCAAAAGCGACATATTGCTCACGATGACGATTAAGAGAAGAAAACATATCATAGGCCTCTACGCTTCTTCCCGAGCCCTTCAACAGATGCTCCCCGGCCTGTCCCGGCGCAAAAATGAGTGTCGGCCGATAGAACCGATCCTTTACGCGGCCGGCAATAAGTCCGCATAAACTTTCATGTACATTGGGTAAGACTTCTACAATCACCTTCGGCAGAGGGCGATTTTCCAACGTTGAAAGCGCCTCCTCGACCCCTTCGCGTGTCATGGCCTTTCGTTCTTCATTCAGGGAATATAGTTCGCGTGCATAAGCCGTGACCGTCTGCGGATCATTTTCCAAAAGCAGTTCCACACCGAGCCGCGCAGTAAGCAATCGTCCAGAAGAATTGATGCAGGGTCCGATAACGAACCCCACTGTATACGTGGTGATCGGTCGATTCCAGGCGTTCGCCGCCAAAAGTGCACGAAGGCCAGGATTCGTTGTCGCATTGAGCGCCTTCAGCCCCAGCGTCACGATCACCCGATTTTCTCCTTGGAGATCCATCATGTCACAGATGGTTCCGAGCGTAGCAAAACAAAGCAGTTCATCCAGAATAGGCAACGCGATATTTGCATAGCGCATTAAAGCCTGCATCAGCTTGAAGGCGATACCCGCACCGCAAAGTGCATCGAACGGATAGGTCTCTCCCGGAAATTTCGGGTTAATGAGCGCCTCACAGAGCGGTCGTTTTGCTTCTCCGTCCACCATGGTCGGTTCATGATGATCCGTTACAATGACGGGAATTTGTCGTCTATAGGCTTCTTCCAGCCCGGCAAATGCAGCAACGCCGTTATCCACGGTGATAATAAGACCGATTCCTTCTTCATCGGCCTGCTCAACCAGGGAGGGATTGATACCGTAGCCATCCTCAATACGATCCGGAATAGCGTAGCTTACCGCAGTTAATGGATCCTTTCCTTCCTGCTCAGCAAGAAAGCGAAGCCCTTTGACTAAAATCGCGGTTGCAGCAACGCCGTCCTGATCATAATCGCCGATGATTCGTATAGGGGTGTCGGAAGCGAGGCTTTCCATAATATAGGAGACCGCAATCTCCATTTCCGAAAAGAGAAAAGGATCATGAAATGCATCCTCCCGCGGATGCAGAAACGTCTCCGCTTCTTGCGAGTCAATGCCGCGATTGGCCAACAATAAACGAGTGAGCGGCGGCAACGCCGTCCTCTTTCCCAGTTCTTCATAGGCGGCTCGATTATTTTTCAGGAACCAGCGCATGAAAACTCCTTATCGGCTCGCAAAATTACTCTTGTTCGATGTGTTCTTCGCTTTCTGCTTCTTGCGGCACTTCTGCATCTGTGCTTTCTTCGCCTTCCCATTTCATCGTATCATCTTGTTTTTCGTAGCCATCTACCGGCTGTACAACATAGGAAAGTGCATTGCGCAAAAACTCCATGCGGTGATGATCACGGCCGGTTTCAATTTCAAAAGCGTCCTCAGAAAGCGCGACCACATTTCCGCGGATTCCGCCAATGGTGACAACCGTATCGCCAATCTTCAGGTTGTCACGCACCTTCGCCATCTCTTCCTGGCGTTTTTTTTGCGGACGAATCATCAGAAAATACATCGCACCGAACATTACCGCCAACATAGCAAAAGCATACCAATTATTGGGCATTTTTCACTCCTTTTTGTTTGCGGCAACGCCGCATAGTATTCATGACATCCGTTATATTGTACCACAGATCAAAAGAGCCATAGTGCGCACCTAATTCAAAAATACGCCTTAGCAACTTAAATAGCGCTGTAAAAAAGACACTTTAAAATCCAGAAAAGCATCACAGAGAATGGCTTCGCGCATTTCCTGCATCATATGCAAAAGAAAATACAGATTATGCAAGCTGAGCAAGCGCGATCCCAAGATCTCTCCCGCTGTCACCAGATGACGCAGATATGCGCGCGTGTAGTTGGTGCACGTTGGACAGTCGCAATCCCCATCCAGCGGCGAAAAGTCCTCTTTATAACGTGCATTACGCATATTTCGCTTGCCATCATGCACCAGAGCCTGGCCGTTTCGTGCTACGCGCGTGGGTAAAACACAGTCGCACATATCAATTCCGGCTTCGACCGAATCAAAAAGATAATCCGGCGTGCCGATGCCCATGTTGTAGCGAGGCTTATCCGCCGGTAGATACGGTGTGGTTAAACGCAATATACGAAGAAATTCTTCATGTGGCTCACCAACGCTGATTCCACCGACGGCATAGCCGTCCAAATCTCTGGATGTGGTCTCGATAGCGGATTCTTTGCGCAGGCGCTCACTGAAGCCACCTTGAACAATGCCGAAAAGAGCTTGATCCGTCCGACTTTTCTTCGCGATACAGCGATCCAGCCAACGCAATGTTCGGTGCATGGATGCCTCGGTATACGCTTCGTCCGCTTCATACGGTACACATTCATCAAAAGCCATCATGATGTCCGCGCCCAGTGCTTCCTGTACACCGATCGAAACTTCCGGCGAAATGAATTTCGCCGAACCGTCCAAATGCGACTGAAACGTAACGCCTTCCTCCGTGATGGACTTACGATCGGCAAAGCTGAACACCTGATAACCGCCGGAATCCGTCAACATTACACCGTCCCAATTCATAAAACGGTGCAGGCCGCCCGCTTTTTTTACGACCTCCGCGCCGGGACGAAGAAACAGATGATAGGTGTTGGACAAGAGAATCTGTGCACCGATCGCTTTTAATTCCGGCGTTGTCATTGCCTTTACGGTGGCTTGTGTTCCCACCGGCATAAAGACCGGCGTTAAAATATCGCCGTGCGGCGTGTGCAAAATACCGGCACGTGCGCCACAGTCCTTCGATTGATGAACCAATTCATAGGTTACTGCACGCATGGAAGCTCCTTGAAAATTTCATCTTGCATATCCGGTCCGTCATGTTCCGTTTCCGCACAAAACGCATCGTGGTGTACCGCGACGCCGCGAAACGCATTCGCCGGCTGATGATCGTAACGCGGTAAAATCAGCATCGCATCACCAAAGCTGAAGAAGCGATAGCGCAAAGCATTCGCCACTTCATAAGCATGCAAAATGCGTTCCCTTCCAACCAAAGCCGAAATCATCATAATAAGCGTTGATTCGGGAAGATGAAAATTCGTGATGATGCCGTCGATCACGCGATAGGTATAACCGGGATAGATGAAGATATCCGTCCAGCCGGTATCGCCCTGCAGCGTGCCATATTTTTGTGCGACGCTTTCCAGCGTGCGCGTTGAGGTCGTGCCGACAGAGATCACACGATGTCCCTCTTTCTTCGTTTGCACAATGAGGTCTACCGTTTCCTGCGGCAGAACATAAAACTCGGAATGCATGGGATGATCTTCAATGTTCTCTTCCGAGACCGGACGGAATGTTCCCAACCCGACGTGCAACGTTAAATACCCCAAGCGAATACCGTGCTTTTCCAAATCCGCCAACATTTCCTTCGAAAAGTGAAGGCCGGCCGTCGGTGCGGCGGCAGAACCGTCCACTTTGGCATAAACCGTTTGATAATCGTCTTTATTTTTCAGTTTTTCCGTAATATATGGCGGTGTGGGCATTGTACCTACACGATCCAACACTTCTTCCCAGACACCATCATAGGAAAAGCGAATCAGGCGCTGTCCCTCATCTTTGATCGCTTCAACTGTGCCTGTCATAATCTCTTCATTTCCTGCGGCAAAAAAAAGGACTGCTCCTTCGCGCATTTTCTTTCCCGGCTTTACCAGACATTCCCAGACATCACCTTTCTCTCGACGCAGAAGCAGGACTTCAACACGCTCCTCTTTGCCTTCGCGATGGCCGAAGAGTCGTGCCGGAATTACCTTGGTATCGTTCATGATGAGGGCGTCTCCCGGCTCCAGATAATCAAGAAGAAAGGAGAAATGATCATGCGTCATCTCCCCCGTGTTCCGATCCAGGACCATTAACCGGCAGTCCTCTCTTTTTTTCGTCGGATGCTGTGCTATCAGCTTCCGATCAAGGGTATAGCGAAAATCCGATGTTTTCATCGTTTCTCCTTTTCTTTCTCTGTCATCGCTATCTTGCGCAACAATTCATATTCACGCTTTCCGATAGATTTTGCGAACCGAACAGGTGCTATTCAATCGTATCGCGCGGAGGAAGCGCTTTTCCCATATAACGGTATGCGCTTGGAGTGAGAATACGTCCGCGCGGCGTGCGTGCCAAAAAGCCGATCTGCATTAAGAACGGTTCAATGACATCTTCAATCGTGCGACTTTCTTCCCCCATAGAGGCGGCAACCGTATCAAGGCCAACCGGTCCGCCGGAAAACAAATCTGCAATAACCGTTAAGAATCGACGGTCATCACGATCCAAGCCTAACTCATCGACTTCTAAAAGACGGAGGGCTTCCTGTGTTATCTGCGGTGTAATCTTTCCCTCACCGCAAACCTCAGCAAAATCGCGCACGCGCCGAAGCAGACGATTGGCTACGCGAGGCGTTCCGCGAGAACGACGGCCGATCTCCATGCCGGAATCCGCGTCAATGGCTATGTCGAGAATACCGGCTGAACGAGTGACAACACGCGCCAACTCCTCCGGCTGATACGGCTCAAAAGTAATCAATACGCCGAAACGATCACGAAGAGGCGACGAAAGCATACCGCTTCTTGTCGTTGCACCGATAAGCGTAAAGGGCTCCAGTTCAAGACGAAGGCTCTGTGCAGTCGTTCCCTTGCCTACCATGATATCCAGCGCGAAGTCTTCCATAGAAGAATACAGCACTTCTTCGATATTGCGATTGATTCGATGAATTTCATCAATGAAAAGGACGTCACCGCGATGTAAATTGGTTAAAATGCTCGCCAAATCCCCTTGTCGTTCGATGGCCGGCCCGGAGGTAATCTTTAATCGCGATCCCATTTCATTGGCGATTATGCCCGCCAATGTCGTTTTGCCCAAGCCCGGCGGTCCGGAAAGCAGCACATGATCCAGCGCTTCACCACGCGTTTTTGCGGCATCCATGAAAATCTTCAATTTTTCTTTTGTCTTTTCCTGCCCAATATAGTCACTCAACCAACGCGGACGAAGATTGCCTTCGGTAAATGTATCGTCGGAATTGGCCTGAATGTCAATAATGCGATCCTGCTCCAAAGCGTTCCCCTTTCATCTTCCTTTCTTAGCCGAGCCTCTGCAGTGCCATGCGCATGAGCGCGGAAAGCGGAAGCGAGGTATCCAATCCGTTAAGCGCACGCATGGCTTCGTTACGCTGATAGCCGAGGTTGATGAGCCCTTGAAGCGCAACGTCAAACTCCGCAAGATCCTCGCTGTCCTGCAGAGGAAGGGGATTCTCCGCCGCTGAAAAACTCTTAATCTGATCCACCAGTTCCAACAATATGCGACCGGCCGTTTTTTTGCCGACACCGGGTGCTTTGGTCAGAACAGAAAGTTCCTGATGTTGCACGGCGTGGACAATCCCTTCCACGCCGACCGCGGACAAAATGGAAATCGCTACCTTCGGGCCGACGGCGGACACTTTGGTCAATCGATCGAACATTTCCCGTTCCTGTTCATCATAAAAGCCATAGAGAAAAACGCCGTCATCCCGTACGATGTAGCGTGTATATACCTTTACTTCTTCACCGACCTGAAAGCGCGACATCGCCTTCGTAGAGGTCGCTAATTCATAGCCGATACCGTTGTTTTCCAAAATCAGTTTTTCGGCTTCCATGGCGGTCACTTGGCCGATAATATAAGCGTACATGGCTACCTCATTCGTTGCTGTTCTTTGAATCGCTGCCCAAAAGCATGCGTAATCGCTACAGCCAGGCCGTCCGCCGCATCGTCCGGCTTGGGAATGCGATCCAAACGAAGGAGCATTTTTACCGCATTCTGAATCTGTGTTTTATTGGCTCGACCATAGCCGGTCATTGCTTGTTTGATCTGGCCCGGCGTATATTCATAAAGTGGAATGTGCAGACGCTCAACGGCATTAACCTCTACACCGCGCGCCTGTGCGACGGTAATACCGGTCGTCTTATTTTGATAGAAAAAAAGCTCCTCAAAGGCTGCCTCATCCGGCGCGGCGTCCTTGAGCAGCTGATCCAATTGCTCATCCAATTGTCGTAATCTTGCCGGAAGCGGCATATGCGCCGGAGTTTCTATACAGCCATAGGTCACCGGACGAAGAAAATTTCCATCAAAATCAATAATGCCATAGCCCATTCGGGCCAAGCCGGGATCGATTCCTACAATTCTCATCGCGCATACCTTTCCAGAACGGCGTCATTTAAGCCGACCCAGAATGCGGTTTGATAGACCTTGGAAATCGTATTGTAAAGATAATGATTGATCTTGCCGTAAATCATATTGAGTTCGCGCAGTTCCAACCCGCTTTCCTCCACGGTAAGACGGGAGAGGTGATCAAAGTCAAGAACAATCTGCGTATCTAAAGAACCGTTCAGTTGCAAAATCTTTTTGCGTAGAACACGACGACAATAGAGATTGGCATAGCGACGCACTTCTTTATTGCCATCTGTAGAGGTTTTAATATGATGAAAAACCATAGATTGCAAACCCATTACTTTTCCCTGCTTGCAATCGTGATAGAGAATCGGCAATGTCGCCAGCTGTTCCGGTTCATATTCCTGAAGTGCAAGGCGCTCGAGGCGATCCACAAAAAAAGCGTCCTGACTTCCTGCAACATAGCCTTTCAAAAACACCGCCAATTCAAAGCGGTTGACGTCATCATTGATCAGTTTTTTAATCGCCGAAACGATATAATCGCGATCTTTACGATAGCGCAAAGAACGATTCAGCGACTTGTTCATCTGCTTCATCAAACGATAGCCGGGCTGAAGATTCGCCAATTTTTGGCGATGATCAATCATAGAAAGAAGAATATGCATCGAGTCCGGGTCATTCTGATATAAAAAACGATTTTCCAGACCTTCTTCGACTTGAAGCAGTCGATCATCCATGTTCTTCCCTCCTTTCGTTGATGTCTTTCAGTATACACTATTTCCCTCGCCTCGAGAAACTTTCCGGGGCAAACAGGGCAAAAAAAAGCCGCTTGAATTGCTTCAAGCGGCGCGCACGTGCCATTGAGGATTCGAACCCCAGGCCTTCTGGTCCGTAGCCAGACGCTCTATCCAGCTGAGCTAATGGCACATATCGTCGAAGAGCGGGTGAAGGGAATCGAACCCTCGTAGCCAGCTTGGAAGGCTGGAGCTCTACCACTGAGCTACACCCGCAAGAAAAGCGGCAGACGAGATTCGAACTCGCGACCCTCGCCTTGGCAAGGCGATGCTCTACCCCTGAGCCACTGCCGCACATTGCTTTGAAAAAGCGTTACTTGTGTACCCGAAGATATTACCATATTTCGGGCTTACCCGTCAACCGAAAACGATCAAGGCGGATAAAAATGGGCGAGAGCGGATTCGAACCACTGAAAGCATAGCTAACGGATTTACAGTCCGTCCCCTTTAGCCACTTGGGTACTCGCCCCTATTAAAAACGACCCGGATGGGCTTCGAACCCACGACCTCCAGCGTGACAGGCTGGCATTCTAACCATCTGAACTACCGGGCCTCACCACACTAACCGGTAACTGACCCTACCCGGATTCGAACCGGGGATACCGCCGTGAGAGGGCGATGTCTTAACCGCTTGACCATAGGGCCTTAAAGTAGCGGAGAAGGGATTTGAACCCATGACACCCCGGGTATGAACCGAGTGCTCTAGCCAGCTGAGCTACTCCGCCGTATTGCCGAAAGTTGCTTCCGGATAATGCCGAGGACCGGAATCGAACCGGTACGATCGGTAAGGATCGAGGGATTTTAAGTCCCTTGCGTCTGCCAATTCCGCCACCCCGGCACAAACGCCTTGTGTAGGACTCGAACCTACGACAACGCGGTTAACAGCCGCGCGCTCTACCAGCTGAGCTAACAAGGCATAGCGATGAAAATCATCGCCGCTACTTATTTTTTACGCTCCCTTCGACCGATGGTCGATCGATTTCGGTAGCGACTTGTACATTATAGCAACGTTCCAATAGGAATGCAAGAACCGAAGCATATTTTTTTTGTTATCACAAAGGCAAATCGATCTCTACTCTTCTTGGCGCTTCCATTCCTACTTTTCCGCCAATCATCACTTCTTCCTCTGCGCCAACCTTCTCCAGTGACAATTCAATTACGCCGCGCGGTTGTTGCAAGAGCACCGGTTTTTCACGCAGATGCCATGCGTCTTTTCTGGCTACCCCTACAGCATAGCTTCCTGAACCGCAGGAACCTTCCCGATACAGCGTTTTCGCTTCGGTGACATAAACGTAGGGAATCATGCTTTTCCTGCTTTCCTGCAAAAAGAGAAGACCATAGGCCTCCGCAGGATATTGCTCTTCGAGGGAGCAAAGCGCGCGATGCACAAAGGCTTCGTCCTCTTCACGATCCGGAACGAGAACATGAAGAATTCCCGGAAGCTGCACCGCCGTATACGATCTTCCCTCAAGAAGAACAGAAAACAATGCGTCCGGCTTCGGCAGCGCAATTTTGGCATAAGAACTTCTCGTATCCACGTGCACGGTAAGCGGATGGGAAACACCGCTCACGTGCACTTTCTCGATTACTTTTCCTTCTCGGTTTTTAGCAATCGCCTGCAATAAGCCGAGCGCCCTGGAAGCATTGCCGCAAAATTCCCCGCCCATCATATCAAGGCGCAGCGGTTCTCCCCGGTCATTCATGGTGATAAAACCAACCTGTTCCACACTTTGATCAACCTGGTCCATCAGGGCTCGCCCGATCACTACACGCTCGTACTCTGGAGTCGGGGTAAATACAAACGCCGTAATGTTTCCGGCGGGATCCATGCGCTGATACGTAATCATTTTTTTCATTTCTTTTGCTCCCGAAGATGCAGAAAAGCGGAAATTTTCTCGCCGTCATGATATCCCGCTTCGTATAATTTCAGCAGTGCATTCTTATCACGGCGCAACGTATCCACCCCGAACGTATCTTTTGGCGCTAAAATCAGTACCTTTCCCTGTTGCCGATATGCTTTGGCTCGTTCCACTCCCTTATTGTACTGTTCGGCACGAGCTTTAAACGCTTCTGCCGCTTTAGGAAATTCCTGTTCAATATGGCGGGCAATGCGTCGGTCCCGATCCGCCTTTCGCACCGTATCTTCGGGTTTGGTCAGGATCAGAATCACGCGATCGCAGCCTTCCGCAAAGGCTTTTTTCAGAGGAATACAATCCGCAAGGGCGCCATCATAATAGGCTGTGCCGTCGAGCGTCACAGGACGACAAAAATACGGAAGCGCCGAAGAGGCTTTAAAGACACCATAATGATCCTGATGGATGTCGTTTTTGTCAAAATAACGCGGACGCCCCGTCTCCGCTTCGGTCGCTACAACGATCAGATCCATGGGGTTTTTTTTCATCGTTTTATAATCCAGCGGATCTTCTCCGTTACTGTTGCTCAGTGTCCCATAGACATAATCCAAATCCACCGCATTACGATGACGAAGAAATTGCCAAATACTCATATATTCTTTTCGGAACGAATAGTCCGCATAAAAACGCAGATTGCGTTTTGGCTGTTGAGCGAGAAAGGAGGCCAAATTAGCGCTTCCGGCAGAAACGCCGATCCCCAGATCAAACGTAATCCCTTCCTGTAAGCAATAATCAAAGATGCCGGCACCATAAATATCGCGCATTCCTCCACCCACATCGATAATGCCGATTTTTTCTTTCATCGCTTCTCCTTCCCTCTTCTCCTATTCGTTGCCGATTCCTCTTTAGCGACCATAAAGCACATTGAGTGCGCGCAGTCTCTTCGTTATTTCCGGATCGGCATAGTCGCGCAAAAGACGCCACTTCCAGTTTCCGCCAAGCGTTCCGGGAAGATTCGTGCGCGTGCGTTCATCCGTCCACAGAATATCCTGCATTTGCAAAACGCACAAATCCGCTACGGTTGAAATGGCCCCGCGAAGTAGCCCCCAACGCACACCTTCCGAGTCATGAAGAGCAAAATAGTCTCCCACCAAACATCGAATATGCGGATCCAAATGCTCCCACCAAGTTCTAAGCGGTTCTGTATCATGTGTACCCGAATAAATACTGGTGTGACGATCAAAGCGATGCGGTAAATAATCCGAATCGCTTCCTCCTCCAAAAGCGAATTGCAAAGGCTTCATACCGGGAAAGCCTGTCTTTTCTCTTAATGTGATGACTTCGGGAGAAAGCACGCCCAAATCCTCCACTAAAATGGGCAAAGGCCCCAGTTCACGCTGTAACGTAAGGAAAAGCGAAAGGCCCGGCCCCGGTTCCCAATGGCCATATCGGGCTGTCTCATCCTCCGCCGGGACAGTCCAATAATGCGCAAAGCCGATAAAATGATCCAGACGGAGAACATCATACAGGTTGAGATTGGCACGGAAGCGCCGCACCCAGAAGGCATAGTTGCGCTCCGCTATCACATTCCAACGATACAAGGGATTTCCCCAGCGCTGTCCGTCCGCCGTAAAGGCATCCGGTGGCGCACCGGCCACCATCGTCGGGTTTCCGGATTCGTCCAGATAGAATTCGTCACGTTTTGCCCAGACATCGGCGGAATCATGAGCGATATAGATCGGCATATCGCCGATAAAAAGCAATCCCTTTTCATGAGCATAGTCCTTAAGGGCGCGCCACTGCCGGAAAAAATGATACTGTAAAAATATCTGAAACAGCAAATCTTCCTCATGCTCTGCGCGAAAAGCAGCAAGCGCAGCGGTATCCCGATCACGATATTCCGGAGCCCACTCCGTCCATTGCACATCAAAGTGCTCCGCTTTTAACGCCTGAAACAGAGCGTATTCTTCAATCCAATCCGCATTTTCTGCGCGAAAATGCGCAAGGGTTTCGCACGTTCCCCGATCTCCTTCAAGAAAAGAATACCCGAATATTGTCGTTGTTTCATCGGTGGCAAGAGGCTGTTTCCCGACAGCACGCTCGAAGGCTCGGCGAAGAAGACGATAACGCTGATTGTAGAGCAGCGAATAATTGACGTATTCTTCCTCCTCACCGAAGGGAATCGCTTCCAGTTCCTCACTCTCCAGCAAGCCGTCGGCACAAAGATATTCGAGGTCAATAAAATACGGATTTCCCGCTACCGTCGAAAAACTTTGATAGGGAGAATCCCCGTAGCTTGTCGGTCCAAGCGGAAGGATTTGCCAGTAACGCATTCCCGCCTCGTGCAAAAAATCACAAAAGCGATACGCTTCAGCGCCGAAGGTCCCGATACCATATTTCGAGGGGAGTGAAAAAATAGGCAGGATAATTCCCGTTCCACGCGGAAAGGAAACCACGGATAGTTCAGGATGGGCGGCGATATGCTCTTCCTTATCATTTCGACTTGCTGTCCAATGGGCATAGGCTTCCTTGTCGCTTCCCCACTCCGTCAAAGAAGAGACGCCGCTATGCGGCGTCTGCGACATGGACAACGTTGAATCGTTGGTATAGTCCATTTTTTCCTCTCTTCTTCCTGTCATATACGTTTCTTCGTTTCGCCATCAAAATAATGCATAGCTTCATTATCAAAGGCAAACTCCTCCGCCTGCCCTTGCACAAAATGGTAATGACCGGGCATAGTCATCACAAGGTCTTTTCCACTGGGCAGCTTAACGAACAGAGACTGTTCTTTGCCTAAGTTTTCAATGACGTCCACATGGAAGGCCACGCGATTTTTTTCGGATGTTTCTTTGTTCAGGAAGCGCTCGGAACGAATACCGGCAATGACCTTTTTTCCCTCGTACATTTTGAGACGGGATGCATCTGCAGCGGAAGGTTCAATGCGTACTTCATCATTTTCCGTACAGAACACGCCATTAACCATTTTCCCTTCCAGAAGGTTCATCGTTGGTGAACCGATAAATTGCGCCACGAACGTATTGGCCGGCGTATTGTAAAACTCATCCGGAGAACCGTCCTGTTGAATCTGCCCTTTATCCAGAAGAATGATCTTGGTCGCCATCGTCATCGCTTCCGTCTGATCATGCGTAACGTAGATGGTTGTGGTTTTCATCTGTTGGTGAATGCGCACCAGCTCGATGCGCATATGTTCACGAAGCTTTGCATCTAAGTTGGATAGTGGTTCATCCATCAAGAAAATTCCAGGATTACGGACAATGGCGCGTCCGAGGGCTACGCGCTGACGCTGACCGCCGGAAATATCCGATGGACGTGAATAGAGGTAATCCTCAATCTGTAAAAGCTTTGCCGCATCTTTTACGCGCTTATCAATGATCCCCTTTCGCTCTTTGCGCATTTTTAGCGAAAACGCCATGTTATCGTACACCGTCATGTGCGGATAAAGCGCATAACTTTGGAAAACCATGGCAATGTCGCGATCCTTAGGAGGTACTTGATTGACCACACGATCACCGAAAATCAATTCTCCCTCGGTTATGGAGTTTAACCCGGCAATCATGCGCAGCAGTGTACTTTTTCCGCATCCGGACGGTCCTAAAATGACACAGAAATCGCGGCTCTTAATTTCCAGATTGATGTGACGAAGTGTAAATTCTTCTCGTCCTTCATACTTTTTACCGATGTTCTTCATTAATACCTGCATCGCATTATCCTTTCACCGAACCGGAAGAAAGTCCGGATACCAATTGTTTTTGAAGCATGATAAATAACGTGACAATGGGCAGTGCCGTCAGCAGTCCGCCGGCAGCAAAAAGGGGCTGGCGCATTGTCCGTGTATCGTCAATCAAAGTCTGTAAGCCCGTAGCCAGGGTGTATTCTGATGGGCTTGTCAACAACACCTTAGGCAACATGTAGTCCGTAAATGGTGCGATAAACGCCCACAAGGCGATAATGGCAAGCATCGGACGGACAATCGGTGTGATAATCATGCGGAATACCTGGAAATTGGAGCATCCGTCCATACGGGCAGCCTCATCCAACTCCGTGGAAATGGAATCGATATAGCCCTTCATGATCAGCGTATTGTTTGCGATGCCGCCTGCTGAATAAATGAGCACCAACATCATCTGTCTGGTAAACGGCGGAATGACACCGGAAATAATCTGATGCATGGTAAAGTAGGCTGTAATTCCTGCAAACGTCGGAATCACCTGGATAAGTAGAATGGTCAAAAGCGACCCCCTCTTAAACTTAAAGCGAAAACGAGAATAGGCATATCCGGTAAAAGCGACTACCAGCGTTTGAATGATGGCGGATGCTACGCCGATAAAAACCGTATTTTTTAACCAGGAAAGATACTGCGTATCCTGAAACAGGTCGCGGAAATTATTCAGCGAAAACTCATATCTTCCGTTTAAGATAAGGTATTTCCCCTGCGCGCCATTAAACGAAGAAACGATGATCTGCAAGATCGGCCAAAGCACGATAAATGTCCATAGCGCTAATACGACGTATGTGACACCCACACCGACACGACCAATCGGCGTTAATGGCTGCTGGTCCTTCAAATAAAAATTCTGTCCTTTTTTCTTACGCATAACGTTATCCCTCCCGGAAAGCCGAAGTACGGCGATATCCGATAAAAGCCACCACAATGAGTACGATGGAAATGAGAATGGAAATGGCAGCGCCAAAGGCTTGATACTCATTTTCCATGGTCAGCTTGAAAATGTAGGAGATGAGAAGATCACTGGTTCCGGCAAGATTTCCGTACTTGGTCGGATTGAACGGTCCCCCTCCGTTAAAGAGCTGGATAATGGTGTAGTTATTAAAGTTAAACGTGTATTGTCCAACAAGGATCGGTGCGGTCTGAAACAACAGCATCGGCAGGGTGATGCGATGAAACTGCTGCCAGGCATTTGCACCGTCCATTTCTGCTGCCTCATATAAATCAGCCGGAATAGATTGTAAAACACCGGTAGCCAGCAAAAAGATATAAGCGTTTCCGCACCATCCCTGAATGAAAATCAAGGCGGCACGCGTCAAATTTGCATCGTTCTTGACGTTTACCGTATGTCCTGCCACAGAAGACAATACCTCCGTCAAATAGCCATCCGGCGCCAACATAATGGAAAAGAACATAATGGTGATGAACGCAGGAACTGCCCAAGGCAAAATATAAACCGTACGGAAGAAGCGTTTACCGCGAATATGTTTTCCGTTAACCAAAATAGCTAATCCCATACCGATCGCAATCGCCAAGGTAGTTGCACCAAGCGTCCATATTACTGTCCAGCCTAAGATTCGCCAGAAGAGCGAACCCTGCAAGCCTTGCGCACGGAGGATCGTCATATAATTATCCAAACCGATCCAGCTGAATTTGGACTGATGGTCGGGGTCCATGCCTGTGAAGGAGAGAAGCACTGCCGTAATTATGGGGATGAGTGTGATAAATAAGATCAACAATACAGCGGGAATATTGACGAAATACGGAAATCCCTTTTCATTGATTTCCCGCTTCGTTTCAAACCACTGATTCGGACGTATGCCCAGCATCTCGTCTTTTTCCACTTTTCGTGCATCCACAAAAGCAACGCCTATCAAAATGAGGGATAAAAAAACGAGAACAAGGGAGACGATGCCTTCTATCATAAAGATAAGCGATCGGTCTACACGAGCACCATTTTTCGCAAGCGTAAACAGTCCCATCAGCCCTTCTCCCTGATAATTGCCAAAGCCCAACGCATACGGGACAGCAATCAGATAGATAAAGAGTACGATAAGAAGACAATACGCGCCTTTCTTTTTTTGTCCGTTGAGAATTTGGCCAAGGCCCGGAACGGGCAAAGAAAACAAGCAACGCCACAACGAATTTTTCATTGTCTCCGCCGGTACACTGCGACGAATGGCAGAGATTTCCTCATTTAATGTGGCTTCCTGTTGACGGTTGTCATTGCGTAAATGATGTTTGATGTTGTGAATCAAATCATCATGATATTTTTGCGGCGCATAATATTGCTTAAGGGCAATATCTTGTTGATATTCATTTTTAGCAATTTTTACCGCATTGTCGTATGCTTTTCGGGAAATTAACCCTTCATGCAGAGAATTTTTTAACTCCTGCACACGCGCATCAAACTGCTTCTTTCTTTCTTCTTTATACTGCGCTTCTTCCGTTTGATACGCAGCTGCTTTTTCGGTATCGACCTTTTGCTGATTGGCATATTCCAAATCCAGCAAAAGAAGACGATACGAGGTAATCATCGCCGGCAACAGCTCCACTTTCTTTTCTGCCGTGCGGTAAGCAAGTTCCGCATCGTAGCACAAATCCACGTATGGAGCATAGAATTCCGCCATTTTTTCCGCGCGGAAAAGGGTGATCAGATATTGTCTTACTTTAGGATCCTTATCATCAATCTGCGCTTGGGCTTGCGGTTCTTCTGCCTTGAGCGTTGCGAGAAATGTCTTTTCCGCCTGTTCATATTCGCGTAATGCGATAAGATAAGGATGAGTATCTTTTTGTGCTTTCAGACGACGAACGGTATCGGTATCCCCCGCATTTTGTGCAACAGCGAGTTCCCGCAGATATTCATTTTTCCGCGGATATTCTCTCCCGATTCGATCCGTCAGCATCACGGGATAATTCATATCGTTTCCCTTCTATTCGAACAGAAATCAGTGAATGCGCTATCTTTATCGCCGACTCTTACGCCGTGCCTTTTCTTCTATATCGGCATGAAGAATAAAAATTACCGATAAACAGAACAGTTCAACCCACCAAAACACATTGTTCCACTGAAAAAGCAGAATACGCATCACCAGCGTATAAAACAAAAGCAGTCCCCATACCCAATAGGCTAATTTCGTCAGTCCCATCTTGTGTACGGCAAAATAGAGATAAACGGCATACCCTGCAGGGATCAAAAGGGAAGAAAACATCTCTCCCGTGCGCATGGCGGTATAATCTCGCAACGTCAGCTGCGAAGAGATGCTGTCCCGCCACACTTCAAACAGCGCACGGTCTTTCGCCGTAAGCAACGCATAAAGACATATGAATAAAACATAGCATGCTACGGCAATATAGATGGCAAGCGTCTTTTGTTTTGAAGGATGCTTCAGTTGAAACATGTGTCCCTCTCATTCGAACGATAGCTTTGAGAAAAAGCGGAGATTTCTTGCAGAAACCTCCGCTTTCGCTACGGTACATGAACGGGTTGCACCCCGAACAATTATTTCTGCAAGTTGGTCATCATCGCGTCAAAGGAAGCCTTTAACTGTTTATAAGCCTCTTCGGCGGACGAGGGCTTTTCAGCATTCCAGGAAAGGACTGCATTCTTCCATGTATCCCAAACCTGACCATACTCCTGGAAAAGTGGACGAGAAACGGCGTTCTGATAGGAATTAATCATGTTAACCACCGTCGCCTTCTCCGCATCGGTCAGTCCCGACGCCTCATATTTTTCTGCAGAAACCTGTTCCATGACTTTTCCGGTTGCCTTGAAATAGTCCTCAAAGAATTCCGGATTCGCCAACTCCGCAATTAAAGCATTGCAGATTGCCATTTTGTTCGCATCTTCTTCATTGCGAACGTTAATCGCATATCCCCAGCCGCCTTTCCAATGTGCCAGCGGCTTTCCGGCAATGGTTAAATTATCCAGCGCGCCCAATTCCAAATTCTCTTCACCGGCTGCTTTTGCAATGGTGTTGTAATCCCACGGACCGCCGAGACGGATGACGCCATTCTTTCCCGTTTCAAACTGTGTATCGGTATACGCATACCCAGCTTTATCATCAAACAGACTCGTATTATTATCGGCATTGCCTTTCCAATAGCCATATAACGCTTCGATTACCGCCTGTTTTTCTTTCGGAAGTTTCGCCCATTCCATCGTTAAATCTGAAGCAAAAGTTCCATCTTCTTTCTTCTCCAGCAATTCAATTCCTGCTGAGTTCAAAAGCGCGACACCATACCAAGCATCAAATGCGGGAACCTGTACTTGTGCCCAAGTCGCTTCTCCAATTTCTATAGGCTTTGTCAAATCGATATTTTGCGCTTTTGCATTTGCCTTTTGTTTGAAAGCAAGTAAGCACTCAATATTCATCGGGAAAGCAAAATACTCGTCATCAATCTTAAAGTTTCCGCCCAAGCCTTGATTGAATTCGGCAAAATCTTTCCATCCGCCTACAGTTTTGCACAGCCCTTCGGCATCAATCGCTGCCAGGTTTTCGCCTTCTACCATGCCGTAAAGGCGATCCGCCGGAATCGAAAATACGTCAGCGACGTCTTCATTCTTCGGACCGGTCTTATCAATCACTTCAATGTGATCAAATGCGCCCTTTTCAATAATGGAAATCTCTACATCAGGATTGGCTTTTTTAACACGTTCAATCGCTGCTTCGTAATAAGGTTTCCATCCCTCTTCCGCCTGAACAGTAATAGAGCCTTTAAGCCCACCGGTTTCTGGTTTCTCTTCTGTCTGTTTGCCCCCTCCTCCACATGCAACAAGGGACAGGGACATAGAGCCTGCCAGCAGTAAAGATAATGCCTTTTTCCAATTCATAAATCCCTCCTGTAAACGTTTTTCTTTTGTCAAAAAAAGCAATTTGCTTTCTTCTATTCTATCAGATAAAACTTGTTGTGGCAGATAAAAAGTGTTGTGGAAAATAATGGCATCAAACAACCATCGTTCTTGCACACGATCTTTTACGCTTATCGATGAAACGGATCATACTCCCCATCGGATAGATGCAGAACAGCAAAAGTATCCACTGCGATCTTTTCCATGCCTTATATCGTCCCATTAAACACAAAAAAGCGACCTTCCGGTCGCTTTTTTAAATTCGCCATATAAAAACAGCTCGTATCTTAATACAGTTTGGCTCCTGCCGGAATGTGTTCATCCACCATCAGCAGGTGCAGCTTCTCTTCCCCTTCTTCCTCATGAATGGCGCTGATCAGCATACCGCAAGAGTCGATGCCCATCATCTTGCGCGGCGGAAGATTAGTAATGGCGATACAGGTTTTCCCGACAAGTTCCTCCGGTTCATAGTAGGCATGAATACCGCTTAAAATAGTGCGTGGTTCCTCTGTGCCGTCATCCAATTCGAAGCGTAACAATTTTTTTGACTTGGGCACGGCTTCACACGAAAGCACCTTGACCGCACGAAAATCCGACTCGCTGAACGTGTCAAAATCCACATAATCCGTAAAGAGCGGCTCAATCTCCACCTTGGAAAAGTCAATCGGCGTAGGCGAAGCAGCCGACTCGCTCGAAGCGGTCACCGATTCTGCTGCAGACTCCGTCTTTTCCATGCCCAGCGGCTTCATGGTTGGGAATAGCAATACGTCGCGGATGGACGTCTGATTGGTCAGGAACATGACAATGCGGTCGATGCCCAGACCCATGCCGCCCGTCGGTGGCAGACCGACTTCGAGAGCATGCAGGAAGTCTTCATCCATCATGCCCGCTTCTTCATCACCCGCCTCGCGCAAAGCGACCTGGTGTTCAAAACGGCCGCGCTGATCTTCGGCATCGTTTAGCTCCGAGAACGCGTTGCCAATTTCGCTTCCGCAAATAAACGCCTCGAAGCGCTCCGTCATATCCGGTTTATTCGGCATGCGTTTGGCCAGCGGACTGATTTCCACCGGATATTCGTAGATGAACGTCGGCTGAATCAGATGCTCCTCGGCATACGCATCAAAGAAATATTGCAGAATTTTTCCTTTTCCGTCGGTCGGCTTGGTCTCAATGTTGTGTTTCTTCGCCAGCTCCTTAGCTTCCTCATCGGAATGAATCGTATCGAAGTCCACATCGGCATATTCACGAACCGCTTCCGTCATGGTCATGCGCTTCCAAGGCGGTCGAAATTCGAGGCTCTGTCCCTGATATTCCACGGTCGTGCTGCCGCAAACTTCTTCAGCCACAGTCGAGAGCATCTCCTCGCAAAGCTGCATCATGCCTTCATAGTCGGTATATGCCTTATACAGTTCAATGGCGGTATACTCGGGATTGTGTTTGGCGTCCATCCCTTCGTTGCGAAACATCCGTCCCATCTCATAGACGCCGTCGAACCCGCCGACAATGAGGCGTTTGAGGTAGAGTTCATTGGCAATGCGCAAATACATATCCAGATCAAGCGTATTGTGATGGGTGATGAAGGG
The DNA here is from genome assembly GCF_900059565.1 of Murdochiella massiliensis. GTDB lineage: Bacteria > Bacillota > Clostridia > Tissierellales > Peptoniphilaceae > Murdochiella > Murdochiella massiliensis. The sequence goes on from NZ_FIZW01000002.1 coordinate 224,083, forward strand.
ACGAGCATTGGCGCCACCGGAAATGGTGTTTAAAATAGGTGTTTCCACCGCCAAATAGCCGTGGTCATCCAGATAACGGGAAATACCAGAAAGGATTTTGCTGCGCTTGACAAAAACGTCCTTAACCTCAGGATTGACGATTAAATCGACATAGCGTTCCCGATAGCGCAGATCCTGATCCTTTAAACCATGAAACTTTTCCGGCAACAACGCTAAGGACTTGGTGAGCAAGGTCACTTTTTCTGCGGAAACGGAAATCTCGCCGCGCTCGGAACGCATGATTTGACCTTCCACGCTGAGAATATCACCAAGATCCAAATCGCGAATGACGGCAAAGACATCTTCACCCATGATGTTTTCACGGCAGATCAACTGAATTTTTCCCGTTGAATCCTGCAAATCCAAAAAGCTCATTTTGCCGTGTCCACGCTTTGCCATGAGACGTCCGGCCATGCGGACGGATTTTCCGTCCCAGTCTTCAAAATGGTTGTGCACATCAGCGGCATGTGCCGTAACGTCCACTTTTGTAATGGTGTGCGGATCGTTACCGGCGTTGCGTAACGCCTCAAGCTTTTGCCGACGATTGGCAATCATTTCATTATCGGATCTCTGCTTCGCCATGTGTCCTCCTCTACCGTACAATTTCCACAACGCGGTATTTCACACTCTCGCCCGGTGTTTCCACGACAAGCTCATCGCCTGCTTTTTTGCCCAACAACATGGCGCCCAAGGGCGATTCATTGGAAATCTTGTTTTTTTTCGGATTTGCCTCCACCGTCCCGACAATGGTAAAGGTCATCTCTTCGTTGTATTCCGTATCCAACACCTTTACGGTGGAGCCGAGATGAACCACGTCCTGCTGCGTGGAGTCATCTTCCTTAATCACCTGGGCATTTTTCAGCTGCTGCTCAATTACGAGAATGCGTTCTTCCAACTGGCGTTGTTCTTCTTTTGCTGCATCATACTCGGCATTTTCCGACAAGTCGCCAAATCCGCGTGCTACTTTTAAGTGTTCGGAAACTTCCGCACGCCGTGTAGATTTAAGATATTCCAGTTCTTCCTGAAGCTTGGTATATCCTTCCTGGGTTAAGATTGTTTGTTCCGTCATGCTCTTTGTCACTCCCTTATCAATTATAAAAATAAGCAGGTGGAAACCTGCCTTTTCCTATTATAGCGGCGTAAAGAGGGCGTGTCAAAAATCGCAATTCTCTTCTATCGATTTGTTTTTCCGCTCGCCTTTAGATCTTTGTTGTCGTCCAGGGGCAGAGTAAGTGTTCCCCGATGCCAGGCTTCTTTCAATTCCGAAATCGATAACGTCGATACCTTCTCCTCCGGAATGGAAAAAGCCGCGTAAAACGCGTGAAGTCGCGCAGGGCTCGGCGCCTCGACCTCAATGTAGGGAAAGGGAAAACTTTGCTCATCCCACTGATCGAATTCAATACGATAGTCTTCAAAGAGATAGCGGCGTCGAATTTTATGCATGGGAATCTGTTGATCGTAGCCGAGCTGCAGAAGCAAAAGACGAAGTGCCTGTTCATCCTCAATGTGAACGGTATACTCCTCGTTTACCCGACAATCTTCCGTGGCCAGACGCTTCTTATATGTCCATTCCCGCGCCACGATTTTCCCCTCCACCTCAATGAGACGAATGCGCATATGCGCAGAAGCCGGCAACGGATGCGCTGACGAATCGAGATGAATATTGGTCTGGTTTTCCTCGACATCAAAGACCGCCCCTCGAGCAAGAATTTCCTGTTCAAACGCTTCCGCATCCATACCGATGAGCTTGACCTCGACTTCTCTTTCCGGCTCAGTCATGCGCGACTTCTTCCTGCAAAAGCGAAGCCAAGATTTCCACTTCTTCTTTCGTAAGCGTAATGCCCTTGCTCATGCGTGTGTGATCCGCATTCCAGCTGCGCAAATCGTATTTTGGGTCGCGTTCATTCCAGGAAACTAAATTCAGCTCTTTTTTCCATCCCTTCGCATCTTCACTAAGCACGCCCAAACGTTCAACAACCTCATATTTTAATTCTGCCATTTTGAATCCTTTCTTATTTGATTTCCCACATCCGATCTATTGCTTGGATCGTTGTCAACGCCCCCTATAAGAGCCGCCAATCTTCACATCCTTGAGCAGTCTACCACAAATGGAACGTCACGGTGTCCCAATGTCATTCGATCGCATGCTATAATCAGGAAAAGGAGAAATTATGATTATTGTTCAGATTCTCTATGATGACCAAAAAAACGGCTTCGTCTTTACCTGCGATGATGGCCGTGAACTGCTTATATCCTATGATATTTACCAGAAGCTTCGTCTTCATGCTCCGGCGGAGCCGTCGGTAGAACAGGAAGAGCTTCTTCTTGCGGAAGATGCCCGCTTTCGCGCGTTTACCGTCGGTTTACGGTATGCGAGCTATCAGCCTCGTACAACAAGCGAGGTGAAGCGGCGATTAAGTCGAGAAAAAATTCCGTCTTCCGTACAAGAGGAAGTCGTTGAAAAGCTGGTAAAAAACGGATGGCTGGATGATGCGGAGTATGCTCGCCGCTATGTACAGGATAAACAGCGCAAAGGCTGGAGTCTTCGCCATATTTCCGCCGCGTTGCGTGAAAAAGGGGTCGATTATGGGCTCATTCGTGACGTCATCGAAAACATACCGGCAACAGCAGAACAGGATGTTTTACGTCAGCTCATCCAAAAGAAATATGCTCGTCGTAATTTATCCGACGAAAAGGAGTTTCAACGCACCGTGCAGGCGCTTTGTCGTCGCGGATTTCTTCTTCAAGATGTGTTGCGTACACTGCGCGAAGGAGCGGACGAATGAGCGAAACGTGCTTCTTTGTCTATATGTTGCGTTGCGGAGACGACAGTCTTTATACCGGTTACACCAACGATGTTGAAAAACGTCTACGCGCTCACGCTCAAGGCCTCGGAGCAAAATATACTCGTTCACACCTTCCCGTCAAACTTGCGGGATATTGGCCCTGTTCAAGCAAACGCGAAGCCTTGCAGATTGAAGCTGCTATTAAAAGACTCCCCCGTGAAAAGAAAGAAGCGCTATTATCCCATTTTAAAAGCGGCGCTCCACTATCGATTACTCAATTCTTGCCCCAGGATTGTCGTGATAATTAGGATTGGTTTCAGTATAAAGAACCTGTGGCTGCGTGAGCTCCTGTTTCGTAAATTGCTCCTGCACCTGTTTTCCCTGTTCATCGTAAAAGTAGCGCACGCCGATGAGATCAGCCTCTTTTCCGAGTTGAATCGAAAGAAGTGAACGATCTTCAATATGATTCGCCGTTGACCGAAAATAGAGCAGCTCATCTTCCGTTTTAATCCATAGGCGATCGGATGCCGGAGATATCGATGCCGTAGTCGCCAAGGGTGCCTTATTTGTCACCCTCGTCCACGACAGCGATTCTGTCGGCGCGGTAAACATCTTCACGAGGGGAACAAGATCAATATTAATCGGCGCGGGAAATAGTCTATCCCCTGCACGCCAGTTCATGCTGGTAACAAAACCCCAATTCAAATTACGACGCACGATCCCGATATTGCTTTCATCCACAGGGAAGCGCTTGGGATCGACTTCACCTTCCGGATCCAGAAATTCCAGCTGCGCATTCACCTGTTCCTTCATGCTTTCCGTCTCCTTCTCCCCGCCAATTTCGGTGACCGTAAGCGGACGATCATCCGAGAGTTTATCCAGGCGTTGAATCTCATATTTCTTCGGTGTATCCTTTTGTGCCGGATATTGACCGGGTTTATCAAACGATACCGTATTCCCTTCCAGAAAGGTGATGCCGCGACCGAGTTGATCAAAAAGCACTTGCTGATTATCGCGATCGGTATCACGTGTGGAGTGATACGTAAACGTTCCGTTCATTACGCCGTTGTTGACGTCCGGCTCTTCCGGCGTATAATCCAGAAGCCATGCGACATTATCCGCATTAAAAATAAAAAGTTGATCCATTTTATAGACAAGAGGGCGATCCATATCGGGATGATCCGCGACAAGATAAGAAGCATAATCATAATAAGCAATGCCGGAATCGCTGATTTTTTTTGTTCGCAAACTTAAAACCGTGGTGATGTGGCTCGCGTAGGTTGCTCCTTTGCTCGACGAGGAAGTGTTTTTGACTTTCGCAAGAATATCTTCCTTTTCTCGTACAGGAACCACGCCGTTCTTCTGTTCCAAAACATAAATATGCGAACCGCTGATATACGCCAGCTGATGGTCCGGAAGCAAAATCAAGTCCATCGAAAAGAGATCGGCATCGCGAATCATCGCAATAAAGACATTGGATGTCGGATCAACACCAAAGTCTTCCTGGCTGTAGCGCATGGAAAGATAATCCTGCAATTTTACCGACTTGGAAGAAAAGGTCGGCGAAACGGTAGTCACCTCGCCGAAGGCAACTACGTCCGGATCAATGTATAATTTATCCCCGACCCGATAGGTAGATTCGGTTTTATCGCTTTCATCACGCGTAATAATGCGCGTGACCTGCCAAATGCCTTCCAGCGGAAGAGAACGAAGCTCCGGTGAGCGCAGTACCGAAGTAAGATCGTTGACCGCCCGTTCGTTTGAAGAAGTGCACCCCGCCAGAAGAAGGAGCAGCAACAAAACAAGAACTCTATATGCACGCTTCATGCTTTTCCCTCCTTTTTTTCGTCATTTTCTTCGCGAGGCAAGATGACGGTGACACTGGTGCCCATCCCCAGCTTACTCTTGATCGTTAGTTCTCCGCCATGCGCTTTGACAATCTCTTCGCAAATGGAAAGACCCAGGCCGGTATGGGAGCGGGAAGTTTTTCCCTTCCAGAATTTTTCGGTCACAAAACCGATCTCTTCTTCCGAAATGCCGATGCCCGTGTCGGTCACACTGAGAATTACCTGCTGCGGATCCGTGTCCATCGTAAGATAGATGGTACCTTCCTCGTCGGTGAATTTAATGGCATTATCCAAAAGATTGAGAAGAACCTGTTTAATGCGTCCTTCGTCACCTAATATTTCTACGTTGTTTTGGGCATAGCTGTAGTTCATATTGATGTGCTTTTCTTCAATGCGCGGACGCATCTGTAACAGAATATGATTAGCTACCTCGACGAGATTAAAGCGGCTCTTGCTTAATTTGATACGACCGGAAGAGAAGCGGGAGAAATCCAACAGATCCTCAACCATCGCGCCAAGACGTTCCGATTCCTTTTCAATAATCTTGAGACCTTCTCCCACAATTTCCGGTTTAATGCCTTCCGTTTGCAAGGTGATCGCCCAGCCTTTTATCGAGGTCAGCGGCGTGCGTAACTCATGGGAAACAGAGGAAATGAATTCATTTTTCAGCTCTTCTTTCTCACGAATATTGTCGCTCATCCGATTCATGGTGCGTGCCAGTTCGCCGATTTCTCCGCGCGGTGTCTCATCTGCACGCTCCTCATACTGACCATCCGAGAGTTTTAAGGCAACAGCCGTTAAATTGTGTATCGGACGCACAATCGAACGGGACATTAAAAAAGAAAGCAAGCCAACCAGAGCAATCATCAAAATAGCAAATAAGACCGAGGGCCAAATTCGTTGAAGAATTAAATCGTTCACACCGGTCAATGACGTCGTCAGCCGAATCATGCCGACCTGATCCGTCTGATTGCGAAGAGGATAGGAGAGACACATGACGGGCTCATCCGAATAAGATACTCTGCCCACCATGATCCCGGTCGCATTCTTCTGGGCCTGCTGAACATCCTGGGCGTTTACCTTTGTGCCGGGAAGAGCGGTACCGCGATTGTCAAAGAGAACTGTGCCGTCGTTGTTGAGAATTTGTACCTGCATCGTATTGGCACGATAAAACTGGTTCTTGTTTTCCAGAACAATGGTATGCAGGTCATCATCCGACACGTAACTCAAAAAAAGCTCTGCACTGTAGCGCGCCTGTGATTCCAACACGCCACTGACGTTGTCGTAATAATAGCTGTAGAGCGATTGAATATAGAATACCTCAAAAACAACGGCAACAAGCAAAATGGCGGTCATGAACAACCCCATAATGCGCACGCCGATCAGGTCGGTGATATTGTTTATTCGCTCTTTTTCCACCGGTATCCGACCCCCCATACCGTTTCCAGATACGCCGGTTTTGCTGCATTGTCCTCAATTTTAGCACGAATGCGGCGCACATTGACGTCGACGATTTTACTCTCCCCCTGATAATCCTCGCCCCAGGCATGATGCAAAATCTCTTCACGACTAAGTGCCTTACCCGGATGCGTCATAAACATTTTGATGATGGCCAGTTCGGTCGGCGTCAGATCGATGAGTGACCCGTTTTTTGTAAAGGTGCGCGCATAAAGATCAAGCGTAAACGGGCCGTCGGCTATAATTGGTGAAGAATCTCTTTGCGCACCCGACTCCTCCTCCAGTTTTAGACGCCGGATAAGCGAGCGGACACGCAAAACCAGTTCATGCGGATTAAAGGGTTTGACCATATAATCGTCAGTTCCCTTCTCCAGGCCGAGAATACGGTCTATTTCCTGTGATTTCGCGGTTAACATAATAATGCCGATATGCGGCATTTCCGTGCGTAATATGCTGCAAACCTCATAGCCGCTGATCCCCGGAAGCATCAGGTCAAGAACGACAATGTCCGGATGTTCACTTCGAGCCAGTTCCACACCCTGTTCGCCACTTTCCGCCTCCACAATTTGAAAGCCTTCATTCTCTAAATTAATCTTTGTAAACATTCTGATGGGTGCTTCGTCCTCCACCAGAAGAATCTTAATGGTCATTTTCTCTCTCCTGTAGACGGCTTATTTCGGCGCTATTATCGCCATCATTGCCTTGAATTGTTCTGTCTGTCCCGAGTATACGTTGAATGGTGTGGAAAGTGCAAGCGCTTCGCCGTTGTGAAACAGCAAACGGGATGAAAGCAAAAGATGATGCGAAAAAACATTTGTTCGATATCGTGCTCCGTAAGGGCGATCCCCTATTAGTGGGTGGCCGGTTGCCGCAAGATGGGCACGAATCTGATGTGTTCGGCCCGTTTCAAGACGAACAGCGACGAGGGAAAACGAAGAACGAGAAACCAGCGGAGAAACATGCGTGATGCAGACTTTTCCGTTCGGATCGACGACACTTCGACCGTTTTCTGTGCGCAGAGGAAACCTAATGGTCTCTTCCCGCTCAATCGCCCCTTCCACATAGGCTAAATAGTGCTTCTCAATACTTCCATCCTTAAGTCCTTGTTGAAGAAGAAGCATGGCGGAATGATTCTTTGCCCCGATAAGCAAGCCGGCCGTCTGCATATCCAGACGATTGACCAGAGCCGGCACAAAACTCTTTTCTCTGCGCGGTACAAACTCTCCGGATTGCAAGAGATCACGCACAAAGGCATCGACAGCCGTTTTTCCGTAATCGCGCGCATTTGCAGGGTGAGAAAGCATTCCCGCCGGCTTATCGATCACGCTGAACTGTGGCCCATCATATGCATACGAAAGCCGAAGAGAAGAAGTGGGAAAGCTGCGACGCTCTTCCAGCGGAAGAAGCGTCTCTTCATAAAGATAAATCTGTACGCTATCCCCTTCGCGCAGAAACGTTCCGGCTTCTGCACGCAAGTGATTGACTTTAATTTTTTTCTGACGAATCTTCTTTTGTAAAAATGAGGTCGTTGCCCGGGGAAACACTTTGATCAGAAATCGATCCAAACGCTGATCGGCATCATTCTTACCCACGGTCAGTTCACGCATCGAACATCCTTTCTAAAAAGGAAAAAGCGCATTCCTCGAGGAATGCGCTTCGGTTGATCAAGCTTCGGAAATATCCACAATTTCGACGCCATCCACCTTAGGAATATCCCCCGGCTTGAGGTTCAGGCCGATGATGAAATCGGCATTATTCTCAGACGAAAGGGTAATTAGCGCTTCCAGATTTTTCTGAAAATCGCCCGCCTGTAACAGATCGGCATGTAAGCCGTCAATAAAAACACGCTCAATGTCAAAATCTCTCGCTAACATACCGGCAAGGAGACCATAAAGACGATCCATGGTATGAATGTGATACTGCTTCATATTGATCAGACGAACCGAATGATCAAGACGAAACATCTGCGAATCATCGGTGTCCACAAAAACAAGATGACCGCTGTGCGATTTATGCTCCTCATTGGCCTGATCAATCATGCGTGTTGTTTTTCCACTTCCGCTTGGGCCCAATACTAACTGAATCACCGCATCCTCCTCTCAACGTTCTTCTTGCGAATGATCATGTCCACATTCGCAATCGCAATCGTCATCTTCTTCTGCTAAGAGGCGATCGAATTCATCCGCCACGGCATTGTACTCTTCTTCCGAATCAATCTGTGACAACTCAATTTCTTCACCATCTTCGCTTTCGGCATATTCGTAGAGAAGGATACCTTCCTCTTCCTCATCTTCCGTTATGGGAAAGAGAGCAATATATTCTTTATCATGGAACGGGAAAATGTCCAGTACGACACATTCCAATTCCGTGTCGTCATCCAAGGTAAGAACGATGTGATCTTCCTCGTCCAGATCCCATTCTTCCTCGTCCAATTCGTCTACTTGAGGTTCTAAATCCTTGTTTTTTTCATCCGTCATGGCGGATCCTCCTTATGCTTGATGTGGGAAATGCTCTGCCTTCTTCATTATACACATTTCATCGCATCGTGGCGATGCGCGCAATCAGTTTTTTGAGCATCGCGTACGTGCTTCGTGTCGAAGAGATGCTCAGGCGTTCGCTCGTCGTATGCGCTCCCTCAATATCCGGACCGATAGAAATCATGTCCAACTCCGGATTATATTGGGCAAATAACCCGCATTCCAATCCCGCGTGAATATCCAGAACTTCCGCTTCTTTTCCGGTTTCTTCACGATACGTTTCCAAAAAGAGTTCACGCAGTGCAGACTCTTTCGCTAATTCCCATGCCGGATAAACATCGCCATAGCTTCCTTTTCCTTCAAAGGTATGCACGGCCTGATCAATCTTTTCCTTCAATTCGGCAAGCACTTCTTCCGAACTGGAACGAACGGAAACCATGACATCCGCATGATTCTCTTTGGTATCCACAATGGCTAAGTTATCGGACGCCAGAACATTTTTTCCATCTTCGCGCATGCGATAAACACCGTGCGGCAAAACATCAATTAAATTCAATAGTTGCTTTGTCGATTCTGCCGTAAGCGGCGCTTCTTCTACGTTAAACCCATCCACATGAATCGCGATGTCCGGTTCCTGTTTTAACAGGCGCTCCTGTGTAGCTGTCCAAATCTGCCGGATTCCCTGTTTTATAGTTTCTTCGTCATCAGGCGAAAGACTAATCCAGACCTGTGCTTCATTGGGAATGGCGTTGTGCTTTTCGCCGCTATGGTAGCGCACAATACGAATAGGCGCAATCTGCATAAGGGCATGTAAAAACTGCGCCATGACTTTACAAGCGTTATTCGGTTCCGCCAGGATATTCTGTCCTGAATGACCGCCATTCATACCGGTAATGGTGATATACAGCCCGCTTTGTCCCGAAATTGTTTCACGCGTAAGCGGCATAGTGAATTCTCCCGTAGCGCCACCAGCACATCCACAGGTGACAAATCCTTCTTCTTCGGAATCAATGTTAATGAGCATTTCCGCATCCAGCCAAGAGGGCGAAAGCGAGAGAACACCATTCATCCCCTCTTCCTCATCGGTGGTAATGACAAGGGAAGTTTCCGGCATATCCATTTGTTCGTCAAGAATCGCCAGTCCCATGGCTACACCGATACCATCATCTGCGCCAAGCGTTGTTCCGATGCCATGAAGCCAGCCGTCTTTTTCTTCCATCGCAATCGGGTCACGAGTAAAATCGTGTTCCACACCTTTACCCTTCACACAGACCATGTCCATGTGTCCCTGCATAATAATGCGCGGCGCCGACTCAAGCCCCGGTGAAGCGGGTTTGGTCATGCGGACATTTCCGGCCTCATCCTGTTCCGTTTTCCAACCCTTTTCTCTTCCCCACGCTGTCAGCGCATCGCTTATCGCCTGTTCATTCCCGGAACCGCGGGGAATTTGGTTCATGCGATAGAAATACGTGAAAATAGGATGACTCTCAAAGATAGTTTGTTCACTCATGGTTTTCCTCCTTTTCTTCGGATATGCTCATGCGCGTAACCGGATAGGTTTTCTCTAATGTGCCGGTGTAATTTACATAGGTAGCCTGTTGACGAAGCAACAACAGCTGCATATATATCTGTGATTTCTGTCTATCGGGATTCTTTTTTTCTTCCTCGCTAAAATGCTCTTCGTTCGCACGATAATACTCTTCCACCTCCTGCGGCAACACCTGTACGGCGGAAAGCAATTTTTGCAGCGCATATTGTTGCAAAAGCTGTTTTTTTATCATGGCAATCTGCGCATCGAGTTGCTTTTGGAACTCCTCCTCTTCATCCATTTTTTTGTCCATCGCATCGCGATAGAGAAGTTCCTGATGAATAATTTCCTCAAGCAGACGGGAATCCCCTTCTTCTCCCTGAAAATGCTCTGCCTGTTCGCCCAACAATTTACGCAGTTCTTCTACTTCCTGTTTTGTAATCGTTCTTTCTCCGACACGGGCTAAAATCGTATCGTCCATATTTTCTCCTCTCCGCATTTGTTATATCCCTTCGGGTACAGACGTAAAAAACTTCTTTTTTTTGCCTATTTTATTTTTTAAGCGCGATGCCGTCTTCACAAAATGTGATGCGTCCCTGCTTTAACAGTCGCCCAATGCAGCGTTTGAATTGTGCTTTGCTCATGCCGAAAAGCAGTCGTATCGTTTCCGGATCACTCTTATCGTTAACACGTAAAAAGCCCTGATTTGCCTGAACCATCCGTAAAATAGCGATCGCATCCGCATCCATCTTTTCGTGGGCACGCGATTGCAAGCTGAGATCTATTTTTCCATCCGGCTTAATCTGCTCCACGCGAGCACGTACAGATTCTCCAATACGCAACGCACCGCGCATACCGTCAGCAGGGATTAACCCGTTGTAACGCTGTTCAACAAGGATAAAGGCGCCGATTTCCGGATTATTGGCATAGACCACACCGTCCACCCAGTCGTTTTCATGCAATTTTTCGGGAACGGCGAAATGATTTTTAACGCGCATCGTTGAACAAAGACGATCCGACTTATCCACATAGCAATAGATGAGCAGTATTTCTCCCACCCTTACATGATGCATCTGCTCCTGGAAAGGCAAAAATAAATCCTTGTCCAAGCCCCAGTCTAAAAAAGCGCCCTGGCGGGATACATCTTTAACGGTAAGAAGCGCCAGTTCACCCACCTGAACCTTAGGACGACGTGTTGTGGCGATGAGACGATCTTCGGAATCACGCAAAAGGAAAATTTCCACTTCGTCGTTCACCTTCGCTCCTTCGGGAACAAAGCGTTTCGGCAAAAGAACATTGCCCTGCAATATGGCTCCCGGAGGCGTTAAGGATTTTATTTTAAGCGTTTGTATTTTGCCCAGCTGCATAGTTTTCCTCGTTCATTTCGCTATGACCTTCAATTGACAAAGTATTCGTCTGCACTGTCTTTTCTTCCTCCGGATCTATAAAGCGGTTAGGCAGACGTTGACCCGGCGCATAGGTAAAGCCTTCACCCAATACCTCATTTGCCGAATAGACAAAAACAAAAGCGCTGGGATCAATTTTCTCCACATAGTCCTTAATCCGAATGTACTCGTTATTATGAACCACCGAGAGAATCGCATAATGTGGCCGATGGGAAAATCCACCCTGTGTAGTATAGATCGTTGTTCCGCGATGCATCTTCTGAATAATGTAGTCGTTCACTTCATCTACTTTGGACGTCGTAATATTCATTACCATGCGTCGACCGAAACCGGCAATCATCTTATCAAGCATCATCGCCTGTAAATAAATGGCCACAATGGCGTAAAGGGCATTCTCCAGAGAAATGAACATCCCGCCCAACATCACGACGATGGCATCCACAAGTAACAAGCTCTTGGCCATGCCGATATGCGTAATGTTGTTCAAAATGGCGCCCAAAATATCTGTGCCTCCGGTGGAAGCATTCTGCGTAAAAACGAAACTTAAGCCGATGCCGCTGATCGCGGAACCAATTAAAATCACCAACAGTTGGTCCGCAACAATGGGCTCGGTGACGGGCGCAACGTGCTCAAAAAAAATAATCCATACAGAATAGGAGATGGAACCGACTAAAGTCATCAGGCCGAATTGCTTGCCCAGAATGAGAAAGGCCATGACAAAGAGCAAAACGTTGCCGACCAAAATCAGTGAGCCGATGCCCAAAAAAGGAAAGACGTAGTTAATAACGATCGCCAGTCCGCTGATTCCGCCTGCGGCGATATGGTTGGGGATGAAAAAGTAATTCATCGCTAAGGCAAGAATGAAACAGCCCACGAAAATCCAGAGCATCTTCTTCCCGTTTTCTTTCATTCTTTCTCCCCTTCCGTCTTTTCCGCTGTAAACGCAGAAACCGCTTGCACGATCTCTTCCGTGGCATGCATTATACACACCTCATCCGCCAACTTTTTTGCTTCTTTCAGTGTAATTCCTCTTACGCGTTCTTTCAACCGGGGAAGGATGGAAGCCGGAGCGGAAAGCGAATCCAGTCCCAAACCCAGCAACAAGGGAGTAGCGCGTAAATTCCCCGCAAAACTTCCGCATAATCCACAGGAAATACCCGCATCATGGGCAGCTTCCACCGCCTGTTTAATAGCGCGCACGACCGCCGGATGAAAGGGAGAATGCAGCTTGGCCACATTGTTGTTCCCTCGATCGGTAGCCAGGATGTATTGCGTAAGATCATTGGTTCCGATGCTGAAAAAATCGCAACATTCGGCCAAATCTCGAGCCAAGAAAATGGCTGCCGGCGTCTCGACGGTAATCCCCACAGGCAGATCAGGATCAAAGGACTGCTTTTGCTCTATAAGGCGGCATTTCTCTTCTTCGAGCATTTCCCGAACGCGATAAACTTCAGAAGGACTGATAACCATGGGAAGCATGAGCTGTATGTTTCCTACAGAAGAGGCGCGTAAAATCGCACGAAGTTGAGCGCGAAAAATATTCTCCCGGTCAAAGCAGAAGCGAAGCGCACGCCACCCGAGAAACGGATTGGCTTCACGAGGAAAAGCATAATAGGGCAATCGCTTATCACCGCCTATATCCAAGGTGCGAATGATGAGCGGCCGATTGGCTAAAAGAACCGCCGCCTGATGATAGACACGATATTGCTCTTCTTCCGTAGGAAAATGATCCTGTTCCATGTAAAGCAGTTCCGTACGGAATAATCCTACACCTTCCGCGCCGGCAAGCAATCCGACCGATAGATCATCCAGACCTCCAATGTTGACAAAGGTATCAAGAGCTCGACCGTCTTGCGTTACCGCCTTCTCCTCAGGATTCATCTCCAGACGAAGATTATAACGTTTCCCCACATCCATTTTTGCCTGAACCAGTGCAAGGGTGTCCTCATCCGGATCCAAAATCACTTCACCGTTTTCCGCGTCCAGGATAATCAATTCTCCATCTTTCACCGTGGAGATGAGATTGGTCAATCCGACCAATGCAGGAATACCCATGGTCTGTGCAATCATCGCCGTATGGGATGTCGCACCTCCGCGATCACTGGTGAATCCTAACACATTCGTTTTATCCAGAAGAAGCGCATCAGATGGGGCAAGCTCTTCGGTAAGAAGAATGCAGGGTGCGGTAAGATGGCTTAGGCGAGGCACGGGAAGGCCCTTAAGCTCATAAAGCAAACTTCTGCCCATATCACGATAATCACTTCCCCGTTCACGCAGATAAGGGTCTTCAAGAGCTTCCAACTGAGCCGCCATCATCCGTATCGTGGAATCCAGTGCACGATCTGCGGACATATGCTTTTCCCGAATGTATTGTTCCACCGTCTCGAACAAATACGGATCATCCAGCAAAGCAATATGCGCCTCTCGCAATGAGCAAAGCAAAGGGGACGGTGCTTCCTCCTGTACCAATTTCTTACGGAAAGCGGAAAAAGCATTTTTTATCGCTAATACTTCACCTTCCACTTCCGACTCCCTGATCCAATCGTTGCGAATCGGAATTTCCTCCGGAACCCAGCGTTTGACTCTTCCCACCGCCAAGCCGTATGAGGCGATGATTCCCGATATTCGCTTTGTCATCTTCGCCTCCTCCGTCGCGCAAGGAAATACGTCCTTTTTTGGGTTAGACAAAAAAAGAGAGGGAGCATCAATCGGTGCTCCCTTCTATCGTTAATCGGTCAGCTGCGAAATGAACTCGACAATTTGATCGACATGTGCCTCCGCGTCATCGCCATTCACGCGAACCGTGATATCCATACCTTTGGAAATCCCCAGACTCATCACATTGAAGATGCTCTTCGCATTGGCTACTTTTCCATTTTTTACCAATTCGACGTCGCCGGGAATATTTTTTACAAATTGCACCAGCGCTGCTGCCGGGCGTGCATGTAAGCCGGTCTCATTAACCACCGTTACCGTTTTTTCTGCCATGTAAACCTCCTTCAGTATAATAAGGGCTATAAACGTTATACATTACTTTCGTTGTTCTGTCGACTCTCCAATAAGGATTTGCGTTGGTAAATACAAGGTTTCGTCCAAGGTTGCTTTTGCTTGCAAAGTTTTCGTCAGCGCACGCATAGCCACCGCGCCAATGTCATAATAGGGTTCTTCCATCGTCGTCAAGCGCGGACGGAAGATCTGAACATCAGGAGATCCGCCAAATCCGGCAATCTGAAACGCTTTGGGGATGGCCAGATCATGATCATAGCAATAGGTCATCACACCAATCGCCAGTTCATCATTCTCACAGATTAACGCATCAAACGGTTCCTTTTTGCTAAGCTGTGTGATTTCTTCTGCGGCGTGATAACCCGCCTCAATATCTGCACCATCGGCATCAAACTTCATCGGAACAAGTCCTTCCTCACGCATCGCATCATCATAGCCACCGGAACGCTCTTTGGAAAAGTCAAAATTCAGACTGCTTCGCAGATAACGTACCGAGCGATTTCCCAGGGAAAGGATATATTCCGTCAGCTCTTTCATCGCCTCGCGATGATGAATCGTCACCGTATGTAGATCTGCCGACTTATAAAAGCGGTCAAGCAGTACATAGGGCAAACGATATTCCTTAATCTTCACCATCGTTTCCGGTTCAATGCTCTCGGAAATAATGATGATCCCTTCCACTTGTTTTCGGTAGAGAAAATCTATCGCGCGCTGTTCCAATTCCCTCTCTCCATAAGTGCTGGAAAGTAAAATATCGTAATTGTACATACGCCCGATTTCTTCAGCGCCGCGAATCATTTCCGCCATGTAATGAATGCCGATGTCTTTTACAAGAATGCCGATGGAGTTCGACTTCTTCATCACCAGACTGCGAGCCAGCTCATTGGGCTTGAACCCAAGCTTATTAATGGCATCGATGACTTTTCGTTGCGCTTCAGGGCTGACCGGTTTCGACTTATTCATTACGCGCGAAACGGTGGAGATCGATACCCCTGCCAGCTTTGCTACATCCTTTATTGTCGGTTGTGTCATAGCTCACCTCTATTCCCTGTGCTTCGACCTGATTTCAGAATACCATAAAAACGATTCCATGTGAATGAATTTTCTACACCGCTTTCCTTTTTGCTTAGTGAGGCGTTTTCCCACGTTTTCATTTTTATAGATGAAGCGTTATGGAAAAAAGGGATTAACCTTTTCACAAGAAAAGAAGCGTCCATACGGGCGCTTCTTCCGAAACATATTTTATTTTTTGATACGCTTAGCCGTTCGCCTTACTTGTGTAGGACATCGCGTATGATGCGTAATATTTCTTTCGCATAGTTTAATGTGGAACTTCCTCGATTGACGTTAGTCGAGATGAGATCGGCCGTATCCACTGCTGTCGTGGCTACATACTGCACCGTGTCTGCGACATCGCTGCTTAGTCGATTGGCATTTTCCAATGTTGTTTTTGCCTGGGCAAGTGACTCGACAATGGAATCGGAAGAATTGTCAAGAATGGTATTCACTTTATCCAAGGTATGATCCACCCGCTCCGTCAGCACGGGTAAGGATTTTATCGTCGCATCCAGTTCCTCACCGTTTTTTTCTATGACCTCCTGTAATGCGCATGTCATCGTTTTCAGATTTTTCAACACCTGAATGAGTACAACAACCGCAACAATCAGCAGAACGAGCAAGGCGAATAGCAAGACATCCTGCAAAGATACGGTTAAGGTCAAGTTGTTCATCGCAAACCTCCTGACTGTTCGCCGTTATTTATCCGCCTTTTTCGCCGTCTCTTTGACGTCTTTTTTAACGTCCTTGGCCGCATCCTTCACATCGTCAGCGGCTTTCTTTGCGCCTTCTTTCAGATCTTCCGCCGCCTTTTTAGCGCCTTTTCCGGCATCGTCGGCAACTTCCTTCGCGCCTTCTTTTACAACTTCCGCTTTATCGCTCGCCTCTTCTTTTGCCTTAGCAATCTCAACTTTCACGCCATGAACGGATTCTTCGTACTGCTCACCCAAGTCTTCCATTTTCTCCTGAATAGCAGGACGAATCTGGCTTAATTTTTCTCCGACATCATTGCCGAAATCACGTGCAAGATTGACGTATTCATCCGCTTTATCGCGAACAATGTCACCCGCTTCTTTGGCCTTCTTTGCGATATCCTGACGCGTCTCTTCACCGGACTGCGGTGCAGTCAAAATGCCGATTCCGGCGCCGATGGCGGCACCGATAAGCAAACCGAGGCCCACCTTCTTGCTATCTTCGCGACGTGCGCGATTGACGCGTTCTCTGTTTTTCGCTTCAATATAATCGATAATCCCCATAACAACTCCATTTCTTTACTATTCCTGTTTGCATGATGCCCGTAATCTTCGTGCATATCCGGCATCTCACGTCCTTACGGTGTTCGCTTGCTAAAGCCTGACACCTTACCTTACGTTCTTAATTATACCCAACTCGTTAACATAAAAACTCCCGCCGTTCAGGCGGGAGGAATAGACAAATCCTTGGGCCTTACTCGTTTAATACCTTCTGTATGTGAAGGTGGGACAGCTGCCTTGCTCTTCCGACTTCCCCTCCGAGGGGGCTTGTCTTCGGTTGTAGGACTCCGCCGTTCCTTATAAGATGCGTAGGTTTAATTTTCAGGCGTATCCAAGGACAACTTGAGTGTAGCATACCTTTTCCTCTTGTACAAGAGTTGTCCTATGTAGCGTCATCGTGATAGCCCCTCCTCTCCGTTATCTGATCGGCTATTTTTCACCAATTCTCATTTTCCTCTTTGCAAGATGTGATACCATAACTGCAGTACGGTTGGGAAGGAATTCCAGATGAAAACGATCAATCTTTTTTGCAAACCGGATAAGGCTTCTGCTGTTGTTCATCAGCAAGTGCAGCATTTTTTTCAAGATCACGGCTATGGGATCTCCCGAGTTTATGACGAACGCGCGGAATATAATGTCGTTATCGGTGGGGACGGAACGTTTCTTCGTGCTGTACATTCCACAAACTTTTCTTCCATTCCCTTCTTTGGCATCAATACAGGCCACTTGGGTTTTTTTCAGGAAGTCAATACCACCGATTTAGAAGAACATCTCACCCAATTGCTTCATAAACAGTATGAGATTCATCCTCAGGGATTATTGGGCGTTCACGTGGAGACATCCGCTTGGCCTTATACTTTGCTTGCGGTAAATGAATTTTTAGTACAAAGCAATGATGAACACATCCTTCATCTGGGCGTGAATATTGATGATGTCGATTTTATCAACACCTCCGGGGACGGTCTCATGTTCTCGACTCCGGCCGGTTCAACCGCCTATAACCTTTCGGCCGGCGGATCTATTCTGCATCAAACGCTCAACGGCTATCAGATCACCGCCCTACATCCCGTACGTTCCAAAAGTTTTGATTCTTTACCCACTTCTTTGGTTCTGCCTTCCGAATCCAAAACGGTGCTCGCCATAGACAAAAGCGATTGCGATCGTATTGCACTTGTCGGAGATGGTGTCTCGCATCGATTTCGCCACGTCAAACGGTTCACTTTTTTCGTTCCGGACGAAACTATTCATCGCGTGATCTTTCGTACAAACTGGTATTGGAAAAATTTACGTGATAAACTTTTCTGACCGATGCGCATAAGCGATCGAATGAGAGAAATATCGTCGACCTTCACATGGTTTTTGATGATAAAAAATAAAAGGAGATAAGATGGACATTGTTATCGTCGGTGCGGGAAAGATGGGCGAAGAGCTCTGTCGAAGTCTTTCCGCCGAAGGGCACAACATCACGTTAATTGAAAAAAATCCGGATCGCTTGCAGTTAGTTCTCGAGACCTATGACATCACCGGTGTATTAGGAAACGGGTCCTTTTATGAAATTCAATCCCGCGCGAATGTCAACAAATGCGATATTTTCATCGCCGTCACCGAACAGGATGAAATGAACATCATTTCCTGTGTTATTGCCAACCGTATCGGTGCAAAATACACTGTAGCGCGAATCCGTACGCCGGAATACGCCGAACATTTGGATTTCACCTCCAAAAATTTAGGCATATCACTGATGGTTAATCCGGAACGCGAAGCTGCCCGCGAGATTTTCCGTACGTTGCAATTTCCTACGGCATTAAGCGTCGAATCCTTCGCGCACGGACAAGTGAATATGGTCGAGCTCCTTGTTAAAGAGGACAGCCCCATGATCGGCATGAACATGATCGCGTTTCGCAAGCGTTTCCCTGGCCTTATCACCGCGATTATTCAGGAGAATGATCGTTCGGTCATTCCCACCGGCGAAACGACATTTCAGGCAGGGCAGCATTTCTATGTTCTCGGAGAACATAAGGATTTGCGCAACCTCTATGCGGAATTTGGCGGCCTCTCGCGCATTAAATCGGTGCTCATCGTAGGTGGTGGCCGTATCGCGCGCTATGTCCTGGATATGCACCGCAAAACCTCGAAACACATCAAGCTGATTGAAGCCAATGAACTCATTGCCAATGATCTGGCGGAGGAATTTCCCAATTTTGAGATCATTTTAGGTGACGGTACCGATCAGGCGTTGCTTAAAGAAGAAAACATCCATCAATATGACTGTCTGGTCGCCATGACCGGCATTGATGAAGAAAATATCATCCTCTCCATGTTTGCCGCCTCAGAAGGTGTTCCGCGCACGATTACAAAGGTTAACCGTCTGGCTCTATTGCCCATTGCCTTCAGCGTCGGCGTACAATCCATGATCACCCCCGTCAATTTGGGCGCGACGGCCATTATCCGCTACGTGCGTTCCATTGACAACGCTTCACAGAGTTCCAACATTGAAGCGCTCTATCGCGTGCGCAGCAGTTCGGTTGAAATTATGCAGTGCTTTGCTCGTCCAACCTTCCATGCGATTGATGTGCCTCTGTCGCAGGTTAAGTTCCGTGAGGGTGTGCTCGTTGCCTTGATCGTACGTGATCATGAGATTATCATCCCCTCCGGACATGATACGATTCAGGTGGGGGATCACGTTCTTGTCGTATCCAATCAAGGTGAGGCCAATGAATTAAACGGCTTTTTACGAGGTGAAGGATGAACCATTCCATTACGCGCTACATCATGGGAAGAGTGTATGGCGTATTTTCCATGCTACTCACTCTGCCCCTCGTTATTTCTCTTCTTTATCAGGAAAGTTGGAATCATCAGATCGCATGGCTTATCGCTATTGCGCTGTCGTTGATACTGTTTTTTTTGTTTGGACGTAAGCAGCCTTCCGATGCCGAATTCTATGCGCGGGAAGGCTTGGTGATGTGCGCCCTGCTCTGGCTGACTCTGTCCCTTATCGGAGGACTCCCCCTCTATCTTACAGGCGAATTCCCCAGCATCATCGATGCTTTTTTTGAGATTGCTTCGGGCTTAACGACAACAGGTGCATCCGTTTCCCTTAACGTTGAACTCCTCAGCCATTCGGTTCTCTTCTGGCGTTCCTTTACCCACTTCATCGGAGGAATGGGCGTGCTGGTCTTTGTACTCGCTTTGACACCCCATGCTTCCTCCAGTTCGGTGCAGATTGCTAAAGCGGAGATGCCGGGACCTGCCTTCGGTAAGTTGGTGGCCAAGCTTTCCGACACGGCGCGCATTTTGTATGGCATATATCTATCACTCACGGTGATTTTAATTGTATTTCTCCTGTTGGGGAATATGCCACTTTTTGACGCCGTCTGCCATGCTTTCGGTACGGCAGGAACAGGTGGATTCAGCGTAAAATCCGCTTCTATCGGTTATTATCAATCCTCGTATATTGAATGGGTTCTCGGCATCGGCATGCTGGTCTTTACGGTAAACATCAATCTCTACTACTTTGTACTGATCGGTCACGCGAAAAAGATGATCAACAACGAAGAATTTCGTTGGTTTTTGGGCATATTCGGTGTTCTTTTTTCCGCATTGACACTATGCCAGCTGAATTACGGCGCTACGACACCGGCCACCACCGTACGGGATTCCTTTTTCTCCCTTTCGTCCGTACTTTCGACTACCGGTTTCTGCACGGCGGACTTTGCGCGCTGGCCACTCTTTTCGCGCGTCATTTTGCTCATCGCCATGGTCATTGGCGGATGCGGCGGATCCACAGCAGGAGGATTTAAAGTTTCACGCGTAGCGATTACCGTCAAATCCGCATTTCGCACGCTGACACAAACACGCCATCCGCGTCGCGTTGTACCGTTGCACTTTGACGGAGAGGCTATGGACGGTCCTTCGCTGCGCAAGCTCTATGGTTATCTTGCCATTTACTTACTTTGCATTATTGTTCTACTTTTGATCGTTTGTCTGGATCCCCTTACGGATACTTTAGAGACGGCAGTATCCACCGTATTCGCAACCTTTAATAATGTTGGACCCGGTCTGGGAAAAGTGGTCGGTCCCACCGGAAATTATGCAGGATATCGCACCTTTACCAAATTCATGTTGACAGTGGGTATGATTGCCGGACGACTCGAAATTTGGCCCGTACTTATTCTGTTTGCGCCACGTACATGGAAAAAGCACTGAGAAAAAGCAGCACACTAACCGCGATAGCAAAGGCGAATCCGTTCCAACATCCCTTGTGTTCGTCTTACCACTATTCCTGCGTTGCCAGGGCTTGCGAAAGAATTTCAGCCACAACCGGCAGCGCCGCTTCGCCGCCGGAACGTCCATCGTCTTCCAGGACAACGCAAACCACCACACGAGGGTCTTCCGCAGGAGCAAAGCCGATTGTCCACGCGTTGGTGGAGTTATTTGCGGTTTCCGCCGTTCCGGTCTTTCCTCCGGCACTTTGTCCCAGTGCGTCGGAAAGGCCGATCGTATCACCGGTTGCGACCAGATCTTCGCGAAGAATTGCTGCATGGGAAGCGGAAATCCGGTTCAGAACATTCGGCTTTGTCGGTTTGATTTCTTCTCCGGCAGGCGTGAGAAAGTTCTTCACGATATGCGGTTCCAACACTTTTCCCCCATTTGCAAAAGCGGCATAGGCTACGGTCATCTGTAACGGCGTGACCAGAACATCGCCTTGTCCGAAACTGTCGGAAACTTTCAAATTAACGTCCATGCCTTCCTTGTAATCGGCAGTGGACTTTGCCGTCGGCAACAGGAACGGCAATTCCTTATTAAATCCCACCGACTCCATTGCCTGTCTGAGCACGGAAGGATCCATATTTTTTGTCTTATCGATAAAGTACACATTCGATGAGTGCATAAGCGCTTCTTTTAAGCCGATTTCTCCATACGCCGCTTCGCCGGCATTGGTATAACGCTTGCCGTCTACCGTCGTTTCTCCCTTGTCCTCATAATTCAAATCCAAGCCTTGGCTTAATAACGCCAGAGCTGTGATCGGCTTAATGACGGAACCCGGCGTATATCGTCCGAGGGTGGTGCGTGGAAAGAGCACATCGCCTTCATCTTCAATCAGCTCGTTCCAACGTTCGTCCACATCATTCACATTGAACGAGGGAAGTGAAACCATCGCCAGGATTTCCCCCGTTTTCACATCCATAGCGATCGCCGCACCCTTATGGCCTTCCATCGCGCTATAGGCACAATATTGCAAATCATTGTCAATCGTAAGAACAGCGTCGTTTCCCGTTCCTTCGTTCAGTACCGTTCCGCGCAGAGCCGCAATGGGGTTATCGCTCGATAAGTTAAGCAATTCGCTATTGAGCGCTTTTTCCAAACCGGTTTTACCATATAAGCCGGAATGATATCCGATCAGATGAGAATACATATTCGGGTGATTGGAATAACGATAATATTCGCCGTCTTCATCTTTCTCCCGTCCGACAAGTTCCTGTCCGTTCCGATCATAAAAACGCCCGCGACCAAAATGCGTTTCATCTACCCAATTTCGCATATTCATCGAATTGGCACGCAAGTCCGGCGCTTTGACCAATTGAAAAAACACCAAGTACAACACCAGACCGAGAAAAAGCACTAAAAACAGGCCGACAACAATCGCCAATCGACGTTTACTTCGTTCCATGAAGACCTCCTTTATACGGCATATGCTCCGAGCAGGTCTGCAGAATGGCAAGTAAAAGAAAACTGGAGAGAAGAGATGACCCGCCATAGGTTAAAAACGGCACAGTAATACCCGTCAAGGGAATTACCTTCAACACGCCGGCAAACATAATGATCGCCTGAGAAGCGAAAATAGCGCTCACTGCAACTGCCGCCGCCGCATAAAAATCACGCTCTTGCTGCATTGCAATTTTGATGCCGCGATAGAGGAGCAGCACAAAAAGCAGAATCAGACAGATACCCATAAATGAGCCCATCTCCTCAATAACCGAAGCATAGATAAAATCCGAATGACCGAGAGGCACGCTTTCTGGATGGCCCATCCCGATTCCGGTACCGAAAAAGCTGCCTTCCGCAACGGCAAAAAGAGCCTGTATGATTTGGTAGCCTTTATCGTTAAAGTCCTGCCAGGGATCCCACCACATGGCAAAACGGACGCGCACATGGCTGAAAAGATGATACGCCATATATAAACCGACCAACGCCAGAAGGAAGTTCACCACCGGTATCCAACGCCGCCGTTCAAAGGCGATTTGCGTGGTTAACAGCGTTGCAAAAAACACGGCCGCCGTACCCAGTTCACGCTGCAACAGAAATAGGCCAAGCAACACATAGACTAAAACAGTCAAGGAAATACGCCCTAAAAATGTCTTCTCATGCTGTTCATAATTCTTGTACCACGAGGCAAGAAACAGCACAAACGGCACCTTCGCAAATTCAGAAGGCTGCACGCGAACGCCGGCAATCGAAATCCAGTTACGCGCTCCACCGAAGGTTATGCCGAAAGCCAGGGTGATGAGAAAAAGAAGGATCGTAACGACGAAATAAAATATCGTGTGCCCCTCCCAAAGCTGAGGCGTATTGCGCAGAACAAAAGTCACCACGAAAAAAGCGACGAGGCTTGCAAGATAAATCATCAGCTGTCGTTCTCCCCGACCGGGATCAAGGCGATAGATCATAATGATGCCGATGGTGAAAATCATGTTGGCGATAAGCAGGAGATAGCTGTCCCCCTTTGTCACTACATGTAAAATCGTCAATGAAAGTAAGGACACGAGCAAAAGCCCGCCTCCAAACAGAAGGGATTGTTCATTGAGCTCTTTGATCTGAAAAAGATATACCAGAAAAATAGCCAGGAACTGAAACAGAAACAGCAACCACTTCGTCTGTGCAAAAGCTGCTTTCGCACGCTGTGCCGTCGGTTCCTGTCGATGGAGTAAATCAGTCTTCATGTTCTTCCTCGTTCAAAAACACAAAATGGAGACCGCCAAGGGAGACGATATCTCGAGAATGCAGTTCTGTCGGTTGAAGGACGGTGCCGTCATTCACCGTTGTCGGATTGGTGGATTGTAAATCGTCAATAAAAAAATGACGTCCGTTCTGCACGATAACGGCTTGATGTTTGCTCATCTGGCGATCCTTGATGACAATCGTGTTATCATCCGCACGTCCAATTGAGGTGTTGTCCGAAAGATAATATTCATCCCGCAAAGGAAAATCATAGTCTTGCGGATTGCTCAACAGTCGTAAGGACGCCGCCTGTACAGGTCGATGCGTAGCCGTTTGCTGAATGTCCATCGTGATCATGCGCACAATACGACTCACAAAAGACAGGACGATGAGGACAAATACAAATTTAAGCACGGTGGAAAGAATCATGTAGAGCGTAATCTTTCCAAACAATTCCGTAAAAAACAATGCTTCCATAGCGTTAAAAAATTCATTCATCGCTTCGCCTCAATTCTATGGGTAATTAACGTCCTCATCTTACGAGTCTTCTGTGACGATTTTTTGTATATGCGCATGATGTTTTTGCTCCTTCATGCAAAAAAAGCCCTCCTGCGGAAGAAGCAGGAGGGCGATGCTTATTTCACGCTGTGCATCTGCGCGGTAATCTTCTCCGTCAATTCGTCACAAATGGCATTGGCCTCTTGTTCCTGTTCCCCTACCGAATAGACATAGAGCTTAATTTTGGGTTCCGTTCCTGAGGGACGAATCGCACACCAACTCTCGTCATCAAACTCGTATTTTAAGACATTGGATTTAGGCAGTCCGGTGTCATCATTAAGATAATCCAATACCTTAATGACCTTGCGCTCTCCGGCATCCTTAATTCCCTTCTCGCGGAAAGTGTCCATAATGCGCCCGATGAGCGCCTGTCCGTCCGCTCCCTCCTTCACAATGGAAATCAACTTATTCCCATAATAGCCATACTCCTCGTAGATATCGTGCAAAATATCCAGAAGTGTTTTTTTCTGCGTTTTCTTGTAAAAGGCCGCTGCTTCAACAAGCAGCATTGCCGAAGAAACAGCATCCTTATCCCGCACAAATTCACCGTGATTGTACCCG
The DNA here is from genome assembly GCF_900059565.1 of Murdochiella massiliensis. GTDB lineage: Bacteria > Bacillota > Clostridia > Tissierellales > Peptoniphilaceae > Murdochiella > Murdochiella massiliensis. The sequence continues at coordinate 248,997 of NZ_FIZW01000002.1, forward strand.
ATGCTTTCCTCGTAGCCGAACACAAAGGTATGTTCTTTTGTGGTATCCCATTCGTTAACCGGAGCGGCAATGTTCTTAAAACCGGTGAGAACATCAAAAAGGGCCAGCCCGTACTTTTTTGTAATCTTTCGCGCAATATCGCCGGTCACGATGGATTTAATAACAGCACCGTCTTTTGGCAATTTCCCCGTAGCAGCCATCTCCGAAACAATATAATGTGTAAGCAAAGCGCCGATATGGTTTCCATTGAAAAATTGATACGTGCCGTCGGGCTTGCGCACTTCCAGAGCCAAACGGTCGGAATCCGGATCGGAGGCGATCAGCAGTTCCGCGCTCACTTCCTGTCCTTTTTTTTCTGCCAGGCGGAAGCACTCCGGACGTTCCGGATTGGGATAGCCGGTCGTAGTGAAATCCGGATCCGGTTCAATTTCTTCCTCAACAAGTGTAATGCCGGTAAACCCTCTGCGTGTCAACACCGTACGGATAGGAATGTTTCCGCATCCGTTAAGTGGTGAATACACAAACGGCACAGATTTGTCGACATCCTCATGAATAGCCAGCGCAAGCACCTTGTCCAGGTAACGTTCCATCAGACTGTCGTCGATGAGAACAATTTTCCCTTCGGATACCCCCTGATCGAAAGCGATGCGTTCAATACACCCATCCTTCTCACACGCATGAATGTTTTTTTCGATTTTTTCCGCCCAGTCATCCAGAATCTGTGAGCCGGCTGTGCCGTATGCTTTATAGCCATTATACTCTCGCGGATTGTGTGACGCGGTCACCATCACGCCGGCAAAGGCACCAAGATCCCGAATGGTATACGACAAAACCGGTGTCGGCACAATATCCCGATGCAGGTATACGCGAATGCCGTGCGCAGCAAAAATCTGCGCCGAGAGATGCGCAAATTCACGTGACATATGGCGTACATCATAACCGATGGCGACGCCTTTTTTCTTGGCTTCTTCCCCACAATCCGCAATCATGCGTGCAAAGCCTTCCGTAGCACGACCGACGGTTACCACGTTCATACGATTGGTTCCTGCGCCCAGTTTTCCGCGAAGGCCTGCCGTACCGAAGCTCAACGATTGATAAAAGCGATCTTTGATTTCTTCTTCATTGCCCCGAATCGCAACCAATTCGTCCTTCAAGTTTACATCCAGGCTCTCATCTGACAGCCATTGTTCATAAACAGAATGATACTCCACAATACCCTCCTTACGGTTTTGTCTCGACGATGTGTCCCAATTCGGGATCATTCGTAATCCTTTCTTCCTCAATACAGTACATGAACGCGAAAAAGCGTCATGGAAATCGGTGCTAACGGTAAATGCAGGCGATCGGTACGACTGACCTCTACACGATTGCCCGAAACGAATCCCCAACGATCAAAAATGCGTTGTGCTTCAATGCGTTCCGCATGAAGCGCATCGAAGAGAACCGTGATGTCTGCCGAAAAATCCCACCAGCCGTCATGAAACAGAGAAACGAGATAATCTCCATTGCAGCGATCGCCTAAACGATAGCTCACGCCAATAACCGACGGTTCTTCAATGGGCAAAATGTTTACCCGTTCACGCACTTCTGCACCGGTCTTTAATCGAAAAACCGGATAGGTCTTTCGTAACGTGATCAGGTCCTGCACATATCGAAATAAGGTTCGATTCTCTTCTTTCTTGCACCAATCGATGGCGTTAATCGCATACGGTGCACAATAGGAATTGCTATTCATCTTTTTTGAACGGCGAAATGCATTTCCGGCATGGAAAAAGGGAATGCCCTGCGCTGTAAACAGAATACTGAAAGCCAACTTGGTCATGGCCTCGCGATGCTCAGCGCCGTTCAGCGATAAGGTCAACTTATCCTCCAGAATGAGATTATCGTGTGCGCAAAAATAGTTGATCGAGTTTAACGGATCATCCAATCCTCCATTGTGCCCTGTGCCGTAGTTGATGGATCCTAAAAGCCCAATTTCCGTCCACCGTTTCCCAAGTGGATTGCCTTGAACAAATCCCCGACCGCTTCCTTCCACGCCTCCGCAGAGCGCATCGCGAAACGATGCATTAAATAGAGAAAAGCTTTGTCCGTTTTGAGCCCCCCACCGCGTTTGTTGTTTTTCCGGCAAGGCGGAATACGCTCCGACCCAAGGCTCTCCATAGACGATCGTATTGGGGTTAACTCGCCGCAATTCTTTAATGGCCATACGAACGGTCTCCTGATCCGTTAAAGCCATCAAATCAAAGCGAAAACCATCGACAAGATATTCTTTTTGCCAATACAATAACGACTCCAGAATAAACTTGCGCATCATAGGCGCTTCCGAAGCAATTTCATTTCCTACCCCGGAGCCGTCTGAAAAGCTGTCGTTCTCCTTGCGATAATAATAATCGGGAACAAGGAGATTGAAAACCGAATCTTTTGTACGAAAAGTGTGATTATATACAACGTCCAAAATCACGCCGATTCCGGCTTCATGCAGCTTCTGTATGGCCGTTTTCAGCTCACGAATACGCGCTTTCGGATCAAAGGGATCTGTAGCATACGCTCCCTCCGGCACGTTGTAGAGATGCGGGTCATAACCCCAGTTGTAGTTGTCTTCCGCACCGAAACGCGAAGGGTGTTCATCCACCGTTGCATTTTCAGCAATGGGCATCAAGTGTACATGAGTAATCCCCAACTCTTTAAGATGCGCCAGTCCCGTTTTTACCCCATTATAGGCACTGTCTTCGACAAGACCCAAATATTTACCCGAAAACTTTGCTCCACTGTGTTCATGAAAGGAATAATCGCCGACGTGAAGCTCATACAGGATCGCGTCCTCCTCTTTTGTCTGCACATAGGTATTTTGGCGAAATCCGTCCGGATCCGTCGACAAAAGATCCACAACGGCACTCCGCCGTCCGTTAAGCGAAGCGGAAACGCAATACGGATCCGGCACCTCCACACCATCAACAAAATAGGTATAAAAATAGCCGTCCCAATCCCCTTCTACGCAAGCTGAATAAACGCCATCCTGATTCTGCATATCCACCGTTTGGCATATTCCGCCTTCCGCCGATGCAAAAAGGCGAAGCGAAATATGACGCTTCGTGGGCGCCCAGACACGAAAAACACTTCGACTTTTGGTATAGGTTACGCCGAGCGTGCTTGCAAGCGCATGGGCGGATGCGACCGGAAGAATCGGTCTTTCCACACACACAGAGGTTGTTTGTCCCGGTTGTTCTCTTTCTAAGATCATCGTGTATCCGTTCCTTGTCCAAAAGGATTCAACGATTGATAAAGCGCCAGATATTTCCGACTGGATACCTGCCAGCTGAGGTCCTTAGTCATCCCATTTTTCTGTAAAAGGGAAAAATCCTGGGGGTGCCTGCGATAAACTTCACAGGCCCGTTGCATAGTATACAGCAGGTCATGCGCATTCACGTTGGCGAAGGTAAATCCTTCGCCTGTCTTTTCATATTGATTGTACGGCAGCACCGAATCGCGAAGGCCGCCGGCCTCGCGCACCAACGGCACGCATCCGTAGCGCATTGCAATCATTTGGGAGAGCCCGCATGGTTCAATCATGGACGGCATTAATAAGAGATCTGCACCGGCGTAGACTTCGTGCGATTCGCGCGTCGAAAAATGAATTCGCGCGGCTATTTTTTCCGGATATGTGTCCGCAAAATAATGGAACATTTCTTCATAGGTCGCATCTCCCGTGCCGACGACGACAAACTGCACATCTTCCTGGAGAAATTCTTCCAGAATATAGCGGACAAGATCCAGTCCCTTCATCGCATTTAATCTCGTCACCATCCCAAAGAGCGGGACATCATCACGCACGGGCAGCCCCACTTCCTTCTGTAGAGCCTGTTTATTTTTCTTGCGCAGGGAAAGTGTACGCACGTCATATTGCTGCGCGATCACGTCGTCCGTTTGCGGATTCCAGACGTCTTCATCAATGCCGTTTAAAATGCCGGAAATCTTCCAGGAATACGCATTGATGACATTTTGCAGTCCTTCGGCAAAGAAGGGATAATGAATTTCTTCGGCATACGTTTCTGAAACCGTGTTCACTTTCGTCGCGTGTACAATCGCCGCTTTCATGAAATTGATCGATTCATAAAATTTCAGATCATAGTCGGAATAGTAGGCCGGATTGAGATTGGTCCAGAAGAAAAGATCCGGTGAAAACTGTCCCTGATACTTGAGATTATGAATCGTATAGAGCGAACGTGTTTCCCGATAAAAGTCATCGCCGCGGCGAAAATCATTGAGATATACGGGAACTAAGCCGGCATGCCAATCATTGGCATGAATAACGTCCACATTCCAGTCCAAAATGCGCGGCAGGCGCACGGCGGCCTTAGCGAAAAAGATGAAGCGTTCGCCATCATCAAACTGGCCGTAGATAGTCGGCCGTTTAAAATAGTATTCATTGTCCAAAAAATAATATGTGGCGCCATTGTACGTCAGTTCATAGACGCCGCAATACTCATTTTTCCATCCCACGCTCACTGCGAATTGGGTAACGAGACGCATCTCACGACGATACCTCTCATCAATTTGCGAATAAAGCGGAAGCACAACGCGACAATCACAGCCGATTAGATTCAGCGCTTTCGGTAAAGAAGCCGCTACATCTGCCAAACCGCCCGTTTTAATGAATGGCGCCGCCTCCGCCGCTACATACAGAATATTCATTTCTTACCTCGAAATCACTTCTTTCTTTCCCACCACAAACGGATGAGAGTACGCGCCGGCAAGGGTAACGCCTTCTTCTATCATCGCACGCTTATCGGTGATGGTGTTGACGACAACGGCGTTAGGACCGACAACGGTTTTTTCGTTCAAAATGCTGTTGCGTACTATGGCGTCTTTATGCACATGCACGCCGCGGGAAAGAATGGAGTTTTCCACCTGTCCTTCAACAATACAGCCATTCGCCACAAGACTGTTGCGTACATTGGCGCTGGGTGCATACATGGTCGACGGTTCATCTTTGGACTTGGTGTAAATCATGTTGTCACGGAAGAAGATTTCCTGATATAGGTTCTGATCCAAAAGACTCATGCTGGCCTGAAAATAAGAGTAGATGTCATGGATGACCAAAACGGGAGCGGAAACCTCATACACACCGATTTTCAACCGCTTTCTCTCCTTGTTAATCGCTTCAATAAGCGTCGTGGCCGAACCGCGTTCCAGAGCATGCTTGACCAGGTTCACAAAAACGGTGCGCTTTATGAACATACGCTCCAGATAAAGCGGAAACGCCTCATTTGTTCCCAGATTGATGCCCATGTTCACAAAATTGCCCTGTTCATCCAAAATCAGCTTACTCATATTGGTATAGACGCCGCCGCGATCCTCAATGTTTTTATAGAAGAGCAGGACATCGTTTCCGCTTTCTAAAAAGCGATCATACGCTTCATCCAGATCCGCTTTGGTAATCATCATCGGATTCATGACATGGATATTGGACGCCGTGGATTCCTCAAAAAAGGTAATCGAGTCATAGTACGTCTGAATGATACTCGGATGTTGATCCCAATTGCGACTGGGCGGATTGATAAATAAGCCGTTGTTTCGCCGATTCAGTTCCCAGTTCTTCCCGTCACCCACATGATCCAGCGTGGAACGAATATTGTTTCCGCCATAAAGGATGACACGAGACAGGCTGTAATTGGAAAGGCTGGAGAGAGCAAAGTCAATGATGCGATAACGCCCGCCGAAGGGAATCATATACTCCGGACGATTCTCGGAAAGTCGGCCGAAGTCGCGGTGACCGTGCTCACCGTCATAACGAGAATAAATAATGCCAAGACAATCTTTCATCGCCTACTCCTTTGTAATTTTTCCATCGGCAATCAAATAGATGGCTTCGGATTGATCCTGTCCGATCTGCTGATCCGCTTCAATGACCTCATTTTCGCCGATGACCGCGTGAGAGACTTTCGCTCCTTTTTTAATGACCGTGCCCGAAAGCACCACACTGTCCTTGACTTCCGCCCCCTCTTCCACGGTAACATTCGTAAACAAAACGCAGTGATCCACTTTGCCGTAAATGCGACACGCTTCATTGACCAGCGAATTGGTCACTTCCGCTTTTTCGCCGATATAATGCGGCGGAAGATTTTTCGCCGAGGTGTAAATACGCCAGTTTTTCTCATAAATATCCAAGCCATTGTGAGGATCAATCATGTCTAGATTGGCTTCCCAGTAGCTTTTGATGGTTCCTACGTCTTTCCAATAGCCCTTAAACCGATAGACATAAAGCGGCATTTTCGCCTTCAGCATTTTTGGGATGATGTCGTGGCCAAAGTCGTAGGTGGAATCCTTGTCGTTATAGTCCTCGACCAATGCCTTGCGCAGGGTTGGCCAGTTGAAAACGTAAATACCCATCGAGGCCAGATTGCTTTTCGGCTCTTTCGGTTTTTCCTCAAATTCTATGATGCGATCGTCCTCATCCGTATTCATGATGCCAAAACGGGAGGCTTCATCCCAAGGCACTTCCATAACCGCAATCGTAGCTTCTGCGCCTTTTTGGACATGAACATCCAAAAGACGATTGTAGTTCATTTTATAAATATGATCACCCGATAGAATCAAGACATATTTGGGGTTAAGATTATCCAAATAAGCGATGTTTTCATAAATTGCATTGGCGGTCCCATCATACCAACGTCCCCCCTCTTCCGAATAGAATGGAGAAAGCAAACGCAAGCCGCCATAAGTGCGGTCATAATCCCATGCGGTACCGATGCCGATATGTTCATTGAGTCGAAACGGCTTGTACTGTGTCAACACGCCGATATCATGAATATCCGAATTGGTGGCATTACTCAGAGCAAAGTCGATAATACGGTATTTCCCGCCAAAGGGGACTGCGGGCTTAGCAGTCTCTCGCGTCAGTGCTTTTAAGCGCGAGCCTTGTCCGCCTGCCAAAAGCATGCAAACCATGCCGCTTTGATTTCTCATTCGTGCTCCCTCCTTTATATGCATTCCTTTATCGTTATCTTACGGCAAAACGTTATCCTTCTTGTCTTATTTTACCATTTCCTGCAGGAAGATGGAATGAAAACGAATGCCTAAACGAAGGACGGTGTCGAAATCTCGACACCGTCCTTCGTTTTATTATTCTTTCGTATTGGAAATCGCAGAACGTCGCTTATTCCTGTTCCGGAAGATTATAGAAGGCATCCATTCCCGGATACACAGCTTCATCGGCAAACATATCCTCAATGCGTAGAAGCTGATTGTACTTTGCGACACGATCCGTGCGGCTTGGCGCTCCCGTCTTAATCTGACCGGCATTTGTCGCCACGACCAGATCCGCGATCGTCGTATCTTCACTTTCGCCGGAGCGATGTGAGACGATGGCCGTATAACCGGCGCGCTTTGCCATTTCGATGGCATCCAGCGTTTCCGTGAGCGTACCGATCTGATTGACCTTAATTAGAATGGCATTGGCCACGTTCATGGAAATGCCTTTCGCCAAGCGCTCCGTATTGGTAACGAACAGGTCATCGCCAACCAACTGGACTTTATTCCCAATACGTTCGGTCATCTTTTGCCAGCCCGCCCAATCTTCTTCCGCCAGGCCGTCTTCGATAGAGATGATGGGATATTTCGCGATCCATTCTTCCCAGAGATCGATCATTTCATCGGTTGTTTTGAATTCATCGGTTTTCCAGAAATAATAGCCTTCTTTACCGATTTTTTTGGCTTCTTCAAAAAGTTCAGTCGTAGCCGGATCCATCGCGATCATGAAGTCTGTTCCCGGCGTGAACCCTGCCGCTTCAATGGCTTTTACCAAATACTGCAACGGTTCTTCGTCGTTCTTGAAGTTCGGCGCAAAGCCGCCCTCATCCCCTACAGCGGTCGGATGGCCGTCTTTGGTCAACACACTTTTAAGCGTGTGGAACACTTCCGCACACTGTTCCAGCGCTTCCGACCAGGAACCGGCACCCACCGGCATAATCATGAATTCCTGGAAGTTAACCGAGTTATCCGCATGTTTTCCGCCGTTGATGACATTCATCATCGGTACAGGCAAGGTTTTGGCGTTTACACCGCCGATATAATTGTAAAGAGGCATCCCGTATTCATCAGCCGCCGCACGAGCGCAGGCCAGCGAAACACCCAGAATTGCATTCGCACCGAAGTTTGCCTTATTGGGCGTGCCGTCCGCTTCAATCATGGCGTGATCAATGCCCACCTGATCGCTGACTTCCCATCCCTCAAGAAGAGTCGCCAGCTCATTGTTCACATGATCAACGGCTTTCAATACGCCCTTGCCGCCGAACGCCTTCTCCCCGTCACGAAGCTCTACGGCTTCAAATGCACCGGTAGATGCTCCCGACGGAACAATCGCGCGACCAAAACCTCCAAGTTCCGTCGTAACTTCCACTTCCACTGTCGGATTGCCGCGGGAATCCAAAACCTGACGGGCATAGAGATCAATGATTTGTGACATAACCTTCTCCTTTTCTATTGGTTGTTACTCGTTAATCGAGGCGATAGTTGACTAAACTGATGAAGCTTGGTGCTTCCAAACTTGCACCGCCAACAAGTGCGCCGTCGATGTTTTCCTGTTCCATAATCTTCTTAATGTTCTCCGGCTTAACTGAACCGCCATAAAGAATGCGAACATTCTCCGCTGCAGCGGGAGAAATCATTGTCGCAATCTGTCGACGAATAAAGGCGGCCATTTCTTCCGCATCGGCATCGGATGCAGTTTTCCCGGTGCCGATCGCCCAAATCGGTTCATAGGCAATCACCAATTTTTTAAAGTCATCCGGTTTTACATTCTGCAGGGCCGACATCAATTGTCCCTGTACCTTCTCCTCTTGTTTTCCGGCTTCCCTCTCTTCCAGAGTCTCCCCCACGCAAAGAATGGGAAGAAGTCCCTTCGCTAAGGCGGCGTCGACTTTTTTCTGAATCAACGCATCCGATTCACCAAAGAGTTCACGACGCTCGGAATGACCGAGAATGACGTACTCCACCTGTAAATCTTTGAGCATGGCGGCGGAAATTTCACCGGTATAGGCACCGTGATCCTCATAGTGCATATTCTGCGCACCGAGGTGCAGTTGCGTATCGTCCATAACTTCGTTGACTGCCTGAAGATCAACTGCCGGTACACAAACCAACGCTTCAACTTCGTCATCCAATTCGATGGAATCAATTTGGCGCACCAGCATCTGCGCCTGATACGGCGTTTTGTTCATCTTCCAGTTGCCGGCAATGAGCGGCTTACGCATAATCTCCTCCTTTTTTTCTTTTGCGAACCTATTACCGATCCGAAATGGCAGCAATCCCGGGAAGGGTCTTGCCTTCTAAAAATTCAAGAGAGGCTCCGCCACCGGTAGAAACATGCGTCATCTTGTCTTTTAGTCCCGCCTGTTCCACTGCTGCAGCACTGTCTCCGCCACCAATAATGGTCACACCGGAACAATTCGCCATCGCTTTAGCCAAAGCAAATGTCCCTTCTGCAAATTCGGGAAGTTCAAAGACCCCCATCGGACCGTTCCAAACGACTGTTTTTGCCGCTTCAATAATATTGACATAGTTCTGCGTCGTTTTCGGGCCGATGTCCAGAGACATTTTATCCTTCGGAATGGCATCGACGGAAACAACTTCCGTTGTCTGTCCGGATTTCACTTCGTCTGCGATCACACCATCCACAGGTAATTCGACATGTACACCCTTTTCTTCTGCACGACGAAGCAGTTCTTTCGCTAAATCGATCTTATCCTCTTCCAACAATGATGTACCAATCTCTTTGCCGAGCGCTTTGAGGAAGGTATAGGCCATGCCGCCACCGATGAGAATGGTGTCCACCTTATTGAGTAAATTTTCGATGACACCGATTTTATCGGATACTTTCGCACCACCTAAAATCGCAACAAAAGGACGTTCCGGCTCACTGAGCGCTTCGCCCATGATCTCGACTTCTTTTTGAACAAGAAGGCCGAGTGCGGAAGGTAACAGGGATGCAACACCGACATTGGAGCTGTGTGCGCGGTGGCACGTGGCAAATGCGTCATTGACGAATACATCGGCTAACGAGGCCAGCTCAGCGGCGAACGTCGGATCATTCTTGGATTCGCCTGCAACGTAACGCGTGTTTTCCAATAAACAGACTTCTCCGCTTTTCATTTCGGAGACATTTTTCTTCACCTCGTCATCAACAACAACAGGCGAGGAGAAGAACGATACGGGTTGGTTCAACAGTTCTTCCAAGCGATTCGCTACCGGCTTTAATGTTAGCGCCGGGTCTGCACCCTTCGGGCGTCCCAGATGACTCATTAAAATAACGGCTGCATTCTTTTTCAGCAAAGCCTCAATCGTTGGCAGTGCGGCAACGATCCGGCTGTCATCCGTAATGCGTCCGGAACCGTCTTTGGCTTGGGGAACATTAAAATCTACGCGCACCAATACTTTTTTTCCGTTCAGATCATAATCGTCAATTGTCTTTTTGGGCATACTTGTACGTCCTTTCTTCCGCTTTCCTCTCTATCTTTCGTCTTCTCGTTGAAAGGAAAGTCCATTTGGCCGAAAAAAAAGGCGAGGAGTTCCCTCCTCGCCTTTTTTGTGTTATTTCGCGACTTCCGCGAAGTATTTGAGGGTGCGCACCATGTTGCTGGTAAAGCCCATTTCATTGTCATACCACGAGCAGGTCTTAACGATCTGCTTTCCGTCCGGTCCTTCCACAACATTGGTTAATGTCGCATCGAAAATCGAGGGGCACGGAACGCCGATGATATCGGAGCTTACAATCTCATCTTCATTGTAGCGGAACCATTCTGCATCACGCTCTTTCATCGCTGCATTCACTTCCTCAACGGTGACCTTCTTATTTAATACTGAGTAGAGCTCAACGATGGAACCGGTAATGACCGGAACGCGCAATGCACTACCGTCGATACGACCGCTTAATTCCGGAATAACTTTTCCGATGGCTTTCGCCGCGCCCGTGGTCGCCGGAATGGTGTTGGCGGCACCTGCGCGACTCTTTCTTCCGCCCGGTGCATCCTGTAAGCGCTGCGTTGAGGTGTAACCATGAATCGTAGACATAATGGAATGATCCACCCCGAAGGCTTCGTTTAATGCGTTGACCATCGGTGCCAGGCAGTTTGTCGTACAGGACGCCGCAGATACAATGAGATCATCATCATCGAGGCTCTTGTGGTTAACCCCGTAGACAATCATCTTAACGCCTTCGCCCTTCGCCGGAGCGGAGATGAGAACGCGCTTTGCACCGGCGTCAATGTGTGCTTGCGATTTTTCTTTTGACGTATAAAAGCCGGTGCATTCAAGAACAAAATCCACACCCAGTTCTTTCCATGGCAAGTCGGCTGCGTTCTTTTCGGCATAGCAGCGAATCTCATGTCCTTCAACGATGAGGCTGTCACCCTTTAACTCAACGTGGTACGGAAAAGCGCCTTGCGCCGTGTCATACTTTAATAGATAAAGCAGATCTTCATTGTCTGTTAAATCGTTAATTGCCACCACTTCCAACTCCGGTGCATTGCGCAGCATTTCGCGCAGCGCCAGACGACCGATACGCCCAAAACCGTTAATCGCAACTTTTGTAGCCATGTTTCCTCCTATTTCTTCCCGATGGGTATTCTGTCGTGCCTACGTTATGGGTTTATACCCTATTTTGATTGTTCCTTACCATAGGAACGGAAACAAACTTAATTTTTTGTCGCTTCACTGCTCTCTGCAGGCGCTGCGGAAGCATCTGCTTCCGAGCCTTTCTTCGATTCGGCTTCCGACACTGCGGATGACTCGCTTTCGCCTTCAATTTTGACATCGGCGGCCGCAATCTGTTCCTGCAGATATTGCGTGTATTTATCTCCATTAATCTTTTCCACAATCTGATCATGAAGCGCTTCAACGGTATCGTTACGCTTGTTCACCTGAATGATGTGGAATCCGAACTGGCTCTTTACCGGAGCGCCGATTTCGCCCACCTTCTGTTCAAGAATAGCCTTCTTGAATTCGGGAACAAACTTGTCGGGCGAGGTCAATCCTAAACTTCCGCCATTTTGTGCGGATTGCGCATCCAGAGAGACCTCTTTGGCGACATCTTCAAATTTCTCGCCTTTATCCAGACGTTCTTTCACCTTGTTCGCTTCATCTTCCGTCTTAACCAAAATATGGCGAGCTTCTACGGTAATCAGCGCGTCCTTATTCTTTTCAAAATACGTTTTGATCTCATCGTCGGCAGGCTGGTGATTCTGATTGAACCACTCTCTATGCTTACGCGAAATGGTCTCATAACGGAGGCTGTCCTTAAGCTGATCATCCGTAATACCGAGCGATTTAATGGTGTTGCTATAATTGGCCGCACCACCATATGCCTGAATGGCCTTATCGTACTCCACGGCATAATCCTTGTCGGTCAATTCGATTTTGTTCTTTTTCAGTTCCTGCAACATAACCTGCTCAGAAATAAGTGATTCGCGGATCGTCATGGGTAAACGATACTGCGCGGCGATCATGCTTTTATAGAGATCCAGCTGGGAATCGTACTTCGCCTTGGAGATTTTCTCTCCATTGACGGTGGCAAAGGTCTCCTGTGATGCACCACAGCCGGCCAACGCCAACATACCTGCCAATGCCAGAGCCACTACTTTTTTACTGCTTTTCATTAATACTTTCCTCCTTGTTTTTTAACTGCGTCATGAGTGACAGTAGTCGTTTCGTATCATTTAGTTTTCTCGGCGTTGCCGCGATCTTAAAACGCGGCACTTTCTGAAAGTCGAAGGTCAGCGGACCGCTATACCCTTCAGAAATCGCCTTGAGCTGTTCCACGGAAAATTGTTCAAAACGCTCATAACGCAATTCGACCGCTTCTTCCGTCTCCTTAATACGAGAAAAGCCCAAGTCGCTCGCCCATCGTTTAATCAGGGCGATGTTGAGCAGATTTTCAACGCTTTCCGGAGGGTCACCGAAGCGATCAATGAGTTCCTCTACAATTTTACCGTAATCTTCTTCATTTTCAATCGCAGCGATCTGACGATACATCATGATTTTGTCGGAACTTTGAGGGATGTAGCTGTCAGGAATGTAGGCACTGACCTTAACATCGACGTTAATGTCATCCAAATGCACCTTTTTCGTTTCTCCTTTGACGCGGGCTACCGCTTCTTCCAACATGCGCACATACAGCTCATAGCCGATGGACTCGATATGGCCGGATTGGCTCTCTCCCAGAAGATTTCCCGCTCCGCGAAGTTCCAGATCACGCATGGCAATTTTATAACCGGAACCGAACTCACTGAAATCGCGTATAGCTTTTAAGCGTTTTTCCGAAATTTCCGACAGCATGTGATCGCGTTCATACGTAAAATAGGCATAACTTTGTCTATCTGAGCGCCCGATGCGTCCCTTCAACTGATAGAGCTGGGACAGGCCCATGCGATCGGCTCGCTCAACGATGAGCGTATTGACGTTGGCGATGTCCATTCCCGTTTCAATGATGGTGGTCGAAAGCAAAATATCGGCTTCCCCCGATACAAAGCCCTCCATTACATTTTCCAGTTCACGTATGCTCATCTGGCCATGGGCCACCGCAATACGTGCCTCCGGCACAAGAGCCTGAAGACGCTCATAGGCATAATGAATATCATGAACGCGATTATGAACAACATAAACCTGGCCATGGCGGTCCAATTCACGCCGAATGGCGTCGCGAATAACGAGAGGATCTGCCTCAAGCACATAAGATATCGTCGGATAGCGCTCTTCCGGCGGCTCCTCCAGAAGACTCATATCGCGAATTCCCGTCAAAGAAAGTTGAAGAGTTCGCGGAATGGGCGTTGCGGAAAGCGTCAACACATCCACGTTTTCCTTCATTTTCTTCATTTTCTCTTTGTCCTTTACGCCGAAACGTTGCTCTTCATCGACGATCAGCAGGCCTAAATCCTTGAAATGCACATCTTTGGACAGCAGGCGATGCGTTCCCACAACAATGTCGACACTCCCCTGACCGAGACTTTTTACGACTTCTTTTTGCTTCTCCGCGCTTTTAAAGCGGGAAAGAAATTCAATGCGCAACGGAAAAGAAAGAAAGCGATCCATCATGGTCTGATAATGCTGTTGCACAAGAATCGTGGTAGGAGCCAGGAAGGCAACCTGTTTTCCATCCATAACGGCCTTGAATGCTGCGCGCAATGCCACCTCAGTTTTGCCATAGCCGACGTCTCCGCAGAGCAGACGATCCATGGGCTTGTCCCGTTCCATATCCTGTTTGATTTCCTCGGTTGCCCGAAGCTGAGAGGGCGTCTCTTCATAAGAAAACGACTCTTCAAATTCCTGTTGCCAAGGCGAATCCGGTGCAAAGGCATGCCCCTTTACTTTCGCTCGTTTTGCATAGAGAGCCAACAGATCTTCCGCGATCGCATCCACCGCTTTTTTCGCTTTTTCTTTGGAGCGCTTCCATTCGCCGCCTCCCAAAGAAGAGATACGCGGCTTTGGACCGCCACTTCCGATATATTTGGTGACCAGGTCCATTTCGTCGGTAGGTACGTAGAGCGCATCGGCACCTTTGTAGCTGATTTTAATAAAATCCTTGACCAGTCCGTCATACGCGATGGTTTCCGTACCCAAAAACTCTCCGATGCCATAGAGTTCGTGCACGACATAGTCTCCTGGTGTTAAATCCTGGTAGTTGAGCAAATCGCTTTTTCGACGCGGACGATGAACCGGTTTCCGTTTCTTTTCCTGACCGAAGATTTCCGTACGCGAAAAAATCAGTACATTGCTGTCCACCAATTGAAAACCGTGCGGTAAAGACAGACGGCTGAGAAGAATTTGTCCCTCCTTGAGAGACAGGGAATCACTTTTTTCGGTTTCGCGCGAAAACTGTACATCAGAAGCGGTTAAACGTTCAGCCAAGGCATTATCCGCCGCACCGCAGGCAAGAAAGACCTTTTTCTTCTGTTTCTGCGTCCAATGTAAATACGCCACAAAGTCCGTCCAACGATGATGAAAGTTCTCCAACTCTCTCGTGCGTATCTGCAACAGAGCATCGGGTGTGAAAAACCGCGATTTTTTCAAAATTTGTGTGAGATTGATCATGACATACGCCGAAAGACTTTCTGCAATCTCCTCCGCAGGCAAGAGATGATGCAGATGTTCACGCAGCAATTCAGACTGTTCGGCTAAGGTCGTAACCGTCTCCAGCACCAGCGCATCCCGGCGTTTTTCGGTCTCCATAATGCGCGAAAAATCATCAAAGACCACCACCGCATTGTCCGGTAAATAATCCATTAATCCGGCCAGCGCATCGTCGTTAAGATAAGCTTCGGCCAGATCGGGATTGTCAACATGATTATCTGTTTCAAGCGTATCCAGAAGACGGTAAAATTTATCCAGATGCCCTTGACGACGTTCTTTTTTAGCCAAGCGCTCCGCTTCGGAAATATCTTTCTTCAACCGCTGGATCACATCCTGACAATCCGCATCGGTAAAGAGCAGGTTTTCAGCCGGCGTGAGCAGAATGCTCTCCACCGCTTCATCACTTCGTTGTGTTTCAACGGAAAACGTATGAATACGATCAATGGTGGTGTCAAAAAATTCAACGCGATATGGCTGCTTCGCCGAGGGTGGGAAAACATCCAGAATATCCCCGCGCACGGAAAACTCGCCGGCGTGTTCGACAGAGGTCGTCCGCACATAGCGCATAGACACAAGTTTTTGCGCAACCGTATCAAGCTCCGCTTCCTTTTCCACGGTAAGCGAAACAACACTCTGTGCATAACGTCTCGGCGGTACGACGCGTCGCTTGAGGGCGGTCAATGTCGTAGAAACAATCAGATTTCCGCCGTTATACAGCCGCTGTAAAACGGCTAAGCGCTGACGAGAAACGGGTGAAACAACGGTATCCGTCTTGAAAAATTGCCACTCTTCTTCGGGATACGTCACGGCATTATCCGCACCGGATAAAACCAGTGCATCGGTGAATGCACGAGCCTTCACCGCCGATTCAAACACGACAAAAACAGGACAACTTCGTTTTTCCGCCAAGGAGGCGACAAAGGGTCCTGTGCTTTCCCCCACTAAACCGTGAAGATGGATACGCCGTTTTCCCGCCTGCAACGTCTGCAGAAGGCGGGAAAAACGGGGCTCCGCTAAAAATAAATCTTCTACCTTACTCATCAATCTCCGCAACGCTTGGCGCCTTTACGAAACGCATCTTGACGTTCGCGTTCCTGATCCCGCTTCGCTTCAAGTGCTTTCTTCTCTTCGCTTTGCTCTTTTATCGAAGGAGCAAGCCATCCGTTCCAGGTGTTCATCGCGGTGGGAAGGTCATGATCCAGAATATCGAGAACCGCCTGTGCCGCCGCCTCGGTTTCTTCGTCAATCGTCTTCTGATCTTCTTCCGCAAAGCGGGCCAGAACAAAGTCCGCAAGGTCCCACGAGGCCGGCCGATGACCGGTCGCAATCTTCACTCGGGCAAAGGCATCGCTGCCCAGTTCCTGAACAAGAGATCGCAGCCCGTTATGTGTTCCGGCCGATCCTTTTTCACGTATGCGCACCGTCCCCAGATGAATATCGATGTCATCGACGAGCACCAGCACATCTGCCGGTTCGACATGATAAAAGTCGACAACCTGTCTGACCGCTTTTCCGGAAAGATTCATATAGGTCTGCGGTTTGACCAAAACCAGTTTTTGTCCGGCATAGCGTCCTTCGCCGATTAACGCATCCCACTTCGAACGGTCCACGGCAATCCCCAGTTTTTGTGCTACACGATCCAACACGGCAAAACCGATGTTATGGCGTGTCCCCTCATAACGCGCACCCGGATTTCCCAGGCCGACAATAATCTTCGTACTCATCGGCTGAACAACCCGCTGACGGACTTAAACGAGTAGACGCGTCGAATGGCTTCCGCCAGCAAGGGCGCGATCGAAACAATTTCAATCTTCTCGTTCATCTTTTCTTCATCCAGCTTAACCGTATCGGTGACGACACATTTCTTTACAGAGGAACGCAGGATCTTTTCCGAAGCATTGCCGGACAATAGAGCATGGGAAGCGGTAATGTAGACATCCTTCGCTCCCCGTTTGGTCAGGAAGTCGGCCGCATTGGTAATCGTTCCGGCGGTATCAATGATGTCGTCAATGATGATGCAATTCTTGTTTTCCACATCGCCAATGATATCCACTACTTCCGAAACGTTAGCTTCAGGACGGTGTTTTTCAATGATGGCGATGGGCAGGCCGAGCAGATGCGAAAAAGCGCGTGCGCGTGTGACACCGCCCAGATCCGGAGAAACCACCATCCAGTCGTCCGGCGAATCCTTGACCAGCGGACGGAAATAATCGGCTAAAAGACGACCGCCCTGGAAATGATCTACCGGAATATCGAAATAGCCCTGAATTTGTCCGGCATGAAGATCAACCGTGATGACACGATCCACGCCTGCCGTCTCAAGCAGGTCCGCTACGAGTTTCGCCGTAATCGGCTCACGGCCGCTGGTTTTACGGTCCTGACGGGCATAACCGTAATATGGCAGGACAAGGTTAATGTGGCTGACGGATGCGCGCTTAAAGGCATCAGCACAAATGAGGGCTTCCATCAGATGGTCATTCACCGGCTCGGACGTCGGCTGAATCAGAAAAACATCATAGCCACGGACCGTCTCATTGATTTTGACGTTAATCTCGCCGTCAGCAAAATGGCCTACCTTCATGTCGCCAAGCGGCATGTCCAGTTCCCGACAAATCGCCTGCGCCAACGGAAGATTGGCATTTCCCGAAAAAATCTTCATTCCCACGCGTTCCATACATCCCCCTTTGTCCTTTTCGCGTTTCCACGAGCATCGTCTGCACGGCAAGTCCGGAATCTTTTTCGTTACGGTATGTCGTGCAAAAAGCCTTACAACAACCCCTTCTCTTTACGTCGAGCCACATAGCCCGGAATATTTCGCTGTTCCGCACGTTCCACGGCTAACGCCCCTTTATCGACCGCTTTGGTAATCGTTGAGCCTGCGGCGATAAAGCTCTCGTCTTCCACCTCAACCGGGGCAACCAGATTGGCATTGGAACCAATAAATACGTGGTCACCGACGATGGCCTTGTGCTTGTTCTTTCCATCATAGTTACAGAAGATGACCCCGCAGGAAATGTTAACGTCCTTTCCCACTTCCGCATCACCGATATAGGCAAGATGTCCCGCCTTTGTTCCTTCGCCAAGGCTTGCTTTCTTAACCTCGACAAAATTACCGATGTGCACATTCTCGCCGATGATGGCATGCGGACGTAAATGGGAGAACGGACCGATATTTGAAGCTTTAGCCATCACGGATTCTTCAATTATGGAAGAACGGATGGTGACATTATCGGCAATGGCCGAATCCGTAATTTCCGATCCTTCCGTGATCAGACAATGTTCACCGACTGTGGTTTTTCCCATGATGCGTACGGCACCGCGAATCCAGGTTCCTTTGCCGATAATGACCTCAGGGGCAATGCGCGTTAAAGTGGGTTCATCAATGCGCACGCCTTTTTCCATCCAGCAATAACAGATCTTCTGCGCCAAATGTTTTTCCGCCAATTGCAACGTCAAAAAGGAATTGACCACCGGAATATCAAGGAAAAGTTCATCGATAACAGGATCCGCATCGTCTGGCTTAGCGACATCCATCCAAGCCTCAAAAAAGGTATCAAAATCGTCGGCAAAGGCATCCTGCAGCAGCTTCCGTTCCTGTTCGCTCACCTTGACCGCCGCCGGATGGCCGTCATAATCTGTCAACACACGTTGTTCGTCACTGTAGAAGCGATACAACATCTCCTCATCCAGTCCCGCTGCGGCTTCATGAACGACAAGCAGATCTCCCCGACACGTGTCAAGTCCGTCCTGAAGAATCGTCCAGGACGGACCTGTAGCGGCTTGCATAATCAATTCGCGAATCGGATGACCCAATATCCGCATTTGTGCTTCTTCCTCCGCGCGATGCGCGTTAAGAAAGGAGGAAGACAGAATAAAAAGTGAAGGCATACTCTCTCCTTATGGATTATCGTAAAATCAAAGTTATTATACACAAACCAGACGCGGAAACCAACCGACGAACGCTCTCTTCTATGGTATAATACCGACTTGAATAAGCGCGAGGAGGAGAAATGTTTCAATTTACTTTACAGCCTACAAAAATAAAAAAAGTCCATTTCATTGGCATCGGCGGCGTCAGTATGTCGGGCATTGCCGAGCTGCTTCATGATAAAGGGTTCACGGTCACCGGATCGGATATTCGCGATAACAAATATGTGCGCCATCTGCAATCTGTTGGCATCCCCGTAACGATCGGTCAAAAAGCGGAAAATATTACCGATCAGGAATTTTTCGTCTATACCGACGCCATTCTCCCGACCAATCCGGAGCTACAGGCGGCTATAGCTACGCGCAAGCCCTGCGTAACACGAGGACAATTCTTGGGCGCCCTGATGCAAAATTTCCCCGCTTCCATCGCCGTTTCCGGGTCACACGGGAAATCTACGACCACATCCATGATTTCGGATATTCTCATTCGTACGGATGAATCTCCCACAATTCTGTTGGGCGGAACGTTGGATGACATCGGCGGAAATGTACTTTCCGGAGACGGCCCGTTTTTCCTGGCGGAAGCCTGTGAATACAAAGGCAACATCCGCTATTATTATCCGCAGATTGCCATCGTCCTCAATTTAGACGAAGATCATCTCGACTATTACAAGGACATGGATGATATAGTTAATGCATTTGAAGGTTATATGGAAAATATTCAGCCTGACGGTGTCGCCATTATCAATGCGGATGATCCGCATTCAAAAACCCTTCCCGCCCATGTAACGGGACGCGCAATTACCTATGGCATAAACAATACGGAAGCCGATTACTACGTTACTGACGTCACGTTCGATTCCGTCGGACATCCGGCGTTCACACTGCATTTCCCGGACGGCACCAGCGAACACTATCAGTTGGGGATTATCGGGCGCTTCAACATTTATAACGCCGTCGCATCCATTATCGCGTGTGATGTTACACACGTTGATCGGAAAATCATTAAGCAGGGAATTGAAGAATACCGTCCGCTGCATCGCCGCATGGAATACGTCGGCGACTTCTGCGGTGCGCGTGTACTCACCGATTACGGTCATCATCCGGTGGAAATTCGTGCAACCCTACATGCTCTTGCCGAACATAAAACGAAAAAACTCTGGTGTGTTTTCCAGCCCTATACCATTTCCCGCACCAAGACGCTGATGAATGATTTTGCCAAAGCCTTCAGTGATGCGGATGAATCGGTCATCACCGCCATTCAGGTGGCACGCGAAATTGACACCGGCGAAGTAACCGGCGACCATCTGGTGAAACGTATTTGTGAAAATGGAGATAACGCCGTATTTCAGGAGACCTTTGCCGACGTGTGTGCATACCTGAAAGATCGGGTTGCGGAAGGCGACATCATCTTGACGACGGGATGTGGAAATGTCGACGAGTTGGCGGAAATGTTGGTTCGTTATTAATCCGCAAGCTGTTCACGAAGGCGCATGACTTCATTGAACAATTCATCCGAGAGATCGTCATACGAAAGAATCTCTGCGATGTCCTCCTGTGCCTTCTCTATCTCCTTCTGACCCGCATAGAGTACCGCACGATTAAATAACAGGCGAAGTGCATCCGGATGCAACGACAAACCTTCTGTTGCGGCGGCAATCGCTTCGCCTACTTTATTTTGTGCATTCAACGCATAAACGAGGCCGTTATAAATATCTTCCAAATTTCCTCCCTCTTCGATCGATGTGCGGAAAGCTTCTTCGGCCGCCGCAAAATTTCCTGTATTTTGATACACCACACCAAGGTAATAGTCCGCATCATAGCGTTTGCTTTCTGCCTTTGCCTTCATCAAGGCTTCCCTTGCCCGATCATAGTCGGCACGGCGCAGATAGTAGATAGCATTTTCCATCGCCGCATCAGGAGCAATGCGCGTGATGCTTTGCCGCAATACTTCTTTCATCGTTTCGCGCTCGCAATGTGCCAGCGCATGAGAATAATAGGCCGTCGCCTTCAAAAAGTTTCCCATATGTTCCTGCAATTCGCCCAATGCCGTATTGACACCGACATGTTCTTCATCGTAGGCAAGCACCTGTTCCAACAGATGATTGGCCTCGGCAAGAAAGGCTGGTTTGGGCTCACTCTGCCAAAGCAATCGGGCATACTGCACGGCAGCAACCGGCTCGTTAGGATTCAGCAGATGGGCACCGCGAAACGAGAGAAGCGCGGCTTCCCATTCTTCGCTTTCTTTTTTATCCCATTCATCCGATTGCACAGTGCTTTCCTCGGTGAGCGTCTGCTGTTCCCTCTCCTCCTTCAGGGCATAGGCCTGGTTGACATGTCCCATACCCAAGTGAAGCGCGTAGCCGACGGGATCCTTTACGGACGTATTTAGAAATTCACGATATACGGAGGTATAGCGAAACGTAGGATCAATGGCGATCATCCATACCATGCCATTCAGAATGGCACGCATGGGAATTTCCCGATCAAATGTTTCTTCCATGCCTTCCAAAAAATCGCGCATACGAATGGGCAACGGAACACCCAGAAGCGATGATGGCGCCGATTGCGCCTGTTCTTTTAATTCAATAAAGGCAACTCTTGTATTTTTGGATCGAAAATAGCTCTCGACGTTCTCCGAATCCTCGTGGATATGCTGTCCGCAGCATTCCCCATTCGGGCCGTGGTGATGTTCTGTTTGGTGATCATGATCATGACAACAACAGTCTTCACTGCCGTTATGGTCATGATCATCACATCCATGGTGATCGTGTGTGCATTGGCAATCGTGATGCGTCATTGTTTTTCCTCTCGTTTTCGTCAACGTCTTTGTTGTAGATATTATCTGCGCTTTCGGTCAAATTGATGATGATAGGCGCGTGAACGTGGCGTCGAAAAGTATAATATGCGGAAAAGAATCCCTTTCGTCAGGCCATAAGCCGCATAGAGAACGGCTTGTAAGGCGATAGCGCCGGCACCGTATATGGAAAAGACCGCCGTCGAAAAAACAACGGGATAAAACAGCAATGCCACAGCGATACATACCGCACTGTATAGAAGCATGGGCTGCCAGTTATCGCGCCAAAATTCGATCATCGCAGAAAAGAGATGTGCAGATGGTTCATGCGCAAGGTAGACCACTTCAAAAAGCGGTGCGGTAAACACTTTCCAGGCGAGGCCGATAAATAAGAGCAGCTGTGCGGGAAGAAGTGGCGAAAGCACGCGGGAAGCAAAGAACTCGACGACAAAGAGCAAAAAGAAGGCCTGGGTCAAAGGCGGAAAAAAGTTCCCATCAAACTGAGCGAGGTCTTTGGGCATTAATTTTTCCCGGGCAAAAAGCGCGGTCATGATCGTCGCAAAATGGGTCTTGATGGCCATCTCAATGAGCCACGCAAGAAAGCCCCCGGCCAAAAAGCCGGCAGCGGCCGTCACCGGCGAAAGCAGCTTCTGCGCAAGAGCATAGCCCAACGCTGCCAAAAGAAGTGTCGGAAACGCTTTGCTCAACACCTTCAAATCTTCCCAAAAGGTTGTATAGACGTTTTTGATGTCTTCCATCGTTCCTCCTATTTCAACACCACATCCGTAGCGCCTGTTCCGCCTTCTCGTACATCGGCAAAGGCGAAGGAGACGACACGGCGATCATGTTTTAACCGTTCATGAATGCCCTTACGAAGGGCTCCGGTTCCCTTACCATGAATGATACGTACTTTATTGTACCCTGCCAACACACAATCATCTAAATATTTATCCACCGTGCGCATGGCATCATCAAACCGTTCCCCGCGCAAATCCAAATACGGCAAGGAATTCTGTGCAGTATTAACCGATACGAAAGAAGAGGATGCTTTAGGGGTTACAATGCGATCGGGCTCGGCCACACGAGCCAAGTCGCGCACATTGGAACTCACCGACAAGATGCCCATTTGCACCTTGACATCCCCATTGCGATCCGGCCCTTCGACCAGAACACCTGTTTGATTGAGCGAAAGAATTTTTACACTCTCGCCCATCTGCAGATTTTGAGGACCCGGACGATTCGTATCCGCCTTGACCTTTTGATGTTTTTTCTCAAAGTCTTTAGCCGATTCATGCACTTTATTATAGGCACGATCCAGCGCCGGACGCTCTCCTTTTAACGCATCTTTCGCATCGCGAAGCATATCCTGCGCAGTCTCACGCGCTTCTTTGATAATATCGCGAGCCTGCTGTTCCGCATTTTGCATGCGTCTTTCATAGGCTTGCTGCGCCTGTTCCAGCTCTTGCTTCATATGGATCAGTTTTTGCTGATAGGCTTCGCGTTCACGGCGAATCTGCAGGCGTTCCTCCTCGGAAGCCTGTCGGCTTTTTTCAATGTCGGCCAATACGTTCTCGAAGCGAATGGTGCCGTGATCCAAATAGCTCTCCGCTTCCCGGAGAATATCCTCCGACAGTCCGAGCCGCTTGGAAATCTCAAAGGCATTGGATCGTCCGGGCAAGCCGATGACAAGACGATAGGTCGGCGAAAGGGTCTCCACATCAAATTCCACCGAGGCGTTCTGTACGCCCTCCTCCTGAATGGCGAAAAGTTTCAGCTCTGCATAATGTGTTGTAGCTACGGTCCGAATATCCTGATCACGCAGCTGCTTGAGAATCGCCATGGCCATGGCCGCGCCTTCCGTGGGATCCGTTCCCGATCCGAGTTCGTCAAACAACAACAGAGCATCACGATCCGCCGACGCTAAAATATGGACAATATTGGTCATCGATGCTGAAAAGGTCGAGAGACTCTGCTCAATCGACTGCTTATCGCCGATATCGGCATAAATGAACGAAAAGATTCCCACAACCGACGGTGTTCGTGCCGGAATTTGCAGGCCGGACTGTGCCATGGCCTGTAAAAGACCAAGCGTCTTCAGCGTTACGGTCTTTCCGCCCGTATTGGGACCGGTAATGATGAGCGTCGTATAGTCCTTGCCGAGACGAATATCGATGGGCACGACATTTTTTCCCAGCAAAGGATGTCGCGCCTGTTGCAAGGCGATGGAACGATCCATCGAAAATGTCGGTTGTGAACAACCGGTGGCCAGCGCATATTGCGCCTTGGCAAAGGTGAAATCCAGATGGATCAGCACCTGTTCATTTCCGCCTAATTCCTCTTCAAATTCGGCGACTTCCTGCGAAAGATCAGCTAAAATGCGCTGAATTTCCTCTTCTTCTTCCCCCTCAAGCGAGCGAATTTCATTGTTCAGCTCGACAATGGCCAGCGGTTCGACAAAAGCTGTCTGTCCGCTTCCGGAAGAATCGTGTACAACACCCTTCACCTGGTTGCGATTAGCCGCCTTTACCGGCAAGACATATCTTCCGTCTCGCATCGTAATTAAATTTTCATTGAGGTATCCCGCCTGCGCGGCATGCGCCAAAATTTCATTGAGACGGATCTTAATTTGGTCATTTTTGGTTCGCAGTTTCTGTCGGATGGTATATAACGCACGTGAAGCCGTATCGGCCATCGTGTCCTCCGTTAAAATGGAATCCGAAATCGCCCGTTCCAGCCCATCCTGCAAAAAGAGACTGTGGATAGCGCGCACCATAACGCCATCTTCCGCTTCCGCCACATAACGCTGTAATTCGCGCGAAACACGAAGCGTATCGGCAATATGTAGAAGATCCCGCATGGATAACACACCCCCGAGCGCTGCGCGTTTCAGTGCGGCGCGAATGGGATAAATGCCGAAGAGCGGCGGATTTCCGAAAGCCAACAGAAGGCGCACGGCATCCGCCGTCTCCTCCTGCGTTTGCAGAACCGTTTCGCGCTCTGTTGAAGGGCGCAGGGCCAATATGCGATCACGCCCGATGGCAGATTGGGCATGATCTGCGACAAGCGCCAATATCTTATCGTATTCCAGCGTTTTTAATACGCTATCCTGCATGACTTCTCCTTACCGTTTTCAGTACTTCGTAGGTCTCTGACCCGACATCCACCACGCGAAGCCAGGAAGGCTTAAGCCGGGAAAACAGCGCCGAGCCTTTTCGCAAATCAATTCTGGTCGGTGAGAGCAGCTCCGTATAGCCTTTCTTCCGCACCATCGGTCGTTTCCCGTAACGATCGACAAGAAGCACATCTCGCCGAAACGCACAGGTTGCACAATGCCGCTCATCACGGCAACATTTTAATAAGGCACAAGGACAATGACGCAAAAGCATACCCGGTGCAGGACCGAAATAGAGCATTTCCGCTTCCAGAGCAGAGGACGGGAAGACAAAATCTTCTTCCTCTTCGCATTCTACGGAAATCGCCGTGCGAACGATCGGCATTTCTTTTGCCCAACGGGCGACTTCCAAAAACGCATCGCTGTTACGTAAATTGAAGCCGAAGCCTAAGGCGATCGATATCGGCTGCGGGAGTTGCTCCATTCCCCGCAGCACGTGCCCCAATTCGTTGAATGTGCGAACGGTAATGCCATCAAAAGGAAAGGATAACTCGCGTGCTTCATCCCAGCAGATACGTGCGGCATCGCTCTCCTGCAGGAGCGGAAACGCCCAGTCGACCGGAATTCCCGCGTTTTGCCAAGCTTTGGCATGGGTCAAATCCGACAGCAACACGCGATCAGCGGTCTCAAGTACGCCGGAGAACGCGGTAGGATCGCGATCCGTTTCGAGAAGAATACGCGGTGTGTTGGGCGCCTGTTTCTCCTTGTTATGTATGCAGTATGCACCGACGACGCTATTTTCCCCTTTTCTCCATTTAGGGGTGTCTTCCAAGAAAAAGGCGCTTGCCGGTGTCCCGTTCGGAAGCGACGGCTTATCGCGTAAAACCGAACGGCTTAACGTGCGAGACAAGGCAGCCAATGCATCGCGTCTTGCCGCATTTAATTTGCTGACCGGAACAAACGTCCCCTCCGCCAAAGAAAGAGTGAGTTCCTCCAGTGCAAAAGGCGTATTTCCCACTTTGCGAAATGCACGCTCCACCGTTTCGCGATCAAGCGCATGAGAACGCGCTGTCGAGACCATTTTCCCTTCCCACACCGTTTCCTGCCGACCGCTTCTTGCCGTCACACGAAGAGGCTTTTCCGGCGCAATCGAGACCGAGAGCTGAAGCGGCAGTCGGTCTTCCTTTTTCGTCTCCGCTTCTAACGCTTCCTGCAATTTTTTTCGCACCGTCTCGGTATACACCAGAAGAACCGGCGAATCCTTGGGGATGTCGCGCATCGGAAACAGCAATTTACTTCCTTTCGGCTGATCGTCGGATACCGTGTACGGAAAGGCGCCGCGTTTTCCCTGCAGCATGAGCATATCTCCTGCGGCAAGCGACGTTTGCGTAACCACAAAGCGCCGGCCGTCCGCCTGCACGCCAATGGTTCCGATGCATTCGCCTCCGGATTGTTTTCGGTCAAAAGCTACATCCGTTCCAAAGGCATGAAAGAAAAAGCCCTTGGTAAACGGACGATTGGTCATCCGTTGCAGTCCTTTCGCATCATAGGGTTGCTGAAGAAGAGCATTTCGATAGGCCGATACGGCGGCAAAGACGTACTCCGGCTTTTTCATACGCCCTTCGATTTTTAACGCCTGTACGCCGAGGCGTGCAAATTCCGCTACACGATCAAGCGTCATCAGATCGCGTGGACTGAGATAGGTATTTTCCGCACCGAGGATTTCACCATCCGAGCGTTCAATCGTGTACGTCTTTCGACATGGCTGTGCGCAGCTTCCCCGATTTCCGCTTCGTCCTCCGGAAAAAACGCTCAGGTAGCACTGTCCCGAAACCGAGATGCAGAGAGAGCCGTGCGCAAACACTTCCACCTCGAGATCGGTTTCGTTCACGATGCGTTCCGCTTCTTCTATACTGGTCTCCCGGCCAAGTACCACGCGAGTATAGCCAAGACCCTGCAATGCCAATGCACCGTCCAGTGACGTAACGGACATCTGCGTCGAAGCATGACGTTCCAACTTCGGCAACTCCCGTTTCAGTCGGGCCATCAAGCCGAGGTCCTGCAAAATGACCGCATCCAAACCGACATCGGCAAGCGGACGCAATAACGCGAGCACAGCATCCATCTCGTCTTCCCGGATGAGCGTATTGGCCGTAAGAAAAACACGAACACCACGGCGATGCGCTTCCTCGATGAGCGCAATCAGTTCCGCCACTTCAAAGTTTTCCGAATAAGCGCGTGCGCCGAAGCGTTTTGCGCCCACATAGATCGCATCGCACCCTGCAGCAAAGGCGGCGCGAACCATCTCCATGTTGCCTGCAGGGGCAAGAATTTCCGGTCGGCTCATTGGTTCATCCCGGAGCTTCCCTTTGCCTTGGATTGCGTCGAACGTGCGCCAATCGACTTTTTGAGCTGCTGTATCTGTTCCGTTAAGGCACGATTCTTTTCGAGACATTGTTTCGCTTCCGCTTGTGCCTTTTTCGCTTGCTCCTGCGCCTGCTTCACCTCAGCATGCGCCGCTTCTGCTTCCGCTTGCGCTTGAAGGCAGGCGTCGGCTAAATTCATGCAGGCCAAGGTTGCTTGCATGGTATTGTTGTAACGCGTCTGTGGAGAAGCGGAATCTTGGATCGCTTTGGTTGCCAGAGAGACCACTTTACGCATTTCCGCCTCGTCGCGCGCACTGTGTAACACATAACTCTGTCCGAAAATCTTGACTTCCATTCGATTGCGTGATGCCATGACAACCTCCTTCTCTTTTCCCTATTGTCCTATCATCTCATTATTGTGCCCGCAACGTGGCACCCGCATCCGCCAGCGCATCACGGATTTCCTTCATGTGCGCATGTATCTCTTCTGCCGTAAGCGTACCCTCATCGGAGGCTAATTCGACACGCAAAGTGACCGATTTGTGTCCTTCAGGAATCTGCTTTCCGCGGTATTCATCGACAAAGGCGATGGATACGGCACGATCGCCGATGGCTTCTTCCATTTGTTTCCATGTGGTCTCTTCACGAACCAGAAGCGACAGATCCTGGAAAACATGAGGATATTGCGGAAGTGCGGTAAAGGTATTGGTGCGCGAATCAAAAGCCTTCAGTTTCTCCATGTTCACAACAAAGAGGCAGGCATCCTGATATTTGATATCGGCACGAGCCTTGGTACGTGTGGAAAGAAGTCCCATCACGCCGACGGCTTCTCCGCGAACCATGATCGTCAACCAAGCCTCGCGATCCGCCCAGTAAGGGCGCTCTTCACGTGCAAAGGAAAAGGTGTCGGTCTGTACCGCCTGCCCCAGTGCTTCCAGAACCCCTTTTACCGTATAAAACAGTTCCTGCGGATTATTGCCCACCACGGCACCGGCCAATTCACGATGCATTGCCGGCAACACTTCATCCGGCGTGGAGGGACTTTGCGCACCGACGCAATAGACCTGACCCAGCTCAAACAGGCGGAACGCATCATAGAAGCGCACATTCTTCACAATCGCCTCGATGATATTGGGCACATGCGACGTACGCAATGTCGCCTGATTCGGTGCCGGCGGCTGTTCCAGACGAAGCATTTCCTCCGGATTTGCCCCGCAAAGCTCGGCGTATTCCTCTTTTACCCAGGGATACGAAAGAATTTCCTGAAAGCCGAAAGAATGTGCGAGCGTTTCACGGATCCTGCGTTCCAAATCCATCTGCGGCTGATGCAGTGCCCCCGTCAGCGTCACCTGTGGCGGAATGAGCGTAAAGTTTTCATAGCCGATCATGCGTGCGACTTCTTCCAGAATGTCATCCGGAAGAGAGATGTCGCCTGTCGAACGCCACGTTGGAGCGGTCACGATAAGCCCTTGTTCATGTTTGTTTTCCGTGTCGGCACAGGAAACCGTAAAGCCGAGCGGTTCCAACATTTCCGTGATCTCTTCAACGGAAAGCGACCGACCCAGCCGTCGGGAAAGCCATTCGCGACTAACGCGTACTTCGGCTTTTTCTGTCACGCGTTTCTGTTCCTCCGCAAAAGCGACAAGACGCGCTTCCGGGAAAATGTCATGTATGAGTTTCTGCCAAAGGCCGAAGGTGGGATCCATACGTTGGGCATCAATGCCTTTTTCATTGCGAGAAGAAGCCTCCGTGCGAATGCCGAACTTCTGCGCGGTCTTGCGAATGGTTTCCGGCTTAAAATTTGCGATTTCCAATACCGTTTCACGCGTTTGCGCAGAAATGGAATCGTGCTTTCCGCCCATGGCACCCGCCAATCCCAATGCTTTTTGGTGATCGGCAATGACCAGATCTTCCTTGCTCAGGGTCAGCTGTTTACCGTCCAGAAGCTCCAACGCTTCCCCCTCTTCCGCACGACGCGCAAGCAATCCGCCCTCAATATGATCGGCGTCATACGCATGCGTCGGCTGACCATAGACCATCATGACATAATTGGTCATATCGACCAGTGCGTTGATGGGACGAATCTCGCATTTCATCAGTAACACGCGCATCCACAAAGGAGCTTTTCTGCTGTCCACCCCGGTATATTGTGCGGCGAGCATGCGTCCGCAAAGTTCGGGATGTACCAATTTGAGCGGATAGGCCGGCACATCAATATTCTGCACCGCATCCATCGGCTTCAGCTCGGCATGATAGATGGCGGAAAGTTCACGTGCAATGCCGTAATGCCCCCATAAATCGGGACGATTGGTGATGGATTTATTCTCAATCTCCAAAATCTGATCGTTAAGACCAAGAGCTTCCGCAATCGGCATGCCCGGCGTAAGCTCAACTTCCTGATCGATGCCTTCTTCGGTTAAATCCACGATATGATGCGATTCACTCGTGGGGAAAAGCGTCTCCAAGCCGACTTCCGCCGCACCGGCGATCATCCCGTAGGAATCTACGCCGCGCAATTTGGCCTCTTTGATTTGTACCGGTTCGCCTTCTCCATGCCACACGGCGAAGGAGCCGGGAAGCGTAACGATCACGTTATGTCCTTCGACGAGATTGCTTCCGCCACAAACGATCTGTCGTACCCCTTCATCGCCTAAATCGACCTGCACCACGCGCAGACGATCCGCATCCGGATGCGGCGACACGGTCTTGATGTTACCGACGACGATGCGTTCATATCGCTTCGCCAAGTCCGTCGTTCCTTCCACCTCCACGGTGCGCATGGTCAAGTCATAGGCCAGCTGCTCCATGGTGAGATCTTCCGGAAGCGCGACGTATTGTTTTAATAAATTATAGGAAAGTTTCATGTCCTTCTCCTTAATGGAACTGCTTCAGAAAACGCAAATCATTGCTGTGGAATAAGCGCACATCATCCACCGCGTAGCGCATCATCACGAGACGATCCAGGCCGATATTGATGTAGAATCCCGACCAGACGGCGGGATCCAATCCGGCAGCCTTCAACACGTTCGGATGCGGCGATCCGCCGGGCATGACCTCAATCCAGCCCGAATGGTGACACGTCCGGCAACCTTCCCCATGACAAACCTGGCACTCCATATCGATTTCAAAGCCCGGCTCCACGAAAGGAAAAAAGCCGGCGCGCATTCTGGTGCGCACGGGATGGCCGAAGACCTTTTCCAGAATGGTATCAATGAGCAATTTTCCGGACGCAAAGGAAAAGTCCTTCTCCACAATGAGCGCCTCGTATTGCATGAACGCGCGTTCATGACGGGCATCGGTCGTTTCGTTACGAAATACGCTTCCGGGATAAATGAAACGTGCCGGCGCACCGTGTTTGAGCAAATAGCGCACGGAGGCACCGGTTAAATGCGGACGCAAAGCCAGTCTTTCCGCACCGTGCTTCTGTTCCGTTCCGGCAATCCAATAGGTATCCATCGATTCACGCGCCGGATGATTCGGCGGAAAATTCAAATTATCAAAGATATATTTTTCGCTGGATATCTCGTCTTCGCTGAATAATACAAAGCCCATGGACTGGAAGGCATCGTTAAGGTCGTACAACATCTGAATGCTCGGATGCAATCCGCCAAGAGAAGGAATCGTCCCCGGTCTGGTGAGGTCCAGAGGATGGTCCACCACACTCGCTTCATCCATCAACTCCTCTTTGCGCTCGCGGATCGCTTCATGAAACTCCTGTTTAACCTCGTTTGCGCGCTGGCCTACAGCGCGACGTTCTTCCGGTTCCAAGGTGCGCAGGTTCTTCAACAACTCCATCAACGGACTTTTCTTGCCCAGATACGCTACACGTTGTTGCTCCAGTTCTTCTGCAGAAGAAGCCTGCCGAATGCGCTTGAGCGCCTCTTCACGAAGGGCCTCCAGTTTTTCCAACATCATTTCCTCACTTCCTAATTCCGCGCTCTATTGAACGTCTATACACATTACACCGTTGCGGCGTGTCTTTTTTGCTTTTCCTACTCATCACCGTTGTGCCATCGCCATGATCACTGACCCCGAAATGGCCGCATTCAGCGATTCCCCTTCTCCCTGCATGGGAATTGTGACCGGATAATCGAGTTCCGCACGCACTTCCGTAGAGATGCCGTTTCCTTCATTGCCCACCGCTAAGATAAAGTATGCCGGCCAATCGCATCTTTGGACAGGTTCGCCTTGCAACTCCGCTCCATAAAGTGGCAGGTCCAATTGCTTTTTCCACGTCGAAAATGAACCTTCTTTCAGGTTGGTTATGGTCAAACGAAAGGTGGATCCCATGGCGGCACGAAGACACTTTGGACTAAAAACGTCTGCTGAGGCAAGCGTTGCGACATGTGTAAAGCCGAAGGCTTCCGCGCTGCGCAAAAGGGTGCCCACATTTCCCGGATCCTGCAGATGATCCAACAACAGCCAGCGAAAGGCCGCATGGCTCACCGGACGTTCCTCGGGAAGGCGAACCACCGCAATGATGCCGTCGGGATGCTCCATGGTGGAGAGCTTCCGAAAAAGGGAAACGGGCAGCTCAACAATCTCCGCCGGCTGTGTTTCCCCCGCTTTTCGTCGATAGGAGAGCATCGCCTTCCAAGCATCCCTATGCTCCTCAGAAAGCAAGACCGTGAGCACTTCTCCTTCCGCATCAAAGACATCGGCGACGAGCTTTCGACTTTCCACCAGACAACACCGTTCTTTTTTTCGGCCCTTCGGGGAAAGAAGCGATCGCCAGCACTTATAACGTGCATTTTGTGGACTTTCCAGACGATTCAGCTTCGACGTTGTGCAACCCATTGATCCAATCCTTGAAAATCTTCGTTTGAGCCCAGCCCATACAATACATCATTCTGTTGAAAGACGTCCTCCGGACCGGGGTTGATTTGCACTTCACCCTTGCGCTTGATAGCGATAATGCTGATATTCAGCAACTGGCGAATGTTCAACTCATTCAAATTAGAACCGATCCACGTTTCCGGAACCGGAAACTCCTCAATGGAATATTCTTCCGACATGCGCAGATGCTCATAAATGGAGTTCT
Source organism: Murdochiella massiliensis (assembly GCF_900059565.1). Taxonomy (GTDB): domain Bacteria; phylum Bacillota; class Clostridia; order Tissierellales; family Peptoniphilaceae; genus Murdochiella; species Murdochiella massiliensis. The sequence continues at coordinate 281,360 of NZ_FIZW01000002.1, forward strand.
CCGTCAACAAATGGGCAAGTCGAATGCCTTCTTCACGTTCCGGAAGGATGACCTTCATTACGCCCATGCGGTGCAAAATGCGACCGTGCCGCGAGTCCTTGGCTTTGGCGATCACCATGGGAATATTCTTTTCCCGACAGATGGTGGCCGCCATAATAGAGGATTCAAAATCACCGCTCATAGCGACAATGGCGACGTCCACGTCTTTCAGGCCGATGCCGTCCAAGGCTCCGTCCTGCGTGACATCCGCCTGTACGGCGACGGTCACGTCTTGGGCAAGATCATTGACCACTTCCGCCGACGCATCCACCGCCAGTACCTCCATCCCCTGTTTTGTTAACTCCAGTGCTAAACTTCGGCCGAAGCGTCCGCAGCCGATTACCGCATAGGATTTTTTCTTTGTTTCCATATTTTCTCCTATCCCACCAAAAGGTGTTCTTCCGCCAAACGATTGTTCTGTTGCCGCGCTTTAGGAATCAAGGCATGTAAAAGGGTTAACGGACCCAGTTTTCCATACAGCATCGTAAGCGCGATGATCATCTTACCGGCAACGCTCAGCTGCGGCGTGACATTTTGCGTCAAGCCGACCGTGCCGAAGGCGGAGACGGTTTCAAACAGCAAGTTGGCCAGCGGAATCGCTTGCTCGGTAATACTGAGGAAAAACAGAGCCAGGATGTTCCAAAGCGTTGCCAAGGCAAAGAGCACGAACGCGCTGTGTACGACCTCCTGTGCAATGGTGCGACGAAAGACCGATACATCACGCGACGAGCGCAGTGCACTGACTAAGCCCAAAAGCAAAGCGACCATGGTCGTCGTTTTAAGGCCGCCCGCTGTTCCGGCCGGCGATCCGCCGACAAACATGAGAAACATACTGCTCAGTCCGGCGGCCTGTGTCATTTTTTCCTGGGCAAAGGTATAAAAGCCCGCCGTACGGGTCGTCACCGATTGAAAAAAAGCATTCAGTCCCTTTTCCGGCAGGGAAAGAGCTCCCATCGTTTGCGGGTTATTCGCTTCCATCAGAAAAATCAAAACTGTTCCGGCAACCAATAAGATTGCCGTGGAAGATAAAACGATTTTGGAATGCAGGTGCAGCCGTTCCCCCTTTCGTGCATGCCATAGATCCAGATAAACGGTATAACCGATGCCGGCAAGGATGATGAGTGTAGCGATCGTTAACAGAACCAGCGGATCCTGTTGGTACGGCATGAGGCTCTCCGAACCGATGAGATCAAAACCTGCATTGCAGAAAGCGGAAATCGCATGAAATACGGAAAACCACAGGCCCTTCACCATGCCAAATTGCGGAACAAAGCGTATCGCGAGCAAAATCGCCCCTGCGCCTTCAATGGCAAAGGTGGCAAGAATGATGAATTTAATAAGGCGAACCATGCCGGTTAATTCATTTTGGTTTTTTTCTTCCATGAACAGCTTACGGTCCGCGATGGAAAAATGCTGATTGGTGAGCAGGCCGAATAAGGCCACGAAGGTCATGATGCCCAATCCGCCGATCTGAATGAGCAGAATGAGGACGATTTGACCGAACAGAGTCCAATGCTCAGCCGTAACGACGGGAGAAAGTCCCGTCACACAAACGGCGGAAGTGGCTGTAAACAAGGCGTCCGGTAATGCGGTGATCTGTCCATCCTGCGCCGAAATCGGCAACATCAGCAAAAGCATTCCCAGCACGATGACGCCTAAATAGCCCAATAGAAAGTATAACGGTGTATTCCTTTTCAACTTATCCAGCACCGTCTTTTTCGGTTGTCGTAAATGATCCACAATAGCTCCTTCTTGGTCGCCGACGCTTTTCTTGCCGCCTGCCGACATATGTTTCTTATTATAACGCACTCTTGGTTTCAGCGCTTGACCAATGGAAGATAGTGCGCTATACTACCAACGGATCAAGAAGAGCTCCCACTCTCACCGACCGCCAACGGTTGTTCGGTTATTTCTGAAGACAAATTCCGTAGAATTTGCGTGTTAGAGTGGGCTTTGCCCGCTTTTTTTATGTTCAACAGGAGGTGCACTATTAAGGAACTGGCTATCAACGAGCAAATCCGCGCAAAAGAAGTCCGTTTGATCGACGCCGACGGCGAGCAACTGGGCATCATGTCCATTCAGGATGCCAACGCTAAGGCGGAAGACGAACATTTGGACTTGGTGCTGATTTCGCCGAATGCGAATCCGCCCGTCTGTCGTCTGATGGACTATGGCAAATATCGCTACGACACGCTCAAAAAGCAAAAAGAACAGCGCAAAAACCAGAAGAACAGCGAAACCAGAGAAATTCGCCTGAGTCCGCGCATTGATGATCATGATCTGGAAACCAAGTCAAAGAAGATCTATGAAATCCTGGATGCCGGAGATAAGGTCAAAGTAAGCGTTCGCTTCCGCGGCCGCGAATTGGGTCATACGGAACAGGGACGCGAAGTACTCGAACGTCTGTTCGCTTTGGTGCAGGATGTTGGACAGATGGATCAAAATCCGAGAATGGAAGGCCGCAGCATGGTCATGCTGGTGGAGCCGAAAACAGAAAGTTAAGGAGCGATCATGAAAGCAAAAATGAAAACCCATCGCGGTTCGGCCAAGCGTTTCAAACGCACCGGATCAGGTCAACTGAAACGCTTTTTCTCCGGAAAAAGCCATATGACCGGAAAGTACACCGGCAAGCGCATCCGTCATCTGCGTCAGTCGACCGTCGTCAGCAAAAGTGATATGAAGCGCATCGACAAGATGCTGCCGCGTTAAAGGAGGCACGAACCATGGCACGTGTAAAAGGTGGCGTCAACGCCAAGAAAACACATAAGAAAGTCTTAAAACAGGCGAAGGGCTATTACGGTGCAAAATCCAAGCTCTATCGCGTGTCGAAACAGGCGGTCATCAAATCGCTGCAATATTCCTACATTGGACGTAAACAGCGCAAGCGCCAGTTCCGTCAATTGTGGATTGCCCGCATTAACGCGGCCTGCCGCGAAAACGGCACCAACTATTCAACCTTTATGAATGGTCTGAAAAAACAGAACATCAACATCAACCGCAAGATGCTCTCCGAGATGGCCATCCATCAACCGGAAGACTTCAAGGCGTTGATCAGCCAAGTGAAATAAGTTTTTTCCTTTCCGATGTAATAGGCCTCCCCAATTCGGGGAGGCCTTTTTGATTGGGTATCCGCATTATGTCTATGAGCTCAATGAGCAAGTTTTTCCACTTCTTCCGGAAACACGCTCAAATACCTCTCTTCCGCCGTCTGCGTGACGTCGAAGGCGCTTTCGACAAGGCGTCCGTCTTTAAGAAATAGAATATTGTCCGTAAGCTGGTCAATCTCGCTGAGGGTATGCGAAGAAATGAGAACAACGGAGCCTTCCTCAGCGAGGGCTTTGAGCAAACGTCGAACCAAAATGACCGACGTCGGATCCAGACCATTTAACGGCTCATCCAAAATCAAAAGTTTTGGTTTGTTGAGAAGTGCCATCGCAATAAGCAGATGTTGCTTCATTCCCAAAGAATACGTGCCAATTTTTTTCTTTACATAGCCGGCGATGTTCATTTCCTCAATGACCTCATCCACTCGGCTTTTCGGAAGTTTCTGTGCAAGACGAATGAAATCCAAATGATCGAATCCGGTCAGATAGTCGTAGAGCACACGATTATCCTTCAGAAAAGACACCTCGAAAAAGATCGATGGGTCTGTATTCTTTTTCCCCATCACTTCGATCGTGCCGGCAGTGGGCTTTAACAGATTAGAAATGATATTGAAGAGGGTGGACTTCCCTGCCCCGTTCGGCCCGACAAGCGCCACAATACCGGGTTTATCTAAAAGAAGGTTGACGCCCTTTAATACTTCATGACGCCCGTACTTTTTCGTCACGTTTTCGATTTTTAAAATGGACATAATTCCCTCCTATTTCACTTTCAAACGATTCACGAACCTGTATGACAAGAGTAACCAAAGAAGCGACCAGCCGAAAAGAACAGCCAGGGCGATCGGATAGGAAAACAGATTCGTATGCGCAATAATGGCGATGGATTGATCCGCAACGACATTGGATTTCAAGTAGATAAAGGGATTCAGGTTCTTGAGCGGACCGAAAGCTTTTGTGAACAATAGGCCGATCACCGTGAGTAAGCCAAAGGCGCCCAGAAGCTTTGCTTTATTGTCAATAACAAGCGATAACGCCATCTGCAAAGAAACGATAAACGTAACGCTGCCGATCATCGCGATAAACCAGCGTAGGTAGTAATGCCACATGGGAATGGTTTTCGTTGCCATCTCTTGATAAACCGTTACCGGAAAGTTATAGTCGCCGATGCCGCCCGACACAAGGCCGATGAGCGTGACAAAAAGAAAAGCAATCAGTAAAATGACAATTCCAAGTCCCCATTGTGCAAAAAACTTGATCAACGTATACCGTCTGCGCGAGAGTCCGTTGGTGAAAAGAAAAGCGCATTGCGATCCATGTTCCCGGTCGATGGCGTAACCGACGCCTGCAATCAGGAGCACAAGAGCGTCGACCCAAAGCGTCAATTGATGGCTTCGAATCAATCGAAACGGTAAGTAACTTGCGCTATGGGAGGCATAGCCGGCATTTTCGGAATTCTTTTCGATAAAGGAAGGATCCTTATGTGTCTCTAAGGCAGAAACATGCGGTGCAAAGGAAAACATCGGCGGACAATTCTGTTCCGATGCTTTTTGCAGGAATTCTTGTTTCATCGCTGATGTCAGATCACCGGGGAAATCATTGGCTAAACCGGGCGTATAATCGATGTTGCCCTCCGTCTGTTGCATCCGTGCCGCAAGATTGTAGAATTCTTTACCATCTTTATTTTTGTAGGCATTGATCATTGACTGATAAAGAGCCAGTTGTTCTTTTGCATTGTCAAGCTCTGCCACATAATTGTCGCGATCCCGCTTCACCTCTTCTTTGTCCTCGTCGGACCATTTTGACGAATCCATCGCCGCAATACGGGCATCAAATTCATCTAAAGCTTGTTGCTGACCTTTTATTCCATCTTGAAGCGCCTCAAATTGACTATTGTGTTCCCCCAAATTTTCGAGTTCGGTATTATGATCGATTTTTGACAAAATGAAAAAATTGGAAACGACCAAAATCACAAAAGCCAACAAATAAATGAAGGTGCCTTGCGACAACAGACTTTTCTTTTGTTCAAAAGCAGGCAGAGAAGAAATACGCCACGTATGCCGCGTAAAACGCGAAGTGGTCACCTGCTCTTTAGGAAAGCAACTCAAAAGGAAGAAAAATAGGGCCATAAAAACGTACAGCCCGTACTTATACCATGGAACGGTAAGGACTCTTTTAAGTGTGGTAATACCCGCCGCATCTGTCTCAAGAGCAAAATATCCTAAGAGCACGTTAAAAGACTGTACACCATACATCGGGTTAGCAATGTGTCGCAACCACGTTGTGTTGTTGGTGAATACATAAAGAATAGCAAACGAGGCTAAGCTCACAGCCAATGCCTGTTCACCCGATAAGCGCGTGCTTAAAAACAAAGCAAACAAGGAAACCATAAACGCAGTGACAAAAAAGGCGCCCATGACTTGGAGAATCAGAAGCCATCCGCGGATTATCGTGTACGCCTTTTCGCCGGTGATGAGGCGATATATATCTTGAAAGCCGGTGAAGGGCATACCGCAGAAGGCACTGATTGCTGTAAAGAACAAAAATGCAGCTATCGTGTACAGCAAAACCCCGAAGGCTATCACAACTGCCTTAGCGCTCAGAATATTGCGTCGCGAATAGGCTTGGGTATGCAGGAGTGATAAGGTTCCCTGCTCTCGTTCTCTGGAGTAAAAGGTGGAGAATAATACGAGGAAAAACAAGAGTTGCCAAACCCCGAAAATATGCTCCTGCTGTAATAAGAACGCTTGTACCAAATCATCCCCACCCGAATGCATGGGATAATAGGGATCTTGAAGGCCTTCGGACACGATTTTTTGATTTTTATAGTTTTCCCATCGCCCGATTTCGGCTATTTTTTCGCTCTGTTCCGTTTTCAGCCTTGGGTTTTTTGCTGTCATTTCATCATAAAGTTCTATATAGTGTGTATACTCGTCTAACTTGTACTGTAGCAAACGATGATATCGTTCATAATAAGTAGGATCCGATAACGGAACATTTTTTACTTCCGCTTCTAAGGCATAGGAGATATCCGCATTAGGAGCGTTATAGATGGCCGCTTCATATTTAGTTTTCTCTTCTTCTGTCACCTCATTTTGGTTCATCGCTAAAAACATCGGAAAAGGAACAAATTGATCGGATGCAACGAGGAACTGACGTTGCGACAACGTCTGTTCTTTCTGCAGAAGAATGCCTACAAAGGAAGACAAAAACGCAAAAAAGAGTATGAGGAAAACGATTTTCTTCTCGACGAACTTTTTTACTTCAAAAAACACCATAACCATTCTCCAATCGTTATCGTGATAAATACCAAAGGGTCGAATCGCTTCCTTCTCATTCATCTGTGAAAGAATGAATTCCCTTTGCTATTTGCCGGATATCAACAGCATGCCGCCATAAATTACGCGATATCTTCCCGTATTGGATCTTGGATAAGCCTTCTTTACATGCAAGTATCCTTCATAATTCTGGCCGCCAGGTGATACTTTTACGACCCATATCTTCATCGGATAACTGTTGTAATAAACTCTCTCTTCCTCGACATACCATGTTGGATCCACGGGGCCTCGTAACACTTTATCAGGTGTGTCTGCAAAAATGGTAGATGCCCCAAACACCGTCATCACTAAGACAAGGGTTAACAACGTAAAGGTCTTTTTTATTCGATAAGCTTTCATTGTTACCTCCTCTACAGAAGCGATTCAACCCACTAATAGTATATTTTTATTCGAATTCATAATCAATTAAAAATATAATAAATCAAGCGTTCTCTTTGCAAGAAAACGTTTGATCTTCGTCAAGTGGTTCGTTCTTTACCGTTTCAATCTTTCCATGACCTCGCAGGCGAAGTAATTTTTGTATTAGGAGCGCAATAAGAAATCCGGCGATGCCGAGAAGGACAATGGTTCCGCCCGGTTTCCATCCCAAATAGTAGGATGCGGTCAAGCCACACGTTACCATGACAACGCCACTTAACATGGCGGAAAACACGGCCTGACGATAGCTTTTGGCGAAAAGAAGCGCCGTCGCCACCGGTAAAATCATGAGCGAAGAAACCATTAACGCGCCTATGGTGCGCGCCGCCATCGCAATCGCTATGGCTAAGATAGCCGTAAAAAGGTTGTCCATTCGACGTATGGGTAGACCCGTCAGTCGCGCGCCGTGCGAATCCACACTCACATAAAGCAACGGATAGTACAGCGTAAAAAACAAAACTAACACCACGAAGCTGATCGCGATGCTGATCCACATTTCTTCCGGGCGAATGGTGACAATCGAACCGAACAGATACGTCTCAAATTTCATTGTCGTAGGCACCACATCCGATAATACCGAAGCAAGCCCGACGCCGATGGACATCACCATGGCCGTCGCCAGATCGCCGCTTTTCGGGAAACGATAGCGCACGAGCTCAATCGCGAACGCGCCAAGAATCGTCACCACAATCGACCCTACTAAAGGAGACAACCCCAATAACAGGCCGAAACCGATGCCGGCTAACGACGAATGAGATAAGGCATCGCCTATCGTAGAGGTGCGTCGATTCACGACAATCACGCCCATGAGTGGAATGATAAAGCCGAGCAAAACACCGATGATCATGGCGCGCTGCATGAAGGCATAGTTCAGCATAAAGGCACCTCCTCCAGTCGATGATGCGAAACGCGCGCCAGTCGATTCCAATGGCCCTTGCCGATATCCATCTCATGGGTAACCAGGAGAATCGTAATGCCATGGACATGATTCATGTGATCCAGCGTTTGATAAAGCTGTTCCTTGCTCTCTTGATCCAGCGCTGCTGTCGGTTCATCAAAAAGCAGTACATCCGGCTCCCCCACCAGCGCTTTAGCGATCAGCACCCTCTGTTTTTGTCCTCCCGATAGATCATGATAATTGCGATCGGCGAACGCCAGCATCCCCAGATGACGGAGAGAGGCGGCTACTTTTTTTCGTTCGGAAGCGTTCAAAAAAAAGCGCGGCACGATGGAGCGCGTCAAACCCAGCGAAACCATCTCCTGACAGCTGATCGGAAAGGTCATTCCGCTGGCCGAGTTCATCTGCGGCACGTAAGCGATGCGGTGCATCGCTTTTCTCTGTATGCCTTTTTCGCCAAAAAAGAACAAATCCCCCGCATCGGGAGAAAGCTCTCCTGTCAATAGCCGGAGAAGGGTGCTTTTCCCTTCTCCATTTGCGCCGACAATGCCGACAAAATCGCCAGAATGCACACGAAAGGTAACATCTTCCAGAATTCTCTCCTGCGCATAGCGAAATTGTACGTGTTCCAGTCGATAGACTTCCTGCATTATTTTCCTCCGAATGAATCGACAAGGGCCTCCAGGTTCTTTTGCATGAAGGTGAAGTAATTTTCGCCTTTTGCACGATCTTCTTTTGATTCGGCTTCCAGCGTATAAAGCGGTGCGGTCTTTGCGCCGATTTCAGCGGCTACGGATTCTGCTTCTTTGTCATCACCGTATGCTTCATAGAATACGGTCTTGATGCCTTCCTTCTTTGCCAGATCAACAATTTCTGCAATTTTTTTCGCACTCGGTTGTCCGTCGGCAAGCATGCCTTCAAGGCCGATTTGCTTGAGCCCATACGCATCAAAGAGATAACCGAAAGCCTCGTGCGGAACGATAACGCTACGCCCGCTATACGGTTTAAGCTTTTCCGCATAGTCGCGCTCAAGCGCCTCAAATTTTTCCTGCAGTGCTTTATAATTGGCATCATAGACTTCTTTTCCCTGCGGGTCGGATGCCACTAATGCTTCATAAATATTTTTTGCCTGAATCGCTGCCGCTTTCGGGCTCAGCCAATAGTGCGGGTCAAATTCACCATGATGATGTTCATGTTGCTCTTTGTCATCGTGATCGGCGTCATCATGGTCTTCCTCATGATCATCATGATCTTCCTCGTGATCATGGTCTTCCTCGTGATCATGGTCCTCCTCGTGATCATGGTCCTCTTCCCCTTTACGCAAGGTTACCCCGTCGGAAAGATCCACGCTTTTGACCTTTCCCGTGAGGGATGCCTGCACATCGGGCAACCAGCTTTCCAGCCCGGCTCCGTTGAGCAGAAAAAGATCCGCTTCATTGATTTGCATGAGTAATTTCGGCGTTGGCTCCCAATGGTGCGCATCCGCATCGCCTTCAATGAGATCCACGACCTCCACCCGATCTTGACCGATCAGCTTCGTAAAGTCATAAATGGCATCTGTCGACGCGATCACGCGAAGCGCTACCGCCGTGTTTTCCTTACTGTTCGCCATCGTTTCGGAGACAACCCCCTCACTCGTGGCGTTCATTTCCTTTTCCTCCGTCGGCGTGTTGTTGCAGGCTGAGAGTGCCACCAGCAAGCCTAAAGAGAGTGCCGCAATACGCAAGGTACGATGCTTCTGTTTTTCATGGTTTCTGTTCATATCTTCTCCTTATCCGATAACCGATTGCGATCAACCGGCTGTATTTTGGTTTCACCGCCTTCAAAAAAACAACGGCTCATTTCCAGTATACAAAACGATGCAACCCCCTAAGAGGTTGCATCGTTATTGTATAAGAAATCCCTGTTTTCTCACACTTTAGAAAATCTGTGGCGTAACCTTTGTTAAGCACGCGTCTTAATCTGCTCCGTAATCCAGTTCTTGAAGTCTTCCCAAGAGTAACTCTTGGCTTCTTTTTCGCCATGGATGCGGACGCTGACGGTATGCTCGGACATTTCGTTGTCGCCAACCACGATTTGCAAGAAGGATTTTTTAATCTGGGCATCACGGATCTTTTTGCCCAGTGTTTCTTCGCGCAGATCCACATCGACGTGGACACCGAGATCTTCGAGTTCCTTTGCCATCTGTTTTGCAAATTCACCATGCGCCGCATTGTTCACCGGTATGAGTTCGACCTGTACCGGGGCCAACCACAGGGGGAAGTTGCCCGCAAACTGTTCGATAAGATAACCGATGAAGCGCTCAATGGATCCGTAAATCACGCGGTGAATCAGAACCGGCTGGTGCTTTTCACCGTCCTTACCAATGTATTCCGCGCCGAATCGCTGCGGCAGCTGGAAGTCCAGCTGAATGGTCGCGCATTGCCGGGTACGACCCAGCACGTCTTCAATCTGAAAGTCAATCTTCGGGCCATAGAAGGCGCCGTCGCCTTCGTTGATTTCATAGGGTTTGCCCAAGGAATCCAAGGCATTCTTAAGACCGGCAGTAGCTACTTCCCAATCCTCATCCGAGCCCATGGAATCCTCCGGGCGCGTCGAGATTTCCATCGAATACGTAAAGCCAAATTTCGAATAGACACGGTCGATCAATGCCACAATTTTACGAATCTCGTCCTCGATCATTTCCGGCGTTAAGAAAATATGCGCATCGTCTTGCGTAAAGTTGCGCACACGGAAAAGGCCGTGAAGCGCACCGGAAAGCTCATGGCGATGGACATTGCCCAGTTCCGCCAAACGCAGCGGCAGATCACGATAGGAATGCGGCTTCGAATTGTATACGAGCATAGCGCCCGGGCAGTTCATCGGTTTAATCGCATAATCTTCCCCATCGATCTTCGTGGTATACATATTTTCACGATAGTGATCCCAGTGACCCGAGGTTTCCCACAGCTGGCGATTCAAAATCGTCGGTGTAGAGATTTCCAGATACCCTGCCTCTTTGTGCAATTCACGCCAGTAATCCAGCAAGGCATTCTTCAGGCGCATGCCGTTAGGCAGGAAGAACGGGAAACCGGGACCTTCTTCCATGAAGGCAAAGAGCTCCATGTCTTTACCGATCTTACGGTGATCACGTTTTTTAGCCTCTTCAATGCGTGCCAGATAGTCATCCAGCATGGATTGCTTTGGAAAACTGGTACCGTAAATGCGGGTGAGCATCTTATTATGCTCATCGCCACGCCAATACGCGCCAGCAAGGCTGGTCAGCTTAATCGCCTTAATGCCGTGGAAATTCATCAGATGCGGGCCGGCACACAGGTCTACCCAATCGCCCTGCTGATAAAAGCTGATGACCGCATCCTCGGGCAGATCTTCGATCAGCTCCACTTTGTACGGTTCCTGTTTTTCCTTGAAGAAAGCAATAGCGTCTTCACGCGATTTCGTAAAGCGCGTGATGTCCGGATTTTCCTTCACGATTTTTTTCATTTCCGCTTCGATTTTCGGCAGATCTTCATCGGTAAGCACTGTATCGCCAAAATCGATATCGTAGTAGAATCCTTCTTTAATAGCGGGTCCGATGGCTAAATGTGCCTCGGGGTAAAGGCGCTGCACGGCTTGTGCCATCAAATGCGAAGTGGAATGACGGAAGGCCAGACGGCCATATTCGTCATCAAAGGTGCAAATGGCTATTTTATCGCCGTCGTGCAAAACGGTGCGCAGATCCGCACCCTCTCCGTTAATCTCTGCTGCCAGTGCATTGCGGGCCAAGCCCTGGCTGATGGCCTTGGCGGCATCTAATGCGTTTGCACCCTCCTGTAATTCCAGGGCGCTGCCGTCCTTCGTGTAAACTTTCATTCGTTCCCCCTTCCACTCGCATCGCGCATGATACCAATTGCTTCCGCAAGCATCATTGTTGATTGTTCACCGCTTTGCATATCCTTAAGGCTGACGACACCGGCTTCCCGCTCGCTCTCTCCAATGATCAGAACGTAGCGTACGCCGATAGCATCCGCATAGGAAAATTTCTTTTTCATTCTTCCCGATTCGGTATACAGCTGCACCCGAATATTGGCATCGCGCAGCGCATGCACGCATTCCAGCGAGAAGTCCAATTCGGCATCGCTCATCGGCAAGACCATCGCCTGAATGTACTCCCCTTTTTTCGGCTGGATAAGATTCGCCTCACGCAGCTGATAAAAGAGTCGTGTCACACCGATGGAGATACCGACGCCCGGCATTTTGAGCTTGGTAAAGTTGGACGCCAGGTCATCGTATCGGCCGCCGGAAGCGACGGAACCGATGGATTCATACCCTTCAATGAAGGTCTCATACACCACGCCGGTATAGTAATCCAAGCCGCGCGTGATGGACAGATCAAGAACAATCGCTTCTTTCGGCATGCCGAAGCCTTGCATTCCCTTCATGATGAGCTGAAGATCCGCCCAACCCTGTTTGAACTGTTCGGCGCCCGGTGCATCCGGGGCAAGCGTCTGATTGTAGGCTTCGAGACGTTCTTCCGCCGGACGATCGTCGGTTAAGCCGATAAAGCGGAAAATCTCTTCCTGTTGCTGTTTGTTGACTCCGCTCATCTCCAGCAGATCACCCACGGCATCCGGACCGATTTTTGCCAGCTTATCGATGGCGTGCAACACTTCCATGGCATCGCGAATGCCGATGGACGTAAAGAATCCGTTGAGCATGCCGCGGTGATTGATGTGGATGTGTACGCCCGGAATCTCCAAGGCGCGAAAAACTTCGTAGATAACCGCCGGGCACTCGGCGTCATTGATCACCGAGAGCTCATCAAGCCCGATGACGTCCACGTCGGCCTGATAAAACTCACGATAGCGTCCCTTCTGGTTGCGCTCCCCGCGATAGACTTTGCCGATGTGATAGCGGCGGAACGGGAAGGACAACTCCGAGGAATGCTGCGCCACGTAGCGCGCCAGCGGAACGGTCAAATCAAAGCGCAACGACTGATCAACCGAATTTTCTCCCTTTTCGATATGATAGATCTGTTTGGTTGTCTCGCCACCACCCTTGGCAAAAAGAATTTCATTCTTTTCGATTGCCGGGGTGTCCAAAGGCCAATATCCGTAATGCTGATATGTTTTTTCAATCGCCTGTTTAACATGCTCAAACAATACCTGTTCTTCGGGCAAAAGCTCCATAAATCCCGCCATAATACTCGGTTGAATCATTTTGGTCCCTCCTTTTTCGTCTTTCGCCTATTGTACAACGACGCGGTACAAAAAAACAGAGCACCGGCATCGGCGCTCTGTTTTGCCGGATTCTTCCGGCGTTTAAAGGCGACACCCAGATTTGAACTGGGGGTGAAGGTGTTGCAGACCTCTGCCTTACCACTTGGCTATGTCGCCACTAACGAATCACGTGGAAAAGATTGTATCATGCCCGGACGTATCCTGCAAGAAAAGATTCCCCTCGTCCACAGAATGCGGACGAGGGGAGGCATTTTTTATTTCCAAAAATCCAGTTTGCTGTCGTCCAGGCCGATGTTTTTCGCCAGGAAGACCGGGTTCTTCCCCTCTTTTTTCTGTTGTTCATAATCACGCAGGGCGGCGATGGCCGTTTTGCTGAGAATAAAAATAGCCGGCAAGTTGATCAGCGCCATAACCCCCATGAGCAAATCGCCAAGATTCCAGGCATAAGTCGACTTTTGCGCCGCACCGAGGAAGATGACTGCTACCGCAATAAGGCGATAGACGATCATAAAACCTTTGCTCGGTTTCTTCCCCCGGACGTAAGCCAGGTTGTTGTCCACATAGAACAGGTTTCCGATGAGCGTCGTAAACGCAAACAGCGCCAGCGAGAAAGTAATGAAAGGAGCACCGAATTTTCCGAGAAAAGTAGCAACGGCTTCCTGTACATACGGAGCGCCATCAAGAGCCTCTGCGGGCTCAACGCCGGAGCTTAAGCACATGAATGCCGTAGCCGAGCAGATTAACAGCGTATCAATAAATACAGAAAGCATCTGAACCAAGCCCTGCTTAACCGGATGGCTGACACTGGCAGCAGCAGCAGCATTCGGCGCGGAACCGATACCGGCTTCATTGGAATACAATCCGCGCTTCACGCCGTACATAAGACTGGAACCGGCAATGCCGCCGAAAATGGCCTTGAAATTGAAGGCATCCGAGAAGATACGGCCAAAAACGGTGGGCATGTAGCCGATGTTTTTAATGATCATGATAAGCGAAACGACGACAAAGATGATGCCCATCACCGGAACCAAGGTGGAGGTAAACTGAATGATGCGCTTGCCACCACCAAATACGCAGTAAGCTGTGATAAGTGCCAATACACCGCCGATAATCCAGGGAGTAACCTCTTTATTGTAAAAACTGTACGCAGAAAAGCTCGTCTGCAAGTTAAACGCCGCAAGCATATTGAAGCCGACCGCATAGGTGGCAATCAGAGAAATGGCAAAAATAACACCGAGTGTACGACTATGGAGTGCGGATTCAATGTAGTATGCCGGGCCACCATAGCTTCCCCCTTCCGGATCTTTGCGCTTATAGATCTGTGCCAGGGTGGATTCGATGAAAGCTGAAGCGCCACCGATAATAGCGACAATCCACATCCAGAAGATAGCACCGTAGCCACCCAAACAGAGGGCACTGGACACGCCGACGATGTTACCCGTTCCGACACGGGACGCTGTCGAAACCATCAATGCCTGAAAGGAGGATACGGATTCTTTGTTTGCCGGTTTTTCCATAACGACATTAATGGATTCCTTGAATAATCTTCCCTGCAAAAAGCCCGTACGAATCGTAAAATAAAGGCCGATGCCGAGCAACAAGATAATCAGCACCGGATAGTAGATGACGCCGTTTATTTTGTCGATAACGCCAAATACGCTTTTCAGCATAGTGTTAAGCATAGTTTTCTCCTTAAGGTTAGTAAATGTGCAGATTGAGCAACGTGGAGAGTCTCTCCAGCATACGAACACCGACGTAAGAGTTTCCGTGTTTATCCAGTTTCGGGCTGAACACGCCGATGCCGTAACCGGAGCGATTAGTCGCTACAATTCCCCCGCCTACACCGCTCTTTGCCGGCATGCCCACCAATAGAGCAAATTCACCGGCATAATCGTACGTACCGCAGGTCGCCATCACCGTTCGCAGGATGGTCGCATTTTCTGCAGATAACACCTGTTCTCCCTTCGCATTTTTCCCGTCATGCGCTAATACAGCACCGATCGCCGCAAGATCCAGCGTATTGACCAGGAGAGAACAGGCGCGAAAATATGCGTTTAACAGATCTTCCACGTTCTGCGTAGTAGAAATAATGCCGTCATTGAGTAGCATGTAGGTCAACGCGCGGTTAGCATACGCGGAATTGCTCTCAGAAAGATAAATAGCATGACAATAATCGAGATCTGTTCGTCCAACCACTTCGCGGGTACGTTCCCGTATCTTTTCAAACGTGTTCTCATGATACTTTTGCATCAAAAGAGAAGTGGCAACAATAGCACCGGCATTGATAAACGGATTGACGGGAATATTGTGATGGCTTAATTCCAGCTCCAAAATGCTGTTGAACGGCTTTGACGAAGGCGTTACGCCTATGAACTGGCGAACGTAATCCGGATCATACGTCTCTAACACGCAAAGATAAATAATTATTTTCGCAATACTCTGTGCCGAGAACTTGTAACGATCGTCACCGACGGAATAAACAGCATTGTCGGGACTGATAAGGGTTGCTCCCACTAACTCCGGATTCTGCTTAGCAAGCTCCGGAATATAGTCTGCCACCTTTCCCTGATCGGTATATTCCAGCCCGTAATGATAGGCTTCCTGCAGTGCGCTTTGAATGTCCATTATCCTTCCTCCTTTCTGTAGATTGGTGAAGCGGAGCACATTTCAATTCCACTTCAAAATTGAGTATACAATAAACGTTTTCCGTTGAAAAGAAAGGATGCATCATCAAATAAATTCGTATATCATTACAGAGAGATGAATTGTTTTACAAGGAACGAAAAAAAACAGGAGGTGGCCATGAACGTAGCAAAGCGCGTAAAGGAATTACCGGTATCCCCGACTCGGCGATATCTTGGCATGGCGAAAGCGGCAGAAGAACGGGGGATAAACGTCATTCGGCTGAGCATTGGCCAACCGGATTTGCCCACCCCTCGAGAATACTTTGAAGCGCTGAAACAAATCCCGGAGGGAACCGTACGCTATCCAAACGCAACGGGGATTGATGACATGCGTAAGGCGCAGCAGGCGTACTATGCCCGATATGGGATTCAATACGCCGCAGACGATATTTTTGTCACCGGCGGTGCAATGGAAGGCATTCGTTTTGCCATAACAGCCACCTGCAATCCCGGCGACATCATGTTACTGATCGAGCCGTTTTACACCAATTACAATATGATTACGCATCTTTTCGGCGCCGAAGTGCGCGCAGTTACGACGCAAGCTGAGGATAATTATGCGATCCCCGATGAATCCGCTTTTGAAGCGCAATATGATGAAAAGATGAAGGCAATTCTCCTTTCCAACCCCTGCAATCCGAACGGACGTGTCTATCGTCGTAAAGAGCTGGAAACCATCGTGTGCTTTGCCAAGAAACACGACCTGGTTGTCATTTCGGATGAAGTCTATCGTGAATTTAATTTTACCCCTCACCCATTCATCTCCCTTTATGAATTTGAGGAGATTCGCGACCAGCTTATTCTGTTGGACAGCGCCTCAAAAAAATACGCCGCCTGCGGAACGCGTATCGGTACGGCTGCCACAAGCAATGCCGAGCTCAAACAGGCTCTTGCGAAACTTTGCCAGATGAACCTTGGCGTCTCATCCACCGAACAGTGCGCAGTTGCCGCTCTTAGCCGCGTCGATGAACGCTACCACGAAGGCGTGCGCGAAATCTATCGCTCGCGCCGCGAAGCAATGCTCAATGCTTTTGCCGAAATGAAAGATATTCGCTATTCCGAGCCAGAAGGCGCCTTCTATTCGCTGGTTAAATTGCCTGTCGATAATGCAGAAAAATTCATCCAATGGCTGCTTAATGATTTTTCTGTGGACGGCGAAACCGTTTTGGTTACACCGGCCGCCGACTTTTACTACACACCTGGGTTGGGTGAAGATGAGATTCGTATCTCCTACTGCGTGGACGAGGAAGAGTTGGTTCGCGCGTTGCGCATCATCAGAAAGGGCTTACAAGCGTATCCGGGACGAAAATGATGCATGCCGTTCCCATACGCACTAAGATCGCTTCTATGAGGAGGCGATCTTTTTTATATGCGGAAATATCCTTGCAGGGGACAAAAAGGTCTGCTATAATGCTTACAATTTTGGGCTAAGGAGCGCTCGGGGAAACCCGGGCGTTCGTACAGAATGGAGAGAATATGGAACGCAAGATCCCTTCGGAAAAGACGGACGTAAAAAACGTCACGCCGGGAGAAAACGCGATTTGGGACATTCGCACCATGGCGGTGCCCACAAGACTTCTTCTCGGTTTGCAACATCTGTTCGCGATGTTCGGCGCAACCATCCTTGTGCCGCTGCTCACCGGACTGGATATCTCAACAACCCTACTTATGGCCGGACTCGGAACCCTTTTATTTCATTTCGTCACAAAGGGACGCGTACCGGCTTTTCTTGGCTCTTCATTCGCCTTTTTGGGCGGATATGCGGCCGTGGCTCCGCTCATTAACGGACAGCCGAATACGGAAATGCTTCCCTATGCCGGAGGCGGTGTATTTGCCGCGGGACTCGTCTACGTTGTATTAGCTTTCTTCATCTATCGTTTCGGCGTTGAACGCGTCATGCGCTTTTTCCCTCCCGTCGTCACCGGGCCCATTATCATCTCCATCGGTCTGACGTTGGCGCCTTCCGCCATCGGCAATGCATCCACTGACTGGACGTTAGCCATTGTCGCCATCGCGGTCATTATCTTTTTCAATATCTGGGGAAAAGGCATGCTGCGCATCATTCCGTTAATCCTTGCCGTTCTGATTTCCTATGTCTTTGCTCTTATTCTAAATCGTGTGGATTTCTCCACCATCACACAAGCCGCCCCCATTGCCCTGCCGTTGCATCCTGAAGCGTTTATGAAGTTCGATCTCTCCGCGATTATTACCATTATGCCGATCTCTCTTGCGACCATGATGGAGCACATCGGTGATATCACTGCAATCGGCGCTACGGTCGGAAACAACTACATTCGTGATCCAGGGCTTCACCGCACCCTTCTTGGCGACGGACTCGCCACCTCGCTTGCAGCAGCTTTCGGCGGCCCGGCCAACACAACCTATGGAGAAAATACGGGCGTGCTGGCGTTAACGCGCGTCTATGATCCCAAAGTGATGCAGATCACCGCAGTCTTCGCTATTCTTCTCTCCTTTTTCCCGGTAGTCAGCGGCTTTATCCGCTCCATTCCGACGGCAATTATTGGCGGTGTCTCTCTCATTCTGTACGGCATGATTTCGGCCATCGGCGTCCGAAACCTGGTGGAAAATCATGTCGATTTCACCAACAGTCGCAATCTGATTGTTGCGGCGGCCATATTCGTCTCGGCTCTGGGCTTTACCGGAGAGCATCCGGGGATAAGCTTTATGATCGGCGAATTAACCGTTTCGCTTTCCGGTCTTGCCATCGCTGCACTTCTCGGTATCCTTCTCAATGCGCTGCTTCCCGGCAAAGATTATGACTTTAAGGTCGAAGAGCCACAGGATACCGGCGTAAACTTCTCCGGAATAACGGAAAGAGGATCCAAAGAGAATTAAGAACAAAGGAATACCAAAAAGGCCACCGGAATACGATCCGATGGCCTTTTTTGATTAAAACGAGTAAGTTATGCATCACCGCTCTGCAATTGATACTCAATCCCATCCACGACAATGCTTGCCGTCGCCGGATTTTTATCCTGTCCGGCGAACCAGGCTTCGACCCAATATTCCTCCATGGTCAGTTGAGGGGGATTCCCGGCGACATGGCCGCCTTGTCCATCCACAAAGGCAAGATAGATACGGTCGTCACGATAGCCGATGTGTTCAATGCCATAGGTTTCGGTAATCGCCTCGCTCAGATTAAGCAGTGCGCGAACGGGCGAGCCGAGTTTAGCCTCATAGAGGATACCGCTTTTCTCATCCAGAAAAAGGATACGGTCTTTGTAATATGCCGCATGGACACGTTTCACTTGACGAATTTCCGTCACTTCTTCCGACGTCGCAGAAGACGTCTCCTCCGAGGAAAGTATCGATTCTTCGATTTCAAATCGGCGGTCTCTATTCGGATGACCGAGCAGTTGCAGAAGAACAAAAATGATGATTACGCCGATCATAAGCGCGCCGACAAGGAGAAGAATGCGATTTTGTGACTCGCTTAAGTGCGAAATTTTGCTGACGGCTCGGTGATAGAGGATATTGCCCTGCAAGTCGTTAAGAATCTGTTCTTCCATTTCCGGCGCGAAAATATGTACGTCCAAGTTCGACACGGCCTCAACGGAATTGATGTGGCTCTTAAGCCAAAGATGAAGCGCCGTAACAAAGGAAGGATACTGCGGAAGTTCCTTTATTTGCTGAGGGGACAGATTATTTTGCTCCCCGATGAATGCCATGGCGCGTGTGCGACGCGAGATGACGGAACTTCGTTTCATGCGTAAAAGAGCCGAAATGCGTTCATCCGGCAGAGAGAACAGGACGCTCAATTGCAACACGATGCGATCCCGTTCCGGGATGCGGGCGATCTGTTCACCGAAGACACTCACCTCCGCATCGCCCATCAACGAAGGAATGGGCACTTCCATATTTCTTTCTATCGGTGCCTGTGTACGGTTGGCTCTGGCGGCGACCAAAGCGCGATGGCGTGTCACCAACACGAGAAGTGCTTTCTTCTCTTCCCTGCTCCAGTCGCCATCAAGGACGCCGCATTCGTGAAGGATGTTCATCACCTGGCGCACCACTTCCTCTGCACGGCCTTCCTCCTGCGTAAAGGAATAGGCGATGTGATAGGCCAGGTTTTTATGTTGCTGAAAAAATTTCAAGCCCGCCTGAGAAGCCGTTTCGTTTTCCATCGGCATTTATTCCTCCTGTCCGTATTGCAACTCGTAAAGCACGCGGAAAAGGCCATTTTGGGCAATCAGTTCGTCCTTCGTGCCCTGCTCCGCCACTCGTCCGTGATGCATGACGATGATGTGATCGGCACCGGCAATGGTCGAAATGCGATGCGCGACAGCCAGCATCGTGCGGTTCTTGGCCATGTTTTGAATGGCCTCCTGAATCAGCTGTTCGGTTTCCGTATCAATATTTGCGGTGGCCTCATCCAAAATCAAAATGGACGGATCTCCCGCGATGGTACGCGCAAAGGAAAGCAATTGGCGCTGTCCTGCGGAGAGAGTTGCTCCGCGTTCGACGACCGGTTCATCGAATGTCTTCGGCAGTCGGTCGATGAAGCTGGTGGCATTAACCAGTTTTGCCGCCCACATCGCCTGTCGGCGAGTCACGTTGGGACGACCAACAGCGATGTTACTGAGAATATCGCCTTTAAAGAGGAAGACATCCTGCTGCACCGTACCCAATGCCCGACGAAGAGAAACCAGATCATATTCCTGCACGTTCACGTCGTCGATTAAGATTTCTCCACGCTCCACCATATAAAAACGGGCGAGAAGACTGAGGATCGTGCTCTTTCCGGCACCCGTTGCACCGACAAAGGCCACAAACTGTCCCGGCTCGATAGTGAAAGAGACGTCTTTCAATACCCAGGGCATTTCTTCGTTCTCCGAAAGCACTACCGGCAAAACATCGTCCTCGTCATCTTCTTTCGACTTGGGTTCCGGTTTGGGATAACGGAACCAGACATGGCGAAACTCAATTTTGCCGATGAATCCTTTTTCGTCCACCAGTTTTCCCTCTTGATAGGGTTCTTCCGGCGCATCCAGAAGTTTGAACAAGCGATCGGAAGAAGAAAATGCAGACTGCATCACATTGAATATTTCTGCCATTTCCTGAATAGGCATGAACAGCCGCTGCAGATAATTGATAAAGGCATAAAGCACACCGAACGTAACCGCTCCCCGAATCTGCGCCCCGCCTCCAAACCAAAAGAGAAGCGCAAGCCCGACCGTGCGCACAATTTCAATCGCCGGACGATAGACGCTGTAATACTTCACTTCACGACGCGAAGCGCGGTAGTAAGATCGATTGGTTTCATCAAATTCGTCGTAGATCTTTTTCTCCCGGAAAAACGTCTGAATCACGCTCATACCGCTGATGTTTTCCGCTAATTTCGTATTGATTACCGAGCGAATCGCCCGCTGTTTATCGTACACCACACGGATTTGTTTCTGAAAGATGATGGAGATCAACATGACAAAGGGTGTCAACAACGTTACCAGAACCGCCAAGCGTACATCCAGCGCAAACATCATGGCTAAAATGCCGAAAAACAGCACCAAGTTGCGGAATAAATTGGTCAGAACATAGGTATAAAGTTCCAGTACAGATTCGGTATCATTGGTCACGCGCGTCACGATACTGCCGATGGCATGATGATCAAAATAGGTCATCGGTAAACGTAAGACATGATCATAAATCTGTTGGCGCATATCCGTCACAATATACACGCCGGTACGTTGCGTCAACATGCCAGCCGCATACATCACAAAGAAGTGAAATACGATTGTTGCCAGATAGAGTAAGCCCAGTCGCATCGCGGAAGCCATCTGTGCATTCGCCACGTCCGGAGCCAGATCCCGTCTCTGTAAAATCGAAAGCGGGCCGTCGATCAATACCTGAATAATTTTCGGTCGAAGCAGCACCACCGCAGTACTCAGCAGCATCGTGAAAAAAATCAAAGCATACCAGCGCCAATACGGCATGGCATAGGCGGCCAAACGACGGAGGGGACGTTGTTTTTTCGGCATCACGCCCTCCCTTCTATCGGTTGTGCGGAAGAAACGACTTCCTCCGAATTATAGACGTCATCGTCGGAAGCGTTGACCTGACTTTCCAGTAACTGACGATGATAGAGGTCGCAATAAAAGCCCTCTTCATTCACCAGCTGTTCATGATTGCCGCGCTGGGTAATCCTTCCTTCTTCCAAAACCAGAATCTCATCGGCATGTTGCACGGTCGATACGCGTTGACTGATCATGATGAGACCCTTCTTGTGTTTCTTCAGGCCGGATAAGATACGGCTCTCCGTCTCCGTGTCCACAGCCGAAAGCGAATCGTCCAACAACAACACCGGTGCCTTGCGATAATATGCACGTGCTATCGAAATGCGCTGTTTCTGTCCGCCGGAAAGCGTTACGCCACGCTCTCCCACGACCGTGTCATACCCTTCTTTCATCGCTTCAATGTCCTTATCCACCTGTGCAAAGCGCGCCGCTTCGATTACCGCCTCACGATCTTCCTCTTCCCCGCTGAAGGCGATGTTTCCGGCAATTGTACGCGAAAACAGGAAGCTCTCCTGGGCAACGATCCCGAAGCTGTCATAGAGACGTGCAAAAGAGCACTGGCGAATGTCCACACCGTCCACGAGAATTTGTCCTTCCGTCACGTCATAACGACGAAGAAGAAGTTGAATGATGGTCGATTTACCGACGCCGGTTTTGCCCAAGATAGCCAGGGAATTTCCCGGGTGAAAGGTAAAACTGATATCCTGCAGAACCCATGGAAGATCCGGGCCGTAGCGGAAGGAAACATGCCGGAACTCCACCTCACCTTGCCGATCGCCGTCATCTACCGGATTCTCCACTTCCTGTACAGCGGATTGCATACGGAATATTTCATTCAAACGCGCCATGGACGATACGCCGCGCTGAAATTGCGAAACAATGAGTCCCATCGCGATGAGCGGCCAGACAATCATGTTGAGATATTCCATCGTCGCCACGAAGGCGCCGATGGTGAGCGCTCCGCTGCGGATCTGTAAGGCTCCGTAAAGAATAAACACGACAAAGCTCAACCCTGAAATGAGTGTGACTGTAGGATCAAAAAGCATATCCATCAGACTCCAGCGAATGAACTTTTTTGCATAATCGGTATTGACCGCACGAAACGAGTCGCTGCGATTATCCTCAATAGCGCACGCTTTTATGACGCGCATGCCGGATAAATTTTCCTGCGTTTCGCTGGTCAGATCCGAGAAAGCATTCTGCAGCGCACGGCTTCTGGTTTGAATGGGCCCCATCAGTTTGGCAATCACATACGCAAGAAGCGGTAAAGAAACCAACGCCACCAAAGCGTTCACTACACCAATGGTGGAAATGAGCATAATAACGGTAAAAATAGTCATGAATAAGCTGTCGACCAACATCATGACACCGAAGCCCATGGACTGTCCCACCATCACCACATCATTCGTGGCGTGTGCCATCAAATCCCCTGTAGAATGCATATTGAAAAAGCGCTGATCCAGCCGAAGATAATGACGAAATAATTTATCACGCAGCCAGTATTCGAGACGTCTTGCGGCGCCAAAAATGGCATTACGCCAGAAATATCGCCCAACCGCCATAAAAAGACCCAAGCCGGAAATCCAGGCCAATAACTCAAAAATGAGCCGTTCATTCAATTGACCGGCCTGTGCCAAATCGGCAAAGCGACGAACCACCTGTGGAGTGTATAAACTGGCGGCATCCACCAAAATAAGCATAAGAATGCCGAAAAAATAATGGCGGCGATTTTCTTTAAAAAAGGGAAGGATGGTTTTGAATTCCCGCATATCGCTTCCTTTCGGTAAAAAAGTCCTGCATCAAGAGAATTAACGGTATAATTCTTCATATATTGCGGACGGCGGATATGGTTGCCGTCTTTTCATTATACGTTTTTCTCATTATAAAGGAAACGGACCGAAAAATCCTTAAAGAGACGAGAAACAACGAGAAGAACGACACAAACAGGAGGGCACATGAAACAAAATGCCTCGCTTCCGAAAGGAAACGATTATCTGGAGACCTTAAAGAACGTTCGTGAGAACGGTCTTTATCCCCTGCACATGCCCGGCCACAAGCGCAATCCTCGATACGGCAATGAACTGCCTTATGGATTGGATGTAACGGAAATTGAAGGCACTTGGGATCTGCATCACCCCGATGCGGCTCTACGTGCTCGTTTGCGAGAAGAAGCAAAAATGGTTGGAGCGGCCGCTTCATTTTATACCGTGCAAGGCTCCACAGGCGGAAACCTGGCCGGCGTCTATACGCTCTGTCCTCCGGGTTCAACGATCCTGTTATCGCGCGCCAGCCATCAAAGCCTATATCATGCGGTGGAATTGCTCCGCTTGAAGCCGGTGTATCTGATGCCGGATCTTGTTCCGCCGGGCATACCCGGTCCGATTCGGCCGGAACAGGTGCAGGCGGCGCTGGAGGCATTTCCCGGCATAAAGACGGTATTGTTGACTTCGCCCACCTTTGAAGGACGGCGCTGCGATATTCGTTCGATTGCCGATCTTTGCCATTCGTATGGAGCGAAACTGATGGTCGATCAGGCGCACGGCGCCCACCTGCGCTATCTTGCCGACTTTTTGCCGCATTTTTCGGATGCGGTAGCGGAGGGCGCGGATCTTGTCGTGGAAAGCCTGCACAAAACCCTGCCGGCGCTAACCCCGGCGGCGCTGGTCCATGCAGCGGACACCGTGGATTGTACGGAGCTTGCGCGTGCCATTTCAATTTTTGAGACCAGTTCCCCTTCACACCTTCTTTTGGCATCCATTGATCATTGCCTTCGCGTATTGGAAAAGGAAGGCGCAAGTCGACATCAAGAAGTACTGGAAGCTTGGCGTTCTGCGGCAAAGGGTCTTGACGCGCTGAACGTTCTGGAATGGATGGATTTTGATGCGCCCTCTTCCCTTCCGAGCGATCCGTTTCGCGTCGTTCTTTCAACCGCACAAGCCTCAATTTCCGGACCGGAGCTGGCCAATCGCCTGCGCGAAAAAGGCTTTGAACCGGAAATGGCACAAGCCGAACACGTGCTTTTGTTGCTGTCCATTGGCGATGATCCATCCGTTTTTCCCTCGCTCGTCGAGGCGATCCTCGCGATTGATGCGCAGCTGAACAAAACGCCGAAAAAGCGTCCGGTCTCCACACTTCCCTCCTTGCCGGTACAGGTGCTTTCGATTGCACAGGCAAGGCGTGCTCCCAAGTCCGATGTGCTGCTGTCGGATACAGCCGGTTACGTTGCTGCAGAAGCGCTTTGGACCTATCCGCCCGGCATCCCTCTATTGATGCCCGGAGAGCAGATACGACAAAATACGCTTGACGCTTTGCAAGGAATGGCCTCGCGCGGTGTTCGCCTTCGTACCGACCGTCGCCCGGAAGGCGTTCCTTTTGATGCCCTGTCTCTTTTTGTTGTCGGTGCGGAACTTGCGGAATCCATTCCTCAGGAAGAGGTTGACGCTTCGTCCCCTCGCACGTAAAATGAAAGAAACCCATAGGGGAAAACCAAATGACCGATGGTCATGATCCTGAGGAGGACAAGATGAAACATATTATCAGTTTACAAACCCGTGATCTCCAGAAAAGCGCGCAAGATGGCGGATGCGGTGAGTGCCAGACGTCCTGCCAATCGGCATGCAAAACATCCTGCGGTATTGCGAACCAGGACTGCGAACACGCGTCGAAGTAAGAAACGACATACGGATGATTCATTATTTTCAATCGCAAGGACAGAAAATCGCGCTGGATGTTTATTCCGGCGCGGTTCATCTTTTAGACGACCTTTCTTATGCGCTCTTGGACCAATTGGCGACACTGCAGAACGAAGGCCTGTTCGTTCCCCAAAACGGCATTGACGATGCGACACGAGAAGAAGCCAAAGCACGTGTGCTATCGTCCTCTCCTGCATTTTGCGCTGAAGAAGCGGAGGAAGCGTTGGCGGATTTGGCGACACTCATCGCACAAAAGCGTCTGTTTACGGAAGATCCGTACGCGGATTTGGTGCTTAATCTGCGTGAGCGAAAAACCTATGTCAAGGCGCTGTGTCTAAATGTCGCTCATACCTGTAACCTGGATTGCGACTATTGCTTTGCCAGCCAGGGCAAATACCATGGAGAACGTGTGCTGATGACCAAAGAGGTCGCCGAGCGCGCCATTGATTTTGTACTGAACGCTTCCGGTCCTCACCGGCAGATCGATATCGATTTCTTCGGCGGCGAGCCCATGCTCAACTGGTCACTCGTAAAAGACACGGTCGCCTATGCACGGGAAAAAGAGGCCGAACCAGGAAAGCAGTTTCGTTTTACCTTCACGACAAACGGGATGCTGTTGGATGAGGAGGTAACGGCCTTTCTGAACCGGGAAATGCACAATGTGGTGCTTTCGTTGGACGGCCGAAAGGAAGTGCATGACCGCCTTCGCCACACCATCGACGGGCGCGGAAGCTACGATCGCATCGTTCCCCGTTTTCGCGCCTTTGTAAAAGATCGCGGCGACAAAGAATATTATATGCGCGGCACCTTCACAAAAAATAATGTCGACTTTTTCCAGGATGTGCTGCATATGGCCAATCTCGGCTTCTATCGCCTATCGATGGAACCGGTCATCGGCGATCCCAACGAGCCCTATATGCTCGGTCCCGAAGATTTGCCGACGCTTCTTGACGAGTACGACAAGCTCGCTGCAGAGATGATTCGCCGAAATCGTCTGGCACGAAAAGTGACCCGAGAAGGCGGCAGTATTAACGATCTGGCTCCTTCCGATCACCCCTTTGTGTTTTATCATTTTATGATGAATTTAGAAGGCGGTCCCTGTATTCATAAACGCATTGCCGGCTGTGGCAGCGGCGTGGAATATCTGGCCGTAACCCCACAGGGTGAGCTTTATCCCTGTCATCAGTTTGTCGGCGAAGATGCCTTTGCTGTAGGCAATGTATGGGAAGGGATCACGAAGCCGGAGGTAACGGAACCGTTCAAAGCCTGCAACTGCTATTCGCATCCGGAATGCGCCGACTGTTGGGCAAAACTTTACTGTTCCGGCGGCTGTGCAGCCAATGCCCTTCATGCGTCCGGCTCGCTGACGGGAACGGTCCCGTTTAGCTGTGCCCTTTTCCGTAAGCGTATGGAGTGCGCGCTTGCCATTCAGGCGGATCTCGCCCTCTCCGCGCAGGAAGAAAATTAAGACGCTTTTTTCTTGCCATTTTTTCGTATAGCACCTAAAATAAAAGGCGGGGCATCACACCCCGCTATTTTCATGGAGAAAGGAGTTCAACATGGGACCTGTGAACCATTCAGACAATGCAGAAACGCCACCGACTGAACCTCGAAGTTCGATGAATGAACGCCTTTTCGTTGAGAACCGCTTGTTCTCTCTTTTTGTTGTTCTGCGCTGAGGCGCTCATTTTTCCGTTTAGTAGGAGACGTTTGCATTGCCGTGCGTACCATGACGGAGGTGCAAAATGGAAAATAAAACTTTTGTTGAGAAACTCAATGAACTAATTGAAAAAAAAGATGTTGTTGGCGTCCGCAAGCATATTGAAGATATGCATGCTGCGGATGTTGCGACGCTTCTGGAAGAGGAACCGGCAGAAGAAGCGGCCATGTTCTTTCGTTTTATGACGAAAGATAAAGCGGCGCATGTCTTTTCGTATTTAAGTGTACCGCGCGCGCTGGATCTGGTTGCTCTTTTCACCACAGAGCAGACCGCTTCTATTTTTGAAGGCCTATATGTCGACGATGCGGTTGACCTTTTAGAAGAAATGCCGGCGAATGCCGTGCGAGCGGTTCTGCAAAACGCAACGCCGAAAAAGCGTGAACAACTTAATCGCTTTCTGAAATACAGCGATCAATCCGCCGGAAGCGTCATGAGCGCGGAATTTATTCAGATTTATCCGTTCATGACGGTGCGTGAAGCCATAGATAAAATTCGCAATGAGAAACAACTTTTGGACTCCTTTTCGGAGGTCTACGTTACCAGCAAAGATCTCAAGCTCTTAGGCGTATTATCTGTTCGGGAGCTGTTGTCTGCTGAGGATGACCAGAACATTGTAGACGTTATGCATGATCATGTGATCTCGGTTACCACGGATACCGATCAGGAAGATGCGCTGGATGTGATTTCCCGCTACGATTTCAGTGCTCTTCCGGTGACGGATTCGGAATCGCGCATTGTCGGTATTATCACCGCGGATGACGCGTTGGATATTTCCGAACAGGCCGCGAGTGAAGACTTTCAGATCATGGCCGCGATCAGCCCCAATGACAAGGAATATTTTGACACCAGTGTCTTGGATATGGCCAAAAGCCGCCTGCCCTGGCTGCTGTTTCTCATGCTTTCGGGAATGCTGAACGGTTTAATTTTAGGGTCATTTGAACATGCCTTTATGGCGCTACCCATCCTTGTCACCTTTATACCGATGCTCACCGACACCGGCGGTAATACAGGTGCGCAAAGTTCCACCCTCATCATTCGCGGATTGGCCACCGGCGATATTGATATGAAAGATGCGCCCAAGGTTCTCTGGAAAGAATTTTGCGTCGCCCTCTGTGTGGGTCTTGTACTGGGTTTCCTTTCTTTCCTGCGTGTGGCCTTCTTCCCGCCGAACGATCCGATTGTCGGCATTGTCGTCGGCTTAGCCGTCATGGTGATTGTGCTTTTTTCCAAGTTGCTCGGCGGCATGCTTCCACTTTTGGCTGAACGCCTCGGCGTGGATCCGGCCTTAATGGCGGCTCCGCTCATCACCACCATTATCGACGCCAGCGGATTGATTGTTTTCTTCCTGTTGGCTAAAGCGATTTTACATCTCTAGCGATTTTACATCTCTGACAAACGAAAGGACCTCTTCCCGCTTTTCAGCGCACGGAAGAAGTCCTTTTTTTATATTTTTTAACTCGCTACAACAAATCCTCCGGTCCAAAGGAATGCGGGAGCAGTTCATCCAACGTATATTCCACGACGACATCCTCTGCGTTGGCTAAGTAGACCGGCATCTTCTTTGTGCAAAACTCACTCAATGCCTGTCGGCAGACACCACAGGGCGTCGTAAACGACGCGGTGAGCATCTTCTCACCCTCCTGCCTTCCCACAATGGCGATGGCCTGAAACGACCGTGCTCCTTCGGAAACAGCCTTATAAAGAGCCGTTCGTTCGGCACAGGTTCCCGGAGAGAACGCGGCGTTTTCAATATTGCAGCCGCTCCAAATCACGCCGTGGTCATCCAAGAGGGCTGCGCCCACCTGAAAGTGGGAATATGGAGAATACGCATTAGCCAATGCTTCCTCTGCGGCATCCACAAGCGTTTTTTGGGGACAATTTTGCCTGGTCCATTTCTTCATCGTTTTCTCCTTATGCATTCGCCTCGGTAAGCGTCACGCCGTCTTTGCGTACCACGGCATACACCGGCGTATGCGCACGTTCAACCGGCTCCGTTGTGAGAGTATAGGCCGATTGGGCAAGCGCTACGGCTTCGGCTCCTTTTGTCTCGTCATTCGCTTCGACGGTAAACAGAACCTCGCCTTTTTTGGCCGGATCACCCACTTTTTTGTACACATACAGACCTACCGCCGGATCAATCCGATCTTCTGTGCGCCGTCTGCCGGCACCTAAAAGGAGCGAGCTCTTTCCGATGGTTTCCGCATTGATGGCGGAGACGATCCCGTCCTGTTCCGCTCGACCGGCAAGGGAATATTCAGCTTTGGGGAAGTGAGAAGGATCATCGATATAGGTCACATCGCCGCCCTGATTCTTAACCATGGCTTTAAATTTGGAAAGCGCCTTTCCGGAGGTGATCGCTTCGTGAACAAGGCTTTCCGCTTCTTCTTGGCTCTTTGCGCATTCTCCGGCAATCAGCATCGCTTCCGCCAGCGCATAGCATTCCGCACGGAAATCCGCAGGTCCTTCTCCTCTAAGCGTATCCAGCGCTTCTTTGACTTCCATGGCATTACCCACCGCGCAGCCTAAGGGCTGTGTCATATCCGTAACTAAAGCAATGGTTTTCTTGCCGTTATCTTCACCAATGCCGACCATGGCTTTTGCCAGGCGGATCGCCTCTTCAGGCGTCTTCATAAAAGCTCCGGATCCGTACTTCACATCCAGAACAATCGCATCCGAACCGTCGGCTAATTTTTTCGACATGATGGATGCCGCAATGAGTGGAAGAGAATCCACCGTACCCGTCACATCGCGCAAGGCATAGAGAACCTTATCCACCGGCGCAATGTCGGCACTTTGGCCGATAATCGCAATTCCGTCGCGAGCAACAAATTGCGTAAACTCCTCTTCGCTGATTTCTGTACGAAAACCGGGAATGCTTTCCAATTTATCAATGGTTCCGCCGGTAAAGCCCAATCCCCGTCCGGACAATTTGGCAATGGGCAAGCCGCAGGCCGCTACAACGGGTGCAATCACCAACGATGTTTTATCGCCGACACCACCGGAAGAATGTTTATCCACAATGGGATGACGAAGCTCCGGGAAAGAAAGACGATCCCCAGAACAGGCCATTTCCCGCGTCAGGCTGGCCACCTCTCGCCCATCCATCCCGGAAAAGAAAATGGCCATGAGCAGAGCGGAAATCTGATAATCCGGAATCGTCTTCGTTTTTACGCCATCGACAAAATACTGAATTTCCTCATCTGTGAGAGCCTGTCCGTCACGCTTCTTAAGAATGATATCGACGATATTCATGGTTCCTCCTTGATCAGTGAATGGACTGCGATGTCAACGTTACGACGACCAGTTCCTGGTCGTTAAACAGGCGAAAGGGAAACCGGGGGCCACCCATACCGGTGGACACCACCATGCTCTGTTTGCCGCTTTGATAGACGCCTTTACTGTACGCCGGAAAAAAGCTGCGCTCAGGCGACAGCAGACCGCCGATGAACGGCAGACGAATGACGCCGCCATGGACATGGCCGGACAGGATCAGATCCGCGCCCCAATCCACATAGGTTTGGAAAGGCAACGGATTATGTGCCAACAGAACAGTGTAGCCGTCACCTTTTTCTCCCAACAATTCGTCCATCTTCGGGGGTGAAGAGTACTCATAGCAGCCCAGCGGCTCCATCAGCCCGACAAGGCGAATGGTCGCTTCACGATGCATCAGTGTAACTGTGCGATTTTCGAGCCGAATGACGCCAATCGCATCGAGGTCTTTATAGAACGCCTCTGCATTTTCCATACTTTGATCACGATAGAGTTCGTGGTTTCCGCGAATATAATAGGTCGGATACTTTTCCGCAATCGGTTTAAGTTCATCGATTACCGCATCCGTATTTTGCGTGCGTCGAGAAACAATATCCCCCGTGAGCACGACGATATTGGGTTCAGCTTCGTCAATCGCTTCCAGCAGTTTACTTCCGTCTTGTCCGAAAACATTGTCGTGCAAGTCCGATATCTGGGCAATGCGGTAATTGTTAAATGCATTCGGCAGGAAAGGACTTTCCACCGTGTATTCTGTCGTTTTGAATGTCATATTACTCCGATAAATGGAGAAAAGTACGCTGAACAGCAGGAGTGCACCGAGAACGAGCACAATCACACGATGCCACTTCCCCATCAAATCACTCAGCGGCCTTTTCTTTTTTCGTTTTCTTGTCGAAGCCATGCTTGCTCCGTTCTCTTTCTACTGCTTCTGATCCAAATAACGTCCCGCCTCAATCGCTGCCGTCGCACCGTCCGAAAGAGCGCCGACAATTTGACGCACAGTTTTTGTACGTACATCCCCCGCGGCAAATACGCCTTCCACATTGGTTTTTGTGTCCTCTCCGGCCACAATGTAACCTGCGTCATCCAGGGTAACCTGCCCCTGATAAAGCGAGGTGTTAGGGATCATACCGATGTAAATAAACAGGCCAAAATCTCCTTCAACCGTCTCTTCTTTTCCCGTGACATTATTGCGCATGACAAACGAGCTCAGCATCGGATCACCGCCGAGTCGAACCACTTCCGTGTTCAAGACGACGTGAATTTTACCGGACGCCTGCGCCCGTTCCTGAAGCAATTTGGTTGCACGCGGCATATGCCCGCGATAAAGGATCGTCACGTTATCGCTGAGCGTGGAAAGATAGAGGCCTTCATCAAATGCGGCATCACCGCCACCGACCACATAGATGGGAAGGCCGGCAAAAAACGGGCCGTCACAAGTAGCGCAATAGCCCAAACCCCGCCCGACATACGCGTCTTCTCCCGGCAAGCCGAGAGTACGCGGATTCGCGCCCGTAGCAAGAATGACTGCTCCCGCCTCCCAGACGTTCTCTTCGGTTTCTACGCGCTTCGGTGTCGAATCTAAGGCAACACTTGTCACCTCACCGCGCAAAAACTGCGCACCGAAATGTTCGGCCTGCTCTTTCATGCGATCGGCAAGCACACTCGGGTCGCTGTCCCCGCCGGGCATATTCTCAATGACCGCCGTAACCATCATTTGTCCGCCGATGGTCTCCTTTTCCAGCACGACGACTTTTTTTCCGCTTCGTGCCGCATAGAGTGCAGCAGAAAGTCCTGCCGGACCACCGCCAATGACGAGGATATCTACGCTTTTTCTATCTTTATTCAGTCCTTCGCTCATGACCAGAGTCCCTCTTCCTTCAGTTGCTCCAATGCCTGTGCAACACCGTATTCGGAATACGAAGACGTCACACGATCCGCAATTTCCTTAACTTCAGGAAGCGCATTTCCCATGGCAATTCCCATCCCGGCCTCAGCAATCATGCGGCTGTCGTTAGCATAATCCCCCATGGCACAAATCTCTTCGGAGGAAAGGTCGAGCTCTTGCGCAATCACCTGTATGCCGTTCCATTTGTCCACGCCCTCGGACATCACCTCCACAAGTCCCTTTCCGGACATGGTGATGGAAACGGACGACAATCCCCGCAATTCGCGAAGTAAAGCATTTTGCAGATCCACATCCTCCCCCGGAAAATACTGTATCTTCAGCATTTCCTGAGAGCCCATTTCCAGATCGGCACGCTCCTGAATATGGATGTTGCATTGCATACGCATACCATAATCGGTCTTCGAAGCAATCAGATGATCAAACCGTTCCGGCCAACAATAGGGCGAAAACAATGTCTCCTGCGAATAGAAATGAAAATAAATCCGGTGTCGAATCCCAATCTGAATGAGCTGAACAGCGACCGGAGTATCAATCGCCTCTTTGTAAAGCACTTTTCCGTCCGGAGTCGCGACTACCGCACCGTTTGAACCGATGCAATACGCGCGAAGGCCTGCCTGTGCAGCCAGAAATTGCGGCGAGCGCAAAACACGTCCCGTCACCAGCGCGACGGTCTTTCCCGCATTTTGCAAAGCGCGCAGGCTCTCCCGATTTCTTCCGTTGATACTTCCGTCAACCAATAGCGTATTATCGAGATCAAACGCGAAGAGCTTCAGCATACTTGCTCCTCGATGCCACTTACCGTATAGCCGGCATCCTCGACGGCCTGAATTAACTCCTCGTCCCGAATTTCTTTTGTCAACGTCACTTCGGCAATCGCCTTTTCTAAATCCACCTCGGCATGAACGCCTTCCAATGCGTTCAACGCATCCTGCACGTGCTTTTGACAATGGGCGCACGACATCCCCTTGATGGTTAATTGTTTTTTCACGATCTTCTCCTTTCCGACAAAACGCGCATCGGCACTTCTTCCATTCATCATGTCTTCCGTCTCTTTTTCAGGCCGTACGACATTCCTCTTTCGATCAACGGTTTGCGCTGTACTGTTTTTATTGTACCCAATCGTCCTGTTGAAGGAACGAATGTTGATGGTTGATTCCTCACTTTTTGACGAAGAAACAACCGCGTCCTGTTTCACGCGAAAGCGCTGTAGCGTAAGAGCGTTGGCCATAACAAACACGGACGAAAGGCTCATCGCCGCGGCTGCAATCATGGGATTAAGCGTCAAACCGAAGGAAGGATAGAGCGCTCCGGCAGCGAGCGGTATACACAGAACGTTATAGAAAAACGCCCAGAACAGATTCTGACGAATTTTGGTTGTCGTACGGGCCGAAAGATCAATGGCCGTCGCGACATCGCGCAGATCAGAACGAATCAGAACCATATCCGCCGAATCCACAGCCACATCCGTTCCGGCGCCGATGGCGATGCCGACATCCGCTCGCACCAGCGCAGGCGCATCATTGATGCCGTCGCCCACCATGCCCAGAAAGCCGTCATGGGTTTCCTGCCAGGTACGCAGAACCTTTTCTTTGTCCTGTGGCAGAAGGCCGGCAACAAAGTTGTCCATGCCGAGATCCTTCGCAATCGCAGCAGCCGTGCGCGGATTATCCCCCGTCAACATCATCGGCGTGATGCCACGCGCCGAAATTTCCTGTATGGCCACTCGACTGGTCGGTTTGATGACGTCCGCTATACCGAAAATAGCCGCCAGTTTGTCGTCCACTGCAAAATAGATGGGCGTCTTTCCCTCTTCGGCCAACGCCTCCGCGAAAGAAAGAAAATCTTCAATCGAAATACCTACCTCCTGCATCATACGTGCATTGCCGGCGACAAGCGAGAGCGTCGTTCCGTCTTGGATTAACGAGGCACGAACTCCCATTCCGGGATAAGCCGAAAACGCCTCTACCGGCTGAAAAGAAACCGAATACGATTTTGCCGCCTCCACCACGGCAAGCGCAAGGGGCTGTTCCGATTGCGCCTCAAGCGAACCCGCAAGCGTAAGAAGTGTCTTGCTGTCCAGATCCTCACGAAGGAACAGGTCTGTCACCCGGGGGCGTCCTTCGGTGATTGTTCCCGTCTTGTCCAGAGCGAGCAGCTCCACTTCATGTAGACGTTCCAATGCTTCAGCCGATTTGATCAGCAACCCGTTTTCCGCCGCTTTTCCCGTGGCGACCATTACGACCACCGGCGTGGCCAGGCCGAGCGCACAGGGACAGGAAATAACCAATACCGAAATAGCAAGGCGTAGTGCAAAGGTAAACGGCTGCCCGACCACCAGCCAGACGAAAAAAGTCAAAAGCGAAATACCGATTACCGTCGGAACAAAAATCGCAGAAATTTTATCTGCCAGCGCCTGCATCGGCGCCTTTGTCGCCTGCGCCTCTTCCACGAGGGTGATAATCTTTGCGAGTGTGGTTTCTTCGCCCACCGCCGTCGCACGAAAGCGAAAAGCACCGACGGTATTCATGGTGGCGCCGGTCACCCGATCCCCCACCTGTTTTTCCACCGGAATGCTCTCTCCCGTAATCGCCGATTCATCGACGCTGCTTTGCCCTTCAACCACTACGCCATCCAAGGCAATACGCTCTCCCGGCCGTACACAAAGAATGTCTCCCTTTACCACGTCTTCTATGGGAACGATGACCTCTTCTCCATCACGCCATACGCGCGCTGTCTTCGGCTGCAAAGCCATCAGCGAGCGAAGCGAATGCGTGGTTTTTTGTTTGCTTCGAACTTCCCCGTACTTGCCCAGCGTAATCAGTGTCAAAATGGTACCCGCCCCTTCAAAATAGAGGTCATGACGATAGTGCATTGCGCGTTCGGCATCATCGAATCCCAGCCCGTAGCTGATCTGAAAGAGCGCAAATATGCCATAAAAAACGGCTGCTGCCGCACCAACAGCAATTAACGAATCCATATTCGGCTGTCCCCGACGAAGACTCTTAAAACCGCTGATAAAATAGATGCGATTGACAAACACAATGGGTAACACGAGCAGAAACTGCGCCAAAGCAAAATTCATGCTTCCGTTCAGGCCGAGAAAAAATGCCGGAAGAGGCAAGCCGAACATCGGCCCCATGGCAATGGTAAGCAGCAACAATAGAAAGGGAACGGAGATTTTTAATCGCTTGCGCATATCTTTTGCCTGCTGGGCAAAAGGATTTTCATCGTTCTCTCTGTGATCATCGGATCCGGTGTGCTTGACCGATGTGCTCTGTTTGCGATAGGCATGATAACCCGCTTTATCTACTGCCTCTTCGATGGCCTGCGCACGGACCGGTTCATCGTCAAACTCGACTTCCATCGCATTGGTCATGAGACTCACTCGCACATCCGCTACGCCATCAATGGCGGAAACTGCCCGTTCCACCGCATGTTGACAGGCTGCACAGGTCATTCCCTCTACGACAAAATGCTCTTTCTTCCTTTTTTCCATTCTATGTTGCTCCTATTCTTCTCTCACTTTTGTTGTTGGCAAAGGAGTCGAGACGGGAGAATGGTTATCCTTCCTCTTTTTCTCCTTCTCTATTCGCTTCTTTTACACTATGAATACCCTTAAGCCAGCAAAAAAATTTTACCGTAAACAGACACAGAAATACGATTTTCGGGTATAGTGGGATCAAGATACAAGGGTGAAAAACGGCAAGCCAATGATGCCGTTTTACAAGCAGAACACTGCGGAGATCTTTTTCCGCCACGGTTCTCATCAGAAAGGAGCTTTTATGCCTAATGATTTCTACGGATCTTTCGGTGCTGCCTCTCCAACGGATGCTTTCCTTGAAGAAACGTCAGATTCCATCGCTGGATTCCTCGCCTTTTTCGGCGCATTTTATCTCATTTTTGTGCTTTTTTTCCTGGCCTTGGCGATTGTTTCGATTATCGCCCAGTGGAAGCTGTATCAGAAAGCTGGTGAATCCGGCTGGAAATGTTTGATTCCCTTCTATAACGAATGGGTTCGCATACGTATTGCCCTGGGGCGAACCTCTGTCGGTTGGTTCATTCTTAGTCTTTTTCCCGGTTTGAACCTTATCGAGCGATATTATGTCGGTTTTTATTTCGCCAAGCGCTATTCGGGAAAAGACAGTATTGCATTGCTTTATCTGCTTCTCCCTCTTGTTACGGCCCTGCTGATGGCCTACAGCAACCGCTATCAGTATATTGCCAATCGCGATCGGGTAGACAGCGGACGTGGCGGCATTGATGGCGATTGGCCGCTATGGGCAAATGAAGAAGCCCCCTATCGGGCGGATGATCTCTTTTCCCGGCCGTCCGGTCCGGAAGAGAGAGTCGAAGAACAAGTGCGCTACGATTCGCGTTATGCAAGTCGTGATGAACAGGCACGCAAACCCTACTATACTTCAAACGATACGGCAAATGACAGGGAGAATCCAGGCGCTTCCGAACAACAGGAAACAGGTGAGGAA
Source organism: Murdochiella massiliensis (assembly GCF_900059565.1). Lineage (GTDB taxonomy): Bacteria > Bacillota > Clostridia > Tissierellales > Peptoniphilaceae > Murdochiella > Murdochiella massiliensis. Next base: position 318,163 of record NZ_FIZW01000002.1, read on the forward strand.
TAAAAACTTCTGAAATGTAGAAAAAGTAAAAAAGGACAGGAAGAACACGCGTCTGATGTGACCCCAATCGTTAGATTTTGGTCTAACTTTTGGGGGTCGGTTCAGAACACGCGTCTCCCTGTCCCTTTTCATCAGTACTCGCTATGCAATAAAAAATTAGCCAACGATACAATCCGGACGCCGTTAATATTCCCTTCGGCTAATTCGTCCATCGTCACCACATACTTTGGATAATGGTCTTTGATCTCAAGAAGATTTGCAATCTCCCGATCAGACTCCTCCGGAAGCATATAACACACCTGAACATAAATCCGCTCATCTCTCCGCACGGCGACAAAGTCGATTTCCTTTGTGGCATTCTTGCCAATGTACACGTGATACCCCTTACGACGAAGCTCAAAGTAGACTATGTTCTCCAATGTAGCCGCCACCGATTTGGGATTAAATCCCATCTTGCAGTACTTAAGAGAAACATCTGCAAGATAGAATTTCTCCTGCGTCTTAAGTACAGTCTTTCCCTGCATATCATAGCGTTGACAGCGATAGACAACAAAAGCCTTTTCCAGCCAGTCCAAATAATTATAGACAGCTTCCACTGAAAGAGGTCGCTTCTCATTTTTCAAGAATTTTACGATCGCGTTTGCCGAAAAAGTTTTGCCGACATTCTCCACAATATAGTTCACCACACGATTAAATAAATCAAAATTAGTGATATTGTGCCGTTTGGTGATGTCGCTGGTAATAACCGTATTATAGATCCCCTCGACGATTTGATATGAAGATCGCTCATCGAAGCCACCTAATGCGACGATGGGAAAGCCTCCCATACGAATGTATTCATTCAACAGATCTTTCGTTGAACGTGTATCGTCTTTTGTAAACGCCATATACTCCTCAAATGAGAGAGGAAAAACGGGGATAGGGACGTAGCGCCCCGTCAAATAGGTGGAAATCTCACCGGACATGAGTTTGGAGTTGGAACCCGTTACATAAATGTCGGTGGAAAAATCCTCTAACAAGCTATTGACCGCTTTTTCCCAACCTTCCACTTCCTGTACTTCATCCAGCAAAAGATAATAGCGATCGCCATCGGTTATCTTCTCTTTTATATCTCTATACATCTTTTTAGCGGTCAAACGATCATCCATCTCTTGTGAGGTATAGCGCAACTGGAGGACATGATCTTCCGGAATGCCGCTATTGATCAAGTCCTCTTTTAGCATAGCCAAAATGGTCGATTTTCCGCAACGACGAATACCTGCAAGAATCTTTACCAGCGGAACATTTCGATAGGTTCGCAGCTGTTCCAAATAGTAGGGTCTGACAATCATGGGAACACCCCCTCTTTTTTATTAGAATAGATGAAAAGTAATGATAAATCAATAGTTTTTTCTTATATTCCGTAAAAACTAATATATTTTAGAACCTTTTTCTCATACTTCCAGACATTTCACCATGATTCTATGTTGAAAGATTCTCTCTCCACAGACGTTTTCAAAATGGATTCAAGCAGCTATAGATACTTTCGGTATTTGGAGTTTCAGCCATATCACATCGACTTTTTCCTGTTTATGATAAATTCAATAAGATGTAAAGGAGCGCAAAAGAGCGCTCATGGCTATGTTTCAATCGTAAACAGCTCGTGCACGGTCTCTAAATCGTCCTCCGGACAAAGGACAAGAATCTCGTCCCCGCCCTTTAACGAGGTTTGTCCGTTCGGCGTAAAGGTGTGCCCATCTCGCGAAATGGAAGCAATGAGCATCGAAGGCGGAAGCGTCCAATCGGATAATGTACGCCCGATATAGGGCGCTTCATTGGGCACCAGGTAATATTGCATCGTCATATTTTCTTTCTTGCGATCGCTGGCCGCCTGGGACGGACGATCAAAACTCAGCGCAAATAAGGACTCATATACCGGATCGGTACGGCAAATTTTCGCCACAAGGAACGCTACAATGGCACAAGTTGTCATCGGTAACATGATATTGATCGAACCGCTCATTTCCATAACGAGCATAATGGACATCAACGGCGCCTGAACCACCGCAGTCAGGACGCCGACCATGCCGAGATAGAGAAAATTCGTATAATAGGCTGGCGCAAGACGTCCTGAAAATGCGGTGAAAAACAACGCGCCAACGAGCGCACCAACCGCCAAAACCGGAAGAAAAATGCCTCCCTGCGCACCGCTGCCGTAGCTGAGCCAAACGAAGACCAACCGAAGACCGAAAAAGATGACCAGCGGAAGCACATCCATGGTGTGTTGCGAAAGTTGCTCAATCAACGCATGACCGCCGCCCAAGAGCAGAGGTTGTACGCGCCCCACCAGAAGCAGTAAAGCCATAATGGCAAAAATGACAAGATAGCGCGGGATCGGTGCTTTTTTCATGGTCTTACAGGCATAGAGCAAACCGCGATTAAACAAGACACCGACCAGACCGGCCAATACGCCGATGAGAAGCACAAAGAACAATGCCGTCACCGGAAGCGTTTCATGAATCTTAAAAGCAAAAGCCGTCTGCAATCCGAGCACCGAGAAGCTGAAATAATTCGCCACGAGACAAGCCGCAAGACACGGTAGCAGAAAGAGATGCGATAGGCTTTTATGAATTTCTTCCATCGCAAAAAGCGCGCCGGAAAGCGGCGCGTTAAAGGCCGCGGCAAGACCGGCCGCCGCGCCTGCGGTAATGAGATAGCGCTCTTCCATTTCCGATGCGTGAAAGGTCTTTGCAATCTGTTTCGCCCACATGCCGCCGAGCTGAATGGACGGACCCTCTCGTCCAAGCGTCAATCCGCCGGCATTTCCCAAAATGCCGCCAATAAACTTTGAAGTGACCGTCGGCGCAACCTCCATATGAATTTTTCCAAGAAGTTCCGCGCGAATTTGCGGAATGCCGCTGCCGCCACTATACGGCGCCCATAGGAGCAGTCGGTGCATAAGGTACGCACAGACCAGAAAAAGCCCCAAAAAAAGCAGAACGCGGGAAAAGTCGGCACCGAAAATCCAAGCCGTGCGCAACTGATCGACTTTGGTGAGCAGAATGCGATAGCAAACCGCTACGACACCCGAAGCAAGTCCCACTAATAAGCCAAAAAGAGTTAAACGCCAGACCAGGCGTTTTTTTTCATAGGATTTTTTATTGTGGATTTCGGTCATTTCCGTCCTCCTTCGTTCGTGTTTTTCTTTTCGATCATCTCCGCTCTTCCCTCATGCAAAAGCAGACAGGAAATATCCTTCTCTTTTGCCCAGTGAACAAAGCGATGATGCGCAGTAAAAAGCAAGATCTGTTTCTGTTTTTCTTTGGCGTATCGAGCAAGAAAATCCATCGCTCGTTCGGCACGACAATCATCATAATAGGCAAAGGCGTCATCAAAGAAAAGAGGAAGATCTTGTTTTTCTGCCGCCACCTCCGCCAATGCAATACGCAGAGAGAAATACACCTGATCAATCGTTCCGGTGGACAGTACGCGCCAATCCGAAAAGCCGGAAAAATCCGTTTCTTCCATGCGCACATCCATGTCCGTATCGACGCGCAACGTCCCCTCTCTTCCGCTCACTTCCTGAAAAATTGCCGATGCGCGGCTATTCAATAAAGGACTGAACTGATGACGTGCTTTTTCCGTTGCTTCCTGCAACGCCTCTTGCGCCAACTGCACCGCCTGATATTCCTCTTTCATCTGCTTTTCTTTTTCTTCTTCCTGATGAAGCGTTTGAAGAAGGCTATCCGCCAGCGGTACCGACTTGTATTTTTCCTTGGCTTTCGCCTGCTTTGCAGCCAAAGCGATGGCCATCGCTTCTCGTTTCTTTTGCTGATCGGCATACGAGCGCTGTGCTTCTTTTAAGCGATCGGCCAGAAGGGGATCCGCTTCCGTAGAGAGACCCTTTTCGGCAACCGCCGCCTCCAGATCGGCCATCGACCAATCCACCCACTGCGGAAAGGTTTCGGTAAATCGCTTTTCTTCACGCGATAGCGTCCACGACAATTGCTTATGGTCATTCAGGCGTTCTTGCCAGAGTGAAAGCTGAGAAGCTGCCGCATCCGGATCGTCTGCACTACTTTCCAAAAGCGTCCTCAGCCTCTGTTGTTCCTTTACACAACGCGCCTTAAGCTCATCACGCTGCTTTTTGCGTTCTTCGCGCTTGGCCTCAAGCGCACGAAAGCGGGATTCGTCTTCCTCCAGCGCCTTTTTCTCGCGGATAAGTTCCTCTTCCTCACGCATCCATTTGGCTCTTTCGCTCGCCAGTTCTTCGTTTTGCCGTTGTTGAACATTTTCCTGCTCGCGAAAACGATCCGGTGACAACGCCGCTTCTTTTTCCATCAAGTCCGCCATTGCCTGTTTTCGATGTGACGATTTTTCTGCAAACAGCGCTTCCTTTTTCTGCTTTTCCCTTCTTTTCCGGGAAGTCAGAAAAAGCCAAGTGATGCCGAAAACACCCACCATTGCTGCTGCAACGTAAAATAAGGAAGAGGCCGTATAGCCGAGCACAGCAAAAAGCACCGTGATAAAAAGCGGCAGAAAACGCATTACCCCGTCACCATAGGAAGCTTCTGTCGAGAAATTCGCTTTTTCCTCCGCCTCCTCATGTTCCAGCCGAGCACGTTCGGCTCGGATTTGTATAAGTCGTTCTTCGGCCAGCAGGCGCTGCTGTTCCAAGGTGATCCGCTCGCGCTCGAATTGTTCTTTTTTCTGCTGTCCATCCGCTTTTTTTGCCTGCAACGTGTGTTCTTTGCGCGTGAGCGCATCACGGCGTAAGGTCAAGGCTTCTCGGTTTTCCGTTTCCGCTTCGTCCTCTTCGCCGTCTTTTTCTTGCAGCGATGCCGCTGCCTGCCAGGCGGAAAAGGCGGCATTCGCCTCTTCCCATCGCTCTTCAGTCATGGTTCCGTCCTGCAGTTGTAAGGCTTCTTCCGCGCGAAGAAGCGCTTCCTGCATTGACTGTTGTTTTTTGCGTTCCTGATAGGCGCGACGCAGATCGTCCGCTTCGAATTCCTGTTGTAACCGCGCAATGGTCTCGCGCTGTTCTTCCAGATGGCGATCACAGGTCTCAAGGGTTTGCTTTTCCTCTTCCAACGCCTGACGTTCCCGGCGCATTTCTTCTTCCTGCAAAAGTGCGTTGTTTCGCTCATTTTGCAAGTTGCGAATGCGTTCTTCCTGCGCAAAAAGAAGGCCGCCCTTTCCCCGGCTCTTCACAAAAAGATGTTGGGCATCCTGCAGGCTCTTTGCGACAGCTGTAGCGGAGGTCGTCTCCTCTCCTGTTGTTTGCAGATTCAGCAGCCGATTCATCAGCTGATCACCGTTGTTTCCTGTAACGGGCGGTAACACCGTACCGGTGGAACCGATGTACACGCTGCGCTTAAAGGCATCAGCATCCAGGCCGAAAAACAGCTCCCCCACGGTCTGTTTCCGTGGCAAGGCAATACTCTTTCCGGTATCCTCTTCCGCCAATTGAATGTCATCTTTTCCGTTGGTTGCACCGAAGCGCCGCGTAAGCCGATAGCGCTTCCCGTCCTGTTCAAAATGGAGCACCCCGACAGGTGATCTGTCCTGTTCACCGACATAGCGCTTGCGGATATGTTCACGCGGATCGCTTCCCTGTTTGGATGTGCCATAAAAGACAAGCTGCAGAAAATCCATGATGGTGGATTTCCCCGCCTCATTTTCTCCGTACACTACGGTAAAGCCTTCCGGAAGCGCACAGGAGAAATGGTCAAAGCGCCCGAAACGCGTAAGATCAATCTGTAAAATGCGCAACGCAAAGCTCCTTTCTGTCAAAAGCATCCAGTCCCAGACGAAGTGCCCGATCAATTATGCGCTTTTCCTCCTCCGAAGCCTCTTTGCGGCGCGCATAAAGTGCTTCCACATAATAGCCCTTCAGACTTTCCTCTTTTCGTAACACGTCCCAGTTTACCGCCACCTGTCGTTCATCGCGGAGAGAGAGCACATACAATTGTTCACGCAACATTTCTTCCAAAAGTCCCACATCCACGGTATCCCGATCCGCCAATGCGCCCGTCAGGGTGAGTCGCAACGCGGTATCGGACGGAGCAAACCCTTGCGCCGTTTTGGTAAGCGTCTCCAAAATGTGTTTTTCCGCCTCGGAGGTTGTCACGATGCCGGTACAATCCACCTCAGCATGCCGAAAAAGTCGCGAGGAAAGCGGATAAAAGGACAAATCACACGAAAAAGGCGAAACTTCACCGAGATAAACGCCTTTAAGTCCAGTCTCATCGAACCCGGACGCATCCGGACACCCGCTATAAGCGAGTGTCGTTTTTCCGAGCGTCATCAGCGGACTGCGCTTGTGCACATGCCCCATCGCAACATAGGTAAAAAAATCCGCTGGAAAATCTTCGGCGAGAAGAGGGTGATAAAGGCTCTTCGGTACATTCCAGTCGCCATGAATCACAAGTAGACGAAGACGATCGGCCGTTTCCAACCGTTCCTTTTCCCAATCGGCGCGAACAAGGGAAGTAGGTTGATAGGTTCCAGTAAAAGCGGCACCATAAACGGCCGTGTTCCACTGAGGAAAATCCAACCGTGTCATTTCTCCCGTAAAAATATGCATATTGGACGGCCACGTGAGCGCATACGGACTGTCCGGAGACAGATAATCGTGATTTCCCGGCGCAAGCACCACCTGAAGATCGGGCATCGAAGCGATACCGTCCATAACCGCCTGAACCTGTTCGGAAGTTATAGCAGAGAGCTCCAAAAAATCTCCGGCAAGTAACAGAAGTTGCGTTTTTTCCTGTTGACACAGCGCAAGCATCCGAAAAAACGTGTGCATAATCTCCGCACTGCGCGCGGTACTTTGGGCGCCGAGCCCGGTTATTTTCGCCCCGAGATGGAGGTCGGCGGCGTGCATGATACGTAGGGTTGACATCGTATTTTCCTTATCTTTCCTTTCCGGCGCTGGATAGCCGGAACAAAATGCGTTACCATGACGAGCAGGGAGGATGTTATGGCAAAAAATCATCTTGTGCTCATCGAGCCGGAAATTCCGTATAATACGGGAAATATTGCACGTACCTGTGTTGTCACGGGCAGTGCGCTTCACCTGGTACGGCCTTTCGGCTTTCGTCTGACCAGTCACCAAATCGAGCGATCCGGCATGGACTATTGGGACCACGTGGACTTGACCATTTGGAACAGCTGGCAGGAATTTGCCGCTTTTGCGGACGAAAAAGAGCGAACCGGTACACAGGTTCTCTATGTAGAAACGCGCACACCCCGTTCTCTTGGCGATCTTGCCGCTATGGATGAAGTCATGATGGTCTTCGGCAGCGAATCGTCCGGCCTTCCCCATGCCATGATGGACGCTCATCCGGAACGCCTTCTGCGCATTCCCATGCTTCCCGGTCAACGCTCGCTAAATCTCTCCAACTCAGCCGCCATCGTACTCTACGAAGTATTGCGCCAGCAGGGCTATGCCGGTCTGACGCAATAGTCTTTTTTCTATTGTAACGCAAGAGACGGGAGCATCAAAGGATGTTCCCGTCTTCGATATATGCCCCCATCTTGTCCATCGTTACGCGATGCGCTTCCCAACCCTGCGGTAGACTGTGCGCAAAAGCCGCATCCAAAGCCTCCGTCTGTTTTTCCTCGGCAAAACAGAGAAGGGTCGATCCGGCTCCGCTGATCACCACACCGATCGCTCCGGCATGTCGAGCAATCCTTTCCAGTTCGGAAAAACCCGGAATCTGCACGCGTCGATACGGTTCATGCAGGCGATCCGTAAGCCCGGCACGTAAAACGCGAGCATCTCCCGTACGCAAGCCCGAAAGCAAAAAACCGAGCGACGCCAGATTCGCGACCGCATCTGCGCGAGAGACCTCTTCCGGCAACAGCGTGCGTGCTTTTTTTGTGCTGGATGAAAAATTAGGAATGAGTACATAAAACGCAAGGCGATCCGAAACGGGGCAGGAACAAGCGCGAACCGTTCGGCCTTCCGATTTGGAGATTTGCAGTCCGCCGTAAAGCGCCGGGGCAACGTTGTCGGGATGTCCTTCCACCGCTGTCGACACCTGCAAAATTGACGAATCACTGAACCCGCCGGCCTGCTCTTTTGGGGTAATCGCGCGCGCAATGAATCTTGCCGCTTCCGCCCCGGCAACGATACAGGCCGCAGACGAACCCAACCCCCGCGTTGAGGGAATGTCCGATGAAATATACACGCCCACATCCGGCAAAGCTATCTTTAAGGCTTTGCCATAGGCCCAGTACGCATCCAGCACGAGATTGGTGCCCGAAGCATAGCCCGCCTCTTGGCCGGAGTGATAACGCGGAAGAGAATCGAGATTTCCCTCCCCGCGCAAATGAAAAGTAAAGCGTGCATAGATATTCCACGCGATGCCGAGGCAATCAAAACCCGGTCCGAGATTGGCGCTCGTTGCCGGTACCCGCACCGTTAACGACATATTAGACTCCTTTCGCAAAGGACAACACAGCATCCGTCACTTCCTGCAGACTTATCCGTTTCGGTTGTCTCGCTTTTCTTTCCGCAAGGCGCAAAAACGGCGCAGGAACAGAGGTATCAGAAATGTGGGAAAGTGCCGTCCACTGTTCTTCCAATGTTTTCGGAACATCCCGATCGAGCGCGGAAAGCACAGTGTTTGTAAATTTATAGGGGCTTGCTGTGGAAAGAATGAGCCCGTAGGGTAAGGTGCCTTTTCCCTCGGTTTCGCTCCGATACATTTCATAAACGGCAACACCACAGGCCGTATGCGGATCGATCACAATGTGGTCCCGTTTGGCCGTCTCGGCAATGGTATGCCGTACCGCATTTTCTTCCGCAAATGCCCAGTAGAGCCCCTCCATCGCTTCAAAAGACGAATCGTCCGTTCGCTTTTCCTGACCTTCCTTCTTCAATGGGAGCACAAATCGCCGTTCTTTTTGCAGTACATCCATCAAAGCCTTCACGGTCTCCGTGCTGCTCAATTCATGATACAAAAAGCGTTCCAGATTGCTTGAAATCAAAATGTCCATAGACGGACTCGTGGTTAAAACGAGCGGCCGATTGCTGTCATAGACACCTGTTCGTCCGAAATCGCTCAGCACGTGATTACTGTTGGACGCAACGACGAGGGTGCCCAAAGGCAGCCCCATGCGTTTCACATAATAGCCGGCCAACAGATCACCGAAGTTTCCCGTCGGCACGGAAACATCGAGTTCATCCCCGTAGGCCAGCTCCCCCTTTTTGACCAGCGCATGATAAGCCGTAATGTAATAGACCATCTGCGGGACAAGCCGACCGATATTGATCGAATTGGCGGAAGAAAGACGAATACCATGGCTTTTCAGCGTTTTAGTAAGGGCGTCATCCTGAAACATCCTCTTCACCGCACGCTGGCAATCGTCAAAGTCGCCTTCCACGGCATAGGCGAATACGTTGTCGTCCTCCGTCGTACACATCTGCCTTTCCTGCGCGTCACTAACGCCGTCCGCCGGATAAAAGACCAGTACACCGAAACCCGGGACACCACTGAAGCCTTCCATGGCAGCCTTGCCAGTATCGCCCGACGTAGCCGTTAAAATGAGCACGCGCTCATGGTCACCGACCACTTCCTTTGCAGCGCGCATCAGATGCGGAAGAGCGGAAAGCGCCACATCCTTAAATGCCAGCGTCGGTCCGTGCCAAAGTTCCAATAGCGCACGACGATCCGACATGAGCCGAACAGGACAGACATCCGGGTCGCGAAATCGATCCTTATAGGCTTTTTTTACAATCTGTGCAATCCGTTCTTTTCCCAGCGAAGGAAAATACAGCGCAAAAATGCGTTCCGCTACGTCCGCAAACGAAAGCTCCATCCATGATGAAAAATCGCATGTCGGGATCGTTTCCGGTACAAATAAACCGCCATCCGGTGCAAGCCCCTGCAAAATCGCCTGCGCATCGCTTACGATAAGCGACTCGTCTCGTGTGGAGTGATAGTTCATGCCCATCGCAACACCGTCCTTCCGGATTCTGCGAGCGTCACGGCACGTTGTTCCGTTAAGCGCGCCCACTGCGCTCCCTGAGGAAGAGCAAGAGCATCCTCGATAGCATCGATTTCTTCCGGTAAAAGGCCCGTGTCCGATGAAGATCCCGCACGCACCAGGTATCGAGCGGATTCTTCCCGATCGGCTACCCCTTCTCCTGCCAAAGAAAGAGCAGGCGTCTCACGCGTAATGCGCAAGAGATCCGTCCATACCGCATTGGCGGTCGCTTCCTGTCCGCCACCCAATCCCGAAAAACGCAGCGTACCGCTGTGGTTTCCGTTCCATTCCGCCATATTGTAGATGCCGTCAACCTGTGCAAAGGGATCCTCAACAGAAATGGCTTCCGGCATGACGCGAAGCGCAGTCAACGCCGGTGTAGGCACCGAAGAGCGTTCTGAAGAGCTGGTCGCCACTTCCTCTTTTCCTCGTTCGCATACCGCCATCAGCTTAATCACTCGTCCCGCCTTTTTGGCCAGGGCAAAATCTTCCGCATCAAGCGAAAGCATGCCGATACAGGACACGTTTTTGGTGGTAACGCTCCGATGCAACAACATGCTCGCGACAATAGCGAGTTTTCGTTGTGCATCAATGCCTTCCAAATCATCCCGGGGATCTTCTTCCAGAACGCCCAGAGTCTGCGCTTCTCGTATCGCCTCCTCGCGCGTTTTTCCGTTCTGCATGGCCGTCAGGACATAGTTGGAACTGCCGTTAATAATGCCGCGAAATGCGACCACATCATTCACCGCCACCTGCAAGGTGAGCGGATCCAACAGCGGAATACCGCCGGCAACCGCCGCTTCAAAGCGCAAGCGTCCGCCACCTTTTTCCGCCGTGGAAAGAAGATCGGCAAGCGAATCCGCGAGCGCCGCTTTATTGGCCGTCACCACGCGTTTTCCTGCAGATAGTGCCGACGAAATGTATTGAATCGACTGTCGCGGGTCACTGGAGACCTCGACGATGGTATCAATGGACTCATCCTGTATCAGGCGCATGGCATCCGTGGTAAAAAGTTCTTCCGGTGCGGGAATCGTACGCGGACGAATCGAACGCACGGCAATGCCACCAAACGTGATCGGTTCACCCGCGAAACGTTCAAGTGCGCTTTGGCGTTCCGTATAGAGTGCATATACTCCCTGTCCGACCGTGCCGTAGCCGATCAAGCCGATACGCATCTTAGGCCTCCTTGACGTTTCGAGAAAGCCATGCTTCCGCAATCTGCACCGTATTGGTCGCCGCACCTTTTCGAATATTATCTGCCACACACCAGAGATGAACCGTATTGGGTCGAGAAATGTCCCGACGAATACGCCCGACAAAGATGTCGTCGCGATGCTTGCAATCCAGCGGTGTCGGATACACGAGATTGGCAGGATCGTCCTTGACGACCATACCTTCAACCGATGCGATCGCCCGACGAATCTCCTCCACCGAAAAGTCCTTTTCCAGCTCCACGTCCATGGCCACACTGTGGCCGTAATCCACCGGCACACGCACACACGTCGCGGTCACGGGAAGGTCGGGAAGGGCTAAAATTTTTCGTGTTTCATGGATCATCTTCCATTCCTCTTTGGTATAACCGTCCGGAAGGAAGACATCGATGCGGGGAATCACATTTTTGGGCAGGGGCACGTCAAACGTGGTCGTCGTTCCCTTTTCCAAATCCTGCAAGCCCTTTACCCCCGCACCGGCAGCCGCCTGATACGTGGAGTAGACGACGCGCTTAAGTCCATAGGCGTCACGCAAAACGCGCAAAATGGCCATACATTGAATGGTCGAACAGTTAGGGTTGGCAATAATCCCGTGGTAGCCGTCCAGCACCTCGGGATTGACTTCCGGAACGACCAGCGGAACGCCTTCGACCTGTCGCCACCGTGAGCTGTTGTCGATGACAAGAACGCCTGCGTTTGCCGCGATGGGCGCAAAGGTTTCGCTCGTCGACGCGCCTGCGGAAAACAAAGCGAAGTCGATCGGCCGGGAAAACGACGATTCGGTCAGCTCTTCCACCACCCATTCCTTTCCCTGAAAAGGCAACTTCTTGCCGGCGGATTTTTTGGTTGCCAGGGGAAATAGCTCCTGCACAGGAAAATGGCGCTCTTCCAACACCTTGAGCATCGTCCGTCCCACTAAGCCCGTCGCACCGACCACCGCTACGTTATAGCGTTTCATAGTTCCTCCTTGAAAAATTCGCGATACAAGGCCGTAATCGCCTTCGCAAAATCAGCTTTAGCCACACCGATGATGATGTTGAGTTCGCTTGCTCCCTGCAAAATCATACGTACGGAAATACCGGCCTTGCCGAGAGCGGTAAAGAGCCGAGCCGCAACACCCGCGCGCTTCGCCATACCTTCGCCTACCACCGCCAACAAGGTGATATCATCCTCCACAGCGATGGCATCGGGTTCGCAGAAAATCGAGATCTCTTCCAGTATCTTTTTCTGTTTGCTGCGGAAGGGATCTTCCCGAACGATGACGGACACCGTATCAATCGACGACGGCATATGTTCTACCGCACAGCCGTTGGCTTCAAAAACCGAAACCAGTCGACGCAAAAAGCCCGAATCGCCGGCCGCATGGCGTTTTTCCACATGCACGAGCATAAAGCCGTTTTTCCCGGAAATACCGGTAACAATTCGCGGCGAATCCTCTTTTTTCGGCACGATGCGCGTGCCCGGATCGTTCGGGGCATTGGTGTTTCGAATGTGAATGGGAACTCCGGCATGATGTGCCGGATAAACGGCATCTTCATGCAAAACCTGTGCCCCCATGTAACTTAACTCATGCAATTCTTCATACGTGATGACCTCGATGGGCTTAGGGTCGTTTACGATGCGCGGATCCGCAGCTAAAAAGCCGGAAACATCCGTCCAGTTTTCATAAACGGGCGCATGCAAGGCAGCCGACAGAATCGATCCGGTAATGTCGGAGCCGCCACGCGAAAAGGTCACAATCTCGCCGTTTTCTTTCGCTCCGTAGAATCCCGGAACAACAAAATGGCCATCTTTTAATGCCTCCGCGCTCAACACCAGGCTTGTATGCAAATCCAAATTTCCGGAATCCTCGAAGCGAATGATTTCCGAGGCATCCACAAAACGAAAATTCAGCGCAGCGGCCAACAGCTTTGCGGAAAGATATTCGCCGCGGCTGGCGGCATAATCCGCCGAAGCGCCCGCAAAGATATGTCGCTTTACTTCTTCCAGGTCTCTTTCCAGTGGATAGGCCAGTTCCAGCGCATCGCGAATCGTTAAATAGCGTTCAGCTATGGAGGAAAACACCTCATTTCCGCCCATATCAATGGTCGCCAGTTGATGCGTGAGATAGAGCATGTCGGTCACTTTATGACCGCTCGGTGTTCGTTTTCCCGGAGCCGAAACCACAATGACACTGCGCTCTGCATCCTCTTGGACAATCGCCATCACTTTTCTAAATTGCGTAATGTCCGCCAACGACGACCCGCCGAATTTTGCGACCTTCATGTTTCCTCCTTTACTGCCGGCAAACGACGTTTCGCTTCGTCCGGCAACCAACCTGCTTATAATGGACATCCTCTCCGTGCGCAGGAAAGCGCCTCACGACAAGGACGATTTTCACTTTTTACAGTGTATCGGTTATTCATGGGGGCGTCAATGGATTTTCATTCGCTTTCCCCGATTTTTATTCTATTTGTCCGCATTTTTAACCGAATGGTTCTTTTCCATTGGGCAAACCCGTTTTTTGCGATAGAATAACGGTACTTGCCGTAGAATAACGGCAGAATAACGCCGATCGTATAACAGAAAAGCGATGCATGTGCGGTACGCGATATTTGTATCCGAAAATTTCCTGCGTACAATGCCGGCATCCAACCGTGTGCTCAAATAAGGAAAAATGAATGGAAAAGGTGAATTATCAAAAAAAGCTGGAGAAAACACTGGAAGCTCTGGAACGCAACCACGAAGTTCCACGCCTCCTTTTGCACAGCTGTTGCGGACCGTGCAGCAGTTATGTGCTCGAGTACCTGTCCCGCTATTTTGAAATCACGGTGTATTATTTTAATCCGAATATCTATCCGCCGGAGGAGTATGCGTTTCGCGAACAGGAACAAAAACGGTTGCTTTCGAATATGCCATCTCCCCATCCCCTTCATTTCCTGCCGGCTGCCTATCATCCGGAGGACTATTTCGCTGCTGTTAAAGGAATGGAAGATTTGCCGGAAAAAAGCGACCGCTGCCGTGTCTGCTTCACGTTGCGTTTGGAAGAAACGGCAAAGGTCGCCAAAGAACAAGGTTTCGATTATTTTACCACGACGCTTTCGCTCTCGCCGCATAAAAATGCAGAATTACTGAACGAAATCGGCGGCACATTAGCCGAACAATATGGGGTATCGTATCTCTTTTCCGACTTCAAAAAGAAAAACGGCTTCAAGCGTTCTACGGAGCTGAGCGCGCAATATGGCATGTATCGCCAGGACTATTGCGGATGTCTCTTTTCCTACCGTGCAAGGCACGACGAAACCACGTAAACAAACGCCCGATCACTATTTTACGCGCCAAATCCCCTTTTCCGTCACGACAATGGGAAGCGGTACATCCCAGGGATCCATGGGCACGCTCTCAGAAAGCAATTGATGAAAGCAGACCAGTGCTGTATCGCCGGTGTAGTCCGCTAAAAAGCGATCATAAAAGCCGCCGCCGCGTCCCAGACGTGCGCCCGCAAGTGTTGCACTGAGACAAGGGACAACAGTAAAATCCACGTTTTCCGGCGATACCGTGGGGGTATCTTCCGCCGGTTCCGGAATACCGAAGCGGCTTTTCTTCAATGTATCCAACGAGGTGATGGGATGAAGCGCCATCTTCCCCATCGAGAGAACACGCGGTACGACGAGGGTTTTGCCATCCGCAAGAACGGCATTTAACAAGGTCGACGTATTCAACTCTCGTTCCATCGATACAAAGCAAAAAACGGTCTGTGCCTTTTGATATTCCGGCAGTGGTCGGATAGCGTCGCAAATGGTCTTACTGGCTTCTTGCAGATAGGTATCCTCCAAGGCCTTCCAGCGATTTTTGATTTCCTGACGAAAGGCCTTCTTTTCTTCTTTTGCCCGGGAAGGGGCGGAATGCATATCGTTCATGCGCATCTCCTTTTCTCCGATATGGTAATTCTCATGTTAAAATGGTAGCACAGACAAGCAATAAGGAGGAAGATATGGCACGCAAAAGCTGGAACCAATACTTTATGGAAATGGCACTCACAGTGGCGGAACGCGGCACCTGTGATCGCGCCTATGTGGGCTGTGTGCTGGTAAACGAGGAGCATCGCATTGTATCCACCGGCTACAACGGCTCCGTTGCGGGCAATCCGCATTGTGATGAAATCGGTCATACGATGCGCGACGGGCATTGCATCGCTACCATTCATGCCGAGATGAACGCCCTGCTCTATTGCGCCAAGTCGGGCATTTCGGTCAACGGCTGCACCTGCTATGTCACCCATTTTCCGTGTCTAAATTGCACAAAATCACTGATTCAGGCAGGGATTCGAAAAATCTACTATCGGGAAGGCTATCGCATGGACGACTATGCCCTGGAACTTCTTGAGCGCAACCATATTCCGTATGAACAGCTGAAAGATGAAAACGACGAAGCGGCCGATCACCAATAGGTGTTCGACCGCTTTCCATTTTTGTATATTGCGCTTCCATCTCCGCGATGACCTCAATCATCCTTAAATCTCTGCAATAACCTCAATCTCGCAAAGAGCTCCTTTGGGAATATCCTTCACGGCGATGCAACTTCTGGCCGGTGTATTCGTGAAATAGTCCGCGTACACCGCATTAAAGGCGGCAAAATCGTTGATATCAGCAAGGAAGCAAAGGGTCTTCACCACGTGCGTCAGATCCGTTCCCGCGGCTTCCAAAATTGCTTTTACGTTCTCGCAACTCTGTTTCGTCTGCTCTTCAATCGTCTTCGGCATCTCGCCGGTTTCCGGATTGACCGGAAGCTGTCCCGAAGTATACACCAGATTTCCCGTAATTTGTGCCTGTGCATAGGGGCCGATGGCTCCCGGTGCTTTTTTCGTGTCGACGACTTTCATCACACTCTCCTCTCTTCGCGTTTGCATATATTCTGTATTATACTGTTCAGCATAATGAGAAGAATGCCGAATGTAAAGGGTGTTTTCCGGAGCTTACAGAAAAAGGCGGTCGCATGAGCGACCGCCTTTTTGTTTTGATATGAAATTGATTGCTCTAGAATGCCGGAACGATAGCACCCTGGTACTTGTCGTTGATGAACTTCTTCACGGTCTCGGACTGCAATTCTTCCATCAGAATCTTGAATTTCTCTTCGTTCTCTTCCCCTTCACGAACGGCAATAATATTGGCATAGGGGCTGTCTTTGTCTTCGATCACCAGATTGTCTTTAATCGGATTGAGGTTTTCTTCCAGCGCATAATTGGAGTTGATCAACGCGAGATCCGCATCCTGATAAGTGCGCGCCAGAGCGGCCGCTTCCATGGGAACGAAGGTCAACTTCTTGGGGTTTTCCGTGATATTGGCTTCGGTGACGTTGATGTTGGTCGGATCATCCAATTTGATGAGATTGTGTTTTGCCAGCAACAGCAGCGCACGCGCACCGTTGGAAACATCGTTCGGGATGAGAACCTTGGCACCTTCCGGCAGTTCTTCCAACGTTTTGTATTTGGCGGAATACGCAGCCAGCGGTTCCAGATGGACAGCGCCGATGCTGACCAATTTCAGATTATTTTCTTTCTTGAAGGCATCCAGATACGGCAGGTGTTGGAAGAAGTTGGCGTCGATCTCGCCGCTGGCAAGCGCCTGGTTAGGAATGACGTAGTCATCAAACGTGACGATTTCCAGGTTAATTCCGCGCTTAGCAAGATTATCTTTCACCGCTTCCACGATTTCCGCATGCGGAACCGGGCTGACGCCGATTTTAATCGTCTGTTGTTCCGTACCGGTCGAGGCTTCCTGCGTAGCTGAGGAATCCGGGGCAACATTCTGCGCTTCTTTTGATTCGTCATTGTTCGAAGCGGAATTTCCGCAAGCCGTAAAGATAAGCGTCAGTGCAAAAAGTAGGGCTAAAAGTGTTTTTTTCATGATGTTCTCCTTTTTGTTCAGCACCCTTCCGGCAACCATACCGCCCGAGTGCTCTTTCGTTTCGTTCCGTTTTCGTTTGTTTCTTCTTCATTACCGTTTATCTATGGATCGGGCAAGTGTATTGCCCGCAAGTTGAATAAGCTGCACGACCACGACGATGACGATGACGGAAGCCCATAGCAGATCTTCCTGACGTCGGTAGTAGCCGTAACGTTGCGCCACCGCGCCCAGACCGCCGCCGCCGAGGGCGCCTGCCATGGCCGTATAACCGATGAGGTTAATGATGGTGGTGGTCATGGCTTGGATGAGGCTCGGAAGCGCCTCCGGAAGAAGCACCTGAAAGATGATCTGGCGATTGGTGGATCCCATCGCCTTCGCGGCTTCCAAAATTCCGCCATCCACCTCATTCAATGCGGTCTCTACCAGACGGGCAAAAAACGGTGCTGCCGAAGCGGCAAGAGAAAAAATCGTCGCTGTCGATCCGATGGCCGTTCCGATGATCGCGCGCGTCACCGGGATGAGCAAAATCATCAAAATAACGTATGGGATGGATCGGGCAATATTAACAATGGCGTCCACCACGCGATACAGAGCGGGCTTTTCCGACAGGCCTCCCTTTTGCGTCAGATAGAGCAGAATGCCGATCGGCGTGCCCAGGATAAAGGCAAAGGCGGCGCCGAAAAAGACCATGTACAATGTTTCGAGCGTGGCCTGCGTGAGAATTTCGGTCATTATTTCATCACCTCCACATCCACTTGTTTTCGAAAGGCATCCAAGGCGCACATTCGGTCGGCCTCCGAGCCCGTCAGTTCAATGATTGTATAGCCGATTTCGCCCTGACGGAACGTATCAATGTTCGCCGATAAAATGGATATGCCTACCGGAATCTGTTTCAACACATCGGCAATCAGCGAGTGCTGAATGTTTTCCTTTCGATAAGTGAGCTTGACGACGTCTCCGGTAAACTCGCGATTGCGCAGAAAGTCGAATTCGTCGGCATCCTGCAACTTGGAAATAAACGACTTGGTTACGGGATGCTTCGGCTGAAAAAAGAGATCCCGTGTCGTGCCCATTTCGACGATCTCCCCGTCCGCCATCACGGCGATGCGATCACATATCTCCTTTGCGACTTCCATCTGGTGCGTAATCATGATGATGGTCGTCTTATAAGTCTGTGCCAGATCACGAAGCAGTTCCAGAATGGAAGCCGTGTTTTTCGGATCGAGCGCCGAGGTTCCTTCATCGGATAGCAGGATCTTGGGCTGCAGAGCCATCGCCCGGGCAATCGCCACGCGCTGTTGTTGACCACCGGAGAGTTCGGACGGATAGGCGTTTGCACGATCGGCAAGGCCGATAAACTGCAGCAACTCTTCCGTTCTGGCGTTCGTCTTTTCTTTACTCCAACCGGCAATCTGCATGGGATAGGCGATGTTCTTGCGTATGCTTTTCTGTCGGAAAAGATTGAACGACTGAAAAATCATGCCGATGTCTTTTCGAGCCGTTAACAGTTCCTGCGGATTGAGATCGGTCACATTCACCCCGTCAATGATAATGCGGCCGGATGTCGGCTCCTCAAGACGGTTTAACAACCGAACCAGTGTGGATTTTCCGGCACCGCTTAAGCCGATAATTCCGAAAATTTCGCCTTCATTTACTTCAAAGGACACATCACGCACAGCGTGCAGTACACCGTTGTCGGCGGAAAATTGTTTACTGACGTGTTCTACACAAATCATGCGTTCCTCCTTTCTCTTTTCCGGCCTGCACTTTACGACCGGTTCTTCTTTGCGGATGGCATTAAAAAACGCCCCTTGTCAACGACAAAGGACGAAAAAATTTCCGCGGTACCACCTTACTTCGCATCCAACGATGCGCACCTTCAAGCACAATCATGCTCTAACTCTATAACGGGAGTTCCCGTACAACCCTAAGATCGAATTGTCCCATCCGAGGCCATGTTCCTCTCGACTCCCACGCGCCCTTCTCAGCTACCGGGCTTCTCTGTAACGCTTCTTTCGAAAGTACTCTTCTCTTCTGCTGGTTTGTTATGAAGTTGTGGATACTATACGCGAGGGAAAATCATTTGTCAAGCCTATCCTGCTTTTTTTCTCCTCTTTTTTTGGAGACATCCGAAAGCTTGTCCGGAACACGGATACAGCCCGAGATGGATGAAGCACGTCAAGAGATTGCCGCAAAAGCCCGTCCGGAACACGAATAATCCATTTTAACCGAGAAACAACGTATTCAGACAGCAGGCCCATGCGCTTGCAACAACTACCCCGATGAGCATGGCTAAAAAGCCGTAGCGCATCATCCGGCGCGCAGTGGTCCATCCGCTCGAACCCGCTATGGCAACGCACGGCATAGCCGGTGGAGTCGCAAAGGCGTAGGCGCTTAGCATGCCGATCATCGCGAGAAGAAGTTCGCCGGAAATGCCGGACAGTTTAGGCAACGCGCCGATCGCAGCCGCACTGACGACGGTTGCGGTGACCATATTGGAGGAAATATTGGTCTGTAAAGAGGCCCAGAGGGCAAAAAAGAAAAAGAGCAGTGCCGGGGAAAAGGATGAAGCCAAAGGCGACAACTGTGCGGAAAGCCATTCGCTCCACCCGATGGATGGCTGTGTCAATGCCCAGCCCAGCGCGCCGGTTCCGGCACACATAAGAATCGCCGGCCAGGCGATGCCTTCACGAAACGCTTTTTCCAGAGAAAGCAAGGGTTCGCCGTCGATGGAAAGCATGGCCAGCAACACGCAGCCGAGAAGCGGCGGAAATGCCGGACCGAGACGATGAAGAGCGGCAAAGAAGCGTTGTAAGCCTTCCATCGGCAAAACACGAACGAGAAGATCCGGAGCAATCCATAAAAAGAGCACAAAGAGAAAGATGCCGACGATCATGCGCGCACGACGCGTTTCGCCGGGGATTGACGCCGTGGACAAAGCACGTTCTCTCGATGCAGCCGTCACCGAAACATCCGCTGCGTTTTTTTCTGGGACAAGCTGTTCTTTTAAGTTTTTCGCACGGTCCGGATGAAAAGCATGCATGTCCGGGCGAAGAAGAAAACGAAAAACCAGAAGTATAGCAGCCGCCGTGACGAGACCGACGGGAATCGCAAGCAGAAGATAATGAACCACGTTCACCGGCACGCCGGCATATACTTCATAGGCATTCATGGCAATGAGCGGGAATACATGGGCAATGGGCGTCATTCCGGAAGAGATGCCCGTCATGATCACGGTTCCCATCATGAGCATTGCTGCAGCGGAATCGCCTTTCTTCCAGCCGAGTACCGCATAGATTTCTTCCAACATGGGCAGATACAAAAAGAAAAGCACCGTGGGCGAAATAAAACAACCGAGAAAGAGAATGCCGGCAAAGTACAGTGTCACAAAATGCCATGGTCCTCGCCTTGCGGGTCGGCAAGTAATAAACGCGACGGCAATGCGACGAAGAATGCCGGTTTCCGCCAGCGCGTGCGTCAGAATAAAGGTAAAAAGCAAAAAGAGAACCGTCGGGCTACCGAAGGAGGCGGCAAAGACGTCCGCCGTCTTCCATTCCGGCACAGTCATCAGGCCGGCAAGCAGAACCAGAGACGGCCAGTCAATGGCCACAAAAAGCCAGAGCAACAAGACACCGACAAATAGCCCCAATACCGTCATCGCACTTTCGGACATTCCCGGAAACGGGGGAAGAAAATGGAAAAAGAGCATAAGGAATAGGGACAAGCCGATCCATAGCTTTCGTCGTAATGAGGTATTTTTCATCATCCTTTTTTCCCTTCCCTCCTGTCGCGTTGTCGCGGTCTTCTCTATACCAACAATGCTATAATAAGCGAAAACCCATAAAGAAAAAAGGAGACGACATGGCGGAAAACACAGAGAACGCGAAGATGAACGAAAATAAAGCGGACACTATGGATTTGCCGTCTTCTCCCGAAACGCTGAATGCGATGCGTCGCCAAATCGATGCCATCGATCGGCAAATGGCACGTCTTTTTGAAGAACGTATGCAGATCTCACGAGCCATTGGCGAGTGGAAAAAGGCGACGGGCAAGCCCGTCCGCGATGAAAAACGGGAAGCGGAAATGTTGGACTCCCACAGTCAATGGTTGACGGATATCTCGTTAAGGGAAAGTTATCGTACGTTTTTACAGGGCATTCTGGAGCTGTCCCGTAACGTACAACACCATGATCTTGACGAAGCGCATCCGAACGACGAAGGAGAGTGCCCATGATCACCTTCCTTTGCGGCTTATTGATTCTTGTCCTCGGTGGTGCTGTGTATGCGCTTTTTATCGAACGTCTGTTTTCTCCGGATGATCGCCTCACGCCGGCGATTGCCCGTGCGGACGGCATTGATTTTACCGGTATGCCGACGTGGAAAAATGCCCTCATCGAGCTGTTAAGCATCACCGGAACCGGGGTCATCCTCGGTTCCATTCAGGCCGTCCTGTTCGGCCCCATTGCCTTTTTGCTGATTCCTGTGGCCAATATCTTCGGCGGTGCCGTACACAATTATCTTAGCGGTATGATTGCTATGCGAAATCGTGGAATGCAAATGCCGCGCCTGATGGAGAAGTATCTTGGTCTGGGCATTGCACGCATCTTTCTCGTTTTGCTGATGGCTCTGCTGTTTTCGACCGGCGTGGTGCTGCTCTATACTACCGGCGATTACGTCGGCCAATCGTTTCCGGCTTCTCTGTCGCAAGGCGCCGGCATATATTTTCTGCTCTATGCAATGCTTCTGGTGTACTTCATCGTGACGACGCTATTCCCTATCGACCGCACTATCGGTCGCATTTATCCGCTCTTCAGCATCGTTTTCTTTGTGACCACTCTGGCGCTTTTTATCGGCATTTTACGGGATGGTCTCCGTACTCTTCCGGAAATCACCGAGAGGACGAATCTCGGTCTTCCTGAGCAGGGGCCCGTCCTTCCGATCCTTTTTATCACGCTTGCACACGCGATTCTTTCGGGTTTGCATGCGAGCCAAAGTACGCTGGTTGCCCGCACGGTTTGTAAGGAATCCGACGGCCGTGCCGTCTTTTTTTACACCATGTTGGCGGAAGGATTTCTATCCATGTGCTGGGCGGGCGGCGCGATGATTCTCTTCGTACGTCATCCGAACCTGGTAAACACGCTTGAGCCGGTAGCGCTCGTTCGTGCCGTTTCTCGTGAATTCTTGGGTGGATGGGGAAGTATTTTCGCCTTCCTCTGTCTTTTCATTTTGCCCATCACAACAGGCGACACCGTATTTCGTGCCATTCGTCTGATCCTTGGCGAAATTTTTCACGTGAATCAGCGGCGCCCGTGGAAGCGATTTGTGACGACTGTTTGCGTTTTTCTCCCCGCTCTTTTTCTTCTCGTTCTGGCCAAAACCAATGTCTACGGTTTTTCGCGGTTATGGCGCTATTACGGCTTTCTCAGTCAGGTGGTGGCGACGTTCGGTCTGGCCATGGCGAGTGTTTACCTCCATGCACACTATAAAAACTATTGGGTGGCTTTTTTGCCCATGTTGGCAACCTGCTTTATCGCCACCTCCTATATTTTGCACGCGGAGGACGGACTGCAAATTGACGCATTGATCGGCAATCCGGAAAATTATCGCGCATCCTACGCGCTGGCTTTCCTCTTCACGCTCCTCATCGGCATACTGGTACGTCGGCATGCCGTGCAAAATGCTCATGCCATTCGCATACGCGAAGAGGAGCACGGATAAGCAATACAATGAACACAAAAAGAACACTACGCAAAGGAGAAACCATGAACACAGAAAAGGAAACCATGATGAGTGAACAAAAAACATTGGACACGAAGCGCTATTTGGTCGAAGGAGACGCATTTTCCCTGGCCAAGCACGATCCCTGTGATCGACAGGGATGGAAGAAAAAAGAAGGGCAAGCTGCATTGCATGCCAATCAGGAAGAAATGTTCATCTGGCAGCAAAAACTCTATGCTGAAAACAAGCAGGCGCTCATTCTGGTCTTTCAAGCCATGGATGCCGCCGGAAAAGACGGATGCATCAAACATGTCATGCGCGGGCTGAATCCTCAGGGTACGCATGTGGTGTCGTTTAAGCAGCCCTCCAGCGAAGAGTTGGATCGTGATTATCTTTGGCGTATCAACCGTGCTCTACCCCGCCGTGGCGAAATCGGCATATTCAACCGATCACACTATGAAGAAGTGGTCGTAGCGCAGCTGCATAACCTGGTCGACAACCAGCAACTTCCCGACTTTGTATTGGAGAAGCCGATCTGGAAAGAACGCTATCGGCAAATCGGCGATTGGGAACGCTATCTATACGAGCAGGGCTACCACATCGTAAAATTTTTCCTGCATATCTCCGAGGAAGAACAGCGTCAACGTCTTCTCGCACGCATTGAAGAAAAGGACAAAAACTGGAAGTTTTCTGCCGGCGATATTGCCGAACGGGAGCATTGGGACGAATATCAAAAGCTGTATGAGAGAGCACTGCTAAAAACATCCACCAAAACGTGTCCCTGGTATGTCATCCCTGCGGATCACAAGTGGTTCTCCCGTCTTCTCGTTTCACAAATCGTGCGGGAAACCTTGGAGCAAATGAATCCGCAATATCCCCGCCTCTCTCCGGAAGAGGAAAGCCGACTTGGCGAGTGGCGCGAGATCTTGGAAGCGCAGGCGTAGTATTCGCCTACGATTCAAGCATCTGCACTAACCGCCCCAAAACGGGCTCAAAACGCGCACCGTACCAATGATCGGAATCCTCATGCGTTTCTTCCACGGCCAGAAGGGTAAAATCGGCAGCAATCTTTGCCGCTTCGCCGAGCGTTTTTCCGCGTAAAAATGCGCCGACGAATACCGAGGCAAAAATATCCCCTGTCCCGTGGGTTCCCGGTTCCAGATGGCGATGCGTATAGACCTCTTCTCCGGCTTCGCCCATGACCAGCACGCCGGTTTTTCCCGGTTCCGTGGTGACGCCGGTTAACACTACATTTTTCGCACCCAAAGCAAGCAGCTTTTCAGCCAAGCTCTGCATCCATGCCGCATCCCCGTCTTCGCGATACGACGTATCGGTCAGTAAGCATGCTTCGGTGATATTGGGCAACAGCACGTCACTGACCGCAGGAAGAGTTTTCATAGCGTCCACGAAAGTCTGATCAAAGCCGACATACAGCTTTCCGTTATCGGCCATAGCCGGATCAATGAACGTTTTTGCTCCTGCGTTAAGGACATTTTGTGCCAACGCCTTGACGAGCTCGATTTGCCGGATATTTCCGAGATAGCCCGTATACAGGGCATCGAAAAAAAGTCCCTGCTTTTGCCAATGCACCATCATGGACGGAATATCTTCCGTCAGATCGCGAAAGGTAAAATCGGGAAAGCCCGTGTGCGTGGAAAGAACTGCCGACGGCAACGGGCACGTTTCGATTCCACACACGGAAAGAATGGGCAAAGCCACGGTCAGGGAGCACTGCCCCACACTGGAAATATCCTGCATAGTCAAAATACGCGGCGTGGGGCTGATCGTCCTTGTCGCCGTTTCTTTTATTGCATTTTCGTTCATGGTTTTCCTTTCTCAATTCCGACGGGCTCGTTTCTGGCGAGGCTCATCTTTGACGAGGCTCGTTTTTATTTTGTCTCGTTTCCGCCGGATCTCGTTTTTGACGAGGCTCGTTTCCATCGGTTCCCGTTTTTAACATGTCTTGTTTCCGCCGGATAACAGAGCGTGATTATACCAACTTGCTTCCTCCGATAAATTCGCGCAAGATCGACGTATTTACCACATCAGAAGTATCCGTTAACGGGAGAAAATACTGCAATAACGATAGAATACGCACGGCTTCAATGCGTTCAGGCTCCTCTTCGCCGATGCCCCGAAGATGTTGTTCCAAGATCGGCTTAAGTGCCGCAATTTCATAGACAAAGGAAGAGTTGAACATAACATCGGCCAACTCGGAATACGGAAAGATGTTGCGGTCCTCTCCGCGGCGCACATCCGGCCACGTGCGGATTGTTTCGCGCACGTCCCGCCCACGGAACTGCAAATCGCGCGCCATGCGCCGCATGAGACGCAGATCCGTCGTAGGAATGCGATTGTGTGCGTCCAGATTGATCTGTGTAATGACGCTTAGCGCGATGCGGTATTTATATCGGTTGTCCACTTCCGCACTGAGCTTGGGGTTAAGCCCGTGGATGCCTTCCAGAAGAACCGGTTCATCCGCGCCGAGGCGAATCCGCTCATCGGTATGCACACGCTTGCCGGCCACAAAGTCAAAGCGGATGCGTTCAATTTCCTCACCGGTGAGCAGAGCGCGCATATCCGCGTTAAAGGTTCGTAAGTCAATGGCTTCCAGCGCTTCAAAATCCGGCTCGCCATTTTCGTCCAAGGGCGTATTTTCCCGATCGACAAAATAGTCATCCAGCGAAATCGCCACCGGCCGTTTGCCCAACACGCGAAGCGATGTCATCAGCTTATAAGCGAAGCTGGTCTTCCCGGACGATGACGGTGCGGCAATGAGCACAATGCGTTTGTTTTTTAAGACAATGTCTTCCGCAATATGCATGATTTTATGATCCAGAAGGGCTTCATTCATGCGACAGACGTCGCCGATGGTCCCGTTTTGGATGCTGCGATTGAGCTGTGCCACGGTATAGATGCCCTGCCGATCCGCCCAGTCTTCCGCTTCATTATAGGTGTCGGAGAGCAAATAGGTCGGAATGAAATTGTTAACCCGTCCCTTATCGTGTCGATCCACGCCGAGAAGCACAAGGCCATGATCAAACAGTTCCAGGTCAAAGACGGAAACATATCCGCTGGAAGGTGCCATATAGCCGAAGAAGGAATCCACCGCATTACCCATGCGATACACCGCCACACGCTTGCCCTTCTGCTGTGCATAAAGGTCCACTTTATCCGCGCGTCCCAGTGTACGAAACAGCTGCTTTGCCTCTTCATAGGTCATGTTTTCGCGCACAATCGGGATGTCGGCCTCAATGATTTTGCGCATTTCCGCTTTCAGCTCGTCGCGCTGTCTCGTATCCATCATGAATACGTGTCCGTTGCGATGCAGCACGCAATACAGGCCGCCGGAAATGGAATGTTCAATCACTGTATGTGTATCCGGAAAAAGGCGATCAATGGCCTCCAAAAAAACGAAGGAAAGCGTGCGCATATACACCCGATAGCCGTCCGTATCCGTCGTATCCATCAACACGATCTCTTCCGCTTCCTCCGGAATCGGCTGCGTCAGCTCAAACAGATGATTTTCTACCCGCGCCAAAACAATGCGTCCAAGCGCTTTCTCTTCCATTTTTTCCGCGCACTGCGCAAAGGTCGTCTCTTTCGAAACCGCGACTTCTTTCCCCTCTTTCTCCGTATAGAGCCGCATCGTACACTTCCGCACGGTGGCCTCCTTTCCTTTATACCGTATCTTGCTGTTCCCGTATCTTGCTGTTTTGTTTGTTGGTAAGCGATGGATGGCGTTTTGCCTGCCATCAGGTTCTTCGTCATCGGTTGTTGGTGTCATGGTTGGCTTTTGGTTGTTGGTTAGGAGCATGCTGTGACACCGTATGGCGTTATTTTAACATAGCCGGGCGATGGGTGGAGTTGGGGGTGTGGGCTACTGATGGGCAGGGGTGGAGATGTTTGGCAGGGGTTGAAGATGTTGGGTAGAGGCCGAAGATGTTGGCGGGGGCTGAAGATGTTGGCAGGGACCGGGTTTTATGTCCCTTTTTTGCGATTTTGTATTTTCGGACACACCTCTGGCGGATGAATCCGGAAAAGTGTGTCCTTATTTTGGCTTTTCTTTATTTTCGGACACAGGAATACCGGTATTCGAGGCGATTTTGTGTCCTTTTTTCGAGAATTTGCATTTTTCGGACACGAAAATGTCGGGCCAATGTCGGAAAAGTGTGTCCCTTTTTTGGCTTTTCTTTATTTTCGGACACAAAAACCGCCATTTCTCTGAATTATCTGTGTCCTTTTTTCTTCGTTTCCTCATTTTCGGATACAAATTACCATCCTACAATGCAAAATTGTAGCCTCTTTTTGTCGATTCCCGATTTTCGGACATAAAATTGTAATGATTTGATACAAACCCGTGTTCCCTTTTTTGTGTTTTGTGAATTTAGGATACATTCTCCTAAAAGTAATGTTTGTTCACTCTTGAGATATTTTTTCGATTCCTTTAGCCTGCAGTGATCCGGGATTTTCTTTTATTTCCTTTCAACCTCTCAAAATCCTTTCACCACGTCTCCGCTACTTCTCCAAGGTAAAAAGGACAAAAAGGACTTTGTTTCGTTTTATCGTGTCCTAGTTAACGCAACAGAGATCCCTATTTTTTTACTTGCCATACTTCCTCCCCACTAAAAAAGCACCCTGTAATTGCACTGACCCCCTAAAGTTGGACCAAAAAATCCAACTTTAGGGGGTCAATGCATAATCAGGACGCTTTCCGATCTCTTTTCTATTTACGTATCAAAACAGATCTAAAAACGTTCGCTTCAAATTTCCCCTTAGACGCTTCTTTTTGGCTTTTACGCGCTTCTTTCTTGCCTTCATCTCTGCCCAGTAAAGTCTATCTGCAATTGCGCCTGCTTTAGCGCTGGCATAGACATACTCTGTTGCTGTTCTCGGGGTCGGTATTGTGCGACGTTGTTCTTCTAAACCAATCGTATGCCAATCCGGATATGGGTCCTCTTTGTATTGATTGTACAGTGCCCATTCGTAATACGCCTTCTTAAAGGCTTCCCACCTTTCCTTGAAAGGTGCTTTTACAACGATTCTATTTTCTTTCATCATGGCACCTCTCTTTCTTTGGTTTGATATATACCCGCATTCAAGCAAACTGCACGCGAGAAGGCTCGACATAAGAAAAACTTCATTTATTATTTTTTTCTCTTTTCATTACGTCGCGTAAGGCCTCTTTATTAGCGCCCTGCTCGCTTTTTTGTTATCAAGGAAGGCAATAAAATCAGCGTTGTGATCAAAACGTAGCCGAAAGCTGTAGGCTTTTGTCGCTTTTGCGCGCCACTTTGCTGTCGCTCTTTTTTGTGCTTCTGTAGTAGCGATGGAAATCACCTCCTTTTTTAGGATCACCCCCGCTCGCGCGGGAAGGACCCATCGGTAACGTCGGCAATCTGCACGACCTTGGGATCACCCCCGCTCGCGCGGGAAGGACTAATGTTGTAACCGCTGGTTGCTTCCAAGGGACGGGATCACCCCCGCTCGCGCGGGAAGGACCACGATATTCCTTTGACCGGGTGTACTCACTTAGGATCACCCCCGCTCGCGCGGGAAGGACCGTCCGTCTGTTTCGGCGAACTACCCATGATTAGGATCACCCCCGCTCGCGCGGGAAGGACCGTCCGTCTGTTTCGGCGAACTACCCATGATTAGGATCACCCCCGCTCGCGCGGGAAGGACCACGATATTCCTTTGACCGGGTGTACTCACTTAGGATCACCCCCGCTCGCGCGGGAAGGACCGGCCGTGTCAGATTAAATATGGAGACGGGATAGGATCACCCCCGCTCGCGCGGGAAGGACTCCGCCGTGCCGATACGGGCGGCTTTTGTTGTAGGATCACCCCCGCTCGCGCGGGAAGGACGACGCATCTTCTTTCACGACGAAACCAAGAGCAGGATCACCCCCGCTCGCGCGGGAAGGACGCAGAAATGGGAACGCCATACGCCCCAATGATGGGATCACCCCCGCTCGCGCGGGAAGGACTCCATCATTTCACCAAGTCTCTTTATCGCCTCAGGATCACCCCCGCTCGCGCGGGAAGGACGTCTACAAACTCACAAACGGCGGATGCGGATTCGGATCACCCCCGCTCGCGCGGGAAGGACTTGTCCGCGTTCTTTTCGGTGTAAATTGTTCCTGGGATCACCCCCGCTCGCGCGGGAAGGACTATAACTTGCATAAAATTAGCCCATTTTGTATAGGATCACCCCCGCTCGCGCGGGAAGGACTTAACCCTTCGGATGGATTTGCTCCCGTCCGCAGGATCACCCCCGCTCGCGCGGGAAGGACCCAGGCTGACATAGACGATCTGTCGTTTTCCCAGGATCACCCCCGCTCGCGCGGGAAGGACATTGCCATAGCATTGCCATAAAAATCTGTAGCAGGATCACCCCCGCTCGCGCGGGAAGGACCAAATTACATCACGTATGACGATGTACAGGGCAGGATCACCCCCGCTCGCGCGGGAAGGACCGCCCCGTCAATGAAGATAAGAAAGCTGAAGCAGGATCACCCCCGCTCGCGCGGGAAGGACTTGATGGCTGCCAACACGATCTCTGACACGACAGGATCACCCCCGCTCGCGCGGGAAGGACCCTTTGTACTGGGAATAGAGGACGGAGTTTTCAGGATCACCCCCGCTCGCGCGGGAAGGACTCACACTGATGTTGGCTGTTTGTTTCTCCATCGGGATCACCCCCCGCTCGCGCGGGAAGGACTTCACGTCATCCAGATATACCGCAATGGCCTTAGGATCACCCCCGCTCGCGCGGGAAGGACTCATTCCGGGATTTCTTTCCCACGTACTATACGGGATCACCCCCGCTCGCGCGGGAAGGACTGCTTATCTTAAAACCATTTATCGCATCGATGAGGATCACCCCCGCTCGCGCGGGAAGGACAGTAAAAGATCCCCATAAAATAGCCAGTCCTATTTTAAACGACGCAAATATTCATTCACTTTCGTCGACAATTCATACGTCAGCCGAGCATCATCAAGCGCCCGATGGATCACCCTCTCCTGTATACCATAGTGCGCTAAGACCGTTTGCAATTTGTAATTGTCAAGGAACATGTTTTCTTTTTTCACAAAGCGAAGTATATCGTACGTCCGATTTGTAAGAGGTGGCAAATGGCTTTCACTAAATGCTTTTTGCAAAAAGCGCATATCAAAATCGATATTGTAACCCACAAGAGGAGTATCACCAACAAATGCTGCAAATTCCTGTAGTGCATTTTCTAATGACTTTCCTTTTGATTGTAACAATCCATCAGAAATACCGGTTAGTTGCGTAATAGCAGGTGGCAAAGGAGAATCATGGATAATCAGACAATGAAACTCTTTTTGTTGCTCTCCCTCCATGCGCACAGCGCCAAGTTCAATCAGATGATTGGTATTGACTTCCACACCATCCGTTTCCACATCAATAACCGTATAGCAATGAACAATTTTGTTTCTCTCACGAGCAGATGTCTGCTTTTTTATCATCCGATGTTTGGCGGCTTCACTGAATCCAAAAGATGATTCTCTTGCACTCGTTGGCATGGCCGGAAGCAATACGAGTGGAACCCCCTCATTGTTAATCACTTGCCGTTTCGTATGCAATGTTTCGAAGGTGTAGCCAATTTCATTTCGTGTGGCATAGGAAAGCGTCGCTTCCCCTATAGATGTGTTTTCGCAGATACGATTCCAAAGCCTTTCACGAATACGCGGATTGAAATTTCCGATATAGACACCGGTAGCAATTTCCTGCATCCATTTCGTCAAATCACCCCGTAGAGAGGGCGGAACATTTTTAAGTGTGATCACGGTCAGCGGCATTATTAAACTCACTATAGTTTACACCATGTTTTTCCAATTCGTTACGATCGTCCCATAAGAACAAAACGTCTGCCATTACTTCATCTTCCGATGCAATATCTAAAAGATACTGTACATCACGAACGACCTTCAGAAGCAGTTTGCCATCCGCAAAAGCATCTCGCATGCGTAACCGCGTAAGCCTGCCGATGTCCTCATCCGCTTTTACAGTGGAAACCACCGAAAATGCTGTAGGAATGGAATACTGTGCTTTGTACAAATCTGCTACGTCATAGACAAACGATAAGTCATGACCGGTATGAACAAAGCCTAAACCCGGTGAAAGGCCTAAGGCAACAATCACACTGTAAACGAGACCGTACAAAGCAACATTCGAGGCAGACAGCGCCTGATTGATCGGCGTACCCTCCAGAAAACGTTCCGGATCATAATCGCGTCTTGTCCAAGCAACACCGGTTCTCTTGGCCTGCTCACGATATACGCGACGGACACGGGCACCCTCACGCCCTCGCAACTGCTGCATGGTTAATGAAGAAACATCTTCCCCGGTAAAACGCATCTGGTACATCTTGCGTGCTACGGTAAGACGTGTTCGACTATTGGAAACCAACTTTGCCTGTTTTTCCAGAAAACGAGAGGAATGAGTCAGTGCACGACCATGCGCATAATTGCGTACGCCTTGTTCGCCGACCCAGAGAACTGCCGTTCCCGTATCTCCGATCAGTTCCATCGCACGATGGCTGATGTCCGTTCCCGGACCGAGCAGAAGAACACCAATCATCGCAACAGGAATACAGACGGTGCCTCGTTGATCCACAACGGTAATGGCTCCATCCTGACGATTCACTTTGGCATGTTCCACATAAAGAAAACTGACACGATCTTCCACGCGCGGTAACGCGGGAAGCGGCGCTTTTTTCATGCCCTCCTTCATAATGCTAAAGGAGTTTCCGGAATGATGGTCAAAAGGCCGAAACCATAGGCTTTTTTCTTCCCGATGCCTTTTGTTAACGTCTCTTTGAAGGTCTCCAGATCAACAATCGTTAGACGTCCTTCAAAAGTTGCACG
Organism: Murdochiella massiliensis; assembly: GCF_900059565.1. Taxonomy (GTDB): domain Bacteria; phylum Bacillota; class Clostridia; order Tissierellales; family Peptoniphilaceae; genus Murdochiella; species Murdochiella massiliensis. The sequence continues at coordinate 349,846 of NZ_FIZW01000002.1, forward strand.
ACTGAGGCGTATCGGCTTTTCTCCACCATGTTTGAGCAAGGAATAACCGCGCTCGACAAGCTGACATTCTTTTTCGTCAACGTGAAATCCGTTTTTTTTCGTTCGATCGAGAAAAAACTGCGTCTGTTGCGATACTGTTACATGCGGAACAACGCGTCCGCGCCTTCCCTCCCCTTCACTCAAAGCAATGACCGGATTCAAGGTGATCCGAAAGCTGAAGCGCTGACCTTCGCGCAAATGTGCTAAAAAGGGCTCGTAGTCCTTGGTTTCCGCACTGTCTTCTACACCGTAGCGCTCCAAACTCGTCAGATCCGGCCTTTGAGTACTGACAAGAAGAAGATATTGCTTACCCCGGATGGAGTCGATACGCCAAAGCTTTCGTGAGCGTACACCTTCCACTTGTTCTTCCGGGAAACTCTGTTCCACCCAATTATGGTAGGCGCCAACATGCGTCAGGTCTTTAATCTTTCTGCGGTTTTGGCTATCAATTTCCACTCTGGATAAATACATCCTGCCCTCCCACTGCTTGAAATGCATCATGCTCCGTTACTATCTTCTCATATGGCAGAAAAATGGAAGTTGTTTTTTCTAAACGCGGTTTGTATTGACGCGATTTTTGAGACAACGAAACAATAGTGTCTTGACGAATGATTTCTGTACCATTATCCAGTAAAGATGCATCAGCATACAGGTCAAGACGCGGCGTATTTCTTCGTTGATACCAGGGTGTCGCCTGCCAAGGCAAGTGGTGAAGCGTTTCAATGACGCTTCCATTTACCACACCCAAGACAAAATCCGCCGGTACAGGAGCGGATCGTCTTCCCATGCTCAACGAAAAATAGGGATGCAAAAGGGCGTCGTGTATCGTCTCGATCCATGCGTCATCTTCGTGACCCAAAGCGACAACAAAAACGGCATCCTGCAAATAATAGCGCTGGGTCACATATGTCTTCGCAAAAGAAAAATCATTCTTATACGTATGTGCCGTATGATAATCATGCAGAAGAACGCCGGGCTGGTCGACACGCACAGCGAAATCTAAAGCCTGCAGCGCGCAAATTTCTTTGTCCTGATCTCTCCGAAATCCAAAGGCCGCCGCCACGAATCCCAACACGCCGCTTTTTGACGGATAGAGATCCGTTCGCCGTATATTAAAATGGGAATTTGTTCCCCAGGATTGCAACGGACCGGAGAATTTTAGCAATACCGTTTTCATGATAGCTACTCATTCAATTTCAAAGCTGCATTTAACTCTTGACCCATTGTTTCCAGCATCACAGGGAGCGAATCCATCATTTGTATTTTCGGATTGTTTTCTATTTCCTCCTGTGTTGTAAGGAGCAACGACCAAATCGGCGGTGCTACAAATTTTTCAACGCGATCCTTTTCTTCCAACATTTTTTTAATGGAAAGAGAATCATACCCATTCTCAGAACGAACCGGCTGTTCAAAGGCACTAACCAGGTTGACAGGACGATCTGAACGCAAAATAAGAAGTAAAGCTTGTGGCACGGTTTGATGGGCAAACGGATTCACCATTCCGATCGGAAGACTGTTTGAAAAGGCTTCAACGAAGATTTTAAGGACGTCGATGGTCTCCTTAGTGCTTTCCATTTGCTTTAAGAGTTCATGAACAGCAACATTGGCATAGCGATAGTACGTCGCAGCATTAAATTCCACCGTGTCCAACATAGCCGCGCCCGCGTTTTGCTCCCGCGTTAAATCATCTATCGCCGCATAATAATCGAATTCCGTCTGCACAGCATGGGTGGAAATCGCATGAGCAACCTGAGCTGAAGCATCCTCTTTTAAGTAGTCTTTTCCCGCCAACATGCGACCAAATAATGCGATATCAATCGACGGGTTTTCTTTCAGGATTTGTTTATAATCTTCCGCTTCCGCCGTTCCACTCAGTGCAGCTTGAGCTAAACGAGTCGCCTGTTGATTTCCCATAAAAAACAAAGCTTTCGCGATCTCCGACTTCCCTTTAGAAGTTTTGGCCTTCGATTTTCCAGTCGGAATCCCTACCGCTTTCACTACTTCAGCTGCTTTGTCCGATGCAATTGCTTCTTCTAAATCCGGTTTGAGCTCGCGCATTTTATTTGCTATGACATCGATAACCTGGAGTGTTCTCACACCTAACTTCTCTTTATCAACATGTTCGAGAAAATATCGGCGCATCACACTCTTCCACGCCTGCGAACTGACGCGAGCACGGAGCACCCCACCGTATTGAGCCGTCTTCGGACTACCGGCATCATCTCGGTTGACATTTGATGGCGGAAGCGTCTGAATTGCATGAACATCCAAAAACCAGTGATCTGTATTACGCATTTTCTTCTCCTTTTTCTTCCTTCTTCCTTCGATAATAAGCTTCGGCCCATCGAAAACGCACGTCCTCCTGATGCCCTCGTAAAAACCAATAGAAATCACCAGCTAAGTTCGAAAAATCCACGGGAGTACTTGATTTTGTTCGAGCTTTCAAAATTTGCATCATTTGTCGTGTACGATGCTCGAATTGGAAAAAATTGTTGGCCGTAATAAGAATACGGAAGCGCCGATCCATCGCTTCTCTTTCTTTTTCCGTACGTAAATCTGCTAATGATTCGCCAAAATTAGGACGAAATTGCTTTTCTTCTTTTATCAACACCGAAGCTTCGCACCCCTGCTGATAGAGAGCATAGTTTTGTAATGCATAGAGAATAGCCAGCTCTTCTTTCGTCGGTTCTCCATTTCGGCTCAGATAAAAATCTGGAAGATGTTCAAAGAGTAGCGGCCAAACTGCACTCGTTCGGCCAAGTTCCCGCCCAATTGAAGCACGCAAATTCGCCAACAAAGCCTTTCCACCTCCGGTGTTTCGAATTGCATCTACTTCGCATAATATTTTCGCTGTCACAATCGAAACGGGAGTTGGTTTTTTTTGTGTTGTATTCATAATCTCCTCTTTTACAAGTACTGTTTTAGGCGATAACGCAAATCACGATAGGCCGTAGCGATGTTGATGATTTTACCGTCTTCCTGAATTCCCCGATAGTCTCGAATGGTTGCGGTCTTCATGACACTCTTCGCTTCATCCAGAATCAATTGTTGTGCCTGTTCCTTCCAATACGATACGTGTTCATCCTTGCTGTAATCCGGATAAATCGCGAGGAGCCATTCACGAAACGGAGCATCTATATGTTGATAAGCCCGTTCAATATGTTTCGAGCGCCAAGCGGAAGAAGAGTCATTACGAATCTTTAAAATTTGTGATAAAAACCCGAAATAGGCGCGTTCCACCATTCGTCGCGTGTCCAGAACTGCGCCATTGATGCGAGGGATCCAGCCTTCTTCTTTAATGTCCGCCAGTACCATATTATTAATACGCAGTTCGTCCACAATTTCATCAGTTGGTACCCATGAGAGCGCGTTGCCATCATCCTGCATACTGACCGCTACAATGGAAATATCGTTTTGCCGAAGATCTGGATGGATATAACTATACTGCATAAGTACGCCGGGCATATGATTCGGCGCCTTATCCCCTGTCAAATCTGCGGTTTCACCCGGAATCGTCAGGAGACCGAAAGATCGCCAAAGCGCTTGATTCTCTCTATGCTTTTTGGGCGTGAATACTACTTGCTTTTTCCGCTCTTTGTTCCAGCGCCACAAAGTCATCGGTTCCAAAAAAGCATTCTCATTTTCAAATTTAGGCAATTTCACAACGCCAATAGCAATCGATTCATTCTCTTTTAATTTAGGATCAAGGTAAATCGCTCGACTCCAATTCGTGTAGAGTGAAGATAAATCGCGCGGCGCATTGTCCGAGGAGAGCAGTTTTTTCAATCGTTCCTTAGGAGTTTCTTCCCAACAAGGGTGCTGCATTGCACCCTGATACTGCATTTCAGGATGAAGAAGAAAAAGATTCAATAACAAACTCTCCCATATGGTTTCCCCTTGCAAATAAACGCCCCCCAAATCAAACAGCCATCCTTTGGAGGATTGATATTTTTCCCGACCAAACGTTACTTTATCGTAGAGACCCATGTAGCCCTGAAACATAACGAGCCAGCGCGACAGCTCGGAGAAGGATAATTTTTCTTTATTTTCGTTAGATTCATATTTTGGTGAAAATATCGCAATTTTATTATCGCTTTCAGAAATAAGACGATTAATATTTTTACCGGAAACCTTGGTCGGCTTGGATTTATTCAACTTTTCAGCCGCCACATCTTCTTTTATCACCTGATAAAACGGATACTTCTCATCCAACAGAAAAAAGCGATCATGCCATTTTTCTAAATATTCCTCCACAATGAGCGGAAATTTTTCTCTTTCCCATAGTGCGTGCCACGTGGCATCCATTTCATCTAAATAGATTTCCGTTTCGTCTTCATCCAGTTCATTCACGGGGCGATATCGCTCATCTAAGGAAAGTACCGAATAAGGCTCCCCGTCCGCATCAAAACGGGAAAATACGGTTTGCAGCACGGCAAGCAACAGACGTAAGATAGCAAAATTTTGCGTTTCCATTTCGCCCGCCAAGCGCTTATATTCGTGCGCATGTGCAAACAAAGTACGAAGCGAAACTTCTTCCATCTCTCCGGTTTCTTGAACCAGAACGCGGATCCATGGTTCGTCCAATAAATTAAATCTCCCCACCTTGCGACTCCTGTTCTTTTTCCACCGTCAGTCCGTATTTCCTATTGTAATGCAAACGATATCCGTTCACAACTGCATCTTGATTTTCGTCGAATAAGACCGCCAACATCCCCTTTAGATAAGGATTGTCTTTCCAGTGATAAAAAAACGTTCTTCTCTTTTCTTCCAATTCCTGAATTGTTCTACCGATAGACCATTCCTTGCATAATTTTGCAGGTAAACGTAACGTATGACGAAGAATTTCTTGTACGGTATTTGGATCATCCAGAGAGGTGGAGATGTCGTCATTGCAACCTAAAAAGCCGTAACCCTTTCCAATCTTCTTTAGCGCAACAACTTCAATGGTATCCTCTCCGTCGCGAACCTGTGCGTAGGCCTCCTCTTCTGTTTTGCCTTCGTACTCATCACCATGAAGCCAACCATCTAAAGTAGTCCCTTGATACATCCGCGCTCGATAGATCGGAGGCGCCAAGCGGAAGCATTTGGCTCTTTCTTCTCTTTTCCCTTGTCTCGCCTCATGTTCTTCTTTCAACTCTTCGTAACGCGCTTCAAGAGAAGGATCCGGTACACACTCCTCGGAGCCATACACCTTCTGCACCAGCGGTGAAATATCTTCCGGAAAATGCAAAACCTTCGGCAAAATGATCTGTGTCTTCGCCAACAGATAACCACCATAAATTGTCTCGGCGCCGGAATCAAACGTTAACGTTTCATTCGTTTCCAACACATATACCGTTGGCTGTTTATGGGCATCCGGACGAGGACGGTTATGACGATGCAACCGCCCGATGCGCTGAATTAAAAGATCCATGGGAGCAAGATCCGTTAATAGGACGTCAAAATCGATATCCAACGACTGTTCCAGCACCTGTGTGCCAATAATAATTTTTGCCTGGGGACGTTGTCCGTTTTTCCCAATTGTTTGTAGGAGGGCTTCTTCCTTCTTTGCTCGTTGTGTGACCTCAAAAGCGGAATGCAATACCTCAACCATGGGTTCCGAAAACCTGCGCACACATTCTTCGGCGATGGTCTGCGCACGCTTAACGGTATTCACAATAATGCCGACAATACCGCCTTGCGCAAGAAGTTCCGCCACCTTTTCGTATAGATCATCGGAATAGGTTTCCACCCGAATTTCCTTTTGTGTCGATTCCAACGGAACGATACACTGCTTAATGGTCATGCCATCCGTGTAAGTAATCAAAGGGTATACCGCCGTGTTCAGCGAAATGGATTTTGCGTTGCTTTTTGACAACGGTTGACCGATTCCGCGAAGATAATTTTCGACGAGTTCTGCACGGCGGTCAGCCGGCAAGGTGGCCGAAAGCAGAATGACCGGCACATGATAGGCACCCAACCAGCGAATAGCCTGCAAGAGATATTCATTCATGTAGGCATCGTAAGCATGTACCTCATCGATAATCACCACTTTATTGCTGAAGCCCAGATGTCGCAGCGTCAAATGCTTTTGGCGTAAAGCCATCAGCAGAAATTGATCCACTGTTCCGACAATAAATTCATCCAAACTTTTGGTTTTTCGTCCCGAAAACCATTCATTGACAATAATGCCGTTCTCTGTCCCCTCATCCATTTGCTTTGGCAATTCAGCAAACTGCGGATTCAGCATGGCTTTGCCATGAACCAGGCGGAGGGAAACCGCCTCGCCGAATTCTTCATCAACAGATTGCAGCCAGGAAAGAAGACGCGGAAAAATTCCATTCGCTGTAGCCTGCGTGGGCAATCCGAAAAAGAGACCGCTCCTTCCGGTTTTATACGCCAACTGTTCCGCGCCGATGAGTGCGGCTTCCGTTTTACCGACGCCCATGGGCGCTTCCAGAATAAAAAGGCCCGGTGCTTGGGTCTGTTGAATCGCATCAAAAAAGAGACGCTGCGCGCTGCGAACAGAAAAGCCCTGTTTCTGAAACGCAAAGCGTTGATCGTAATATTCATCGGCATCAGCTTTTCCGACAGCCGCCCAAGGCATTGTTTTAAACCACTTCATCCATCCAGCCTGAATGCGATAGCTGCTGTCAAATGCCGGATAGGAATCAACGGGTACAAGCGGAAAATACTGTTCATTGCTGGCGATCCAATCCGCCATAATGAGTAAGCCTGAAAGCAACACTAGACCTGGCTGCGTCACGGCAGGAAGCTCTCCAACCGTTGCAAAACCGTTGGATAACAGGGCTCGGTTAAAAATGCTTTCCTGAACGCATTCCCACTTTTTATAGATCGAATCGGTCTTTTTTTCCGATTGATAATAATTGGCAAGGAAAGATCTCTGTACGCGAATCATGGCACTATTTTGAAGCGGCGTCCCGTGATGGGCACCGATGACGGAGGCGAGGTCCTCCTTCATGCCATATCGCATTGCAAGAGTCTGCCCTGCTAAGGGATGTGGAGAAGATCTTCGAGAAGGAAAATGCGTATCGCATATGCCAACAAATCCCGCCTGTTCCAACCGCTCCAGCAGAATCTCATCGCCTTCGGTATGTGTATAATTGCCTTCTTGGTGTTGAAATACCGGAGTTGCCTTTCCGAGATCATGAAGCGCGCCTAACAGTTGCAATGTGCGTTTGACAAGATCATCGGAAACACCGCCGAATGCCTTTTCGCACAAAAACCGGCGGACACCCGGTGAAAGCCAATGTTCCCACAAAAGCCCGCAAATCTGTCGTGTATCTTCCAAGTGTTGCGAAAGCGGCAACCAGTAATATTGGCCATCCCGTTCTCCCTTTTTTGCCCAAAGCGCATCCCGGTTTGTCACCATCCACCTCACCCTCTACGCAGTCCCATCAAAAGAAATTAAGGTTTTACCTTGCTTTACTACTTTATTATTTTTAAATACGTATCGAGCCTTGTGTTGAGGTACCCTGCGAACAGGTCTTCCATGGCACAAAGATTGTGCTTCATATGATATTCGTCAAAAGCGTTGTAATAGGCAAGTCTATCCGTGAATTTAATGTCGATCGGTGGGTATCCTGCCTTCATCAGCTCCAGATTCACAAGAAGTCTGCCGGTACGTCCGTTACCGTCGATAAAAGGATGGATGCTCTCAAACTGGATATGAAAGCGGGCAAGTTTGGTCACAATATGCTCTTGGTTTGCGGCATAATCGAAAAGAAGCTGTTCCATCATCGGTTCGATCAGATAGGGCTGCACAGGTTCATGATGTGCTCCCAAAATGCGAACAGGAATTCGTCTGTACACGCCACGGTCATCTTTCTTATCCCAAAGCACGAGAGAATGGATCCGCTTGATAACGCCTTCGGTGAGGGGTGATTTCGCTGTTACCAGCTCACAGACAAGGTCGAACGCTTCCTTATGACCTACCGCTTCCATGTGATCCTTCAAAGGCTTTTTATCGATCGTCAACCCACGAAGAGCCAGCTCGGTTTCACGAAGTGTCAGCGTGTTTCCTTCAATGGCATTGGAATTATACGTGTATTCGACCGCAAACTCTTCGGTCAATCTCTCTAGTTCTCCTGCAGTCAGAGGCCGTTTTCTGTCCAACTCCTGTTTCTTACGGTCAATCTGGGATAGGAGGCTCTCTTTTGACTTAAATCTACCATCCGTAGGCTTTTCGGCATCAATCGGTATCTTCCAACCGCGTCCTTTCTGATACGCACCCGGAATTTTCCCTTCCGCACACAATACTCTAACTCGTCTGTCGGAAATCCCCCATTTTTCTGCGGCTTCTTTTACGGTCATAAACATACGTTCTCACCTCCTCTCGCTATTTTTACTATATCACTTTATCGGAATAATATATTCTATCGGAATGATAGAATACTTTTTATCGGAATGACATTTTTGATCGCTCTTACCCATGAGCATCATGTTTTCAACCTTTTCTATGAATCTAGGACAAATGACTGAAGAAAATGAACCGTTCAGGCCCGTGCAAGACCGATATCCATGAGAATTTAGCATAATCGCTTGTAGTTCTTTCTCGAATTTCTCATTTGAGAAAACACACTTAATAGTACAAAGACTATTTAGAACGTATCTCGATATGGCCAGGACTTCGTTCTGTGTCCGGACAAAAAAGTATTTCAAGTTGATTAAAAGCCTCTTCTGTTACCATATATTCATTACTAACAAGATGATCAAAATAATTATTTATTTCCTCTATACCAGCATCTGGAATAATAGCTTGTATCGCATCATGAAATACTTCCTTCATTCCTTCCATTCCGAGATTTCTATTTTTATCCGTCTTGTCAATAGTGACTACGATCTTATTCGTATCCGCCGCATTTATCATCTCAACCCAATAATCATGGGTTACTCCAAAATATTTTGTTCTAATATTCCCCTTCTCAATGTGTTCAATAGGGCTGTCAGAAAAGGAATTGTAATTTTTTATAAACGTATCTACAACTTCATCTTCAGCGTATTTGCGCGATTCTTCTGAGCTTTCCATCTCTGATGTGCTATTAATCTCAATGGTCTCTGTTGTACTTGTGCTATTTTGAATAGATTTTTCTTCCCTAACTTTTGAATCTCCACAAGAGGCCATAAGAAGTGCAAAAACTAAAATCAAGATAACACGGACTGACTTGTTTTTTCTCATTTTTCATACTCTTTTCTATTGTTATTTTTTGGGTTAAAAAACAACTATTTTCCTGTTGTAAACCATCGCCTTTTTCATTCTAATTTATCTGAGTTGTGCTGCCTATCAGAAGGTATGGGCTCTCTTAACTTCTGGCTCAGAAGGTATTTGAACATACTCCGTTAATTATTATTGGGACAAAAGCACCACCGTCTCAATCTCCGGCGTGTTGGGAAACATGTCCGCCACACAGAGGCAATCAAGCATCCAGCCTTGTTGACGAAAATCGCGAAGGTCGCGGGCAAGGGTCTCGGGATAGCAGGAAATATAGACAAGTTCGCGAAGATCGGTAGAAAGAAGTGCACGGCGCACGCTTTCATCCAAGCCCTTGCGCGGGGGATCGACGAGAACGCAAAGGCGCTCCTTCACGAAGTCAGTTGTCAGGGATGGAAGAATTTCTTCGGCTTTGGCCGCGATAAAGGAAACATTGGTTAGACCGTTGCGTTCAGCATTCTGACGGGCATCCGCAACGGCTGCTTCAACCATTTCGACGCCGATAACGCGCTTTGCCTGCTGCGAAAGAAGCAGCGAGGTAGTGCCGGTACCGCAGTAAAGGTCGAGAACGGTGGCGTCGGGTAAAGCGGAAAAGAAAGAAAGAGCCTTCGCATACAACGCGGGAGTGAGAAAGCGATTGACTTGAAAAAACGAGGGTGGAGAAACCGTAAAGGAGAGGCCGTTCAATGTCGTTTGCAGGGTTTTCTGCAGCGTGGCGTAAACGAGTGGCTCACGCAGACGCACGTCGCCCGGACGACGGTTCTGCCCTTGGCAGAGCACCGTAAACGACAGCGGTTGCAGAAGGACAAAGAGATCCTTGCGTTGTGCCGAGGAAAGCGGATCGGTAATGAGAGCCGCCAGCGTCTCCCCCTTCTCGTTTGCACGCAAAATGACCATGCGCACGGCGGAGAAGGTCTTTGCCCAATTCGGCGTCTGCAAGGCCAGTGCATTCCACTGCTGTAGTTTTTGTTCCAAAACCGGCGCGGCAATAACATAGGAAGTAAGCGGACGCACCTTCCCGTCTCGCGCGGTATCGCCCAGACGTCCGTCCGGCGTCAGACGAAGATTGATCTTATTGCGGTAGTGCGTTTCCTCGGCGGCAATCCATCCAATTTCCGGCAAATCCGAAGCGGCAAAACCGCCGACACGAACCAGTGCCTCCCGCACGCGGTGCATCTTCCACGCCTTCTGTTCCGCCGGATCCCAGGCAAGAAGCGGAAAACCGTCATGCGGAGAAAGCAAATCGTCCTCGGACTTGTTACTCAAAAAAGAGGCGCCGTCATTTTGGACATAGGGATTGGACGAAATCGGGCGCCGATGTGGCGAAGGCGTAAGCAGTTCCACTGCCTCCGCCTCAAGGATATTCTTTTTCCGTTTGTGCACGCGAAGGCGCACGACATCCCCCGGTAAGGCACCGTAGACAAAGACGGTCCGTCCGATGTCTTCTTCAGGCAGAGGAACTGTGCCGTGTGGCGTAAAGATCACATCCTGCGCCGTCAGGTGCCCGATGCCGCGACCATCCACCGTAAGGTCGGTCATGGTCGCGGAATATTCTCGATCGGCAAATCGATTGTCCAACTTATTGTTCATCGTTCAAAAAGGCGGTTAGGGTGCGAATCATGGCATCGTGGTCGGCCACACCGCCTAATTCGCGCACGGAATGCATGCCGAGGACGGGGTTTCCGACGTCGGCATTTAAGATGGTTGTCCATTGCTCATCCATCGCGCCGATCGTGGCACCTCCACGCTTATCGGAATGATTGTGGAACGTCTGGAAGGTCACACCGGCCTTTTCCGCGTAGAGGCGCACGCGTGCGCCGCCTTCCCCATCGGTAATATAGCTCTTGGAGGCCGCATATTTCAGCACCGGGCCGTGATTGAGAAGCGGACGATTGGTCGGGTCTGCGCAATCCGTATGATTGGGATGCACGGCATGCGCCATGTCACAGGAAACCGTGAAGCTCTTGGCTAAGGCAACCGCGAAATCTTCCTCGTCGCCGCCCAGACTGCGGACGATGCGCGAAAGGACATCCCGAAGCGTCGCCGAATCCGCCCCTTTACGACTCATCGAGCCGATTTCTTCATGGTCGTGCAAAGCGATGACCTGATGCACGTTTGCCGTCTTCGCCTGCGTCAGCGCCGTGGTCGCGGCATGGCACATGGCCAGGTTGTCCAAACGTCCGACGGAAAGGAATTCTTCATTTTCTCCGAGGAACATTCCCTTTTGTACATCATAAAGGAACAGATCCGCATCCAAAATTGCTTCACGAGAAATACCGGCTTCCTGCGCAACAACCGCCAGAAAATCGCCTTTCTTACCCGGTTCATCCGCCATACACCAAATCGGCGCCATGCCATTCTGCGGCCTGATTTCGCCATTTTTGTTCACCTCACGATCCATATGGATGGCCAAGCTGGGGATGATCACCAGCGGTCGGGTGAGATGAATTTTCTTCACGGCATAGCCGCGCGGCGAGTCGTCTTTTACCAGCAAGCGACCGGCCACGGAGAGCGGACGATCCAGCCAGGTGCGCAAAATCAATCCGCCGTAGGGCTCGACATTGAGCTGGCCGTATCCGCTTCGCGGCATATTCACGTTTTGTTTCAGCTGGAAACCCGGCGAGTCATTGTGCGCCCCGATGATGTGAAAACCGGCATCCGCCTGTTTTGCTGTACAAAAGGCGAAAATTGTGGCATCCGAAATTTCCACATAGTACGTTTTTTCGGGCTCCAGTTTCCAGCGGGAAGTCAGCGTAAGCTGCGTAAATCCTGCTTTGTTCAGAAGCGCTTTTTCCTGTTCCGTCGCCTGGTAGGCGGTCGGGGAACCGTCAATAAACTGCAACAGCTCTTTTGCGCGCTGACGCGCCTGTTTCGTGATTTTCATGCTTTCTCCTTTTATTTCCTATGGCCTTTTGGAAGGCCTTGCGCCGTAATGCCTTGGATCGATTCACTACACGCCCTGAATCCAGTGCGTAATGAATACGCGAATGCCGATGAACAACAAAATCGCTCCGCCGACAAAGCCCGCCGGCTTTTGATAACGCTGTCCGAAATAGTGTCCGATATACACGCCGGCAAACGAGAACAGCCCTGTGCATACCGTGATGAGCGGAATCGCCGTCCATAAATTCACTTCCATCATAGCAAAGGTAACGCCCACCGCAAAGGCATCAATGCTGGTCGCTACAGCAAGGGGAAACATGGTACGCCAGGAAAAATCGCCCGTAGGACAGATTTCCGGATTCAACGCCTCGCGTATCATCTGCACGCCCAAATAGCCGAGAATAAAAAGGATCACCCAATGATCGATGGCCTGCATGGACTGGGCAATCCATGAGCCCAATAAAAACCCGAAAATCGGCATCAACCCCTGAAAACCGCCGAAATACGCACCGACAAAAAGGCCATGATGCACCTTCAGTTCCTTTACCGCAAGTCCTTTACATATTGCTACCGAAAAAGCATCCAAAGAAACCCCCACAGCCAACAGCAGCAGTTCAAAAAATGTCATCCTCTTCCTTTCCGGATTTTACAAAAACACACTTTTATAAAATCCACCTTCATCTCCAAATTATGGTGCTTTTTTACCCCAAAAAGGGGAATCCTTCCGAAAAAACGGATGATTTTCAAAAAAATACCTCGATTTTTCCAAAAATTATTCTCCTCTTGTTGTTTATTTCCATTTTTGATAAACTATGACGGAAATTGAAAGAAAGAGAGTATTTCTTTCATTTTCACTGAACAAACAGGAGGGAAAAATGCTCAAAACGAAATACATTGTACAGTATCAAGGTCGCGAAGTCGATATGGAAGACCTGGTCAAACAGGCAAAACAATACTGGAAGCAGGGCGGTCATAAATTGGGCGAAATGGAAACGCTGGATATTTATGTTAAGCCGGAAGAATCTGCCGCCTATTACAGCATCAATGACGAAGAGCAGAAAGGGCGCATCGCCTTTTAACCAAACGACTTTCCGCATATTTTCCAACGGAAAAATGTGCCAACGACAACGTTACAAAAGCGAAGACGAGCCGCGCACGAACGCGCAGCTCGTCTTTTGTTTTTCTCTCGATAACCGAGAAAGAAGATTTAGGCTTCGGCTTTCCAGAGGCCATGCTTATTGCAATGCTCATAGACCGTAGCGGGGCCGTCTTCTACCAGGAATTCCGCCTTCGGCTCTTCGCCCGGCTTTAATGCGACGCTTTGGAATTTGTCGCCCTGTACAACGGCGATCATGGTAATGAAATGATCTTCTTCCATCGGATGAACGGTTTCGCCCACGACAACCGAAATCTTGTTGCCCTCACGTTTAACAGCGGGAACGTGCTTCTCTACTGCTGCATCTTGGGTGTTGGCTTCCAGCTTTTTCGTCGGCTCGCCACAGCATACCGGCGTTACTTTACCCACCTGATTGGCTTTGATATACATCGCGCCACAATGTTCACAATAATAAAACTCCATAGCTCCTCCTTCATGTGATAAACCATCCTGAACTTTCGGAAGGAATTTCCTAAACCGTAAGTCCTGACGAGCGTTTTCGCCCTTCGTTTCGTTTAATACCCTAAATCCGTCTTGTCACACGAGATTCTGCACGGTATAATAAAAGCGAAAATTTGTTCGTTTTGATAAAACCGGTCGGAAAAAGTTGACGGCGAAAGACGTCCGGCTTTCCGGCATGGGCTGTTCGACAAAGGAGGCGACAATGCAATCCCCGGTACAAAAAAGGCGTTCCGCGATGCTGCATTATATCTCTTCATATTGGACGGAGAACGGCATTGCGCCCACTGTTCGTGAAATTCAGGAAGCCTTGGGCATTCGTTCCACCTCGACCGTCTCAAAGGACCTCCATGCACTTATCGATGCCGAACAGATCACGATGACCAAAGGCTCATACCGCTCCATTCGCCCGGTGGAAGATCTTTCGGTGGCGGAAACAAAAGATACCCCCTATCGGGAAGATGTCTTTGATATTCCGGTCTACGGTGCCGTCGCGGCCGGACAACCTATCTATGCCGATGACTATACAGAAGAGTCCATCCCCCTGCCGACGGCGTTTTTTCATCCGGACGGAGGCGACTACTTTATTTTGAAGATTCACGGTGAATCCATGATCGAAGCCGGTATCTTTGACGGTGACCACGTCATCGTCCGCCGCCAACAGACCGCCCGCAACGGACAACAGGTCGTCGCCCTGATCGAAGATTCGGCAACGGTAAAAACGTTCTTTCAGCGCGCGGGCTATGTCGAATTGCGCCCCGAAAACGCGGCGCTTGAACCGATTATTGTAAACGAATGTCGTATTTTAGGCGTTGTCTGCGGACTCTATCGCCTCTATTAAACAGTAGCTCTTTTCAAAAAAGGAGGGGCTTTGCGCGGCTCCGTAACGTCGGATTTACGTTTCACGTTATGGAGGCTGCCTGCCCCTCCTTTTGCTTCTTTTTATTTCTCTTGTCCTCAATATGACTATCTATTTTCTAGCCAACGGCTCGCACCATCCAGCAGATAGAGAGATCCTGCCGCCACAAACATTGCATCCGGATGCGCAAGATAGGCTTCGTCCATCGCTTTTCCCATCGCGGTAATCACAGCGTCGTCCTCTTCGTCCTGCACGGGAATGCGATAGACGGCATCAAACGCCGAAAAAAACTCTTGTTGCTCTTCCCCGCTCAATTTGCCGTCATGCATGCCAAACAAAAGAATGCGTTCTTTCCCTTGTGCCGGAGGGCAAGCGCATAACGCATCCAGGTTTTCCACCAGCATTTCGGCCGCCTGATGATTGTGGGCACCGTCGATGAAAACGAGCGGATCAAAAGAAAGCATTTCCAGTCTTCCGGGAAGGTAGGCTTCCGCCACGGCGGCATGTACCGCATCAAAAATTTCTTCCGGACGCGGAAAATTCCCCGTCGGGAAAAGAGCCGCCGCTGTCGAGGAATCGGGCGCAAGCAATTCTTCCAGCGCCGTCAAGGCGGTGCCGAAATTCTGCAGCTGATGGCGCCCGATGAGCCGTGCCCGGTACTCTCCGCTCAATGGTCCGCGTGTAAAGGTGAACTGCAACGCCGGATGCTCCTTGGGCATCCAACGAAGCTTGTCGTTCGTCATCGTTGAAGGGGAAAAGAAAACCAATGATGCCCCCTTTTCTTCGGCAACCTTTCGCAGCACCGATTCCGCCTCCGGGCACTGATTCGCCGATACGGCAAGCGAGCCCGTTTGGAGTACCCCCGCTTTTGCACGGGCGATCTCTTCAATGGTGTTTCCAAGACGATCGCGATGATCAAAATCAATGGTCGTAAACACGGTCATGATCGTAGAAAGCAGATTCGTGCAATCATCCAGACCGCCTATGCCGGCTTCCATGATCAGCACGCGCGCCTCCTCCCGATAGGCAAGAAGGGCCTCCACCATACTGCGTGCAAAATAGGGAATGTACGGCAAATTTTCCGCCTTGCCTTTTTTCTCCATTTCCTGTTGAATGGCCATGGAGCGTTCATGAGTAATCGGCTTCGATTGCAGCATGATTCGCTCTTCATAGTGATGCACGTGCGGTGAGACGAAGTGGCCCACTTTTTCGGGCAACAGCTTTTCCAAAGCCAGAGCGATCGTTCGTCCCGTCGATCCTTTTCCGTTGGTGCCGATGAGATGAATAATGCATTTGTCTTTTTCGGGATGATCGAACGCTTCCAGCCAACGATAGGTGGCCTTTTGCAACGCATTCCATTCCTGTTTCGGGCGCATGGTGTCCTCCTGTTATGGATCATCGGACTTTTTCGTTTAAGCCACGGCCGATGATCGCCTGAGCGCAGACGTTACGATTCATTTTGATTGGAGAAATCCTCCACTTCGGTCGCAGGCATGACCCAGCGATCCGACGCGATGGGCTCCCAACTGATATCCTCCTGATCGAGAGAGGCGACATCAATGCCGGCCGCCTCGCAAAGTATGGTCTCCCATTGCTCGGGAAAATCCAGAAAGCGCGGCAGAAAATACGGATGGAGGGCAAATGTTCGTCGAAAATGGACGATAATTTCCCGATTGCTCTGCGCGTCCATCACGTGCATGAGGGCCAACAGCATGACAAAAAAGCGGAAAGGATCCGGATGAAATTCCGGAGCTATACGCTCCATCGTGCGCCTGTCCGCTTTCAGAACCGCACAACCGTCCGTAAAGCGACGATTGGATAAACGACCATGGTGTGCACACGTATTACGCAATTTGGCCAGGCAGCTGAAAAAGGAATATAAAACAATTTCGGATGCCACCCCGTAAAAGGCGGAAACCCGCTTTTGTTCCGGGCGGCGCATATTTTTAAAAATTTTCGTAAGGGTTCCGAGGGTAATCACTTCCATCGCGACATAGACGGGAACATCTCGTGTTTTCCCCTCTTCCGGACAAAAACGCCGTACAAACGGCTCATTCGCTCTGGTCAACTCGTTTTCCAGATCGTTGATAAAATTTTTATGGTAGTCGTCCTGACGAAAATGGCCGGAATCCAAATAGCCGTACGCACCGAAACTTTCAAGCAGTACGGTGCCGATGACATGTCGCAGTTGCACCTCATAATCCGAAAGATAGTCGAATAAAAAGTTTTTGATGCGACGGTCAGCAAGATAGCTGTCAACCAGCATTTCAAACGTTGTTCCGTCCTGATATGTGCCGTCCGCCTTTTTCCAAGTCAGGCCGAAATTCTCCAGATGAAAAGGGCTGATACGCTGAAAAACCTTCTTTGCATAATCCAGATCCCGGATGATGAGCTTGTCCTTGATCACCATGTCATAGAGTTTCGCATCCGAATGCATCAATTGTTGTGGAGTCACCACGCTCACCACCTTTGCAAAAAGTCCCGCCGTTTTGCACGTCATTGAGAGGTGTGGCGGGATCCGTAACTACAGTATAGCATAATTTATACGGGAACACGGAAAAACATGTCCCACATACAAAAGTCCCCTGTGATGAGCGATAACCGCTCATCACAGGGGGGCTTTTCTTAGGACTTTCTTTAGAAAGAACCGTTTACTTTGTTTCTTTCTTTTTGGTCATCGTCAGAGCCATACCGGAGAGCAACAGCACCATCGGTGCAAAGGTCATCACATCACCGGTCTTCGGCGCGACTTTGTTCGTACCGGCTACCTTGGTTGAAGGTTTCTCAGTTGCCGGCTTGTTTTCATTCGGTTTCGGCGTCGGTTTTTCTTCCGCCTTAGCTTCCTTCACACGACCGTCCGTGGCATACGTGAAGGTTCCCTTTCCGTCTTTGGTCAATTCGGTCATATAGTCCTGAACAACCTGGGCAAGTGAGCCGTGTGTAGCCAGAAGCGTCTTTCCTTTGAACATTTCGTAGCCGTCGCCACCGACTGCCATAAAGTCATTGGTCGCCAGTTTGTACGTTTTGGTCGGTTCAATCGGTGCATTCCCCACCATGATGTTGGCAGCAGCCGCTTTTCCGTCTTTCTTGGCGATTTCAAAACGCATACCGGAAATGTGCGGGAATTTTCCTGCCGGATTGGGATATTCCGAAATCCCGTAATTGATCGCATCAATGATATCCTGGCCACTGACTTCGATAACCGTCATGGCGTTACCAAACGGCAAAACGGTAAAGACATGACCGACGGTCACCTTCCCCGCGGCAATGGAGGCACGGATTCCACCGCCATTGGTGATAACGACGTCGGCGCCGGATTCTTTGCGCATGGCATCGGTAATGAGATCGCCCAATGCGGTTTCCCCTGCGCGCACGTGTTCGCGTTCTCCGTCGAGGGTTGCGGCTAATGTTCCGACTTCCTGTCCGAGCACTTTTTCGTTTTCTTTATCGAATTCCGCAATCACGTCTTCGACTTCTTTATTTACCGGATACGTCTTGGCCTGCTCATAATTGATCAGTTCGGCTTTGGTCTCGGCTTTTCCTTCCTCATCGAAAGTAACCTGAACGATACCGATGTTTTTCAAATATTCGCCGGTCGAGGCACCTACTGTACCGTTTTCAAAAACGTGCCCGTTCTGCCATTCGGTATGGCTGTGTCCATCGACTACAAGGTCAAGGTTTTTCAGCTTCGGTACCACTTTAAGCGTATTGACCTCAGACTCTTCATCGCTTCCCAGATGGCTGAGCAGAACCGTATAGTTCGCGCCGCGGCTGAGCAGCTTGTCGATCTCGCGCTGAGCGATTCTGACGGTCTCGTCAACGGTGTCGGTGAAGGTCAGTCCTTCCGTATTCAACGGATTCGCCTTGTACTTGGTTTCCGGTGTCGCCAAGCCGAAGACACCCACTTTGATTCCCTGTACATCCAGCACTTCTCCGCCATGGAAAAGAAGGTTGCCGTCTTTATCGAACACGTTTGAGGCAAACCACGGGAAATTGGCCAAACTTGCATTTTTCTTGGCCTGTTCCTGACTGTAATCAAACTCATGATTGCCGGGAACCATAGCCTGTACGCCAATCTTGTTCGCCAAATTGATGATGGATTCCCCCTTGGAAAGCGTTACAAAATTGGTTCCTTGCGTCAGATCGCCGCCGTCTACAACCAGCGTAGGCCCTTCCGCCTTTTTCGCTTCAATGATTCCTGCATAGTTGGCGTAGCCGATATTGCCTTTTTTCCCATCTTTGCTGGAATTCTCCACATGACCATGCACATCGTTCGTGTGAAGGATTGTCAATGTCTTTCCCGCTACATCTTCCTTCGTTAATACGGCTTCTTTTTCTTCCGTCTCTGTTGCTTCTTTCACAACATCGACCTTTTCCTGTTCTGTCTGCTCTTCTTCCATCACCTGTTCGACAACATCGTCAACGAAAAACGTGCCTTTCGCTTCCGGATTGTCGGCTAACGCTGTATTCGGAAGAAATAACACTGCAGAGAGCAACATGGCTAAGACAAAACCAAACCGTTTCTTTTGCATACATCCTCCTTTTCCTTTTGTGCACTCTCCATCGTTCCTACTATACCCGAGTCTGTTCAACATACACGTAATACATAAAGATAAAAGTATGAAAAAAGTAAAGTCTTCATAAACAAAAGAGCTTTATCCGTACGTTTTCTCTTCATATTCCGAACATAAGGGCAGGATAGGATGGGAACATCTTAAGAATCGGCGAAAGCCTAAGGAATGAGGAGAAACGATGAAAAAAAGCAACACGCTATGTCGACGCCTTGCTGCCGGAGCGATGACCTTGATCATTGCGCTGACGAGCCTTGCTCAACCGGCAAAAGCGGATAATTTAAAACAGTCAGTTTATTCTTATGGACAGAGCCTTACTGCCGAACAAAAACAGGAAACTGCGCGTTTACTTGGCGTTTCCGATAAAGCCCTGGAAATGCAGGTCAATATCGATGAGATGAACAGCCTGCTTCATGACGACTATGATTATTATCAGGTATACTCTTCCGTTTATCTTGAACCGGCTAAGAAGAATACCGGAGTGCAGGTCGAAATTGTTACGCCCAAAACCATTACGGAAATTACCGCGACGCAATACGCTAACGCGGCCATCACGGCCGGTGCGACCAATATGACCATTCGCGTAGCTTCTGTAAAAGCGGTCGACGGGTCAGGCGCCCTTGCCGGTGTTTACAAGGCCTTCAGCGGCACGACGGGTACGTTGCCGGAAGAAAACATCAAGACGGCGCAGGAAGAACTGGAAGTAACTTCTAAGATTACAGCCGAAAATAGTGGAAAAGATGGCTACTCCGATGAGCTGATGAATGCCGCCCTTGCCGAGATCAAGGCGCAAATCGCCAAGCAAAAAGAAGAGAACGGCGGAAATATTTCTGTAGGTGACATCACCACCATTATCAATACGGTGGTGAACAACTATCATCTGGACGGTGTGTTAAGCGAGGCGAATATCTCCTCGTTGCAGGACCTGATGGAACAGTTCTCCAAAATTGAACTGACGGATGAACAGCGGGCCAATTTACAGGAATTGGGACAAAAGCTGTTAAAAGAAGGCGGTAACCTGATGGAAAAAGTGCAGGCCGATTGGGCGCAACTTTCTCCGGACACCAAATCCGAACTTGGCGGATTTTTCGGCAATCTTTTTCAGGGGATTATCGACTTTTTTGCCAACTTGCTGAAATAACCTTCTGCTCACCGATCGGTTGTCGATGGTTGTCGACGAGCACAGCATCGAATGAGTCGAAAAACCGCACGCTAAGCGTCACTCCTCCATGAGGAAGTGGCGCTTATTTTCTTGCTCATCAAATACCTCTTGTGCGATGTTCGCGGCAAACGTGCGGGAAAGTTGAAGAGCGCGGGCCATGGCGGGAAATTCTGCCGCATAATGGCCAAGATCAACCAGCGCCAAGCCGTTTTGTAACGCAAATTGCGCCTCATGATATTTAATGTCCGCCGTGACAAAAACGTCACAACCCGTCCTAAGTGCATCCGAGGCAAAGTCCATGCCGGATCCGCCAAGAAGGCCGACACGCGAAACGGTCCATGAGGGATCGCCGTAGAAAACGACGGAAGATGTTCCAAAGGAAGCGGATAGCGACTGCGCAAAAGAAGCAAGCGTCATGGTCTTCACTTCTCCGCAAAGGCCGAACCCGGATGAGTAGGCACAAAGCGGATCCCCTTCTTCCCGTTTGCGAAGCGGACGGCGATGGCGAAGGGCGATACGATCCGCCATTTCGGTATTGACACCGCCGTCCACCCAATCCCACGGTGTGTGCGTCGCATATACCGCGATGTTCTGCTCGAGCGCCTGCATCACGAGATCCTGTAGAGGAACGTCCTCGTGCAGAGCATGAATGCCCTCAAAAAGCACAGGATGATGCGTAACAATTAAATTCGCTCGGTTTTCTACAGCCTTATTAAGCGCACCTGCGGAAAAATCCAATGCAAAGAGAATGCCGCTAAGCGGTCGAGCGAAACGGCCAAACTGTTTTCCACTGTGATCCCACGGTTCCTGTAAAACAAGCGGTACACGCTTTTCCCATTCGTTAACCCATGCCTGAATTTCCATCCGATTTCCTTTCTCCCGCTTCCTCGGGACGTTTTCTTTCTTTTTTCTCCTCGTTTGCTCAAAGCCATTATCCGAACAACAGGGTGTCCAGCATAGATAACGCTCTTTCGGCTTCCTGTCGGCGTTTCGCAGCCCCCGGCGTTGTTTTTCCTTCCAGATGAAGAAGGAGCTGATGCCAATGCGCCTGATCTCGTCGAAGCTGCTTTTCCACCAGAGGATGATGGCTTTGCAGCAGTTCAGGGCCATATTCCGCTTCCAACGCCGATAAAGGATGTGCATAACCGCTTCCTTCGGGACAGACCTCCCCCGGATAGACCAGAAAAAGCGGATAAAATTGTCCCTCTTCTTCGACCAATTCTTCTTCAATTCGACAGGAGAGCGCTTGTAAAAAGTGCCGAAAGTCGGCAATTCCACTCTGCGGTGAGAGTATCCACGTCTTGGCGCTTCGGGCAAAGGAGAAGGATTCACATAAAATGCGCTTGATCAGTGGACCGCCCATACCGGCAATCAATATGGTATCGGCCGACGGCCAAGGCACATCGTGCAGACCATCGGTCACCAGGAGCGTGATTTTCTGCTTCGTTACCGGATCTGCACTTTGCAGGGCTTCCTTCAGTTTGGCAAGAGAGGCCGAAGAAATGTCGGTTGCCAATACGTATTGAATATCTTCGCGCTCGGCTAAGCCGAGCGAAACCAAGCCATGATCCGCTCCCACGTCAATCACACGGGAAGAAGACGGAACAAGCTGAATAAGGGTTTGCAGACGATGCATACTGCCTCCTGTACCATGCGATCCTTTCCTATCGACAAGACGCGTGGCCTATACAAAAAGCGCCTTCGCCGGACAATCTTGTTCTGCCGGGCAAAAGCGCTTCTTTCATCTCTTGTTCGTTATTCGAGAAAATCGCGCACCTTTTGGCTTCGCGTCGGATGTTTGAGTTTGC
The DNA here is from genome assembly GCF_900059565.1 of Murdochiella massiliensis. Taxonomy (GTDB): domain Bacteria; phylum Bacillota; class Clostridia; order Tissierellales; family Peptoniphilaceae; genus Murdochiella; species Murdochiella massiliensis. Next base: position 371,994 of record NZ_FIZW01000002.1, read on the forward strand.
GTATGGCCTTCGCTTCAATTTGACGAATGCGTTCGCGTGTGACGTTGAATTCCTTACCCACTTCTTCCAGTGTGCGCGGTGTACCATCGTTTAAGCCGAAGCGCAACTCCAACACCTTGCGCTCTCTTGTAGAGAGCGTGCTGAGAATATTGGCGAGCTCCTCGCGGAGCATAATGAAGTTTGCGGCCTCATCCGGCGAGATGACCGTGTCGTCTTCAATAAAGTCGCCCAGATGCGAATCTTCTTCTTCGCCGATCGGGGTCTCCAGAGAGACGGGCTCCTGCGCAATCTTGCGAACAATGCGCACTTTCTCCACATCAATGTTCATCTCCGCGGCAATTTCTTCATTGGTCGGATCGCGATTGAGTTCCTGCAACAGCTGGCGTTGTGCACGGGAGAGTTTGTTAATGGTTTCCACCATGTGTACGGGGATACGGATGGTGCGCGCCTGATCGGCAATCGCGCGAGTGATGGCCTGACGAATCCACCAGGTGGCATAGGTGGAGAACTTGAAGCCACGATGGTAGTCGAATTTTTCCACCGCCTTCATCAGACCGAGATTACCTTCCTGAATGAGATCCAAAAAGCTCATGCCGCGCCCGACATAGCGTTTGGCAATGGAAACCACCAGACGAAGGTTCGTCTCCGCCAAGCGCTGTTTCGCCATGGACCCCACGCGGATATCGTGCTTGAGTTGCTTCTCATTTTCCTCGGAGAGCGGCATCCCGACCAAAATACGGCCGGCCGGTTCCGTCTTAATCAAAAGCGCTTCCAACTTCTCACGCTCTGGTGCAAAATCATTTTTATAATGTGCCATGCGCTTATTGATGGCTTGTAACGCTTCAAGCAGAATGGCGTAATTTTCGGCTTCCTTCTCGGTTAAGGCATCCTTGGGCTGGCGCTTTCGCAAGGTCATATTGAGCTTATCGACGATGGTGTTGCGCTCAAAAAGTTCACGCCGAAGTTCGCCCGGAATGGTCTCTTCCGTCGTAAAAGGTTTCATCTGATATGCTTCAGCCAAGTCCAACAGCGTTTCCGACGATTCTTCGGTTTCATTGTTCTTTTTATAGAGTTGGTCGATGGCGTGCAGAATACGCTCTTCGTTCTCCAGCGCAATGGCCTTCCAATTTTTCTGCTTCACCGTCAAATCCTTCGGCGTCAAAACGGAGGCAACCAAAGCCTGCTGAATCTCAACGCAAAACGAAAGTTCACACGCTTCATCGCGAGTCAGGCGCATACGGCTCAAGCGACGGCGAATATAGCGTTCCACGTGTGCGGCAATCTTAACGGCATGATATTCCTCGTCTTCTTCCGTCACCATGACATTTTCCGGGGAAAGAACGATCGCCAATAAACGACGAAACGCACTGTACTCTCTGGCCTGAGCGGTCAAAAAACGCTTTTTCGCATCCTTGGTTGCCATTAAATCCAAAAGCATGGCCGCTTGCGTATTGTTAAGCGACTCTTTTGCAATCTCAATTTCTTCACGCAGAGTCGGCTTTTCTCCACGCAGCACTTTTGCCGCTGTTTCCGCCGACTCCATACGACGGGCAAGAAGCACCTCTTCATCCGCCGTAAGAAGCGAAACACGTCCGATCTCTTTCAAATACATTTTGACCGGATCATCCACCGCGATGTTCTGCAGCATTTCCTGATCGCTTAATTCCGCTTCCGGTTCTTCTTTCGTCTCCTCAAAATTCACACTGAGTTCGGAGAGAGCATCTAAATCGCTTAACGAGGATTCTTCCTCCTCATCATCAAGGAGTTCACCCTCATCTTCATCTTCTTCAATCCCCTCCGTGCGAACCGTTTCCGCCATGGTAATGCCGTCATCGGCCAAAATCTGTAAGATATCACGGCGATCTTCATCGCTTAGCTGTTCCACATGCTCCAGATTTTCCCAATCGTCCCGGTGAAAGCGGTCATGCTGAGCGGAAGCGATTTTGCGCAACTCTTCCACGATATCCTGCTTTATCTCTTCGATGTCCAGACTGTCGTCCTTCGGTCGATCTTTTCGATCCGTCATCTAAGCCCTCCCCCAGGCGCACGCAGGCGTTGTTCAATCTCCTGCAGTTCTTTTAACAATGCACTTTGCGACACGGTATTTTCCGCCTGCTGCGGATGATGCATAGCGTAAAGAAGCTGTGCCTTGCGCTCTCGCAGGCGAAAACGTGCAATCCGTTCTCTCAGCTCCTCGGCCATAGCAACCGTTACCGGTAAATTCTCACGGTCGAGCGATTCGGCAATCTCTCTTGCTTCGTCGGTTAAATCCGACTCCGTTAGCCAATCCTGTTGCGGAGAAATACCCACCTTACGCAGATGACGCACGGTCATGAGCAATTGCTTCAATCCCGGATTTTCAATAAAATCCTGCTCTGCCGATAAGACGTCATCGCATTGACGATCACCACGAATAAGCCGCACCATCTCCCGTTCAAGACGAAAACGTTCCTGTGCCATGCTTCTGTCGGAATACATACCCAAACTGTCGCTTCTGCTCTCATGCTCTGTCGCATATTCCGCATCGCTGCTCATCGGTTGCTCATCTTCATCATCTGCGTAGTAATACGACGGGCGGTCCGGCGCATCCCAATTATCCACCGTAAAAACGTGCCCTCTTTCGCCCTCGTGCCGTTCTCTTTCCCTTTGCTTCGCCAGGAGTTCTTCCCTACGCTTTTCCGCGTCATGCTGGACGCTGTCCACATTCACCTCGGCAAGATCCGCTACTTGCTGGGCCATGACGTCCCGAAGTGTTTGTTTTTCGATCCCGGCTAAAAAATCCACGGCACGAGGAAGAAAATCCATACGTCCGGCGGTTTCGGTCAGATCATAGCCGGCCGTAAGCAGCTTCAATTCAAAATCAAGCGGATCCAGAGAAAGGGAAAGGTAATGTTGAAAGGCCTCCGCACCTTCCGTGCGCACCACGTCATCGGGATCCTTCCCTTCCGGAAGGACGACCAGCTTGGGCGAAACGTCGGCATGTTGAAATACATCAATAGCACGGCGCGCCGCACGAATGCCGGCGGAGTCACCATCATAGCAAAGATAGACTTTATCTGCATAGCGTTTGACCAATTTTGCCTGCTCTTCTGTAAGCGAAGTGCCGAGCGAGGCCACTGCATTGGGTACGCCGTGAAACGATAAGGCGGCCACATCCATATAGCCTTCCACCACGATCACTTCACGCGAATTCGGTTTTTTACGTACTTGCTGTAGATGATAGAGGTGTTCGCCTTTATGAAAAATTTCCGAATCCGGCGAATTCAGGTATTTCGGTTTGCCATCACCGATCGCTCGTCCTCCAAAGCCGATAATCTTGTCTTTCGTCGACACAATCGGAAACATTAGACGATCGCGAAACTTGTCGTAATATCCGGTACCGCGATTGGATCGCGCGATGAGCCCAAGTGCCAACAAATCCTCTTCGCGATACCCTTTCTCGGTTAAATGGCGTAAAAGCGTATTGCCTCTCGGCTCCGCATAGCCGAGAAAAAAGTCATTGATAATTTGCGCTTTAAATCCGCGTCGCGCCAAATAGCTGAGCGCCGCATCACTGGTCAGCAAATTCTTATAAAAAAAGCGTGCCGCATCTTCGTTTATGCGATAGTACAAATCACGCATCATGCGCTTACGCGAGTCTTCCGGACGATCCGCTTCCACGGGAATGTGATAGCGCTCGGCCAGAGCTAAAACGGCTTCCTGAAACTCGAGGTGCTCCATTTTCATCAAAAAGGTAATCCCGTCACCGGATTCACCGCAACCGAAACACTTGTACGTTCCGCGTTCCGGACGGATAAAAAAAGAAGGCGTTTTTTCCTGATGGAACGGACAACATGCCTTCTTCTGTTTGCCGGCCGGTTTCAGGGTCACATAGCTTGCGACAAGCTCTTCGATGTCGATCGCATCGCGCACCTGCTGAATGGTTTGATCGGAAATGCGCATACCCCTCCCCCTCGCCGATATCGGTTTCTTTTTTCTACTGTCTCTCTGTCCGCTTTCCAACCGCATTCCTTGCGTGTGCCAGCAACTACAGAATCGACCACGCCTTGGGAATAAACAGATTGCGGTAAGTGCGAATGAGAAAATCATCCGTCATGCCCGCGATGTAATCGATGGCCTGTCGACGAATATTTCCTTCGTCCTCGGTGTGCACATAGAGACCGCGATGGTCCTGCGGCATAACGTCCGGATTGGCCACCAGATACTCCAGAAGGTCCGTCATGATGTGTTCCAGTTTCGCGTTCTCGCCCTTCACCATTTCATTCGTATAGACTTCCCGGAACATGAAGGTACGCAAATTCTTGGAAGCCTCATAAACCGACGGTTCCATGATAATGTCCGGCTGATCCAGACTCGCTTCGATTATGGCACTCACCATGGTGCTGATTCGTCCCGAATGCGTATCCCCCAAAACGGCAATACTCTCTTTCGGCAAGTCGGCCATCGTCAGTACCCCGGCGCGTAACGAGTCGTCAATATCGTGATTGACATAAGCGATGCGATCGGCAAATTTCAGCAGTCGGCCTTCCAGTGTTGCTGCCTGTTGCTCGCCGCTGTGATGTTCAATTCCGTCCAGCACTTCCCAGGTCAAATTCAAACCCGGAACGGCATGATCGCGTCGATTTTCCAATAAACGCAAAACGCGCACCGATTGCTTTGCATGATGAAAGCCGGGATCCAGCATCTGTAAAATCTTCTCGCCCGCATGCCCGAACGGCGTGTGGCCGACATCGTGCCCCATGGCCATGGCTTCAATCAAGTCTTCATTCAGGCGAAGCGCACGTGCCATCGTACGCGCAATCTGACTGACCTCTAAGGTGTGCGTCAGGCGTGTACGGTAATGATCGCCTTCCGGCGCAATGAACACCTGAGTTTTGTGTTTAAGACGGCGAAAGCACTTGGAATGCAATATGCGATCGCGATCACGCTGATACGCCGTACGAATGGGATCTTCCTCTTCCTCCCGCTCTCTTCCTCGTGTGGCGTTCACGTGTGCTGCATAGGGAGAAAGCCACTCGTTTTCCCATTTTTCCGTCTGTTCACGCAGCATGGCCTCCTCCTTTCTCTACGAAAAAGCATGCTATTTTGTTCCGTAGGTATGGCGACACCGCTTTGCCTTACAAGCGGCGATTTTCCGCAATTACGCTTCCGGATTACGCTTCCCGATTACGCTTCACGCACAATGCGATGCGGAATCAATATCTCCCGAATCAGGGCGTTTACTTGGGCGAGCATGCCCAGACGCGATGTCTTAAGAGCCTCATCGTCGACCAGAATCATTGTGTGGTCAAGATATTCGTGAATGATAGGCATCCAGTCGCGAAGAAGGGCCAAAGCCTCTTCGTAATGATCTTTATGCAATTCCTCACGAATCGTTTCCGCACGGGAAAGCGAGGCCAACATGTCCTGATCTTCCGCTTGTAAACGATCAACATCCACCGCGGTCGACTCGGCATGCTCCGCCATGCTTTCGATGCGAACAAAGCCCGTAATGAGCTCGTTATCCGTATCCTGCTCCGTTAACGCCTGTACGGCCGCCGCCTTTTGCATTAAACGTAAATAATCGTCATCCTCGATGGCGAGAACCGCGTCCGCCACATCATAGCGAATACCTTGTTCCTGCATTCTGGTGCGCAAACGTCCGCGGAAAAAGTCACTCACGCGGGACAGTACATCGTCATAATCGAAAACCAGTCCCTTCTGTTCCACGTACAGCAGAAGCGCGTCACGAAGGACTTCCTTTAACGGCAGGTGCAACGAATGCTTCTGCACAATGTCCAATATGCCGATCACCGCACGACGCAAACCGAATGGATCCTGTGAGCCGGTGACATTGATGTCTATCGCAAAGAGTCCGGCCAGCGTATCCAGTTTATCGGCAAGCGAAAGCACCATGCCTGCTGTGGTCTGCGGAAGAGCACCGCCCGACTGACGCGGCAGATAATGTTCTTCAATCGCCTGCGCAACCGCCAGCACCTCGCCATCTTCCGTGGCGTAGATACGCCCCATTGTTCCCTGAAGTTCCGTAAATTCCACCACCATTTTGGTGACTAAGTCCGCTTTACACAGATGCGCTGCACGTGCAATGTTTTGCTGGATGGACGGCCCGCAAACCAGAAGTTTTGCAAGCGAAACGCCGAGCGATTCCAGGCGTTCGGTTTTCTCGCGCATGGTGCCCAGCTGTTCATGGAATACCAGTTCATCCAATTTCGGAACGAGTTCCTCCAGTGGATGTGCCTGATCCTGGTGATAGAAGAATTTAGCGTCTTCCAGACGTGGAATGAGCACCTTTCGATTTCCTTCGATGACATTTTGCAGGCCTTTGTCGTTTCCGTTTCGCACGGAGAGAAAATAGGGCAAAAGGTGATTATCGTCATCCACGACCGGAAAATAGCGCTGGTGATCCATCATCGGCGTGATAATCACTTCCGGTGGAAGCGTCAGATACTCACGCGGTACGTCGCCCAAAAATACCGTCGGATATTCCACGATATTGACGACTTCTTCCAGCAATTCTTCGTTGTGCATGGGCACGCCGCCCTTTTCCCGGGCAAGGCGATTCAGGCCGCGCAGAATGACATCTCGACGCTTGTTTTCGTCGATGAGCACATAATTTTCTTCCAATTGCGCTTCATAGGAATGCACATCACGAATGACAAAATTCTTTTCTCCTAGAAAGCGATGGCCGTTTGTACGGTTGCCCACGGGAATGCCTTCCAGATCGATGGGCAGCACCTGATCTTCCAGGATCGATACGATCCAGCGAATAGGGCGAAGGAAGCGTAAGTTTTTGCCTCCCCAACGCATGGCACGGGGATTGGAAATTTTTCGTATTGCCTCCGCAATAATTCCCGGCAAAGTTTTTTCTATGGACACGGCTTCCTTCTTCAGCCGGGCAAAGACATACTCACTTTTTCCGTTGTCTTCAATAAACGTATCTTCAAGCGACACGCCCTTGGCGCGCAAAAAGCCCAGCAACGCTTTTGTCGGTTGTCCCTCGCCGTCAAAGGCCGCCTGTTTGGACGGACCGCGCACGACTTCCTCGCCTGCACCTTCCTGTGCGTTGATCTCTTCCAGCCAGAGAGCAAAACGACGGGGAGTAGCCTGTACGCGTGCATTTGAAACAGAAAGTCCGGCGTCAGCCAAGCCGTCTAAAACGTTCTGCTTGAGCTGTTGTTTCGTGGAAGCCATATAACGGGAAGGAAATTCCTCCACGCCTAATTCCAATAGATACGTAGTCATGCCCGCTTCTCCTCTTCCTCTTTTGCTTGCTTTAAGGGGCGTTTCGGATTTTCGTTCTTCGCCTCGGCAGGCAAAAGCGGAAAACCCATCTCTTCGCGTTTTTCCAGGTAACATTTTGCGACATCGCGCGCCAGATCACGCACGCGCGCAATGTAGTGGCTGCGTTCCGAAACGGCGATGGCACCGCGTGCATCCAAAAGATTGAACGTATGGGAGCACTTGAGCGCATAATCATAGGCCGGGAAAACCAGTTTTTCTTCGATCTGTCGTTCAGCTTCTTTTTCGTACAGATCAAAAAGCGTATGCAACATCGCGACATCCGCCGTTTCAAACGAATATTTTGAATTTTCGTATTCCTGCTGATGGAAAATATCGCCGTAACGCAACTGCTCATTCCATTGCAGGTCGAAGACATTGTCTACGCCCTGAATATACATCGCGATGCGTTCCAGTCCCATCGTAATTTCGCCCGCCTCGGGATTGAGCGTCACGCCGCCCACCTGCTGAAAATAGGTGAACTGTGTGATTTCCATGCCGTCAAGCCAGACTTCCCAGCCTACGCCCCAGGCGCCGAGGGTCGGCGATTCCCAGTTGTCTTCAACAAAGCGGATATCGTGTTCCAGCGGATCAATGCCGATGGTTTTCAAGCTATCCAAATAAAGGTCCTGAATATTGTCCGGAGAAGGCTTGAGAATGATTTGCAGCTGATGATGCTGATACAGGCGATTCGGATTTTCGCCGTAACGCCCGTCCGCCGGGCGACGCGACGGTTCCACATAGACGACCTTCCACGGTTCGGGGCCGAGCGCACGCAAAAACGTGTTCGGGTTCATCGTTCCGGCACCTTTTTCCGTATCATACGGTTCCAAAACGGTACATCCCTGTTTAGACCAGTAGGCCGTAAGGGTTGATAACATTTCCTGTAGATTCATTCAACCTCCTTCGCTCCCCATGCGAGCGGGCAGCGTTCTTTTTGACCGTCGCCTGTCGTTCTTCTTTACAGAAGACGGAGCTCTTTCATCATCGATAAGGTGCCCAACGTGTGGCGGCCGGTATGCGTTACATAATAACGAAAACAGACCCCGGCCAAACGCCGGGCATCCACAGACGAATCGTCACGTGCGTTCATTATAGCACGAAGCGGAAGGCGGAGATAACGGACGATCGCGGCATATTCCTCAGCTGAAAGAGCCTCCGCCCCTACGGAAGGCGCATGAGCCGAACAGGCCATTCCTCCCGCTTCGGCATCAAAAAAGACGTCGTGGCCATCGATCGGTTCTCCACCGTAAACACAGGTGGATACACGTGGTCGAAAGCCGGAAAAGCTGCACAGTTTGAGCAAAAAGGCCCCGATGCCGTGAGAAAGTTGTGCCGGATCTCCTTCTTCAACGGCACGAAGAAAAGCCTGGAAAAGCAAAAACAAATCCCGTTCTTCACCGTCCATCAGTACGCCAAGGAGAGCTTCCGTGCCGAAGCGTGCAGTCGTCAGCTGTTTCAGTGAACGGCGAAGTCCGAGATGCGCATCGGTAATGCTGCCTTCCTTCAAGTAGTTCGTGGTGCGTCCGAAAACCAGATGAAACTGACCTTCCACATACGGAGCGGAAAGATTTAAAAAACGGCTTTTGTTTCTCTTTGCGCCGCGGACAAGAACGGAGATTCTTCCGCGTTCCAGGGTGAAAAGATCGATCATACGCGAAGAATCGCGCACGTCGTAGGCCTGCAAAACAATGCCTTGTAAACTTTTCTCCTCTTGCATAGGTTCCTCCGCGCCGCAGGCCGACTATCGATACGCCGGCCGTTCTTCCTTAAACTGCGGTTTTCACCACGTTGTATTGGACTCAATCAAAGCCCAGACGATTCACTTTCTGTTTGTTTTTTCGCCAGTTTTTATCCACCTTCACCCAGAGCTTCAAGTTGACCGGGCAATCCAAGAGCGCTTCAATGTCTTTTCGCGCCTCACGACCGATGCGGCCGAGTTTGGTTCCGCCTTTGCCGATAACCATGCCTTTATGAGAAGGTTTCTCACAGTAAATCGTAGCGAAAATATCGTATAATTCACGATCCGGTCTCTTTTTCATGGCATCCATGCCGACGTGAATGCCGTGCGGAATTTCTTCCTGCATATGGTACAAACACTTTTCACGTATAATTTCGGTAATGATAAAACGTTCAGAGCGATCCGTAACCATATCGTCCGGAAAATACTGTGGTCCTTCGGGTAGAAGGCGATAGATCAGGTCAAGCAGTTCATCCATATTTTCCTGCTCTTTGGCGGAAATCGGCAAAACAGCGCGAAAAAGATCCAGTTCCTCGTAGCGACGCTTTTCCGCCTCTACCGTTTCCGCCGGAGAAAGATCCGTTTTATTGAGCAATAACACTAAAGGAATGGTGTCAAGTGTTTTTAGACGATCCAGGATTTGGCGATCCAATGGCCCGATACGCGAAGAAACGTCGGTGACAAAAAGGCAGAGATCCACCCCGTCAAGCGCCTCGCGCGAGAGTCTGAGCATCGTTTCTCCTAAGGCATTCTTCGGAATCTGCACCCCCGGCGTATCGAGAAAAATGGCCTGCATGCGTTCATCGGTAAAAATGAACTGCAGTTTATGTCGGGTGGTTTGCGGCTTATTCGAGATAATGGAGAGCTTCTCCCCCAGCAGGCGATTGATCAGCGTGGATTTTCCGACATTCGGACGCCCGATCACCGCAACATAACCGGAATGAAACGGTTGAGAAAAGCCGAGTGTTCGCATAATTCGTTTCTCTTCATGACGCATCCGACGTTTATCGTCTTCCTCTTCGTGATCATAGCCTAACAAATGCAACAGCGAGTGTACGGCCAGATAGATGGTTTCCCGTTCTTCGCTGTGACCGAATTCTTCCGCCTGCGCTCGAACCCGTTCCATATTGATGACAATATCGCCTAAAACATCGAGTTTTCCTTCCTCGCGGAGTATGGGAATTTGTTCCGCTTCATATACAGGAAAGCTCAGCACATCCGTTTCGCTATCTTTACCGCGATACTGCGCATTCAGTTCGCGAATTTCTTCCCCGGTCACAAACGAAAGCGAGATTTCAACGTCATCCTGCACGTGTTGGGTCTGTAAAGCAACCTGCAGCGCATTTTCAAGCGCCTTTGCCTTAGTATCGTCCCAAGCAAGCGCGGGATCGCGATTATCCACGAGCAGATTCATGCTTTTTTCCTCTTCCCATCCGTTTTCTCAGCAGACGCTTCCTTGCGGTTGTACCGACTGGTCCCGGGATCGGACGATGCGTGCGATTTTCCGTTTTCCTGTGTGTTTTCGTAGCGTTCGAACGCTTCAATGACGCGTTGTACCAGCGGATGGCGCACAACGTCGGCATGATGAAATGTACAGAAGGCCACACCATCCACGTGTTGAAGAATGTGCTGAATGGTTTTTAATCCGGACGTTTTTCCCTGGGGAAGATCCACCTGGGTGACATCACCGGTAATAACGGCCTGAGAGCCGTAGCCCATGCGCGTTAAAAACATCTTCATCTGGGCACTGGTGGTATTCTGTGCTTCGTCAAGAATGATAAAGGAATTGTCCAGTGTACGGCCGCGCATATAGGCAAGGGGCGCCACCTCAATCTGGCCTCGCTCCTTGAGTTTCAGATACGCATCCGCACCCAGAATTTCATACAGGGAATCGTAGAGCGGGCGCAGATAGGGATCGATCTTTTCCTGTAAATCGCCAGGCAAAAAGCCCAAACTTTCCCCGGCTTCCACAGCCGGTCGCGTGAGAATGATGCGCTGAACATCATTGTTTTTGAATGCCTTGACCGCCATGGCCACCGCTAGGTATGTTTTTCCTGTACCCGCGGGACCGATGCCGAACGTAAAGCCGTTATGGGCAATCGCGTCGACGTATTGCTTCTGTCCAATCGTTTTTGCGCGTATGGGCTTTCCCTGTGCGGTAGTGGTGATGATGTCGGTAAGCAGCTTTTCCACCGGCACATCCTCATGTTCCTTCTGCATCTGCAAAAGATAGGCAAGCTCTTCGGAAGAAATGTAGCCCTGTCGGGCGATAACGGCAAACATCTGTTCCATGACGGCCTGAGCAGCTTCCATTTCATATTCTTCGCCACTGAGCTGCAAAGCGTTATCGGTCAGCTTCATCTTGATGGCGAATGTATTTTCTATCGCCTTCGCGTGCGCATTCAGCTCACCGAAAAGAGCCGCCCAGTCCTTTGAAGAATGCTCATTGTTCGTCCAAAGCAATTTTTTCATGCGTCCGTATTACTCCCCTCTTTGGCGGTGCAAACGCCTCATCATCCTTTCGTGTCGTGCTTTTCGCCGCTCAGCCGGTGTGCTGAGCAGTTCTTTTGCCACAACGGCCTGCGTCAGCCATGCCCTTCTCTCCGTTCCGTTCGGTGTCGACAGCTCCCGAGCAAGACGTGGAAGCGGCGGCGAACAAGGCACTTCTTCCGTTCTTTTCGATACCGCGTTCTGTTTTCGTTTGTCTTTATCTTCCGCCACTGGTTCTTCGGGTGGCCCTTCCATAGAAATGACCGGCGGTACGACACCTTCCCCTTCCATGGAAATCACCGGTGGCACAATGCCATCCCCTTCCATGGAAATCACTGGTGGCACAATGCCTTCCCCTTCCATGGAAATTACCGGCGGAACGATGCGTTCCCCTTCCATCGAAATCACCGGCGGAACGATGCGTTCGCCTTCCTGCAAAGATCGCGATTTCTTTGAAGAATCACGGGAAACTTTTGAAGATGCTGTGGGCGTCTTTTTGATGGCGTGGCTGTTCCAAAACTCGTCGAAAAGATCCAGCAAAAAATCTCCTTGCTTCATTCCGTTCATGATCAGCCTCAGGCATTCTGTGTGGGATCCGCTCCCGGCTTCTGCTCTTCACCGGCGAGGGATTGGCGCATACGCGTGTCGGAAATCATATTCTGCATTTCATAGTAATCCATGACACCCATGCGGCCTTCACTAAGGGCTTTTGCCAGTGCTTCCGGCACAAGGGCTTCCGCCTCAACGACCTTGGCGCGTTGACGGCGAATCTCCGCAAGGTTCTCCTGCTCGGAAGCGACCGCCTGTGCGCGGCGTTCCTCGGCTTTCGCTTGAGAAATGCGCTTGTCAGCCTCGGCCTGTTCCATCTGCAATTTCGCTCCGACATTGCGGCCAATGTCGACGTCGGCGATGTCAATCGAAAGAATCTCAAAGGCCGTACCGGAATCGAGCCCTTTGTTCAACACCGTCTGCGAAATCAAATCCGGATTTTCCAGCACAGCGGAATGCGTCTGTGAGGAGCCTACCGTCGTAACGATACCTTCGCCAACACGCGCAATAATGGTCGCTTCGCCGGCACCGCCGACTAAGCGCTGAATATTCGCACGCACGGTAACTTTGGCCTTTACCTGTACTTCGATGCCGTTCTTGGCTACGGCAGCGATTTCCGGCGTTTCAATCACTTTGGGGTTGACCGAAACCTGCACGGCTTCCAATACGTTTCGTCCGGCCAAATCAATGGCCGTGGCTTCTTTAAAACTCAAATCAATGTTGGCACGCTGAGCCGCAATGAGTGCATCCACGACAAGGTTCACATTTCCGCCGGCCAGATAGTGCGCCTCCAGCTCGTTCAACTGCAGGGAGAGACCGGCCTTTGTGGCCTTAATTAACGGGTTGACGATGTGCGATGGGGTTACGCGGCGCAGACGCATACCAACGAGGTCGCTGATTTTTACCGGCACCCCGGAAAAACGCGCTGTAATCCATAATCCCACCGGCACAAATACAAAGAAAATGCTCAGCAGAAAAATAGCAATGAGAAGAACCGGTATTGCAACAAAATTGTCACCCATGGTCAATGTCCTTTCCAGATTATTCTGATGTCTTACTCGTACCCGTTTCCGACAATTATCTTCGTTTCGCAGCTGGGAACAAAGCCAATCAGCACAAAGCGGAGAATGGCAAAACCATAAGGCAGAGAAAAAGGTACGGTATAAAAAGGAAAAGATGGCATCCTTCAGATGCCACCTTTACAAGACTTACCGTTTACGATTTTTACGACGAGCCGCTTCCGACTTCTTTTTGCGCTTGATGGACGGCTTTTCGTAATGTTCACGCTTGCGATACTCGGCTAAAGTGCCTGCGCGAGCGATGGAACGTTTAAACCGCTTCAGAGCACTTTCAATGGATTCATTGTCTCCGACGCGAATCTCCGGCATTTTTTCACCCCCCTCGGGTTAAATTCGTAACTTGAATTATAAGCGATGAGCATAAGAAAAGTCAACCGCGATTTTCCGCCGTCGGAAGCGGACGAAAAAAGGAATGGTTAAACGCCGACCATTCCCTCCGCCGACGATCATCACGCATCAAAGCCCGGAAAGCGGATGGGTTTTCCCGCCAGAACATGAAAGTGGAGATGATCAACACTCTGTCCCCCGTCTTTTCCGCAATTGCTGATCACGCGATAACCGCTTTCCGCAAAGCCGTCGCGTTTCGCAACGTAGGCAATCGCCTCAAAAATACGGCTGACAATGGATGCATCTTCCCCGTCGGCAAAAGCATTGGCCGAGGCGATGTGCTTTTTCGGCACAAAGAGAAGATGAACCGGCGCCATGGGCGAAATATCACGAAATACAGCAACATCCTCATTTTCATACACCAGTTCCGTCGGTATTTCTCCGTTGGAAATTTTACAAAACAGACAATCCATGATCGCTCCTTTCGTTTCAGGCTGGCCTAACCCGGTTTTCCCTGCCTTTTTCTTCCGGACATTCTTACCCTATTCCTTTTTCACTTTGTCTATCACCGTCATTGCTTCTTCTAACTCCATTATAACGTCATTGCTTTGTCTAACTCCATTATAACGAAAAGCTCACGGGAACTTAACATAGCACACCCCTACAATGGCTATTTTCCGCCATTTATTCGTTATAATGAAAGCAACCCCTTGCTTTTTCTACGTTGAAACATCTTCCGTATTTACTTGAAGCGAAAGGAAAACTCATGAAAAAATCGTCCTGGTTGGTTCTTCTTTTGGCCTTTCTTTTGGTACTTACTTCCTGCGATGCGCTTATCCCTCCTGACGAATTATCCCCCACGGGAAATAAAAGCAGGGCCGATTTCACCACGAATTCGGGATCCGGTGACCCTCTGAAAATTGTCGCCGGTTCCGAAATGAAGGTGTTGGAACCGATTATTGAAGAATATACGAAAAAGAGCGGCAAGCGCATCCAGATGGATTACCTCGGCTCGCTGGATATCATGCGCCTGATTGAGCAAGAAGAAAACCCGTACGATGCCGTTTGGCCGGCTTCGCTTCTATGGCTGAACATGGGAGATACCCGCCACACGCTGAAGCACATGGAAACCATTGCCGTCACTCCCGTTATTTTTGGCATTCGCCAGTCACTGGCAAAAGAGCTTGGCTTTGCCGGACGAAATGATGTTACCATGACCGAAATTGAACAGAGCATCACTAGCGGAAAACTAAAATTCGCTATGACTTCCGCAACGCAATCCAATTCCGGGGCAAGCGCGTATCTGGCCTTTTTAACCGCTCTTTCCCGTACTCCGCAAGATGGCATCACAAAAGAGGATCTGGAGGATCCCGTGTTGCAGGAGCGCATTACCGCTTTTCTCAGTGGTGTCAATCGTTCTTCAGGCTCATCCAACTGGCTTGTCGATTTGTTTTTGCAGGGCGGTTATGACGCCATGGTCAATTATGAGCAACTGATCATCCAAACCAATCAGGAGTTAGAACGCCGTGGTCAGGAAACGCTGACGGCGGTCTACCCCGTGGACGGGATCTCCCTTTCCGACTCTCCCCTTGCCTATGTGGATAAAGGTGATGCTGAGAAAGAAAAGGACTTTCTCGCTTTCCAAGCCTATCTACTGAGTGACGAAGGGCAGCAGCAGATCGAACGCACCGGAAAGCGCAATGCTTTTGGAAAAATCAGCCCGGCCAATCTTTCTATTTTCAAAAAGGAATGGGGCATTCAAGCGGATCGTCTTCTTTCGCCCATCCGTCTACCTCAAAACGCGGTCATTACACAAGCACTGGAACTCTATCAGTCCAGCTTCAAAAAACCGGCCTACACCGTCTATGTGCTGGACTATTCCGGAAGCATGAGTGGAACAGGATATAACGCCATGATGTACGCACTGAGCGAAATTTTGGTGCCGGAAAATGCGAAGAAAAACCTGTTGCAGGGAACGAGTAAGGATCGAACCGTACTCCTTCCGTTTTCTTCAGAGGTCTATCAACCGAAAGAGGTCACCGGAAAGGATCCCAGCGAGCTGTACACCTATGCTCGGAGTTTTTCGCCAAGAGGAGCCACTTCTCTCTATGAAGCGGTGGAGTATGCCTTGAACTACCTGGATGAGCGCCGCAGTGAGCTCGATAACTACATTCCCGCCATCGTGGTCATGTCGGACGGCATGGCCAATGGATCCATGACCGCTGCAGCTTTAGACGCCTCCTATGAAAAGCGGGGCCTCGACATTCCCATTTTCTCCATCCTGTTCGGCGATGCCAGTGAAGAGGAGATGAATGGCCTTGCGGAGATGTCCAAAGCACGGGTGTTTGACGGACGCGAAGACCTGATCCAATCCTTCCGTACGGTAAAGGGGTACAACTGATGGCGTTGTGGGATCGCATAAAACAGTTTCTTTCTGCAGAAAAGCAAAAACGCCGACGGGAAGAGGAGGAAGCATCGACCGGAGCCGTGCCAAAAGGGGGCACGGGAAAAGTTGTCTTTTCCGGTCTTGTCGGCTCCTTTCTTTTCCTGATCCTGTTATTTGTCTTGCATTGGCCTTTTCCAATTGCTCTTGTTCCGGGAATCGGCATTACCGTCGCTCTTCAATTTCTGACAAAGTCGGTAGAGCGCATAGGAACCACGCCGATTGATCGTCTGGAACATGGTGAAGATGCGCTCGCTCTCTATCGCGAAGCGCGTAAAACCATGGATGAAATGCGACAGTGGCAATATCGCATCACCGACGGAAAACTCTTTAAACAAGCGGATGAACTGGTTCGTGTGGGTGCGGACATTTTTTATTATCTCACCCGCCATCCTGAAAAGATTTTGCCTTCCCGTCAATTTTTAACCTACTATTTGGAAACCGCAAACCGCATTTTTCAAAACTATGTGGAAATGCAAAACGCACATCTTTCCGAGGATAAGTTCATCGCGATTCGAGAGCAAACGGCAGCATCGGTTGACTATCTGCATACCATCTTCGTCAGTCAACGTGATGGCTACCATCGCGATGCCATGCAAAATCTGGCGGAAGAATCGGAGTTATTGGAAAAAACCATCACGATGGGAGGAGGACGAAAATGAATCGCAATAAATGGATCGGCGTCGGCATAGTCGGTATTGTTGCCGTCTTTGCGGCGATTTACCTTTTCTTCGTTGCGAATCGGCCGAAAGAAGTAGCGATCAACGGCCTTTTAGGCGGTGAAAAAATTGGACTGTTCCAAAGTCAGGAGTTTCTGGACATGATGAAAAAGAGCCATCTTACGGTGGATTATCGCAAAGCCGGCTCCATCGCTATGGTCACCGAAACCGCACAAAATCAAAATGCACAACAGTACGACTATCTGTTTCCGGCCAGCAAAATGGCAGCTGAAATATATAAAGAACAAGGGGGAACATCCGTTGCAAGTGACATCGTATTCAACACCCCGCTGGTACTTTATTCGCGCAGAATGGTCGTCGATGCCCTGCAGAAAAAAGGCATTGTGACCACAAGTGACGGTATCTACTACGTTAATATGAAAAAGCTGGCCTTGCTCATTGCCGACGGCACTTCTTGGGAAAGCCTTGGTCTTCCACAACTTTACGGCAACGTATTGGTGGATACCACCGACCCTAACGCCTCTAATTCCGGCAATATGTTTTTAGGTCTTTTGGCCAACAGCCTGAATGACGGCAAAGTGGTTACACCGGACACACTCGATCAGGTAAGGGAGCCCATTCGTCGAATTTACCAGGAGATCGGGCATATGCAGTCCTCTTCGGCCGATATGTTTAATCAATTTCTCAAGCAGGGCGTCGGCGCCTACCCCATCGTCGCCGGGTACGAAAATCAGATTCTTGAGCTGACGCGCATGGAGCCGGATCTATTCCGTCAAGTGCGCGATGATCTGGTGCTTCTATACCCGACGCCGACGGTTTGGTCGGATCACGTGTATATCGCCCTGACGGAGAACGGCAAATTGGGGTTGGATGCTCTGCTTTCGAAAGAAGTACAAGCCATGGCATGGAAAAATCACGGCTTTCGCACCATTGTCGCCGGAACCGCGGATCCGTCGCTTTTCTCGGTGCAAGGCGTACCCAAGGACATTACCGGCGTGATGCCCATGCCCTCCTATGACGTCATGCAGGCGCTCATGCAGGAAATTCGTTAATCTGGGCTTCCTTCTTCCTTTGCCAACGGAAACAGAAGACGGCTATAATGAGATCGGTTATCCGGTCTCTTTTTTTGTCCGATAACCCTACGGAAATATAGAACAGGAAGAACCTAAACAGAAAGGAAAACAAATGGCTTGTACCACCATTTTAGTCGGAAAAAAAGCCAGTTATGACGGCTCTACACTGGTTGCACGCAACGAAGATTGCGGAAGTATCGGGTTTACGGAAAAGCGTCTGGATGTCGTTCTGCCGGAACAGCAGCCGAAGGTATACAAATCCGTCATTTCCCATGTGGAAATTCCTCTGCCTGAAAATCCGCTGCGTTATACGGCGATGCCGGATGCCCGTTTACGGGACGGCCAGTGGGCGGCAGCGGGCGTAAATGCCTTGAACGTTTCCATGTCGGCAACGGAAACCCTCACGACCAATCCTCGCGTGCAGGGTGCGGATCCCATGGTGGAGCGCATTCCGGCAAAAGGAAAAGAAGGCGATCCCAATTACGTTGCAGAAGTGCCGGGCGGCATCGGCGAAGAAGATTTCGTTACGCTCATTCTCCCCTATATTCGCAGTGCGCGTGAAGGGGTTTTGCGCCTCGGCGAATTGCTCGAAACCTATGGAACCTACGAAAACAACGGCATCGCCTTCCAGGATGTGAACGATATCTGGTGGCTGGAAACCATCGGCGGGCATCATTGGATGGCGCGCCGCGTGCCGGAGGACAGCTATGTCGTCATGCCGAATCAGTTAGGACTGGATACGTTCGATTTTGCAGATGCCTACGGCGAACAGAAGGACTTTCTTTGCTCGGCGGATCTCAAGGCATTTACCGAAAAGCATCATCTGAATCTTTCCTACGGAGACGCCTTTAATCCGCGCGATGCCTATGGCAGTCATTCGGATGCCGACCATGTCTATAACACACCGCGTGCATGGATTGTTCAGCGCTTCTTCAATCCCACTGAGACAAAATGGGACGGTCCGGATGCGGACTACACCCCCATGGCGAATAACATTCCCTGGTGCCGTGTGCCGGAGCGCAAAATCACCGTGGAAGACGTCAAGGAAGTCCTCTCCAATCATTATCAGGGCACGCCGTATGATCCGTATGCGAAAAAAGGTGATCCGTCGAATCGCGGTCTCTTCCGCCCCATCGGCATCAATCGCAATGCGCATCTGGCCTGTGTGCAGATTCGCCCCGATCTTCCGGAATCCTGCCGCGTCGTGGAATGGGTTGCGTTCGCAAGCAACGTCTTCAATGCCTTCTGTCCGCTTTACGTGAACGTCAATCGTATCCCGACCTATCTGACCTTCACGCCAGAAAATGTTTCAACGGAGAGCTTCTATTGGGCGAGCCGCCTCATCGGCGCGCTGGCGGATCCGCATTTTTCAGAAAACATCGCGCACATCGAGCATTATCAGGAAAACGTCGCCTGGCGCGGGCATCAGCTGCTCATTCATTGGGATGAAAAAATCGTCAAAGAAAAACATGATTATTCCTCCGCGACGGCTTTGCTGGAAGAAGCGAATGAAGAACTCGTGAAAATGCTGCGCGAAGAAACCGATAAGGCGCTGGCCAATGTGCTGAATGAGACCAGTCGTTTGATGAAAAACGCATTTGCGCGTGCAGATCGGTAATCGTCGTTTCGTCGCTTTACTTTATCCGAATGAAGAAAAAAGGAGCTGAACGGGAACTGGTCCCGTGCAGCTCCTTTTTTGACCAAATGCTTTCGAGATCGTGAAATATCTTCTCGATCCACTTCGGCTTCGGTATTATTCCTCGATCATCTTGCGACCCGAGCGCAAAAAGGTTGCCGTTGCACGACCGATGAGCCGTTCCTCCACATAGAGCATGGCTTCGGTCACTACGACTTTTCGTCCCGCTTTGATGATTGTCGCCCGACAAAGTACCGTATCACCGGAGTGAACCGCGCCTAAAAAATGATAATTCATATCCACCGTCGCGACCGCATCATTAAACGACACCAGCGCCGTCGCCATCGCGGCGTCTGCCATGGTCATGAGCACACCGCCCTGCACCACGCCCTGCGGATTTTGATGTTTTTCTTCCGAGGTCACCAATCTCGTTGTTGCTGTACCTTCATCAGCATCAATAATCTCAATACCGGCTTCGATCATAAACCGATTGGTTGTGCGGCGAAGATCGACCAGTCGGTCAAATAATTCACGTGAAATCTCCATTTTTCCTCCTTTTCTTACGCTTTTATCATACCCTTTTCTCGTCAAAATGCGTTTGGCAACCCACGAAAAATGCGCTACTCTATTAGTGAAGAGAAAGGGCGGTCGCGTTCGACCGGAGCAATGGAGGTTGTCCATGAAAGATGTATTTGCACGTTCTTTGGCATTGCATGCCGAATTAAAAGGAAAAATGAGCACAGAATTAAAGGCGCCCCTGGAGAATCAGGATGATCTTTCCCTGATGTATTCGCCGGGTGTTGCACAGCCCTGTCGCGAAATCGCCGCAAATCCCAAATCCGTATATAACTATACTTGGAAGGGCAATACGGTGGCGGTGGTAACAAACGGTACGGCCATCCTCGGTTTAGGCGATCTCGGTCCGGAAGCCGCTTTGCCGGTCATGGAGGGCAAATGTGCTCTGTTTAAGCGCTTTGGCGGCGTCAACGCCGTTCCGGTGCTCATTGATTCCAAAGATCCGGAGGAAATCATCCGCATTGTCAAAGCCATTTCCCCGACCTACGGCGGCATCAACCTGGAGGACATCAAAGCGCCGGAATGCATTACCATTGAACAGAGACTGATTGAAGAATGCAATATTCCCATCTTCCATGATGATCAACATGGCACCGCCATCGTAACCACGGCAGCCATCATCAATGCCCTGAAGCTGGTCGGAAAGAAAGCGGAAGACTGCAACGTGGTCATTTCCGGTGTCGGCGCGGCAGGCTCGTCCATCATCCGCATGCTCAAACGCATCGGCATCGCAAACTTCTATGGCTACAACAGCAAAGGCATTCTGAACCGCAAGCATGCGGATACGTATACCAATCCGCTCTATCGGGAATTAGCGCAGATCACCAATAATGATGCGGAAGACCTCACCATTGCGGAAGCGATGAAAAAGGCGGACATCTTCATCGGTGTCAGCGTTCCGAACAAAATCGACAAGGACATGGTTCGCTCCATGCGCCGCGATCCGATCGTGTTGGCGATGGCCAATCCTGACCCGGAAATCACGTACGAGGATGCGCGCGAAGCCGGTGCACGTGTAGTGGGCACGGGACGCAGCGATTATCCCAACCAGGTTAACAATGTGCTCGCTTTCCCGGGACTCTTCAAGGGCGCATTACAGGCTCATGCGACGCAAATCAATGAAGAAATGAAGCTGGCGGCCGCCTACGCCCTGGCTAATCTTGTTCCGGAAGAAAAGCTGTCGGAAGAATACGTCATTCCGGCTCCCTTTGAAGCGGGTGTAGCCGACGCTGTGGCCGAAGAGGTCGCCGCCGTCGCGGTAAAGATGGGCGTTGTGCGAGCCGAATAAGCCTTCCGCATATTCCTTCCGGAGAGTAAAACGCCGGCTAAACTTTTTTTGACACGAAAAGGCCGGGACACTCCTTTTTGGATGTCCCGGCCTTTTTATAGGATATTCTTCGTCTTACGCTTTAATCCGTTCATCGTCCGCGTCATAGAATACGCGCGGCACAAGCGTCGTCTTCACGCCTGCTACGGTAACCGTGTCGCCTTCTTTCACATCCGCGAGATTCACCAAGGCATAGCCGATACCGCCGTCCAAGGTCAGACTCTCCGTGAACATCGTCACCTTGCCGACGCTCTTCCCCTCGGCAAGCACTTCTGCGCCGGGAGCAAGAGATAGCTCGGCATTTTCCGTACGGAAGCCGAGAAGCGCGCGTTTGGCTCCTTCTTTCTTGACCTTGTCCAATGCCTCTTTGCCGATGAAGTCCTTGCTCCAATCGACGGTCCAATCAAAGCCGACTTCCAACGGATTGGTGCCTTCCAAATCGCTCATCAGCACATAGCCTTTTTCACGCGGAAGGCTGGTGAGAATGGCATCCGTTGTCATGCGAGTGACCTCGACGCCGCATTTCTTTCCGGCTTCTTCCAGTGCTTTCATCGTCGCATCCACGGTATTCGGCGCAAGATAAAGCTCATAGCCTAATTCTCCGGTAAATCCGCTGCGTGCCACGAAAATCTTTTGTGTGCCGAGCGTATTGGGAACGATGTGGAAACGCTTAATGCCGTCCACCGCCTCGCCCAGAAGGGTATTGAGAACTTGTCGTACTTTCGGTCCCTGCACGGCGATCATGGACGTTTCCTTCGTGCGATCGCGATAGGCAACGTCTTCGTCTTGTTTCACCTGATCAAAATGTGCGATCATCTTGTCGATATAGAGGGTCGAAATCCAATAGCATTCCTCCTCCATGCGGAAAATGATAACGTCATCGCGAATGATTCCGTCTTCATCCAACATAGTGGTGTATTTTGCCTGACCGACTTTAGCACGCGAGAAGCCGTTGACAAAAACCTTGTCTAAGAACGCACCTGCATCCTTTCCGGTCACTTCCAACAATTGATGCGTAAAATCATAAATTCCTACCGCCTTGCGAACCGCATCATGTTCCCTGCATTTCAATTCCTGTGCCATGCGTCCTTCCTTTCTGTTCAGTTTTTTATTCCGTTGGCCTTCGCGCAGGCATCCACAACGTGTTTGGCAAGCACGGTGGTGGTGATACCGCCGATGCCGCCCGGCGTCGGTGTAGCCGCCTTCACGATCGGCGCAACTGCTTCCCAGTCGACATCGCCGCAGAGTTTTCCGTCTTTACGGCTGGTACCGACGTCGATCACAATCTGTCCTTCGGACACATAAGAGGCATCCACCAATCCAGCCACACCGGTGGCGGAAATAACAATATCCGCTTCTCTGCTGATGGCGGGAACGTCTTTTGAATAGACATTAGTCATGGTGACGGTGGCAAAACGATCCGCCAGAAGCATTGCCAAAGGTCTTCCGACCACCAACCCACTACCGATGAGGACTACATTGGCCCCTTTAAGAGGAATCTTGTAGTAATCCAGAAGCGCCATGACTGCACTTGGCGCACAATAGGTATAGCCCTCCGCATTGCCGGCAAGAACATGCCCCAAGTTAATCAATGTAGCACCGTCAACATCTTTTTCCGGTGCAATGGCCGCCTTTACCCGATCCGCATTCATCCCCGGAGGCAGCGGCTGCATGAGCAGAATACCGTGAATTCCCCGGTCGGCGGAAAGCTGATTAATGGTTTGAATCAGTTCCTCTTCGCTTACCTCTTCCGCCATGGTCACCGAGCAAACCGCAATGGAAAGGGCATTCATCTTTTTCCGAATGCCTTTTTCGTAGCTCAGGTCTCCCGGCTTCGCACCGACACGAACAACGGCCAAGGTCGGAAGAATGTGCTTTTCTTCCAGTTGGTGGCAAATCGCACAAATCTCATCTTCTATCGATGCATTGACTTCTTTTGCCCATAACGTTTTCGTAGCCGCCTCCCTTCTTTACGCCGGCGCCTTTTCGATTATTGCTTGCCGACAAACCGTTCGCCGGTTCTATTTCGTTCCTATGGAGTAACATTTACTTTTTCTTTCCTTCTTCCGCCCACCGGCGCAGCGTCGGAAGAAAGGCCCCGCCGACAACATTGCCGGCCGTAATCACAAGAATCGCCGCAATTCCCTGCGCATTCCAGCCGTTGCCCATCCAGAAGTAAAACATATCGGCAATAGAGTGCTCATAGCCGGAAAGAATGAATACAACCACGCCGAAAAACAGGGCTAAATAGCGACCGAGATCATAGCGACTCTTGTTGTAGCCTTCCACCGCGATATAAATGAGCAGATTACAGAGACAGCCCAGAACAAAGAGACTTCCGAGCGAATCACCGATTTTGGTGGAGACCATTGTCGCGGCACGCTCCGTCATGGCCGGAGCCAGACGCGTCGTCCGCAAAAGCAGGCTGACAAGGCCGGTACCAAGGAGGTTGCCCACCCAAATAACCGGTAGACGCTGTACTGCCGCCTTATCGCTTTGTAGAATGTAGCAGGCTTTTCCGGTAAAGAGGAAGAAGCCGAATTCCACAATGGTGAATAAGCCGACGGTAAAGAAGAGCGCTCCGACCAGAGGATTCTTTTGCGCTAAAAAGACCGCTCCGCCGATACCGATCATCACGCCGGCGGCAATGCTTTTTAGCATCGTTTCCTTAAACGTAATCATGTCTTTCCCAGCCTTCTATTGTCCGCTGACTTCTCCAACAACGACGGGCTCTTTTCCGGGTTTAACGGTCAAAAGAGCAAGAGCGGGCGAGGCGTTAATCACCAGCAGGCAGCCTTCGTCGACGGCAATCCTCGTTTCCTTAGACGGTTTCCCTTCCTGCGCACAGACCGAAAAGGCGGAGCGGGAATAGAGCAAAAGTGTTGCTCCTTCATGGGGCGAAATGCTTTTTTCTCCATGTAAAACATCCGTATGGGAAGAAAGACCTTCGCGCGTAATGAGGTTGAAGTCCTGACAATCTGCCGTATTCGTGGAATCCGTCGTCCAGGATCCGGAGAAATTTTCAATCTCATACGGAGCAAGCATACGCTCATAGAGCGCTTTACCGTTGCAGGAATGATCGACACTCAGTTTGCCGACGAGCGGAAAAATCATCCGGTTGTAGCCGGAAAAATCACTGAACGTCGATTGCGTATCCGTAAACGTCGCGGAGGAAAGGCGAATCGCAAAGGTGCGTTTTTTAAAGTCCTCCCCTTCCGGCGCAATATAAAGCTGTGTGGTTGTCCCGCCCGCCCAAGTAGACACCTGGTATTGATCGGGCGTAATGATTTGATAATCCATCTATTCTTCCTCTTCTGTAGTTAAATCGGCAAAGGGCGCACCGATCATGGTCGAAAGTGCCTCCGGGTTAACTTCCACCTGCACGCCGACCTGGCCGGCGCTGATCGCTATGACGGAAAGTTCTTTTGCCGAGTCATCAATCCAAGTGCTGAACGCTTTCTTCATGCCGATGGGCGAACATCCCCCGTGAATATAACCGGTGAGCGCTTTCAACTCTTTTTGGGGAAGCATATCGATCTTCTTTTCCCCGGCCACCTTGGCCGCTTTCTTCAGATCCAGATGACGCTCGGAGGGGACGACAAAAACGTGCGGTTCCTTTCCTTTCGTGACGAGGGTCTTATAAGAATGCGCCCGTTCTTTCCCTTCTTTGTCGATTAAATGCGCGCCGTACGTAATGCCTTCCCCCGTATCGTATTCGAAATCCGCATAGGGAATTTTGGCCTGATCCAGGCGACGCATCACATTGGTTTTCATACCGTCCTCGTTTACTTCGTATAGTCGTAGAAGCCTTTACCGGTCTTGCGGCCGAGACGTCCGGCGCGAACCATCTTCTTCAGCAGCGGATGCGGACGATATTTCGTATCGCCGAATTCCTGATAGAGCACTTCCATAATGGCCAGAACGATATCCAAGCCGACCAGATCGCCCAATTCCAATGGTCCCATGGGGTGATTGGCGCCGAGTTTCATGGCGGTGTCAATGCCTTCCGCTGTAGCTA
Source organism: Murdochiella massiliensis (assembly GCF_900059565.1). GTDB lineage: Bacteria > Bacillota > Clostridia > Tissierellales > Peptoniphilaceae > Murdochiella > Murdochiella massiliensis. Next base: position 397,211 of record NZ_FIZW01000002.1, read on the forward strand.
AGCCTTCTGCATAAATGCCAATGGCTTCGTTGATCATCGGAATTAAAATACGGTTGACGACGAAGCCCGGACCTTCTTTGACGACGACCGGCGTCTTGCCGATTTCCTGGGATAAGGCAACCACTTTCTCGACCATCTCATCCGGCGTATCCAACCCGGGAATCACCTCAATGAGTTTCATAACCGGTGCGGGATTAAAAAAATGCATACCGATAATGGGACGAGAGAGTCCTTTTCCCACTTCCGTAATGGAGAGCGAGGAGGTATTGGAGGCAAACATCGTCTCCGGCTTGCAAAGGGCATCCAGTTTCTTGAAGGTTTCCTGTTTAATGGCCATGTTCTCAATAGCGGCTTCTTCAATGAGATCACAATCGCCGAGGTCATCGTTGAGACACGGCGTAATGCGTGCAAGAATCGCATCGGCATCGGCCTGTTCCATCTTGCCCTTCGTCACCAAGCGGGACAAGTTCTTGTGGATTTTTTCTTTTCCACCTTCGGAAAACTCTTTTTTAATATCCGAAAGCATAACCTCATGGCCTGCCTGTGCAAAGGCTTGTGCAATACCGCTTCCCATCGTTCCGGCGCCGATCACTCCAACTTTCATCGTATCCTCCTTATAAGTAATAGCTTTTGTTGTTTTTCTTCGAACAACGGACCTGTCGTCCTCGTTCCTTGTCGTTTTTTATACCCCTTCTTCCGACGGTTACGCCCTTCTTCTTGGGAAACCGTCACGAGGAATGGTATAAAAGGGTACAAAAAAAGCGCATGCCGCGGCATGCGCTTTCCATGATGATTTACTTGTTGACAGCTTCTTTCAGGTTCTTGCCCGCTTTGAACACCGGAGCGACCGATGCCGGAATTTCGATGGTTTCCTTCGGGTTGCGGGGGTTGCGACCCGAACGAGCTTTGCGCTGACGTGTTTCAAATGTACCGAAGCCGACCAATTGAATCTTTTCGCCATCAACGAGCGCTTCGGTTACAGACGATGTGAAGGCATCCAGAGCGCGCGTAGCTTCCGCTTTTGTCAACTGGCTTTTTTCTGCGATTTGTGCAATTAATTCCGATTTATTCATACTATCCTCCCTAAAAATCAATTTCAGTGCAATACTGTAGTTAGATTATACCAAAACTCATTCATACTGCAAGCCGAAATGGCGTGATTTTGCGCCTCCGACTGATTTTATACAAGATCGGCAAGCGATCATCTTCATTCGAGCAAACGGTTGTGGCCCTTTTCTGTTCTATCGTCATGTGGAAGAAGGTACCGCTTCCGGATAAAAGCGCAAATCCTGATCTTTCGATAATTTGTTCAGGTAATCGAGATAACGCATCGTCTCGACTTGCTTCTTTACCACCTCTCGCACATCCTTCATTTCCTCTTTTCGTCCTTCGACGTAAACGACGAGATAAAGTTCCTGCTCACGATCGTAGTAAAAATCCACCGTGCCAAGCGTCTGCTGAAAAATGGCGGAATCCCTCACACGCTTATCCTCTATTCCGATGTCGATAAAACGCGAGAAGGAGGTCTTTTCGAAAAGATCGTTGTTCACGACACGCTCATATTCTCCAATTTCACGAGGGGAATCCTTCAGCTTCTCCACCATATCCACCGCTTCCGCTCGTGTAGGTACCGTTACCTGGCTATAAGTGAGCAGGGTGCATTGCAACGGATTCTTCTTATAAAAAGTCAGCAGTTCCTCTTCTGTAATAGGATGGGCAGAAAAGTAAGCAGCACGGTGCGCCTGTTCCTGCGCTTCACGACGCAAAGCGTCCAGGAAGGCATCTTTGGTCAAGCGCAGATTTTGCAGCTGCGTCATCAGCCCCTGCTCGTCGCCGAAACGTTCCAAGGCCTCCTTCCAAGCCAACGTCGATAGCGAGGTACTGTCGAATGAAAGCGCCGTATCCCCTTCAATCAGTTTATCCATCGTCAGCTGGTGAGCCACATCAAGCAGAAATTCTTCTCGCTCTTCTTCCGTCTTGCTCGACAAAGTTGATTTTCCTCTGTTTAAGACAAGGTCAATATCGTTTGCTTGTCGAAGAAGTTCGTCACGCGTTAAAATGACCTTTCCATGAAGCGTGGCGACCACATCCGCCTCTGTGCCGCAGGCGGTAAGGCAAACCATGAATAGGCTAAGAAGAAAAAAGCGAAGAACAAGCACCATCCCTCGACGGGGAAAAGAACGGTTCTTCCGCAGAAATCCGTTTCGATTCTTCATGCCGCACCCTCGCTTTCCGGCTCTTTCTTTCCACCAACCGGCTTTTTCACCATAAAACGGACATAAAAAGAATCGGTGTCATGCGACACCGATTCTTTCACGTAGCATTTCATCCATCTATAAAAATCGTTGCCGATTATAATTTCTGAACGTTTGCTGCTTGCGGGCCTTTTTCGCCGTCGACAATGTCGAACTCGACGCTCTGGCCTTCATCCAAGGTGCGGAATTCGCCTGTGTCGGGAAGAGCGGAGAAGTGAACAAACACATCGTTGCCGTCTTCCGTTGAGATGAATCCGTAGCCCTTTGTTGCGCTAAACCATTTAACCGTGCCTTTAACCATGTTACTAAGTCCTCCAAAATTTTTACTTCGGTCAAGATGACCCGGGTAAGATGGTAACACGAATCCCCTTTCCCGTCAATGTTGCGCATTGGCCAGCGCTTCGGTGTCGGCCAACGCCTGGAGCACATCCGGCAAGAGCGCTTCGTAGGAAGCCAGCTTTTCGCGTTCTTTCTCGACCACGGCTGCAGGGGCTTTCTCGGTAAATCCGGCATTGCTCAGTTTTTTCGTCAGGCGGGCTATTTCACCTTCCACTCGCTGTTTTTCTTTGGTGAGCTTCTCGCGCTCCGCTTCATAATCAACGAGTCCGGCTAACGGTACGTAGATTTTCAACTGTTCCTGAACAATGGTGGCTGCACCTTCAAGCTGCGGATCCTGCGCAAGAATCTCCACCTCGTTTGCACCGGCAAGAGTCATAATACGGCTCTTCATTTCTTCCAAAATTTTGCGCGTATCGTCGTCTGCGGCGTAAAAAACCACTTTACCTTTCTTGGCCGGCGAAATATTACGAGACTGACGCTCATTACGAATGGCGGTCACCGCACGCAATACGCGGTCAATCGCCACTTCTTCCCGGGCAAAGCGGAAGAAATCATTCGCCGTCGGATACGGCGCATGAATAATCTTCCCCGTAGTTCCCGGTAACGCCGCCCAAATCTCTTCCGTGATAAAGGGCATCACCGGATGAAGCAGACGAACCACCGCACGCAGAACATAAAGGAGAACGGACAATGCACAGCGTTTGGCTTTCGGATCTTCTCCATACAGCCGTTCCTTCACCATTTCAATGTACCAGTCGCAGAAGGAGAACCACGTGAAATCATAGATTGCCTGTGTGGCCAAGCCGATCTCAAAGCGACTGAGATTCTGGTCGACCGTCTCTTCCAACGTGTTCAGGGAAGAAAGAATCCAACGATCCTCAACCGTCCACTCTTCCGGCGAAAGATCGTCAATGTGATCTTCCTCAACGTTCATCAACACAAAACGGGTTGCATTCCAAAGTTTGTTGGCAAAGTTGCGGCTGGCTTCGACGCGCTTTTCGGAAAAACGCGTGTCATTTCCTGGTGTATTGCCGGTGACCAGCGTATAGCGCAGCGCATCCGCGCCGTATTGGTCAATAATTTCCAGCGGATCCACGCCGTTGCCCAGCGATTTGGACATCTTTCTTCCCTGTTCGTCGCGCACAAGGCCGTTAAAATAGACATGAGAAAACGGCGATTTGCCGAGGAAATGCTCGGCGCTGAAGACCATGCGGATGACCCAGAAAAAGATAATGTCATAGCCGGTAACGAGCGTATCCGTCGGGAAGAATTTTTGCAGATCTTCCGTGTTTTCCGGCCAGCCCAGTGTGGAGAACGGCCAAAGGGCAGAAGAAAACCAGGTGTCCAAGGTGTCCGGATCCTGTGTAAAAGCCATTTCGCCGCATTTCGGGCAAACGTCCGGCGCCGATTCGGAAACGACCACTTCGCCGCAATGATCACAATAGTAGACCGGCAGGCGATGTCCCCACCAGAGCTGACGAGAAATGGTCCAGTCGTGAATATTGTCGACCCAGTTGTTATAGATGCTCGAAAAACGGCTGGGAACAAGCTGCAAATCCCCGTCATCCAGCGCTTTCTTCGCACCTTGGATATAGTCCTTCATGGCAACGAACCACTGTTTGGAAAGCAGAGGCTCGATAACCGTTCCACAGCGTTCGCAATGCCCTACCGCATGGGTGAGATCTTCAACATGGTCCAATAGGCCCTGCTCCTTGAGATCCGCCACCATGCGCTTGCGCGCGGTGAACCGATCCAAGCCGGAATAGGGTTCATAGCCTTCGGCAATGGTGGCATCGGTGTTAATGACCACACATTGTCCCAGTTGGTGACGCTCCCCGACCGCAAAGTCGTTCGGGTCATGGCTCGGCGTAATTTTTACGCAGCCGGTGCCGTATTCTTTATCGACGTAGTCATCGGCAATAATCGGAATTTCACGACCCACTAAGGGCAAAATAACTTTTTTGCCGATAAGAGCGGTATAGCGTTCATCTTCCGGATTGACCGCTACGGCCAAATCGCCGAGCATCGTTTCCGGACGCGTCGTCGCCACGGTCAGATAGCCGTCGCCTTCCACAAACGGATAGCGGATATGCCAAAGATGCCCTTCATCGTCCGCATGATCCACTTCGGCGTCGGAAATCGCCGTCCCGCAGCTCGGGCACCAGTTGACAATACGATCGCCGCGATAGATATGGCCTTCATTATAAAGCGTCTCAAAAACGTGATATACCGCATGAGAGAGCCCTTCATCAAGAGTAAAACGCTCGCGGCTCCAGTCGCAGGAAACGCCCAGTTTTTTTAACTGTTCACGAATACGTCCGCCGTACTTTTCCGACCATGCCCATGCTTCTTCCAGGAATTTTTCGCGTCCGACATCCTGCTTGGTCTTTCCTTCCGCTTCCAGCTTTTTAACGACCTTGCTTTCGGTGGAGATGGATGCATGATCCGTTCCCGGAACCCAAAGCGCTTCATAGCCGGACATACGCTTCCAGCGAATCAGAATGTCCTGTAGCGTATTGTTGAGCGCATGACCCATGTGCAGCTGGCCGGTAACATTTGGAGGAGGCATGACAATTGAGTATGCCGGCTTCTTACTTTTCGCATCGGCGGTAAAATCGCCGTCGGCAAGCCAGGAGGCATAAATGCGCTGCTCAAATGCCTTCGGATCATAGGTTTTTTCCAAATTCTTCATGATCCCTCCCTTAGAAGCCCAGCGCTCCGGCACCGGCAACCAATACGCCGAGAACCATGGTGATGGCCAAAATAAGGGCAAGAACACGGATCCACAACGCATGGCCTTTGCGATTTCTGTCGGATGCCGTGTTTTTATTTTTCTTCGTTGGTGATTTCATGCTTTCCTCCTTTTTTCCTCCTTATCTTACCATACTCCTCACTCCTGCGCGCAGGGTTACCCCGCCGATGGTGCTTGCAAAACGGATCGTAAGCCTTCCATTTCTTTGTATGTGATCCTCCCCTTTTGCCGAAATGGCTTTGTTGATTTTTCTCCTTTTTGTCCCATAATATGATAGAATTTTTAATGTATGCGCCGGCTAATATCGGTGAATCGAATCGGTTGTCGCATACAACATTTCTCTATTCCACATCGAAGAGAACTTCTCTTCGAGGGTATAGTAAGAACGTGGTTTTGTTTTCCGGGCTGACCCGGTGGCTACGGACCTCCTCTTTATATTATGAAGAACGTCATAGTGTAAAGAACGTCCGAAGAAAGGAGTACAACGAACGATGGGAAAGAAATTTGTTTATGACTTTAAGGAAGGCAATCGCGACCAGCGCCTCCTTCTCGGCGGAAAAGGTGCCAACCTTGCCGAGATGACGAACCTGGGCATTCGTGTGCCGCAAGGCTTCATCGTCACGACAGAAGCCTGCACCGAATTCCAGAAAGAGCAAAAACTCTGGCCGGAATTGCAGGAAGAAATCCGTGAGCACATGAAACACCTCGAAGAGACCACGGGAAAGAAATTCGGCGATGAGTCCGATCCCCTTCTTGTTTCCGTGCGCTCCGGTGCGCCTATTTCCATGCCGGGCATGATGGATACCATTCTTAACCTCGGCTTAAACGACGTCTCTGTCAAAGCCGTAGCCGAAAAATCCGGCAATCCGCACTGGGCTTATGACTCCTATCGTCGCTTCATCACCATGTTCTCTGATGTCGCGATCGGACTGGATCGAAACAAGTTTGAAGCGATCCTGGAAAAAGAAAAAGAAAAAGCGAACGTGGAGCAGGACTACCAGCTTAGCGCTGAACAGTTAAAAGAAATCGCCGAAGAGTACAAGGTCCTTTATAAGGAACTGACCGGCGAAGAATTCCCGCAAGATCCGCGTAAACAACTTGAAAAAGCCATTACGGCCGTCTTCGAAAGCTGGAATAACGAGCGCGCGATTCTGTACCGTAAGATGAATGAAATTTCCGATGATCTGGGCACCGCCGTCAACGTACAGCAGATGGTCTTCGGCAATATGTCCGATACCTCCGGTACGGGTGTTGCCTTTACGCGTAACCCGGCTACCGGCGAAAATGCAATCTTCGGCGAATACCTCATCAACGCGCAGGGTGAAGACGTCGTGGCCGGTATCCGTACTCCGTCCACCATCGCTCATCTGGAAGAAGAAATGCCGCATGTCTATGAAGAATTTGTGAAGACGGCACACCTTCTGGAAGATCACTATGCAGATATGCAGGATATGGAATTCACCATCCAGGATGAACAGCTCTTCCTGCTGCAGACTCGTAACGGCAAGCGCACCGCACAGGCTGCCTTGAAAGTTGCGGTTGACCTGGTTCATGAAGGAAAAATCGACAAGGAAACTGCGATTACGCGCGTCGATCCCAAGTCTCTGGATCAACTGCTGCATCCCACATTCACAGCAGAGTCTCTGAAAAATGCGACCATGCTGACCAAGGGCCTTGCAGCTTCTCCGGGCGCTGCTTCGGGAAAAATCTCCTTTAGTGCGGATGATGCGGAAAAGCGTACACAAAATGGCGAATCCGTTCTTCTTGTCCGCAACGAAACCTCTCCGGAAGATCTGCGCGGCATGGTCTCCGCACAGGGCATTGTCACCGCTCGCGGCGGCATGACCTCCCATGCGGCCGTCGTTGCTCGCGGCATGGGCAAGTGCTGTGTCTCCGGTGCGCACGATTTGCGCATTGACTATGAAGCCCAGACGCTTACCGTCAACGGTAAAGTCTTTACGACGAAGGATACGCTGTCGCTGGACGGCTCCACAGGCGCAGTTTATGAAGGCGAACTGACGACCGAAGCGCCGTCTCTCACCGGTGATTTCGGTGAATTCATGGGCTGGGTAAATGAGATCAAACGTCTTCAGGTTCGTACCAATGCCGATACGCCGCGTGATGCCAAACAGGCCATTGAATTCGGCGCTGAAGGCATCGGTCTCTGCCGTACCGAGCATATGTTCTTTGAAGGCGACCGCATCAATGTGGTGCGTGAGATGATTCTTGCCAAAGATGAGGAAACTCGTCAGAAAGCGCTGGATGAAATTCGTCCGATGCTGGAAGAAGATTTCTATCAGATGTATAAGATCGTCGGCGAACGTCCGATGACGGTACGTCTGCTCGATCCGCCGCTGCATGAATTCGTACCGCACACGGATGCGGAACAGCAGGTCGTTGCCGACATGATGAACATCTCGCTGGATGAAGTCAAAGCGCGTGTGAACGCCTTAGCAGAAGCCAACCCGATGCTTGGTCACCGCGGTCTGCGCTTAGCGATTACCTGGCCGTCCATCTACGCCTCCATCGCCCGCGCCATTGTTCAGGCTGCACTGCGCGCAACCGATGACGGTGTTAAGAACATCGTTCCGGAAATTATGATTCCGCTTACGGTGGATGACAAAGAATTCCGCTATGTCGAAAAGGTTGTACGCGACGAAGTCGAGAAGATCTTTGAAGAACAGGGCCGCAAGCTTGATTACCTCGTCGGCACCATGATTGAAACGCCGCGTGCTTGCTTAGTAGCCGGTGAAATTGCGGAAACCGCGCAGTTCTTCTCCTTCGGAACCAACGACTTGACGCAGATGAGCTTCGGCTTCTCTCGTGATGATGCCGGTTCCTTCCTGCCGGATTACACCGACAAGAAAATCTTCGAGCGCGATCCGTTCGTATCCCTTGATCAGAAGGGTATCGGTCAGCTCGTGAAATTAGCGGTCAAGAACGGCCGTGCGGCGAATCCGGATTTGCATCTGGGTATCTGTGGTGAACACGGCGGTGATCCGGCCACGGTGAAATTCCTTGACGGCATCGGCCTGGATTATGTATCCTGCTCACCGTACCGCGTGCCCATCGCCCGTTTGGCGGCTGCACAGGCGGTTGTGGAAGCAAAGTAGGCTATCGTCCAGTCAGTAGAAAACTGAATAGACCTATCGTATGTACGGTGAGGATGCTCGTCATCCTCACCGTATTCTTTTATTGCGTCAGCAGTATCCCGATGGCGGGATAAAGGCGTGTTCGCTTAGACGTAGATTCTCCTTTTGTAATGTTACTTCGAAAAACGAACGAAAGCTTTCCGCTTTCCGCTTTGGTATTCCGTCGTAATGCTGCTGCCCATCTTTCCGGTCAGAAGCTTGGCGATGGATAATCCGAGTCCCGTTCCGCCGCGCGCACTATTTACCGTGTAAAGCGGTCAAACAGATTTGCAGCCTGTACCGTATTCAGATTCTTTGCGCTGTTTTTAACCATCAGCGTGCCATCGGACGACAGTCTTACGCATAGGTCTCCGTCGGAATACTTGGCGGCATTGGAAAGAATATTGTCAAAGATACGCCGCAGGGCGTTCCGGTCCAGTATCCGATTGATCGGCTGCTCTGATATCTCAATATCCGGTACTATGGTTAGTTCCCGCATGGCATCGGTGCGTTCCGGATTACGGCGAGATAGCGTTCTGATTTTTCCGATTGCGGTTCCTGTTCCAATTAATCAAGGTACCCGCAGATTGCAGTCAGTGGGGTGCGTAAGTCATGGGTGATGTTTGTTACTGCGTTTTTTAGTTCCCTGTCGCCGTGTTGCAGCTTTAGACGCTCACGGCGGAGCAAACGCAGCTGATCATTGATTGTCCACGGCACAAAAAGCATCAGGGTGCTAATTTTAATTTTTCAAAATAATTATCTCCTTTCGGTCTGCCCAAAGCGAAGACAGGATACACCTAAACATAAGATTGTTATAACAAGGGCAACGGGCAACAATGGTATGAGTTCAATCTGTGCCGTGTCAAGGTTTGCTGCAAGTTTTCCGTACTCTGCCGTAATTACAAATAACGGATACGACATGGGATAAGCAAACCAAGCCTTTGTGTTAATAATCAATACTGAGGGCACAATCGAAGCTAAGCCAATACCGATTGAAAAAATCGGTGTCTGAATACATACTGACAAAAGCCAGAAAAATGCAATCATAGGAATTGCTGCAACAAATATCAAACCTGCTTCCTTAAAAGCAAACAACGGCGGCAAAATATAATTATAGTTCTGCGTACCGGAAACTATCATTGCACATACATAATACATACCGACTGTTATGCAGATTTGGAATGCTGCCATCGCAAGTAGCACGACGAACTTAGCCATACAGAGCTTCGGTGTACTGATCGGTAAGGATAGCATTTTCAAAATGCCCTTGTTTGCTCTTTCTGTTTGACTCAAGAGAACTGTCCCCACTACCATACTTGCAGGGAACATAAACCACGCCATCCCCATAAAGCCCTGAATAAAGAAATTGTTTTCTGGCGAGATTCCCTCCGTCTGCATCTCAAAATTCAAGTGGGCATTCAAAATGGACGGTATCCATAAAATAACTGTCGCAACAAAGAGAATCAGTAATATCTTTGAGCGTTTAATTTTCTTAAATTCCACGCCAACCAGTGATAAAAAGTTCATTCAAACGACCTCCTCACCTTTATAAATATAAGTTCTGCAAAGGCAAGAACTACAAGCTCTGCGGCTACCGCATAGATATAGCGCATGAACTGTGTTATATCCACCCCTTCAAATATCTGAAAAGGCAGGGCAAACGGAAAGAGTGAAAGAGCATAGCTCGTTGTCGGCAGCATTGTGGCAGTAAATACGCATACTACGTCGATTCCAAGCGATACCCACATATTCTCGCAGGCTTCTGCAATAAGAAGTGAAAGGACAATGCAGGGCAACATCATCAAAAATGAATACCCGAAGTATTTGCACAGTTCACCGAAAAAGCTATCTCCGATTTCAAACCAATAATAGGTACAAAATGTGATGGCTCCTGCTTCTATTACAAGCACAAAAAGGCTCATAATACATGTCAAAGCTGTTTTGCCTAAGAAGATGGAACTTTCTCTAATAGGCAAAGACTTCATCTTTTGCATGGCATTGTCAGCGTATTCAGTATGATATAATAAGCAAGTTCCGGCTACTACAAGTAGCACATTCAGCATTGCCATCATCTGCCAGTTTGCTTCAAGCAATATTTGTATTGGCTTTCCCGGCAAGTTAAGATACATTTCCGAACGGACAATCATATTGATCACAGGAACAACTGCAGCTAAAATACCACCGCCGATAAATGCCGGTAAAAAACCGCTTCGTTTCGCTTTCTTACATTCCAAAGAAACGCTCATCGTACCGCTCCCCTTTGTTCGTTGTCAGCGTCAATCAGGGCAAGAAATGTATCTTCCAGATTATCCGTAGAATAGCCCCGTGACGCTGCACTGAATTTAAGGTTGTCGAGTGTTCCCTCAAACAACAAATGACCATGATTCAGGATACCGACAGTATCAGCCATTAGTTCGATTTCGGAAAGCAAGTGCGACGAAACAAAAACGGTACAGTTAAATTTCTCCGGCAGAGAACGGATTAGCGTCCTGATTTCGTGGATACCAACAGGGTCGAGTCCGTTCGTCGGTTCATCCAAAATCAAGATTGGCGGCTTTCCGATTAAGGCACTTGCAAGACCTAATCTTTGTTTCATTCCGAGAGAATATTTTTTGGCAAGTCGTTTCTTATACTGCGTCATCCCCACAATTTCAAGAGCTTCCGTTACGGAGGATTTGGGTAGCCCCAATATTTTACGGATAATTTCGAGATTTTCTTCACCGCTTAGGTTTCCGTAAAAAGCGGGAGCTTCAATAAATGAGCCTATTTCTTTCAGAATTTGCACCCTGTTATCGGGATATTTTTTTCCGTCAATCGTAAACGAGCCGCTTGTCGGTTTGCTAAGCCCTAAAAACATTTTCATCGTAGTGGACTTTCCGGCACCGTTCGGACCGAGAAAGCCATAGACAGCACCTTTTGGAATATGCAGATCGATATCCGAAACCGCTGTAAAATTCGCATACGATTTCGTTAAGTTTTTTGTTTCAATGATATTCATTGTGTTTGCTCCTTTCTTTCATCGCAAGTACATTGTATTCTCCTAACCTTGTGCTAACCTTCTCGTAACCTTACATTTGCCTTACATTTCATCGCACATTAGAAAATGACACATTTCTATGGAATAATAGGAATCGTAAAGGAGGTAAACCTATGGACTTTGATTACCTAAAACAAAAACGCATTTTGCTTGTCGATGACGAACAGGAGCTTTTAGATATGGTCGTTTCCATCTTAGATGAGCACGGATTTCAAAATATAAAAACGGCAAAAACGATGTGTGAAGCGATTGCTGTTTCTGATACTTTCCAACCTGAACTCGCAATTCTTGATGTAATGCTTCCCGATGGAAATGGATTTAATCTGATGGAACAACTAAAAAAAATGGCTGATTATCCTGTGTTGTTTTTAACCGCCCGTGGCGAGGATGATGATAAGTTTCGTGGCTTCGGTCTTGGTGCAGATGATTATATAGTAAAGCCATTTTTGCCAAAAGAGCTTTTATTCCGTGTGAGTGCCATTCTTCGCAGGAGTTATAAAGCTGAAAATCCACTTGTGAAACTGCATAATAGCAAAATTGATTTTGAGCGAGCAGAGATTATAAAACACGGAGAGCATATTCCTCTTACGGCAAAGGAACACGCCATTCTCGCCGCTTTATATCGAAATTCGGGACGAATCGTTACAATCGACGCACTGTGTGAAGAAGCTTGGGGGAATAATCCTTTCGGCTATGAAAATTCGCTGATGGCACATATCCGCCGTATCAGAGAAAAAATAGAAGCGAATCCCTCCCAGCCCGTTTCTTTAATGACGGTTAAAGGACTTGGATACAAACTTATTGTGGAGACCAAATAGTATGAAAAGCGTGCCAAAACTAATCCGGCGCTTTGTCGGTATTATGCTCTTGTCCTCGGTACTGCTCATTATTCTGAACTTTACTCTATTGGCGATATATACGTTAAATCAATCGGCAAATGGCTCTCCGTGGACAACTGCACAAGAGGTTGCGGATAATCTGTCACAGGACAGTAATGGATATGTTTTGACCGAAGAAATAGCGAGTGAACTTCAAAATACGAATGCATGGGCAATTTTTATTGACAACGCAACAATGAATGTTGTATGGCAGACGGATAATCTTCCCAAAACTGTGCCCATGTCATATACCGCTTCAGATATAGCGAACCTTACCCGTGGCTATATTGACGGGTATCCCACATTTACAGGAGAGGCAGAAAACGGGCTTGTAGTTCTCGGTTATCCGAAAGACAGCTTTTGGAAACATATGTGGCCGAGTTGGGATTATTATTTCATCGCCAACTTGCCAAAAACCGTTCTTTCTGTTTTCGCCATCAATATAGCATTGATATTTATCATCTATGTGATTGCCAATTCCAAGCTGTTAAAATCCGTGAAACCGATAGTCAGCGGTATACAGGCTTTGTCTACAAAAGAAGAAGTCCATGTCAGGGAAAAAGGTCTTCTATCCGAGCTTGCGGTAAACATTAACAAAACCTCGGACATTTTGCAAACGCAAAGCAGACAGCTCCACAAAAGAGAAACCGCAAGAGCAAATTGGATTGCCGGTGTATCCCACGACATACGCACACCGCTGTCAATAGTAATGGGGTATGCCGGACAGTTAGAAAGCGATATGCAGCTATCAGAAGATAACCGCAAAAAAGCCACGGTTATTGTACGACAAAGTGAGAGAATGAGGAATCTGATTAACGACTTGAATCTTGCCTCCAAACTGGAATATAATATGCAACCAATTAACCCGAAAAAGCAAAATCTAATTGCGATTATCCGTCAGGTAGTGGTCGATTTCATCAATATGAATATTGATGAAAAGTATAGGATCGAGTGGGAAACGGATGAAACCTTAACCTCCTGCCATGTATATATTGATAAAGACTTAATCAAACGAGCGGTAAGTAATCTCATTCAGAACAGCATAAATCATAATGAGCAAGGCTGTCATATCTTCGTTCGTGTTATATCTGAAGATAAGGTTTGTACCGTTGTTGTTGCTGATGACGGTATAGGTGCAACGGATGAACAAATGAAAAAACTGAATAATACCCCGCATTATATGGTATGCGATGAAAAAACAACTGAACTACGTCACGGCTTAGGCTTGCTCATTGTTAAGCAAATCATATTTGCACACAAAGGAAAAATGTTGATAAAGCATAGTGAATACGGTGGCTTTGAAGTCAATTTGAGTTTGCCGATTACTATGTAAAATGAAAGAGGAAGAAAACCGTTATTCAAAAAGGCGTAATCGAATTTTCTCATACAGCGCCATCCTTTCTGCATATTTTATAGCGTTTTATATGCAGAAAGACCGCCGTCTTTCAATTTATCTGCATATAATTTCTCAGATTATATACAGATAGCCGCTTGGCATAGGCTGTAATATGAAACGGTGGAAAATTATCATTGGGATCATATGCCATGCAGTTCGACGGATACGGCGCAGTTGTCCAAAAAGCCTGCCGGAGTACCATTCTGCACAGGCGGTTGTGGAGGCAAAGAAAAACTAAGCCGATACAAGTAACTACTGAACAAAGCGAAGAGGCGGTGTCCGAAAAGAAATTCTTCGGACACCGCCTCTTTTTTCTTATTTTTTGCTGCTTTTCAGGTTATTGCAAAAGGCCCACTTTTCGATAGACCTTGGAAAGCGTTCGGCGTGCGGCACGTTGCGCAGCAAGCGCACCATCACGGCTAATCGCTTCGATCTCTTTCTTATCCGCCATCAACGTCAAAAAGCGCTGGCGAATGGGTTCCATCGTTTCTACGATCACGTCGCCCAACGCACGCTTAAAGGTGGCATAATCGCTGTCGTGGAAGCGTTCCACCACATCCTTCGGCGTGCATTCCGCATAGGCCGCATAAAGGTTGATCAGATTCATCAATCCCGCCTGCTCCGGTCGATAGCAAAAATGCGCTTCGGAGTCGGTAACGGCACGTGCAATTTTTCGCCGAATGGCCGCGGGTTCGTCTTTAATCAAAATATAGGCATTTTCATCCGGATCGGACTTGCTCATCTTAGAGAAGGGATCTTTTAAACTCATGATACGCGTGGCATTTTCATCGTTGAGCGGCTCCGGCACAGTAAACGTGGGAGAATAGCGGGAATTAAATCGTTCCGCCAGATCGCGCGTAAACTCCAAATGCTGCTTCTGATCCGCACCGACCGGCACGACATGGCTCTGGTACAGCAGAATATCCGCCGCCATTAGCACCGGATACGTCAATAGCGCGGCATTCAGATTGTCCGCATGTTTTTGTGCTTTATCCTTAAACTGGGTCATGCGCTGCAGCTGACCGATGGAACTGATGGAATTAAGCACCCAGGCCAGCTCCGCGTGCTCCGGCACCTGCGATTGAATGAAAAGTGTGGCCTTTTCCGGTTTAACGCCGGCAGCCACGATATAGGCGATGACTTCCAACGAACGGCGACGTAAATCAGCCGCTACCTGTGTCACAGTAATGGCATGTAAGTTGGCTACGCCAAAAAAACACTCATATTCATCTTGCATTTTCACGAAGCTTTTAATGGCACCCAAATAGTTGCCGATCGTTAAATCGCCGGATGGCTGAATCAGACTGAATGCTACTTTTCGTTCCATCCGTTCCCCTTGCGGCGCAGGGATTTTCGTATCCTGTTCGTTCATCACATCCTCCTTGCTTTGATCAATCCGGGAATTTTCCGGTGCCGAAAGAAAAAGCGCTGTACCGAAGTACAGCGCTGTAAATACTGAAACTTCATCTACGGATATCAGTTGACCAGACGACGAGCGCCCATAAAGCGGCTCTGATACCAGTTATCGTAGATGTTGGTCATAATGACGCCGATGCCCGGCGCAGAAGCATGAACCATCATGCCGTCGCCAATGTACAGACCGACGTGACTGACCTCGCCGGTTCCATCGGTGGTGTAGAAAAGCATATCGCCCGGCTGGAGATTGTCCATCGAGACAGCATAGCCATAGCCCGACTGGCTCATCGCCGAGTGCGGCAAGGAAATACCGATATTGCTGTAAGCAGTCATCACCAGACCGGAGCAGTCAAATGCATCCGGGCCGCTGGCGGCATAAACGTACGGTTTGCCGACCTGTGCGCGAGCGAATTCCGCGATAGAAGAATAGCTGCCGCTTTCCGCATTCTCACCGGCATTCTGTTTTTCCGGTTCCGGTTCCTGTACCGGGATTTTCTCGCTGCTAAGCAGAGCCGACGATATGTAGGCTTCCTGTCCGTCATAATCAAACTTAACCCAACCGTCGGATTCAACCCCTTCAACGTAACGGTTGATACCGAAGGTCGTTAAAATCTCATAATTTGTCCCCGGTCCTTTGCGGACATTAGAAGCCACTTTCACGTAGCCGGCGATATCCTTCGGCTTCTTGGCTTCCTCTTCTTGGCGTGCTTTTTCTGCACTCTTGGGGGTATTCTCCGGCGAAACCTCAATTTTGACATCGCCGATTAAGTTGGCATAGACATAGCCCGTTGTTCCATGGAAGTCAAAGCGAATCCAATCGCCTTCACGCGTACCTTCAATTTCCGCATTGGCATACAAACTGCCGATAACGGCCGATTTAAGGTCGGGCTTTTCGCGCACATTGATGACGTCGCAATTAACATAACCGGATACGGCGGAACCATTGTTTTGGCTTTCTTCTGCCGGTTTTTGGCTCTCCTGTTCCTGAGCAGCTTTTTCATCCTGGGCTTTTTCTTCCGCTTCGCGCTGTGCCTGTGCTTCCTGCTCAGAGGCGGCTTTCGCCTCTGCCTCTTTCTTGGCTTGCTCCGCTTTTTCCTGCTCAGCCTTCTCTGCTGCTAAGCGCTCTTCTTCGGCCTTTTTTTCTGCCGCAATGCGATTCGCTTCTTCTTGTGCTTCCGCTTCTTCTTCGGTAACCGGCTGAACAAAATTGCGATTCACATAACCGACCAGTGCGCCGGAGCTTTCTACCGAAATCCAATCGCCGTCAATCGAGCCGCGAACAACTTCCGCACGAAGCATAACGGTCACGACATCCGCGTTAAGGGTCGGTTTCTGACGAACATTTAATACATCGGTAACAACAACGCCGATGAACGGCTTGCTCGTTTCCTGTGAAAACTTAGGATCCTGGTGATTCTGCTCGTCCGGAATCGTTTTGGCAATCTCTTCTTCCGTCGGAACACGTGAACCCTTGTTTCGGTTGTCTTTCGGCATATCTTTTTCGGATTCGACCACCGGATTGACACCGACAAAGGAAAGACGATCGCTGATCTCTTCGTCCTTTTTGTCAATCCTGGCCTCATCCGCTGTAGAAAAGGTATTGCGATTGGGCTTTTCCGCCTTCTCCTCCGGCTTTTGAAGCTCTTCTTCGCCGGAATTATCCGCCGTCGAATCGGCTTGTTTCGGGGTAGTAATGCGGTACTCTACTTTTTGAACCGGATCATAAACTTTTTGGGCAACATTCCCTTTTACTTTCTGATCCGACTGGGCTGCCGCTTTCGGAAGGCCCGCCTGTTCCATGACCTTAAGAGACTCTTTGTATTGTGCTTCAAGGTTCTTGGTCACGTAATCTGCATTTGATGCATCAATGTTGATAAACTGCGATGCTGCGATAACGCCGGCAACCCCTGCCACACCGACGATAGCGCCTACTCGTTTCTTATCCACGACGTCCTCCTTATACATAAACTGCCTTTGGCGAGTAAATTTTTCATTGACTACAGCTATAGTAACGGGATTGCAACGTTTTGTCAATAGTAGTTACAAAATAATTACAAAGAATAAAACGTTCATTTTTCTTACCTGCTGAAGCGTGGAATCGAAGCATCCCCCGTTGGATAGGCAATGGATTCCAGCACCAAGCCTTTTGCGTCGGCCGAAAAGGCGACAGGCTGATCATGATGCGTGGAGAGCGCAGTAAGGATGGCCTCTCTTGTCATGATTCCCCTTCCGGCAAGAAGGGCGGCGCCCACCATCATGCGCACCTGATATTGCAAAAAACTTTCTGCAGAAAAACGGAAGCAATAGCGGCTTCCGTTTTTCGTTACCTCAGCATGAAGCAATCGGCGACGAGCGTTTCGATGCGGCGAGGCGGATGAAAAGGCGGAAAAATCGTGGTCTCCTTCAAAGCACTTGATCGCCGCCTGCATGTGTTCCATGGACAGAGGAAACGTATAGGAAAAAACCGTTCGCCGTTCCGTGGGCAATACCAGCGGCCCATTTTCAACCGTATAGCGATAGGTGGTAATGTGGGGCGTAAAGCGCGCATGAAAGGACAACGGCACGGTTTTCGCCGAACAGAGCAGAACATCCTCCGGAAGCTGATTTCGAATAGCGTGGTAAAATGCCTCGTCTGAAAGTTCCCGGGACGTCAAAAAGTTGACAACTTGCTCCTCGGCATGTACACCGCGATCGGTGCGGCCCGCGGCAATAAGACGCGTCGTTCGACCGGTTACCGTCTCCACCGCATCGCGCAAGACCCCCGCTACGGTGCGCTTCCCGGGCTGCTCCTGATAACCGGCAAAGTCCGTTCCGTCATAGGCTACGCGTAAGAGGATGTTCTTCATGCTGTCTCCTGATCATTAAAAGAAAACGCTGATAGCAATGAACACGCAAAAGCATAGGACGAAGACGATACCGTCCCGAGTCGTCATTTTCAGCGGGTTCAATCGCGTACGAATATTGCTTCCCGTATAGCAACGTGCCTCCATGGCAATGCCCAGCTCATCCGCGCGATTGATGGCATTGAGAAACAGCGGGACGAAAAGCGGAATCATCGCTTTGGCACGCTGTAAGATATTGCCTGACTCAAAATCGGCACCGCGCGCTTTCTGTGCTTTCATGATTTTGTTGGTTTCCTCAAAGAGCGTAGGAATAAAGCGCAGCGCGATGGAAATCATCATGGCGATGACATGTGACGGAAAACCTGTCCAATCGAGCGGCTTCAATAGCCAAGCAATGGCATCCGTAAGCTCCAGTGGGCTCGTCGTGAGCGTTAAGAGGCTTGTCCCCATCACCAACAGCATCAGGCGGATGGCGATGAAGGTGGCGCGAATGAGCCCTTCCTCGCTGACGGATATCGGACCGAAGGTCCAGATCACTTTTCCGGGCGTAAAGAGGACGTTGATCACAAAGGTGAAAACCAGAATCAAAAAGATCGGTTTCAGTCCCTTCCACAGGCGTCCCATGGGCACTTCGGCGCGGATAGTCACCAAAACAATCAGAGCAAAATAGAGTGCATAGCCCATGAAGGTCTCCACCAAAAAGGCGGTGACCATGAACACGAGTACAAGAACAAGCTTAACGCGCGGATCCAAGCGATGAATGGAGGAATCGCCGGGCAAATATTGTCCAATGGTAATTTGGTTGCCCATATTACGCCTCCTTTCCCTGAAGAAAAGCGGAAAGCGCGGAAACGGCTTCCTCTACGGTGATCGCCGAGGCATCCACAGAAAGTCCCTCTTCTTTAAGACGTTGCATGAGCAGCGTTACCTGCGGTACGGATAAGCCGATGGCCTCCAGTTCCGCACGACGGGCAAAAACGGCATGGGGTGTATCATCCATAACCAGTTTTCCCTGGTCCACAACGATAATGCGCTTGGCATGTTCTGCAATATCTTCCATGGAATGGGTGACCAAAATAATGGTCATATCCGGGTTCGTATCGTAAAGATGATGAATGGTGGAGAGAATCTCTTCGCGGCCGTGCGGATCCAGTCCGGCCGTCGGCTCATCCAGAATGAGATAGGAAGGACGAAGAGCCAAAACGCCGGCAATGGCGACGCGACGCTTCTGTCCCCCGGACACCTCAAACGGCGATTCTTTTCCGATTGTATCGGCATCCAAGCCGACCGCCTGCAACGCCCAGCGTACACGCGCATCGATCTCCTCAGGCGGAAGTTTTAAGTTCTTCGGGCCATAGGCGACGTCCTTGAAAATGGTCTCCTCAAAAAGCTGGTCTTCCGGATATTGAAAGACCAAACCTACGCGCTGGCGAAGCGTAATAAGCGAGGCTTTTGGATCGCTGGTGGTGATGCCGTCCACGGTCAACGTCCCCTGCTGAGGAAGATTCAATCCGTTCATATGTTGCACAAGAGTGGACTTGCCCGATCCCGTATGACCGATAATGCCGACGTATTCGTGTCGATCCATGGTCATCGTGATGTCATCGAGAGCCTTCACTTCGTCTTTTTGGCCTTTATTGTAGAAGAAGGAAAGGTGATCAAAAACCATGCTCATCGCACACCCTCCTCTTCACTTATAGAAGGGTCTGTGGACTCGTAGGTTTCCGACAAAGAAGCTTTCGCCTCTTCCTCCGATTTCGACGTATTTCCGCTGAGTGTAACCAGCGCCTGCACCAATTCCTCAATGCGCAGGCAATCGCCGGGTACATCAAATCCCGCCTGACGCAGACGATACCCTACTTCGGTCACCTGCGGGACATCGAGTTCCAAACGACGCATCGTTTCCACGTCCGAAAAGACTTCCTTCGGCGTTCCCTCCAGGACAATCTCTCCTTCGGAAAGTACGACAATGCGATCCGCCTCGACCGCCTCTTCCATGTTGTGCGTAATCAGAATAATCGTCTTATTCTGCTCATGATTGAGCATATGAATCGTATCCATAATTTCACGCCGCCCGATCGGATCCAACATGGCCGTCGGTTCGTCCATGATAATGCACTCGGGTAGCATCGCTAATACACCGGCAATCGCCACGCGCTGCTTTTGTCCACCGGAGAGCTTATACGGTTCACGACGTTTATAAGGCGTCATCCCCGTTGCCGCCAACGCCGCATCTACGCGCTGACGCAACTCGGGATTGGGTATGCCCAAATTCTCGGGACCGAAAGCGACATCCTCTTCCACGATGGAGGCCACAATCTGGTTGTCCGGATTCTGAAAGACCATCCCGCAATGGGAGCGGATGGACCAGATCTTCTCTTCGATGCGCGTATTCATGCCCAAAATCAGGATTTCGCCTTCCTGCGGCAACATTTGCGCATTCAATAACCGGGCAAGTGTCGATTTTCCCGACCCGTTATGGCCGAGCAGCGCGACAAACTCGCCTTTTTTGACGTGCAGATTCACGTCTTTTAGCGTAGGTTCTTCCCGTCCGTTTTCTTCATATTGCGGATAGCGAAAAGTAACCTGCTTGACGGCAACCACGGGATCGTCTTGTGCGCAATGCGGTGGTCTTTTTGCTTCGGTCGTCTCTTCGGCATTTGCCTCATCAAGCAACCGGTTCGCTATTGTCATTCGTTTCTCCTGTCTTCCTAAAAGGTATGGTCTGCCGGCGAGTAGTTCGTCGTGCTTTCATAGATAACCACCGGCGTACCGTTCGTATAATTCTCGTAGATGGTTTTTGCTGTCTCTAAGTTCAGGTTGATACAGCCATTTGAGCCCGAATAGATATAATAGTCTCCGCCAAAAGCCGTTACCCACGGGGCATCATGCAGGCCGACACCGCCGTAATTAATCGGCATCCAGTACTCCACTTTGGAATCATACGGGGTACCGTCCTTGTAACGTCCCTGCAGTTTGCGTCCTTTTTCTCGACTCCAGATCATATGCACTCCGCGTGGGGTTTCATTATATTGATTAACTTTTCCGGTGCGAATGGCGCTGTCCAGCAAAAGACTTCCATCAAGATAGGCCCACAGGTGCTGCCGGGACAAATCAATCTCAATATACGTGTTGCCGATGTCATTGAATGCACCTCTTGCCAGGCCGGTATGATTGTACACGGGCTCTGCATCCGCATACGTTCCACCCGTTTTAAGCATTTCCTTCATGCTCTCTACGGTTTTCTTTACGTTGATCTGCCAGCCATAAATTCCGGGCGGCACGGTTACCGTTCCTGCCCCCGTGGTTTCAAATTCACGTGATGTTCCATAGGTGTCCGTTTCTTTCGCCATCTTGACCACAAAGGAGGTAATACCGTCATCAGGCAGAGAATATTCACCGGAATCATTGCGCTGAAGCAACGGGAAAATTTCTTCGGGACCGAAAAGATAGGTTTTGTCGCCAAGAACGTAGGTGATGGACGAGGCCAACAACTTCTCGACCTTTTTCCGATCTTCTTCCAAACCGGGATCGTCCTTGGTCACCTTCGGCTTCTCATAGGCCTCTTCTACATGAATCGTCTGCTCCTTGCTGGAGATGGTCTTGAAAATAATCGAAGTGAGTGCCTTCATGTTCACACGGTCGCCCTGCTCTTCCGGTTTTATGCGCACACCCTGCGCAGTGGCCTCCAAAGCGGCATCTTTGGGCGGTTCTCCGTCCGGATCAAATCCTGCTTCTTTGAGCAGATAGGCCAGGCGTTCTTCATCGTAGTCCACCTTATATCCGCTAAGCGAATAATTATGGGCAAAGAAGTATTCCAGGGGCCACTTCCAAGCAGATGGCTGTTTAGGTGCTTCCCCTTCCAAAATATAACGTAAACGAATCGTCTGCGCATCCAGCGTAATCTCCGCATTTCGCCCGATGTAGCGGTGCGCTTCACCATCCGGATAAATTTCCTGAAAATCCGACAAAGGCCTGCTGCCTAATGCATAACCGTTAATCGCCGTCTTTGGATAGCTGTGCCGTGAAAAATAGAAGACTCCGATCAGATAGCCGAGCGCAAGAAAAAGAACCAATACCAGAATCAGCCGCCGTTTCCATCTTCCCGGCGAGGGCGTTACACTGTTCTCCTCGGTTTGCACGGAAACTTCGACCGGCGAATTTTCAGAGGAAACGGCCGCTTCCGTCGTTTGCTTATTCTGCATGTCGTCCATAGTGAATCCTTTCGTTAGGGGCGCATTACGCGATCCCGGTCGATGGTAATAAGCACCTCATCTTCCGGATAAAGCGAGTGTATTTGCTCTTCCAGCACAGATTTCAACTCTTCCGTGTTTATCGTCTTATCCCACGGGATCAGAACATCAAAAAGGATATTTCTCCCTTTCGCCTGCGTAACCAGACGAAAATCGTGAATGGAGAAACGCTCATCATGCTCCTGCACCAACTGACGTATGCGTTTTTCCATGGCCCGTACTTCATGCGTACGCGGTTGCAACGGATCCATGTGAATAGTGATCTCCAGCTGATACTCTTCCGCAATACGGCGCTCAATGCGATCCACCAATTCATGGCTTTCGATGGCGCTTTTCCTTCCATCTACTTCCACATGCACGGTAACAAAGCGGTTTCCCGGTCCATAATCATGGACAATCATATCATGAATGCCCAGAACGCCGGGAAAAGAAAGAAGGGATTTTGTCAGCGCGTCGACAAAACGTGCGTCGGGCGCTTTTCCGAGCAGAGCATCATAGTTCGCACGCAAAATATCGATGCCGTTTTTGCCAATCAGAACAGCTACCACCACGGTAAATGGACCGTCCAGAGAGAAACCGACCACGGGCGATAGGATGAGAGCTAAAAGGATGGCGGATGTCGCAAGAATATCTGACTTCGCGTCGGCAGCAGTCGCCAGAAACACGTTGGAGTGATAGCGTTTCCCCCATCGTGAATAGAGAAAAGCCATTGCCAGTTTTACGCCGATAGATAGCAGAAGGAGAATGAGTTGTAGGGTGGAAAATTGTACGGGAACCGGGTTCACGATTCGTTTGATGCCTTCCAAAAACAAGCTGATCGCCACATAAAGAATCATGATCGCGATAAAAAAAGAGCCCATGTATTCCACACGTGCATGCCCGAAGGGATGTTCTCGATCTTCCGGCTTTTCCGCCAAGTAAAAGGACAGCAGCGAAACAAATGAGGACAGGGCATCAAACAGGTTATTTACCCCGTCCCCAAAAATAGAAAGGGCTCCGCTGATCAAGCCGATGATCATTTTTGTTCCGGCAAGCGCTGCATTCGCAACGATGCCCAAAAGGCTGCCCTTTCGGCCTACTTCTTGGCGTCTTTGCATTATCTTTTTCTGCTTAAGCGCATCGTTCATATTTTCCTCTTATCCTAACCGTCAAAGCGGCCGATTACTCCTCCGTAATCGTTAGGCGTACCCGCCAAAAAATCTCCGCTCCCGGAGCAATGTGTCCGACTTTGTTGTTTGCAATCGCCCGATCCAAGCGGTCATAATAGCCGTTCGTCGGCTCAAGCGCGATGCAACGGGGACCTGCACTTCCTCCGGTGTTGATCCATCCCCCGAGATAAGGAAACTGCGTGGCATCCCATTGCTGCGTAATACGCATACCCTGCGTCGGATAAATGATCGATGTCTCTCCTACCGAAATCGGATCCGTCAGATAAAATTTATACGCCTGCTTTTCCGGTATCTCCCTCAATTTGCGCATATCAAAGGCAAACGGCTCCTCGCCATGCGCATTCATCAAAGAATATGGTTCCGGCCAAGAAAGAATGGCATCCGGCTCATAGCGGCACAGACCGTGCAGTGCCCACAGCCAGGGATGTTCATCGATGGACTCGTTCAGAAGCCGATAGTCCAGTTGAATCACATTGTCTTCAATATGAACGTGTCGCTCAAAATACAACGGAATCGAAGAAAGCCGAAAAAAAGCTTTTACCGAGCGCGTAGAGCGATCTTCTTCAAACACATTCCAAGGACGACTCCAGGCATCCCCATGATCGGCAAATCGACCGAGATTCTCCACGCTGCACGCATCAATAGTCGGAATACAGTCATCTATGCCGGATAAATCAAATTGATCAAAAGGGGCGCCGGGATAAGCGCGGGCATACAATTTCGTCTGCTCTTTCGCAGTTTCATGGCCGAGCGGACGGGCAAGCGCTTCAAATTGGTTGGGTTTATAAATAATGGAAGCAATTTTGCAACCGATTTCCGGCAACAGGGTAACGCGTAAACAATCCGTTTCAAGATGAACAACGTGAAGATCACCGCGATTGTTGGGTTTCGTCTCCATCAGCATTTTCCCCTTTTCCTCCTCTTCCCTTCGGTCTGCATTTCTCCATAAACATGGACGTTTTTCTCTCCTTTTTCAGCACCTTAATGATAGAAAAGGGGATGTGGACTGTCAAGGCGAAGGAGATGTAACAACCGCAACGAAGCACAAAACAAGATACAAAAAAAGACGGTGGCGAGAACGATAGGCTCCTGCCGCCGTCTTTGAGAAAGCGGAAAATTACGCTTCCGTTGTTTCTTCTTTTTGTTCTTCTTCCGTTTCTTTTTCGCTCTCGGAAGAATCTTCTTCCTTCGTTTCTTCGGCTTCTTCCACCTCAACGGTTTCTTCCGTCTCCGTCTGCTCAGCAGCCGGTTCTTCCTTCTTCGTCTCGGCCGGTTTTTCTACGTTTTTCTCCGTCTTTTTTGACGAGGCGGGTTCCATGACCAGTTCAAGAATCGCCATGTCCGCTGCATCACCGCGACGCCGACCCACTTTGAGGACACGCGTATAACCGCCGTTACGATCTTTCATCGCCGGAGCAATTTCTTCCACCACTTTGCGGGCTACCTCATTGCTGTAGAGTTCTGAAGAAATCGCACGATTGCCGGCTAAGGTTTCTTTTTTTGCTTCGGTAATCAGCTTTTCCGCCATCTTCTGCGTTTCTTTGGCGCGGGTGACGGTGGTCGTAATACGACCGTGCAGGAAAAGGGATGAGACCTGATTACGCAACATGGCCGTGCGATGATCGGTTCTTCTTCCCAACTTTCGTAAGTTCGCCAATGTCTCCTCCTTAATGTTACTCTTGCGAATGATTCAGTTCCAAACCGTAGGATTGTACTTTTTCTTCTACCTCGGCATAGGACTTCTTGCCAAAATTGCGAATCTTGGCCAACTCATCCGCAGGTATACGGATAATGTCGCCCAGCGTGTGAATATCCGAACGCTTCAGGCAATTATAGCTGCGCAGAGTTAAATCCAGATCTTCGATGGGTTTCTGCAGCAGCGTGTTCTCTTCGGACTCCGGTTCTTTTGCCTCATCATTGTCTTCTACGACAAACGCGGGCAGCTCGGTAAACAGGCGCAAATGATCCATAAGAATCGTTGCTCCCTGTGACGTCGCTTCTTGAGGTGTGACGGTACCGTCCGTCCATACTTCCAAGATCAGCTTATCGTAGTCGGTGATCTGCTGAACGCGTGTATTTTGCACCTCGAAATTGACTTTCTTCACCGGAGTGAAGGAGGAATCAATGGCAATGGTGCCAATCGGATCATCCGCATCTTTGTTTTGGTCAGCAAGGGCATAGCCTTCGCCATCAATGACGGTCAATTCCATGTGAATTTCGCCGTCCGCATTTAATGTGCAAAGGTAGTGGTTTGCATTAACAATCTCTACCTCTGTGCTTTCCTGAATATCACGAGCCGTAACAATCTTCGGCCCCTCCACATCCAGGCGCAACGTCACTTCTTCTCCGTGTCCCTGCAAGCGACGCACCGCAAGGCCCTTAATGTTTAGGACAATTTCCGGTACATCCTCGAGAACGCCGGGAATGGTGGTGAACTCGTGCGGAACACCTTCATCAAACTTGATGTTGGAGACCGCTGTACCCGGCAAAGAAGAAAGCAGCACACGGCGAAGCGAATTCCCTATTGTGGTCCCGTATCCGCGCTCTAACGGAGACATACTAAAGCGTCCATAGTTCTTGTGTTCATCCAATTCAAGGATTTCAACTTTTGTATTGAGTCGATCTACCACGGATCAGCCTCCCCTTCTGTTCTGTCGAACTCGATTCCAACGTCGCGCTACGGGGGAATTACTTCGAGTACAACTCGACAATCTGTGTCTCTTCAATCGGATAGTCGATGTTGTCGCGCATCGGCTCGGAGAGAATACGACCCTGCAATTTTTCTGCGTCCACCGAGACCCAAGGCATCTGGTTCCAGATGTTCTCTTCGGTGTTCTTGAAAAATGCATTCTTACGTGAACGCTCACGAACGCTGATGACGTCGCCTACCTCCAACGTCATGGAAGGCACGGTCGCTTTGTGGCCGTTCAGGTCAAAATGGCCGTGAACGATCAGCTGACGTGCCTGCGCACGTGTCGACGCAAAGCCCATGCGATAAACCACGTTGTCAAAGCGCAGTTCCAACAGTTTCAGAAGATTCCAGCCGGCCTGTCCGCTCATGCGCGTAGCACGGCTGAACAGATTGCGGAATGACTTCTCGGAGACGCCGTAAATGAATTTCGCCTTCTGTTTTTCACGAAGCTGCATACCGTAGTCGCTCAACTTGCGTGTGTTGCGCTTCGGATTGCGGCGGCTCTTCTTATCGATGCCGACAACCTGGGGCTCGATGCCC
This sequence comes from Murdochiella massiliensis, assembly GCF_900059565.1. GTDB lineage: Bacteria > Bacillota > Clostridia > Tissierellales > Peptoniphilaceae > Murdochiella > Murdochiella massiliensis. Next base: position 423,912 of record NZ_FIZW01000002.1, read on the forward strand.
AAGGCACGGCAACGTTTCAAAATCGGTCCGGTATATCTTGCCATGATTGCCTCCGTTAAACTCTTCTTCTCTTCGGCGGTCTGCAGCCGTTGTGCGGGATCGGTGTAACATCTTTAATCAACGTTACGCTAAGTCCTGCCGTCTCCAATGCACGAATGGCGGATTCACGACCTGAACCCGGTCCTTTGACGTACACTTCAACGGTCTTAAGACCCTGTTCGATTGCTTTCTGCGCCGCCTCTTCCGCACACTGCTGCGCGGCATACGGCGTCGATTTACGCGATCCGCGGAATCCCAATTGTCCCGAAGAAGCCCACGAAATGACATTTCCGTTTAAATCGGAAAGCGTCACAATCGTGTTGTTGAAGGTCGAGATGATATGTGCCTGACCGTTCGTAATATTCTTTTTTACGCGGCGTTTTCCACCACGTCTGGTGACTTTCTTTTGCGCTACCATAACATCCCCCCTTATCTCTTATGACCCTTGCGCGTGCGGGCATTGTTTTTCGTGTTCTGCCCGCGAACCGGAAGGTTGCGACGATGACGGTTGCCACGATAACTGTTGATTTCACGGAGACGTTTGATGTTCATCGAAACGTCACGACGAAGGTCGCCTTCCACGTGATACTCCGCGATTTGTTCACGAATACGCTGCACTTCCGATTCGGAAAGGTCGCGTACACGCGTGTCCGGATTCACATCCGCATTCTTTAAAATTTCGTTGGAACGTGAACGACCGATGCCGTAAATATACGTTAAACCGATCTCTACACGCTTTTCTTTGGGTAAATCCACCCCGGAAATTCGAGCCAAAGTCGCACCTCCTTAGCCTTGACGCTGTTTGTGCTTCGGGTTCTCACAGATCACCATGACGCGACCTTTGCGTTTGATGATCTTGCATTTATCACACATCTTTCTTACTGATGGTCTGACTTTCATTGCTTCCTCCTATTTCTTTCTCCACGTGATGCGTCCCTTGGTTAAATCATAGGGAGACAGCTCCACGGTCACGCGATCTCCTTCCAGAATGCGAATGTAATTCATCCGCAACTTTCCGGAAATGTGGGCCATGACATCGTGCCCGTTTTCCAGCTCGACGATGAAGATGGCGTTTGGAAGTCGCTCTTTGACGACGCCTTCGACTTCAATCACGTCTTTTGATGACATCAGCTTTCCTCCTTCGTGTGTGCCTCCTCATAGGGGGCTAACCATTTTCGGATTGCGGTATCATCAAACACCGCATCCTCGCTCATCGTCTGTAATTCGGACACTACAGCGCGAAAAGGCTGTAAATGAATCACGCGTTTTTTCTTGGGATGGGCAAGCGTTCGTGTCCGCCCGTCCACCACGTGAACATGCTTCGCATCACAACAATCCAGTACGAGAAAGACCTTGCCTTTATCGTGTCCGGCCTTGGATCGCACCACTTGGCCGGGAACGAGAGGGCACGGCTGATTCATGTTCGCTTCTAACGTCATGCGTTTAACGCCGCTTCAATGGCGTGAAATACGACATCAACCGGACGATCGCCATTGATGTGCACGAGGATTCCCTCTTTTTCGTAATACGCCACAAGAGGTTCCGTTTGTGCCCGATAGACATCAATGCGTTTTTGCACCGTTTCTTCGCTGTCATCGGGACGCTGAACAAGACTTGTTCCGCACTCATCACAGACGCCCTCTTTTTTGGGCGGTTGATCAGTAATATGGAAGGAGGCGCCGCAATGCGGGCACGTTCTGCGGCCCGCCAGCCGCTTGACTAGCACCTTCTCCTCAACTTCGATGGAAAGGACGGCGTCTAAGGGACGCTCGCGTTCAGCAAGACCGGCATTTAACGCATCCGCCTGTTCCAGCGTACGCGGAAAACCGTCCAGCAGAAACCCCTGATCCTCTTCCCGGTCGAGACGATCCCAAAGCATGGCGATCGTCAATTCATCCGGAACCAGTTGTCCGGAGGAAAGATAGCTCTCGACCTTCTTGCCTAATTCGGTTTGGTTCTTGATATTTACACGGAAAATGTCGCCCGTAGAGATGTGCGACAGGTGAAAGCGCTCTTCCAGTTTTTTTGCCTGGGTGCCCTTTCCCGCTCCCGGAGGACCAAGTAATACGAGCCTCATCATAGCCTTCCTTTCTTACCGCTTTAAGAAGCCGCGATAATGACGCATCTGCAGTTGTGCTTCCAACGTACGCACCATTTCCAGCACGACACCGACCACAATGATGATCGAAGTACCGCCGAAGCCGAGACTTACTGAGAAGATCATGTTCACCAGACCGGGAATGATCGAGAGAATCGCCAAAACGATGGCGCCGACCAGTGTGATGCGTCCGACAATGCGTTGCAGGTATTCTGTGGTCGGTTTTCCCGGACGGATGCCCGGTATAAAGCCGCCGGATTGCTGCAGGTTACGTGAATACTCATAGGCGTTAAACTGAATGGAGTTGTAAAAATAGGCAAACAGGACAATCAACAGCGCCTGAAAAGTATGCTGTACGATGAACCCGATCCATCCTTGCGGGGTGAGATACTGCGCTACAAAACGCTGTACCCCGCCGCCGAAGAGCAACGCCATGGTTTGCGGAATGGCCAGCAATGCCGAGGCAAAAATGATCGGCATAACGCCCGCCATGTTCACTTTGATGGGGATGTGCGTCGCCTGTCCGCCATACATCTTACGGCCGACCACGCGCTTGGCGTATTGTACCGGCACCTTACGCTCACCTTCATTGAGCAACACAACAACGACCGTAACCGCAATCGTGATCGCAATGATGAGCAGAAGGACCAGAATATTCATTTGTCCGTGAATGACTGCTTGAATCATTCCATACAGTCTTCCCGGCATCTGTACAACAATGCCCAGGAAAATAATGAAGGATACGCCGTTTCCGACCCCGTGTTCGGTAATCAGATCGCCAATCCATACCACGAAGGATGCGCCGGCAACCATGACCAGAACCGCAATCGCCTTTTCCAGCGCGCCGCCGTTACCGAAGGCGCCGGAGAAAATACCCTGAACCAGTGCGAATGCTTGAACCACCGCGAGAGCGACGCCCAAATACTTCGTATACTGCTGGATCTTCTTTCGGCCTTCTTCTCCTTCTTTGGAAATTTCCTCCAGCTGTGGAATCGCGAACGTCAACAGCTGAATGACAATGGACGACGTAATGTAGGGGCCCACACCCAAAGCCAAAACACTCAAGTTCGCCAATCCGCCACCGCTGATCATGTTCATGATGCCGAGAAGGCTTCCCTGCATCGAATTATAAATCTGGTTGATAAGCTGCAAGTTGGCAAACGGAATAGGCAGTGCATTGCCGAGTCGAAGAACAATCACCATCAATACCGTGAACTGGATACGCTTTCTTGTCTGTTCTGTTGCCCATGCATTCTTGAGTGTGGAAAGCATCAGACCACCTCAGCCTTTCCACCGGCCGCTTGAATTTTTTCTTCGGCGGACTTGGAAAATTTCGTAGCCTGAACCGTAAACTTCTTTTCCAGTTCCCCATTTCCGAGAACCTTTAATCCGTCCACTAATTCGTTCTGACGGATCACTCCCGCCTCCACGAGCGTTTCGGCGTTGATGACGGCACCGTCTTCAAAGCGGTTCAGATCATCCAAGTTGACCACGGCATACTGCTTCGAAAACGGATTGTGGAATCCGCGCTTCGGAAGCGTGCGGAATAACGGCATCTGACCACCCTCGAAACCCGGGCGAACACCGCCGCCGCTTCGCGAATTTTGGCCATCGCGGCCTCTGCCGGCGAATTTACCCCAACCGGAGGAATGACCACGGCCGACGCGTTTGCGTTCTTTGGTCTCACCGCCACGTGCAGGCTTTAATTCATGTAATTTCATGATCGACCTCCTATTGTACTTCCTCGACATCAAGCATGAAACCAATCTTTTGGATTGCACCGCGAATGGACGGCGTATCCTCATGCTCAACCGTGTGTCCGACTTTCGTCAGACCCAACGCTTTCGCCGTTTTAATCTGTTTATCTTGGCGGCCGATGAAGCTCTTCTTCAACGTAATTTTTAACTTACTCATGCTCGGCCTCCTACTTCAAAATTTCTTCTACGCTCTTGCCGCGCAGACGAGCAACCTGTTCCGCCGTTCTCATGGTGAGCAGGCCGTTCATGGTGGCATTAACAATGCTGCGCGCATTGGAAGATCCCAACGACTTTGCACGAATGTCGGTGATGCCTGCCATTTCACAGACCGCACGAACCGGACCGCCGGCGATAATTCCGGTACCTTCTTTTGCCGGCATCAGCAGAACGCGGCCTGCACCGTCACGACCGATGATCGTATGCGGGATCGTGGTTCCGACCAGCGGCACACGAACCATTGAGCGCTTCGCTTCTTCGGATCCCTTGCGAATGGCATCAGGAACTTCCAGCGACTTGCCCGTACCGATGCCGACGCGGCCTTTTTTATCCCCAACGACAACGATAGCGGCAAAACGGCCCGTACGGCCACCCTTGGCCGTCTTGGAGACGCGGTTGATCGAGACGACTTTTTCTTCAAGCTCTTGCTTGTTGTCTTCTTTATACATGATTCCTCCTCCCCGGTTACAGCTTGAGGCCGGCTTCGCGAGCGCCTTCGGCGACCGCTTTCACCTTGCCGTGATAGATGTAGCCGGAGCGGTCGAAGACGACCGTCTCGATGCCCTTTTCCAGAGCCTTCTTTGCCACAGCTTCGCCCACCGCTTTAGCGGACTCTACTGAGGAACCTTTGACTTCTACATCTTTGTCGAGCGTCGATGCCGAAACAAGCGTTACACCGGCTTCATCATCGATAATCTGCGCATACATGTTCATATTGCTCTTATAGACGTTCAGGCGCGGACGATCCGCAGTGCCCGAAATCTTTTTGCGAACACGGGCATGACGCGCCAACCGATTTGCATTTTTTGTAGATTGTGCCATCTAAGCGCCTCCTTACTTGCCTGTTTTACCTTCTTTGCGACGTACCTGTTCTCCTTCGTAAAGAATGCCCTTGCCCTTGTACGGTTCCGGCAGGCGCCATTTACGAATGTTGGCCGCATAGTTTCCGACTTGCTGTTTATCCGCGCCCTTCACGATGATGGTGCGGTCATCCGGTACTTCCGTCGTAATGCCATCCGGATCTTGCATTTGTACGGGATGCGAAAAACCGAGGTTCAGCACCAGCGTGTTCCCCTGTTTCTGTGCACGGTAACCGCTTCCTTCGATATGCATTTTCTTGGTATAGCCGTTCGTTACACCTTCAAGCATATTCGCAATCAACGTGCGATAGAGGCCGTGCAGCGAGCGGGTTTTCTTCTCATCATCCGGACGAACCACATGCATCACATTCCCGTCCTGTTCTACTTTGAACGCGGCAGGAAGCTGCTGTGCAAGTTCGCCGTTCGGTCCTTTGACCTTAACTGTGTTGGTGTTGTCGACTGAAACGTCCACTTTCTCGGGGATGTCAATCGGCTTCAATCCAATTCTTGACATAATTACCTCCCCTTACCAAATGTAGCAGATCACTTCGCCGCCGACACCCTGTTCGCGTGCCTGCTTGTCGGTCAATACGCCGTGGGACGTCGACAGAATTGCCACACCCAGACCATCCAATACGCGAGGAACCTCGTTGGCGCGCACATAGACGCGACGACCGGGTTTGGAAATGCGTTTGAGGCCGGAGAGGACGCGCTGATCATCCACATATTTCAAATCGATGGTGATCATGCCCTGTTTATTGTCTTCCACGACGTTGAATCCTTTGATGTAACCTTCGTCCAAAAGAATCTGTGCAAGACTCTTCTTCATGTTGGATGCCGGCACTTCGACGGATTCGTGTTTTTTCATATTGCCATTGCGGATGCGCGTGAGCATATCCGCGATCGGATCTGTCATCATGTTTCTACCTCCTCCTCAGCTTACCAGCTGGCCTTTTTTACGCCGGGGATTTCCCCGCGATAAGCCAGTTCGCGGAAGCAGATGCGGCAAATACCGTACTTCTTGAGGACAGCGTGCGGACGACCGCAAATGCTGCAGCGGCTATAGGCGCGCGTCGAGAACTTCGGCTTTCTCTGCTGTTTCGCAATCAATGATTTCTTTGCCATTTCTCCTCCTCTTACTTTGCGAACGGCATGCCCATGTGGCTGAGGAACGATTTGGCTTCCTCGTCCGTTTGAGCGGATGTGACAATGATAATGTCCATACCGTGAATCGTATCCACATCGTCATAATTGATTTCCGGGAAGATCAGTTGCTCTTTCACGCCCATGGCATAGTTGCCACGACCGTCAAAAGACGTAGCGGGAACCCCGCGGAAGTCGCGAACACGCGGAAGCGCGATCGCAATCAACTTTTCGAGGAAATCATACATCTTCTTATGGCGAAGAGTGACTTTGGTCGCAATGGCCTGTCCTTCACGCAATTTGAAGTTTGCCACCGAACGCTTCGCTTTGACGATCACCGGTTTCTGACCCGTAATGACCTCAAGCTCATGAGCAGCCGATTCCAACACCTTCGGGTTGTCCTTGGCTTCGCCCATGGAGCAGTTGATGACGATCTTCTCCAACTTCGGCACCTGCATAATGTTGTCGTAGGAGAATTCCTTCATTAAAGCGGGTACGACCTCGTTTTTATAATGCGTATATAGAGTATTATCCATGGTCGTCCCCCTTACTGATCAAAACGGGTGTCGCTCTTGGTGGAAACACGAACTTTTTTCCCGTCCTTGATTTCTGTGTGTGTGCGCACACCGCGCTTAGCCGCTTCATCATAAAGCAGAACATTCGATGCATGAATGGGGCCTTCGCGATGGATAAGTCCACCCGGCTCCTGCAAACTGCGCGGTTTCTTATGCTTCACCTGCATATTGACGTCCTTAACGATGACCCGGTTCGCTTTCGGAAAAACCTGTAATACCTCACCGACTTTTCCTTTATATTTGCCGGAGATCACCTGGACTTGATCACCTTTTTTAATGTGCATAGTCCACTCCTTACAGTACTTCCGGTGCGAGCGAAATGATCTTCATATAGCCATTCTGGCGAAGCTCGCGGGTAACCGGTCCAAAAATGCGTGTTCCGACCGGATTCTTATCGTCCTTGACAATGACCGCCGCGTTATCGTCAAAGCGAATCACGCTGCCGTCGGGACGAGAAATGCCATCTTTGCTGCGCACCACTACGGCAGTGACGATATCGCCCTTCTTCACCGTACCGCCCGGGGTCGCATTTTTGACCGTGCAGCGAATCTGATCGCCGATACGCGCGTATTTACGACCGGTGCTGCCGATGACGTGAATGACTAAGAGTTCCTTGGCGCCGGAGTTATCGGCGACTTTCAAACGACTTTCGTTCTGTAACATTGAAGCCCCCTCTCTTACTTCGCTTCTTCGAGGATTTCAACGAGGCGATAGCGTTTCGTTTTCGACAGCGGACGCGTCTGCATTACCAGAACACGGTCGCCGATTTTCGCCTGATTATTCTCGTCATGTGCCTTGATGCGAATCGTGCGCTTCATCATCTTGTGGTATTCGGGATGCTTGACCAACGTCGCGATTTCCACCACGATCGTCTTGTCCATACTATTGGAGACGACCATACCGATCTTCTGTGGACGTTTGGATGTACGATTTTCCATCGGTTAAGCCTCCTTTCTTGCCGCAAGGGCACGTTCCTGTTGAATCGTGCGTACACGCGCGATGTCTTTTTTTACCGAACCGATCGCATTGGGATTTTCCAGCTGACCGGCTGCGATCTGGAAGCGAAGATTGAACAATTCCTGCTTCAGATCCTGCAGCTTCTGGCTGAGATCCTGATCGGAGAGATTGCGAATTTCCGTAGCTTTCATTATTCTTCACCTTCCTGTCCCGCTTGTTCACGCACGACGAATTTGGTCTTCATCGGCAATTTCGCAGCAGCAAGACGCATCGCTTCTTTCGCCACATCGTGGGGCACGCCGGCCATCTCAAACAGCACGCGACCCGGCTTAATGACGGCGACCCAATACTCCGGAGCACCTTTACCGGAACCCATGCGGACTTCCGCGGGCTTTTTCGATACCGGCTTATCCGGGAAAACTTTAATCCAGACGTTTCCGCCACGCTTGATGTAACGGGTCATGGCACGTCGAGCCGCTTCAATCTGATTGGCCGTCATCCATGCCGGCTCAACAGCCTGCAGACCGTATTCACCGTAAGTGACGGTGTTTCCGCGCAGTGCCATTCCCTTCATACGACCGCGGTGGACGCGACGGCGTTTTACTCTTTTTGGCATTAACATAGTGCTACCTCCTCACCCGGTCTATTGCTCACGCTGGGGACGCTCGCCGCGACCGGATCCTTCGCGACGGTTTCCTCGACGCTCTCCGCCTCGACGGTTATCCCGGCGATCCTGGCGATTGTCATCACGACGATCACGGCGTCCGCGACGCGGCTCACGACGCGGCGGCTTCGGCATTTCGGCTTCCTTCATTCCCGGAAGCACTTCACCGATATAGATCCATACCTTGATTCCCACCGCACCGGCAGTCGTTCTGGCGACCGCCTGGCCGTAGCGAATGTCGGCACGCAGCGTCTGCAGAGGAATAGTTCCTTCGGAATAATGCTCGCTGCGAGCCATATCGGCACCGCCCAAACGACCGGCAGCCACCGTTTTAATTCCTTTGGCGCCGGCACGCATACTGCGCTGAATCGCCTGTTTCATCGCACGACGGAAAGTCACGCGGTTTTCCAGGTCAGCGGCAATACGTTCCGCCTGCAACTGCGCATCCAGGTCCGGATTACGAATTTCTTCGACATTGATCAAAACCGTCTTATTGGTCAATTTTTCCATGCGTTTTTTGAGCTCTTCCACCGCTGTACCGCCCTTGCCGATGACTACGCCCGGCTTGGCCGTATTGATGGTGACGCGTACGCGTCCCATGGTGCGCTCGATTTTGATATCGGAGATACCGGCGTCGAACAACTCTGTCTTAACCATTTGACGGATCTCATGATCCTCTTTAATCAGCTTCGGAAACTGTGCGCTGCCGGCGAACCAGTTGGAATCCCAATCCTTAATAACGCCGACGCGCATTCCCTTCGGATGTACCTTTTGACCCATTAGCGCTCTTCCTCCTCTTTTTCACTGACCACAACGCCGATGTGCGACGTTCTCTTGAGAATCGGATATGCTGCACCTTTCGCCTTCGGATGCCAGCGCTTCATGGTCGGTCCGTCGTTGGCCCATGCCTGACTGACGACCAATTCTTCGCGATCCAGGCTGAGGTTGTTTTCCGCATTCGCAATCGCCGAACGCAGAACCTTTTCCAGCACTTCCGCGCCTTTTTTCGGGGTGAAATGCAGAATGGTCAGCGCTTCATCCACTTGCTTGCCACGAATCTCTTTGCAGATGTAGTTCACCTTGCGGGGAGAGACGCGAACATATTTTGCTTCTGCTCTTGCTTCCATGTCCTACCTCCTAGCGTACGCCACTCTGCTTGTCTGATTTCGCGGCATGGCCTCTAAATGTACGGGTGGGTACAAACTCGCCGAGTTTGTGTCCGACCATATCTTCCGTGATATAGATGGGTACGTGTTTTCTTCCATCGTGAACGGCGATCGTGTGACCGACAAACTGCGGGAAGATCGTCGAGCGACGTGACCACGTCTTGATCACCATTTTCTTATTGGATTCATTAAGAGCCTCCACCTTTTTCATCAGGTGGTCATCAACAAAAGGCCCTTTCTTCAAAGATCTGCTCATGCCATCCTCCTGTTACTTCGTGCGACGGCGAACAATCATCTTGTCGGATTGTTTCGCTGTGCGGGTCTTCACGCCACGTGACTTCTTGCCCCACGGGGTCATCGGTGCCGGACGTCCTACCGGAGCGCGTCCCTCACCACCGCCGTGCGGATGGTCAACCGGGTTCATCGCTGAACCGCGTACATGAGGCTTGCGGCCCAGATAACGCTTCTTACCGGCTTTGCCCAGACGAACCAGGCCATGATCGGGGTTTCCGACCGCGCCGATCGTCGCTTTGCAATCCAGCGAAATTAAGCGATATTCGCCGGAAGGCATACGAAGCTGCGCATATTTTCCTTCTTTCGCCATCAGCTGTGCTTCAGCACCGGCTGTACGCACCAGCTGCGCACCTTTTCCCGGCTTCATTTCGATGTTATGAATCGTCTGGCCGACCGGAATAAAGCGAAGCGGTAATGCGTTGCCGACCGTAATGTCGACGTTTTCACCGGATTCTACGTGCTGACCGACTTGCAGTCCGCGCGGTGCCAGGATATAGCGCTTTTCACCGTCGGCATAGACCAACAGGGCGATATTCGCGGAGCGGTTCGGATCGTATTCGATCGAAGAGACCTTTGCCGGAATGTTGTCCTTGTTGCGCTTGAAGTCGATGATGCGGTAACGACGCTTCGCACCGCCGCCACGGAAACGCAGTGTAGTGCGTCCGTTATTCGTACGACCGCCCGAACGCTTCAGACTGACCGTCAGCGATTTTTCCGGGGTGGATTTGGTGATTTCCTCGAAGGTCAATACGCGCATGACGCGGCGGCCTGCCGAGGTCGGTTTATATCTTCTGATTCCCATTGCATCCCTCCTCGATTACATTCCTTCGAAGAACTCGATTTCTTTCGAGTCTTCCGTGAGGGTGACGATGGCTTTCTTCCAATCGGAGCTCTTCGTCTTGTGGTTCCCCACGCGTTTGGTTTTCCCTTTCATGGTAATCGTGTTGACACGCTTAACCTTGACGCCGTCAAAGGCTTCTTCAACGGCATGGCGAATTTCCGCCTTATTGCTCTTGGCATCGACGCGGAAGGTGTATTTGTGCTCTCCCATATCCGCCATGGATTTCTCCGTGATGACCGGAGCAATGATGATATCAAATGGAGATTTCATTATTGAAAGACCTCCTCTGCCTTTTTCACCGCATCCTTCGTCATGATCAGCGAATTGAAGCGCATAAGATCGTAAACGTTGATGCTGTCGACCTCAACGGTTTCTACCGTCGGGATGTTGCGGAAGGAACGAATCAGCTTCTCATCCGCCTCATGAACAACGATGTAGGCTTTTTTATCGGCATGAATCGCATTGAGTACCGCCGCGGCCTGTTTTGTACTGAACGCATCCAGGTTCAGCGCATCCAACACGATGAGTTCATCTGCACGAACCTTGGCCGTCAATACCGACTTGAGCGCTGTACGACGAATTTTCTTCGGCGTCGTATAACGGTAGCTGCGCGGTTTTACGGCAAAAACCATGCCGCCGCCACGCCAGTTCGGTTGCGTTCTCGAGCCGGCACGCGCACGACCGGTTCCCTTTTGGCGATACGGCTTGCGACCGCCACCACGAACCTCGGCACGTGTCTTGGCCGACTGGGTACCCTGGCGTTTGTTCGCCAGCAAGTTCTTTACTACGGTGTAGACGGTATGCTCGTTGACATCGACGTCAAACAGCTCCGGAGCCAGCTCCAGTTCGCCGACAACTTCACCGGTCTGCTTTACTACATTCACTTTTGGCATTTCCGTCCTCCTTACTTCGTCCGGGCTTTCTTCGCCGCACGAATCGTCACCAGTCCGCCCTTCGGGCCGGGCAGTGCACCTTTGATGAGGATCATGTTGTTTTCCTCGTCGACGCGCACTACGGTCAAGTTCTGTACGGTTACCCGATCATGTCCCATTTTTCCGGATCCCTTTGTGCCCGGGAAAACACGCGCCGGATACGATCCTGCCGCACGCGCTCCGCCGACACGGTGGGATTTGGAACCGTGTCCCATCGGTCCGCGGCCATAGTTCCAGCGGCGAATAGCGCCCTGGGTGCCTTTTCCTTTAGATGTGCCGATCACATCGATCACATCCCCGGCGGCAAACAGAGAAACGGTAAATTCCTGTCCCGGTTCGAACGTTTCGCCTTCGTCTACGCGAATTTCACGCAGCGTCTTTTTATAGGCAACATTCGCTTTATTGAAATGGCCTTTCAGCGGTTTGTTGATCTTCTTTTCCTTTTGCTCCGCAAATCCGACCTGGATGGCATTGTAGCCGTCCTTTTCGGCCGTTTTGACCTGTGTGACCACCATGGGTCCGGCCTGAACGACAGTCACCGGCGTGACAATGCCGTTTTCATCGAAGATCTGGGTCATCCCGACCTTCTTGCCTAATATACTCTTCACGAGTTCCTCCTTTACAGCGGATCGCTTTCGCGATCATTCTAATGGGGTTACAGTTTGATCTCGATGTCCACACCGGCCGGCAGGTTCAGCTTTTTGAGTGCTTCCAGCGTCTTGACATTGGGGTTGACAATGTCGATTAAGCGCTTGTGCGTTCTCTGCTCGAACTGCTCGCGCGAGTCCTTATATTTATGGACTGCACGCAGGATGGTGATGACTTCTTTGTCTGTCGGCAGCGGAATCGGCCCGGAAACTTCTGCTCCGGAACGCTTGCACGCTTCAACAATTTTCGCCGCTGACGCGTCGATGACTTCATGATCATATGCACGAAGCCGGATTCTGATCTTCTGATTCGCCATTTTTCCTCCTTGGTTTTGCGCTCCTTTCGGCAGAGCCCCGTTCTCTCACCCGTTTTCGGGAGAGTTTTGTCTTTGCTCCGCCCTTCCCATTTATACTAAGGAAGGTTACAAAAGGTTTGCGCCGGTTCGCCGATACACTGAGCCGGGCGTGTCCTATGCCCGCCTAAAAAAAGAAATACCGGTTTTCCGTCGTTCGAATGCTATCGAACTGCTCCACGAAAATTCCCTCGACCTACGTCTTTTCCCCTAGTGCGTTGCATTTTCAACGCCTTTAGGGGTCCTTGGACGTTCGAGCAACCTCTCGCTTCATCGCCCGTATTTCTGGACACTCGATTATTTTACACAACATTGTCTGTCTTGGCAAGTCAAAATAGAAAAAATTCCGATCCAGTAGATCAGAATTTTTTCTCTTCTTCTATGCGCAATGTGCGCAGGGCATTCACCAACGCGCGCTTTTCCACATCCCAATTGAGCGTTTTTTTTGCCTCGACCAGACGCTTCGGGAACGGCTCCTTGGCATAGTCCTCCGCCAATTGTTTCCATTTTTGCTGAATATCTTCCGGATTCTTGATGTCGCACAGCATGCCGATACCATAGGTGTTCACCACGCGGGAAATTTCCGGCAAATCGGAGGCCAACACGGGATTGCCCGCATGAATGGATTCAAAAAGTTTGTTCGGCTGCGCGTAATAATAACTTTTGGATATCGGATAGATGAGCACGATGCCGATATCGGCCGCTGCCAAATAGGTGCAAAGTTCCGCTCCGGGCACCGCTTCATGAAAAAGAATACGCTCCGGTTTCGGTATTTGCCGACGAAGATCTTCCAACGTCTTTTTGTACGAATCCATCCCGTAGCCCATGATCACCAACCCGCCACGATTCGTAGCGGAAAGCGCCTGAACCGCTTCTTCAATGCCGCGGCCCGGTCCCACCAAGCCGTGATAGATGAATATCGGTTCCGATTCGTTCAGTCGCATCGTTTCTTTCCATTGCGCTCGAATTTGCAGACTCTTATCCGGATCCGGTTCACGAAGCACCGGAATATTGCCCGCTATAACCGCCGGAAAATCCAGTTGATAGTCGCGCTTCATCTGGTCATGAATCGACGGATTGACAAGAATAGTTAAGGTGCAACGCTTGAGAAATTTTTTTTCTAAGCGATAGATAATCGCCGAGGTCAGGCGACTTCTGCGCTTACCGGTAAAGCGGCCAAGTTCATACTCATGCGCATCATAAATGAGACGCGTCTTCTTTCTTCGACCGATGCTTGCCAAATGTGCAAGCCATACCCCCAACAGATCATGACCCGAGATCACGTCCGCTTTCTGTTTTCTTATGCGCACAACATAATGAAGGAAAGAAAATAAACGCCCCAACCTCCGGCGAATGCCGCGATCTCCGAAGGGATGCGGATCAATTTCCTCTACTGTCCAGGAATGGCCGTTGCGATGTCGCTCCTTTAGTCCCTTCGGGCCAATGACATGCAGGTTCTCCCATCCGGCTTCTTCGGCGGCAGAAAGCTCACGCTCGTCACGGCTGTTTTCCCCGAAAGAGGAAACGGAAACTTTAAGATACAGCGGCTTACGTTTGGTTGTCATGTTCGCCGCCTCACTCTGTTCCGCCCAATTCCGTTCAGTTTTCCCTTGCATGACCAAGTCCTTCACTCAACGCGCAATACAAGCGGTACAGACGCTTTTCGTCCTGTTGCCAGCTAAAGCGTTCTTCTACCAGCTTCCTTCCGTTCTGTCCGAGACGCTCGCGAAATGATGCATCCCGCATTTTTTCCATCGCATCCTCTAACGCATGCGCATCCGCCGGATCAATCAAAAGTGCAAATTCCGCCTCGCGGTTAATGCGTTCCGGATAGGCAAAGCGTGACATAATCACCGGAAGGCCAACCGCCATGGCTTCATACACTTTCGTGGGAAAGTTTTCCAATTTCGCGTACTGTCCCTTGTCTTGAATGCCGGAAAAGCAGTACTTGCTCCGCCGGACGATGTCACGAATCTGCGTCGGCGGACAAACACCGAAGTAGTTGACGCCTTCCAAAAGTCCCTGTTCCTTCAACGCATCGGCATAGTTGGCCGGAGAAAATGCCCCTGCAAGCGCTACGCACAATCCTTTCTTCTTCGCTGCGGTCAGAAGCGCCGTAATGCCGCGTTCAGCCGTCAGGGATCCCGTGCAGCACACGTCATATTCCTTTTGTACGCCTTCTTCCGGCTTCCAAAAAGTCAAATCCGGGAAATTGCCGATGATTTCGGTTCGCTTCGCCTCTTCGGCAAAGGGATGCTTCCCCTCAATCGTACAGGGGAAAATCACCGCATCCAGTTTTCGGCAGTTCTTCTTTTCCCGCCAACGATAGAAGCGGGCTACTCCCTTACGCAGAAAACGGGGAATGTAATTTTTCAGCAGAATTTGACTGGCCGTGAATTCATGACTGTCAAAAATGACAATTTTTCCATGACGCTTCAGCTTTATCGCTTTGCCCATCAGTTCCGGATCATGAAAGTGATAGATGTCGGCGTCTACGCGAAGCGCCTCCTTGTACACCCGCTTCGTAAATAATAAGAAGCGTTGTATACGGTTTATCGGTCGCGGTCCAACGCCTAAAACCTGTACACCCTTTTCTTCCCGACTTTCGCCCGGAGCAACCAAGGTCACTGCGAACTCGGGATGAGCAGCCAACGAAACGCATTCCTTCTGGAAAACGCGCACATCCCGGCTATCGTGAACGCTGGTCATGTGACAAATTTTAATTTTTTGCTCTCCCATCCCGTCCCCGACTTCCTTTCGTCCTCGAAACCCTTATCCATATCCACAGAATCTTAGCCGAAGAACCGATTGCGCAACTTACGAACAGCTGTTGCGAATTTTTCTGTCTTATAGTCCGTGTGCTGTTTTACCGGCGCCTGCATCAAGTGCACAAATTCTTCGTCACCGATACCCATACGCTCCTTAATGATCGCAATATAGGCGTCCATTTGCTGCGGATCATACATCGGTTCTTCGAGTGCCTGCAATGCCTCTTCTCGCGTCATCTGTCCTGACACAATCAGACTCGAATAATGCGATTTCCGTTTGTCAACATGAAATTTTTTCGGCAACCAGTATAGTTGCAAAAACGTCGTGAAGAGGTTCTCCTGATGTTTCCCACCATAGTACTCAAAATCGCAAAATGCTTTCAGTTCCTGAAATGCGCGTTTGCGATTATAGTCCAAATAATTTAATGGACGATATTCCACCAAGTTTCCCGTTTTGTCCGATAGCCATTTTTGGATGGAGGTGATAAAACGCAGCTTATCGATCCCCTCCGTTCCAAAACGGTGGTGAATGTCTTTAATGTTCACGACATCCATCGAATTGTATGTGTTGCCCTGCTGCAAAATGTACTCCAAGGCATAGTTTCCACCGGAAAGAAAATAGTGGACATCGTGTTTTTTTGCCTCAGCATGCAAAAATGCCAGCAGGATATTGTCTTGAGGAATAGCGAGATTCGGCACACCGGCTTTCATATACGCATGAATGAGCGCATCATATTGAGCGCGATCCGGTCGAACCGTCTCCATCACCAAATGTGCCGCTTTCGTCAGATTTTCAATATTGCGAATGGAAATCGCCGTATCATAGCCATCATCGATATGAACCGCTAAAATCCGCAGTCCCCATTGGCAACCGAGATACGCCAAATAGGACGAATCCAAGCCGCCGGATATGCCCATGATACAATCAAATTTTTTGCCTTTCCCCGCTTGTTTCAGTTTGCGGATCATGGCTTGCAATTTTTCTTTGCCTTCCGCATTGGGAAAGTACACTTGATCCTTTTTTGCCAGCGCATCCGTACAATAATTGCACTGTCCCAGTTCGTCAAAGCGAATGGTGGGATCGGATGTATTATCCATTACGCAACGCGTACAGCGTCTAACGTCCATAGTTCCTCCGTTACAATTGTGACTATAGTTTTTTCGTTCGTTCTTTGCAAAAGGCTATGCGTTGCTTTTTTTTACCGAGGAAAGCATCTTCTTTTCTTTGTCATAGGAAGGCAGCATCTCTTCCGATCGACTCAGACATTCTTTTGTCTCCTCGGGAAAAAGGCTGTGTGGAAAGGAAGCCATTTGCCAAAAAAGGAGCGAATGAAAGGTGCTGTTAAGCTCATACGTTCCGGAAATGTTGGCGACAATGAAGAACGTGGCCGCGGTAGAAACCAGATATAACGTATAGCCGTCCAACTTCTCAGTCATCACCACCCGCACACAGTAGCGAAGTATCTCCCAAACATACAGAATCAAAAACAGAGTCATTAACACCATCCCCGGAATACCGTAATAGTATCCCATCTGAAGGAGAATGTTGTGCGTGTTGTTGGTGATGTGTACACGGTTGCTGTATGTCACCGCAAAAGTGCTGTACTGAGGGCGACCGAAAAACGATATTTTTTTTATGGCTACACTCCAGATCGCAAAGCGCCCGGAACTGGTATCCGCTTCATCGGTAATGCCTTTGCCGATGCGATCCATAAAACTCTGTGTCTGCAGAGACAAATCAATATCCTCTATTTGCTCATCCGCACTTGCCATATAGGTTTCAATCTCATCACCGATGAGGCGCTGGGCTGAACCTTTTGTCCGCAGTTCCCATTTCAGCAGGCCGTAGCCCACATCTTTGACCATGAACAGGGTGGGATAAAGCATGAGAAAGGCAAGTACCACCAAGACGGTCGTCTTCCATAAAGAAACGTGCGTTTTAAAATGGGCATAAAGAAAGCAAAGCGCGACGACAACCAGTAGAGAAAGCAGCCCCGTTCGGCTTTTGGTAAAGATCATGAAAGAGATACTGATGCCAAATAGGACAATCGTTAGAACGCTCTTTCCTATTTTTCCCCACATTGTTTTCTTGGGTTGAAGGAGATTTTCTGCGAACAGACACCCCGTACTGACCACCATCGGAATTAACGCCTGGGCTAACCCGTTGGGATTAAGCAAGATGGACGAATACTGCCCGGGATAGATCGGAACAAAACAAACGGAAATCACCAAGAGGAAAAGAAGTGCACCGACGGCGGCAAGCCCCGACGCACGAATCAGTTCTTTTTTACTCTCGCGGTTGGTGGTCACGAGCCATGATGCAGGAACGAAAATCCCGAGGAATGCGCCCTGAAACACTTGACCTCGTGAACGGGTGAAAAAACCCGTGACAATCATCCATAAGCCGAGAAAAAACAAAACAAAGGCGATTCTCTTCCGGTTTTTCGGAACCCCTTCGATATCCGTTTTCATCTCTCGATTTGCTACCAGCGCCGTGGTCAAGCCGAAGACAAGCAACGCATAATACCCTAAATAGCGCAACGCAAGAAGGGGCTGTAACAAAAGCAGAATATAGTAGCTGAAATAAAGAAACGTCAAAAGAGCGAAGCGCATTTTCTTCGACATCGCTTCATTTATCGTACAGAGTACGTTTTTTGTTGTCGTCATCAAAGGTCTCAAAAAAAAATCTCCCGTTATCAGCGTTTACGCTTCGTCTTTTGTTTTCTCATCCACGCCCCGCAGCAAGCGGTTCCAATCTGCGCGCAGGCCCTGCCAAGAAAATTCCCGTCCCATTATTTCGTGATTACCCGCGGTGTCCATCACAAGGCGATGATCCAATAGTGCGGTAAGAAGCTCCGGCAATTCGTCAATATGATCGTATTTTACATACTGCACACCGAGGGAATCGAATTCATGGTAATGAATCCAGCTCGGATTAATTAATATCTTACCGGCATAGAGCATTTCCCGTATCGTCGACGAGAGTGCATCCGTTAGCTGGGCATGGATCAAGATATCCGTCGCCTTGCGCAATCTTGCGATCTCATTCAGATCGAAAGTCTGCGTTGACAGGACATAAGAAATGCCCGTGGTTTCCAATTTTTTCTTCAGTTCTTCATCATAGCCCGGCTTTGCGCCATACGCGATATGCACGAGTAATTGGATCTTCTCCTTGTGTTCCTCGTCCAACCGACAAAGCACATCCAAAACCGGCAAGTGTTGCTGGGCGCGATAGCCATTGTGCCCCACGGCGACGATCACTTTCTCCGGATCCAAACCGAACTGCGCTTTCAACGTTTTCTCATCTTCCGTAATCCGGTCAATCGCATCATAAGCCAGACTGCCCAGTCGGACACACGCGATTTTTTCATCGTAGACATGCCCGTAGTGCTGAATAAATGCCTCTTTCAGCTGCAACACCTGCAGGTTAATACGTGTGGAACGGGCTAACAACGGCTTTAACGCAGGGGCATTTTCCGGGGAAAGGCGAAGAATTTCCGACCCGTGAAACAGGGTAATGAGCCTTCCTTTATATCTATTCAACAGCCGGTAGAGCAGCCGGTATAAGCCGTACTGTTTCGGTCCGTGCAGTTCCACCAGATCATAAGCATTAAAACGGTTTTTTTGGTGGAAAAAATGAAGAAGCCATGTAATTTTTTTTGCTTTATCGAAAAAATGGGCGGAATACTTGAGAATATGAATGGTTACCCCCATGTCCGCATACTCTTGAAGAAAGTCGGCATTAACCGGTTCAAAAGAAAGAATTTCAACCTGATTTGAAAGAGGAAGGTGAATATGTTTCACATACTCTTTCGTCCATATAGAATCTGCATTGCAGATCAGTAATACCTTCTGCACCTTTTCTTCCCTTCTTTTCTTCTCTTTCGGGACATTTGCTCAATAGGCACATTCTAATGCAATTCCTCGTTGTAGACAATCCCCCGCTTTTCCTCAGGAAAACATTTAGAGATAGTAGAAATACAATTGATGAGAGACCAAGAAGAAAAAAATAGAAAGAGTATTCCTGTGCGCGCTCAGCGCCCCGCTGGGTCGCCTTCCATCTTTACCAATCGCCGGCCGTAGGCCGGCTCCTTATGAGCGCTGCGGGCAGATTACGGCGGCTTTCCCCGCTTTTGCGTTTTACCGCCGTAATCCAGCTACTGGATTTACGGCGGCTTTTCACACTTTTTCGTTTTATAGCCGTAATTATCCCGCCCGCTTTACGGCAGCTTTCTGCGCTAAAGAGAAAACAGTAATTTTCTATAATTACCAGTTAGCAATAACCAGTAAGCGTATAACCAGTAAGCGCCGACACTAATATCCCTCACCAAGTCATCACTTTTTTACGAGCTAACAGGATCTCTACTTGACGCATACCGAGTCGCTTGTTATTCCTGCTGCTGCACAAATTGCTGTAATGCTTCGCTCTTAGGATGCAAGAAGATCTCCTCCGGTGTGCCGATTTCTTCAATATATCCGCCACGCAGAAACGCTACCCGATGCGCGATACGACGCGCGAAGGAAATGTCATGCGAAACAACCATCATGGTCATGCCGCCCTTCGCCAGATCTTCGATGATGCTGAGCACTTCCCCGACGTTTTGGGGATCCAAGGCGGAGGTGGGCTCATCAAAAAGCAGAACTTCCGGATCCATGGAAAGGGCGCGGGCAATGGCTACACGCTGTTGTTGGCCGCCCGAAAGCTGTGCGGGTTTGGCTCGATCATAATCTGCCATGCCCACGCGTCGGAGATTGTTCATTGCCACATCGCGTGCTTCCTGTTTTTCACGCCCCAACACCTTCACCTGAGCGAGCGTGCAATTTTCCAGTACACTCAGATTGCGAAAGAGATTGAACTGTTGAAATACCATGCCTACCTTTGCATGATAGCGTAGCAGATCGAACTTGGGCGCTAAAATGGACTGGTCATGAAACAGAATCTCCCCCGCCGTCGGCTCCTCCAGCAGATTAATACAACGCAGGAAAGTGGATTTTCCTGCACCGGACGGTCCGATGAGGGAAACCACTTCTCCCGGATGCAACGTGAGTGAAATATCTTTCAGCACCGTTTCGGCGCCAAATGTTTTTTCCAAATGGTTAATCGTAAGAATCGCCTGTTTTTCCATACTATGCCTCCGTTGCACTCTTAATCGTAAACGGCACATCCGGACTGATCTTCCGGCTCAGCGCTCGAATCACAAAGTTGGCTAAACGTGTCAGAACAAAGTAGATGAGGGCCACAATGAAGTACGCCTGGAAAATCTGGAATGTCGATCCCGCAACGCTTTTTGTCACAAAGAACAGCTCTGTTACGGAAATTACATTTAAAACCGACGTGTCTTTAATGTTTACAACCAGCTCATTGCCGATGGACGGCAGAATTGCTCGCATCGCCTGGGGCAAAATAATATGCGTCATCATCTGTCCGTGGCGAAGACCGATAGCCTGCGCCGCTTCAAATTGACCGCTATCCACGGCATCAATACCGCCACGAATCGTCTCAGCAAGATAGGCCCCGGTGTTGATCGAAACAATGATACATGCCGCAAAGAGCGGATCCATATCGAGGTGGAAAAACTGCTTGCTGCCGTAGAAAATCAGCATGGCCTGGACAATCATCGGCGTGGAGCGAAAAACCTCAACATAGGCCGTCCCCAAAAGTTGAAACAAGCGAATCAGCACTTTTTTCATGCCCGTTTTCTTTTTCGTCGGAATGGTACGAATCACTTGAACGATAAAGCCGATGCCGAGGCCAAATGCCGTGCCCAAGAAGGAGATCAGAAGCGTCACGCCCGTACCGCGCAGAAAAAGGGAAGAATAGGTATCCCAAATGGCACGCACCTCATCAAGAAAAGAGGTACTGTCGTTTTCACCGCGATTCTGTAGGGTGACCATCGCATCCATGGCCTGTTGGCGTTCTTCTTCCGGTATTTCCGCAAGAATATGGTTGATTTGCTCTTTTAAGGGATCTCCCTTGCGCACGCCCACCGCAATGGTGGTGTTTTCGGGATCCGCAACAAAGCCCTTCTCCGGAGCAAAAACAACCGTGGCTAAGCCCGGGTTCGCCATAACCGCCGCTAATGCGCCCGGCCGTTCGGAGACGTACCCGTCAATAGATCCAGCATTCAGTGCCGTAATCATCGTGGAAAACGTATCAAGCGGTGCCTGTTTGGCCACGCCTTCGATCTGATCGATCACCTCGTAGTGAAAGGTGTTAAGCTGTCCGGTAATCTTTGCGCCGGCAAAATCACTCAAGCTCTCAGCATGCGCAAACTTGCCATCTTTCTGCACTACCATCACCAAATCCGAAGCATAGTACTGTTCGGTAAAGTCCACTTCTTTCTTGCGTTCCGGCGTCGGGCTCATGCCGGCGATGATGGCGTCAATCTTTCCCGACGTTAGGGCCGGTGGCAGACCGTCCCATTCAATCTTGCGAATCACCAGCGTTTTTCCAAGTCCTTCCGCAAGACGTTTCGCCATCCATACGTCATAGCCGTTGGCATACTCGCCCGGACTGTTTTCCACCGGAACCGCCCCATCGGCATCGGTCGTTTGCGACCAGTTAAACGGTGCATAATTGACTTCCATGCCCACGATGAGTGTTTCGGTTTCTCCGCTTGCCCTCACCGGAAGGGGCAGAAGCAAACAAAGCACCAATAACAACAAGCCCCATTTCTTTCTTACCTTCATGATCTCCTCCTTCTGTCGTTTTCTGCTCTCCCTCGACAGCCATTAGGATCCGAAAAGAAAAAAGAGAAGGCTGCGCCTTCTCTCCACATCTCGAATCCGATAGCGCACCACCGTTTCTTCGGTGACAGTGCGACACCTGTTTGGTGCCACCCCAACGACGTCACGTGTCCGTTTCGTCATTTCGGCGAGATTGCCTTTCTCTTCCTTCCCCGGCTACCGCCTCCGGAAAATACTCATCGCTCCCGCGCCTCTACCTCCTTGTTTTGTTAAGGAGTTCAATTTCGTACCAGTATAGCGGTCCATTTATCGTTTGTCAAATACTTGCTTTTTTGTTGCATAATCCGATGATTCACCGTTGACATTCCTCTCTTCATCGTTCCTGCGTATTCGTCTTTTTGTTTCCTTCTCGTATAACAAAAGTTACGATAGGCATTTTCTGTGCGGACGTTATGGCTTTTGCTATACTTTGAATAGAAGAAATCGTTCCTGTTATTTCCTTTCCGGTTTTGTTCGGAATGCGAGCACGGAAAGAGATCATCATGAGAAAGGAGCCTTGTGTTGAAGCAGGATATGCTTATGCGCATACTGGCCAAGCAGTTTCCGAACCGTCGAGCGGCGATGGGCGAAATTATTCGGTTAAAGACGGAAATGCTGTTGCCGAAAGGAACGGAATACTTTTTCAGTGACGTACACGGCGAAGATCGCGCATTTATTCATCTATTGCGTTCCGCATCGGGCAATATTCGCCGAAAGGTACGAGATGTCTACCGCACACGCCTTTCGGAAGACGACCAGAATGAAATTGCGGAAATGATTTACTATCCCGAGCTGACCTTGCAAAAAAAGATTGATCGTCTGGATGATGAGCGTTGGGTGCGAAAAATTATTTTGGAGCTGATTGAAGTGGCGCGCTTTATCGCCTCCAAATATCCGCGTGAACAAATCCGGCGGAAACTGCCGGAGGAATATAAAACGCTTATCGGAGAACTTCTCGAAATTAACGACGGTGAAATTGACCGTCGCAACTATTACTATTCCCTCATTGATGCGATCATTGAGGAACAGGACGCTTACGATTTTCTTTGTGCCCTTTCCTATACCATTCAGCGCATCTGCGTCAATCACATCCACATCGTCGGCGATATTTTTGACCGCGGCCCCGGTCCGGATAAAATCATTGAGGAGCTCATCGCTTTTCGAAACGTCGATATTCAGTGGGGCAACCATGATGTCGTCTGGATGGGCGCGCAATTGGGGAATGAAACCTGCATGATGGCTGTCCTGCGCAACGCCATCAAATACAACACCTTTGATGTTTTGGAGGATGGCTATGGCATCCATCTGCGTGCGTTAAACGACTTTGCGATGAATGTGTACGGCGATGATCCCTGCACCTATTTTCAACCGAAGATTTTTGATGAAAACGTCTATAATATCTGGTCCATTGAACGTGCGGCGCAAATGCACAAGGCAGTGGCTATTTTAGAGAACAAACTGGAAGGCCAACTCCTTGAACGCCATCCCGAGTATGGCATGAATGAGCGCATCGTTTTGAAAAAAGTAGACTGGAAGACGATGGAATACATCGACACCGATGGCACACGCTATCCTCTTCGCGACACCAACTTCCCCACCGTAGATCCGGAAGATCCTCTCAAACTCACCAAAGAGGAAGAGGATCTGGTCTTTAATCTGCGCGCTTCCTTCGTGCACAGCGAGCGCTTGGCGCGTCATATCGGTTTTCTCTTTCAAAAAGGGTCCAGCTACCGATGCTACAACGGCAATTTGCTCTATCACGGCTGCCTTCCGTTAAAAGAAGATGCCACATTTGATTCGCTCGTCATTGACGAACATCCGTATGCAGGAAAAGAATTGATGGATTACGTCGATTACATGATGACTACGGCCTATTATGGCGAAAAAGACGCAAAAAAAACAAAGAGCGCGATTGATTTCACCTGGTATCTCTGGTGCGGCCCGAAAAGCCCGATGTTCGGTAAGAGTAAAATGGCAACTTTCGAAAATTACTTTGTCGGGGACAAGACACTGGGAAAAGAAAAGATGAATCCCTATTATTCCCTCTGTGATAATGAAGCCGTTGCGGATTATCTGTTGGAAGCGTTCGATATGAAACAGCCGCATGCCCACATCATCAACGGCCATGTCCCGGTAAAAAGCAAAGAAGGACAAAGCCCGAAAAAAGCAAACAACAAACTCTTCGTCATCGACGGTGGCATTGCCAAATCCTATCATTCCAAAACCGGCATCGCCGGCTATACGTTGATCTTCAACTCGCACCATATTGCTCTGGCCGAGCATCAGGATTTCGATGGGCTGACCAACGGTCTTGAAACATACTCTCCCCATGTCGAAACGGTGGATCGCTATGAACGCCGTTTCCTCATCGGTGACACCGATAAAGGAAAAGCCGATCAAAAGATGATTGATCATTTGCATGAGCTCATTCGCGCATATAAACGCGGAGAAATAAAAGAGAGTTTGCCATATGCAAGGGACATGCATCGCTATTGATGATGAGTAATTTTTTTTAAAGATTACGCCTCCTTAAGTAAGGACTCGCATTATTTCTTACTTAAAGAGGCGTACGTTTTTTACTCTTGATCCATCATAAGGCTGAGAACTTGACGATCTGTTTCTCGCATCCCAATTGCGGCAACCTTTCCCATAGTAAGAATCGTTTCTTCAATATTCTCTTTCGTCAATCCATCTCCCGGCTGAAAAGCATTGCCTTTTAAACTCATTTCCAACGCCGTCAGAGCGCTCTCCAGCGCTGTAGCTATTTTTGCTGCACAGGATGATTTTGCACCATCGCATATCATCCCACCTGAGGTACATATCGTGTTTGTAATTGTATCCGAGATGACTTGATAAAGATCCATCTTCCTTGGATATAGCTTCAAAATCATATAAGCAATGCCACAAGCAGCACCGGCTGCAGCGCTAACTGCTCCGCAAAAGGCTGAAAGATTGCCTATATATTTTTTTTGATGAATCGCTATCAAGTTTGCTAATGCTAAGGCTCTTAAACGCAGTTCCTCATCAGCCCCCAATTCTTTAGCATAAATAATGATAGGCAAGGAAACTGTGATTCCTTGATTTCCTGATCCTGAATTGATAACAACAGGCAAACTACACCCTGCCATGCGAGCATCGGACCCCGCAGCAGCATACGCTCGTGCTTGCAGATTAACGGAAATAGGCACTTGCCGTTCCATTAATGTTTTCCCTATACTAGCGCCCCATTTTTTGGATAGACCTTCTTCTGCAATCCTGCTATTATAATCGATTTGTTTATTGAGTGCCGCTGCCAAATCCGATTGTTGTGCCTCTTCAGTAAATTCAATAATATTACGAAGATTCAACAACTGCCTTTTGTCTTGAGCTTGGCTACGCTCTAATAGATCACCTTCGTCTTGATAAATCACTTCTTCATTTTTAGTAATCCGAGAAATATGATTGTGCCTATCCTTAATTTCTACTTGTGCGCTATCTTTGCCAGACACGACTTTAGCAGAAACATAAAGAATGGCCTCATTTTCAACGACTTGACAAGAGCAAAACCCTTCGGCTAATAGTTCTTTCGTCATATCTTGTTGTGCAGGGGTAATGGCATGTAAAACATCTAGGTCCGCATTTGCATCACCTCCTACAATTCCAAGGATGGCGGCAACCTCTATTCCCTTTAAACCGCCAGAGTTAGGAACCGTTACCGATTTTACATTTTTAATGATATTACCAGAGCAACCAATGATGCACTTGTCAGGCACCCTCCCTAATACGTCTCGCGCTTTTGCTGCAGCAAGCGCGATAGCAATGGGCTCAGTACACCCTGTCGCTATCTTTAATTCCTCTTTTAATATAGAGAGGTGATTTTTATACAAATGATCATCCATGTCCTACCTCCTCCAATACGCGTTGCAAAAGGCTAAACGTTGTTCTATACTCGCACTATATTGAATCGGATCAAAGGGATTGGTTATTATGAATTTGACGAACCTCACATATTTCATTGTCGCAGCGGAAGAGTTAAACTTTTCAAGAGCTGCACGTCGTCTATATATCTCACAGCAGGCACTAAGCAGTAATATTGCCAAGCTGGAAGATTTCTACCAAGTTCAACTCTTTGACCGTGGTCGCCCCATGACGCTGACTGACGCGGGCAAAGTACTGTACCAGGCCGCATTAGATGTAACAGACATCATGGATGAATGTACACGCAGGGTACAAGATATAAAAGAGTTTACCCGCGGTAATCTTTCTGTAGCTATCCCAGTTACTCGTGGCACAGTTATGCTTCCACGTCTATTCAGGACCTTTCATCAACTTTATCCGAACGTCACATTTACGGTTTTTGAAGCCCAAACCACTCCCGATGTTGAAGAAGTTCTTTCCACCGGAAAAGTCGATCTAGCGATAGGGTATATTCCTCAAGATCCAACCAACATAATAAGTGTTCCACTCTATGAAGAGACCTACGTTCTCGTAGCGCCATACAACTTACTCCGCTCTTCTTTTTCTCCACAAGAGTTAGACCAAATGCAGCATCATCCCGTATCCATGTCCCAATTTGCAAACCTGCCTTTTATCGCACAAGACGAGGAAACAAAGGGCGGAAAAATATTTAAGAAGCTATGCAAAGAAGCCGAATTCTCACCAAAGGTTATTTTAACTTCGGTCAACATTTTAACGCAACTGAATTTATGTTCTGCGGGGCTTGGACTTTGCACTATTCCATCCACATTTGTGACACAGATGAATATCCTTCCGGGTTTTCCAAGGGAAGTGCTCATAAATTTCGATGCTGTCCCCGGTCTTGTGGTTTTTGAACTGGAGAGTGCTATCGGTACAGCTCCTTTGGCTGTAAGCCGACTTCGCACGAAATTGCTCACTCAGGCTGGAAGTGAGTTTATCCGTATAGCACAGGAGCTCTATCAGGAATAATTACATCACAATCGCCTGTTCAATCTCCTCCTTGACTTTCTTGACATAGGAAAGCATTTGACTGTTTAGAGGATACCGAATCACGCATCCTGGCGTTAGAAAAAGACGTTTTCCCTTGCTGACGCGACAGCATTCATAAATCTGGTGGCGAATAGCATTATAGTTGCAGTTGGTGATGTCAAATCGCTTCAACCCACCCATAATACATTTGTCAGTTAGGCTTAACGCCTCATCAATGGTAGGAAGAGTCTCCCAAACATGCCAATTTAACACTTGCACAGGATAATCCTTTACAATATCAAACATAATATCTTCTCCATGACAATGAAGAGCATTTAGCCATCCGCCGGCCTGATTGGCAGCATTCAAGACTCGAATATCATATGGTTTGCCAAATTCTTGATATTCTTCTACAGATATTTTCTCTTCTTCATTTGTCATATAATTACTCACTTGGCTTGCCATAAAGATTCCATCAGCGCCCAATTCAATAGCTTTTGCTGTTAAATGTTCTGTTGTTAATGTGATGGCTTCTAAAGCTTTTTTCAACTCTTGTCCAAATCCCGAGTGAAGATATTGAGCAAGTTTCCCTCCGCACAATTTGTTTGCTGTCGTTATCGGCGAAAAAACAGTAAATATTACGGGGACATCGTCACTTTTAACGCTCTCGAGCAACATTTGAAGGTAAAGCAACTCTCTGTGCAAAGCTCCCTTCTCAAGCGAAGTCTCTGAAAGTTTCGCCCAGTCCTCCCCCTTTTTTATGGGTGAGTCGACCAGCAAAGCACGTCCTCCTTTTTGAACTTCTGAGTAGTCAATAACTGCACCAAAATCTTCAATGGAATACATTCCGTTATTCATCGTTTTAATAAAATCGACATCATAATCATGATAAAAAGCAATTGTTTTCTGCGTTATTGCTTCGGCATCATGATCATATTGCGGCATGTGACTCCACATAGAGTAAGGAATGCGATCTGGCTTCTCACCGTTTATCGTTGCTAAGCAGCGTTCTCGTTTTGTCATTCTCATTTTGTTCACCTTTTCTATTCTCCGTATGTTGATTTGTGTCCTTTTTGTATTCCTCACCTGCTGGATATTGTGATTATCTTGTAAACGCAATCACTTCTCTTGGTGTGTTTGTTAAAAACTCAAAGCCTTCCTCTGTGATTAAGACGGTATCGCTATGTCTGACGGCACCAATTTCTTGGCTCATCAATCCGGGCTCAACGGTGATAATCATGCCGGCGGCTAAAGGCGTGTCGTTTTCTTTTGCAACGGAGGGAAACTCGTGACTGGAGAGCCCCATACCATGGCCACATCTACCGGGCAAGATATCTTCAAAGCCTGCCTTTATAAATTCCTCCATTGCCATTAAATACAAATCACTGAAAATCGTTCCTGGCTTTAAGTGTTCAAAGATCTTTTTTCGAGCCCGTAACATGGCTTCATATGCTTTTTTTCTGGTATCGCTGACTTTGCCAACCATAATACTGCGCTCATTTTCAACGTTATATCCAGATACTCGTGCCCAACTCATAGGCATTGTAAGATCTCCGTTTTGTGGGACATAACCTGTAGGACAATCACAGCCATAATTGAGTCTTTCATTCGTCATGCACCAAACGCATAACGTATCAATTTGAGCTGTCTGGTTATTTGAGAAGCCACTCACCTCGTAGTTTTGATAGTTTTTATGCCATTCTTTGCGCATTGCATATTGACCTTCCGTGCAAGCCGCAGCTTCACTATATCCATCCTTAAGCGCTTCAATGGCTCTGGAAACTCCAATATCAACAAGTTTTCCAGAAATTCGGCACATCTTGATTTCATATGGATCTTTTACTAAACGTTGATGAGAGATCATCCTGCTGATATCAAAAAACTTTTCTACACCTAAATTTAATTTTAAATCCTCAATGAAATTGAATGACGCATATTCCCCTTCGATCGCGATACTCCGAGTGTCTTGAGGAACTAAAAGTTTAATAGCCTCCATAGCGCTGCTTGCAACAGATTTGGCTTTTCCCCATTTTCCATAGCAAAATACATCTTCTGTTGCGCCCTCATTCATCGCATGGTTGTATCGAATAGCATGCACCAATAAAAAGCTCTTTTTAGGGCACACTACAAAATATGGTGCGTGGCTTATTATGACCGGATTAAAATTGCTAAAGTAAAAAACATTTTCTGGACTACTGATTATAGCAAGATCAATTCCTTTTTTTATCATTGCTTCCTGCAGAAGTTTAATCCGTTTTTGCACATAGCCTCGCAACTCTGGAGTCGCTTTTTTTTCATCTATTACTTTTTGTTCATTCATTATTTTCTCCTTCAATCTCTTTAACAACGCAGTCTCAATTTACGATAGTAATACGGGGCCACCCGGTCCAAGAGGAATGTTAAAAGCGAACCATATTAATAGCTCAACTACCATAAAGAGGAAGTAGCAAATAACATATGGAAGCATGTTGGACATCAGTGTTCCAAAACCAGCCTTTTTATCATATTTCTGTGCTAACGCTAGTAGCATCCCAAAATATGCAAACGTGGGGCAAATCGGATTGGAAATCGCGTCGCCGATGCGATACGCCATTTGAATCAAAGCCGGATGATATCCAAGCAACATGAACATTGGAACAAATACGCTAGATAATAATGACCATTTCGTCGAAGCGGAACCAATTAAAAGATTCAGAAATGCACACATAATAACAAACAGTACAAGAACGACCCAAATCGGCAAACCTGAAGCTTCTAACGCATCCGCACCAGCAATGGCTAAGATCAGCCCTAGATTTGACCAGCTAAAATAGCTCAGAAATTGCGCAATAAAGAAGAACAATGCGATGTAATTTCCCATGCCAGCCATTGCATCACTCAATGCCTTAGCAACATCCTTAAAAGAGGTGAAGCGTCCTGAAACATATCCAAAGGCTAAGCCAGGAACTGCAAACATGAGTGCGATCAGTATAGTCAAGCCCTTCATCAACGGCGCACCCGAAGAAATAGCAGATCCCGTCTTTGGATCACTCAATATGCCACTATAAACACCAAAAGCAACTACCGCTATATAGCCTAAGAATGAAAACAATGCAGCTTTCAGTGCACGATGATCCTTTTCATTCGCACTTTCACCAACTGGAGAATACGATCCATGATAAACTCCCATGCGTGGCTCTATTACTTTTACTGTGATTAGAACAGAAAAGAAAGTGAGAAAAATAACAGAAACTCCTGAAAAATACCAGTTCATAGCGGGAGTAAGTACTATATCTGGATTAACAAGTTGTGCAGCTGCTTCGGTATAACTCATATTAACAACGTCCATAGATGTTACTAAAAGATTCGAAGCAAAGGCACCGGAAACAGATGCATATGCAGCAAGCATACCAGCCAAAGGATTTCTTCCCATGGCAGCCCATAACAAAGCTCCCACAGGAGGCATAACAACAAAACCTGCTCCACCAGTACAGTCCGCAATTACACAGAGAAAAGTAAATACGGTAATAACTTTCAGATCGGAACCTTTTGAATTGGTAGCTAATCTTTTAAGCGCAATGTTAAACAAACCGGAACTTTCACAAACTCCAACGCCCAGCATGCAAGTAAGAGTTAAACCCAAGGCGCTCATTCCAGTAAAATTCTTAACGGCCTTTGTAAGCATCATAATTAATCCATTGACACTCAGAAGATTAACTACCTCAACTTTTTCATTTGTTGCAGGATTAATTGCACTGACGCCTAGGGCTGAGCAAATCCCGGAAATAATTACTACCGCTACCGCTAATACAATGAACATTAAAATGGGGTCTGGTATTTTATTTCCTGCAACTTCAACTTTACTGAGAAAACGTTCAAAAGCTTTTATTTTTTTCTTATTAGTAGTTTCCATGTTTTCTCCTTTCGAAATCTCCGCCGATTCCCTTTATTAACTTAAACAGCCTAAATGTTCCCTTCTTTGATAACGTTTTCTCCCACATCCTTTCTTTACAACCATTTGTTAGGCATTCACTCATTACAAGATTCTGTAAAAATCTTTATCTTAAGCATATGCTTTCTCCACAGTCTTTTCATACGTATTTTATTGTATTATCACAATTATTTATTGTGTTCATTTCACGGGAAAATGTTGCTTCAATAAATATGGGCATAGGGGGATGATTCTTATACAAAAAAAGAGTTGCAATCGCAACTCTTTTTTCTCTATAACAATTTTAAGCAATTTTACCCCAGTGCCACATCCAAGGCCATCATTACGGCAAAGCCCACAGCAAAAGCCAGTGGACCGACATCCGAATGCTCACCTTGACTCATTTCCGGAATCAGCTCCTCTACGACCACATAGAGCATGGCCCCGGCGGCAAAACTTAACAAATAAGGCAAAATGGGTACGACCAGTCCGGTAGCAAAAATCGTCAGCGCTGCACCCAGCGGTTCCACAGCACCGGACAGTGCACCATACCAGAACGCTCGATGTCGTTTCATTCCCATCGCATGAAGCGGCATCGAAATGATGGCGCCTTCCGGAAAGTTTTGGATCGCAATGCCGAGAGCAAGCGCCAATGCGCTGCGAGCGCTAATTCCATCAACTCCCGCCATCATGCCGGCAAGTACCACCCCCACGGCCATCCCTTCCGGAATGTTATGGAGCGTTACGGCAAAAAACATCTTGTTGGCTTTGGCCAGTTGCACATCCGGCCCTTCCGCCTTCTCGCTGTTCAAGTGTTGATGCGGGATAACATGATCCAATAGGAGAAGAAACAATACGCCCGCCATCAGTCCGACGACAGCCGGAACAAACGCCCATTTTCCCATCGCCTCTGATTGTTCCATCGACGGTATGAGCAAGCTCCATACGGAAGCGGCAATCATGATGCCGGCGGCAAAGCCCTGCAATGCGCGCTCTACCGTTCGGTTCATCTCGCCACGCATAAAAAATACGCACGCCGAACCCAGTGTCGTCCCCACAAAGGGAATCAAAAGTCCTAACAGTACCTGTTCAGTCATTGTGCCTCTTTCTACTTTCTCAATCTATTTTCTCTATCCGCTGATTTTTACCTATCCTGCGCAGACATATGCTTATTTTCGGTTCATCTCTATACGTTTCGCTTGCTCACGCTTATCCGATAACAGGCGAAAAACGATGCCAAGAAGGATGACGCAGAAAAGAATGGACGGAGCACCGATCCAGTCAACGAGCCGACTCTCAACAATCGCACCCAGTACAAAACTGACGATTAGACCGCTGTAAAGCGCCATATGCCGCAGAGCATCATGCGAACGCGAACGCAAAAAAGTCTCGGTTGCCGCTGTGAAACTCCGTAAATTACCGATGAGCATTGTGGTTGCTGCCGCCTGCCCGTGAACCGAGCGAAAACTCTCTACCTGAATGCCGCAGGCCAATGATAACAAAGCATTCGCAAGCGGATCCCAAGCGTTGCTCATATTGCTCACAAGGAGAAGCAGTGCCATCTCCACCGCCAGCGCCCACTGTCGCCAATGAAGGCGGGAAAATGACCAACGATAGCGAATGTGATCTGCCAGAAAAATGCCCACCATAAAGGCCAAAATCGGCCAAAGATGTGCGAGCGCAAGTGAAAATTCTCCTTGTGCCGCATGCACACCGAAAAGGAGGACATTGCCCGTCTGTGCGTTGGAAAAAACATTGCCGCGAAACAGATACGAATGGGCATCCATTGCTCCGCCTGCAATAGCGAGCAACACTCCCGTGCGCATGGATTCAGACATCTGTTTTTCTTTCAACATCTTCTCCTATACTTTGTTCCGTAGCGGAGCCAGTCGCACAGAAATTGCGCCCATTCGTCCGGATTTTGCAAGCGCCTGCATCAGCGACAGAATGAGCAACGCATAGACCGGAGCACTCAGCGTCTGTTTAATAAGCGCACGGAAGAACTGTGCTTTTGCCGGGGCAGCGCCGATGAAAAAGGACATAAATAGGGGCACCAACAACACGGATGTCAGGAACTGACCGATTGCAACGCCAACCAATACACGCCAAAAGGTGAAGTTCTTTTTTCCACCTAACATATCCGTAATGAACACCGGAATCGCCCCCGTCAGCGCTGAGGTCAGCGTAAAAGCCAGATTAAAGCCATTAGAAGAAGGACGAACCAGAAAAGCCACCAAATCCGTCACCCCGCCAATGATAAATCCGCCGAAAGGGCCGAAAATGTAGCCTGACAGTACAATTGGCAACCCGCCAAAACTCAAAAAACCGACACGCATGGAATTGATGACCACGCCGATGGCAATAAAAATGGACATTTGTGCAATACGCTTCGGCGTGAAATACTGTGCTGCGGTAAGGTTCTTCGCGTTTTCCGCCTTTTCCTTTTGTTGCGAAACGTCACCTCGCCATTCCAGTTTCTCCCCAAGCAATCCCGCCAAAAAGCCCAAGGCGACGCCGCCAAGAATTAACGCCCACCAATACCGACCAATGAATACAGTAAACTGCTCATTATTCGCTGCCCAAGTGGCCATTTTTTTTGGCTTGAATGTGGGAATTTCCTGCCAAAACCGACGGATGAGAAGGCCCAGACCAATGGTTGCGCCTCCGGTCATTGCGCCAATAAAGCGGTTAGAAAGCACGCCGCTTAACAGAACGCCAAAATATACTGCAATCAGGCCCGTGTACACTACCGGCTCACCGACCATGCGAATGGACAGCATGGATAGCCCTGCGATGAGCAACACAACAAACCAATTTTTCTTCACGATATTATCCTCCTTGAGGACAGTATAAAACAATCTATGAAAAAAGCAGCCCCTGTACAACATTTCTTTGGAGCTGCCTTTACATTTCTTTTTGGCCCAAAACACGCGTTTCTCGGGATGCCGCTTAGTTTTCGCCGTCCATATTTTGATCTTTATAGCCTTCCCGAATGACACGGTATTCGCCCGTTTCGACGTTCAGATCGTAGATGTCGAAATTGTTGCGCATATCGATACCGTCTTCACGGGTGGCGAGATTGATGGAACGTGAGCCTTCCGGACCGGATTGGACGCGATGAAAAACATAGGTCGGCCAAATCAGGATACCGCCGCCGTCCAATACGCGCTTTCCGTTATGCTCAATATAGTCCGGTGTGACGATGAAATTTTCCACTTTTCCGTGTTCCGGCGTATACAGTTCGACATGACGTTCACCATAGAGAACGAAGAGATTGTCCCACTGCGCCGGATGCATGTACCAAGGGCGCTTAACCTCACCCACTGATCCCGGACTGATCGCCGGACCTGTGTGAATGACACGATCCAAGCCGTCTACGCGAGGAATAAGTTTTGTCGGCATCACGTCAAACACAACGTTCGGCGTATGGCGAAAATCTTTCAAAGCAATAATGGTATATAGCTTAGGCACTTGTTCAATAATATAGTCTTCCGCTTTCATGATTGTTCCTTTCTTCCCTTTTTCGGAAAAGAGATATCGGATCCGGAAAGACGCACTGCAAAAGGTTTCGTTTGCCATGCGACTTTCTTATGCCAATTCATTTGCATTCTACTCATACCCGATTCGACACAGAAAGGAACGAGAAAACCGTTATTTCCATTGTCCATCGTTACTGAGTTTGGCGACCTTGCCGGAAAGAGCCAACAAGGCAATCAAGTTGGGAAAGACCATAATGGCATTAAAAAGATCCGCCAGATTCCAGACCAGATCCACCTTTAACGTGGCACCAAGGACGATCATCAACACAACTACGATTGCAAAAGGCTTTACGGCGTGTTTTCCAAAGAGATAGAGCATGTTTTGTTTCGCAAAGAAAAACCAGCTGATAATGGTGGAAAAAGCGAAAAACATGAGCGCAATGGCAATGAATGCCGCCCCGAAATTTTTGCCAAAAGCCATGCCTACTGCCCGCTGAACCACCGGCGTACCGGTCATGCCCTCACGAATCATCTCGCCCAGTTCTCCCGAAGAAAGAACGATTAACGCTGTCATAGTGAGCACGATGAAGGTGTCAAAGAAAACGCCGATCATGGCGACTTCGCCCTGTTGCTGCGGCTTATCGACCTTAGCCATGGCATGGGCATGCGGCGTAGAGCCCATACCGGCTTCGTTGGAAAACAAACCGCGCGCTACGCCGTAGCGCATAGCTTGACGAACGGTAATACCGATGCCGGCGCCGAATACCGCTTGCGGCTCAAATGCCCCGACAAAAATGGAAGTGATAGCCGGAAGCAAATTCGCACGATTGATGACAAGACAAACTATGCCACCCACCAGATAAAGAACCGCCATGACCGGCACAATTTTTTCCGTAACCTGTGCAATACGTGAAATACCGCCGATAAAGATAAACCCGGCGACGACAGCAACCGCCACACCTACGGCAAGGCGATTCCAGCCGAATGCTGAGTAAAAGGCATCACTGATGGAGTTGGATTGGACCATGTTGCCCATCAGACCTAAAGCCAAAATGATGGAAACGGAAAAGAATCCCGCCAAAAAGCGACCGAATTTTCCATGAAAGGCTTCATGGATGTAGTAAACCGGCCCGCCGATAACCTGTCCATCTTCATCTTTTTTGCGCGTAATTTGCGCCATGACCGCCTCGGAATAGATGGTGGCCATACCGAAGAAGGCCGCCAGCCACATCCAGAAAATTGCTCCCGGTCCGCCGGAGACCAAGGCGGATGCACAACCGGCGATGTTTCCGGTGCCGACCTGCGCGGCAATGGCTGTCGCCAGGGCCTGAAATGAGCTTATTCCTTCTTTTTCCGCTTTATCGCCGAACAGGGTCAGATTTCCAAAGACGCGCTTCCAGGCTTTTTTGAACCGGCGTACCTGAACAAAGCGTGTGCGAACGGAAAAGAAAACGCCGCTTCCGACTAGTAAGATCATCAGCACAAACCAGATTTTATCGGAAAGCATCTTCACCAAAGTATTGAGTAGCGTCATTCTTCCTCCTCCTTCGCCCAATTCATCGCGCAACGCACGGCATGATGCCAGCCACGCTGCTTCTGTTCACGCTGTTCTTCGGTCATCGTCGGTATAAATATCCTCGCATCCGCCTGCAGGGTACGCAGTTCATCCGTATCCTTCCAGAACCCTACGGCAAGGCCGGCAAGGAAAGCTGCCCCTTTGGCGGTCGTCTCCACGGTTTTCGGACGGACGACCGGCGTGTTGATCATATCCGCCTGAAACTGCATTAAAAAGTTATTTTCGGTCGCGCCCCCATCCACGCGCAATGCGGAAAGAGATAACCCGGCATCTTCCTGCATGGCTTCAAGCACATCCAAGGACTGATACGCCATGGATTCAAGGGTTGCGCGTACCAGGTGGTTCCGATTCACGCCGCGGGTAAGGCCCACTATGGTTCCCCGTGCATATGGATCCCAAAACGGAGCCCCCAAGCCGGTAAAGGCCGGCACAACATAGCACCCGTTGGTATCCGGCACGGCCAGAGCCAATTCTTCGGACTGCGGTGCGGTATCAATCATGCGCAGTTCGTCGCGCAACCACTGCACCGCCGCGCCGGCGACAAAAATCGAGCCTTCCAGCGCATAGGATACCTTGTTTCCGCGTTTCCAGGCGACGGTCGTCACCAGACCGTGACGGGACATCACCGGTTTGTCGCCCGTATTCATCAACATAAAGCACCCCGTGCCGTAGGTATTCTTCACGTCACCGGCGGAAAAGCACGTCTGACCGAACAACGCTGCCTGTTGATCGCCCGCCACACCGGCAATGGGAATGGGCGCGCCGAAGAAGGACAATTCACTTTCTCCATAAATCTCGCTTGAGGCGCAGACGCGCGGGAGCATGACTTTCGGTACATGGAAGAGCTCCAACAGGTCGTCATCCCAGTCCATAGTATGTATATTAAACAGCATGGTGCGGGAGGCATTGGAGACATCCGTCACGTGGCAACGTCCCTGCGTCAGTTTCCAAATGAGCCAGCAGTCTACCGTTCCGAAGAGCAGGTCGCCCCGCTCCGCTTTTTCCCTCGCGCCGGGAACATGATCCAGTATCCAGCTAATTTTGGAGGCTGAAAAGTACGCATCCAGTTCCAATCCCGTCTTTTCACGAATGCGCTCCGTAACACCCTCTGCGCGCAGCGCATCGCATTGTTCAGCCGTTCGCCGGCACTGCCAGACAATGGCATGCATGACCGGCTCACCCGTATGTTTATCCCAGACAATGGTCGTTTCGCGCTGATTGGTGATTCCGATCGCGGCGATTTCTTCCGCCGAAACGCTGACACGCTGCATCGCTTCGATGGCCACCGCAATCTGCGTCGCCCAGATTTCCGCAGCATCATGCTCCACCCAACCGGGGTGCGGATAATATTGCTTGATCTCTCTCTGTGCGACACTGACAATCTTTCCGTTATGATCAAAAAGCAGGCAACGTTGGCTCGTAGTTCCGGCATCAAACGCTAAAATGTACTGTTTCACCGTTTCCTCCGTCTCTTTTTTACGCCGACTTGGTTTTTTCTATTATCCCCTATTATGTACCTTTTGACCATAGTTAGACGTCCACAAAAAAGGGACGCCTTTTCGGCGTCCCTTTTTTGTGCCATAAAATCAGCAAATTCCTTTTTGTCGTATGCCCTTGAGGGCATCATGTCGTTCTTTTACTTGATCCAGTCGGCAATCGACTTCGCGCTTTCTTCGCTGATGGAGGCCGGTCCGCCGACGAGAATCGCCTTTTCCAGAGACTTCGTGTCCTTCAGATAGCTCTGAACGCCCGCATCAAATCCCTTCGTGCGCACCAGAAGAATCGGAAGCTGATCACGCTGAGAAAGCGGACCGGACGTTAACGCGTCCGAAGGAACAAGGCCGTTGGCAACCATAACCTGTTTCGGTTCGTTGAAGAGCTTAGCCACTTCCGCGCTCAGGGCAAAACGGTCTTTACCGCTTACGCGCTTAGCGTTCAAGCGGGTCACGCCTTCCAGAGCAAGTTTGGTCGCATCCGTCACCGTGCCGGAGCCGCCGATGATGGTCAGCGTTTTCAGATTCTTCGCCGCCGTCAGGGAGGCTTTCGTCTCGTTCGGAACGCTGTCCTTCTTCACCATGAGAACCGGAGCGTTTACGCTCTTGGCATACGGTACCGCCATCAAAGCATCCGCAAACGCGTCACCGGAAGTAATCACGGCATTTGTATAGTCCTTATAGCCGGCAAGTGTTTTGGCATTGACCGCATAACGGTTTGCACCGCCAATGCGTTCAACCTGCGTATTGGCCGACAGGGTTTTGATTTCTTGTTCCACAGCCGGAGTAACCGAAGCCGGACCACCGACGATGATGACTTTCTCCGGTTTGGCCTCTGCCAGATAATCCGCCGTCACTTTGGCCAGTTTATCCGCCTTCGTATACAGAATGGGCATTGTGCCTTGCGATACGTTCGATGCGCTGAGGGCATCACCGGATGCTAATCCATTGACCAAAAGAATCGTCTTGGACTCGGCGAAGTTGGCTTTGGCTGCTTCAACGGCAACCGCATAGCGATCTGCGCCACCGTAACGAACGACGTTAT
Organism: Murdochiella massiliensis; assembly: GCF_900059565.1. Lineage (GTDB taxonomy): Bacteria > Bacillota > Clostridia > Tissierellales > Peptoniphilaceae > Murdochiella > Murdochiella massiliensis. Next base: position 462,377 of record NZ_FIZW01000002.1, read on the forward strand.
CAACGCTACCGACCACGTCAAATACATAGAGTTTCTCATTCTTCAGCTTCGCATCGACCGTTTTTCCGTTAAAGGTCGGTTTCAGCGCTTCAAACGCCTCTTTCTTCATCGAAATGGTGAGTTTCACGCCTTCCGGAATCTTCACCGGATTGCCATACGCGTCGACGATGGAAAGATCATGATTTTTCACATCAATGCGAACCTTCCAAACGACGTCGGTCGTATTGGCAGGAACCGTCAGATAGACATCGCTTCCCGGAAGTTTGACATCCGGGCTCTTGCGTACGCGTTCCGATCCAGAGGTATAGCCGTTCTTCAGCAAGTCGGCTTTCAGCTCTTTTTGCACCGCCAAAAGCATCTCATGACTCTTTTCCGCCCATTTCGTGCTTATTGCGGTATTTTCCGCTGCACCCTTGTCGCTCAAGGTGACGTCCTTGAGAATGTCCGCCTGAAGTGCGCTGCGTTTTGCATCAACGATGGGCTGATATTTTGCACGGTTGGTTTCTACCATGTGCAGAACATCCATTGCCGTCCAGTAAAGTGAATCCGGCGTATATTCATTGGAGACGTTCATGGCCGCTTTTGCCCCGTCGGTCTGGTTCAGATAATACGGTACAAAGGGCGATACCAGGGTCGATCCCAGCGCGGTGTACTGCACACCGGGGAACGTGTCCGTTGCATCCTTCGGAACCTGGAAAATATGCGCTTCCATTACGTTACGGTTGCCGATGGGATAATATCCTTCTTCACCGGTATCGTTCGTCGCAAGGTTGCCCATGTTCTCAAAGCGATTGCGGGTAAAATCAATAACTTGCTGCAGCGTAATGCTTCCTTTTTCGGCCTCTTGCAGGAACGGGAAGTGCGTATCTTCAACCGATACCGTTGCGTTCGGGTTGAGCACTTTAATGCCGGAAGCGGCACGCGAAGCGTTACGAGCGCCGGCTTCGGCTTCGGCATATGATCCAGAAGCATCAATGATTCCCTTCGCTTCGTCGCCCTTAAACGTTCCGGCCTCTTTCGCAATCTTGAACAGATCTTTTGAATAGATGTACTGGTTATCCTTGGAAACAATGTAGTTCTCGTTTTCTTCGCCCTTTTCCAAGGTCACTTCGTTAATCCAGAATGTGTTCGGGAAAACCGAGAATTTATCTTTGGGATAGCGCATCGCGAGGAATTGATGACCGGTATAAATTTCCATATACCACAGTTCATCCTTGTTGGCGACCACAAAGCCATTGCCCTCAACCGAGCCCTTTTTCGCTACTTCCGTAGCGATAAAACGAATGGCATTTTCCGGCGTATCGCATTGGGCAAGAACTACGGTCGGCATAATGGCTTCGCTGATTCCGGATGGATCCTCCAGCGGATCTTTCTCCAATACCGCCTCGTTTGCATCCGCAGAAACGGTCATATCGACCATTAAGCCCTTCTCATTAAATCCGGCTTCGTCAAAGATGCCATATTCCGGTGTCGTATCATGAACAGCGGTAAAACGGTAAGAATCCTTCGTAAAAGTATAGCTGTATCCGTTTTCCTCATCATAGGATACGTCCTTAATGGTGCTGTCCTTTTTGTATTCCCCCGCCTCATGAATCACATATGCCTTATTATGATTCGTTTCCAAGTCTTCGGTGCGACCGAAGATCGTGCTTCCGTCCTCTGTCAGATCGGATCCGACAATGACGCCTGTGCAGGCGAATGCCACTTCCGGCATCGTCAACAAAAGCGCAAAGGCCAGAGCGAAAGCAGCGATCGCTTTTTTCATTCGCATAGTTCCTCCTTATTGTTCTTTCCCTTTTTTGGTTTCTCTCCAATAGGGAAAACCCTTTTCTTCCATAGGCCAATTACAAGGGTAACGAAGCCCCTTTCGAATGTCAATATGCCACGATGTGCCAAGTCTATTCGTCATGGATTCGTCCTTCGTTATAAGTGACTGAATTACCGCATCCATTTAACCGGAGACAACAAAAGCTCGGAAAAGGAATGCACAAAGTTGACGGTTAATTACAATGTTATCGGTTATTGGGGTAAGAGAGAAAAGAACAGAAAAGGAGGGCTTGAATGAGTACCATCACAATTACCAATGGACCACAAAATGTTTCGCGGATGATCCTCGGCTGTATGCGTATGCCGGATCTTTCCGTACAGGAAGCGGCTTCCATGCTTCAAAGTGCTATTGATCTCGGCATCAATTATTTTGATAATGCCACCTGCTATACCCAGGGTGTTGCCGAAACGCGCTTCGGCGAGGCGTTAAAGGCGTCCGGCCTTCGCCGTGAAGATCTCATCATCCAAACCAAATGCGGGCTCTGCTTTGAGCGCAATGAATTTGACTGGACGAAGAAGAACATTCTGGAAAGCGTCGATGATAGTTTGCGCCGGATGCAACTCGACTATCTCGACGTTCTCCTTTTGCACCGTCCCGATCTGCTTTATGACCCGGAAGAATTGGCAGAAGCCTTCGATCTTCTTGAAAAATCCGGAAAAGTACGTCATTTCGGCGTCAGTAACGTACCGCCGATGATGCTGGAAGTACTTCGTAAAACCGTCCGTCAGCCTTTGGTCATCAATCAGCTGCAACTTTCTCTGGAACAGTCTCAACTCCTCGACCAATCGCTCTATGTCAACAACCTTTCGACGGATCGCTCAACGGATCGTGACAACGGTCTTCTGGACTATTGCCGCCTGAACGACATTACGATTCAGGCATGGTCGCCTCTGCAATATGGCATGATCGACGGTTGCTTCCTGGATCATCCCGACTATCCGGAACTGAACGCCGGGCTTGCCAAACTGGCCGAAAAGTATAACGTCACCAAGGCCGCCATCGCTTTAGCCTGGATTCTTCGCCATCCCGCAAATATGCAAGTCATCGTCGGAACCATGAACCCCGAGCATCTCAAAGAATCCGCAGAAGCCATGAACATTCGTCTCACGCATCATGAGTGGTATGAACTGTATTTGGCTTCGGGGAAATACTTGCCATAAGAAAAACGAATCATCTGAACGATAAACAAAGCAGCGGCAGAACATCTGCCGCTGCTTTGTTGTTCATTCCTTTGTTTTCTTTTCTTTCCTTTGGCGGATACCCTTGATCCGAATTGCCTTTGGGCAATCTCAAGGCGTATTCACCATTCTTGTTCACTGTAAACTTGTCCTAGCGTGATCGGTTTCTTCCCTCTACTTCACCGGGAAAATCGACTTTACCGCATTGCGTACACTCTCTCCCACCGAAGCGGGGCCGCCAACAATGAGAATCTGTTTCAGATCCTTATGCGTATTGAGATAGGCATCAATCGGCATCGGCAGATTCGCCTGTTGCGTTAAGAGTACCGGGGCATTGAGCTTCTGTGCCACCGGGCCGGCGACCAACGCATCCGACCACTTTTCACCGCTCGTAAGAATCGCCGTTGTCGGGTTCGCCACCATCTCCGCCATCTTTGCCGAGACCACATAACGATTGGCACCGTCCACACGGGATACGGTTTTACCGATCATCGCTTCAATCGCCTGTTTCGTCTCGGGAGCGATCGTTCCTTCCCCACCGCTAATGACGGCATTTGTGATGCGTTCCTTTAATACATCCGCCACATAACCGGGGACGCGATCCTTACGCACCAGAAGAATCGGCGCCTTCCACTGATGGGCATACGGTACCGACGAAAGGGCATCCGTATAGATCATACCGCTTGCAATCACCGCATTCGTGCTCTCCGGCAGATACGCCGCAGAGTTCTTGTTCACCTCAAAACGGTCAATGCCGCCCACGCGCGTGATCTTTGCATTCGTCATAGCCTTAAGCTCGTCAATTACCTTTTCGGAGATGGTTCCCGGGCCGCCCATGACGATAATCTCTTCACGCGGTGTACGCAGGATTTCCTGTTTCGTCACGTTAAAGAGCGTATCCTTCTGCGTATACAGGATCGGGATGTTTCCCTGGGAGACGTTCATGGCACTCATGGAATCCGCATAGGCCATGTTCTGCACAAGAATCACTTTCTTGGCATCGCCGAAGTAGGTCTTCGATAGCGAAGCGGCGATATCTTGACGCGTGGAGTCATCGATGGGTTTGATGACGTCCGGTGTTTCGGCCTTTTTGTCGTTCTTCACATAGATGGTACGAACGATCTGATTCTCATAGTGGACACGGCCATCCTTAACGGAGAAGGAAAGCGGCTTATCCAGCGGGATATAGCCTTCCGGGGTCTTAATTTCCTGTAAGGAATAGTCGCCCGTTGCCAGGAAGTCAACCTTGGCTTCTCCCGATTTGTCCGTCGTAACCACGCGATTGATGGAAGAGATCATCTTATCCGTAATTTTGAACGTTACGGGCAGCGGAATCCGGTTGCCGTCACCATCGATCTTTACGATTCGAAGGAGCGGCGTAGAGGGCTTGGGATCCGGCTTGGGTGTCGGCGTGGTGGGTTTCTTCCACTGTGCATAGACCACTAAATCATCCGAAACCACCGTATTCTCATCAAAAGCGTCCCCGGTTCCATCTTGCTTGGTATTCCATCCTTGGAAAACGTAGGTCTGTCCATTGACCGTCACATCCGTGAGATCATCAATCATAGCATCACCTAATACCCCGATCGACGGTTTCTTGCCCTCATCGAAGCTGTCCCCGGCAAGCGTCCCGTTATAGGCGACAATGGAGGTGCCGAGAACCTGTTCTTCGCTCGGCTGAAAGTCGTCGCTATTTCTTGCAAACCTTACTGTTGCCGGCACAAACTTAATCGACAGAGGAAGGCTTCCTTCAATGGAAGAAATGGGTTTTGACAAATCAATCCCAACGCCAAGCACATACTTTTTTGGCATCTTGACAAAGCCATCGACCATACCGCTAACCGTAATGGTTTTTGCCGTATCTAACACCGTCTTTTTCGCCTCGGCTTTCGGGATGGTAATTGAGGATTCTGCGGAAAGCAGCATTGCACTGTTTTCCACCGTTCTGGCATCGACATTTTTGATGCGCTTTCCACCAAACCAGCTATTCGTACGTACAATCGTGCGAATGGTAATCTTACGAGAATGATTCGGATTTTTTATGGTAAACGTCGTGACCGGATCGGTGTCGGAGACGAAGGATTCAATCTTCCACGGTTCCGTCGATGCTCCTTCAATCTCAAATTTTTCTCTTGTATCGGTATCACAGGCCAAATACGGCTGAAAATAGTAACTGCTAAAAGATACGGTCAGCGTATCTTTCATCGCAATGGCATCATCCAGCGTAACATTCAAGTCGACATGCGTGTATTGCGCTTTTTTTGCCGCACTTCCCTTGTCCCCTTGCGTGTTCGTCATGATGGTGAAGCCGTTTCCGGTATAAAGCCAATGAGCAGCTATTTTATCCATTCGAAAGCTGGCATTCAAACGCAACGGATATTCATTGATTGTCTCATCAAACTTTTCAAAGATATTATGATCGGTAGAATCATCATCTTTTCTGTGTAAAGCACTATTCGGTAAGGTCTCTTCATCACCAATACCATCGTTGATGGTGCAGCTGTTATTCGACATTATTCCGGGAGCAGATAGACTACTTAGATGCACCGGATATACGTCCGTCACCCCGTCCGCTAACAGTGCCATGGGATCTTCTCCGGAATAATACAGCTTCGCACCATCGGTGTTGGCGTAATCTTGCTGATCACTCCAGCCGAGGAAATACTTTTTACCGGCTCCTCCTCCCGTGTCCCATGCCTCACCACGGTTGTTCGTTCCCCCAATGGTCGATTCCACTGCATCCGAAAAATCAACGGTTACCTCACCATTGGTTGTATGGAAGACAACCTCCTTTCCTGCCGCCGAGGAGGAAAGGGAGCTTAGGGTAAAGACCGCAAAAAGAGCAATCACAAAGATTGCCAACTTCCCGCCCCATCGATTCACTCGATTTCTCATTATCATTTCCTTTCTTATAACAGTTTCTAGTCGCTGTTCATTCTATACCGCAAATTTATGCATGAAATTATAGCATATATAGAGTATGTCCAACAATTATAAATGCCTGTCTTTCCAAAAAAGATATATTGATTGAACACGTATCATCTTCTTATATATATGCATTTTTGATCGTATTAAGAAAAAAAGGGTCCTTCTGCGCAATTAAAGAGCACTATTCGCAACGCCAGCCGGGACATCGGCTGTCACGCATTAATTTCGCTTGTCGGAGATCGTTAGGGGTGGCTCGGTCCCGGCTGAGGCATGTTTCATTCAATACTAAGAGGTATTCGTGCTTGTCTAACCCTGGCTGGTGCGTTTGAATTTCGCTAGCCAGGGTTAGACTGGAAAAATTTTCCCTGGCTGGTTTTCGTTTTTCTGCCCAGCCAGGGTTCGTAGAGAGGCGATCGACCCTGGCTGGTGCGTGTTCATTTCGTTAGCCAGGGCTCGGCTGGAAAAATTTTCCCTGGCTCGCATGAGTTTTTCCTCCCAGCCAGGGTTTTTCGAGCAAATTTAACCCTGGCTAGCAAAACTTGCTCTTTCCAGCCAGGGTTTCACGACAAAAATCGACCCTGGCTAGGGCGCTATCTTACGCACGGCCAGGGTCGTACACATTTTTCGAGCCATAAATGAGAGATCAACAGCATTTCCAACGCCGCTACACGCACAACTGATCCATCAAAAGCATCTCCCGCAGCGCTCCACTCGCACCCGCGCTGCCAGTGATATTTTCAGCGGCCCTCAATGACATTTTCCACAACGTACCACCTGACTCCACCGCGCTAAGCACCACCTTATTCTCCATCGTTTTCTTCGCCTTTATTCTCCACAAGCTCCCGGCCTTTCCCCGTCGCCTCTTCGACGAGTCCCGCCTGCTAAGAAGTTGGAAGCGAAGGGACGAGGAGAAGCGTGCGACGGGGAAGGCCGGGGGCTTGTCTTACATGCGCGCAATAAACGAATGACCACAACTTGGGCAGTGAATCTTTACCTTCCCCAAAGTTTTGGGAATGCGCACCGTTTGCCGACAGTTTGGGCAGGTAAAATAGCGATGGGTTTTGCGGTCACGCCATTTTCGCTGTATGAGGCGAATGCGGGAGCGAATCCCATCCGTCGCACGCAAAAAGGCAGCATTTTCGCGCTGTCTTGCGGCTATATTGCGTGAAAACACACGAAACAGACTGTAAGCGAGGAAGAGCAAGCCAAGATAATACAAGGCTCGATGAGGAATAAGCCATTGCACGATAAGCAGGCCAAGTCCAAGAAAATATATGGTGCGAGCCAAAGAATCAAGGCCGTTACGCCCGATCAAAGCACGCTGCAAACGGACACGAAGATGCCCAAAAAAGTCTTTCAAATCGATTCCTCCTGTGGCAATCTATACGTTTTCTCTTTCAACAGAGATTATGCTCGAGATCATGCAAAAGATCCGCCGCATCACCGGATCAGCAATTTCATCGCCAAAGCGCGCATACGCCTTCCCAATTCATCATTTTCGCAGAGCACATCATAAGGCAAGTCTTCGGTGAGTACGCCCTGATCAATCTCTTCCGGAATGATGCCGAGTGAGGACGCATAATAATCATCCATCCAGTCTCGCGAAGAGTAGTATGCGTCAAATGCATCGCTTTGCTCTTTGAAGGATTCAAAATGATCCAGAGCCTGATTGAGTTCCGCCTGCAGCGAAGCCAGTTCGTTCATGACCTTTTCCATTCGTTGAACGCGAGCGATGCGCTCCGATCGGTTGCTGTTAAGCGCCTGTCTTTTCTCCTCCTCCGTCGGCTGAGAAGCCATAATGTCGTCCAACTCGTCCTGCTCTTCGTTGCTTGCATTTGCCGCGAAAGCTTCGCCAACACGATCGCCTACAATGTTGTAAATCTTCTCGGCCGGATTGTAAGTAAGCAAGTTCATTTCCTCTATATGAAGTTGGCCGTACGAGTCCAGAAACGTTTCTTCTACCGCTACATTCTGCACTTCGCCCACCAAGTGGCCATCCACAGGGTCATAGGTGAGTAATGAGCACGCCAGCACTAAAGGAAAAGAGGCAAAAACCGGCGCTTCGACATCCTCACTTTTTGTCACCGACCAGCCGGTTTGTTCCACTTTATCCGGGACGGCATTTCCGGAAACACAGCCGACGAAATCCGCTTCCTGTCGATTTTCTCCATCCGCCAGATGAATCGTAAATGCTTTCGTCCGCAAAATGTTGGCTATCGTCTTTCTCTTCGATTGCACATACAGCGATACGGTTCGACTGTCGCGCATGGAACCATAGGCGGCATTCATCGCATTTGGCGTTCCATCTTCATTGTAGGTTCCGATGATCAGCACCGGCATGGGCATCAAATAGGGCTTTACGCCGATAGATTTGTACATGGTGTCTCCTGTCTCCTCTTCATGAGGAAAAGCCTGAGAGCAGATTCCTCTTCTCTCAGGCTTATTCCTGACATAGCGATAAATCATCGCGTTCGTTTTGTTATACTTCGTCAATCTTTTCTACGCGACGGCAATGTCTTCCGCCTTCAAATTCTGCGTCAAAGAAGGCGTCCACGATACACATGGCCAATTCATCTCCTACGACGCGCGCACCCATGGCGATAATTTGTGCGTTATTGTGTCGCACGGCCATCGCAGCTGAATACGGCTCGGAGCATACCGCGGCGCGAATACCGGGCACCTTGTTGGCTGCAAGCGAAATGCCGATGCCTGTGCCGCAAATGAGTACGCCTTTATCGACTTCCCCCTCCGCCACCTTGTGGGCGACGAGATGACCGTAATCCGGGTAATCTACACGTTCTCCCGCATCCGTTCCATAGTCGATACAGGTGTAACCTTTCTCTTCCAAGTGTGCCATCAACGCGTGTTTTAATTCCACGCCGACATGATCGCAACCAAAGCCAATTTTCATTCTGCTCCTTCTTTCCGCTTAAAACGTTCTTTAGAAACAGTTTACTTCGTGATGAGTTTGGATTCAACCGGTAATACCTTCGGCTCTGCATTCGGTTCAACCGTGATCTTGTTCTTCACCGCTTCAACCATTTCACGCAGTGAGGTGCGACCGATGCCTGCAGGATCCTGTGCAACCGTGGCGGACAACTCACCTTTTTCAATCGAAGCAACCGCTTCCGCATCGCCGTCCGTACCGACAACCAAAATTTCGCCTAACTTATTGGCATTCATCACCGCCTGCAGAGCGCCCAGAGCCATACCGTCGTTGCAGCAGTAGATTGCTTTCAGGTCCGGGTTCTGTTGAATAAAGCTGTTGGCGACGTCCAAAGCTTTCTGACGATCCCAGTCGGCGGGAAGCGAACCGACCAACGTCATGCCCGCATCTTCAAAGGCTTTCTGTGCACCGTTTTTACGATCCTCACCGGAAACATTGCCTGCTTTTCCTTCTACAATCGCTACCTTATCGCCCTTTTGTAATTTTTCTACGATAAAGTCGGCCGCTTTTTTACCGACCGCTACGTTGTCTGTCGTTGCAAAACCGATAACCGCACCACCCTGCTGTTTCAGTTGATCCATGTCCAGCTTCTCATCAATATTCATGACATAAATGCCCTTCTTATAGGCATCCGCAACCGCTGATACGGCGTTGACCGGCGAAAGCGGTGCAATACCGATTGCTTTATATCCTTTATTGACTGCGTTCTGCAGAATGTTGAGCTGCTCTTCCGTATTCTCTTCACTCTGTGCGGAGAAGATATCGACTTTGACCCCCAGTTCCTTGGCTTCTTCTTCAACGCCTTCCTTCATCTTGACCCAAAAGTCCGAAGCCTGGGTTTTCAAAATGACGGCATATTCCGCGTTTCCGCCGTCTTTCGGTTCCTCAGCCGCTGTGCTTTGTGTTGCCTCAGCGGATGAAGCGGGTTCTTTTCCTTCGTTACTGTTGCCACAAGCGGCAAGGCCAAAGACCGTAACGAGACATAACAACATCAGCATTAAACGTTTTTTCATGGTTTCCTCCTTTTTCCATTACCGGCAATTTTCTTTTGTCTACCGACTATTTTTCTTTGTATTAATCTTCATAGAAGAATCTTGCGATTGCTGCACCGATTACGCCATTCTCGTGTCCTGTTTCCGGGAAAATGTACTCCAGATCCTCTGCGGGAACAGGATGCTTTACGCGCTTTTTCACCTCCTTAATGAGCTCATCTTTTGGAAAATCATTCATACCTATTACACCACTGGACAGAACGATCAAATCCGGATCCAAGATCGTAATTTCCGTCGCTAAGGGATAACTCAAGGTTTCAATAAAATGCCGTATCGGCTCGGTTTCTCTGTGACGGGTAAAAATATCACCAATAGGGGTGTCCGGGAAATGGCGCTGCTGTATGCGCTCCAGAGCACGACCGGACGCCAGCATTTCCACGCAACCTTTTCCGCCACAAGGACAGGCGATATCCTCTCCGTAAAGCGGAATGTGGGCGAGTTCGCCGGCCACTCCATGCTTTCCCCGATATATGCTTCCGTTTAGCCAAATGGGGTTTCCTAAACCCGTTCCGATATAAAAGCCGAGAATGGTCTTGTTTCTTCGGGGATCCAGACCGGATTCGTGAATATCATAGAGAAGTAGATGGTTGACATCCCGATCGACAGCGACCGACAGATGCAAGGCTTCGCTGAGCAAAGTAGCCAAATTCAATTCCACGAGACCGCCTAAGTTCGGCGCACGATACACGTAATCACGATCACGATCCACCATAGAGGGAACGCCGATACGTATCGCCTCAATATCGGTAAGGGCATAGCGCTCGATATAGGCTTTTAGGAATTCAACCAATTTCTGTGAAGAATCCGCCTCACGCAGAAAAGCACTGGATGATTTTTCGAAATGCGAGAGATGAAGACTTTCATCAACGACGCCAAGGCGAATGTTGGTGCCGCCAATGTCGACACCAATTACTTTGCGCATAATGACTCACCTGTTTCTTCCTCATATATTCGTGCCATCTTTTCCCAGGCTTTTTCCAAACTCTTATCCAATCCGAACAGTCCGCTGCTGCCGACAATGAGAATTTCCGCTCCTGCGGCACGCAGACGCTGATAGGTATTTTTATTACAGGATCCATCCACTTCGATCAGGAACTTTGCGCCTGTTTTTTCTTTATAGGCGCGAATTTCGGCAATTTTATCCAGCATTTCCGCGATGAAGTTTTGACCTGCAAAGCCGGGGTCAACCGTCATGACGGTGATCTTATCAACCTTGTTGACGTAATGACGAATAGCGTCAAACGGCGTTTCCGGGCTGAGCACAACGCCCGCTTTTTTCCCCCGGGCATGGATGTGATCGATGAGACGAAACGCCTGTGCAACAATGGTCTCAGATTGCATACAGATCCACTCCGCTCCCGCATCAATCAGCGGATCGACGTAGTCTTCCGGATTGGTGACCATCAAATGGCAATCCAAAGGGAGCTCGGCGATAGGCGCAATAGCCTTCACGAAATCCGTTGATAAAGCAAGATTCTTGACAAAATGGCCATCCATAATGTCCACGTGAAAGTAATCCGCACGGGTGTTCAGACAGGTGATTTGCTCCTGCAGGTGCAGAAAATCCATGCACATGAGAGATGGTGAAATTTGAACCTTCATGGTTTTTCCTTTCTACTTTTTCCACCCCGCTTTGATTTGCGGTATGGAACGGAATATTCTCTTCTATAAAGCATCAAGCACTTTGCTATGCTTTTTTTGTTCCAATGATACGATCAAGCGTGACAGAGATAATAATGAGCGAGCCCATGACAATTTGCTGATAGCTGCTGGGTACCGTCATGACGGTCATCGCATAGTTGATCAGTCCAATAATTAAACCACCGACGACGACGCCGGGAATCTTTCCCTTTCCGCCAAAGAAACTGGTTCCGCCGATAATGGCCGCCGCAATAGCATAGGTCTCAAACCCGCTTGCCGCTGCCGGTTCCGCAGCGCCAACGCGGCCGAGCAGAACGATGCCGGCGACACCTGCACAAAAGCCGGAGATGATAAAGACAATGAGCGTATGCAACGAAACGTTGATGCCCGAATACCAGGCCGCCTCTTTATTGCCACCTACCGCATAAATGTTGCGACCAACTTTTAAACGTGTAGTGAAATACCAGAAGAATCCGGCGACAAGTAACGCAATGATTGCGGTTACCGGGATCACGAAAATCCGCGCGGACATAAAGGACGAAAAGGCGCCGGAGAAGCCGAACACCGAGCGGGCATTCGTACCGATCAAGGTAATGCCACGGAAAATGGTTTGTGTGCCCAAGGTGATGATAAACGGATGCAAACCGGTTTTATTGACCAAGAAGCCGTTCAACGCACCAAGCAGGGTGGCAATGATAATACCGAGGAGAACCGCTAAAACAATAGGAACCTCCATAATCATGAGTTTTGCCACGACAAATCCGGTAAATGCGGCAATCGAGCCGATGGACAAATCGATTCCCGCGATCAGGATGGCAAAAAACTCACCCACAGCAAGCAGAATGTTGACGGAGCTCTGCGCTAAAATCTGCGGTATACTGGACGGATTAAATATGGCACTCGGACGCAAGATCATAAGAATCAGCAATAGGATGCAGAAAATACCTATCGTTCCATACTTGCTCCACATCGTTTGAAACGAGCGACGTTCCTTCATAGTTTCCTCCCTCTATGCCCCGGTTGCGGCTTTGATAATCTTTTCTTCACTGGCTTCTTCAATGCTGAACTCGGCTTCCGCCTTGCCTTCATGCATAACAATAATGCGATCACATACGGATAGTAATTCGGGCAATTCCGAAGAAACAACCAGAACGCCCTTTCCGCTGTCAGCGAGATCAAAGATCAATTGGTAGATCTCTGCTTTCGACCCCACATCAATTCCCTTGGTCGGCTCATCAAAAATGATCAGTTCTGAATCGGCTGCAAGCCACTTACCTAAAATCACTTTTTGCTGGTTTCCGCCGGATAATTCGGTGATATTCTGGTCCATTGAACGGCACTTGACGCGTAAGCCGTTCAATTGTTCTTCCGCCCATTTCCGTTCATCAGCAAAATTCAGTTTGCCCAGAACGCCCTTGCCTCGTGAATTTTTGATAAACGACGCAATCGAAATATTTTGTTTCAAATCAAAGTTGTCTAAAAAGCCCAGTTTTCGGCGATCTTCCGTAACCATGGCAAAGCCGTTCTTGATCGCTAAATAGCTGTCGCTGTTTTGAATGGGTTTTCCTTTATACAAAAGGCTGCCCTCACTTGGCTTATCAATACCGAAAATGAGATTCATTAGTTCGGTACGTCCGGCGCCAACCAGTCCGGAAAAGCCGAGCACTTCTCCACGATGAAGCGTAAACGATACATTCTTTACCATTCCGTCTTCGCGCGAAAGATTCTTCGCTTCCAACATGATTTCCGCATCGGAAAAGTCATGTTGGCGATTTGCTCTATGTGTTTCATCCAGCTCGCGGCCTACCATCATCGAAATGAGTTCGGAAACCTCTACGTCCCGTATCATCTTTGTTCCGACGAAGGTTCCGTCCTTCAGTACAGAAACACGATCGCCGATCAGCTTAATTTCACGCATTTTGTGCGTAATATAGACAATCGCTTTTCCTTCTTCTTTCAGCTGGTGAACTAAGGCGAAGAGTGTGTCTACTTCATTTTCGGTCAGCGACGTTGTCGGTTCGTCCATGATGATCACATCCGCATTGGTTAACAGTGCACGCGAGATTTCAACCAACTGTTTTTCGCCAATGCTCAAATCCTCTACCGGAGTGTCTAAAGAGCGATGGACGCCGACCCGTTCCAAAAGATCCTGTGCTTCTTTACGCATCGCGGCATAATCCACCACGGAAAGCCCCATCCTTTTTTTACTCTTCAATCGACCGAGATAGAGGTTTTCCAAAATGGACAGCTCGTTGATGACGCTCAATTCCTGGTAAATAATCGCGATCCCGTTTTCTTTTGACTCATTTGGGGTCATTGCTGAATAGGTCTTTCCGCGGATGATCAATTCTCCTTCGGTCGGTTGGTAAACGCCGCTGAGAATTTTCATCAGCGTAGACTTCCCTGCGCCATTTTCCCCAAGCAAAATATGTACTTCGCCGGGATAAAACGACAAATTGATATTGGATAATGCGACCACGCCGGGAAATTTTTTCACGATATTCTTAGTTTGAATAATTGCGCTCATTGTCTCCCTCTTTTCCATAGTCCACCAGTTGAACCGGGACAATTTTGCTTGTCCAATCGATACTTCTTTCTTCCATCATATTCAGAAGAGCTGAACAGGCATTGTTCACCAATTGTGTAGTATCCTGACGAATCGTCAGCACAAACGGAAAGGCTTCACGAATAATGGCGTTGTCATCGAACCCGATGACAGTGACATCCTGTGGAATGCGTATTCCGGCGGAAAGTAAAGCCTGACTTACGCCCATGGCCAACGGATCATTGGTGCAAAATACGCTGTCAAAGTCTTCTTGCTTTCTTAACACCTCTTCCATGCATTGAAACCCCGCTAGACTGATAGGAGAAACTACCGAATACACGGGGACGGCTATGTCATTCTTTCGCATCGTCTCCAAAAAGCCGGCACATCTGCCTTTCACCGCACTTGTTTCACAAGCATCGCGAATGAGCAGCGGTCGATTTCGTCCCCTCTCCAACAGCGCTTCAGCGGCTATTTTTCCTCCTGCCGGGTTGTCGGAAACGACACAAGGTCCACTTTCATCGGAATAACGGTCAATGTAGACAATCGGCACATTCTGTTTCGCCGTGGTTTCGACCGCCCGCTTCCGCCCTTGAATATAGAGGAGGCCATCCACGCTTCGATTTTGCAGCTCGCGAAAATATTCCGCTTCGATCTTCTGGCTTTCATCCGATGCACAGATCAAGGTGACATAGTTTCGTTGCAAAAACCACAGACTAATTTGTCGTGCAATGCGAGCAAAAAACTCGTTACAAATGTCCGGAACCAACAAACCGACAGTTCGAGTTTGCCCGGTACGAAACGCCCTGGCTAATGAGTTAAGGGAAAAACCCGTTTCCTCAATGACGTGTTGGACGCGGCGGTACGTTTCCTGTGAATAGCCCCCTTTGTGATTAAGCACACGTGAAACGGTGGCGATCGAAACGTTTGCCTTGTCCGCAATATCCTTTATGGTTGGTTGCACGTCGAGCCTCGTTTTCCTTTTTGTCGGTGAAGGGAAGATTCTGCACCGACATTTTCCATTTTAGACGGATAAAAGAGCTTTTCTTTTACGTAAACGTTTACGTAAAGATTGTCCGCCACAACGATTTAATTCATTATAGCCACCTCTTCCACACACGTCAAGGAAATGTTTTCATGCGCAAGCATAGACATTTCTCTGCACGATTATGGCCATTCCTCTTAAGCTATTCCTCTTAATGAATAAAAAGCTACCAAAAAAATCATTCGCCATAGTTATGAAATTAGTAATATAATAGCGTATGCCAACAAAAAGAAGTACGCCTATTCGATATAAAAAATGGATAAGCGATTGAGAAGGGAGAAACGAATGCGCGAACTGATTTCCAATGCGGAAAACCGTCGACTGCTTATGCTGGAGTATTTTATCTATGGCAACCCTCGGATAGCCATGGAGGACCTCAAGCGAGCTTTGGACATGACCGATAGCACCCTGATTGCGGACGTAGAAAAAATGAAAGCGATGTATCCGGGGTTGAGCCTGCGTATTTCGGAGGGCTACCTTTATGCTATCTTTTCCCCCACCTTTCAACCAACCGAAATCTATGTCCCCATAACGCATAACAAGCTAATCTTCCGTCTCGTACGTCGTATTTTCTTTGAAGAAAATCTGTCCCTGACAACGCTGGCGGCACAAGAACACGCCTCCGTTTCTTCGGCCTACCGGCTTGTCCATGAATTTAATGCGATTGCCAAGAAGCAATACCATCTACAAATTGAAAGCAGCCCCTGCCGTATGGTCGGTGCGGAAGAAGCGATTCGCGCATTTTATCGTGATTTCTTCCTGGAACTGTATCCGGGCAAATATCAACCGTTTTCTGCGGAATTTATGGAGACTTGCTCTGCCTTTGTGCACGACTTTTCTCCTTTCTTCGGCAATATGACGACGCTCTTCCCCTTTGAAATCTTTTCGCTTCTGATTGCCATTGCTGCTACACGCTATCGCCAGGGGCATCAAAAAGAAAATTATACGCATTCGGACGATTTTTGCATGCTTTATGACCAATGCATACAGGAAAAAGACTTTGCTGAAAAATGCGCGCACTATAGCGAGGCATTCGGCTTCCCTCTGGATAAAGAGGCCTTGTTTGACCTCTGTTATCCCCTCTCCGAACAGGGCTATCGCTTGTCCCTCTCCTCGAAAAAAGCGACGGAAAAAGATCGCGCACTGGAAAAATCACTGGTGGCCTTGGCAAAACGTCACGCCATTCCGCTGGACGACAGCCTGATGCTTGCCTGTCATTTGAACAATGCGCTCTTCTTAGCGCAGCGATCCTGCTTTCATCCGATGATTATCTTCAACTCGGCTGCAATTCTCTGCATGAGCGCCTATGTAAATCACCATGCATTCACGGTCGACGCTATGAAAGAGCTGCACGCACTGCAGGAGCGTGTTCATGGAAAAGCCACCAACGCGAACACTATCCATCTCTTTTATGTTCTTTTGCAGTACTGGACAGGATTATTGAACAATCTTCGCCGTCAATATGGGCGTTTGAACATCAAAGTGGAGAGTCATTTCGGGCCTTCCCATGAAGCCTTTATGACCGACACTCTCTCCTCTATCTTTTCGGTGTTTGCCGATTTTACCTCCCATACGAAAAGCAAGAGCGAAAAAACGCCAATGGCGCCGATTGATCTGCTCATCACCAATCTCCTTAAACCGAATCTGGATGGGGATGACGTTGGACAAGTTCTTCGGGTGCGCGACAGCTTTTTGAGCAGCAATGCGCTGTTTGAAATCGGGGATATGATTCAGACGATATATGACAAGGAAAATCAGCTAACGGTAAATATCGAGACGTTCTTGACCACATTTTGCAGCTTTCAAGGCGCAGAAAAGAGCATTGCCCTCTGCAAGGCACATGACACAGCGCTGTTTTAGGTTGTTTTCTTTGCCGTCATCAACAGAAAAAGTACCGTCATAAAACAAATAAGCCCATCCGCATACCGCTGCGGACGGGCTTTTTATTCTTAAAAGGCTTTTTTCTCAAAACCGATATGAATCAATCCAGTCGATTTCCTCGTTTGTCAAGGACGTATTTTCCTGTTCCGTCAACACTTCCGGACCGTCCGGGCGAACTGCAATGGTATGTTCATATTGACAGGACTTCCGGCCATCCTTGGTACGAGCCGTCCAACCGTTGGCGTCCAGCACAACCGGCCAGTCACCCGCATTGATCATGGGCTCAACGGTAAGTACCATATTCTCGCGCAAGCGAATGCCGCGTTGTTTGGTGACATAGTGTAAAACTTGCGGATCTTCATGCATTTCCTTGCCGATGCCGTGACCGATAAAGTCGCGAACCACCGAAAATCCCTGTTCCTCAACGAACGGCTGAATGGCCTGTCCGATCGCAACCAAACGATTACCGATGCGAACTGCATCCACACCGCGATAGAGCGCTTCTTTCGTCACGTCCATCAGCTTTTGATCTTCCGGCGATAGGGTACCGATGGCATAGCTCCAACAGGAGTCTGCCAAATAGTCACGATAGCGCACAACGTTATCAATCGATAAAATATCCCCTTCTTCCAGGCGCCGCTCGCCGGGAAAGCCGTGACAAACTTCATCGTTTACACTCATGCACAGGGCGAACGGAAAGCCCTGATAGCCCTTCTGTTCGGGAGTGGAATCCTTATAGTGCATGAATGCTTCAGCAAAGGCGTCCACGGACAGCGTCGTCAAGCCGGGACGCAGGATGCGCCGAATAGCCAGATGCGTCTTGCACAAAATTTCACCGGCCGCCTTCATCCCCTGAATCTGTTCTTCGGTCTTAATGGTAATCATTCGTCTTCTCTTCTCCTCTTCCGCATCGGCAAAAGCCCGATGGATATGCCGAGCGCCTCGTCAATAGACGCCATGGTTTTCTCGTCAAACGCGCCGATTTTCATCTGCAGGCGCTTTTTATCAATGGTACGCAACTGCTCCAACAGCACCACCGAATCTTTGGGAAGATCGCTGCGCTGCGTGACATAAACATGCGTCGGCATGTGATTTTTGTTGCGCTGGGAAGTAATCGCCGCAACGATAATCGTCGGACTGTATTTATTCCCGACATTGTTCTGCAAAACGACCACGGGACGCACGCCGCCCTGTTCGGAGCCCTGTACGGGATCCAAATCGGCAAAAAAAAGATCACCTCTGGTCACCTTTTGCATGCACATCCCCTTTCCCTTCCTGCTCATGTTCTTCCTGTTCACGCAAAACATGAAACAACCGAAATGCCGTCGGTAAATACTTTAGCAAATCGGACGCAATCATGCACTCTTCGCCCACCGCTTCCGCGGCAAACTCACCCGCCAAGCCGTGTAAATCACAGGCCAGACGCGCCGCCGTTCGTGTGGGATAGCCCGCACCCAGAAACGCGGCAAGCATACCTGTCAACACATCCCCCGAACCGGCCGTTGCCATGCCCGGCGTGCCGCTCGGATTGAATGTAGTATGTTTTCCATCCGTAATGACGGTATCCGCTCCTTTTAATACCACAAAAGCACGAAAATCCACAGCAAATCGCTCTGCTGTCTCTCTACGATGCGCGCGCAGAAGATTCAGCGGTTTGCCGCTGATACGACGCATTTCCATTTCATGAGGAGTGAGAACAATATCCTGTTCGAGCGTTTTCAGCCGTTCGGGACAGGGCGCGAGAGCGTTGATGGCATCGGCATCAATGACACAGGGAACGGAAAGTTGTTCCAATACATCGGCCACAAATGAGGTCGCCTCCGTAAAACGGCTCATTCCCGGACCGATGGCTACGGAAGAACAATCCGAGACGGCGTCCAAAACGTCCGGCAGGTGGGTCACCGTAAAATGACCGCAGCCGTCATCCGGAATCGGACGAACGATGGCTTCCAACAATTTATTCTGCACCGCCGAAGCGATGCTTTCCGGCACTACGGCATAAACAAGTCCGGCACCACTGCGAAGCGCCGCTTCCGCCGCAAGGTACACCGAGCCGACCATCCCGCGAGATCCGCCGATAACGGCCACTTTTCCGTATTGTGTTTTGTATCCCGTCCGATCGCGGCGCAAAAGAGAGGCCGCAAGCTCACGATGTTGTCCTCCCGGCGCATGCAACAATGCGAGGGCTCTCGCAGAAGGCCATGCCGAAGAAGGCGACAACTGGTTTCTAAAAAGAGGGGATTCCACAGCAAAAGACGGATCCGCGGTTTGATTCGGTATTAATACGCATACCGCCACGGCTACACCGGCATCGTGGGTGATGGCAATCTCCGCTTGACGCGCACAGCATCGTTTGAGTTGCTTTGACGCCTCACCGTGCAAACGAACCTGCGGTTTACCGGTGTCATCATGGATGATTTCCATGGCATGAAACGGGATGCTTCCGATGCCCGTCCCCAAAGCCTTACCGATGGCTTCTTTTGCTGCATACAGTCCCGCCATAGTTTCTACGGGATGTGGACTGTTTTCTATATAGCGACGCTCCTCGACCGTAAACACACGGTGCAGAAAAGATGATCCCTGTTTTCCGGTGGCAAAGCGCGCAATATCTACGACATCGATGCCGATCATGCGTGTTGTCCCTTCTGCTCATGCAGCTTCCGCCAGGCTTTTTCGGTCTCTCGACAAATCGCTTCCTCGTCTTGTCCCGGAAAATGACCGTCCTGCATCCGAATGATGCCGTCGACCATGGTCATCCGAACGTCATCGGAGGCGGTGGCGTAGACCAGTGCCGCTTCAATATCCTCCGGCTGTGGCGTGTGACGCACATGACGGAAATCCACCAAAATCAGATCCGCTTTCTTCCCTACTTCAATACTGCCTAAATCCTTCTCTTGGCCGATCGCCAGTGCGCCGCCCCGTGTCGCCATCCACAACATTTTGTGCGCGTCCGCAGCGGTTGGATCCAGCATATGGCCTTTTTGGATGAGAGAACCGACCAGCATTTCTCGAAACATATCCTGCGTATTATTGGAACTGGGTCCGTCCGTACCAAGCGCAACCGTCACTCCCGCTCTCTGCAGTTTTTCCAAGGGCATAAAGCCGCTTGCCAATTTCATATTGCTCACCGGATTATACACACAACACGCTCCGCGTGCTGCGATACAGGCGATGTCGTCGTCATCCAGCCAAATCGCATGGGCAAGCATCGTCTCCGGACCGAGAAGTCCTGCACGATCCATCAGCATCGTCGGCGACATACCATAGGTTTTTCGGCACTGTTCATCTTCTTCACGCGTCTCTGCAAGATGAAGGTGAAAGCCAATGCCCCACTCGTCTCCCAAGGCTTTAACTTTATGTAACGTCTCCGGTGAGCAGGTGTATACCGCGTGCGGAGCGAGACGCATTTGTATACGTCCTTCCGGCTTTTGGTACACCGCAAGGCGTTTCACTTCTTCCGGCCGTGTAGCGATGCTGCCATCCGTGAAGGCGGGACACAGCAAAGCGCGAATCCCCATCTCTGTCACTGCCTCGGCAATGGCATCTTCCTCCATATACATATCCGCAAACGTCGTGGTTCCGCCACGCAACATCTCCAGAATACTCAGCTTTGCTCCGGCAACAATCTCGTCACGCGTCATAAGCGCCTCGAGCGGCCAGATATAGTCCTCAAGCCATTCTTTTAAGGCCACATCATTGCCGTAATTGCGAAAAAGGCTCATGGCCAAATGCGTATGGGCATTGATCAATCCCGGAAGGAGCACGTCTCCTTCCGCATCGATCTGAATGTCCGCGGAAATATCCTTTCTCCGTTGCTCGACCGACGGATACGCTTTGTCACCGGTAATGGACGAATAAAGTGCCGTAACTCGTCCGTCTTCGATCACAACATCGGCCTCACGTAAGATATCTCCTGCATCGTTCATCGTGACGACGGTTGCATTTTTAATCACCGTTCTCATGTTCTTCCTCATCTTCTCTCGTTTCCAACGCACGCAACGGATAAAAGCGCCGAAAATGCGCCAGGATGGCCTCTTTGTCGTTCGGATCTTCTGTACGCAGGGTGACGGAAACGTTACGCTTAAGTGAAGCGGTACCGGCACGAATAAAATCCTGTGGAAGCAATCGAGCCATCGTTGCATGTTGCAAATAGCCCTCCGTCATGGCATCAATCAATTCTTCCGCTTTTTCCACATTTCTCCCCTCTTCACGGTAGGCTTCGCGAATTGCGTTAATCACACGAAAATAAAGATAATCCACAAAAGTGCGGAAGAGCTCACGCGGTTTCACATGGGTGTTTAAATCAAAAAGAATGTGTACCAACAAATTCCAAAGGATGTCTTCATTTGCAATCTTCTCCAGTCGTTTGCCGAACGAGGCAGTCATGCGATCATGGTAATGAATCGGCGGATCAAACGTAATGCGTTCACCGAAAAGCTCCAATACGCGCTGTCCGCTGAAGGCATCATCCATGATGCGCAAAAACTCCGTCGCATACTGTTCGCGTGATTCGTATTCCACCCGTGCAAAAAGGAAGTCGGTAATCAGATCAATCGCCAGGCGAAAATCAAAGCTGACATGATACTGTTCCCGCAAGGGAAGAAGATAGGCATCCTGCACCAGGCGACCGATCATGGTTTTCAGCTGATCGCGCGCCTGAAACTGGTCCGGCGAATCAAGCGTTCCCAGCTGATCGTAAAGCATCTCCATTTGCCGATCAATGATGACCAAATCCCCCATGATCGAGTCCATAATGTCATGCACAAACTTTTCCGTCAGCACATAATTATAATTTTTGTACAAGATCTTATGATCAATTTCATTCCAAAAAACATTGACGATGCTCTTAATTTGCAGTTCGAAATTAAGAACATGTTTGCCCAGAAAATGACCGTCGACACGGTAGGAGCGATAGCCGTTTTTTTGGTTCTTTGGCTGCGGTTCATCTAAACGCAATTCAATACGCGGATCACGATCGCATTGATAAAATCCGTCGGATCGTTTTGTGGGAAAAAGCTTGAACAACATACGGTAAATCTGCTCTTCATCTCGAATGAAGCGACATTCGATGCGACTGCCGATCAAATCGGAAATATGCCCGAAAAGCTGCTCCGCCGAAACCGTATATAACAAATTCTGACGAATAATTTTTTCTTTTAAGCTGTCATCCGCCTTCACGCGCGAGGTGTAATTCACAAAGCTGTCCAGGTGTCCGAAACTCTGCGTAAAAAATGAGTCAATCGCCTGCTGTGCTTCCTCAATCTCAAAACGCAACGAATGCTTGAGTTCGATTGCTTCATCAATATAAGAAAAAAGAGGTATTTTCACGATAATCTCCTTTGTTCTACGCATCACTTCCGTATTCGCGGTGCTTTCCTTCCCTATGCTTTTGAAAATTCATCGTCTTCCAAACGAACCTGAAATCCCGAGCAGGATAAAAACGACAGGAGCGCGTCACGACCGTCTTCCGCACCGGATAAACTTCGGATGGCTTGATCCGTGAAGGAGGGAAGCGTCTTTTCCGGATGACGAAGATCCGTATAGGCCTGCATTTGTTCATCATAGGCGTCCAACTCACCAAGATGAGCATCATCTGTCGGATAGGTGTTTTCGAAAAAGCGCATATTTTTCGGCATCCGCGGTTTTTGCTGCGGCATCTGATCCGGATGGCCAAAAATCACCGCAATAGCGGCATAGGTGCCGTCCGGCAAGTGAAGCGCCTGTTGAATACGCGAAAGATCATTCGCAATACTGCCGATAAAAGCTCCGCCAAGACCAAGCGCTTCCACAGCGTTTATGACATTTTGTGCCATAAGCAGAGCATCCGCATAGGCCGACATGAATTTTCCCATGCCGATGACGGGCTTCTTTCCCGTTTTTTGTTCCACAATGGTCGCATTGCGATGAAGATCTGCGACGAAGACCCAAAGCTCCGGTGCATCGGCAACATAGGGTTGTCCTGTGACTTCGCCAAAAACGGTTCGTATCGATTTGTCGGTTATCCGAAGCACGGAGGCCATTTGTAATCCCATGGAGCTCGCTGTGCGATCGGCCACCGCCTTAATTTCCTCAATTTGCATTTTGTCTATGGGTTCATCGGTAAACTGGCGAATCGTGCGATGGTTGTGCTGCGCCGCCAATGGGTCCATTTTTCTGCCCTGCTGTCTTTCTTGAACTTCTGTCGATTTCATTCTCTCTCCTTTATCAATTGGATAACGTTTTCTCATCGCTTGAAAAAAATCGCGCCGACGCGCGACTTGTTTTCGTCTCCTCACAGCGCTATGCTCTTGCGGCAGGACGCGGAGAAAAGTCGAGTTCAAAACTGCTTTCATCCTCGTTTTGTTGGAGAGTTAAATCCTCCACCTCGGCAAATTGTTGATTGTTCTTCTTGCGCATAAACGTACCTACCGAGCGAATAATCACTTTTGCGGAATGCAGCATTTCCGGATCGGTAATGGGCACGGATTCCATGCTCAAGTTTCCTTCGTCCAACTCTAAAACGCGAATCACAGGCTCATCCAAAATATCACTGAATTGCAAAAATGCCCAGTTCTTGTCCACATGATAGTGGTCACGATGCTTGTGGCCGTTGATATAAATCGCCGTACCGCTCTTGAGTTCAAGCACATCATCCAGCGACATATGCGTGAGATAACGACCTTGGCTGTCGGTCATGCGAACATGGTTGCATGGATGATGGGCAAACACCACGACCGGTTTTGACCCGGCGCTGAGAAGCTGGTCACAAATCCAACGGGACTGTTCTATGCCCATGTAGGATGAATTTTTGCGAAATGCCGCAACGCGTGCGGTATCCAAATACAGCAGGCGCACATCTTCCTGATCATCTGCACGATAAAGCCAACGTAAACCGCTGATGGCCCGGAAAGTTTCTTTTCCGCCAAAAAGGATGTCGTGGTTGCCGATGACCGGTTCAAAACGCTGGTCTTCCCGTTTTGTCTCGTTGATAATCGAAAAAATTTCACGCAATTGCCGTTTTGTACCAAAGTGCGTAAGATCTCCAAGGCAAACGTAGCGATCCGCGTCGACGGAAAAAAATGTACGAAAAAAACGCGTATAAAATTGTCGATTCAAATTTCGTTTGGCCGATCCGTGCAAAAACATGGAAGTATAGTGCACATCGCCGATACAGGCAATTCTCATCTTTCGTCCTTTCCGACTCGGACAGATCTTTCTCTGCCGAACCGCCCATACTATATCATGGAATTGTGAAGGGTGCGTGAAGGTGGAATTGCCTTTTCTCGTCGATGCACATTACTGATTGGTTTGCAAAAGCACCTCGATATCCTGGCGGCCTTCTTCCCGCGCCTGAGAAATAAGATCTTTGATCTTTAACAGGCGGGTAATCGTCGCACGATCCTCTTCTTCCAATTTCATACGAATGTAAGTGATGGTCTCTTCCAGATCAGGAATCGTCCGGTACTCCAATGCATTCACGCGCCGCCTGGTGGATTCGATCTCCTTCGCCATCAGCTGACAGCTTTTCTCCAGTTTGGCCAGTTCCAACAGGCGGTCCGTAACATCGTTGAGCTTTTTCAATGCCACGTCCAGTTCAACCGAAGTCTGTGCGAAGCCATAAGGATAGATATTTGCTTCTTTTCCCTCTTCGACGCCGGTACGCGTAAAGGAAAACGCAGGAATACGCACGCTCATAATATTTTCCACGCGCACATCCACCCCCATGCGCTGTTTGGAGCTTAACAGTGCATTTTCCAGCATCGGATCGGACATCACGGCACTGGCCATGGAGAAGGCGCGAAACGCTTCTTGCAATTCCTTCTCCACCTCTTCACGCAACGTACGGTTTTCTTTCGCCAGCGCGATAAAACGTCGCATCAGTTCGTCTTGCTTATCTTTAAGCAATTTATGGCCGCGCTCAGCAGTTTTCAGGCGCTCTTTAAGCCCTGTCATCACCATGCGCGTTGGATTGACATTCAGGCGCGTCATTGCGCTTCCTCCTGTCCCTTTCCGCGATTTTCTTCATGTGTGGTCTGTTCCTGATAGAATTGCTGCTGCTTCATCATCGCCACGCGCGAAACGGCATCCGTTTCGGCACCGGTTCCCCCCGGACCGAAGTGTTCGTTAATCATGTCATCCTTGATGCGTTTGAGCTCTTCACGCGGCAACATGCGCAACAATTTCCAGCCCAGGTCCAGCGTTTCTTCAATCGTGCGGTTGGTGGTAAAGCCCTGATTGACATATTCCGCATCAAAGGCATCCGAGAAATGGGCAAAAGCGATATCTGCATCGGACAAAGCCGCCTCACCGAGGATGGTGGAAAGTTCCTTGGCATTGCGTCCGCGCGCGACGGCAGCGTAAATCTGGTTCATTGTGGCCGCGTGGTCTTTTCGGGTCTTTCCTTCGCCGATTCCCTTATCCTTCAAACGCGAAAGCGAAGGGAGAATATCAATCGGCGGGAAGATGCCGCGGTTATAGAGACTGCGGTTCAAAATGATCTGCCCTTCGGTGATGTAGCCCGTCAAATCCGGAATCGGATGGGTAATATCGTCCTCCGGCATGGACAGAATCGGAAGCTGCGTGATGGAGCCTTCGCGTCCTTTAATTCTTCCGGCGCGCTCATATAACTGTGAAAGGTCGGTGTAGAGATAGCCCGGGAAGCCGCGGCGTCCCGGCACTTCTTTTCGTGCAGCCGAGACTTCACGCAACGCTTCGGCATAGTTGGTCATGTCCGTCATAATGACCAAGACGTGCATTCCCTGTTCAAAAGCGAGATATTCCGCTGCGGTCAACGCGATACGCGGTGTCGAAATACGCTCAATCGTCGGATCGTCTGCCAAATTCATGAACAGTACCGCACGGTTAATGGCGCCCGTCTTCTGAAAATCTTTAATGAAAAACTGCGCTTCTTCAAACGTGATGCCCATGGCGGCAAAAACGACCGCAAATTTTTCATCCGTACCGCGCACCGTCGCCTGGCGGGCAATTTGCGCAGCCAATTGATTGTGCGGAAGTCCGTTGCCGGAGAAAATCGGCAATTTCTGTCCGCGAACCAATGTGTTCAGGCCGTCAATAGCCGAAACGCCGGTTTGAATGAATTCGGACGGATACAGGCGCGAATATGGATTGATGGCGGAGCCGTTGATGTCCAGTCGTTTTTCCGGCAGCAGCTTGGGGCCGTCATCAATAGGCTCGCCCATGCCGTTAAAGATACGGCCGATCATATCGGTGGATACGCCGATTTCCTGTGGATGCCCCAAAAAGCGTACCGAAGTATCGCGCATGTTAATGCCGGCAGAACCTTCAAAAAG
Source organism: Murdochiella massiliensis (assembly GCF_900059565.1). Lineage (GTDB taxonomy): Bacteria > Bacillota > Clostridia > Tissierellales > Peptoniphilaceae > Murdochiella > Murdochiella massiliensis. The sequence continues at coordinate 488,712 of NZ_FIZW01000002.1, forward strand.
CTGCACCAGCGTCGCTTTTTCGCTGACTTCCAGTACTTTTCCGCGTCGACTTGTCCCATCCTGGAGCTGCACTTCGACCAGTTCCTCGTATTTCACGCCCTCCACGCCGGTTACCAGCATGATCGGGCCGGAAATTTCGCGAACGGTTTGATAATCCTTAATCATTGACGACCTCCTGCTCCTGCATCAGCGTTTGGAACGCCGCTGTCATCTCCTGACGGAGGGAATCCATTTCGTCCAACTTGTCTTCGGGAATTTGACGCATGCGAACGATGCGCTGACGAATCGGCATACTTTCAATTTCACGCAGATATACGCCATGTTCCAGCGCTTCCTTCGCTTTCTCATGGAAAGCAAGAATCATCGTCAACATAGTAAACTGCTTTTGCGCCGAACAGTACGTATCCACATCATCAAAGGCATTTTGCTGCAAAAAATCTTCACGCAGCGATTTTGCCGTGAAGAGTTTCAGCTGATCGACCGGTGAAAGAGCATCTTTCCCGACCAGACGTACGATTTCCTGCAAACTCTGTTCTTCCGTGAGAAGCGCCATAGCTTGCTGGCGGTGTGCTGCAAATTGCGGATGCACCGCTTCACAGAAATAATCATCCATTTTTTCCTGATAGAGAGAATAACTCTTCAGCCAGTTGATGGCCGGGAAATGGCGTGCATAGGACAAGTCGTAATCCAGCCCCCAGAACACCTTGACTATGCGCAAGGTCGACTGGGTAACCGGCTCGGAGAGGTCGCCGCCCGGAGGAGAGACCGCGCCGATGGCGGTAAGAGATCCTTCACGTTCATCGCTGCCGAGACATTTCACGATCCCGGTACGCTCATAGAAACTCGCAATGCGCGACGCTAAATAAGCGGGATAGCCTTCATCGCCGGGCATCTCTTCCAGACGACCGGACATTTCACGAAGAGCCTCCGCCCAACGTGACGTGGAGTCGGCCATCAGTGCCACAGAATAGCCCATATCGCGATAGTATTCCGCAATCGTCATGCCGGTGTAAATGGACGCTTCGCGTGCCGCAACCGGCATATTGGAAGTGTTCGCAATCAGAATGACCTTCTGCATCAGGCTCTTCCCCGTGTTCGGGTCAATAATTTCCGGAAATTCATTCAAGACGTCGGTCATTTCGTTTCCACGTTCACCGCAGCCGACATAGACGATAACCTCGGCATCCGCCCACTTGGCCAGCTGATGCTGAATAACCGTTTTGCCGGAGCCGAACGGTCCCGGAATGGCGGCCGTTCCGCCTTTCGCTACAGGAAAGAATGTATCGATGACGCGCTGTCCGGTGACCAGCGGTACCGTCGGATCCATCTTTCGAGACACCGGGCGTGCCTGACGAACCGGCCAAGTCTGGGAAAGATGCAGTTCATGCACCTCTCCGTTTTCGTCTTCCAGCTTGCCGATGACGTCTTTTACCGTATAGGCGCCGGAAGTCAACGAGGTAATTTTTCCCTTCAGTTTAGGGGAAACCATAATTTTATGTTGCAGCACTTCCGTTTCCTGTACAGTGCCCAAAATATCTCCCGCCGAAACTGTATCGCCAACTTGTGCGGTTGCAACGAAATCCCATTTCTTCTCATGCGAAATAGCCGGCGCGGAAACACCGCGCTCCAAAAAGTCGCCCGCTTTTTCTGCCAAATCATCGAGCGGACGCTGGATACCGTCGTAGATCTGACCGACCAGCCCCGGTCCCAATTCAACACTAAGCGGCGCACCCAACGAGGTAACAGGCTCTCCCGGCCCGATGCCTGTGGTCTCTTCATAAACCTGGATAAAGGCGACATCGCCCTTCATCTCGATGATTTCGCCAATCAGTCCTTTATCGGAGACTTCCACCACATCCTGAATGTTGGCGTCTTCCATTCCGCCGGCCTCAACCAGCGGTCCGGATACCTTAATGATTGTTCCTTCTTTCAATGTGCCCTCCCGTCTAAAAGATATTCATGCCCACGGCTTTTTCCACATTAGCGGAAATTTCACGCATGCTGATGCCCTTTGAGCCGCTGCTGTTCGGAATCATAATAATGGCCGGAACGGCCGCATTTTGATAGTGCGAAAGCGTCTCCTCCGCGCGTTCGGCCAATTCCTCCGTCATAAAGATGACCGCGTAGTCGTTGCGGGCAAGACGTTCAATGGTATTGCGAATTTCATGATCTTCAGTCGGTGTAAATACCTCTAAACCGAGTGCCTCAAAGGCCAGTACCGAATGGCGATCGCCAATCACCGCTACTTTATGCATGACGGCTCCTTTCCCCTTGCGTTCCCGCCGTTATCATACGCATATATATCGCGATTTTGTCCGCGGGTAAGCCGATACGCTTTGCGCCCAGAACGATATTCACATCCTGTATTTCCGTTCGCACGCGCACCAGATAGGAAAAGAGTAGCGCCAAGCCGGATTCTTTTCTTCCGCCTTCGACCGCCAAAAGGAGCGATACGTGATCGCGCACCCTCTCCACTTCATTCATATCTCCTGTTTGCGCAAAGGCTTCCCAAGCGTTTACGGTAGCATTTGACGCACCGGCACGATGCAACATGGCACAAAGTTTTTCCCGATCCACGCCACTTAAGGCATTGGATCCGTCTTCCACCACGGGCGAGGATACTTTCGGCGACAGCAGATCTTCGACACGAATGGTGCCTCCGGGTAAAAAAACGTGCGTCAGAAACGATTTGGGTTGTTGTTGTACACGAGCGCGGAAAAAGGAAAGCAGATTGGTAAAATCCGTCATCTCCCGCGCATAACGAATAAAGAATGGGCTTTTACTTTTCTTACTCAACGCATGCAATTCCGTAAAATAGGCACGATCCAGCAGGAAATCCACCTCCTGCGCATCTCCCGTTTCCGCCCAGACCTTAGCGGCCTCGACCGCCGTCCGTTCCGCCAAAGTGGCTACGCCAAAAGTTTTCTTCTCGGCAATTTGCTTCTTGATCTGCGGAAGAAACAAGGTGCCGAAGGGAAACAACAACGACAGAAAACGATCCGGTTCGGTCGACGCTTTGACCAGAATCTTCAGATTGTGGTAATCGTAGCGAAGAAACAGCAAACGTCTGAGTTCCGGCTCTCGCACGAGATCAAAGATGAAGTCGGCCTGTTTCTGCAATTCGATTTTGAGCACCTCGGAAAGCACGGGAAACTCGCCTTCCGCAAATAGTGCTCCATAACGGGTTTCTTTCAATACTTGTATCGCGGCGGCGTAGTCCGGCGCTTCCCGCATACGGTCCCATTGCCCGGGTGTGATCAGCGCCTTTTCAGCCATATGAACGCGCATGGAAGCAAAGGCTTGATTATCCATCATTCCTCTCCTTCCGCCATCGCGCGAATGACCTCCTGCTCCAGATCATGCCGCATATACTGCAGGATCTCGATGTAATCGAAGTTTTCGCGCATCCCTGCGCGACGAACGCGAAAGCCGCTCATGAAGCTATCGGATCTTTCCACCTTTACACCCGGAGGCGCTTGAAGGGTGCTTTCTTTTGGCAATTCCAAAACCGCATCTTCGGCCAAGGGATGTGCAGCAAGATACACATCAAGTGCTTCCTGCAACTGTGTAGGTTCTAAATGCAGAAGCTTTTCTTCCGCAAGAGCAAACACTTTTTGCACGAGTTCCTGCTTGGCACACAGCTGCGCATTACGTTCGTCACGTTCTTCTTCCGCCTGAACGCGATCAACAATCGCCGCTTTTTCGCGTTCGGCATGGGCAAGAATATCCTCCGCCTCAAGGCGAGCCTTCTTCAACGCACGTTCTTTTTCTTCCTGCACCTGCTCCCTTGCCGCATCAAACAGCTCGGTTTTCTGTTCGTTCGCATCGCTGCGAATTTGTTCGATCAATTGTTCCAGTTGGGCCATGTCTTCCTCCTTTCTTTGTGGAGAAATCACGCCTGCAACACTAAAATCAGCGAGATGATAAAGGCCAAAATCGCATAAGTTTCAACCATGACGGCGTAAACAATGCCCTTGGTGAACTGTTCGTCATTTTTCGCCAGAATTTCAATGCCCGCATACGCAACATTGCCCTGGGCAATGGCCGAAAAATAGCCAACAAAACCGACCGGCATACACGCAAACAGAAGATGCAATCCCTTTTCCAGGCTCATGCCCTGCGAAACGCCCAGAAGCAAAACCACCAAGCCGATAACAAAGCCATAAAGGCCCTGCGTTCCCGGAAGAAGCTGTAGAACCATGGATTTACCGAATTTCTCCGGTTCGTCGATAACAACCGCCGCCGCCGCTTCACCGACATGGCCGACACCTTTGGCCGACCCGGCTCCGGAAAAAATCACCGCAATGGCAATGCCCAGAAAGCTAAAAATCATTCCTCCGTTTTGTAAGAAAAACTCCGTCATTTCATCCTCCTCCATTTTTGTCTTTGCCGTGGATTAACGCTCACGCGGCGACTGCAAGTCAACATATTTCGGCTCAGGACGCAACCCGCGGAACGGCTTGCCTCCCCCTTCAAAAAACTTTCCAAAAAATTCCACATAAATCAGGCGCATCGCATGGACATACGACGACAGCGAGCTCAAGAACAGATTGAACAGGTGGGCGCCCACAATGATGAGGGCGGCAAGCACAAAGCCCGGAACGCCGAGCCCGGTGAGCATTCCTCCAATCATATTCATCGCATAGCCGATGTACGCACCTGCAAGCATAATCGCGGTAAGACGCGTATAGCTGACCAGATCACCGATATAACTCGTTGCGCCATAGAGATTATAAAGTCCCCAGGTAAAGCGACCGACGCCTTTTTCGTCTCGTGCGGAAAATAGCAACACCAATACAGCACCGACAATGGCCATGACAAACCCGACCGTTTTAAAGAGCGGATTCCCGTTCAGAATCGTCGTGAGCGCGACCATCAATAAACCGACGAGAATAAACATCCATGAAAACACGTCATAGACGACTCCCTTGGGATTTCCTTCTCGCATCAGCTGTACACCTTTTAATCCGAGACCGACCATCAAATGGACAAAGCCGAGCGCAACGGATGCAACGATCATGGTCATAAAGTCCTTCATCGGATCCAGCACCAACGCCGGAATGGGAATCAGTCCGCCGAAAAGCGATCCGAAGCATAGACCAACGATCATCGTCGGTACGCTTAACACCTGAAAGAAACGCAGCGACATCTCCGTATTGGGCTTCCAATCGAAAAAGTGCAAGGCGAGGGTCGTTCCGAGGAAAAGCAACGCTCCATAGCCCAAGTCACCAAGCATGATACTGAAAAAGAGAATGTACCAAGGCGTGATCAGCCCGGTGGGATCCATCTCTTTATAGAGCGGCAACGAATACGTTTTGACGATATTTTCAAATGGTTTTGCAATGGCATTGTTCTCTAGAAGAATGGGCACATCCGGGTCGTTGACATCCGCCGGTGTAATATCCAGCAAATAGCGTGCCGGATCCATATCTCCGGCGACCGCCTCCTTAAAGGAATTCACCTCTTCTGTCGGAACATAGCCTTTCATAAAGCTGAGTCTTCTGGAATACAGCAGGCGATCTTCCGCATTCAAAAGCGCAAATTGCTCTGCTTTTTCTTCATATACCACTTCCAGAGACGTCAACCATTTTTCGCAGAGGCGTTTCAGATGCACTTTGCCGTCTGCGATGGTCTTTTCCTGCGCCATGGTATCTTTATCCAGCGCTTGCAGTTGCTCTGCGATCGTACCGCCTTCTTCGAGCGGAAACGGCTGGAAGCTCGCATCGCGCAGAACGGTGCCCAATCCCTCGTCCTTTCCGTTGGTAAGAACGAGTACATAGTATACCTTGGCGTCCGCATCCAGAAATTCAACGGTCGTTCCCTTCGCTTCGGCAGAAATAAATTTTCGCACATCATCCGCCCACCGTTGAGGAATGGTGCCTACCATCGCTTGGATACTGCGCATAGCAGACAGCTCCTCTTTGGAAACGTCCAACGCCGCCCAATGGGAAAGCTCCTGCTTCTTTTCAGCATTAGCTTTGATTTTCTCGATAGCGCGATGCATGGTTTCCTTTTCGTCGTGAATTTCATCGATCACATCGTCGACAGGAAAATCCACATTTGCCGTTGCTTGAGGAAGAGCATTGCCAAGCTTTTCCGTCCAGTGTGTCGGTACGGGAACGTAGGCGCGCAAAGTTTCTATGGCTTCCTCAAGGCGAGAAATCTGACTCTGCAGGGTATTATGCTCTTTCGCTAAGGACAGGGCATGAATACCTTCAACCGTCGGATCGCCCTGTTCAACGATATGTACCTTGTCAAACGTTTGCAGACGTTGCAACAAAGCGTCTCTTTCCGAAGCAAAAAAGGTAAGCTGGAATGCAGACATTTTAACGATGGCCATAACGCAACACCTCTTCTACCATCCGGTCAGCCATGCGATCAACCCAGGCAGCATCCTGCTGGCGAATTTTTTCGACACGTGCATTTTTCTGCTCCGCCGTTTCTGCCGCAGCAGCCCTTGCCTCCTGTTCATACTTCTTTTTGAGAGAAGCGGCCTGCTCCTTGGCCTCGGCAATAATCGTTTCGGCTTCCTCACGATACGCACCACGTCCTTCATCAAGCATGACTTTTGCTTGATTTTTCGCTTCCGCGACAAGGCGCGCTGCTTCTTCTTCGGCAGCCAATATCTGTTGAATCGCTTCTTTCGCCATTTTTCCTCCTTCCCCTTTACATTAACCTGCACGTTCTATACCCGATTTTAGCGAAAAGTGACCACAAAAAAAAGCTTGCCGGATGGCGATGCAAAGAGTTGGTTTGTTTCACTGTGTGGCCGATATAGGGCAAGTTGCGGTGCGTGCAAAGGCAAAAAGGGAGCCTAATTTCGGAAATCGCGAAAATGGGCTCCTTTTCTCCAAGGTACAAAGCGGAGCATCTTTATGCCGGTGCATACATCGAAAAGCAGGCCTTCGTAGCGATTTTCGTGATCCTTCATGAAGCCTTTTGAGAGACGACCGAATGAACTCGTGGCACGGTTTTGCTTACGCTGACGCTGCACGGCATCAAAAACCTCCTGCGAGAGGAGTACTTCTTGCGCACCTTCCGTCACGATGTAATCTTCCGAAGCCATTCTGCACTGCTTCTAGCCTTTGCCGAGGTTCTTCTGGCAAACGCCCTGCACGAACTTTCCTGTATAAACAGGGCTTTTGAGAATCTTGTCCAGTCGGCCCACACCACTTGTCTATAAATTCTAAGAAATGCCTGCGCCTTCTCAATCGTCGGGCGATGCGATTCCCCGCTCTCCGTACATTCACTCGATCTCTTTCATGGTTCGGCTTATTCTCAATCCGTATTATCCCTTTTCTGCACATTAAGATTTCTCCGCTTCTGATATATTGAAATATACGCAGTTCAGTTCCGATTTTGAAGATTATACCGAATCGAAAACGGCATTTTAAGACGTAATGTTCCGATTGTTTTTACAATCGGAATGATTGGGACAAGGAGGAAGCTATGAACTTCGGTGAAAAGATCCGAAAGTACCGCAAGGACAATAAAATCCGTCAAGAGAACTTTGCTATAGAGATTGGCGTTTCCACGCGGACACTCTCCATGTATGAAAGCGGTCAGCGCTATCCCAAGTCAGTCAAAGTCTATAAAAAGATCGCCGACGTGATGAAAGTGGATTACAACTATTTGCTGGAAGACACTGATCATTTTCTTTCCCGGGTACAGGGCCGCTATGGCAACCGGGAGATGAATAAGATTCAAGCCTTGACCGAAGGCATCGCGGCCATGTTTGCCGGTGGCACCCTGTCAGATGAAGACCGTGATGCTGCCTTTGCTACAATCACTGAAGCCTACTGGAAGACGAAACAGGCCGCTGATCGGCGCGAAACACCTGCTCAGCATGTATAGCGTGATCAAACGCAATCGCTTTATCTTTCTGTCCGAAGACGTTTGACGTCAGAAAAAAAACGATTCTGGCTCATGAGCTAGGTCATGATCAGCTACACCGATTGAAGTACAAAAATGCTGCCCCGTTTCAGGAGAACAAAGTCTTTAATCCCACCAACCGTCTTGAACTGGAAGCCAACATCTTTGCCTGCCACCTGCTGATTTCTGATGACGACGTACTACACGTCTTGCGCTTCGGACATAGCGATATGGAGATGGCCGCAGAGCTGGTGTGAATGGCAATCTGCTGAATCTGAAAATCTCAGACATGGTAAAACTGAAAAAGTTGGATGTCACTCGGATCAGCGTCGAACGTCCGCAAGGTGATTTTCTGAAGAGCCACGAACCCAACCTTAGAAGACTGGAGCGAGTGCTGAAGCCGGATATGAGAAAACATAATGAGAGGCTTTGTAGCTAAGACAAAAATGATACAGGAAGACGAAGCTGAGATGACCTACGAGTACGCAGGCTATAACTTGGATGAGTCCCGTACAGAAGCCCCGAAACTCAGCTTTTCCGACATCTTTACGATTCAGAAAGACGCCTTGCAGGAAATCTTTGAAAAAGAGATTAAAAGCAAAGATGAGCTTATTCCTGAGATGGTCGGTCTCGGCTTGATCGACGTCCAGTCCGATGGCAAAAGCGGAGGCACTGACAGCGATAAAATCAACTCCGTAGCCAGACTGCTGATCTTTTGTCTGTTTCATGAGGCTGTTGAGGCACGAAACTTTCAGAAGAGATCACGGTTCAGGTATTCGCACGTATTGGAGGTGAATTGATGCGAAACTTCATTGAAGATATTCTTGAACGAAAAGAGCGGGAGTCGGAACGCTTAGAGTTCAAAGCCTACGTTTTTAACGGTGGTAAATTCTCAAGTCTTCCACAAAAAGAGTCTGATAAGTTCTTAAAAGAAATCTGTGCCTTTGCAAACACTTTCGGTGGAACCATTGTGTTGGGAATTTGTGAAGATGATAATCACAATCCCTCCGACATCGTCGACACGCAAGTCACAGAAGAGTTGTTCGAAGAATGGGAAGCGTCGTTCCGCAATACAATTGCAAATCGGACTATTCCGGTGCTTTATGGAATAAAACTAGAGCATCTTGTTGTTAAAGATAAGAATTGTATTGTGGTTAAAATTCCGCGGAGCGCTCTTGGCCCACACGCCTTTGACAATGGTAGCCGTGATGAATTCTGTAAGCGAAACGGGAATACCATCACTCCGATGCGGTACAACGATCTTAAGCAAGCGTTTGTGGATTCTGATCGTCTACAGAAAAGAATCCTATCCTTTCGGGATGAAAGATTAGCAATGATTCTTTCGGGCGAAATTGATGAGTCCATGATGGATCAGACTGCTCTTGTAATCCATATCTTTCCAGAAAATGCCTTATCGGAGGAAGCTTCCATTGACTTGGAAAGAGCCAAAAAAAGTTCTGCGCTATTGCCACTAATACCTGAGGGAACAGAGTCCGTTGATAAGGCTCTATATAACGCCGACGGAGTGATGAAATACAACCGCGGGTTACAAGATGAGCCGTCAATTATTTCGTATATTCAACTATTTTCTAATGGGAGCATCGAGTCGTATGATTTTCACCTAATGAACTATAAAGTTTCAAACATGGAAACAGGTTGTATCTATTTCTGGCGTGACATTGAAAAAATAATTGCCTCAAAGATTTATTCGTATTGTTCAACTTTGGCCGATTTGGGATTGGGCGACGCGTATTTTATATCGTGTACCCTTCTGAATACGAACGGGAAAAAAGCAATAATAGATAAAGACTTTGGCTTTTTATCAAACCCAATTTCTCCTAATATAGTTAAGAGTCTGTTCGTCAAATACTCAGTTAACGAAGTCTATCCTTCTGCCATTGAACCAATTCTTAATAAATTGGCTCGAACAGTAGGTTGGAAGCTTTCTTCGCTCTACAACGACGACGGTTCACCACGGCCATCTGATTTTCCTTTTTTAAGTTCGGACGACCCTGACAATGCGCCAGAGGCGCGGTAAAAACAGAAAAACAACTCAAACCCTCGCTTAACGCTGACGCGCAAAGAACACTTTTGTAGGAACACTTTTGTAGCAAGCACAGTCTTTGAATAGCCAAAGACGCAAATGGATGAAGCAGCCTCCTTGGAGTCCTGCTTCTTTTTTTATCCATTTGAACCTGTTAGGGGACGCCCCTAAGACCCTGACATAACATCGAAAGGAGACAAGAACAATGGAAAACAGAACACGAAACAATCAACAGATCATCCGACTGACCGATGAAGAGAAAAACGCCTTCTGGCACAAAAGGAAGCTCGCCAGGTGCAGAAACATGAGCCTTTTTATCCGCAAGTGCGTGCTGGAAAAAGACATTTATGTGGTCGATCTGGAGCCGTTTCGGAAGATTGAAGGACGCATGGCTAACATCGCAAGCAACGTCAATCAGATCGCAAAGAAGGCCAATTCGGCAGACGAAATCGCGCCGGAATCCATCCGAGCCATTCAGGCACAGATCGATTCCATCGGCCGGGAAGTGTTACATATTCATTCCCTGCTCGTCCGCCAACAGAAAGTAAACCTTGAGGAAGTAGACCATGGCCATCACGAAAATTCATCCAATTAAGAGCACCTTGAACTTCGCCATCGACTACATTACGGACAGTCACAAGACCGATGAAAAAAATCTTCATCAGCACCCATGACTGCCTGGCTTCGTGCGCCTCGATTCAGTTTTTGAAGACACGGGAAGACGCCCATGTTCACGGCGATGTGTTTGCAAGGCATCTGATTCAGTCCTTTCTGCCAGGCGAAACCACGCCGGAAAAAGCGCACGAAATCGGCCTTACACTCTGCGAAAAGGTGCTCAAAGGAGAATACGAATTTGTGCTGGCCACACACGTGGACAAAGACCACATTCACAACCACATCATCTTCAACAACGTCAACAAAGAGACCGGCAAATGCTATCAGTCCAATAAGCGAAGCTATCACCGGATTCGTACGATCAGCGACACGCTCTGCAAAGAAAACAACCTCTCTGTGATCGACGAGTTCTACGAAGCCTATCGCCGGAAGTACAAGACGAACGGCAAGAGTTGGTACGAATATGAGCAGGCCAAGCGCGGAAAATCTTGGAAAAGCCGACTGCAATTTGACATCGACCGGACGATCAAGACAGCCAAAAGCTGGGACGACTTTCTCACCAAAAAGGCATCTGCCGGATATGAAATCAAGCATGGAAAACACATTGCCTTTCGGCACAAGGACAAGGAGCGATTCACCCGTGCCAAGACGATCGGGGAAGATTACACCGAGGGGCGCATCAAAGAGCGCCTTCAAAAGGAGCTCGAAAAGCCAACCTTTGCCGTGAAGAAGCCGATCGGCAGAATCATCAATGTGAGCAAAAATGAGAAGGCGAAAAACAGTCCGGCCTACGCCAACTGGATCACAAAACACAACCTGAAAACACTGGCGGAATCTGTGGTCGCTCTGCGAGATCAGGGGATTCATTCGCTTGCCCAGCTGGACGCCCTGCTGGACAAAACCGCAGCCGAAAGGCAGTCCCTACAAGAGCAGATTCGCGTACTGGAACAGGAAATGACTGCCTTGTCTTCCGATATTGAAAACGCCCATACCGTCCAACAATTCAGGGCCATCTACAAGTACCATAAGACCAACCCGAAAGACCAGCAATTCGCCGAAGAATACCGCAGCGAACTAGCCGTCTACACGGCTGCGGCCAAAGCCATTCTGGAACGATACGATGGCCTGCCGGACACCAAAGAAATCCTCAGAAAGCTCGACGATCTGGCGCAAAAAAAGAGCGCCCTGATGTCCCGCTATGAGGATAACAAGGCGCATTTTGACGAACTGGCTCGCTACCGCCGGAACTACGCGGATGGGATTGAGAAGCGGATAGAGAGGTGAAAGAGCTGTACGATGGTATGTTGTATTAAAAGAATCTTCTCTGAATCAAAGCAATATACCGAGCATTGAACCGATCTTTTTAATTCCTTCGATAATTGTAACTGATGCGCTGACGCCATTTGAAAGAGTAACCAACTTTTCAAGCATAGTTTTCAAAATGGATTTGTTTGGCTGCTTTTCAAGAATCTGACCATCAATTACATCAATCGTTGCTAACATATCTGCTTTATCTTGATTCTCAGGAAGCTGGCCTACATCTTGCTTAATTTCTTGAATAAGGGCACGCACCTGATCAAAAGATGCTCCCTCTTGGCGGGCATTGATAATCGAACTATTGTTAGCAATATTAACCTGACCCCCATTAATTGTAATGTTAAAGGTGGATTCATTATCGAGCCCCATGTCAGTAGAAATATCTGCTATGTAACTATCTATCCCGGAAACGAACGGATAAACCAAACGATCTCCGAATGCTTGAGCCATATCTTGATAGTGCTTCGAGGCAGCATAAAACCAGCCAAGTTGATATGGTTCGATTGATGGCTCCTGAATAATACACTCAAATGCCTGATAGATAATATTTATCCTATCCAGTGTATTTGTTCCCAAATCTAAAGCCTGATGCCCATAGGATTCAGAAACAGCTTTCACATTTTGAGCTATATCGTTTAGTGGCTTCTTCACACTGTCGATATACTCCTTAAGCAAAGGCGTCCTGTTGATAAAATCCATAAATTCGATCAGGAACTGCTTTTGCTCCCGAAAGTGAGCATTGATTACTTCCGAAGCTAATCGTCTAAATTCCCGACTAATTTTCCGCAATTCCGTCTTTTTAATTTCCATCTACAAGTCCTCCGCAAAACGGGCAATACCCACCAGTGATTTCGCGAACAGAGTCAATTTTGGCGCTCTTATTGCAGCATTTATAAAGATGCTCTTTGAAATCTCCAACCTCTGGCATGATCGGTTCCACTGGATCCTTTTCAATCGGTTTGTCTTTCTTAAACTTGATCACCTTGTTACTACGAAACATCCGCTCCAGCTGGTCTGAAAAATCGTTCAAGCTGTCTGCTACAAAGTTGTTAATCAGACGATCGACGACTTCTTTTTCTTCATCGGTAATATAGTGCTCGTGAACAAGGCCACAAGAGGGACACCATATTTCCAGCTGCGCCTTATCTTCAACCTTCAACATAAACTTTTCTCCACAGGAAGGACATTGTAATAGGCAATACCCATCTACATCTGATGGAATCTGTATTTTGAATGTCTTATCAGCCATAAGTCCTCCTTGCTTGTCTTATAATATTATTCCACTTCTTTTATTCGCTCTTGAATGTATGCCATTTCAGGCGCAGTAATTCCCCAGAGCTTCATTAGTAGCTCATCTGAATATTGCTGATTGTACTGTTGCAGGTTTGGAACAAATTTCCATTTATCCGCAACGACATCTTGACTGATTACACTTTGTAATAGCAAAAAGCGTACTATTCTTGTAAAGAGATAGCTCTTAAAATTTAGTACTTCTTGTTCTGTATCCGCCGCAAATGCGACCAAAAAAGATTCAGTACAGCAGCAATCTGGTTCTGCAATGAATGTATTTCCACTGTAATAGAACCCTATTTGTTTAGTAAAATCCGTTTGACCTGCTATGGGTGCCTTAGGAACCAAAAATTTCCATTTATCAAGAATATGATTCTCATCTTTGACATCTTGAGGGTCAGCAAAGCGCTTTCCAATTCGTTGAATAAATTGGCATGGAATGCCGTCAGATTTCGGTTGATAATAAGTCCGCAAGCCAAAAGGACGAGAAGGATATACTACTTCATCCATATATCCACCACGGTGCCTTAATTGTACCTTTCTGACAACTTCTACAGCACGATTGTCTCTGATAAAAGTCGGAAACTCATTTAAGGAGCGGGTAGTACGAGATACTTCTCCGTTACTATTATTAATGACTACGCAATCTCCTTGATGCTCCTTACCCCATAAGAAATAGCAAACTCCACCAGCCACATCTACTGAAGGGAATACATCTTTATCGTGTGGATAGTCTATTAGATAAGAAATATGTTTGTCTGCCAACATAGATATCCTAAAGCTGTCCAGTCCTCGGCCTCCAATATACCAACGGGCAGGTATGATTAAAGATATCCAGTTAGGATGACAGTTTTTCGAGATTTCTACAAAATGCTGGTACACCGGCATGGAACTGGCTGCATACCCTCCATCACTTTCTTGATACGGCGGATTCCCAACGACTGCTCCAAATTCCACTGTTTTCTCTCCTTCGACTACAATGTCTTGCATGGTTATAGCCTCAAATGGCTTGTTTTGTGTTATCAGCAAAGCGACCTTCTCATAGTCCACATCATCATGGTCGTCTTTCACGTTTAACAGGTCATACGCATTAAACGCCCGCGCGATATTTTTCGTGTTCAAGCCCAGTGTTTCATAGAACTTGCGCGTAAACTCATAGGCAATTGGAGACGTTGGGATCGAGTAAATTCGATCTTGAATGGACTCCGGCGAATATCCCAATTCTTCTGTGAGCCGAACAAAGAGCGCCAGTGGATACTCTCCAGCTTTTCCTCCTATATCGAAGAAATTCTGGCGTTCCTCCAGAATCGCCCGTATGCCCGCTTCTGGAAGCAGAGCGACCATATCTTGACTGACTTTCTCCGGCGTGATGACTTCCGATTCCGACATGCGGCTGAACTTGGCGAGCGAGGTCTTGGCTCTGACCAGCGGCGTCAACGTGACATCGTGTGCGAGCGTTGAAATGTTCTGAACTTTATAATCCAGTTTACTGAGGAAGAACGGATTCATTTCACGCAATAGAGCTTCCAGCATGGAACGGTTCAAGGAAAGATTCTTCGCAATTCGCGGATTGGGATCTTCATCCATGTGATCCACGATATCTTGCACAGAACTGACCTGATCCGGTGTAAGGAAAGCATAGAAAAGAATGCGCTGATAGAAGGTCTGAATCTTTTTCTCAAGACTTTGTTCTTCTTTCTTGTCTACTGGCGGAGTGACCGGAGGTTCGTCGTCATCGTCGCCTGTGCCTAGCGTCTGGTCAGGTTTATCAGCGTTTCTATCTTCAGGGATTTCCAGATCTTCGCCTTCCCCTTTGGCTGGAGAAAGCGTCATGCCCGTCTTCGAGCCAAACTCACCTTGTCGGTCGATGAGTGCTTTGAAATGAGGATCATCCAACAATCCCATATCCACTGGAATGTCGACGACCTCATCATTCACACTGCGATTGTTATGGTAGGCACTAATCTCCTCCATAATATCCGTCGCTTCAATCTGATGAATTTTGCCGTGGTTCAAAAGCACGACGGGTGATATGCGAAGTTCATCCTCAATCCGTTGCTTCAGCTTTGCATTACCACCCTTATCAACGTTAGCGTTATAGATTAGAGCCTTCTGCTCTTGCATTCTGAACAGACGCATAGGATCAAAGTCCACCAGCAAGGTCTGCGGCTTCATATTTTCTTTGATGACATGACCATCCGCATCGCGTAGCTCCCGTGTGTATTGATTTTGCAGACGGAAAATAGACTGATCGTATTCCTGTGGTGAAGCCGTGTCTTTGAAGTAGAGCATCGTATCCCATTGTTCGACGGTACTGCCCGTGAGCATACGATTCACCGTCAAGGTCATTGTTTTCTGATCCTGCTCTTCACATTCACGGATGATCCGCTTCACATCTGCCGGATGCTTATAGGTCTTTGTTCCGTCCACTCCGGAAATATTGATAATCCGGTAGCTCCCGAGATTCTTAAATTCATTATGGTAGCGATCAATCAATGATTCCAGGGCATCACAAGAAGCCCGGTAAGGCAGAATCATAACCAGGTGACGACACATTTTGCCTTCTTTGAGTTTGTCATAATCCAGAAAGCCCAGGAGGTTTTCGTCTTCCTGCGTGCCGTCAATCACGCGCAGCAGATCAAGGATTTCTTTCTCAAAACGGAATTTTTTGTGCCCGTTCGTTTTTGCATCTTTCTTCGTAGACAGGGGCTTGAATAAAGCCGACATGGTCGCCTTGACACCCTGTTTGCTGAGTTCCTCCATTTTCTTCATGGAAGAAGCATTTGGGTGGAAAGCGAAACGAATCATTTCTGGGAAGCCGAAATAGGGGTTATCCCATTCATTCGTATTATCATCAGCAAGATGCTTTTCATCCCAGTCCTTTTGTTCCCGCACAATATCGGTGAACTGCACGAACGCGATGATGTCCTCCGGCTCAAACTCACTGCCCATGAGAATCCTGTAGGGCGTTCCAGAAAGGTGGAGCTGCACATTTGCATGAAGCTGCTTGAGCACGACATCCGCATCATCAAGGCTGACGGAATCATCATCTACATCCTTATTGAGATCCGGGTCAATGTTGCTCAATATCTTGCCATACGATGCGGCACGCGCTCCGAAATGGGTCTCATCAACGATTACCATATCCAGGTTGTGCTCGAATATCTCTTTGTGTTTTTCTTTGACCTGCTCGCCTTGCAAATCCTGCAAAGTAAGAAAGATGACGCCCCGTTTTCCTTCGCTCAGCGTTTTTGCCAGAATGTGCTCATCTCTGCTGAGAGAACTGCTGTCGAAAAATTCATAATCCTTAAAATTGCCCGCTGTCTCTACCGTCTTTTTCCATTCCTCGGCCACATCTGCCTTGGCAGAGACGACCAACACAAGACGTGCGTCCATTTCTACGGCACAGCACAGGGAGGTAAAAGTCTTCCCGAACCGCATCACGGCATACATCAGGAGATTTCGGCGGCCAGCGTTGATCGCGTTACGAAACGCCTCTACAGCTGCTTGCTGATTCGGTCTTAACGGCCAAACAGGCCCGCGAACATAGTGATACTCTTCCGGCAAGCGACGTGAGGCATCATAGAACGCATATTTGCCGTCGTTGTTCTCATAAGACTCTTTAATGTCATCGATCGCTTGTTGGACGTCGTCCGGCTTCGTTTCCTTGAAGAATTCTTTGCTGTAGTAAACTTCGCCACTTAAGTCTGTTGGAAGAAGCCGCACCTTTTTCAAGTCCTGTTCAAGAAACTGATGCACTGCAAAATCGCGAAAATAGACGTCCTCGCTGACACTGGCCTCTCCGTCGAAATCCTTGGTCAGGTCAGGGAAATACTGTCTCCATTCATGAAGGCGTGTGGAAACAGGGCGATAGGTATCGCCCACTTTTAGATAGTTTGGAACCGTATTCGTTGAGAAAGCGTAGATATGAGGCGCTACTCTTCCGACGATCAGATTATCAAGAATTTCGATATTCTCTATCATGCCTTATCCTTTTCCATTAACTCACTGAATTCAAGGATGGTTTTTGAACGCCAATCTTTGATTCGGCAATTTGCTTTGGGCTTTTCTGGAAAACCATTCAGCTGATCGAATATGGTCAGTTGCTGATGCGGTTCATCGGGTACCTGGTAAGGTATGGTCAATGTCAGGCCGTCCATCTGCCAAAGGTTCCATGAAATGATCGTCGCAATTCTCATCAGCTCATGAACGGAGGGAGCACGACAGAGGGCATCTTCCATATAGTCGCAGTAAGTGAACAGAACATTCTCTCGTGCTAAAAGAAGGCTGTCTCCCTGATATTCAAAGCCATACGTTGCCTGAATCGCTCTTTTAGCCCACTTCATCCAATCTTTTTCCGTACTCGTGTTTTCTTTGACGATTCGCAACTTTCGATCTAAGAGGCCAATCCGATTGCCGATTGCAATGGCTTCACCACTCACAGTGTCATAACGACTGACGAGATAGGGCGCTTCGCCACAAGTAATCTCAAGACGCCTTTCGTCGACATACGCCTGCCAAGTCTTTTTTCGGTCATCCTCAGGGAACACGATCTTGTCCTGCACGGTTTCCCAGCCATGTTCAAGTTCCCGGTTGAACACATTTGCTCGTCCAAACCATGCCTGATCAACCAGATTGTTCTGTGCATTACAAATCCAAGATGGCGTAAAGACTTCGGCCATTTCTTTCGTTCTTGCACCTTTTTTCTCGTGGCTTTTCTCTACTCGGGGGCGAATAATGCCGGCATGAGCGCCTGTGATCTGATCGATATGCATGGGGTAACGCTCACCGTATTCCTGGCCATAAGAAAGATAATTATCTGTGCCCCAGATGATTGTCCGATCAGTCGTGCGATCTTTTAATAAAACCCGCAGCAAATCCGGATGCATTTCGTAAATCTGTTGTTCGTTAATATCAATACGAGATGTCATCTGTGATGCTTCACTCCTTATCCGGCACGTAGTCCACCAGATCCCCAAAGTTGCAGTTCAATACCTTGCAGAGCCTTCCCAGTACGTCCAACGAAACCACTTCGTCCTTCTGCAAGCGCGTCATCGTATTTGGCGCAATATCGGCCTTACGGCCTAATCGGGATGCGCTCATATCTATTTCTTTCAGAAGCTTTCTGTATTTTGCGTATGAAACAGCCATAATGCCTCCTCGTCTCTCTGCTCCTATTATACCTGCGAGAAATGAGTGTCGCAATCAAATTAGACATACTATCTGCGAGTTTTAAGACCACAAAATAATACGGTGAGACCCGAAGGCCGCACCGCTGTTTACCTTTCCTGTTCCTGTGTCTTGCTTTTCTTTGGTTCCTTTTGTTCCTCGTCCTTGAAGACCCAGATCTGTTCCAAGATCGACGGTTTATATCCAAGTTCCGGTTCCTTATGCGTTCGTCCACATCGTAAGTGGGCTCTAGCGCATCGCTGTCCTGAAAGGTATGGTCGTAGCGGTCGGCAATATTGAAATACATTTTTCCGTCCGGAAGAACTTCTACTTTTACTTTTTCTTTCAATCTCTTCCGAAAGCTCTTGCATTAATTCCATAACAATGTCATGCATTATTGTTCCCCCTTATCCCCGTCAATTCCTGCACATTGTCCTTGTCGAAGTGTCCAGGAATCGCTTGATTGATCTTAATGACCGCATCCCCGACAAGCCCCATTGTCGACGCATCCGGCTCGAAAATCGGCTTCCACTTTGGCGTCCTCAGAAGTCAACGTTTTACACCTATACTTCTTCTAAATATTTATCTGCTTCTTGGCGATTTCAAAAGATAAAAATTTTTTGTCCAAATATTTTTCCAGTAACTGCAATACAACAGGTCGACTCATTTTGTTGTAGCTATGTGTGAATTCTTCATCCACTTCATCGATAGATTCCGGTCATGGCATCTCGGATTATTCTTTTCTTTTTCTTGGTGTCATAAAAAATCCACTTCGACCTGCTTCATCTGAAAATGCGACGAATGATATAAAGCAAAAACCGCCTGAAACCATTGATTTCAAGCGGTTCTCTTCATTATCCACCCTCAGGGACTCGAACCCTGGACACCCTGATTAAGAGTCAGGTGCTCTACCAACTGAGCTAAGGGTAGTCACTGCACGCAAGGGCTTGCGTGCATAGAAAGCTGTCTACCGGGATTGAACCGGTGACCTCAGCCTTACCATGGCTGCGCTCTACCTGCTGAGCTAAGACAGCGCTTGCGTCCATAGCGTCATTTGCGTAGCATGGTTATTTTAGTCAAGAAGAGCAAGCTTGTCAACACCTCGTCCATGATTTATCGTCCCTCCGTGATAATGCCACGATATAAGGGATCCGCGATAGCATGATGGTTAAGGAGGACCATGTGCTGTGATGAAGGTGGCTCACCGTAACGCCATGATTAAAGGGAAAGGTGCAAGCTTTTCTACTTGCCCATCATCCGCACGATGACTCCTTCTCATCTTTTTTTATACATTCAAAATGTATTTTGCCCATCCCCTAATGGCTTCATTCGAGCGAATCGTAATGGCTTTCCGAAAAAGAAGAAACCCCTGTTCATCCTCTTCTTGGAGATAACGAATTGTCTTTTTGCTGCCGAAATAGAACCGATCGCGCAGAAAACAATAGTCTTCCATGCTCTCGGCAAGAAACGCAATGGCTCGAAAGTAACCTTCCTCATCCGACTTTTCCATTCGCTTCATGGTTTTCTTGATCCAAGAAACAAGAAAGTGCTTTTCTTCAGGACGATGTGCGGTATGGGATTGTACATAGTTTCGAACCTTGGACTGAAGTGCTTGTCCAATACCAGTGTCATAGACCAACTTCGCCTCATATAACGGCACAAAAGTCTCGACATTTTCTTGCCTGACCTCTTGTTCACTGTAGAGAAAGCAATCCAGTAGCACGCCGTCGACGACCGTATCATCGTGCGGCCTATCTTTGCTTTTGACAATCAACAGGCAGTCATAATCACTGTGTTGATCATTTGTTCCCTCTGCATAGGACCCGTATACGGCTATGGTAAGCGGATCATAACGTTCT
The DNA here is from genome assembly GCF_900059565.1 of Murdochiella massiliensis. Taxonomy (GTDB): domain Bacteria; phylum Bacillota; class Clostridia; order Tissierellales; family Peptoniphilaceae; genus Murdochiella; species Murdochiella massiliensis. The sequence goes on from NZ_FIZW01000002.1 coordinate 508,878, forward strand.
TTCAAATAGGCAATAATGTTCTGTTGAGCGCTCATTCGTTTCTCCTGTTTTTTCATTGATTCAGAGTGCGAATTTTGTTTTTCTTTTTGTTCGGGGGCAATCCGCCTGCTCATTGCGATTTTCCTACACGGAATCGTTAAAATTCTTGATGATCGTAAATCCGATAAGAGAGGCCGAAAGAAAGCGCATTGCATAGCAGGGTCAACAAAAAGAGTCCCAGGCTGATCCAAGTGATGGGAACGGATGCCAGACGTTCCGATAACGCAAAAGGTTTGATTTTCGGGCCTGCCCAGGAAAAGAAAGCGAAGAGCAGAAAATAGAGGATCACAAAGACAATGCGCGCTTTGTCCTCATCAAAGCGATACATCAGGGGCAGTTGAATCGCCGTAATAACCGTGATTAGGAAAAGCAGTGCCGATACGATTAAATGCCACGGCAACGACAACATCTGCTCCGGCGCAAAGAACGCGAGAACAATCGATACAAGGGCACCAATGCCGGCAATGATCCAGACGAATGCATAACGGCTGAATACGACTATTTTTCGAGAAATCGGCGTAGGGACCAGATAGGCGTCCATTTTATTTAGGCGGTCGTTGCCGAAGAGCATGCCGATGAGAATCATGGGAAGGAGCACAAAGACCATGGGAAACACCAACAGTTTCTTCTCGATGAACGAATAGGCACCAATGATAGCGACAAGAAAGGATACGAGAAGCAGCCCTCTTTTTACCGTGAGAAAATCTTTATATAGCAACGCCTTCATGACCTCGCCCCCTTAATCCAGTACACCATAATGTCCTCAATACTTGCTTTTTCCACATCCATATCCTTTGGCACCATTTGTCTCTTGATCAACACATCTGCACCGAAGGCATGTACGCGCTTGCCCACAATGGCCGCCGGATCAAGGCCAGCCAATTGATCTATGCTCACCGTTACGACGCCGTAACGCTCCTCCAGATCATCCTTTGCTTCCAGGAACAACAATTTTCCCTCGTGAATGAAGGCAATGTAATCCGCCACTTTTTCAATATCCGAAAGAATGTGCGAGGAAATGAGCACCGTATGGTCGTCCTGTTGGATAAAGTCCAATAATAGATCCAGGACATCATCGCGAATCACCGGATCCAAACCACTCGTCGCCTCGTCCAAGAGAAGCAGTTCCGCCCCGTGGGAAAGTGCAAGCGCCATGCCGAGCTGCATACGCATACCGCGCGAATATTGGCGAATGGTACGATTCTCCGGCAGATGAAACCGCTTAACCAGCGCATAAAACGTATCTTTTTCCCACCCCTTCCCATACAGGGCACGATGAAAAACTTCCGCATTTTTTAACGTCATTTCGCCGGGAAGATAGAGATCATCAAAGACACAGCCGATCTTCTGTTTATCTTCCTCTCGCATCTGCGCCGTTTCTCGGCCCAAAAGACGGATTTCCCCGGCATCCGGACGGATCATCCCCAATAACAATTTGATCGTTGTGCTCTTCCCCGCACCGTTTTCCCCAATATAACCGACGATACATCCTTTAGGTACGGAAAAGGTGATCGGTCCAAAATGAAATCCTTCAAATTTCTTTTCCACGTTCTGAAGACAAATCGCTTCCGTCATGGTCTTCCTCCACTAAGCGCAACAATTCATGGACTTCCTCTCGGGAAACATCGGCAAGATCCGCATAGTGCAATGCTTCCTCAAAACAAGCTTCCATTTTTCGCAACAATTTTTCTTTCATCAACGCCCGATTTTGCGCTGCGACAAAACTGCCTTTTCCCTGTACCGAGTGCATAAACCCCTCCCGTTCCAGTTCATCATAGGCTCGCTTAGTCGTAATGACGCTCACGCGAAGCTCCTTCGCCAGAAAGCGAATAGAAGGAAGCTGCGCATCTTCCTCCAACTCTCCACTGATAATGGCGTCTTTTATTTGCTTTTTGATCTGCAGGTAAATTGGTTCATTACTTGCATTCTTGATCTGAATATTCACTTTTTCCTCCTACAACGTTGTGTGTTTATATTGTATATGCACAGTTAATAACTGTCAAGGATAGGATGCAAAATGTGTGCGAAGGCGCGGCGTGTCCTGACTACGGGCAAAGTCTATCGGTTGCCAGGATCGACGAACCCTGATAAAGGTCGAAATTTGCTGTTTGTCAGGGGCGACAGCCCTGGCGGAAGGCGAAATTTGCTGTTTGCCAGGATTTGCTGACCCTGACGGAAGCCGAAATCTGTCGTTTGTCAGGGTCAGCAAACCCTGACGGAAGCCGAAATCTGTCGTTTGTCAGGGTCAGCAAACCCTGACGGAAGCCGAAATCTGTCGTTTGTCAGGGACGATCAACCCTGGTTGAAGCTAAAATCTATCATTTGCCAGGGGCGGCACACCCTGGCGGTGACCAAAGTTTGCTGTATACCAGGGGCACTAACCCCGACAGAGGTTGAAATTTGCTGTTTGCCAGGGACGCAAACCCTGACAAAAGCCAAAATTTGCCGTTTATCATGAGCACTGACCCTGGCGGAGGACGAAATTTGCTGTTTGCCAGGGACGACATCCCCTGGCTAAAGCGAAAATCCGTCGTTTACCAGGGACGACAAGCCCTGAGTAAAGCGAAAATCTGTCGTTTACCAGGGACGACATCCCCTGGCTAAAGCGAAAATCTATAGTTTACCAGGGACGACATCCCCTGGCTAAAGCGAAAATCTGTCGTTTACCAGGGATGGCAAGCCCTGATGAAAGCCGAAATATATCATTTGTCAGGGGTGGAGCACCCTGGCAGTAACCAAAGTTTTCTGTCTGCCAGGGATGCGAACCCTATCAAAAGCTATAATCTGTCCTTTAACAGGCCCACACATCCTGGCTATGACTATAATCTGTCCATTAACAGGCCCCCTCTCCTCACCACCGAGCGCCTTGCACAAACCGGATCTTATTGGGTATAACCAAGCCGACAGAAAGGTAAGGTGAAGCATGGAAATACGGAAAAAAGAAAATGACCATCGTTTCGTTCTTTACGATGGAGAAAAAGAAATCGGCTACCTGTCTTACGATGTCGAAGACAATGGGGATTGGATTGCGGAGCATACCGTTGTAGACGAAGCTTATGGGGGCCAAGGATTAGCGAGAAAACTTGTGGAAGCGCTCATTGATGAGGCTAAGCAACAGGAGATTCGGGTTCGTCCCGTTTGTTCCTATGTAAAAAAGGCCTTTTCAGCAGACCCAGAACGTGTAAAAACAATTTGGAAAAAAACGAGTGAAACGGTCTAAATAAAAACAAGTGAAAGCGGTTTGAAAAAACGAATGAGAACAGTTTAAAAATAGACGAGTGAAAGCGGGTTGGAAAAAAACGGGTGAAAACAATTTTGGAAAAAGAGGAGAATAAGATGGAACCAGTGGTCGAAAAACTAAAGCGTTATGCGGCGTTGGATACCCAATCGGATGCGAACTCGGAAAGTTGTCCCAGCACGGAAGGACAATGGGTGTTGGCGCGGATGCTGAAACAGGAAATGGAAGACATGGGGCTCACAGAGGTCACACTGGACGAGAACGGATATCTCTTCGGCACCTTGCCGTCCACATTGCCGGCGGAACGGGAGAACAGCGTGCCGACGATCGGCTTTCTTTCCCACATGGACACCGCGCCGGATTTCCGCGGCGGTGCAAAGAATACGCGCATCGTAAAAGCGGATGGCAACCCAATCCCGCTTGGGAATGGCCGTACACTGACAAAAGAGATCTGTCCGCTTCTGCCTTCGCTGGCGGGAGAAGAACTACTCGTTACGGACGGCTCCACCCTTCTTGGTGCGGATGATAAGGCGGGTATTGCCGAAATTCTTTGTGCCATGGAATATCTTCTTGCCCATCCGGAAATTCCGCATGGCAAAATTCGCATCGGATTTACCCCGGATGAAGAAATTGGTCGAGGCCCGCATCACTTTGATGTCCAAGCCTTCGGGGCGGATGTCGCCTATACCATGGACGGCGGTGTGCTCGGCGAATTCAGTGCGGAAACCTTCAATGCGGCCTCCGCAAAGATTGTGATTGACGGCGAAAGTATCCATCCCGGGTCGGCAAAAGACATCATGATCAATGCGTTGCTGGTGGCGATGGAATTGAATGCCATGCTGCCTGCCCACATGCGTCCGGAACACACAGAGGGTCGCGACGGATTTTTCATGCTGGAGGCACTGAATGGCAATTTGGCTCATGCGGAAATGGAATACATTATTCGTGATCATGATAAAACGAAGTTTGAAGAGAAAAAAGAACTGTTGCGTCAAATCGTTTCTTATTTGAACGAGCGTTACGGCGAACGCATTGTGTTAACGATCGAAGATTCCTATTACAATATGCGCGAAGTGATTGATGCGCATCCGGAACTGGTCGATATTGCCCTTGCTTCTATGGACGCCTTGGACATTCCGGCAAAAGTGGAGGTGACCCGCGGCGGAACCGACGGCGCGCAACTGTCGTTTATGGGGCTGCCTACACCCAATCTCTTCGTCGGCGGTATGAATTTCCATGGTCCGTATGAGTTTGCCGTCGTCGGATGGATGGAAAAAGCGGTCAAGCTCATCATTGAGATCGTAAGACGCTTTGCCGAGGAAGATGACCGTCAGTAGAAACGCTCATGTAAAAAATGATCCTCCTCCATGTCCTCATGGAGGAGGATTTTTATTGTGAGCAGACCACGAATTCGCCGTACCGTCAGGCCTGTTCTTCTTCCTGCATAAATGACAATATGGAAAAGAGTACGATTGCCGCCTGAACGCCTTCAGTAACCAGATGATTGACGAAGAACAGAGCATTAAGCTGGTCGGCATCAACGCCCTGTTCGCGATAGGCTAAATCAGCCAACTGCTGCACTTCGCGATACTGCTCCTCGCTTATCTCCCGTTTTGTGCTTTCATCGTCTATTCGTGCCAGCAAAAAGAGACTAAACGCATCCGGGTCGGAAAGAGCATCCGGTTGCGAAGCAAGAAGATCCCGCAAGAATAACAGACGACGACCATGCGCACTATCCGCCGATACCGGTAACAACCGCGTGAGGGCCTCTTCCATGGCGGAAAGCGGAAACTTCTGTTCATAAAGACAAGCTAAAAGCAGCGCAGGAAACAGCGTTTCCGCAAAAAAGTCGGGTGTCCGGCCGATTTGTTGTAGCGCTTTTGCCAGCGGATCGGCGACAATATGCAGTTCATGGGCAGAGGAAATGTTGGAAAAGTCAAGGCTCGAAAAGCTGCGCTGCAGCAATTCCAGCCCCTGGATCACATGATAAAAGTTTACCTTTCCGCGACTGTCCTCGGCGTCCATATGTGCACAGCCATAGGTATGACGACGCGTATACGGTAACAAGGCGGACGATAGAAAATAGCGGGAAAAGCGCAGCGGACGTGAACCCATGCCACGATGCGCTGAGGCCAACGCACTCAGCATTTCCTTCGAAAGAGGAGGCGTCAGGTGCCCATCCCCCGCCACCGTTGATACTCGCGCACCGTCAATCAGCACAAGATCCCAGGCGTCGCCGAGAACGTGAAATTTTTTCGTTTCCGACAAATAGCTTCGCACCACACTACGACTTTCGCGCACGGAAAGCGAAAACACCAATCCGTCCTTTTCGAGGCTGTGACGAAACGATAGTACGGAAAGATCACGGAGCAACTTAAATAAGCCGATGAGTACCAAATAATAGGCATCCGGCGTCGTGCAAGCTTCACCACGAGCATGAATCGCCAGACGGATGTGCACCGGATCATGAAATGGGATCGTAAACGGGCGCTCCTCCACCAGAGGATCCGCCGTCAGCAACGCACTCATGCCCGCTCACCCTGCGAACTGTCCTGCGCACGACCGCGCAGCACTTCCGCCATGAGCACCGTTGCTGCACAGGAAGCGTTCAAACTGTCCATGGGGCCGACCATTGGAATGGATACCAGCACATCGCATTTTTTGCGCGTCAATTCGCTGAGCCCCTTTCCTTCGTTGCCGATCACCAAACACACGCCGCCGGAAAAATCGGTTTGCCATATTGTCTGCTTGGCTTCCGCCGCCGCACCGTATACCCAAAGGTTCGCCTTTTTGAGTTCCTCAATGGTTTGATTCACGTTATTGATCTTGGCAATCTTCACATAGTTGGTCGCACCGGAAGCGACTTTCTGCACGATGGACGTCACCGTCGCCGCACGGCGCTTCGGCAAAAGCACCCCGTCCGCTCCGAAACAGGCGGCACTGCGGATGATGGCGCCCACATTATGCGGATCGGTCAGTTCATCCAGCAGGATTACAAAGGGCGCATGGCCCGCATCCTTAGCCGACTGTAAAATCTCCTCCACATCCGCATAAGCAAAATCTGTTGCCAGAAGCGCAACCCCCTGGTGATTGCCGCCTTCCGTCATGCGATCCAGTTTGTTCTGATCCACTTCAATAACCGGAAGTTTGGCGTCCTTGGCCATGGCAATGATGCGATGTACAACGCCCTGCAGTTTTCCCTTCTGGACGTACAGCTTTTCAGCCTCATTGCCGCTTTTTAAATGTTCCAATACCGCATTGCGGCCAAAAATATAATCGCTCATAGTTCCTCTATTCCCTCGTCCATGTCACGCCCGTACGTGTATCCTTCAATAAAATGCCTTTTGCGGCAAGTTCATCGCGAATCGCATCCGCTCTGGCAAAGTCTTTTGCCTTTCGCGCTTCTTCCCGTTCAGCGATCTTTCGTTCCACCTCTTCGTCCAAGGCATCATTTGCGCTGTGATCCGCAATGCCGAGCACGTCCAATAGTTCAAGCAACTTCCGGTAGACTCTTTCCACCGTCCCCTTCGCGCTTTTTTCATTCAGCGTACTGTTCGCCATCCGGACAATCTCGTAAATGGCAGTTAGCGCATCCGCCGTGTTGAGATCATCCGCCAAGGCATTCGTAAAGGCATCTTCTTCTTCAATTACCGCTGCGAGGAGCTTTCGCTCCGCTTCTGTCAGCTCTGCTTCCACATTGTGAGCAAGCAGCCGCTCTAAATTGTGTTTCCCGTTCATCAGGCGCTCATAGCCGTTTTTCGTGGCTTCCATGACTTCACGCGAAAAGTTGATGGGCGAGCGGTAATGTGCCGAAAGCAACCACAGTCGCACCAAAATGAGGTCATAGGTTTCGGCAATATCCTTAAGCATGAAAAAGTTTCCCTTGGATTTGGACATTTTTTCATGCGCCCCGTCCGCAGCGGATACGGTAATCATCTCATTGTGCATCCAATAACGTGCAAAAGGATGATCCGTCAGCGTTTCGGTTTGTGCAATTTCATTTTCATGATGCGGAAATTCCAGATCGCTACCGCCGGCATGAATGTCGATGGTTTCGCCCAATAACGTCTTGGACATCGTGGAGCACTCGATATGCCAGCCCGGACGTCCCGGTCCCCAGGGGCTGGACCATGCCGGTTCATTGCTGTCTTTCTGTTTTTTCCACAAAGCAAAATCCAACGGATCCCGCTTGGCTTCATTCACACGAATACGCGCCCCGGCCACAAGGTCCTCAATTTTTTTGCCGGAAAGTTTACCATAATCTTTGGCTTTGGAAACATCGAAATATACGGCATCCTCGGCATCATAAGCGGCTCCCTTGTCGATGAGCCCCTGCACAAAGGCAATGATGGCTTCTATCATCTCCGTAGCACGCGGATGAATGGTTTCTTCCTCGAGTAAATTGAGTTGCTTCGCCTGATCCATAAAGGCGGCGATATATTTGGCGGTAATGTCCGTAAAAGGCACGCCTTCATCATTTGCCCGATTGATGATCTTGTCGTCGATGTCCGTAAAATTGACCACATAACGGACGTCAAAGCCTTGCCAGCGCAAAAATCGATGTAAGGTATCAAAAACAACGAGCGGTCGGGCGTTTCCGATATGAATAAAATCATAGACGGTCGGCCCGCAGACATACATGCGCACCTTGCCCTTTTCCAGAGGAACGAATTCCTCTTTTCGTCTCGTCAGCGTATTGTAAATTTTCATGCGTTTTCCTTTCCTGCAAGCGTCCGTTCCAGACGCGCAAGCACTTCATCACGCCCTAAAATGAGAAGCGTTTGGCCAAAATCCGGTCCGGAGGTGGCGCCAACGACCGCCGCACGAATCGGAAACCACAGGTTTTTCCCCTTGATTCCGGTCTCGGTTTGGATGGCCTTGACCACGCTGTTCGCAAATTCTTCCGTCATGCTCGATTGCGCGCGCACCTTCTCCGCAAAACGAGTAACCAGATTCTGCGCCTCCGGAGTCGAAAGAACGGCTTTCGCCTCCTCTTCGTAAACCAAATCCTCCGCCGTCACAAAGAGATGCTTTGTCAGATCCGGAAATTGCTCGAAATAGTCCACGCGGTTCTGATACAACGCCGCAACCCGACGCAGCTTTTCCGCGTCCGTGTTCTCATCGATAAATCCCGCTTCTTCCAGGAAAGGCCGCATAGCCTCTACCACCTCTTCCACAGGCATGGCCTTGATGTACTCACTATTCATCCAGTTGAGCTTTTTCACGTCGAAAATGCCACCTGTTGATGAAATGCGGTCAAAGTCGAATTCCTGAATGAGTTCCTCACGGGAAAGAATTTCCTCGTTGCCTTTCGGCGACCATCCCAACAGCGCAATGTAATTAATGAGCGCCTCCGGCAGATACCCCTTTGCAATATACTGTTCGACTGCCGCATCACCGTTTCGTTTGGAGAGTTTCTTGTGGTCTTCCCCAAGCACCGTCGGCAAATGCACATATGTTGGTTCTTCCCATCCGAAATTCTGATACAACAGAACATGCTTCGGCGTGGAGGAAATCCATTCTTCTCCGCGAACAATGTGCGTCACCCCCATCAAATGGTCATCCAATACCACCGCGAAATGATAGGTTGGATAGCCATCGGATTTGATCAGCACCTGATCATCCAATTCATCCGTATTGAAGGTGATGTCCCCCTTGATGGCATCATGAAAAGTGATGTCCCGATTGCGCGGAAGTTTCATACGAATGACGTATTCTTCGCCCGCGTCCAGGTGCTTTTGTACTTCTTCCGGGGAAAGGTCGCGGCAATGTCCGTCGTAGCGCGGTGTTTCCCCTTTTTCCTTCATGGCGTCACGAACCGCATCCAAACGCTCTTTGGAGCAGAAACAGTAATAGGCCTGTCCCTGTGCGATCAGTTGCTCCGCATAGCGACGGTACAGTCCCTGATCATGACGATGCGATTGAATATAAGGACCGTGTTCTCCTTTTTCGGAAATATGGTCACCGTCAAGGAATGGACCTTCGTCATTGTCCAGCCCCGCCCAGCGCAACACCCGCAATAAATTTTCCAACGCATCGGGAACGAAGCGCGTGCGGTCGGTATCCTCGATACGAAGAATAAAACGGCCGCCGTGATGGCGAGCGTAAAGGTAATTGAACAAAGCGGTGCGAAGCCCTCCGATATGTAGATAGCCGGTGGGGCTCGGTGCAAATCGTACGTTAATTTGGGACATACTTTCCTCCTGTACTCTCATGGCGGCTATCGCTCGCCCCCGGGGCTTTCCCCGTTTCCTGTCGATCTTTAGCGTCACATCTCTTATGCCTTCACATTGCCGACAAATCCAATCTCTATTCTAATACGCAAATGTTCATCGCACATCGTGGTAAGGCGTTTCTTGTCTCCTTCAGGAAACATCACGTAGAAAGGACAATTATGATTGTCGGTATTTTATTGTTCAGTATCGGCGGACTTATGGTCTTGACCCAACTGCTTGGTGAAAATTTTTTTGCGCTGTTCGGACTCTACTGGCCGATTCTCCTCATCGTTTACGGAATCCTGCGTCTGCTGACCAATAAGCATCAGCGTAGCTTTCCCCTATTTTTGATCATACTCGGTACACTCCTGCAAGCCTATCATTTGCATCTGTTCCGAGGAAGTATTCTACTCATTCTGATCGGCATCGGCCTGGTTCTTCTTGGTCTTCGTCTTATTCTCAACCATTTCGCGCAGAAAAAGGCGGTCCACACCGAAAATACCTTCTCGGATGATGACGTCCGAGGAAAAGCGAGTTTCGGCTATGAAGAACGCGATATGCTTAACGATCGCTTCCTTTTCTCCGATGCACATCGCGTATTTCGTTCGGATTCGTTTTCCGGCGGTGATGTCGAGGTTGTTTTTTCTTCGGTGACCATCGACCTGAAAAATGTTCTTCCTCTGGACAACAATGTCCGCATCAATGCGAGCGTGCAGTTTGGTGAGCTCGTCCTGCAAGTTCCCGCCGATTGGCACGTTATTGTTAACGGCAAACATTATTATTCTATGCAGGAACAGAAGGAAAATAGGGAGGCGACATCCACCTTATACGTCGACAGCGAGGTATTCGCCGGTTCGCTCAAAATTCTGTAACGATTTGACGCCGTCTCTCCTCATTCCACATTCATCAACAGCTGGGCCGGTTTAATTTCTTTCAGCACAACATCTTTTGGCAAGTTCACCTCTAACGGCAAAGTCTGTAAACCCGTTCCTGCTCCAGTAAGATTGGCGGTAATCACCATATCCGAATCATGCAGTGCATCGAGATCATTCTTATAGCCCTCAAGGCGCAAGGTGATCGTCTTCACATCCCCGGCGGGTCGTGCTTTCAGCGATCCGCCATTTTTAGATTGAATGCGATCAACATTCACGGAAAAAGAGCGCTCTTCCCGCACATCCAGGGTGATCTGTGCTTTATATTCCAGTTTGTCGTTTACCGGGGTGATACCGTCCGGAAAGCGAAGCGTCACCGGAAAAAGGCCGTCTTTGGTCACTTTTTCCAATGCTAACGGTTGCGTCGGAATGGACGTCAATTTATCAATATCTGCTGTTTTTCCCATCACCAGCACGGTGTTCGGCGTAACCGCAGATTGGCGTACACGAACCTTCGGTTCCTGACCCTTCGGCGTACCCAATTGCAATTGAACGGGCACTTCTTTCTGTTTAGAAATCGTTGCGCTGACATTCACCGATGAAAGAGAGAGTGTGACGCCTTCCACGGCATTGCCGTTTTCATCCACCGGGTGCACCTGCAAGTTTGCTGACGTATCAGCAGTAAGCCCGTTCAGATTGATAACGACATTCACCTTCGCCACACGCTCCACAGCAGAGCGTGGACCGGTCACTTCAATGCTCTGCGGCGTAGCGGCAAGGCCGCGCAGCACATAGTTATCGGCAAGTGTTCCGGTTTCTTTGATATTCACCGTCCGACTTTTTGTAATCACTTTCTCGACTTGCACCTGGACTCGAGAATTTGCGGTCTCATTGATCACCACATTCGCCGGAACCGAGAAGCGAATCGGCACGGCCTGCGTTCCTTCTTTTAAAGTTCCCGCATCTATCGAAGCGACCACAAAATTGCGATCAAGACTCCCCAGATCGTTACGCTTTCCTAAAATACGCAGAGAGGTCTGCTCAAACTCCATCTCCGTAATTTTCAGTTCTTTTTCCTCCAGGGTATCCTGGTTGATGATACGAATCGGAATGTCCGATAGCGTAGCCGATTGCGTCGGGTTCACCCCCGCCGTAATGTAACTCCACATGAGAATGCCGATGATGAGCGAGGTCAACTTCCATTGCCAATTGTGTTTAAGCAGTTTCATCTTGACCTCCTTTCTCCTTTTCTTTATTTGTCGTCATCGAAGAAATTCGTATTGTCTTCTCCCCTTTTCCGGGCGAAGCGTTCGGCAAATCGGAACCGGTTTCCTCGTTCGTCTCATTTTTTTCCTTCTTCTCTTCTCTTCTCGCGTTGATAAAGGTAAACAATCGACCGAGTCCGGATGCGCGCTGTGTCGTCGACCCGTTCTCATAAAATGCCGTCAGATTCTCACGCAGCGTGGACTCATCCACATGACGCGAAATTTGACCGTTGGAACAAAGAGAAATCATGCCCGTTTCCTCAGAAACCACCACAACCAAAGCATCTGAACGTTCGGAAATACCTAATGCCGCGCGATGACGCGTACCGAGTTCTTTATCCAGATTACGGTTCTGTGTTAACGGTAAAAAAGCGCCCGCTGCCAACACGCGATCAGCACGAATCACCACTGCGCCATCATGCAGTGGAGTGTTCGGAATGAAAATGTTGATCAGCAATTCCGCCGTAACCAACGCATCCACTTCTGTTCCCGACTCGGCAATCTCCTTCAATCCCGTTCCGCCCTCTAAGACGATGAGTGCGCCAATCTTTTGCCGGGAAAGCGAAGTTGCAGCACGGACGATTTCTTCCACGCGTCCGGCACTTCGCACGCGTTCGCCACCGCTGTTCATCAAATTGCTCAACCACCCTTGAGATCGCCCCAAACGTTCAAAGGCACGGCGAATTTCCGGTTGAAAAACAACAACGGTCAACAGAAATCCCGCGGTAAGAATATTGGACAGCAGCCAGTTGACGGTATACAATTTCAGGCCGTCACTGATCTGCGCAAAAACCAGAATGACAATAAACCCTTTAATGAGCTGCTCAGCGCGGGTCTCACGAACCAGCAAGATCAGATAATAGACGATGACGGCAATGACAAGAATGTCTATGACGTCGGTAACCGAAAAAGTCACCAGCAATTCGCGAAGATTTCGAAAATAGTTCATGATACCCCCTCTCTATCGTCTTATTTTAGCACAAGCCCTGCATACCGACAGCGCTCATATTGGCTTTTCTCCTCTTTCCTCTTTACCCGCATTCGCTCTTTTCCGAGGCAAATTTGCTCTGTCTCAAGGAAAAAAGGATAAGAAAAAAAGCTGTCACTGTAGGAAATACAGCAACAGCCTTCTCCTGTTATTTATACGATACACGTGTTATTTATACGATACACGCTTCTCCATGGTCATGGTTTATTCTCTTCGGCAAAAGCATAAGAAAGACCGTCAATAAAGCGTAATATCGTGCTTCAAATACGTCAGCAGCGCTTCAAGCGCCTCTTTCTCATCCGGTCCATCCGTGCGCAAGGTGAACTTCGCGCCTTTTCCGGCGCCCATACTGAGCACACTCATAATGGATTTCCCGTTAAACACTTTATGATCGCGTTCCAAATAAACGTCTGCAAGGAATTTCTTTGCCGTCTGAATGAAATTGGCGGCAGGGCGTCCCATAAGCCCGATATCGTTATCCAATACTACTTTTTCTTCGACCATGGACTTCTCCACTCTTCAATACAACACGATCACAACAACCGGATTATAAATTCCGTTCTCAGTAGGTCTCAGTAGGCGATAAACTTCGTTGCGGCACAACCGCAAATCGGGCAGTTCTCTTCCTTAGAGAGTGCAACAAAACCGCAAACCGGGCAGAGATAGACCGCATCATTGACCTCAAGGTCTTTACCCTGTGCAACCGCATCCTTCGCCTGACCGAACATCTCGGCATGTACTTTTTCCGCCTCAATGGCAAAACGCATCGCGCGAACCGCCCCTTGCTCTTCCTGCATTTCGGCTACCTTAATATAGGCCGGATACATTTCGGTAAACTCAAAGGTTTCGCCATCGATGGCGCCCTGAAGGTTTTCCTCTGTCGTACCGATGCCGAAACCGCCGCGCGTTGCGACGTCAAAATCTCCACCAATATCCTTCATCGCTTTGTAGTGCAAGCCAGCGTGAATTTTCTCCGCTTCCGCTGTTGCGTCAAATAAGCGTTTCACATTCGGAAAGCCTTCTTTTTCTGCCACCTGGCCCCAAATATTGTAACGATTGCGCGCCATGGATTCGCCACCGAATGCGGATCGCAGGTTTGCCTGTGTCATGTGATGCATAGAAGCCTCCTATTTTCCTTTTCTCTTCATCGTCTCTGCTAAAAAAGAGACGGTTTCCCAACTCTCCCACATCTATCATATGAAGGAAACTACTACTATAATAAAGGATTTTCGTCAAAAAGTAAAGGAAAAGGGCAATCGTTTCCTCCGAAATGAAAACACACGGACAAAGACCTGTTGTCTTTGTCCGTGTGTCGGTTTTCGTTATTCCTTTTCGAAGCAATTAACGCTGACTCAAATAATGATCGATTTGATACAGAGCGCCCCAGTTCGTGCCGGCACGATCCAACTGCTTGACCAGCGACTGGAACGTGGCTTCTTCCTCCACCTGCTCTTTAACATACCAGTGCAGGAAAATTTCCGCCGGCTTGTGGTCTTCTTTTTGCGCCAAGTCGATGAGCTTATAGATGTTCTTCGTCACCACCTGCTCATGCGCCAGCGCCTTTTGGAAAACGTCTAACAGGCTCTTGAATTTTCCCTCTCCCGGATCGAGCGGACGATAGTGAACGGGATAACCGACCTCTTGAAGAAAGCCAATCATCTTATCTGCATGTTCCACTTCTTCTTTCGCCTGCATATCCATGAAATGCTTCATGCCTGCCATATCTTCTTCTGCTAAATAAGCGGACATCGTCCGGTAAATATATGCCGATTCGAGTTCAAAATTCGCCTGTTCATTTAGGGCATCCAAAATCTTCATGTTATCCTCCTTATCGTTTTGTCCTATCGATTCTCTTGAACCGTCACTTATACTTTACCCGTATTTTTGCATGCCTAACCCAAACACCCTCATCGGAGAGAATCTGCTAAAATGGAGAAGAGAAGGCACGGAGGAAGGCATGAAACGAAACCCGAAAAAAATGACGGTCTTGGAACAACGCGTGGCGGAAAGCCAGCGCCGTCATGATCGAAAGCAGGTCATGAAGCGCAATCTGAAGCGTCGACGCAGGCGTCGTCGCGTTTTTGCCTTGCTTTCTTTGCTGGTTCTTTTCGGTACCGGCTATGGTCTCTATACCGTCATCCGACGCACCTTTTTCAATGCGCACTTCGACCAATTGCCCACGCTTCGTGAACAGGCGAACCGAGCGGTCGTTGGCGAACTGTTGCCTTCCGATACAACGGGGCGTCCGCTTACGGAGGCGGAAAAGAATGCCGATGCGCGACAGTTGCAGGCGCTGCTGAAAAAGATTCCTTCCGCCCTGTGCCCAACGGATCCGGATGCCGTCAAAGTCACCCTCGACAATCTGGTCGATCGTGCTGCCAAAACCGCCACGGACGAAGAATTCTTCGGCGTTTTACAGGAAATGGTCAAGGCCGCCGGCACGCCGACTTCGGCCATGCTTCTTCCTAATGACTATGCAAATCTCTGTCGCAACCTCGGCAGCGGTTTTTATGTTTCCGACTCTCCCTTTGCCGAGGCACTTTCCGATGAACGAGTGGCCGCGCGCTATACTCGTTTTCGTGAGGAAACAGAAAAAAAGAAAACGCCGGCGAAGGCGGCACATTTTTCCCTTCCCACTATGCGTATAGACCGGAACACGGATACCGCCATCCTTTCCGATTTTTCTTTTGAGGATGGCGCCTATCGCACACAAAAAGAAGATCTCGCGCGTCTGATGAAAGAAGCGCGGGAGCATAAGTATGTACTGTTTGACTTGCGCGACACCGGGGGAACATCGATTGAATACTGGGCAGAAGGCATTTTGCCCTATCTGACCACGTCCACCTTCGGAGCGGAGACGCAACTGTTCTTTCCCAACGGATTTGATGACTATGTTGATTATCTCTCCGTCAAGGAGCGCATGGAAAGCATGGATCTGGAAGATGAGCGCCGAGATGTGACGGGATTACATAACGAAGAGACGAAGAATGCCGTAAAAGATACCGCCTACGCCAAAACGCTTACCATCACGACCAAGGGAAACACGGAAACCCTTGCTCCGGCCAATCTGGTGTTGCTTGTTGACCGCACCACAGGCGGCGCAGCAGAAACGTTCGCCGATTTTTGCCAGCGTATGCAAAACGTTGAACTGATCGGAAGAACAACGGAGGGCAGTGCGTGGAAAATTCCCGCTTTTCCGGTCAAACTGCTGCATTCCGGATTTATCGCCCGACTTGATCCGGTCATCGCACTCGTACCCGATGATGAAGTTTTACAGGCGAAAACCGGTGTTCAGCCGGATACCATGACGGATGAAAGTGATCTTCTTTCCTTTGCACTGCGCCTTCTCGCCACTCCCTGAGCATAATCGCACAAAAAGAGCAGAACAAGAAAACCGCAGCGATCTTCTCGCTGCGGTTTATGTTTCCAAAATAAATCCAAATAAATTAGTCCGGAAGACGTGTAAAAATCATCTTTCCTGCAGAAGTTTGCAACACCGAGGTGACCACCGTGTCCACCGTGTTGCCGATTTCTTCGTAGCCGTTTTCTACAACAATCATGGTTCCATCATCCAAATAGCCAAGTCCCTGACCTGGTTCCTTTCCCGCTTTTATAATGCTTACGCGCATATGCTCGCCCGGAATGACAATCGGCTTTAATGCGTTCGCCAAGTCGTTAACGTTTAATACGGGAATGTTCTGAACGGTCGCCACCTTGTTCAAGTTAAAATCATTCGTCACCAGCCGTCCCTGATAGCGTCTGGTCAACACGAGAAGCTTGAGATCTACTTCTTTCGGCTTAGCAATCTCGGTATTGTCGATGTGAATGTCCTGACGCGCTTGCGTCTGCATCTCATGAATGTGATCGAGGCCTTTTCTACCGCGCTCACGACGGAGGGCATCCGACGAATCTGAAATATGTTGTAACTCCTCCAATACATAATGCGAAACGATGATGGGACCTTCCAAAAAGCCCGCTTTCATCACCTCGAAAATGCGCCCGTCAATGATGACGGATGTATCCAGGATTTTCGGGCATGCTTCCGAAAATTCCTCTTCTTCCTCCTCTTCCTCGTCGTCTACCTCAGAGGCCTTAGCCAGACGCTTTTTTTTCTTTTTTTCATTGCTGCGTTGGATACGCTCTTCATCCCTGCGCATGAGATTGCCTTTGAACTGCTGGATCCCCTTCATGATGTCATCGTGATACATCGTCGCCAGTCTTACGCCCAGCAAACCGAGCACCGCATAAATCGTAATCGCAATTATTACGCCGATCACGTTGCCTACGCGACTGATACTCAGTTGAAGCACGGGGTTACTGATAATGCCGGCAATCAACAATCCGATAATCAACCCGATCGTGCGCAAAACAATTTCGCTAAGCGGCACTTTGCGAATTTGTCTTGATAGGGCATCTACTCGATTGCGAATAAACCGTGCCCATCTGTCCGCCATGGCAAAAAATAATCCGAAGCCGATGGCCGCGCCGACCAGGTAGCTTATCATACGCTCCTTCATGCCCCATCCCTGAATCAAGCGAAGGTCAAAGACGAGGTAGACCAGCACTGCTCCCAACGCGGCGCCGAGTATGCCGAATACGGCCCGCATAACTTGTTTCACCGTTTACTCCTCTTCCGCGCCGCCTTCCGGCGCTGCATCTTCATCCAAAGTGATGGCTTCGTCAATCATCTCTCCGGCTTCCTCTACTGATAACGAACCAACGATGATGAGTTCGGAAATCAGCATTTTTTTCGTCTTGTTCAACATTTTTTTCTCGGATGTGGAAAGTCCCTTTTCCATATCACGGATTTGCAAGTTGCGGACAACATCCGCCATCTCGAAAGGGTCCCCTGTTTTTAAGTTTTCCAGGTTTTCCCGATAGCGCTGGCTCCAGTTTTCCGCCATTTTCGTGGAGTCCTGACGAAGAATATCCATCACGCGCTCCCCGTCTTCATGACTCATTACCGGCCGAATACCGATCTTGTCCATTTGGTCCACCGGGATGGAAATGCGAATGTTGGCGATGGGCATCTGTAAAATAAAAAACTCCTGTTTCATACCCAACAGCTCTTTGGTTTCTTTGTCGATGATGGTCCCGGCACCCTGCATCGGATAGACGACGCGGTCTCCGATTTTATACATGGCTTCACCCCCTTATTATCAATTATAGCGAAAAATGCCTTTTTTCGCGAGGGGTGCATAAAAATTTAACATTTTATCGAACTCTTTCCGTCTTGTCAAGATGAAATGTCGATTTATTTTCCTTATTTATTTCCTTTGTTGAAGGATGCGCAGCACGTCCATGAGTGTCTTTACACAGACCATCTCCATCTGTAGCGACTTTTTCATGCGCTTTGCCAAGCCGGCATGTTCTTCGGCAATAAATGCACGACGAAAGCCGAGACGATCCAATTCCCGCAAACGTCGTTCCATTTCGGTTGCCCGCTTCAGTTCCCCGGTAAGGCCGACTTCCGCACAGAAGGCATCTTTGCCGTCGATCGGCCAACCACCTGAAGCGGATGCAATGGCGACCAGAATCGCCAAATCACAGATCTTTTCCCTCAAGGCAAGACCACCGGTCGCCTTAAGCACCACGCTCTTATCGTGTAACGGTTCATGCGCACGCTGCGCGAGAATAGAAACCAAGGTGTTCAAGTCGTCACGACGAAGGGAATCACCGATACGGGTGGGATAAGCATCATACGATGGGGAAACCAGAGCCTCGATTTCAATAGGAATCAGACGGGATCCCTCTTTTTGCAAAGATACCGCCGCGCCGGAAATGGGATGATCACGCCGCGTTAAGAAAAGATCATAGGGGTTGACCACATCGGAAAGACCGTCTGCACTCATCTGAAACAGACCGACTTCATCGGTGTAACCGAAGCGGTTTTTGGTGGAACGCAACAGACGCAGCTCATCCGAATAGCCGCTTTCCAGATACAGTACCGTATCCACCTGATGCTCCAATGTCCGCAGCCCCGCCATAGTCTCCTCTTTTGTCACATGTCCCACGACAAAAGCGGCCATGGGCCGCTCCCCCTGCTTGCAGGCCGAAACAATCGCCGCAGTACACTGCACCGTTTGCGTCGGTGTTCCCGGACGCTGGGCAAACTCCGCCAGCGCCATGGTTTGAATGCTGTCCACGATGAGAATGGCGGGTTTCAGACGCCGACTCTCGGAAAGCACGGCATCCAGCGAACTTGTAGAAAGAATATAAACGTTATCGGAACATGTGCGAAGAATGCGCTCCGCGCGCATACGAATCTGCGGTGCACTCTCCTCTCCGGAAGCATAGAGCACACGCACGCCTCGTGCAGCAAGCTTGCCGGCAACCTGTAAAAGAAGCGTGGATTTCCCCGCTCCCGGTTTTGCGGTCAGCATAGTGACCGCATCGGGCACCAGTCCGCCGCCAAGAACCCGATTCAATTCCGGAAGGCCGGTATCTATCCGATCGGATTGCGACAGCGGCACCTCGGGAAGCGGCATGGCCTGTTCTTCCGCCACATCCTGCATCCGCTTCGCCACGGCGCGCCCGGTTTCCACGGCCACCTCTTCCATCGTTCCCCATTCGCCGCATGCCGGACATTTCCCGCTCCAGCCTACAGCAAGGTGTCCACAGGCACTGCATTGATAGCGTGTTTTTATCGTCATGCTTCCTCCGCCGAGGTTACGACCACTTCATTCTTTTCCATACGCAACGTATAGGCGTTGCCCTTTTCCAGCGTCCCGCTCAACATTTTTTCCGCCAACACATCCTCCACTTTCGTACGGATGGAACGTTCGAGCGGACGGGCACCGAATTCGGGCTGCACTGAAATTTTTGTCAGATGGCGAAGCACCGGATCCGTATAGCTCATGTGATAGCCTAACGATTCCACGCGCGACATCAGCTCGTCCATCAGCAATTCCGCAATGCGCAGAATGCTCTTCTCGCTTAAGCGATGGAAGACGATGATATCATCCACACGGTTGAGAAACTCCGGACGGAACGTCTGCTTGAGTTCCTCATGCACCACTTCTTTCATGCGGTCGTACTCGTCCATCTCGACGGTTTCTTCCACGCCGAAACCGAGCCGTTTTTCTGTCGCAAGCTGTGAGGCGCCGACGTTGGAGGTCATAATGATGACGGTGTTGCGAAAATCGACCAGCCGCCCTTGGCTATCTGTCAGGCGCCCTTCGTCGAGAATTTGCAAAAGGAGATTGAACACATCCGGATGCGCTTTTTCCATTTCGTCAAAGAGCAGCACTGAATACGGTTTTTTACGCACCATCTGCGTCAGCTGTCCGCCTTCTTCATATCCGACATAGCCCGGCGCAGCGCCGACCAGTCGGGAAACGGCGTATTTTTCCATGTATTCGGACATATCAATGCGAATTACGCTCTCCGCCGAGCCGAACAGCTGGCGGGCAATTTCTTTGGCTAAATATGTTTTTCCTACGCCGGTCGGTCCGACAAAGATAAACGTACCGATCGGCCGATTGGCCGATTTTAGCCCCACTCGAGCACGCTTTAACGCCGAGGAGACGGTTTCGACGGCATGGTCCTGGCCGATGACGGTGTGCTTTAACGCTTCATCCAGATGCAAGTACTTATCTGCTTCTTTCTCCGTCATGCGTGTCACCGGGACATTTGCCCACTGTGAAACGATGGCCGCAATCTGATCAAAACCGATGGTAGGCCATTGTTCCTCTTGTTCTTTTTGTTGCTGCAAAAACTCTTCATGTTGCGTTTCCAGCGTCGCTAAGGCATCGCGCAGCTTTGCCGCCTCTTCAAAATTCTGCGTGAGCGCGGCTTTCTGCTTCGCTTCTTCCAATCGTTCACGTTCCTCACGATAGTGCATTTCCTCTTGAGGGATGTTAAAGGTTTCCACATGGACGCGGGCAAGTGCCTCGTCGATAACGTCAATCGCCTTATCCGGCAAGAAGCGGTTGGTCAAATAGCGATCCGTCAGCTCCGTCGCCGCCACAATGGCATCCTCCGTCAGGCGGACGTGATGAAATTCTTCATAGCGCGGCTTGAGCCCTCGGATGATGGCTTCGGTATCCTCTTTTGTCGGTTCCTCAACCATGACCGGCTGAAAACGTCGTTCCAGCGCTGCGTCTTTTTCGATGCGTTTATGGTATTCATCAATCGTTGTCGCACCGATGATCTGCAAACTCCCCTTGGACAGAGCCGGTTTCAAAATATTGGAGGCATCCAGTGAGCCTTCCGAACTTCCCGCTCCGATAATGGTATGCAACTCGTCGATAAAGACCAACGCATCTTTTCGAGCCATCAACTCTTCAATGGTGTCCGAGAGGCGCTGTTCAAAATCACCGCGATACTTTGTGCCTGCCACCATGGTGGCCATATCGATGGAAAAAACGACTTTATCACGCATGATATCCGGTACATTGCCGGAGACAATGCGCTGAGCAAGTCCCTCCGCAATGGCAGTCTTACCGACACCGGGATCGCCGATGAGAACCGGGTTGTTTTTGGTTCGTCGTGAAAGGATCTGGATCACACGATTGATTTCGCGATCACGACCGATTACCGGATCAATTTTTCCGGCTTCCGCTTCTTCGTTGAGATTCTTGCCGTATTCGCTGAGATTGGATTCCTGATCCTGCTTATGGTTTTCTCTCAACATGCCGACCAAGTTCTTGTAAACCATGCGTTTGTCCACGTCGGCAATGGTGAGCATAACGGAAGCCATGCCCGACTTGTCATTCAGGATGGCAAAGAGCACATACTCCGCAAAAATTTCCTGTTCATTATTTTGTAAGGCAATCTGACGCGCCTGTTCCAGAAGGCGTCGAACCGACGCGGAAGTCTGCATAGACGGGTTTTCATCCGTCCCCGGCTCGTTATTGTTCAGCACGATTTTGCGCAGCGTATTGTAATTGGCACCGGCGCGCAACAGTGCTTGCGTCTCCATGCCACCCGTTTTCATCATGGCAAGCAAAACATGCTCGGTATCGATTACGCTGTGTCGAAACGAGTAGCTTTCCGCTGCTGCAGCCTGTAGTAATTGTTGGACGGAGGTCCTTTTATACTCCATAAGGATCCTTCCTTTCTTCATTCAGGAGAATCAGATCATCCCCGATTTTATTCAACTCATCGCGGTACTGCGCGCAGAGTTCATAGTTTTCTTCCTGCAGCGCAAGCTGCATTTTTTCCAGCAATGTGCGACGACGTTTACGTAATTCTCGACGTGTGCGGGCAAGCGCCAAGTCTCGTGCGTTGGTCGTTTTTTCCGGATTTTTATCCAAATTGTCGTTGCGTTCCGATGCAAACAGCTTCTGAAACGGATTGAATTGGAACGGATTTTCGCCATGACCTTCTTCGCGATCGTCCGCCTCTTCTTTTTCCGCATCCTCGGGAGAGATCACTTCCTCCTCGTTTTCATCGTCACGGATGGGAGGAATATTCGGTTCGTCGGGTTGCAGGAAAGACACCTCCATGCCCGGCATCATGCCGCTCTCCTGCGCTTTCTCAAGCATTTCCTTCAACTGATCGGTCAGTTCTTTTCCTCCCCATTCCTTGGGAATCTGTCCCATCATCTCTGCGAGTTTTTCCTGATAACAGGAGGCGCACATACGCACCTTCTGGGCTTTTCCATTGACAAAAACCACGATTTCAATACTGGCATCGTGATCGCAAAAATCGCATTTCATCGTTTCCCCCTATCTGAGCAAAATGATCAACATATTGCGCATGATGCGCGCGCGTACACGGTTCCGTTCGGCAAAGGGCACATCCGCCAATGCATGGTCATCCATCGCCAGCATCATCAGTTGACACTCCCTGTCGATCAATAGGCCTTGATCCAAAAAGGAGTCTAAAATATGGCGAGCCTTATCTACCGTCACCGCATCCTGTACAACATCATCCAGCACTTCTTCGACTAATTCTTCCGGCGATCGTTCCAGGCGAATAATGCGAATATAGCCGGATCCTCCTCGCCTGGATTCGGTATAATACCCATGATACGGGGTAAAACGCGTAGTTAAGACGTAGTTAATCTGGGACGGCGCACACGCAAAACGTTGTGCGAGATCGTTACGTCCGATCTCAATCATCCCCTCATCTCCTTCTTCCATCATTTGAAGAAGAAATTGTTCGATACGATTGGTTAAACCCGCCATAGCTTGTCCTTCTGTGTTCTCCTGCCGAGCGGTGCTTCCGCTTGACCGTTGGTTCCGTTTACTGAAACAACGTCCGGCGCTTCGCTCGTCATCTTTTCTTCGTTATTTTACGCAAAAATTATGCGTTTCCCGTGAAGATGTTTGCCACTTGACCTACTCTGACCTTCATAGGCATGGCAGGGTTACCTTCGCGATTAGTTTTAGAATAAACGGAACCCCTCCTTTTGTCAAGGATGGTCAAAATGCAGTGCCCCCTCCCAAAAAACCGAGGGGAGGGGGTACTTACGAATGATCAAAAATGAAAGACTTACGCTTCCTCTTTATTCGCTTCTTCAATCACCTTCTCGGCAATTTCATGCGGAACCTGTTCATAGTTCTTAAAGGTGGAGGTGAACCATCCGCGTCCCTGCGTCATACTGCGCAGATCGATGGCATATTCCTGCACTTCCGCATAAGGTGCTTCCGCGTTGACAACCTGGTTGCCGTCTTCGTCCTGTTCCATACCGAGAATGCGTCCACGGCGCTTATTCATATCGCCCATAACATCGCCCATGTACTCATCCGGAATGGTGATCTTCATGGACATAATGGGTTCAAGCAGAACCGGATTTGCCGCTTCCACGCCTTTCTTAAAGGCGATGGACGCCGCGATCTTAAAGGCCATTTCATTGGAATCTACCGGATGATAGGAGCCGTCATAGAGCGTAGCTTTAATGCCCGTAACAGGATAGCCGGCCAATGGACCCTTCGACAGTGACTCTTCGAGACCTTTTTCGACCGCCGGGAAATAGTTCTTCGGTACGGATCCGCCGAAGACTTCTTCCGCAAACTCGAAGCCTTCTTCAATCGGTTCGAAGCGGATGAAAACATCGCCGAACTGTCCGGCGCCGCCGGATTGTTTCTTGTGACGACCTTGCACATCGCTCTTTCCGCGAATGGTCTCGCGATACGGAATGACCAGCGGTACACGGTGAACATTCACGCTGTACTTGGTTTTGAGTTTATTCATCATGGCTTCCAGCTGAACATTGCCCACGCCGCGAATGAGCAGCTGGTTGGTTTCTTTGTTACGCTCCACCGAGAAGCTCGGATCCTCTTCCTGCAATTTGGAGAGAGACGGGGACAATTTGTCGTCATCGTTTTTCGTATCGGCCTGAATTGCAAAGGTCAGAGTCGGCTCTGAATGACGAATGCGTTTAAACGGAATAGCGTCACGATCGGAGGCGATGGTATCTCCGGTGGTCAGTTTGTCCAACTTGGAAAAGGCACCGATATCGCCCGCGATAATTTCATCGGTTTCGATGTGATTTTTTCCCCGTTCATAGAACATACCGGCCGGTTTCAGCGTTTCTCCGCTGCCTATGCGTACGAGATCGCCGCCCTTTTTCACCGTACCGCTGACCACTTTGACCAGTGAAACTTTACCTACGAAGGGGTCAACGATGGTTTTGAATACTGCAGCACGAAGCGGCGCGTTCGCATCCATTGCGACGGGCTCGCCCTCTTCCGGACGGAATCCGGCATGTGCACGCGGATCATTCGGCGCCGGCATATATTTGACGATGGCATCCAGAAGCAGATCCAAGCCTGCGCCGCTTGTAGCGCAACCGGCAATCAGCGGAACCGCAGAGCCGTCCAGCATTGCGCTGGTCATGCCCTTGGCAATCTCTTCATGGGTGAAGGCTTCGCCTTCAAAGAACTTATTCATCAAGGTGTCATCGGTCATCGCAATGAGCTCAACGATTTCGTCGTAGGCCGCATCGACCTCCGCCTGACGAATTTCAGGAATAGGAACTTCCGTTGCTTTGAAGCCGTCATAGCGGTAGGCCTTTTTATCAATAATGTCGATAATACCTTCAAAGTCTTCTCCGGCGCCGAGCGTCAGCGTCAAAGGAATGACTTTCTTTCCAAATTGCTGATGCAGGTTGGAAACCTGGACATTGAAGTCGACATGGGGCTTGTCCATCTTATTCAAAAAAATGATGCGAGGAAGGTGAATTTTTTCAGTGTAGTTCCAATAAATCTCCGATCCGACTTCGATGCCGGCCGAAGCATCAATCACCATCAATGCCGCTTCCGCAGCGCGCAGCGCAACCAGTACCTCGTTTTCAAAGTCGAAATAACCCGGCGCATCCAACATATTGATCTTGTGGTCTTTCCATTCCACCGGTAATACGCTCAGTCCGATGGAAATGCCACGCGCCTGTTCTTCGGCATCGAAATCCGAAACGGTGTTCTTGTCTTCAATGCGACCCATGCGATCTGTCGCATGCGTTAAGTAGAGAAGCGCCTCAGCAAGGGTTGTCTTGCCGGCGCCGCTGTGGCCGACAAAGGCGAGGTTTCGAATCTTCTGCGTCGTGTATTTTTTCATTCCTTCCTCCTCATCGCCCGATAAGGGCGGATACCATTTTCCAATCGTTTTCCAATAGCTGGCCTCATTATAGCAAAGATTTTTCCTCCCTGACAACCGAATCGACGACAATCCCTCGCGGAAAGAAAACGAAAACCGCTGTCCGGAAGACAACGGTTTCTGTTTTTTTCTACCTTGTGTTTCTCTGCATCCCGATTTTCTGTATCCTCTACCTCGTGTTTCTTTGCATCATAAAGAGCACGGATCGTAGCATTCACCGATACGCTATCCTGTGGTAAAATACAGATGATGCAGTATTAGCTCAGTTGGATAGAGCGTCCCCCTCCTAAGGGGAAGGCCGAGGGTTCGAATCCTTCATACTGCGTTTTTCGCCCGGTTGCTTTTGCTGCCGGGTTTTTTCGTTCTTGCCCCTTTTCCTTCCGTCTCAGCAAAAGCAAAATAGGATTTTTTTCCATTCTTACAGCCGATATTCTTACCGCCGATGCAAAATAGGCAGCTGATGCAAAACAGGTCGCTCTGCCCGTCACAGCAAGTTCAAGACAAAGTGGGCAAAATCCGTTGTGGCACGCTTGAAGCGAGTCCAAAGGCCGGCTTTCTTCGTCGGCTTATGTGCGATGATGTCAATCATCTTAATCATTTCGCCGTTTTGATAAATCAGAATTTCCCCGAACTTTTCCTCAGCAACTGTCGGCGCTTTTTTGTTTTCGTCTATTTGATAGCGGATCGAAAACGTCTGATTGGAATACGTAAATACCGAGTAGGAACTTGCCGGATACAAAATGACCGCTTCTTCTTCTGCGGAGGGCATGGCATAACGTTTCACCGGTTTCGCCACATCCACCAAAGAAAGATGGGAGAAGGATCCGGCCGCCAAATCCGCCAATTCCTTTGTTGTGCGCCAGCGCGAATCGTTGCTTCCCGCGCCCATAACGACGGTAATTGCTTCGAAGGAAATACTGTCCGCACTGGAAGTCAACGATAATGCGCCGGTAAAGCAATAGCCAGCTTCCTCCGTTACGCCGGTTTTGAGTCCTTCCAGTCCGGGAATCTCCACGGTTGCCTCGGTGAGCGTCGATCGCCCGGAATAATGACGTTCCGGCTCATCAATGGCTTTCATTTTGGCCAGCTCCCGAACCTCAGGAAATTCTTTCAACAACGCGGAAGCCAGAATAAACATGTCACGTGCACTGGCGGTATTGTATTGTCCGTTAACGGTAAATCCGCTGGCATTCACAAAATGAGTATTGCGCATGCCGAGCGCTTCCGCTTCCTGATTCATGCGTTCGGCGCAAGCGCGCTCATCGCCGGCAAGGATTTCCCCGAGCATAGCGGCCGCATCGTTTCCCGAAACGACCATCATCCCTTTTAACAGCTGGTCAACCGTTCGCGTCTCTCCTGCTTTTAAGCCGTAATTGGAGGAGCCGGAGACGTTAAACGCCGCAGCGGAAGGTGAAATTTTCACGGGCTGTTGCGGATCGATCGTTCCGTCAGCAATGCCCTTCTTAACCAGGTAATACGTCATGAGTTTGGTCATCGAAGCGATGCCCAACGGCTTTTCACTGTTTTTTTCGATCAGGATTTTTCCCGTCGTTGGTTCGCCGATGAGCATGGCATCCACGTCATCGTAATACGAGAAGGAAGAACGAAAGGCATCCGCACTGTCTCCCTGATAGGGGGAAAGCGTGACCTTCTGTTCAGTACCGTCCTGTTCGGCGCCGTCGGCAAGAACCAGTGATGAAGTAAACGCCAATAACAGAGCCAGCGTAAACCAGATGACCCGCATAAACTTTCCGTTTTTCTTCATCGCGTTTCCTCCCACGTCTTGCGCAAATAGCGAAGCATTTCGACATCAAGCCTCTTGGGATAAGTAAAGTCATCCAACTCATTCAGCTTGAGTCCCGCCTTGCGGAAAAGCATACAGGACTGAAAAAGGGCATCCCACAATCTTTCCTTCTCCGTCGGCGCATACGAACGGGCCAGGTGATCATACTCCACTTCGCTCATATAAGCCCTTAAATTTTGCCCGTCATTTCCTACGTTAATGTGGAAAGAGGAATCGGAAGCAACCGCCGCCGAAGTGATGGCCAATAGTGCCTCACGCGCCCGTCCAAGCGCAGCCTGCGCAAGCATCTCCTCTTCTTCCGTCAGCGCCAACGCTACATCCGTAATGTTGGCAAAAAACTGTTGGCACCATAAGTCATACTCTTCGCTTGTCGGTTTCTTGCTTCGCAGGGAAAGATCATTCGGATTTTCACGATTGGCATATTCCCCATTAGGATCGTAGAGCACCTTGGCAAGGGTGTCTTTTTCCAGAATTTCCTTTGCGTCCTCGGGCGTCAGCACGGTAATGTTGATCCGTGTGGCATTGGCAAGAAAAATTCGATAACGCGAAATTTCGCCATCTTGTACACAACCCGCCTGAAGCACTGCTTCGGAAAACTGCGCGCTCCAGTCTTCCTCTAATAACGTGTCTCCGCTTTCCCGAGTGATCAATAGAAAATCATACGGGTCGGTTTCCCGTTTCACCGCCGCCGGATTGACACGTGTTCCTGTCATCAGCAGGGCCATTACAGTGGAATTGGTCGTTGCCCAGGAAATCATGGCATGTTGGATAAACGTCTCCATAAGCTCCTCTTTCTGTCGTTCTGCCTGTATTATAGCGGAACACAAAATGAATGAAAAGAGAACGTCTTTTGCGGAGGGCTATCCCTCGTTGCAATAACATTACTTTCAGCGTTCATCGCGTCGTCGAATCACTTCCATAACGATTAGTCCAACGCCGGCAACCACAGCTACTGTTCCCCAGAGAAAAAGACGCAACGTGTCTCCGGTGATGGGCGGAGCAGATATGACGTTCCCGGATCCGCCTGTTCCCTCTTCGTGCAAAGTAATCGACGGAGATACGGAACCGACTCCTTTTATTACCTTGCTTTCTTCGCCAATATTTTTTGTCGGCGGATTTTCCGTTTTTCCCTGTGTCGGTGGAATGCGGTCGCATGATGATGTGGAAGAGGATGTCGTGGATTCTTCCAAAGGAGGTTCTTCTGATTTTTTCGGCTCCACCGTTGACGGCACGGTCAGTACGGAAGAGTTCGGGCTTGACGTGGCTATAACAGATGACGAAGAGGCTGACGTTGAAGAAGACGCCGTTTTTTCAGAGGACGTCGGGGCCGCTGAAGACGTTGGCGCTTCTGACGATGCCGGAATCGCTGAAGAGGCCGGAGCCGCTGACGAGACCGGACTCGCTGAAGATGTTGGCGCTTCTGAAGACACCGGTGTGGCTGAGGATGCAGGAGCGGCTGACGAAGTCGGCATTATGGAAGATGTCGAATTTTCCGAAGAAACAGGTGTCGTAGAAGTTTCTGACGCTTCTGAAGAAGGGTCATATTCTTTTCCCATCGCCAACTTGACCACAAAGCGGTCCTCTTTCATAGGCAACGTGTCATCCACAGAGGCGCACCATTGGGCACTTTTTTGCACATCAGTGTCGCTGGAAAAGCCGGTCCACTTCGGAATGACCGAAAAATCCGGCCGTTTGACACTAATCGTATAAGTTCCATTTTTTGCCGTCTTAGGCACCGTAAAGGACAAAACATAACCGCTGTCATCCGCCAAAAGCGCTTCCCTTCTCATCGGTTTCGTTAATGTTTCCGGCAAGACAAGGTCAGCTGAAACCGCTTTCGCCGTCATTCCCGGTATGGCATAGCCTGCAATGGAATCAAAGCGATAGCTTCCCGGCTCAGTAATCGTTTTTGTTTTCTGTTTTTCAGTCACCACCGTAGCGATTCGCTTTTCCATTAACCGGGCTTCCGAAAACATGTCCACCGCTAAATTCCAATCCGTGAACGTTCCATGCATGCCCCTGTTTTTAACGGAAATTGAAGCGAGGGTTTCTGTCGCCTTACTCGGCATGTACGCTCGATCGGTCTCTGTCGTCTGCTTTAACCCGAGATAAACAAATACCTGATTCAAACGAGGCTTTACCGCCGCATAACGATTGTACGAAAGCACATGACCCGTAAATGTCCAGTCTTCTTTTGTTGTGCCGAACGTTTTATTCACTTCGGGGATCACCCTGTCATGAGCGGCGTATACGCTATTTCCTTCACTTAAATCCACTCCTTTCATAATAAAATGCGGCTGTCCGGTTCCCTCAACACAATAGAGGCGATTTTCATCTTTCCAATATGGTTTAGATGCTTCAAAGTCCTCCACATTGAGCGGAAGCGCATAAAGAAAGAACGGTTGCATCATCTTTCTCGTTCCCGTTTCTGTAGATGAGGACCGATGCGCGTCACGCAGATAATATTCGATGTTCAATTTCTCATTTTGGGGATGCATCATCACTGCATGATAGCTTTCTCCTGCAACCGGTATGGCCTTTACCTTTCCGCCCCAAAATCCCGTCAGAAACAAAATCACCATTCCGATCAGGAACCACCGCAAAGCGAATATCTTTCTTGTTTTCATTTGTTTTGAACCTCACTTTCTATTTGTTCGCAAGGCGAATCTCCTTTGCTAAACTCATTATGCAAGGTTCTTTTTTTCACTGTGTCCCCTTATTCGGGCTGCGTCGTTTTCTCTTTCCCGTGCCTATTTCATGTCGATTCACCGTATCCCGGTGCCTCTCTTTTCGCTTGAACGATTCAACGCTTAGGTGGATCTCCGGAAAAAGCGTTTTTCCTTTTCGTACACACTTTCCAACAAAAAACGGGCGGTATCGAACGATTTTCTCGTTCGATACCGCCCGTTCGGCTATGCGGGAAAAGGGACTCGAACCCCCACGTCAAGGACACCAGATCCTAAGTCTGGCGCGTCTGCCAATTCCGCCATTCCCGCCTATTATATTTTCCAAGTCATCATGCCTGTTATATTATCCAAGTCATCATTTAGGCACAAAAAAAGGGTGGGTGAAGGGATTCGAACCCTCGATCTCCAGAGCCACAATCTGGCGCCCTAACCAGCTAGGCCACACCCACCACAGTCACGGTTTTTTCATTATAATGGACGTTTTATCGTCTGTCAAACTGTGCGACGCGATAATGATCTATCGCCACTACGCGATAATCGTTCAACACTGCTATTCCCTAATTGTCCATCGCGCTGTTGCCCAATTGTCCATCCCGCTGTTGCCTAATTGTCCGCCACTGCTGCGCTATAATAAGCAAAGAGGAAAACCTGCGAAAGGAGAAATTATGCGATTTGATACAGATTATATTGAAGGCTGTCATCCGGCTATTTTGGAGCGCTTAAGCGAGACCAATTACTGCAAGCAACAAGGATACGGTCTGGATGAATACTGTGCCTCGGCAAGAAAGCGCATTCAAAACGCTTGCCAGGCGCCAAACAGCGACGTGCATTTTGTCACCGGCGGAACACAAGCGAATGCCACGGTCATCTCCCATTCCCTGCGACCCTATCAAGGCGTGTTGTGTGCCGTGACCGGTCATATTAATGGTCATGAAACCGGCGCTACGGAAGCGCGTGGACATAAGGTACTTCCCCTGTCGGAAAAAGATGCCAAAATTACTGCCGATCAGGTGGATGACTATCTTCGTCACTATCGAAGCATGGACTACCCTGAACATGAAATTGAACCGAAGATGGTCTATCTTTCCCAACCAACCGAACAGGGAACGCTCTACTCCTTAGCGGAGTTGGAAGCCTTCCGCGCAGTATGCGATCGGTATGGACTCTATCTTTTCATCGACGGGGCGCGTTTGGGTTACGCATTAGCGACACCGTCGAACGATGTCAAACTTCCTAATTTGGCTCGTCTTACGGATATCTTTTATATCGGCGGCACAAAGGTCGGTGCTATGTTCGGTGAAGCCATCGTGATTCAAAATGAGGAAATCAAGCCACAATTTCGTTATTCCATCAAGCAAAATGAAGGAATGTTGGCTAAAGGCCGCTATCTCGGCCTGCAATTTGATACGCTTTTCACAGATGATCTTTACACGACTATTGCCGCAAATGCCATCACGCTGGCAGATCATCTACGTGATGCTCTCAAAAACATGGGGGTAGCTTTCTTTTCCTCTTCACCGACCAATCAGGTTTTTCCTATCTTTACGCTTGCACAAGTGGAGACGCTTGAAAAGCTTCATGTCTTTGAGCGCTGGGCGGAGCTTCCGGAAGGGCGCTGTGCCATTCGATTCTGCACAAGCTGGGCGACGAAGAAAGCCGACCTGGATCAGCTGATTGCGGATATTCAGCACATTATAGAAACGGTGCAATAAGGCCGACAAAGGCGGCGCTCTTTTAACCACGCTACTATCGGTCGTTCTAACGGCGCACTATTTTGAAATCGCGCTGCCGGCAGCGGTTCCAGCGGTGCTCAGCTTTCCATAGCGTCGCCAATAGTTGGTCGAACTGCGCTTCATTTGGAACCGCGCCGCCATTGATGGTTCCAGCAGTGCTCCTTCTGGGGATGTCAGATCCTGGTAATAACACGAAATTTTTTCCTTTGTCAAGGGCGGCGTCAGAGACGGCGGCCCTGATAACATTTCGCTTTAAACATTCGTCAGGGGCGGCGGCCCTGATAAAACCATAATTTCGAACGTTGTCAGGCCTGGGGCAGCCCTGACAAATAGCAGAAATAGAACATCGTCAGGGTCGGCGGCCCTGTCAAGGACGTAATATGAAAGATCGTCAGGGGCCGATCTGCCCTGATAAATGACGGAAATGGAACATTGTCAGGGGCGACGTCCCTGTTAAGGACGTAATAATGAACGTTGTCAGGAGCCACTCATCCCTGAGAAATGACGAAAATGGAACATTGTCAGGGACGGCGACCCTGTTAAGGACGTAATATGAAAGATCGTCAGGGGTGCCACCCCTGATATAAACGTAATTTCGAACATCGTCAGGGGCCGATTTGTCCTGATAAATGACGGAAATGGAACACTGTCAGGGACGGCGACCCTGTTAAGGACGTAATATGAAAGATCGTCAGGGGTGCCACCCCTGATATAAACGTAATTTCGAACATCGTCAGGGGCCGATTTGCCCTGCGGAATGACAAAAAAGGAGCCGGCCTACGGCCGGCAGTTTGAAAACGCCGCCGAAGGCGGCTCCGCTTTGATATCTGCGCCGCCAACAATGAGTCGAGCGGCGCTCCGCTTGTCCGACCCTGGCTGCGACATTTTGTTTCTTCCAGCCGGGGCTCAAAATACCGTGGTTGACCCTGGCTGGCGCGCACGGATTAACGTAGCCAGGGTTCGTGTTAAAAAATTGACCCTGGCTACAGCATTTTGTTTCTTCTAGCCGGGGCTCAAAATACCGTGGTTGACCCTGGCTGGCGCGCACAGATTAACGTAGCCAGGGTTCGTGTTAAAAAACTGACCCTGGCTATGACATTTTGTTTCTTCCAGCCAGGGCTCAAAATACCGTGGTTGACCCTGGCTGGCGCGCGCGGATTTCCGTAGCCAGGGTTCATGCCAAAAAATTGACCCTGGCTATGACATTTTGTTTCTTCCAGCCAGGGCTCAAAATACCGTGGTTGACCCTGGCTGGCGCGCACAGATTTCCGTAGCCAGGGTTCGTGCCAAAAATTCGACCCTGGCTATGCCATCTTGTTTCGTCCAGCCAGGGTCGTGAACAATATTCGATCCAATACTGCGTTGCCCGCCGCGAGTTCAAGTGAAAAAATCGGGGGGGGGCAGAGATGGGTTAAGTTAATCAATGCATAAAAGAAAGCCGCTGGAATCTATGGATTCCAGCGGCTTTAACAATTCGTGCCATCGGGGATTCGAACCCCGGGCCTCCACTTCCGGAGAACGATTTGCGAAAATTACTAGGTTTTAAAATGTTAACAAAATGGGCATTTTACTAGCGTTGAGACAAGATGAGTATATTTGGTTTTACCAAAATAAAGCCTATTTTAGAACTGATTGAGGACAAATTGAGGACAAAAAAAGCGGAGAAGAGAGGGATTATTCCCCCTCTTCTTACAAGATTTTTAGTCACGCAATTTACTGCACACAAAAAAAGACCGCCACATTTTTGTGACGGCCTCTTCTCATCCCGATAGCGCGCTTCAACCAGCGTATCTTGCCGGTCTTTTTAATCGGTCGCGCATCGTCATGCGCTATAGATAGTATAGCACTACTTCTCCTCTACATCGTAGTTTGTCAGAACAATTTTATCGGACATATAGCTATCATGATAGCCCTTGAGTATTGTCCCTGCGCACGCGGTAATAGCGCCTAGGATAGTGAGCACAATCTCTGTATGTTCAAAGCCAGTCGCCTTACCCACCACACCAATGCAGGTAATCACGGCGGGAAGAATGATTTGCACAATCAACTTTAATGTGTCGTATGTTTTGTTTGTCATTTTACGGCCTCCTGCAAAAATTTGCCAATGTTAATAAGCACCTCTCGTCTGTCTTTGCCAGTCAAGACCTTGTCCGCTCCTTTAATCGTTGCCCCACCGACTTGGATGGTAAAAAATCCATTAAACGGATTGTCGCCCTTGATAAGTGTTGCTGTCTTGCAAAGACCGACAAGACCATTTAGCAAGGCGATGGCATTGGCATAGTCTCCGTCGTTTTTATAGCAAACCATTACGTTTTTGTCTTTTAACATGTTGTCCCCCCTGCTTTTTTCCGCTTGTCTCGGCCATCCGTTAAGGCCTGCCGACTTAATGACCGTCGGATAATCAACATACGCTATGTTAAGGTCGGATGTGTCGATACCGTCCCCATACTTGCCACCACTTGACGTGTATTGCCACAGCCCGCAAGGCATACTCGGTTCGGAAACACCCCAATGTGCTAGCCATAAGTCATATCGTTTAAGCTCAGGGCGCTTGGCGTACAAATTTTGTGCCCATGACTTTGACGCGTACCACATAGCGTAATATCCGTTACGCTCAATGGCTTGCAGTTGCATTACCAACATGTCGGCAATAACCTGCCATGACGGGTCGCCATTCTTGCTTCTCCAACCGTCGGCGTCTTCGGTATCGATAACTACGGGTAATGTCGGTTTAAGCCCTCGCAAGGCATTAAGATAACCGTAAATCTCTTGCCGTGCTTCGCTCATGGTAGTAGCGTAGGTATAGTGGTAAACTCCCCATGGCAAGCCCTGCTCTTTTACCTCTTTAACGTTTTGTTTGAAGCGCTCGTCGTAGTTATACCAACCATAACTTGCCCTGATCATCACCCCGCCAATGCCATCGGATTTAACCTTGCTCCAATTTATAGAGCCGTTGTGGTTTGATATGTCAATTACTTTCATTGTGTCCTCCTTTCGAGGCATAAAAATAGCGCGGTGGGTAATCACCACGCTTTTGACATACTAAAATCAATTACGTTATACCTTTTTTATCACCCCATTCTGCCGCACGTACACCGCTGACGGCTTTACAAGCTGTTGGCCTTGCTTAACCCATAGGCCACCGATACGTTTTGTGCCGACGAAAATGGCGGGAAATCGTGGCGGTGGGTTGTATGCGGCAAGGAGCTCTCTCTCTGTTGCATTATCAAGTGTCCATTTTGTATATGAATAAGTGCCGTATGGCTTGTTTTCGAAGAATACGATTTTTGTATACCTTTTCAAAGCACTGTCAAATTTCATATACAGCCTGTTAAAGTTCGGTACGGAATACTCTCCAAATTGAAGATCACAAATGCCCCCATCACCAAGGAAAATACAATCCTGTTTTTCACTATATTTCGCGTACTCTACTTTATTTGTGCCCGACTGAAAAACTCGCACCTTTGTTTGGTCGAACCATTCTGGGCGCGCCTCAATTGTCCCATTTGCGGCATTGCGATAAAAAACTCTATCAAACCCGCCATAGTTCTCGCCTGTCGTTGACTTGTAGCAATAAATGGACGTGCTTCCACTTCTCTCAAAATAGCCACGGTCTTCTGTATAGAATCGATCCTGCACGGGGGCTTCTACTTCGCCAAATGTCCCATCCGCCAGCAAAGGATAAACCGGATTTTCCCACTTTATGGCTATACTTGTTCTTTTTTCGATTACGAAACTAAGTTCCTTCAATCGCTCAAGCGTCATATACTCTGCCATCACACCACCCCCTACACCTTAAATCTGTGTTTTTCTTTATCTCAGCAACACACCAACGATATAGCCGATAATAGAGCTAACAAACGTCGTTATAACCGCAATTTTTGCTGTGTTATAGGTCTCTTTGTCCTCGGATAAAAGCTTTTCAAGCTTCGCATTGATCGCCGTTAATGTTTTATCCGTCGCTTGCCGCCACTGGTACTCGGCGCTGTAGTTGCGCTCCAAGTCGCGGATGCGCCCTTCATGCTCAGTGAGAACCGTGTCATGGCGCTGTACCCGTGCGCCCACTACTTCAAGAGTGGTTTTGTCTTGTTCCATCGCATCTTCCTTTCTTCCCCTAACGTAAAACCCCGCGCTAGGAAATGTCGCGGGGCATCGGTCAGGTCTTCACTTTTCACACCGCTGCGAAAGGGCAGCTCTAATTTTGCGGTTTGTTTTGAGCAAGATCCCAGGTAGGATACCCTGTCTCCGGACCATCATTCGTGTCGACAGTGGCGTAGTATCGTGCGCCCATATAGTCTACCTCGGTACCCTTTGGATACTTTACGCCCACTTTCGGCTCTGGTTGTTTGTCGTTACCAGCCCCAGTCCAGTAGTCAGCTCCATACTCACCTGTAGGTGCCATGGTCGTATGGTCGTATACCATATCTCGTTTTGCGCGGTACAGTACCTTGCCGCCCTGTTCGCGACAATAATCGCCTGCGTCAATACTCATACCATCCACTAACTCAGGGTACAGTCTTGCCACCTCGTCGGTCATGGTTGCCTTATCGTCGCCTGTCATCATTTTGGCTAACGCGTCCTGCGCAGCTTTTAACTTTGCTTCGGCTTTTACCTTGTCCGCTTCGGCCTTTTCCCTTGCTTCTTCCGCCACCACTCTTGCGCTCTTTGCATCATCAAGTGCTTTTTCTTCGGCTGTGCGCAAAGTGGATAACGCCTCAGCCAGCTTATCCAGCACGTCTTTTTGTACGTCATCGGCTGATACTGTTTTCGGCGCTGTTCCATCTCGCCATTTAAGAGTCATCGTCCCCGCCGCGGGAAAGTATTGCAAGTAGTCAATGTTGGTCAAAATATTGTCCATTGTTATCCTCCTTAAATCTTGAGATAGATTGTGCCGTCAGGGTCACTGCTTGTACTATCCGCCGTCGGGTCAGTAGTTACAATTTTGATTTTGTCTTGTTTGCCATCTACTTGTCCTCGCAAGGCCGATACGTCGGATGATGAGGCTTTGCTGTTTACGACACTTTGCAATGCCGATACGTCGCTAGCGTTGGCTTTTGCGTTTAGGTCGGATTTATCAGCTTTGTTATTGACGGTTGATTGTAGGGACGATAAAGCGGATGTCGTTGCGTAGTTAGACAAGGTGGATGTTTTGGCATAGTTGGATAGTGCCGACTTATCCGCTTTGGTAGATAGATCGGTCTTTGTCGCATATCCGCTAAGGTCCGGCTTTTGAATAGTCACGTCTCCAGTCTGCCCGTTAACGCTTGTGACCTTAATATCCGACTTGTCCGCTTTTGCGGATAGGTCAGCCTTGTCGGCTTTTGTAGACAGCTCGGTTTTGGTCGCATAGTCGGCTAGTGCCGATTTGGTCGCATACCCGCTAAGGTCCGGGGCAGGGATGGTGACATCGCCCGTCATGCCGTTAACGCTCTTGACCTTGCCAGCCTCGGCCAGGGCAGCATTAACCTTGCCAACACTCGGCACGGTGTACGGTGCGGACTCTGACGACATACCCGACACGCGTACGACGCCCGTCGCCAGTTCGGTGGCGTTTGGTATCACGCCTTGCATCGTCTTATCCCATCCAGCAAAGGTCGCCTTGCGCTTGTTCTCCGCGTCCACTCGTGCGCTCTCTTGGTTTTGGCGGGTCGTCTCGTTTTTTGCTCGTGCTCCCTCGGCCGATTGACGGCTGCTCTCAGCGCTTTGCCGTGTTGACTCGGCGCTTGCACGTGCCGACTCTTCTTTTTTGCGGGCGTCCTCGTTAACCTGTCTGGTTCGCTCATTTTGTTGCCGCATACTCTCGGCGTCATTGCGACTTGACTCGGCAGAAACACGCTCACTTTCTGCGTTTTTGCGTGACTGCTCCGCACTCTCGCGACTCGATTCCGTTTTCTTGCGGCTCTGTTCGGAACTTGCACGGCTTTGCTCTGCACTTTTTCGGTTAGACTCCGCACTCTCACGCCCACTCTCAGCGCTTTTGCGTGCACTCTCGGCCGACTCTCTCGCCGACTCTTTGGATGCACGACTCGCTTCGCCTTGCTCGATGGTTTTAAGGTCGTTTGCAGCACGATTTGCCGTGTCTCTTGCCTCAGTGGCGATTTTTGTACTCTCGTTGATAAGACCGCGTGCCTCGGTAGCAAGGGTAGTCACGATGCCGTAGTCGACGTACACCGAGTCGCCCTGTGCTGTACCTGTGTCAATGGCACGGCCAACGAGGATCGTTTTTGCGGTTGTGGATAACTTTTCGCGGCCGTCAATCGTCATCACAATCTGCACGGTTGCGTATCCGTCACTGCGCACGACCTCGGGCGGTACCGTGCATATCCACGTGTCCGCTTCGGGCTTGGCAATAGTTGCTACTTGGTAATAGGTTTTGCCCGTCTCGTCCTGCAATCCCCAGCATCTAACCTGGATGTTGTCCGACGGTTTGATTACCTTTCCGTCGCTGCCGACAAAGGTCACGATGTACCCGCGCCCTGATTCACCTGCGGTGGCGACGATGTCGGGGAGATAGGGTCGGTCGAGATAAATGGTTATGGCTTTATAGCCTGCACGGTTACTCATTGTGCACCCCCTTGCTTTGCAGCTCCGCCACACGTGCCGCCACAAGGTCATGCAGGTTGCCAACGTTTCCTATGGCGTCAAGTGTCAGACGCCCTGCAATAACTGACTTGGCCATTAAATCGACAATAATGCTCATTGCGCACCCCCTTTGGCGTTACTCATCATTACGGCGAGCTCCACAAGACCGCCCTGCAATGTTTTAACGTCGTCGCTGGTCTTGGCGAGGTCTGACGCCGTTTTGGCAAGGTTGCGGTCGTAGGTTTCGACTGTAAAAGCATCAATCTTTCGGCGGTCAAGCTCTAGGATCTCAACAAGCTTTTTCTCAGCCAGTTCCTCCTCAGTGATGCCGGAGGAGATAAAGTCGATATAATCCTGCCCCTGCACGACAATCTCCCCGCGTACCGTGCCAAGGTTATTTTTTGTCGTTTGGAAGCCTAACTTGACGCCAACAAACGTTGGTGCCTTGGCCGTCGGGTCGGTCATGTAAAACTTATCTACAATGTCTAATTGCATATTGTTCTCCTCTCATGTTGTCAGCCACTCGGCGACGTTGATGTAATTGCCTGTCTTCGGGTTTTTGACGTGCAATGCCTCGGCATAAACGTCGCTCTCGACATCAAGGCGGCTCATGACCTGCAAACGCCCAGGTATGCGGATAGTACTGCTGCCCTCGAGTTTGACGTAGTCGCCCCACGGCTTTAAGGACACACGGCCACCGTCTGAGGTGATAGTAAGGCCGTTATGCTCCAAGGAGTTGCGAGTGCCAAGACGGTTTGCTGCGATGGATCCCTGCACCTCAAAGGTGCTCGTCCCATAGTCAAAGACAAACGCACTACTACCGGTGTTCAAACTTGTTCCATAGCCAGCAAGAGTTGCGCTGCCGCTTGTTGGCAAGTAGCACGAGCCATTACTCACACCGCGACTGACCGTTCCTCTTGTGAGGTTGTCAGCGTTAAGATTGCGGACGTTAATGCTGTCGGCATCAATGGTTCCACCCGTGATTTTGTCGGCGGACAAGTCCCGGATTTTGGCCGTAGTAATGGCACCGTTGGCAATCTGCGCCGTGTCAATAACGCCGTTATCTATGTGCGTCTCGCCCGTGATTTGTACCTTTTTGCCTGCGATAACCACACCCTCTTGGCTCGCATTGATAGTCGTGATGATGTTGTTTGCGTCAGCTTTTTTGTCGACATCTTTTTTTAGGTCATCGATAAGTTGGATTTTTAATCCGTCATCAGGACTGTATCGGATGGCACCGTTTCCGATGCTAAAAATGCTGTTGTCCATGTCCCAGTAGTTGGAGCCTTTTTGGTCGGACAAGACGCCTGCGTTAACAAGATTAGCGCGTAGCGTTCCAGATTCGATTAGGTCAGCGATAAAACCAGCTCCAGTGCCAAATGTGCGAAAATTCCAGGTTCCGTCAGACTTTTTGCTGTCAGCAATGGCAAGGCGCCCCGCGCCCATGTAGATGACCTTCGTCGGATTCTTGTCGATTGGGCGGTCGAACGAGTAGTAGCCAGCCGGCAGCTTGTAAGGGTTCCCCGCTTTTAACTCGTAGTTGTAGCCATCGTCGTTTAGGAGCACCTTCTGCAGGCTGTCGGTGATTTTGTCCATCCGAGAAAGCGTCTCGTCCTGTTTTCTCGCCTCTTCGATGTCTGCTCTAATTCGTTGTTCGGCGCGACTCATGACCAACTTATCACCGAACGAGATTTCTTTTTTCTTATCTGAAAGAAAACTGCGGTCAATCTCAAAGATCCTCGTCTGATAGCGGATACCAATGTCGTCGCGAATTATCCACACCTTTTCGCCAAGGTGACGGATTTCGTTTTCATACACGTTCGCTTTCATTTCAACTTTCGGTCGGCATGAATTAAGAAGAACGTTATAGGTTGCCTTCAGCAGCTCCTCTCTATCCTCGATGTCCGGAAAGTCGACAAGGCCCAACCTCGGATGACCATCTGGAAAGCCCATAGCTTTCGTCGCCTGCGGAAACTCGACGTATCCTTGTCCGAGCGGCTTGTCTACAGGGTCTCCATTGCTCTTTTTCCATTCGATTTCTTTGAAGTTTATTTTTCGCCCGTACCCGCCAGTACTGTTCCCGTTCTCGTCGAATACTTCCTCGCCTTTTCCGCGCCCACATATTGCCGTGAAAATGGCGTCCTCGTTGGATTTTGCAACGATGGAAACAAGCTTATCACCGCATTCATACGCTACGCCGTTGTCCTCCGCAAAGGCTGGTGCGAGATCGACCTGCTGCGACATTATTTTTCCATCCGCAAAACGCATCCGCAGGCGGTATTCGCAGCCCCAAGCCGCAATCGCCTTGTTAAACGCCTCGACTTTTGTCAGATAGTAGATATTCGTTCCAGCTTTTTGCGTGACTGTATTGCTTCCAATTTCCCAGCCCGTTCCATCTAGAATTTTTAGCATAGTCGGTGCGATGGTCTGATTCTTTGGCCGTATGTCCTCAATGTATCCTCGCATAGCAAGGTCGTCGTAAAATTTGTGTATGCCATCAAGGCGAATAACCTTGCCATTTTTTTCGCGCTTGCGCACGCGGTACATCCAAAATATGGCATCATCATCAACGTCTCGCATTCCAAAATACGCACACTCGTCCAAGATAGGCGAATAGAACGCCTCAAACGTATGGCTCACGATGCCGCCAAGAGCCTGTTTCTGCCACGAGCTTATGTTTTGAGAGGGCATTATGATTCCGCCTTCGAGCAATTTCTGGTCGCTCCCGAAAAGGTAAACCTCCATCATAGCCTCCTCTCTCGGTATCGGATTTCCACGGTGCCGCTTTCGGTTTCGATTTCATCACCAGTATGGAGCATGAATCCGTATATGTTGCTCACAGCAAAGTCAACGTAGCGTGCGACAGACTCGCGGTTTTTGTAGATTTTTCCGCCACTAATCGTCACAACATCGCCATCATGCGTCCCGACGAGGATTCGGATTTTTCTTCCCGTCGTTTTATTTTGGACGGCGACGCTCTCTGCCTCACCTGGCCGCACTATGATTTCCTCGGCCATGACGGGGTATGCGATGCTCGGTATTGTGACAACCTTCGCCGGTTGTAGCCATGTCTGCGTCCAGTACTTATATGGGTCTGGGCAGACGAACGACAACGTTCCGACAACCGATAGTCTGCCAGGCTCTGGCGCACTGAATT
The DNA here is from genome assembly GCF_900059565.1 of Murdochiella massiliensis. GTDB lineage: Bacteria > Bacillota > Clostridia > Tissierellales > Peptoniphilaceae > Murdochiella > Murdochiella massiliensis. The sequence continues at coordinate 550,001 of NZ_FIZW01000002.1, forward strand.
CTTTTAGCACGCCGAAGTACTCCCAGCCTGGCTCATCGGCGAACATAATCGACGTAGGCGTCCGATATTTTGCAAGCTCAAGTGCCATTTCCGTATACGCTTTTCGGTAAAGGTCGTAGTTTTTTGCCCGTAAAAGATAATTCACAGCAATCTCCCGAGGCGGGAGGTGGTAATCCATTAAAGCTCCGCCATCTCTACCATCGATGTCATCGTTAACATCAAGCGTTGCTTGGTAGCCATCTCGCCCTTCCGTTCCCGTAGTGATGACCTCGGCGTAGCGCGTGAAGCTCGATAGCCTCATGCCATTAAGGATAAGTTCCTCGGAATTGCCTTTTATAATTGGTCTTGTAAAAAGCATTCGTCACCCCCTATGCGCCCTGTCCGAGATAGAGCATATTCGCCTCGGTTTTTCCGTCTTGCGCCTGCGTGATATCGTCCACTAAAATCTCCCATGCGTGGCTTCCCATTTGCAGCACAAGGTTTAGCGCTGTTTTGCTGGTTTGTGCGCTATTTCCAGCAATGCCCTGTAAGCTATTTTCAGCTTGATTGCCAAACATCTTCCCGACGCTCACATCTGGAATGTTCCCGCCAGAAATAATGTCGGATACAGATTGCATCGCGCTCTTGACACTTCCTGCCTCGCCCAAGATTCCTTTTGCCATACCTTCTGGAACGTAGCGTCCAACCTTTTTTTCCATAACCTTGGACGGAGAGTGAATTTGTAGTCTTCTCTGCGCAGCATATACAGCCGAAGCAGCGACATCTGCAGCTGCATTAATAACGGCAGACTGGCCGGCGTAAATGCCAGAAGCCATACCCATTGATAGGTTGTATCCAGCCGACTGGAACGCACCTCTGTATCCATTCGCGCTCGCCACGGCTTGTGATAGACCACTTCGCAAGCTAGCGACCGCCTGCTGTGTTCCAGTCGCCATGCGCTGCGAAAATTGCATCATGCCCTGTGTTGTAGCGGTCACGATACCAGCCATCCCCTGCGTAGTTGTGTTCCGGATGGATGTCATTGCCGTTGTCGCGGTCTGTTGCATGGTGCGGTATCCCTGCGTCGTGTTGCGCCCGATTGCGGAAAGCCCTTGGCTGTAAGTCTGTGAGATGCCAGATAATGCACCTCTCGTCGTGCTCACCATCGCACTGAGGGAGCTATTTGTTTGCGAAGTAATCGCGGACATCTGTGAGCGAACGGTACCCGTAATCATTGTGCTTGAGGACGTGAACGCTGCAGCAATGCCTGTAAGCTTGGATGTTGCGCTTGCTTGCGCTTGGCTTAACCCAGTGCTCAACCCGCTTGTGTAGTTGGCTCCAGTTTGTTGCCCTGCGGTTTTCGCTCGTTCCGCTGTGTTGTCGAATACCGAGATAAGGCCGTCAAGCGCTGACTTCCCAGCATCCTTGATTCCGCTGAGGCCAACCTTGACGACGTCAATACTCGTCACCATCGTTTGCAGACTCTGTGCTGTTGCGTTTGCGGACGTATTAATTGCCGTCAGGCTCGCCTGCGCCGCGACGAGGCCAGCTACCAATAAACCCGTACCTGCGGCTGCCAGGCCAACCGCCACGCTATACGCGGTGAACCCTACCGTTGCCGCGACTAATGTTGCCGTCAACGCCACGAGTGATGCCGACAGCGCCACTGACGTTGCTGCCATAGGCACCATTGCGCCACTCAGTGCGAGTATTGCCGCCGAAGCAGCCATCCCAGATGAAGCTATAATCGGCAATGTTACGGATATAACAGCCATACCAGCGCCAGCAACCAGTGCCGCAGCCCCAGCTGCTCCTAACGCCAACGCCAATGCCGCAAGGCCAGCGGCCAACACTAACGCTCCAGCATCGCCAGCCGCCGCTCCTGCCGCGAATACTGCCATCGACGCTCCAAGTGCCGCAATCGATGCTGCGCCAGATGCGCCATATTGGACGACCGATGGCAACACGCCGACGATCTTTTGCAATGCCACCGCCCCAAGGTTTGCCGCGACACCAACCAATGTAAGGCCAACGCCAAATGCTGCAAACCCTATGCCGCCAGCGAGAAGCGAAGGCCCTAACGCGCCGACTAACGCAATCAATGCACCAAGCCCGACACCTAAACCCGCTAAGACGGCAATCGCGCCAGGCCCTGCTGACGATAGCTTAATCGCCGAATCGGATAGCATCCCGACGGCCGTCGCCGCCAAGGTTAGCCCTGCGCCGAATGCGACAAAACCAACTGCACCTGCAGTAAGGCCAGGCCCGACTGCCGCAGCCACAGCCATAAATGCCGCCAAGCCGCCAGCAATGCCGGCCAATGTTGCTATTGCTCCAGGCCCAGCCGCGTTTAGCTTTATTGCCGCATCGGACAATAAGTTGACTCCGACGGCCGCTAACGCTAATCCAGCGCCGAATGCCACGAATCCGACTGCTCCAGCCGATAATTGTGGCCCAATCATGGATGCGCCCTTTGCTAACAAGGCTAACGCTCCGACCATTCCAATCATTACAGCGACAGCCCCAGGGCCTGCAGATGCAAGATTCACGGATGCCTCTGCTAATATCTTTAATCCGATTGCTGCAAGAGCAATCCCGGCACCAAGGCCGACAAATGCGGCACCCATCGCTAAAATTTGAGGTGCCGACATTGACGCTGCGCTGCCTGCTTTTGTCGCACCATCTCCAACGGATGCAAGGCCAGACATTGTGCCGTTTGCGTGCTTGACGATTGTCATCAATAGACCGCCAATCGGCGATAGCCCCTGCACGAGCTTACCGAAAAGAAAAATGGCTGGTCCGACCACAGCAGCGATGCCGACCCATTTCACAATGTTCTCTTGCATTTCGGGGCTCAAAGAATTGAATTTGTTGACCAGCTCTGTGATTTTCCCGAGTACGCTTGTCAGCGGCCCTTCGACAGCATCGGCAATTTTGATTTTTGCCGTTTCGACGGCGCCACTTAGCTCCTCAAACGCCCCAGGTATTCCTGAGTTGATGCGGTCGGCCATGTTTTTAGCCGCCCCGTCGCAGTTTTCTAGCCCCTTCGTCAGCCCTGCCAGCTCGCTTGGAGAAGACTTCACGAGCGCCATCATACCAGAGATAGCGTTTTGTCCGAATATGGTCGCCAGAGCCGCCGCCTTTTGCTCGTCAGTTAGGCCAGAAAGGCTCGTTTGCAGCTCAGGGATGAATTGTGACAATGGCTTCATCTTTCCGTTGGCATCAAATGCGCTGATGCCAAGTTGTTCCATTTTCTCTGACGCTTTTTCAGACGGGTTTGCGAGGCGTGTCAACGCTCCTCGCAACGCTGTACCTGCCAGCGAGCCCTTAATGCCAGCATTTGACATGATTCCGATAGCCGCCGCGGCCTCCTCAAACTTGACGCCCATTGAGCCAGCAACAGGGCCCGCGAATTTTAGTGCTTCGGCCATGTCTTGTGTTTCAGCATTAGTATCCGCCGCGGCTTTGGCATACACATCTGCAACGTGCCCAGTCTCCCCAATGTCGAGCCCGAATTGCCGAACTGCTGACGATGCCGCCTCAGCGGCGAGCCCCATGTCTCCGCCAGATACGGCTGCCATGTCAATGAGCCCTGGCGTTGCGGCTAGAATTTGATTTGTCGTAAAACCAGCACTGGCCATCTGCTCCTGCGCAGTCGCGACATCCTTGGCACTAAAAATTGAGCTTGCTCCAAGGTCGAGCGCTTGCTTTTTTAGTGCCTCCATCTCTTTTCCAGTTGCGCCAGCAATCGCGCCGACACGGTTCATCTGTGCCTTAAAATCCGTACCAGTTTTGACCGCCGCAACCCCGATACCGACAAGCGGAGCCGTGACACCGAGCGACAATGTCTTTCCGACCGTCGCAAGCCCTGCGCCAGCGCCCTTAAACATATCCACGACGCCAGCGGACGAAAGTTTAGCGCCTTTATCGAGGCTGCCTAAGGAGGCCGTGACCTGCCCGAATCCTTTTTTTAGGTTGGATAGGTCGGCGGAAAAAATCGCCTTGAGATTAAAATCCATTCACACCTCCTTGTTAGCGCTAGCGACAAGCTCAAGAACCCGCCTGTCTATTTCCTGCGCATTCTCTTTCCTTTTCCCTTTTGCCATTTCAACAATTTTTTTGTAGTCAAAAAGGCTCTTAAAGTCGCGATGAATCGGCTTGCCGTTTTTGTCGGTTCCCTGTGCCACCGCCATCTGCCACGCCGTAAAGCTCGCCATGTACTCAGCATCAACCATGCGCAGTTCGTACGCTTTTCGCATCACCTCGAGGTCTGCGAGAGTCGTGTTTTGTATCTCGCGTATGCTCATAGCCGGATACATCCGCTTTACCTCGCACAAGACCTCAAAATAGGTTAACGAGACGCCTTCGCCACTTGCTCCGTCGCTGCTTTCATCCAGCTGACCGTCTTTTTCGTCAGACTCTTGGTAAGAGGTTGACTCTCGAAGAGCGTCAGCAAGCTCTGAAAAAGCTTATCCATCTGCCCTTTCTCACCCTGCTCGATGACATACTCTTCGAGCTCCGCCTCCGTCGGCTTCGGCGACAACGTGATGACGCCAGCGTGCAGCACCTCGACAAGCGATACTGGATTTTCGTCGAGCAGCGAGATGACTGCTGTGCGAATGCCCTGGCCAAATGTCATTCCTCCCATTTCGACGGAATGCAATGTGTCGAGGTATCGGATGGCCTTAAGCCCGAACGTAAGTGGGTATGTTTCACCTTTGATTTTGATTTCCATTATTTTCTCCTTAGGTTAACAAGAAAAGGGAGGGGAAAATGCCCCTCCCTTTATCGTGAGTTAATGCGATTAGCCTTCAGTCACTTTTTCGATGCCTCGGAATTGATACTGCACCGCTTCCATCTGCGCTGGCGTGAGCGATACTTCGCCTTTCTGTGCTTTCATTTCCGTCGCAAACGTGCCCTCGACTTCCATGTTGTCCTCAGCATTTGCTGTGTAGTTAAGCTCTGAAAGGTATCCTCGGCGATACTTTGCAGGGTATTTCCCAACCTGCGACGCTTCGTTCATGTCAACTTCCCAAAGCTCCAGCTCCTCGCCATCGTCAATAGCTGTGTTGAGGTAATCCAACACAGGGTCTCCGTTTGCGCAAAGTGACGTGAACGGGACCTCTTCTTCCAGACCGCCGACATTTTTCAGCGTGCCTGTTTTTGTCACGACGTTGTCGCTGTCGCGTGACTTTTCGACCGAGTGCTCGGTCTGGAACATCATCAATGCGCCATCTTTTTCTTTTGCGTCTTTTAACAATCTCCACAAAAGCAGAACATTTTTCCCTTTTTTTGCTTGTGCCATATAGTCCCTCCTAGTAGTAGTTAACTGTAAACTCTAAAATGCCGTGAATAAGCGGCGTTCCTGTCGTGTTGTCCCAGATGACTTGCGACCGATAGTTGGAGCAATCCACATTGTAGGAGTATGTGCACCGTAGCTCCATTGCCATTGCTATGAATTTTTCCATCGCTGCACTCACATCGCCACGCCGTTTTTTATTATCAGAGTAGAAGTGGACGGATTGCTCAACCGAGCCAATCCTACCAGCCTTGACGGGCTTGTTCCCGCCGTATTGTTCGCCTATAAAAAGAAACGGGTACCGCGTCCCACTGCCTGGCAAATAGTCATAGAGGCTCCAGCCGCTTATTCGAATGCCAATTCCCATCATCTCTGAGAATATCTCTTGCTCAGGGTTCGCCATCTCCGCCTCCTACTCCTTGATATACTTCTTCATGTCTTTCATGAAGATTTCTTTTTGCTCGGCATAATTCGGTCGCACATAAGGTTGTGCGCTCATATACCGCGTGCCGTATTCAACGTATCCAGCATACTTTGCTGTCGGTACGACAGAAGCGGTCATACCATTGTCATCGACGGCAAGGAAAATAGAGTGCTGCAAAAAATGCGTGTCGACTGGCACCGTCTTTTTCTCCTTCTTCTGGAGCTCCGCCGCGTTCTTTTTGACGACTTTTGACAATTCTGGCCCCGCTATATGCTTTAGCGCCGCAATAGCCTTAATCGCGGCCTCTATGCCTTCAAACGTAAAGCCTGCCATCACTGCTCCTTTTTGACTTGTAGAATCGTGTCGTGTCTTGCCTCTTGGCGCAGTACGACGCTATATCGCGTCCCTTCACTGTCCATGACATAGTCGCCTGTTAGATGCACGTTGCCAGGTATCGCTATTGTCTTTGCGCCACTCTCGACGCGTCCGAATAGAAACTGCATCATTTCGGTGCCCATGTCCGAGATCAGGCACGCTGACCATTCTTTCTTAGATTCTCCCTCGACGTAGTTCCCAGTTTTGTAGTCATAGTGCGGGTTTGCTTCCTTGGTCACGAAGCATATTTTGCTGTCGTACCTCATAGAAACCTCACTTTTCCACGCTTCCCAGTCCACTCGTCGTGTGCTTTTGCCCACTCTTTAATGTCATCCTCAAAACCGTCAAGGCCGTCTGCTTTATACTCTGCCTTGTGCCCGCTTATGCTCTCCGATTCCAGCCCTTCGGAGCCAACGCGATTAAAACGTCGTACGATAAGCTCGACTACGACATACTCAAGCTCGCTGGGGACGCTGTCAGGCGGTTTTTCCATGAGCGCAAACAGCCGTCCCAAGATGCGGGCTTCGACAATCTCTCCAATTGACAAGAGCAGTTTTGCCTGTCCGTCCGTCGGTTCGTCGTTAAAAAAAATGAGCGCCTTAGCCTTATCAACCGCCTGCATTTACACCTCCCTAAGCTGTTACGCCGCTAGTCTGTGCCTTAATCGTTACAACGACAACACCATCGAGACGTTCTGCATACAGTGCTGTTCCAGACAGGGCAATCGTCTCTGCCGTCAGACGCTGCTTATTGACGTCCTTCGTGACGCCAATAATGCCCGTTTCGTCTGTCGTAAAGTCGAATGCTTTTCCGATTTCTCCGCCCGCAACAACAGCGTAAGCAAACACAAGGTTCTCAGCAGCTGTCGCATACAACTTGCCCTTGGTAATGGCGGACGACAACACGACAACGTCGGCGCCGAGGAAGTTCTCTACGTAATTCAAGCCAAACGCGGTTTGAATTGTAATCTGAGCCTTAGCCAGGTAATCTGCCACATCCAACGGGTTAGCAAAGACAACGGTTCGCACGGCGTCGTCCTCGAACGCGACCTGTACCTGCCCCCAGCCTTGAGCAATGGCCCCCTGCAAGCCGTCGCCAGTCGCTTTGCCAGTGCCCTTCTCGAGGTACGCGAACAGGCTGTTGCGAACTCCCTTTTGAATTTCACGGAGCAATTTCTGGTCGGTTACATTGATTGCCTGCTCGAAACCGTATTTTTGGATATCTTCCACCGCAACAGCTTTGCGCTTCTTGTCCCACGAAAGCTCAATCGGATCGCCATCCTCGACTTTGACCTGCGATAGGGGAATAATGTCGCCCTTTGCTACCTTCGTTCCATTCAATGTTACGGACGATTTATACGTCTTAATCGTCGAACCAGCCGTCAATCCGACTTTGCGTTCTACGCCGAGCATGTCGAACAGGCTCTGCAGCTGCTTTCCAAATGTTTCCACAAAATCAATAGACTGTGCTTTTACCATTTTTTCCGTGAGATTATTTTCTGCTGTCATAATTTTCCTCCGTTATTTTTTAAAAAGGTCGAGATGACTAGCGATTGCTCGCTGTCTCTCGGCTGTGTTTTTGATGGCGAGAATGTCGCTTTTGCTCATCGAGTTTGGAACCATGCGCCCAGGGGTTTTTCCCTTCAGCCGTTCGTTCACGCCGTCTTCGATAGCTTTAAGGTACATCGCTGAGAATGCGTCGACGTTTTTTTTCGTGCTTTCGGCTTCCTCGGTAATAAGTACCTGCACTAGCTCATCTCCGATGGCAATGCCCTTTTCTTCAAGCATTGCCCGTGCAGTTTTGGCCATTTGAGACAGTGTGTTCGCCTGACGGAGCTGCGTCAGCTCCTCTTTCAGCCTTGCATTTTCGTGTTCAGCTCTCTGCTGCGCATTCATCTTCGCCAGTTTTTCCGCTTCTTCCTTATCAGCCTTCGCTTTCTCCATGGCACGGTTAACACGTTCCTGCACTATGGCATTAAGCTCGTCCTGTGTGAATGTCTTTTCTCCAGCTACAGGTTTCGCTCTTCCTTTCTTTTCCTCGGTTTCTTCATTCTGTTCGATTTGCTCAGTCGTCTGCTCTTGCACTGCATTCTTGTCATCAGTCATTATTAACCTCCATTTTTACGCCCGTCGGCTCACTCCGTAGTTTTTACCGTCTTCCACGTCTAGACATCGCCGTAGCTTTTAACGCCTTCCACGTCTAGGCAATAAAAAAGCAGTTGGCATAATGCCTACTGCTTATGAAAGAGTTAATCAAAAAACATTCTATTTACTTCTAGAAATAAAACATCCAATAAGACTGTCTTTATGCCTTATTAGAATCTTTTTCACCCACTTTATTTCCTTGAATATTTGTTGCAAACCTGCTTCATAATTATCTATATCTTGAGCATCAACAAATATATTTTCTATTCCTCCATCGCAATATTTTAGAATCTTATATAGTGAGTGAAACGATTCTACTTTTCTAATCGTCCATTCTTCACCTTCCCATTTAAAATCTGGCACCATAATCTGAATCATTATCGGCCCCTCCTTACCTTGACCAAACAAATAAATTCATAGTATACTTGTGCTGAGAAATGGGAGTACCTCTTCCCACCAAAGGCATTAGAGAGTAATCTTTGATAGTCTGAGGGGGCCACTCCCATTAAAGAGGTCTTAATCTTAGACCTCTTTTTTTCTTTTGAATATCCCGTACAACCTACCATCTCTTATGATCAGGGTTTTGTCGAGGTATCTGTACCTTTTGTTCCCGTAAACTCTCTCTAACTCTGATGTTAAATCATCATCTGAATAAGAGTCATCTATTAAATTAAGGATGATATTCGTTGACTGTCCTTTCATATTTTTTACCGCAGTAGAAATTGTATTTTTTGAATGCCTATTCACCGTCTTAAGATCCCAAGCTTCTTCTTCCCAAATGTAGTCAGGGGTTCGTATACCCTGAGGGAATAGAACTCTTGGATGGAATTGAACGGTACCTCCCAGTTCATCCACGATCCACTGCCCTATAGATCTTTCATATTCTGTTGGGTCTAATACCACATTTCTATTATTTACAGTGTAAGTTTCCCCATCTATTACTACCTCATCTAAATCAGAAAGAACCCTTTCACTATCAAGCAACATGGCTTTAATATTCTCTGTGTCATCAATGTATGGTTTTTCATCATCGACAGCAGCAGCAATACTACAACGACAAAGAGGATGTAGGGGTGGCAGGTTCCCTCCAATAGCACTTTTTTCGACATCAAAGATTTGACCATCCATCGCTTCACAAATGGGACACGTCCTATGGTCGATCTCCGCGATCCATTCGTACTTGCTATATCCTCCCATACGAAAGGAATCCAGCTGAACTTCCGTCATCACTCTCGAAGACTCCGTAATCGCCAGTCGATGGGCCTTAAAAAGCGCTCCTCCACCTTTTGCTCCCATTTCCTTATCTACCAGATCGGCTAAGCGATTTGCCCACTGATAAGGATGCTCTCCCAAGAGTAGAGATCGTTCCAAGCCAACCTGCAAGCGGCTCACGAGTTCTTCTTTGTTTGCCCATATCCGAGATGAAAATGGAGCTCCTTGGAAGTCACCTAGGATAATTTTGTCCACGTTCCGAAGGAGTGCTTTCCGAGTAGGCTCACTCAATCCCAAAATCCCGGCTTGCCGTTCAATCTCCTTTATCGAGTCCTGTGATAGCCGGGTAGCGAGTAGCTTGTATTCTTCATCGTATAGTTTAAGTCCGTGAAGCTCAATCTCCCGCTTCATCAGTTCGATCCGGCTTGTGCGCATCTTCAGGTTATAAAGCCTGAGTTCTGCATTCGCCTTATCGCTAAAATCCCTATTCTCCACATACTGCTTTGCTTTTTCCGCGAAAGCTTTAACATCCATCTTGCTGGCCTTCTCATAAGCAGTGTTAATATCTAGGCCCTCCTTACCGGCATAGCGAAGGTATTGATTCTTGATATCAGCCTGAAGGTTTATGCTAAGTCTCTTGTAGAGATCCTTTAACTTGTCCAAGTATAGCCCATCAGCGATGATATTATCTCGTATAAACGACAGTTCACGTTTCCTGGTGTAGCTTACTTCTTTATCAATCGCCTGGTTATATCTCTTCGTTAGTAGCTTCTTCATCTTCCATCACCGCCCCGTGATTATGCATCTCGATCATCGGTGTCAATTGCTCTTCATCTTCCCTGCGTTCAAGCTCTTTTTTGACGTCTCCAACAATGGAAAGATTTTCGAGAATCGTCTCATCCGACACAATGCCCTGTAGGCTGCGTGCTGTCTCCGCCTCATCCCGAACATTGGCTGGAATGTTGCGTGTAAATTTATAGTCGATGCCGACAAGGTCGTCGCTTCGAATTGCCGAGTTCGGCAAGTCGGCAATGAGGCTATAGCGCGCATTAAACCCGCGCGCGAATTTACGCTCCTTGGTTTTAGCAAGATTGCTCATACTCTGGAGCTTGTATTGCAGAGCAATGCCTGATGCTGTGCCGAATTTCTCATCGTTGATGTTCGGCACCATGGAAAGATTAAAAATTAACTTTTCGATGCGCTCAAGCAGGTGTTCCTGCGTCGCATCTGCATTCGGTTTTTGCATAAAATCGACGACCAGCTGCCCGTCACCTCCTGTCTTTTCCAGGTTGATGATGCGGTAGTCTCGAATCTGCGAAAGCACACTCTCATCCAACTTAGCACCTAAAATCTTCATGTAGGCGTCTGCAAAATAGTCGACGTCGTTTGCCTTCTCGCTGATTGCCTTGTTGTAGGCGTTGATTAAGTGCTCGACCCACTCAAACGCTCCGATGCGTTCTTCGTTCTCGACGTATTCAATAATCGGGACCGCGCCGAAGTAGTTCGGCTTTTCGTCGGTGATGGTGAATTCCGCTCCCTTAATCTCAAAATAACGGATAACGCTCGCGTCAGATATCGTGCCAACCGTCCTACCATCGCTTGTAACCGTGTAGCGTATGCCGTAAAGCGGTGTCTCGCGGATGCTCGTCGAACGAACAAGGATGCACTCTGTTGGCGCAATCTGCGTGATACCGACCTGTGCCATCTCATCAAGATAAAGGAGCTCAAAGGCGTGCCCGTAAATGTCACACTTCTTTGACAGATCTGCATTAAGGTCGTCGATGTTGTTGTAGCGCTCAATAAATTGGATATAGTCGCTCACAGCCTCGTTGTCGGAGACTGTTTTTACCGGAATCCCCATAAAATAGCCGTTGAAGGTATCAACAATGTAGCGCGCAAAGTTAGCCACGAGGCGATTGTCTGGTTTTGCCGTCGGCTTCGGCGGAAGATAAAGGATGTCCTGGTCACCAACATATAGGTTCTTCAGCTCGTTATAACGATTTACAAGCGCTCGATGCTTTGCGATGTACTCGCATAGCTTTTCTCCAGTCATTTCTTCATCTGGTTCGATATAGAATGCCTTCTCATAGTACATTTCTGCCTCCTAGAGTGAGTGCGGTAATAAGTTAACGCTCACGCCGATTTCTTTGCGCCATCCCTCAACGCCGTAGCGCAGTGCCGCCATGGCATCATCAAAAAAGGCGACTGGCTCGTCTAGATACTCGCCGGTCACCTCGTCTTTTTTCCATTTCCACTGTGATATTTCCTTCAGCGTGTTCGTGCAGGTATGGTCGATGTATATCGCCCTGCCCTTTAACCAGTCGGCTTGTGTCGCCTGATATTTCTTCATCGTCGTTTTTTCCTTGCTTACTGACTGCGCTCTGTACCCTGCTTTTCGCCACATCTGTATACGGTCAGGCTCTGCGCTATCGCACCACATGTCAATGTCTTTCGGCAGTCCTGCCACATCGGCCTCTTCGATTATCTCGCTCGTATCTTTCCCGTACTCGTATATCTCTCGAAGCACATACACATCTCCATCTTTCCAGCCGAGCAATAATATTGCGTTGGCGTGGTTGTAGCCGAAGTCTTGCCCGATTGCCACGTCGTCATAATCTGCAAAGTCCTGTGAGCACTCCGCGGCCTCCCAGTTCTGCAGGATCAGGCCTCCAATTTCTCCCCACTCTCCAAGTCCATAGATTCGATATCCATCCGGGTCAACAACCTTACGACGATCCATCCTCGCTTTGTAGGCATCATCGATGAAGCGATTGTCCAGGTACGTAGAGTGATGCGTAAAAACATTCGGATCCGGCATGTCAAAAAAATCCCGTTTAATCCAGTGATTTTTTGATACCGGATTAAAGGTCCCTTTTATCTGGTAGAATTGTCCCTTCGGAAGCTCACCACGGAGACGATCGTCTATGATTTCGAAGTCTTGTTTTGTCAGCTCCGTCATCTCCTCGAGCCATACGTCGGTCAGCTTGCCTTGCGCAAACGTGATGGACTTGAGCTTCTCCCGCTGTCTCTCGTCATTCATCCCTCGGAAGATGATGGAGTTACCGTTGATGCAGCGAAGTTGAAGAGGAGACATCGTTGCTTGCCAATATTGGTCTAATCCGCAACGGTACACGGCCCCAAGAAGCTCTGCGAATGTGCTATCTCGGTTTGTGACCTCTGACTTACGAACGCATAGAAGGTTACGCCCTTGATCTCTCATCAAGCGAAGCAGATATTGTTGCGCCGTGTCGACACTCTTTCCGCTCCCTGCAGAACCTTTCATGATGATGTAGCGCGCCTTGCACAGATGGACCGGCCTAAAAACTTCATTCGCTTGTATCGTTATCTGCATACTTCACCTCGATGGAAAGATTAGTGTCTGCCTCGACCTCCTTTTTGTCCGTGAAAAGAGCGTAGAACCTTCCCAGAAGCTCCGCTGCCTTTAGCCTGTCCTTCATGCTTATTTCGCCATCCGTCTTTTCCGCACCGTTGTCGCCGCTGTTTTTCGCGCGCATTACCCCTGTAATGAATTCGAGAACCTCTGTTTGGTCGGCGATAGTCTCGCTTTCCAGTTCTTTCATGCGCTCTGCCAAGTATGTTCTCACCGAGTGTTTTGCGAGTAGTTTTCGCGCATTTGCTTCTGCGGAGCGTCTGCTCTGCTTTGCATAGGCTTGTAAGTATGCTTCCGTGGCATTCCCCGAGACGATATAGGCATCGACGAATTTTTTTTGCTTTATCGTTAGTTTGTCCATACCGTTCTCCCGTCATTCTTCTAAGATTTGACTTGTTCCCCCTTCTACACATTTTCCATAAGCTTCGCAGCTTCGATATTGCATCTATTGCATCGGGCATACACCCGTCATAATCTTTTGCAGCGCACACCGTCAACCGCACAACGCTGCATCCCACCCATCACACGGAGGAGGCGGTACTGTGAAACCGGGCAATGTAGGATTGCCAAAGCGTGTGACGTCAACTCCAGATTATGCGCAAACAAAAAGACCGCCCCTCAAGGCGATCTTACCTACTTACAGTATACGATGTTTGCAATGTTCTTTTTGCTCATTTTTCGCGTACTAAAGATTTTATCGCCCTGTAGTAGATGCGTTGCACAGTTGATCGGCTGCGATGTATGTCTGCTGCAATTTCCTCAAAGGTCAGAGTTTCTTTACATCGAAGGTTTACAACCTCTTGTTCCAATGGATCATCAAGTGTAGAGATAAATTCATCAATAAGTGTCAGCATTTCGACCAAATACCGCTTGTTATCATATAGTCGCCTTTCATATCGAGCCTTCGCGTCTATGTACTTAGCAAGAGCATCATCGATCCCTTTCGGAAAATTGGAGTGCGATGGATTATGCGAAAGCTTCATTGCTTGCAAATCGCAAGGTAGTTCTTCTTCCATAGCTTTAAGTTCTTCTTCATCTCTTGCGATTCTTCGGCGAATAGAAGCAACCGATTCGAGCTGTTTAATTGTTATTTCCCCTCGCACTCCTCACCTCCTACTCCTCCGGAACGAATAGTGCTCTGTCTGAGTTGTATGTTGCAGTCCTTTTCTTTTTATCTTTTCGCATTTTCAGCCTCTTCTTCCGCTTCACGGCATTCAGCCATAGCCTTTTGGTGCTCTTCTTCTCCACCCATGGTGTCCAAATAAACCTCCCAACATCGCTTTCTCCAGTCTTTCTCGTCCATCACAAGGTTTGCGCACACGCTGGTCGCAATGTTTTTATAGCAAGTGTTTACTGCTTTCTTCGTGCATGGGCTTGGCTGACGCTTAAACCGTCTGACGGCGGCTCTAAAATCTTTTAACATGACTACTGTTACTGCACCTATCAGCCCCACTTCTCCCATTTTGCGTAAATTGTCGTTTTGCCAAGTCATCTCTATCTTTCTTTTTCCGCAGTAATCGTCACTTCGACACGCGGGGACTCCTTGTCGATGTAAAACTCATCGCGAAAGTCCCCGATCTCCGCCCAGCCGTCATTTTTTAAGACCCCCGCTTTTATCAGCCCGTCAAAAATAAATTTTTTGGCACTCGCGATGTTGTCTTTGTCTTTGCGCCTGTTTTTGCAGTACCACCTAAAAACAAAGTCAGCGGACGCTACCGGCCGGATATGCTGAGCGGCTGCGGAGAGGCAAATTAGACGATCTGCCTCTTTTTTTGTTTTGCGCCTTGGAAACGGTTTGTGCGGTTAGCCCCGATGATCTCATTGAGTCCAGGTAGCTCGCCTGGGATTATAAGCACTTGCGGCTCCATCAAAACGGCACCCGATCATCATCAACAGGCATATAATCCTCCGTTGGCTCCGCCGCACGCTCTCTCCAGTCAAGAAGCTCAACGTTGTATGCGATAACTTGCGCATAGGTGCTTCTCTCTCCGTCCTCCCTTGTGTAGGCGTTTATCTCCATACGTCCCGCGATAATGACTCGTGCACCACGCGCCCCGTTCCGCACTAGAAATTCTGCGGTTTGCCCAAAAAGAACAACTTGGAAAAAATCTGCCGTTTGCTCTCCTGCGTCCTCTCTGCGCTTTTTCTCGTCTTTACTATATCCGCGATCTACTGCAACGCTTACCTTTGCATATGCTTTTCCGCCTTTGCTCTGTTGCAACTCCGGATCTTTTATAAGCCGTCCTGAAATAAAAACTTGGTTCATCATCTTTCCTCCCGATTTCTTCGGCACCACGCTTTACGCACCGCTCGTATCTTTTTGCGTCCTCTTTGCTAATGCGCCACCTGCCGTCTGTCTCATCTGCTACTCCCCTCGTAGGTTTGCCGTTTTGCTTGCTTCCAACTTTTTTTGCACCCATACCGCTTTTTCTTCCGCACTCATGCGTGTATCGCTTAGCACATGGGCACCAACCGGCTTCTTTACGCCCCCGTATCCTTTCGCTTTGGGGACGGCTTGCTCTTTATCTCGTTTATCCCAGTTTAGGATCGTCATGTAGTGCGACTTATACCGTTTGCCGCTTTGCCCGATGTATAGGTCTAAGCGCTCAATAAGGCGATCAACATCAACGCCTTTTTCTTTTAGCTTCTGGATTTCCACATCAGACAGTAAGACGTTTCCATATTCCCCGCGTTTCTGTTGGCGTTTTTCTGGCGCGCGCTCCTCTCCTTTACTTTCCTTTCCTTTACTCTCCTTTACTTTACTTTGTGGATTGTTGTATACATTTATCGGGTTATTGTCGACATAAACAGCGTTATTGCATACATTTACTCCATCGCATACAAAATCCCTATGGACTAACACCGCGGTTTTCCGCGATGCTGCGGCAAAATATCGCTCTTGAATGCCTCTTGAGGTCAATATTTTGTAGGTATTAAACTTGCCGGAATCAAATATGCCAACTTGGATTTGGATCGCCTTCTCGACAATCTTCTCAACTGCATCCTCGCTCACGCCGAATGTCTCAGCTATGAGGAATGTCACATCGCTGTTGATTTCCACGTAGTACCCCTCGTCTCGATAAGCAATACAGAAAATCGCGATGAGTATCGAAATGGCTTGATTCTCGCAGTCTTTTTTTAATCGCCGTATCTTTATATCCTCGAACAACCCGACATCCAAGGGGAAATAATCCAGCCCCTGCTTTGTCGGACGTGCCACGGCATCACCCCCCCCATTAAAACGGAATGTGGTCGTCATCCATCGTTGCATTGTTGTACGTGAGTTCCGGATCGCGCGTAAGTCGACCGGATAGTGTCACTTGGTTCATTTCATCCTCCTAACAGATAATTATTTCAGGCTTTCTAAATTCCTCGCGAAGGCGGCGATAGATACGCTCTTCGTCAGAATTCAGATCGGATAGGTGCATGGCGTAGATAGCTCTGCTCCATTCCGCGCCACTGCTTTTCAAAAAATCGACCGCTGTCTCAAGGCTCATGTGACTTTCAACCGTCCGATTTCTGCGACCGACGTTCATTGACTCCTCCTCCGTGTTTTTATCGATGATCTCCTTGATGTAGTTCATCTCGACCATAAAGATGGTGGATCCGTTGAATCGGTATGGGCAGTAAACGCTATCCGTTAAAAAGGTCAACGTTTCTCTTGACGATGCGTCAATGATCCGAAACCCGATCGGCTCTTTGGCGTCATGAATTGCCCGAAACGGCGCAACATGAAACGACCCGATGGTAAAAGGCTTATACCGAAGAGGCGCGGACGTCTGAAACGCTTTGAATCGGTGCTCTTTTGCGTCAATCACCTCTTTTGTGCCAGCGCTCATGTAAATGTCCAATCCAAATTTCGCAAGGTGCTTTGCCGCCTTGGAATGGTCGCCATGCTCATGAGACACGAGACAAGCGTCAATGTCGGTGATCCGGTACTGCGTCGCGGCTTGTAGTGTCTTGATGGAAAGACCGCACTCAAGAAGCAACGTGGTGTCCCCATTGGACACGATATAGGCATTGCCGGACGATCCGGATCCCAAAATGCGAACATCAATCAAAACGGCGCCTTTTCGTCGATCGGCTTAAAATCGGCGTCGAAGAAACCTTCCGGCGCACCACCGGAAATTTCTCCAGTGTCCGGATCAACGCTTTCCGGGATTGCCTCCGGGAAAGGATCATCCTGAAACTCTGCCGCATTAGCACGCTCTTTGATTTCGCTGTTTACGTTGGCGTCCGTTGATGAAATACTGATATCATCGGAACTCATATAATCGCTATCATCCGCTGTATTAACAAATGATTTGACGGCTCGATTTTTCACCGTTTTAATAGCCATCTGATCCGGAAAGTTTTTGTGTGCCGGAGAACCTCCGTGCGCACCTCCTTGATTCCATGACGCGCGTATTTGCTCCATATCCATATATTCCGTGTACTTGACGTGACCTTTTGAATCAATAACGACTGCAAACGCGCCTATTAGTGATTCTTTTTTTCTGTCTTCAATATTTGGCATGAACTCTTCAATGCGGATTGTCCCAGTTTCAATGTCATAGCCAAGTGAAAAGCCATCATCTTTGTACACGGCATAGGCGTGCACATCAGAAATATCACTCCCGCTTCGTTTTGCTAATGCGACGTTTCCTTGATAGCTAATGGATAATTTGCAAGTATTTCCATATGGAATGAAATAGCACTGTTTTTTGTCGATACTAAGCCCTTTTTCCGCCATCTCAATCACCGACTGCAAAATGCTACGCGGCGTGCATACATCCATGATGGACTTTCCTTTGTTTTGTCCGGATTCAATCGGTGATGTAAGTGCAAATCTCGCTTGTTGGATGGCGTTGACAAAACTATATCCTCTCGGGATGTCCAAGCGATTCGATGAAACCATTCCTCCAATTTCGTCGATTGCCTGATTAACGAGCGTTCCAACATCTACTTTTTTTGAAATCTCTCCCATTTCTACGCCTCCTTAATTTCAAGTGTTTTTTTGCTCTTCATGGCCGTTAGTCTTACCTGCTGTGATAAAAGCTCCTTGTCCAGTCCCTTATAATCCGTAACGGTCTCTGCGTTGTCGACAAACACGGGGATATAGATGTCTTTTTGCTTCGAAAACGTGTTGATGATATCCAACCCTACAAGGACTTTCGCGCCATCGTTCATCTGGTCAAGGTCGGAGCCCTTGTAGAGTGGACGGCATACATCACGGATGCCACCATTGATCTGTTCTTCAAATAGCTTCCATTGCGTCAATATAAATTTGTTATCCACGTCAGACTTAATCATGCTCATCTTAGCGCGAGTAAAGGTCTCACATAGCGCAATCATCCGATCTGCCTTTTCGTACTCTTTACCAAGCACCTTTGCGGATTCTTCCAGCTCTCTGATTCGCATGTCGGCGAATCGGTTCGTGTTTTCCTGTGCGATATCTTCATTTACTTTGTAGAGCTGTCGCTTTAACTCATCAATTTGCTCCTTGATCTGTGGGCTTTCGTCCGGCTCTTTTTGCGCTTCCAGCGCCTCTAATTGCGCCATGTACTTATCACGAGACAAAATGCACGTCTTGATGTAGGACGAATCTTCAACGTCCTTATCCTGAACAGATTCAATGAGTGCTTTTTTCTCTTCTACGTCGTCCTCCGCCTTTTTTACTGCCTCAGTAAAATGGCGCAATTCCTCGGTGATACGCGCGATTTGATCATCCGTCGCAGCAATCTTTGCCTTTGTCTCTTCGGCAAGCCTTTTAATTTTTTCGAGTTTCGCCTTTTTATTTGCGTCGTATTCAGCAACAGCCTTTTCAAGCTGCTCTTTTGGGATGTTTTGACCGCAGGTCGGACAAGTCGTTGACCCTCTCCATCGTTCGCTGGCTTTATCCTGCCACTCTTCTCTAAAATCATGTAGCTGATTGACAAGCGCGCTCACTTCATCTTTTTTGCGATTTATCAAGGCTGCACCTTGATCTCTCTCCTCTTCGACTTTTCGAAGCGATCTTTCGCTGTCCCTAAAGGCACCCTCCGCTTCCATGATCTCTTTGGCACGTTTGTCCGACGCCTCGATTCTTGCTTTATTGATTTCAAAGTTCATTTTTGCGATCTTAGCGCTGAGGTCATCGAATACTTCCGTGGACTTCTTTGCCGTCTTAAACATTCCGGAGAGTGTGTCAATCGTCTTTTCAAGATTCGCTTTCTCCTTTTTAAGTTCGTCAAAATCAAAGTCCTTTTTCATCGCATACACCTCGTCGATGCGCGGGCGAACCTCTAAAAGTTCTTTGTTGATCTTCGTTCTACACACCTTGTGCATAGACGTCACGTCTTCAATGGTTCTTCCATGCAGCTCTTGACGGAGTTCTTCGGTCTCGGGATAAGCTCCGAAAATCTTTTCATTGTCGATGTCATCACCGATTAATGTCATCAGCATCTTTCGACGCTCTTTTTCATCGACTTGATACAAAAAATAGCGCGTGTTGGACAGTAGCTTAAAAAGATCCTCGTCCACAATCTGGTACAGATTCTTTTGATAGTCTCCTTTGTTGATTGGCACGTCGTTCCAGTAATAATCCGTGGTATGACCCGTAAATTCCTCCGTGGCGGAGCCGCGCTTTTTTGTCCATTTTTCCGAAAATGTTTTTTGGAGCGTCAACTCCTTGTCGTCCAAAAGGAAAACTCCGGTTACAGTCGTATCTAAATGGTGCAGGTCGTTTCCGTCATCATCGTGAGGTTTAATTCCCCCTGTTTTCCCGTGGCTATCTTTATCAAAAAGAAGCCATAGAAATGCGTCGTAAATCGTCGTTTTACCGGCTTCATTAGCACCAGAAATATCTGTTCTCTGGTAGAATTTAATTTCTTTGTCCTTGATGCCCTTGAAATTCTTTAGCGATAATTGTTGTAATTCAAATTTCATTTTTTCTCCCTTTCGTGTTATACTGGAGACGCAAGAGGCTTAATCCTGCGCACTTTGGCCATCGTCCTGTCCGGCGGTGGTCATCTCTTTTTCTAACTCGCTCATAAAATTTAGGATTGCTTTTCCCATAAGTTCTCCACCTTCTGCTTGGAGGTGTTCAGCGTCGTTCATGTCTTCGGATTCTGCAAAGCGAAAAGACGCCCAAGAAAGAATCCCTGTATACGTTTTCAGATTTTTCCATGCTTTTTCGTAATCCATGCCGCATCTCACCTCGTCACCAAGATATAGAACAGCCAACTGCCGATAATCATGTATCCGGCTGTCGCAATTCCCAGCCCCACCGTTAGAATGAATTTCAACACTGGGTGCATCCGTGCCGGGTTAAACGTCCAGCCGATTTTCTTTCTTCTTCGTCTCATGTTTCTCCTCCTTTCACACCGCCCGCAGGGCTTCTTTTAGACCGCTAAGTGCTTTCAGCGCTCGCTCCTCTGCCTCTGTTTTGAACAGCGACGGATCGTTCTTGAACGGTTTACCGAATGCAAACAGATAGGTTTCGGCATCCGTCCAGTTGTACTTATCACGCCATGTTTCAATGTATGAAATTGGGAATGGCTTCCCGTCTCCCTTTGTGTAGTAACTCAGGTTAGAAGCGTTCACATCTTTAGCGAGATCTTTATAGTACAGATGATTCGCCCGTAGCCATTCGCCTAAGTCTTCATGCAGCACTTTTCACTCCTCCTTTTCCTCGTACAATTTCCACCATTCGACGTTGAGGGCTTGTGCGATCTTCTTAGCTGTTCTTACTGGCATTTCTCGGTATCCTGTCTCATAGGAGCTGTATGTCGTTTGCGGAATGCCTACCGCTTTCCCTAAATCGCTTTGTCGTAGCCCCATTTCTTTTCTTCGTTCTTCCATAAAAATCAACATATTGTATGCAAGCCCTTTCTTTAACACTTCATGTGGTATAATTAGGTCATCAAGAACATGTGCCAGCATGCTCCTCTGAAATTCACCATGAAAGGAGGTATGCGTATGGGAAAGAACCAACACGTCACCCCAAAGGGGTCTCAATGGCAGGTTAAGGGTGCCGGAAACACCAGAGCCACAAAGATTTTTAGCACACAGCGTGAAGCTGAATTCTTTGCAAAAGGAATTGCTAAAAACCAACACTCTGAGTTAATCGTCCACAATCGACAGGGACGAATCCGCTCAAAAGATTCTTTTGGGAATGACCCGTACCCTCCACAAGATAAGGAGCACTAATTCTCCTTGAACTGAATGCGAACCCGGTATCTTTCGTCCGTTTTGATTGGTGTTTCCGATCTGTCAATCGTTACGATTGGTGTCGGGTTCTCTTCGTCCGTCTCGACAATGATTTTTTCCACATCATCCGCTAGAAATAGATCCTTAGCCATGACTTCCTCCTTTCTTTTTGGTACTACTCATTCTGTTTATTGCGCTCTATATCACGTTTCTGCTCTGCTATAATTGGCCAAACAGTTCATGGGCGGTATTCATCCAGTAGGCTAAGAATCACGTACCGGAGATGCGAAATGTCCGGCCTTGTTTTTTCTGGGCGCATCAAGGTGAATAAGTTCCACAGTGTTATGGTGCTAAACACTACCGTCAGCACGCCTAAAATTATCGTCACCATCCTTCCTCCTTTCACTCCTTAATCTGTTCCTTCGCCTTTGCCGATGGATAATTCAGCTTTTCGGATTGCCCAATATGGGCCTCCATGAATTTCAGGTGCTTCGATATAAGGCATATTGTCCAGACTCGCTCTGTTATTCTTTGTACTTGCCGGCTCATCCTTCTCCTCTTGAAAGATGGAAAGCTGTTTCATCTCTGTCAGTAGGTGGGACAGCTTTTCGATCTCTTTCTGGAACTCATCAATCGTCATTCCGTTAATCTTCAGCGCCAGCTTCACGCTGATGTTTGTGGCCGCTTCCTTCTCCATCGTTGCTCCTTTCCGTATTACCGTTATACGGTAGTTTCATCGTAAAAAAAACCATCTTTCACAACAGGAACGTCTATATAATCTGGATCCATTCCATAAATCTTGCACAAATAGAAATAGTACTGTGCCGGTATAGCAGATATGCCGCGCTCCCAATTTGAGATGGTTTTTTCGGATTTATCAACCTTCTTAGCCACTTCGGCGATGGTCATCTTTGCGTTTACTCTTGCACTTTCAAGTGAAATTCTCATCATGGTTTTTCATCACCCCCCTCTCTGCTGATATGATACTACCGTTTTTCGGTATAGTCAAGCGGATGTTGAAAAAAACTTCCGTTTTCTTGTAGTTTTGTTTTTCTGATGCTATAATAGTCCCGAAAAACAGTTGTAGATTGGAGGTGATTATGTGGCGACTGAGAATCAAAAAAGGACGTTCGCAAAGAACTTTAGTCATTACTTGGAGTTAAAGGGGATTACAAGGGCAGATGTATCTCGTTTGCTCGGTTACCCTGAAACCACTCTTGCTAACTGGGCGAACGGAGTGAATTATCCTCGGATTGACAAAATACAGGAACTGGCTGACTTTTTCGGCATTAAAAAGTCCGATCTCATCGAAGATAAGATTGACGCCATCATCAACCGCCAACCCGATCTGCACCCAATCCACAAAATCCGAAGCGTCCCAATCCTCGGCACCATTGCCTGCGGAACGCCCATCTGGGCGGAAGAAAACTTTGAAGGCTACGTCGGTATCGACCCGATGCACATGGACGGCGAGTTTGCCTTAATCTGCAAGGGAGATAGCATGGTGGACGCAAATATTCACAACGGCGACATTGTGCTGATGAAGAAAACATCGGATGTAGAAGATGGCAAGATTGCTGCCGTTTTAATCGAGGACGAGACGACGTTAAAGAAGGTCTACAAAAAAGAAAACCTGCTTGTCCTACAGCCATGCAACAGCAGCTACAGCCCTATCGTCTATAGCTATGATGAGGCAGAAGATAAGGGCGTCCAAATACTCGGAGAGTGCGTTGGAATATATCACGCAGTAAAGGAGTAAAATAAACGGCTGGTCGCCGGGTGTCCGGCAGGAATTATTGAGGAGGAAATTATGAAAAAGAAATTGATCGCTTTAATGCTTTTGGCCGCGCTTTCTTTGACGGCGTGCGGAGGCGGAGAGCAGAAATCGTCCGAGGCGCCTGTTGCGCAAGAGTCGAGTTCAGAAGCGCCACAAGAGAAAGCATCATCCGAAGAATCAGCTGCTACTACAGAAACCACTGAGGCGCCGAAAGAATCTCAAACTGAGGCAACATCGTCTGAAGAGGTCCCGAGAGAGTACATCTCGGCATTAAATAAAGCGCAAACATACTCCGATATGATGCATATGTCAAAGCAGAAACTATATGATCAGCTCACATCAGAATATGGAGAAAAGTTTCCAGCAGAAGCGGCACAATATGCCGTGGAGCACGTAAAAGCAGATTTCAAATTGAACGCATTAGAGCAAGCAAAAACTTATCAGAAGACAATGGATATGTCTTCGAGTGCAATTTATGACCAGCTCATTTCTGAATATGGGGAAAAATTCACTGAAGAAGAGGCGCAGTACGCCGTAGACAACCTTCCAAAATAAACTTTTACAAAGAAAAACTCCCCCGTTCTGCTGCAACAGAACGAGGGAACTGGAAGGCTATATGCCAACCAATGCATTTTTAGTATATCATACCGCCTCCATGAAAGGAGGCTACCTTTATATCAAAAATCGCATCTGTAATCTAAAAGATGATCGATATGCTTGCCAGATCATCGGTGAGTGCGTCGGCGTGTATCACCCGAAGAAGAGGTAAGGAGGGAGCGCATGAGTTCTCGTAAAATTGTTAAAGGGTTTCGCATAAAAGAGATCATCAATGAAACGAAATTAATCATTAATTACGGAATCGAAGATGGTGCCAGTGTCGGACAAAAAGTTATCATTTACGATGACATCTCAAAGAATAGCAACTCGAACGTTGCCGATCCTCTTGAAACGCAAAAGGACACATTAGAGATAACACAGACATACATCAAGTCATCACTATGCGAAAAAATTCATCTTGGCCCTAGTCAGATGGATATTATTGCCTCCAGTTTTAGTCCTCTTGTCCAATTATCTTCCCGATCAAAAAACGTTGTTGCTTTTAAGGCGGATGAAGAGGAAATGTCACATAGAGACATTGAATTTGATGCAACGATCCACAATAATGACCCAGTTATCATTTTATGTAACTAATTCCTTTTGACGGTGTGACAAATCAATGCTACAATAAGAGCAGATAAGTTTGTCTAGGATTAAGTTCCAGACTATCGGGGAAATCCCTCCTGCTCTTGCAGGGGGGATTTCTTTTTAGGAGAAAGAAATGGAATACGATAAGCCGTTTAAGACATATGATGAGCTCTTAAATCATCTAGAAGAGCAATACGGACTAAATATTTCTAATCGCAAAACGGCAATTCATATTTTAGAAGCTGTCCCGTTTTATGACTTAATTAATGGTTATAAGGAATCCTTTTTAGACGCTAATGAAAAGTTTGCAGCACATCACAGTTTGGAACTTCTATATGCTTACCATGAATTTGATCGCGGCTTTCAAAATATACTTTTTAAGTACTCCATTGACGTTGAGACCAAGTTTAAAAATATTATGGCATATCGGTTATCTGAACAATACGGCGTTGAAGTCAGCGGATATTTAAATCCGGGAAATTTCAAAATACCGCACAATAAAAGACAAATGAATAAGCTAAAAACAACGCTTAGCGAAGCTTGGGATAGGAATAGAGGAAAAGAAAATAATCCTACCAAATTCTATATAACAAATCACAACCATGTCCCAGCTTGGATTCTATTTAAAAATGTTCGCTGGAACACTGTTTCCGACATATATCAGTTTCTAAAACCGGAAGATAAAAAGTATGTTTTAGATCGGATGCTAAAAGCCGATATTAAGCATGAACATATGAATCAGGTCTTTTCGAATGCGATGTATATCATCCGGAAAATGAGAAATCAAATCGCGCATAACGGGAAATTCACAACATACAGAGTCGACCATGCGCATGGATTGATTTTAAAACAAATCGAAGGTGAGTTTGGATCTACTTTACTATCAGGTGTCTATTCAACTGGTGATAATGTTTTTGCCATGATTTTGTCACTAATTCTTTTGCTTGGAGACAAGGGCAGGACTGCAAGAATGGCACTAGAAATTGAAAAATTGATCGAGTCTCAAATTTTTATTCCAGACTCAGTATCCAGGCAAAAATTCCATGAGAATTCTATATGGCATCCGTATTCAAAGGTAACTGGGATACCAATAGATATTGTGCAGCGTTTTAAACTATATTTGACTAAAAAATAAAGTCAGAGCCATATGAACAAAATAATGCTCTATCGCTCGAGTGCACAAGGAAAAAGAAAACGATAAGAGAAACCGCCCAGCGGCAACTGGACGGAATCAAATATGGAGGCTGTTACACCAACATATGCGCATATAGTGTATCACAGCCTCCGAAAGGAGGCACTTTTTATGCCTAAAAATCGCATAACCAAAAAGGCCGATGGGCGTTATTACTACCAAACTACCGACGCGCAAGGAAAGCGCATCACCATCGGATCTTGGAAGAAGGAGAGCAAGCGCGACTTTGCCGTACGTTGCAACGAATTGGACGCTACCGCACATGGCGAAGCGCGAACAGATACATTTGATGAGCTCTTTCGGGAATGGATGCAACTGCACGTATTGCCTAATCTTTCCGCCGGCACAATCCGTACAGCCAAGGATTATTATGGGCGCTATGTGAAGCCTTTTATAGGCTCTCGGCGCATCACGGATATCAAACGCAAAGATGTCTTCAGATTGTTATCTAAAGCAAAGCAGAAGGGTCTGGCACCAACTACCATGAAGAAAATTCGCTCGACCATTTCTTCCCCGTATTCTTTTGCCATCAATTCGCTTGGTTATGAGATAGTCTCCCCGACAGAAGGTCTTGTCTTTGATTATGGAGGTAAGGCTAAACCAGCGCGCAAGCGCGTCATAAACGACAAGGACATCAAGAGGATTCAGAAGGCGGCGGAAGAGAGCAAATACAAGAATCTGATATATATACTGCTCTATACCGGCATGCGCCCAAGTGAAGCACTGGGACTAAAAGCATCAGATGTGCACGATGGAAAAATCTACATCTGAAGAGGAGTGACACGAGACGGAATATCTACACTGAAAACGGCTGCAGCGCGTCGTGAATTCCCACTGTTTAAAGGCCTGCGTAGCGTGTTGGACGAGCAAATCAATATCGTCGGGCATAGTAGCTGGCTTTTTGCCACATATAACGAAATGCCAAGCATGATCGCCCTCATCAAGTCCTTCCGAAGGATTCTCCGCCGCACGGAAGTATGGGAAAGAGGCGGAAGAAATCATTTGAAAAAAATTAAACTGATAACGGCAGCCGTTGAATGCAGTCTCTATGACTTCCGGCACACTTTTGCAACACGACAAGCCGAAGCTGGTATGAACCCTACCGTACTGCAAACCATCATGGGCCACGAAGATATTAAGACTACTTTGGAGTATTATGTGGAGATTACTGACACTATGATGGAACAGGCAATCGACGTCCTGGAAAAGACGGTAGAAAAAAATTGAGGACAAAATTGAGGACAAACTCATAAACAAGCTGGCCTCTGCAAAAAGAGAAAGCCGCTGAAATCAAGTGATTCCAACGGCTTTAAAGTTTCGTGCCATCGGGGATTCGAACCCCGGGCCTCCACTTCCGGAGAGTGGCGCGCTTCCACTGCGCTAATGGCACACGATGGCTTAAGAGCCGCGTTCAGTTCATGAACAGCCCACGACCGGCAAACAAAACGCCTGTGTTTACCTCATAAAAAGCACACGATACGCCCCAGCCTGTCGTTCCATTTTAAACGATGCAGGTTGATTTTGCAACGCAGGAAACATGCAACACAAGAGGCATCTTTGCAACACATAAGATGTCTTTGCAACGCAGGAGGTATCTTTGCAACACAAGAGATGTCTTTGCGACGTAAGAGGCATCTTTGCAACACATAAGATGTCTTTGCAACGCAGGAGGTATCTTTGCAACACAAGAGATGTCTTTGCGACGTAGGAGGCCTGCAACACAAGAGATGTCCTTGCAACGCAGAAAGCGTCTGTGCAATGCAGAAGGCGTTAACTTCTATTTCCGAGCGTCCAGCTTCCAAGCTGCACGAACGATCGTGGCGGCGCCCGGCGCAAGCATAAGGAGGCAAGAACGTGCAAAGGAATCGGGATTGCGGAAATACGTAAAAAGCAGAAAGGCAACCACAATGCCAAAATAGATGAAAAAGCCTTTTTTCGCTTCGGTCGGATCTTCTTCTATAACAAAGTATGAAGCATACGTGGCGACAAGGGTAATGCTCAGCAAGATACAGGCGAGGACAGGCGGAACCGGCTGTGAAAAACAAACAAACACTAAAACAGCACAAAAGGCGACTGCCATTATTTTACTCCAATGTTTCATTTCAACGTCCTTTCCGAAGAGAAAGTCCTCAACAACACAGCCTTCCAAAGGAAGATGCCCTCATTAACCTGAGGAAGATACCTTCAGTCCCTGCACCCTCTTTCCGAAGAGAGCGCCTCTTTCCTTCAAACCGATTGCCCTTATTTCTCATCCAACACCACATCAACATCGATCGGCCTTATGCCTCATCCAATACTACATGCTCCACTTTCGGTTCTTTCCCCTTTGTCAGCGTAAGAACGGCACAGCTTGGTGCGCCATCATAGGGACGGCTCGGTGAACCGGGATTGATCGCCCAAATGTTGTTGATTTTTTCCACAGCAAAGCGATGCGTGTGTCCGTAAAGGACAATGTCAGCAAGCTGTTTTCGCGCATGATGAACCAGCGGCAGGCGATCAAAATGTACGCCGTAACGGTGACCGTGCGTAAGGAGAAGCGAAAAGCCTTCCACAAAAAGCGTATACTCCCACGGTGCCGGCGAACCCCAATCATTGTTGCCGCGAACGCCGAGAACAACGCGTCCGAGCATCTGCTGCATCTCTTCGGCATCCCAGGCATGGTCACCCATATGAAGAATACGGTCAATGCCGGGCGTATTGCGGATATAGGAGAGAATGGCCTGCAAGTCGCCATGTGTATCCGAGACCAACAAAAGACGTTCCGTCATAGCGAATCCCCCGGCTCTTCCTTTGCCAGCCGGTCAAGCAGCGCACGATATGCACGCGAACGATGGGAAAGATGGTTCTTTTCCTCGTCCGACATTTCCGCCAAGGTTCGCCCCTCCTCCGGAACATAGAATACCGGATCATAACCGAAGCCGTTGGTTCCGCGCGGCACGTCCAGAATTCGTCCGTCCAGAACCCCCTCCACGGTCTCGGTAATGCCGTTTCGGCAAAGCGCAATCACCGTCTTAAAATGTGCGCTGCGATTGGCCCATGCTACGCCCTGCATCTCGCCAAGCAACTTGTCTACATTATCCTGATACGTAGCATGCGGACCGGCGTATCGTGCCGCATAAATGCCCGGCCGCCCCTCCAGAGCATCCACAAAAAGCCCCGTGTCATCGGCTAAAATCCAGTGTGCATCCGGATCTTTCCCTGCCAAAAGCAGTGCATGATACAGCCCACTCACCTTAAGAGACGCATTTTCCGCCAAGGTATTTCCCGTTTCCTCAATATCCAGATCCGAAAATCCCGCATCCGTCTTGGTTTGCACCAAAAAGCGCTCCCCCAGAAGCGCACGAAGTTCCTTCGCCTTATCCGGATTTCCGGTGGAAAGAAGAATCGTTATTTTATCATTCATCGCTGCTCCTTTTCCCTGCGCCGGCGATCCCGCCTCCCAAGCATGGATCGATGCGGAAATGGGAACGTCCTTTTCCCTGCGCCGGCGATCCCTCCGTAAGCACTCCGCCCGGGGAGTACGCACGCAAGTCCTTTTCCTTGCATAGGCGTGCCCGCCCACGTCTTATTCCTGTGAAGGTGCCAATTGCTTCAACCACTCCGCCAGCTCCTCGCCTTCCAGAAGAGGAATCGAAAGATCCAACGCCCTCTGTCGTTTTGAACCGGCCGCCTCACCCGCCAGCACCAGATCCGTTTTTTTCGAAACCGAGCCCTGCGCGCGCCCACCAGCTTCCTGAATGGTTTTCTCTATTGCGCCGCGCGTCCAGCCGGGAATCGTCCCGGTAACAACAATCTTCTTGTTTGCAAGCCAAAGCGAGTTATCCGCTTTTTTCTCAGGATAGCGCAGGACAATTCCCTGCGCAAGCAGCGCATCAATGGCTTTGGCAATGTGCTCATCATGGAAAAATTCCACAATATTGGCCGCCGTCGTCTCCCCGATGTCCGGAATGGTCATGAGCTCCTCCGCCGAGGCATGGCGCAAGGCGTCAAACGAAGCGAAATGTGCGGCCAAATCTGAGGCCGTGCGCTCACCAACTTCGGGAATGCCGAGGGCAAACAGGAAGGCGGAAAAATGTGGCTGTTTCGAAGCTTCAATGGCCGAAAGCAAATTCTTCGTTTTCTTTTCTTTGAAGTTTTCCAGTTGCAAAAGATCGTCCGCCGTAATGCGATACAAATCCGCCATCTCATGAAAGCCGAAATCCAACAACTTTTCCAGCGTTTTCTCAGAAAGTCCCTCGATATCCATCGCATTGCGGGAAGCAAAATGCACCAGGCGCGAGATGAGCTGCGGACGACAGGAAAGCGAGTTTGGACAGTAAATATGCACGCGGTCGTAAATCAGCTCCGCCCCGCATGCCGGACAGTGCGTCGGCTTGGCAATAGCTTCGGTCTTGATTTCCGGCATCTCCAACGTTTCCAGAATTTCCGGAATCACCTCGTTGGAACGACGAATCTTGACGCGTGCATTCAAGCGTACGCCTTTACGTAAAATATCATCATAGTTGTTAAGCGTCGCCCGCGAGACCTGCGCACCACCGATGTCCACAGGATCGAGCACAGCCGTGGGCGTCACCTTTCCCGTGCGTCCGACATTCCACTCCACCGCCTTCAGCGTGGTCACCACTTCCTGCGGCGGAAACTTAAACGCTATCGCCCAGCGCGGAAATTTCGCCGTAAAACCGAGCAAAGTCCGCGTACGCAGATCATTCACCTTGATCACGACGCCGTCTGTTTCCACGTCAATTTCCTCGCGCAACGTTTTGACCTCACGAATTGCGGAAAGCACTTCATCTGCATTATGGCAACGACGCAAAAAGGGATGCACCTGAAAATGGTTAGAACGCAAAAAACGGAACATTTCCTCTTCGGTGGAAAACGGCGCTCCCGCAGGCGGATCGTCCGCGCCGGATGGATCGCGTTCTGCAACGACACCCGTTCCCTTCGCACGTTCACCTTTTTCCGCATCCGCGACAAGCGCACCGTGAACAAGCTCACCGTGTTCCGTATTTTCCAAATAGCCAACCTGATAAAAAAAGGCATCCAAACGGCGAGAGGCCGCCACGGCAGGATCCAACGAGCGCAGCGCACCGGCTGCCGCATTGCGTTCGTTTTTCAACGGCTCCTCCGCTGTTTCATTATAGCGGCGCAGAGCCGAACGCGGCATAATACCTTCGCCCTGAACCTCCATCGTACCCTGAAACGGAATCTGAAGCGGCACTGTCGGAATGGTGCGCACCTGCGAAAGAATTTCTTCCCCGATCGTCCCGTTTCCACGGGAAGAGGCCATCACGAGAACCCCCTCGCGATACGTCAGATTTACCGTCAGTCCATCGAATTTGAGCTCCGCAAAATATTCCGGCTTCGGAAGCGGCGATTCAGGATGCTCCACATTATAGCGCTTTACCGCCGTTTCTACGTCGCTCATCCATTTTCGGACCTCTTCCTCGGTCTTTGTCTTTCCCAAGGAATACAAAGGAGCAAGATGACGATGCTTCGTAAATTTTTGCAAAACTTCCCCGCCGACACGCTGCGTCGGTGAGGCGGGAAGCACAACCCCGGTCTCTTTTTCCAGCGCGACAAGTTCATCATAAAGGACATCATATTCTGCGTCGCTTACCAGCGGATCATCGAGGGTGTAATAATGCACGTTCAGCTGATTGAGACGTTCCACCAGCTCCTGCATCCGTTCGGCCATCTTGGAATCCATGGCTTCCTCCTACTGTTTTTGCATGGGCGCAAGCGCCGCATTCAACCGTTTGATACCTTTTCCTTCAAAAGCAACCGTCACTTCATCGCCGTTCGGCTGCGGAACCACCGAAACCACCGTGCCGTGACCGAACTTTTTGTGCTGTACCGCATCCCCCACGCGATACACGCCGGTCAACTCCTTATCCCTGAGCTTCTGCTTCTCCCGAATCTTCTCGCGAAATGCCTGCCGTTTGCGATCGTATTCTTGTCGCAGCTTCGGATCCGCCATATTGCTTCGTCGGGCGTAATTGCGATCATAGACATTTGCCCGATCCAATACCGAAGGCATATCCTCCGTCTCAATCTTTCCCTCCAATTCCTTCAAGAAAGAAGACGGCATGGCCGCCATGGGTGTGCCGAAAACACGTCGGCTCTGCGCCTGCGATAAATAAAGGCGGCGCATTGCGCGCGTCATCGCCACATAAAGCAGACGGCGTTCCTCCTCCAGATTTCCTTCTTCCATAGAACGACGGCTGGGAAACAGTCCTTCCTCAAGGCCGACAACGAAGACCACTTCATACTCCAACCCCTTTGCAGAGTGAATGGTCAACAGATTCACGCCTTTCTCCTTTTCCTCGGTCTTATCCAGATCGGAAAGAAGCGACAGACTTTGCAAATACGCTACCAAGGACGGTTCATCTTCTTCCTCTTCATAAAGCGAAACCGCATCCAGAAATGCACCCACATTTTCCATGCGTGTCCGATCTTCAACCGTTCCGCCGGATTCCAACATGGCACGATAGCCCGTTTTTTCATAAAGATATTCCGTCCATTTGGTGAGCGGCAACTCCTCACGCATAGCATTCAAATCGGAAAGAAGATCGGAAAAAGACAACAGCTTATTCCGCTGTGCAGGAGTGAGAGAACTGAGCGCCTCTTCCTCCTGTATCGTCTGTAAAAGGGACATGCCCAGGTCAAGCGCCTCTTCACGCAGCTTTTGCAACGTCGCCTCACCGATGCCGCGCTTGGGCTGATTGACGACGCGCGCAAAAGACACATCGTCCAGCGGATTGATCAGAAGATTCATATAGGCGACCAGATCCTTAATTTCGGCACGATCATAGAATTTAAGGCCGCCAATGACACGATAAGGAATGCCTTCACGCAACAGCGCATCTTCAAAGGGACGGGATTGCGCATTCGTGCGATACAAAATGGCCATATTCTCCCAATCCACGCCGCGTTGCCGTTCCTCACGCATTTTTGCGGCAACCAGTGCTGCTTCCTCGTTTTCGCTTTGTACACAACGAAAATGAACCGCTTCCCCTTCACCGTTGGCTGTCCAGAGATTTTTAGCCTTACGCTCCTTATTATGGGCTATCAACTGGTTTGCCGCGTCCAGGATGTGCGAAGTCGAACGATAATTTTGTTCCAGCAGAATGGTGCGTGCGCCCGGAAAATCGCGTTCAAACGACAAGATATTGCGAATGTCTGCACCGCGCCAGCCATAAATGGATTGATCGGCATCGCCCACAACACAAATGGACGCCTCTTCTCCGGTCAACAGACGAATCAGCTCATATTGCGGATGATTGGTGTCTTGATATTCATCCACAAAGATATGCGTGAACGTTTTCTGATACCGTTGGCGTACTTCTTCATTCTGCAATACCGCAATGGCCTTCAGGATCAGGTCGTCAAAATCGAGCGCGTTGTTTTTCTTTTTCTCCGCTTC
This sequence comes from Murdochiella massiliensis, assembly GCF_900059565.1. Taxonomy (GTDB): domain Bacteria; phylum Bacillota; class Clostridia; order Tissierellales; family Peptoniphilaceae; genus Murdochiella; species Murdochiella massiliensis. The sequence goes on from NZ_FIZW01000002.1 coordinate 582,571, forward strand.
ATAGCGCTGAAAGACGCGTGCAATCACCTTTTCGCGATCCATCGTAGCATTTTCCAGCACCTCATCCACACCGACGCCGCGATTTTTATAATCCGAAATGCGTGCCAGCACCATCTGCGGACGATAATCCTGATTGACCCGTTGCTCTTTTAAGAGCTGTTTCACCAGAGTGCGCTGATCCGCCGTATCGTAAATCGTAAAATCCGAGCCGTAGCCGAGAATGGCAATTTCCCGGCGCAATAAGCGCGCACAAATGGAGTGAAAGGTGCCCATCCACATGCCGCTCGTACTACGCCCCAAAGCGTGTTCTACACGATCACGCATCTCCTGTGCCGCTTTGTTCGTAAACGTGAAAGCAAGTACATTCCATGGCGCAACCGCCTTTTCTTCCAACAGGCGCACAATTTTTGTCGTCAGCACCCGCGTCTTGCCTGATCCGGCTCCGGCAAGTACCAGCAGTGCTCTATCTTCCGCCAACACCACTTCCCGTTGCGCACGGTTGAGGTTTTCGTATTCCATACCTTCTCCTAAATGGCGAAGCCCAGGAGGCTTTCCAGTTTATCCCAGGACGTATTAATAATGAGTTCCTCAGGGAAATCCAACTCATCCAGCAGCGTCTCGGCCAACGAAAAATCGCCAACGCCGGTGCTCATGTGTGCATCGCTGTTGACAATGATGGGCACTTCATATTCCTTACAAAGGTCGAGATAGCGACGCTGGTTCTTTTCCGCATTCCGACGGTAATTATTTTCATCCAAAGAAGAGCAGTTGACTTCCATAGCCACGTGATGCGTTTTACAGGCTTTCACCAGTGCTTCATAATCAACAATGGGATAGCGATCATCATCCGGATGACCAAGGATATTGATCTGTGGATACCGTTTCATGGCTTCCAAATACACCGGTGTAAAATCCGTCGCACGCTTTTCGCCGAAATCAAATATATTGCCATGCAACGACGCAATTACATAGTCTGTCGTTCCGAGAAGGTCTTCTTCAAAAAGATGCCCCTGCATATCGCAAAGATTCATTTCGATACCGCGCAGAATGCGTACACCCTCAAGATAGGCCGGAATGACCGTTAAATTCATCCAATACTCGGGCAATGTCGTGTGCGGCATTCCGTAGCCGTGATCGGATACCCCCAATATTTCCAGACCGTTTTTCTTCGCCTCCCGAGCGTTTTCCGTCAACGTGGAATACGCATGAACGCTGGCCAGCGTATGCGTGTGCAAATCCATCAAGGCATGCATGACCTACTCCTCTCTTTTCTAAAGTCCTAAATCGGGGTCGGCGGCAAAGTCAAGCGATGACGCACCCCGTTCCTGATACTGGTAATAGCCGGCACAGCCGATCATGGCGGCGTTATCCGTACACAGAATAGCCGGCGGAACAAAAAATCGACAATCGTGCTTCGCGCACATGGCGGAAAGGGCTTCCTGCAGTGGACGATTTGCCGCTACGCCCCCCGCAAGGCAAAAGGTTCGCATCTCGGGCATGGCTTCCAGCAAATGTTCCGCTTTCTGTACCAGCACGTCAATCACCGCCTGTTGGAACGAAGCGGCAATATCCGCCACCGGAACAGGAAGATTTTGTTGCTCACGGTGATGCACTTCATTAATTACCGCGGTTTTCAGGCCGCTGAAGCTGAACGCATAGCCGTCTTCTTTGGAAGACATCGCGCGTGGAAAAGCAAAGGCCTGCGGATTCCCCTGCTCCGCCATACGCTGGATTTTCGGTCCGCCGGGATAGCCCAGCCCCAGAACGCGCGAGACCTTGTCAAAGCTCTCTCCGGCGGCATCGTCCACGGTGGAACCGACCACTTCATAGTGCGCATAATCCTTCACTACACAGAGATATGTGTGTCCGCCCGAGACGACCAGACCGAGAAAGGGCGGTTCCAATTCCGGGTGCGCCAGATAATTGGCGCAAAGGTGCCCTTCCATGTGGTTCACGCCCACAATGGGGATATTGCGTACATAGGCCATGGCTTTGGCTGCGGAAATACCGACCAAAAGCGCACCGACCAGTCCGGGGCCGCGCGTAACCGCAATGAGGTCCAAGTCTTCCGCTCGCACATTCGCTTCATTAAGCACCGCCTCCAAAAGCGGATTGATGGCTTCCAGATGCTTGCGTGAAGCAATTTCCGGCACAACACCCCCGAAAAGCGCATGATCTTTAATTTGGGAAGAAATGATCTGCCCGAGCAGCTCGCGCCCGTCGTGCAGGACCGCTACACTCGTCTCATCACAGGAAGATTCAATGGCTAAAATGAACATGACGTTCCTCCCGATGGCATTCGCTCTCTTTCGACAGCCGACAATGCATAATCAGCGCATCGGCCATTTCTTCCGCGTAGTATTGATGCCTTTTTCCCACGACAACGAAGCCGAACGCCTGATAGAGCGCTTTTGCTGCGGTATTTCGCTCATTAACCTCTAAAAACGCCTCTTCGGCACCGTCTCTTTGCCCATCGGCAAGAAAGCGTGCAACAAGCCTCTTGCCTATGCCTCCTTTTCGGCAGTCTTCCGCGACAGCAATACGGTTAAGACTTAATTCGCCGGCTACGTCGGAGGAAAAGAAATAGCCTAAAATGCGTGCATCCGTCTCCGCCACAACGGCGGTGTTAAAAGGGTGGGCAAGTTCATTTTTCAGTTGCTGCACCGTCCACGCCTTTTGAAACGCTTCGCGTTCCAGCTGATGGATCACCGGCACGTCCTCTTCGGTCATCGGCCGAAGGTGTACCGTTTGTCTGTTTTTGACACGCATCTTTTCCTCCTTTCATTTCTTTTTTCTTTCTTCTTCCGTGAACGTCTCCCGGCGTTCACGATCCAGTTCCGCTTGTGATTTTCGTTGGTAATTGGGAACGAGATGCAGGACGTCATCGCTTTCTCCCCGCGAAAACCGTTCCACCGCAATTTGCATCATCGCGGCAATGGGCGATAATGCCGCCGGAGAGGAGAGCTGCACGCTTTCCTCCGAAGAGAACGCCTCCATCAACGCCGGATGACGTGCGATGCCTGCACCAGCCCAGCACAAAAACGGTTGTGTTTCGTCTTTTTCCCCAACCGCATCCTTTTCAGAAAGCAAAAAGGTCTGCAATTGTTCTTCGGTGTACAGGCCTTCCTTTAGAATCAACACCGGTTCATCCGCATCCATACGATAGACCGACGCGAACAGGCGATTGGCTCGTGCGTCAATAACAGGAACAAGAAGATGCGCACGATGTTCCGCCTTCGCGGCATACGCGAGTGCTTTCAGCGATGATACGCCTAAAATCGGCCGATGCGTAAACTGCGCCATGGTCTTCATCATCGTGACACCGATGCGAAGGCCGGTAAACGATCCGGGTCCGATACCTACTACAAATGCATCCGCTTCAGCGGCGGCGAAGCCGCTTTCCCGGCAGAGAGTGTCCAAGACACTCAAAAGTTCTTCCGCACGCAGGCGATCCTGTTCTACAACCGCGGTGTGCAGCGGCTTTCCCGTTTCGGCAATGGCCACTCCCGTTGCTCGCGTGGAGGTGTCTGCTCCAATCAGTCTCGCCATACGCTAACCTCCCTCGCTTCCCCTTCTTTGACGACAATCTGCACATGCACCATGCCGTGCGGAAGGTAGTCCTTCGCCTTTTCCGCCCATTCCAAAAACGTGATGGCCTCCTCCGGGTAAAAATACGTTTCGTAGTCAATATCTTCCAATTCGTTCGGGCTTTCCAGCCGATACAGATCCAGATGGTAGAGGTCCCGATTCGGTGTACGATAGTGATTTACCAGCGAAAACGTAGGTGACGATGCCGGTCGGTCGGCGCCGAGCGCCTGCGCTATCCACTGCACCACCTGTGTTTTCCCCGCACCAAGCGTTCCCTCCAACGAAACGACGTCTCCCGAACGCAATGTATGCGCAAAGCGTTCGCTCCACTCTTGCATCGCTTGTTTTGAGGCGATATACACGTATTCTCTCCTTCTTTCTTAAGCAATAAAAAGAAGGTGCCCCGCAGGGCAACCTCTTCTCTTGTACCTTTATTGTAATCGACTTACTTCGGCAGGTCTATTCTTTTTCCGAAGCGGATGCGTCGACAACGCAACCATCCCTGTACATCGTCCCCGTTTCTACCTTATGACCAGCGTTTGAGAATCGGCGAAATGCGTTTGTAGAGCAAGAACGTCACCACACTCTCCAGCAAGGTCTTGACCAGATTGAACGGAAAGACCGAAAAGAGCATCAGGGTCATGTAGTTGGTCACCAGCCCGTTGGCCGCGCCGATCTGCGTAGCCAGCACATCCAAATCCAACTGAATCGCCGCTGCATAGGCCGGAAAGATGAAGAATGTGTTGGAGATCACCGCGATACAACTCATGGCTAATGAACCGGCAATCAAACTGATGATGGCTCCCTTTTTGGTATGAGAGCGACGATATATGATGGCGGACACCAGGACAAAGGTGCTTCCCACAATGAGATTGGATAATTCCCCGACACCGACGGTTTCGGACGTAAATAATTTCAAAATATTTTTAACAAGCTGAATGAGAAAGCCCGCTACCGGACCCATGGCGAAACCGCCGATCAATCCGGGAACATCGCCAAAATCCACTTTCATAAAAGCCGGAGCAAAGGGCATTGGAATCTGAAACAGTTCCATTATTACAAAGCCCAACGCGCCCAGTGCAGCAATTTTTACCATATTGCGGACGCGCGTCGCATCCTTAAGTTGCTGTAACACCGTTCTCGGTTCCGTCCATTCGTTCATTTGTTTTGCTATCGTATGTTGTGATTGCATAATCATTCCTTTCTATATTAGGGACTATGTAATGGCTTCTGTCCGCGAAAAGAATGATATCGGTTTAACAACCTCTGCCATTATAAACGATTGGATGCTATCTGTACAGTCAAAAGCCGATAATTGTCAAAACTGTCCTTTTGAGCTCCGGAATACAGGCTTCACGGCGGAATAACGCTATGCACGGCAAGAAAATGCAATTCCTCAGCCAAGCTGCGTTTTAAAAGGAAAAAATATGGTAGACTGAATCCGATCAAGGGAGGAACAAGTATGGGTTCGATCACCTTTCAACTGATGATCATCACGATCATCTCCAAATTTACCGGATTGATTCGCGAAGTGAGCTTCGCGAAATTTTTTGGTACCGGTATGGTAACGGACATTTATGTCGTTTCCGAAAGCATTACAGCCATGGCCTTCAGCTTTCTCTTTATGTCCATCCAGACTACCTTTATCCCGATGTACAATAAAGTGTTGACCAAAAGCGGCCGCCGGGAAGCCGATCGCTTCACCGCCAATTTAACGAATACTGTGGTCGTTCTTGCCGCCATCATTGCCGGCATCGGTTTTCTGTTCATGCCGCAGATTATGCGCATCGTTGCCGCCGGCTTCGACGGCGAAAAGTTCGATCAGGCCGTTCTCTTTACGCGTATCGTCCTGTTTCGTATTCTTTTTTCGGCGCTCAACGGTGCATTCATCAGCTATTTGAACAATTACAACAACTTTTTAACCCCGGCGACGACGGGCATCATCATGAATATCGTGATGATCTTCTTTTCGTACCTGACCGCCAAGACGGGCAATCTTCAACTTCTCGCCTTTGGCAGTATTTTCGCCGTGGCGATTCAATATGCCTTTTTCCCCGGCGCCCTTCGCCGTGCAGGCTATCGACACCAGTTCCTGTTAAAGCCCAATGCGCCCGCCATCCGTGAATCGTTGGCGATCGCCATTCCGGCCATGTTTTCCATCCTGGTCAATGATCTTTCCATCATCGTGGATAAAGCCATCGCCACCTCCATTGTGCCCAACGGCGGCGCATCCGCTCTCAATTATGCCAATATGATTTTCATGATGGTGGAAGGCGTGGTTATCGTTTCCATTGTAACCGCTTCCTATCCGGGAATGTCTCGTGCCGCACAAAAAGAGGATCTACATCCGTTCAAACGCGTCATTCATCATTCTCTTGTACACGGCATGGTCTTGATTATTCCCGCTGTCGTGGGTATGATGCTCTTCGCACAGCCCATCGTGCGTCTCTTCTACGAGCGCGATCAATTCACCGCCATCTCAACTCTGATGACGACCGGCGCATTGTTCTGGTATACGCCCGGTCTCATCGGATTATTGTGTTCGCAAATTTTTATTCGTGCCTTTTATGCCCTGCATGATACCAGAACACCGCTTCTCATTTCCGCGATACAAGTTGCCGTAGATATCACTCTGAACTTCCTTTTGTCCTATTTCTTCGGGTTAAACGGCCTTGCCGCCGCCACCATGATCGGTAACCTCGTCGGTGCAATCATTATGGGATGGTTTTTGCGCAAAAAATGCGGTCGTTTTGAATTTCGTTCACTTTTCCTGTCCATCGCTAAAGTGACTGCCGCCTCTGCGCTCATGGGTATGGTTGCCTTCCTGCTCTTTCACGGCCTTCCGGTGGCAAACGAAACGATTCGCCTTCTGCTCACCATTTTGGTTGCTGCTGTCGTCTACCTTATCGTCATTCTTTTCGCACAGATCCCCGAAGTTCGCCAATTGGTCAATCAGGTCTATCATCGTTTTCAGCGTCGCAAAGCGTTGCCACGCCGGTGACCCTACCTTTAAATCTTAACTACAAAACAAAAGAGGGATTCCGCAACGTCTGCGAAACCCCTCTTTTTTACATTCTTCGCTGCTATGGTCCGGTTCCATTAGAGACTGTCGTTCACGTGTTGTTGGAAATACCAGGACGATGCGCACGCCTCTTTAATACTGTGCGTCGCTTTCCAGTCCAGTTCATGCTCCGCTTTGGCCGGATCTGCCACAACGGTATCAATATCTCCCGCACGCCGGCCTACAATGCTATAGGGAATGGTCAGATGATTGGCCTGCTCAAAAGCATGAACCAGTTCCAATACGCTTGTCCCCTTACCGGTGCCCAAATTGAACGCATGTGCTCCCGGACGATCGGCCATCTTTTCCAAGGCTGCCACATGCCCCAGTGCCAAATCGACGACATGCAGATAATCGCGTACACCGGTGCCGTCCGGCGTATCGTAGTCATTGCCGAAAACGCTTAGTTTTTCACGCGTACCGTCCGCCACCTGGCAGATATAGGGCAAGAGGTTGTTGGGGATGCCTACAGGACGTTCGCCCAACAGCCCGGAATCGTGTGCGCCGATGGGGTTGAAATAACGCAGGAGAATGGCGGAAAAATCCGGATTCGCCGTCGCGACATCCATCAGAATGCGCTCAATCATCATCTTGGTCCACCCGTAGGGATTTGTGGCCGCAAGGGGCATTGCCTCCTGTAACGGACTACGGTTCTCCGGCGCATACACCGTTGCGGACGAACTGAATACCATCTGCTTGACGTGATGCTTTTTCATCGCGTCCAAAATAACCATGGTGCTCAACAGATTATTATGATAATACATCAGCGGTTTAGCAACGGATTCCCCCACCGCTTTATAGCCGGCAAAGTGAATCACACAATCGACATTATGAGAGGAAAAAATCTTTTCCATCGCTTCCGCATCGGTACAATCCGCGATATAGGTCGTCAGCTTCTTTCCCGTGATTTTTTCAATGCGTAACTGCACATCGGCATCGGCATTGTAAAGGTTATCGACCACCACCACTTTGTGCTGTCGCTTGATCAATTCCACGACCGTATGAGAGCCGATATATCCCAAACCGCCACTGACTAAGACGTTCATTCTTCCTCCTTATTTTTTCTTTTTTCAAAAAAAGTCCGCCGGCAACGACGTTACCAGCGGACTTCGATTAACCGGATTTTAATTGACACCGTAGAACACTTCCATGGTAAGGCCTTCATTGCTGATCAGAGAAGCATCTTCCACACCCACATAGTAGAAAATGGTCGGATCGGCGCGATAACCGGTGATGGACTCACTTCCTTCCGGGTAGCGCAGAACAAAACCATATTCTTGCGCATGCGCTTTCAACCATTGGAACTGCTTCGTATTTTCAAAGTGATTTTCAATGCGCGGATCGGTGTTCGGCGCATTAAACTGCACACCGTAGCCGGTCTGAAATACCGTATGTCCCGGTTGCGGAACATTGGCAGGATTTCCACGAAGGACGAGCTCTTTCTTCTCCTCCTCCACGCCACGATAGGTAGTGGCCACCTCAACCTGTAAGCCATCACGCTGCATCGCCTCGAGCATGACCTTTAAGCCCGCTTCGGCATCCGGATGAAATACGGTTTCATAATCTTCCGGAAGGCGATAGGTCGCATTCACAATCACTTTTCCTTCAACGGTTTTGCATAACGTGGCATCGGTAATCATTGCCAGATCGACATTGCGCACATAACCCGTGCGCCCTTTACTTGTAACCTTGGTCCATTCGCCGTTCGTGCCGTACGTTTCGACGGTCGTTCCCGCAGCAAGCGGAGCAACAACGTGAGACTTTGTCGAATCACGGGTGAACAGTGTGGTATCGCGGCTAACCCGTAAAAAAGTATCCAGACGATCGGTATACCCATCATGCTGTTCTTTTTCCTGGGGACGCTCCTGCTTCTGTTCTTCAATTTCGACACGCGTCTTGTACTCAACGGAAACGAATTCGTTCTCTTTCGTTACAGCCTGCGTATCCTGCACCAGCTGTGCGGAAGTCGCCAATGCGGCATGCGTATCCACAGCGCTTGAGCTGTTCATAAAATGACGGAGAACAAAGCTGCCGGACAACAGCAGAAGCACGCCGGCGCAAACTCCAATAAGTACACTTTTCTTGTGGCGACGACGCTGAAGAGCTTCCCGCCGTTTACGGCGCGCTCTATAGCGTTTCTCAATTGACTGATCATTTCTCATCGACACACCTCTATATTCTTCCGCCATTCATCTACGATTCTCCTGTGTCTTTCAGGACGTATTCGTATGAAAACGGTATCCCATCAATATTCCTGTTACACTACAAGTATTATAACGAACGCCGAGATGATGTTCAAGCCACTTTACGAAAAAAAACGGCCTAAATGGCGAAAATTTCTGCTAATGAATGTGTTTTCTTCAAATCGTTCCACCACATATTGTGGAAGCTCATGAAGACGGTCGATAGTCGAATAGTCATTCATTTTGGATAATCTTCCGTTTGCAAACCTTTTCTTTTTCGATTATCGAATATGCATTCAGTTTTCGTCCATTTTACACGGTTCTGGTCAGCAGAACAAAGGGATATCGACCCTGAAAACGCGTATAAGCGTCCTCTGCCTGTTCCATGGTTTCATATAAGCCGAACATGGTTGGACCGCTGCCGCTCATGAGCGCCGCCAGCGCACCGGATTCCTCTAATTTTTCCTTTATTTCCGCCAGTTTAGGAATCGACTCAAAGGATACGCTCTCCATTTGATTTTTCATCATGGTATAAGCCTTGAGGTTGTCGTACTGCAGCAAATCAATCATTTTCGAGACCGGAATTTTACCATTCGCCTCCACGCGATCATACACATAGCGTGAGCTGATCGTGTCGCCCGTGTTGACCAGAAGCACCGGCTTCTGTGAATAATTCGGCAATGGCGTCAAAATATTTCCTCTTCCCTGCGCACGCTGCGTACCGCCGCGGATAAAGAAGGCGGTGTCCGAATCAATGCCGCCGGCAATTTCGATCAGTTCCTCCTCCGTCAGGTTCAAATTCCATATGCGATTCAATCCCACCAATGTAGCAGCGGCATCTGCACTTCCTCCGCCAAGTCCTGCCGAAAGCGGAATTCGCTTCTCGAGTTCAATGATGATTGAGTCGTCTTCTACGCGATCGCGAAGTGCGTCCCATGCCTTGTAAATTAAATTGTTTTCGTCCAGCTTAAGGTGCGGATGGTCGCAAAACAGAACGAATCCACCGCGTCCATTTTCGATCGTCAACGTATCATGAAGCGCAATCTCCTGCATCACGCCGTCCAGGTCATGGTACCCGTCATCACGCACGCCGAGAATATCCAGCGTCAGGTTAATCTTCGCATTGGCCTGTACTTCCAATTCCATGCCATCCTCCGTAGTTTTTGTCTCAAGAAAAAAGGACTCCGGAGAGTCCTTCTTCGATCAATATACCGTCAGCTTTACGGTAGAGGTTAAAACATCCGTATACGTATACGATACGGTTCGTTCCATATCAAAGGCATTCGAAATACGAACGGTAAAAACGTCATCAAATGCATTCTCAATGATGCCCTCTTTTGTGACGATCCGCTTTCGTCCTTTGTCCGCACGCACAACCACAGTACGTCCGATATTTTGCTCGACTTCACTGCGGATGGCCTGAATTAAGCTGTTTTCCTGCATACCACACCCACCTTCCTACTTTGGGTACAAATAGCATTCAAATTATACAGGAAAAATATGATTTATGCAAATTCGGTTTCAGAGCCTCCACTTTCCGCGCAATAAAGGTTTATGTGTCTAATCTTTAAGATCCCTTAAGGAGACAAAACAGCCGCAAAACGGTATCCGAGATATCTGAAAAATTGTATGAACTAAAAGTTCCTTCTCCGTGCAAAAAAAGCAACCCGCCCCATCGTATCTTGAATACGAACCGGTCCAAAAGCTCGACTGTCAAGAGCGTCCTCTCGCACATCTGCCAGAACAAATATCTCGTCTTCAGCCAGCACAACTTCTCCGGAAAAGCCATCTTTATAGAGGTCGGTTTCGCCTACCGCATAGGGTTCGCTTTGAATGATGCCATTGACCAAAACGCCCTGATCCGTAATCTGAACCCGGTCGCCGCCCACTGCAATCACACGCCGAATGATCGTCTGATCTTCCACTTGAAGGGCGACTAAGTCGCGAACCCGGCTCGTCTTGTTAAGCTTGTCCACCAAAAGCAAATCTCCGGGTTTTACCGCCGGTGTCATTTTGATCTCTTCATAACGTACCCATTGAAAAGCAAAGGTAAAAATCAAAAAGAGAAGGAGTAAAAACCCGAAGATTTTGACCATGATGGTTGAAATCAGCTTTCCCATTGCCCAAGGTTGATCAGATGTTGTTTTTTTCTCTTGGTGTTTGATGTGATCCGGGCGAAGTTTCTCCGCGCTCACTGTCCTCTCCTGATCAGTCGACATAGGCGTCTCGATGTCCTATCTTCTTGCCTTTTCCCCGGCAAACCGTCAGTAAGAAGAATCCGCTGGAAAGAACCAAAAGGCTAACAAAAGGTCGAATGGTGACTCCGGTCCGTGGTGATTCCACCGGCTTCACCGTTGGGGTCGTTGGATTCACCGGAGGCTTAGATGGATTCACCGGAGGTTTGGGCGGATTCACCGGAGGCTTTGGTGGGATCACCGGAGGTTTGGATGGATCCACAGGAGGTTTTGGTGGATTGATTGGCGGTTTTGACGGATTCTCTTTTTGTTCATGCTCAAAAACGATCTCCGCTTCCTTGGTGCCCGCTTCATTTTTGATGATCAAAATCACCGTCCATTTCCCATCGCCTTCACCCGTGTGATAGACATTAGCCTCTAATCGATAGTGTCGTTCGTCCAGCTTCCACACGCCGGATTGGGCTTGTATACTTGTGGCATAGAGGTTATACCGGTAGAGCCCCGGCCGAGTAAAGAAAATTCGCCCCGCCGTGTGGATGCCCGTTCCCTCGACGGAAAAATCGTAGGTCCCGGATGCAGTCTCCGGCAATGGAGCTCCATCCAATGCCTCTAAACGATACCGAACGACCGGTTTGCTGCTTCCATCTCCATGGATCAGTTCCTGACGCAGAGAAAGGTCATAAAAGACACCGTCCTCTCCACGGGCAAACACCCGCATGCCACAGGAAAGGAAAAAGAAATTGAAAAGGAGAAATGCCGATAATAGAAACGCCGATATGCGTCCCATTCCTTTCTTCTGCTTTCTTTTTTTCTCTTTCATCATCATTATCTCATTTCTTGTTTTTTCTTACGAAGTTGCCTCGAACACAGGATTCGCACGAACAAAGCCATTATCCATAAGCTAAGCAGAATAATAAAAACCTTATTTTTCGAGATGCTTTCCCCGGTTTGCAGGATCCGGCTAAACTTTGTATCGTTTTTATCTTGTTCAAAGGGATTTTCAAACGTTTCAGCCAACACCTGAGCAACCACGAGCTGACGCCCCTCCGTTTCTTCGGTGCATGTGCTGAGAATCACCAAGCCGGCTTGATCAAGTTCATCCGCTGTGACCTCATTGAACCGATTCGGAACAGAGCGCTTCTGCAAATAAGCCAGAAGGTTTCTCCACGCCTCTTGGGATTCGTCCGATATCTGATAAATGAGACGATCATCCCCCAGAACGCGAAGATAAGCGAGAACCCTCAGGCCATGGTGACGGCCTGAAAAGTAAAGGTCTCCGTATGGATGGTCCGCAAAAAAATGCGCATCCGAAAAATCGTCCAAATCGCCAAACATGGCATGATGCGCCATGTGGTGCCCATGGATGACCAGTTTACGGTCCGAAAAATCGCTCTTGTTCGCGGCATCCAGAAAAATACTGCCCGACCCGGAATAACGTCCTAAAGCATCGGTTGTTAAATATTTATGGTTATCCGCCGCTTGCATGACCGGATAATCAATGGATGTGCCATAGACTTCCAGCCAGCCGACCGTATCCGGATTTCTTTTTTTCAGCTCTTCAAAGCCCATCTGGAGATCTTTTTGCCCCGTCTCCGGTTTATAGGAAGCAAAGTGCTTTCCTTCCGCTTGATCGAAAACCGACTCGATATCCCAATATCCATAGAGACCGATCGCAAAAAGCCCCACAAAGAAGAGAATAAACAGAAAATCCAGCCCTCTTGATAGGGCGCTTAGGACTCGATAACCTGCGTTTTTCATCCCATCATCATTCCTGAACCGGATCATGCCGCTTCGTACTTCCTTGTTCCGGATGTTTGAAGCGGCATACCGGCTCTGCCATTACTGCATTTCTGCTTTTTTCTTATTCTTTACGACGAAGAAAAGGACACCCGCAAGTCCAGCCCCTGCGATGAGCATCATTGCCATCGAAGAGGATTGATTGGTATAAAGACCGGTAGGAACGGTAGTTTGATCCTTATCATTAAAGGCTTCGACCTTGTTTATTCCCTTGTCCGAGACCGTAATCGTATTGGCATCGGTAGCCGTTTGTCCGCCGCTGACCGACTGATACGTCAAGGTATGCGATTTTGCGTCCTTTTCGGTTGCTTCAAGCGTGCTTCCTACATACGCTTTTTCAAAAACAATCGCCTGACCATGTTTCAGATTCACGTTTAATGCCGTTCCATAAAGGACATCAAAATAGCCATTGGCATCCGCCGTGGTAATTCCATTGGCCGTCACGTCGGTTTCAAACTTCATGGTACGGCTATTAAAGATGCGCGCTCTTGTCTTGGGCGCGACAGGATCGCCCTGATTGTCCTTGCCTACCGTAAGGTCTGCCGGAGCCGTCAAGGTAACCGTGAAGGGGAAGTAGGCATTTTTATCGCCCAATTTACCCGTAACCGTCTTCTTAACGAATAAACCTTGCTTTGTTAAGGGGTCTTTTCCCTTATTTTCTTTTACTTCTTTGCTGTATTCATTTTCAAAGCGAATATCGTTTTCGTCGCCTTCCTTATAATAGTTATCCTGCTTTGCGCCATTGGCATTCGTTCCGTCATCATTCGTTAACTTCTTAACCGCGACGGAAAGAACACGATAACCGGCACCTTTCGGATTGGATTCGACAGTAAACGTCACTTGATACTTCGCTTTCGAGGTGACCAGATTGTCGATATAATCGTCTCCGTCGTGCTGTGTATAGCTGGTACTGGTTTCGGTGAGCGTATACGTGTACTCTCCGCTGCTCGTAAACGGCTGTTTTTGTTCAATAAGAGAAATGATGTCTTCGCTTGTTTTAATGCCTTTTTCATCGGCAGTATACGAAAGCTTAACAGGATCCAGCCCTAAGTCCGGCGCACCGTTTTCCGCCTGAAATTCAAATTCAAAATCCATCGCCGGATGGTTTGCGCCGCCCACGGTCTTTAGATTCTTGGTAAGGAAAAACTTCGGTAAAATCTTAACCTGCATGGGCAGAATCATGTGACCGCCCTGTGCATAAGCAACCGTAGCGGTAAAATCAACAATCGCCGGCTTGTTGGCCTGCCCTTTTACAGTGATGCCTAAAGTCTGCCCATTGTAATCGGCAAAATGGGATCCTTCCGGATATTCGCCTTCAATGGTATAACCAAGGCTCTCTAACTCCGTTTTTCCTTCCGTCATCAGGAAAGAGAAATCCGTTCCCCCATTATTGAGAACGTGCTCAACGGGAAGAACATTCGGACCCATAAGATCTTCACTGCCTAACCGAGTGGAATAGACGATTCGTCCGCCTTCAATATGGTCGGCCAAGTTGATGTCCCGATCGAGCGCGATGAGAATATAAAAAGTACTAGTATCACTATCAACAATTGCCGCACGGAGACGCGGGGCAGATTCATCCACAAATTGAATCCGTCCTTTGATATTGTCCGGTTCCAATACAGTATATCCGGCATTTTCCTCCGGTGCAGCATAAGCAAAATTAGAACTGCCCGCTAAGACAATAATAAGCGCAAGCAAGAAGCTTATGATTCGGCTTGCCCCCCCTTTGTTTTTTTCATTACCTACTCCTTTCGCCTTCTGTGCCTTCTGTAAGGCTTCCTGTTCGTACAACAATTTTTTATCATCCTATTGGTAAAAAATTAATGATATATATAATATACTAAAACTGTCCGATTTTTTCCACTCCCCCTATAGGACGAATTTTTACCCTTTTGTATCTGTGGGAATGCACAGTTGTTTTGTCCCTTTCCGCTGCCGTACAAATGGAATGAGAAACATCTCTTTGGTCAAAAAGCCCCGAGCTACGCTTTTCCACGTAGCTCGGGGCTTTCATCACATCACTTTCTTGTGAAGAATAGCGTTTATTTTTTCTTCTTCATTCCAAGATATGCACCTGCGGATAGCAGTGTCATTGCAGTGCCCATCACCAACTGAATTCCCTCTCCGGTTTTCGGCGCTTCCGGTTTTTTCGGAGGCGCTACCGGTTTTGGCTCCGGCTTCGGTTCCGGCTTTGGTGTCGGCGTCGGTTCCGGCGTTGGTTCCGGTTGCGGCGTCGGCTCCGGTTGCGGATTCGGATTCGGGTTGGGTTCCGGGGTCGGTTGCGGATCCGGCGTCGGATCTGGGTCTGGGTTCGGATCCGGGTTTGGATTCGGATTTGGGTTCGGGTTGGGTTCCGGGTCCGGATTCGGATCCGGCGTCTTAGGCGTATGGCTATTCTTAATGGTGAAGCCGGTCTTCGCATCACCGGCAATGTTTACGGTATAGCCATCCGGAACCTGAATCTCTTCGACGGTATAGACAATCTCGGTTCCCGCTGTAAGCTTCTCATCTAAGTTTTCAAATCGTGCCGTCCACTGATTATTTTCTGTCAGCTGCAGTGTTTTTCCTTCGACCGGCTGGCCGTCGGCAAGAAGCTGCACGGTAATTTCCGTCGGACGCTTTTTGTCTTGATCATCCTGATCATCCCAAACCTTATTTACCTGAATATCAATCTTTTTCGGTGTCGGCGGCGTCGGTGTTGTCTTGGTAAAGGTCCATGTTCCTACAAACTTAACGTCGGCACCATTTATCGTATCTTCCTTCTTATCCCAAGATACAAATTCCCATTTCCCGTCATTAACCTTATCGTTGTACTCTTTGTTCGCAAAATCTGACGGCGTTACTTTTGTTCCGTCGGCCTTATCCTTCTGATCCGCCGGCGTCCAATTTTTAATGTCCTGCGGTAAAGCAACTGTCAAGCCATCAGCCGCCTTAAACTCGTGAACAACCTTGTAGAGTTTGTCTTTCTTCGTATTCGTTACCGAGTAGTTCACCACAGAGCCATCACCATCAGCTGTCTCCGTTATCGTTTTGGTATAACCGTCCGGAACGGAAGGTTCATCCACTGTATACGTGATTTCTGTTTTACCATCTTCGAGGTACTTGTCCAATTCATCGAATCGCTTCGTAAGATTCGTTCTATCTGCGGTAAAGCTTCCGTTCATACCTGCCGGAACAGGAGTAAGCGTTATTGTCGCCTCTTTCGCTTGTTCTTTTGCACCTTTATCATCCCAAACTTTTTCTAACTTGATTTCAAGCGGCTTCCAGCCGGCATATACGTGCAACGCATTGGGATCAAGAATTGTGGTGATTTTATTCTGTGTATTCACAAAATAGGCATCCGCAAAGTTCACCTTAGAAGAAGCGACATCATTCTTTTTCGTATTTTGGAAAGGTGTCGTGTTGGCATCCACCGGTGGCTGCTTTGGCGTATGGTTGTACCATCCGTCAAAAATCCACTTGGAAACCGGCTTCTCTTCCAATTCGGTCAGATAGGCAACGGCAACATCATTCACGGAAACTTTGGGCTCACCGTTTCCGGAACCAAAGAAGGTGTAAAGTTGCTCTTTTTCCTTCGAGCCATCCTCGAATTTTGCACTCTTCTCATTATAATTCGCATGATACGTCATCTTGGCGCGCTGCCCCAAAACAACGGTTTTCTCATTCGGATTGAATACATAGTCCCATGTACCAATTGATGTATGATCATCGACATCCGCAATGGGCTGACTTGCATCTTTTGATACATAATAGAATTTTTTGGCGTCTGCAGCGGTTGGCGTGTAGCCTTCCGTTCCACCTGCTACCGTATAACCGATGTATCTTTCCTGTGTCTCGGAATAGCGATCTAAAATGCTATCTGGATTATTATGATTTTTCGGACTCTCACTAACCGAAACATTGATTTGATTCGTTAATGCACCGGTCAAAAGGATCTTGGACTGGCCATCAAGGACACGAATATCCTTGTCGTCGAATTTTGCTTTCGGGGTTATAATAACGTCTTGATCCGCGTAGATGTTCATTCCGCCCATTTCATTTTTATTGAGTGCATGTCCATCCTCTGTCCTATATTTTGGATCGCTATGATCGTTATATTTTACGTTCTTCTCAAAATTCGCATCATCAATCTTTAGATAGCCATCATTATAAATTCCGCCGACCATCTGGTAAGCCTCATTGCCGGCTATTTGAGCAGGCCCATTATCGCTTCCCGTTATCGTTACTGAACCTTCATTAAAAATACCGCCGGCATTATTTGATTTCGTTTTCGATGAGATAGTACCGCCGTTAATCGTTACCGTATTGCCTTCTCCCACGAACATCGCGCCGCCATGTGCAGTGCCTTGCCACACATACGCAGAGGTGTTTACGATTGTGGTATCTGTCATCGTTAAGGTAACGGCCGCCTTATGGCCGGCAGCCTTCGCGACCGATATTCCGGCCCCGGCACCGTCCACCATAAAGTTTTTAATCGTTGTATTTTCAATTTTCGCTGTAACCGTCGATCCATCGTAGAAGCAGATGGCTCCACCGGTATTAGCCGTATATCTGCTACCATTAAACCATGCGCCGGATCCTTCAAGTGTTGAGTTGGTTAGATTAAATTCACCATCTTTATCAACTTGAATTAAGCCGCCCGCTTCAACTACTCGAGTACCCTCACCCGCTTTAAAAGTAGACCCGTTAATGGACAGGATAGATCCTTCGGATGTAATTGCTCCACCGGCGACGCCAAATCCCCAATCACCTTGATTTGGCAGAATTGTAAAATCGCAATTCTCGATAATGGCATTATGGTTCCCCTTGCAGCGCTCAAATTTGATTGCACCGCCTGTATTAAAGGGGCCTTTTACTTCAAATGTAGCGCCGTAAATCGATACTGTTGATTCTGTTGCTTCGATCGCGCCGCCCTGTCTACCACCGGCATCCCCGGAGCCGTCCAGATGGTTGCCGGTAAACTTTGTTGTCTTTTTTTCAGTAACACTTTCGTCATTGATGGTAAGCGTCGAGCCCGGATGCAATTTTATGGCTCCGCCTTCGCCGTTTGCACCGGGTTGTGGTGTAATGGCACCCGTATAGTTGTTAATGAATTGTCCACCTTTAACCGTGATGTTTGCCGAATAGGAAACAATGGCGCCGCCGTGTGGAGCACCGGGTTTCGGCACTTCGGCTTTAGTGTGGTTCTTTTCAAAAATGGTATTTTCTACATTCAGCGTCGTATGGGCAGCATAAATTGCGCCGCCCTCATAGCGCTGGGTATCCTTGCCGTCAACCACTTTCTTGGCAAACGGCTCCGTTGTTGCGTTTTTAAGGGTTGAATTTTTTATCGTCACATTCGCTTCGCCGGCATCAATAATACGCCCATGTTCCTGTCCGTCAAAGACAATGTTGTCAAACGTTACGTTTGCATTGTCAGCAATGACAAACATATTTTCAACGCCGGAAGCCAAACTTAGCGTTTTTCCGGAAGATTTAATTTCACCGCTGTAGGTGGCGGGAATGTTTAACTCCTCCGTTACGGTGATGTCATTCAGTAGAGTAATCGAGTTACCCCCCCCTATTGCATTTTTAAGTTCTGTCAGGTTCGTAACCGTGACGTCGGCAGCAAAGGCCGGTTTTGCCCAAAGCATGGTCAAGAGCATCAATATGCCTGCGAGGACTATGGGTATCTTATGGCGTTTCATTTGTTCTTCCCCTTTCATGTGAACAGTTTTTCCTCGGTGTCTACTTCAAGAACGCGCGATAGGCGCGATAGGTTTCATAGGCGTCTGCCTTGGAGGCCAGTTCGATCGGCGCGTGCATGGAGAGCATGGCCGTTCCGCAATCGACGACATCCGCACCGTATTCGGCAAGAATATAGGCGATCGTTCCGCCGCCACCGGCATCTACGGCACCGAGCTCAGCGGTTTGATAGATTACGCCGTCGGCCTTGAAAATCTGACGCACCTCATTTAAGAATTCGGCATTGGCATCGTTGGAACCGCCTTTTCCGCCGGATCCCGTGTACTTGGCGATGGCTACGCCGCAACCGAGGAGTGCCGTGTTCTGCTTTTCAAAGACTTGTGTGCCTTCATATTGCGGATCAAACGCGGCGGTGACATCTGCGGAGAGCACGCGGGAATGGGCCATTGCGCGCTTGAGATAGAGCTCGCTATACTCGCCTTTAGCCGAGGCGATAATCTCCGCTACGGCATTGACGAAGAAATGAGACTTCATGCCGGTGTTGCCGATGGAGCCGACCTCTTCTTTGTCCACGAAAAGGCCGACTGCCGTGCGCTCAGGCTTTTCCGTTTCTAAAATGGCTTTCAGGTTGGCAAAGGAGCAGATGCGATCGTCATGGCCATGCCCCGCGATGAGCGAGCGGTCAAAGCCTACCTCACGCGCCGGACCGGCGGGAACGGCTTCCAGTTCCGCCACCTGAAAATCTTCTTCTTCAATGCCATATTTTTCATGCAGAATGGACAGAACATTCGTCCGAATGGGATCCTTGTCGTCTTCCTGCTTGCCGCGACTGCTGTGGCCAATCACAATTTGAAGCCGCTCGCCGGTGATGTTTTCGGCAGAGGTTTTCTGGTTGGGATTATGGGACAGATGAATCAGCAAATCGTTGATGTAGAACACCGGATCGGTGGGTTCCTCGCCGATGTGCACCTCGACACGCTTGCCATCTTTCGTGAACAGCACGCCGTGCAATGCCAGCGGCGTATTCACCCAATGGTATTTTTTCACGCCGCCGTAATAGTGTGTGCGTAGATACGCCATATTGCCGTCTTCATGCAGCGGATTGGCTTTAATATCCAGTCTCGGTGCATCAATATGCGAGCCGACAATATCCATGCCATCGCATAAATCCTTGCCAACGACAAAGAGCGCGGCGCTTTTTCCGCGGTTGGAAGCAACAATTTTATCGCCCGGCTTAACGCCCTTCTTGAGCGCCTCGTCAAGCATCAGAAAGCCCGCCTCTTTCGCGGCGTTCACAATGTAATCATGGGCTAAGCGTTCTGTTTTTGCCCGAGATAAAAAAGTGATGTATTCCCGGCTATAGGCTTCCATTTCCTTACATTCATCATCCGTGAGGGCTTCCCACACATTCGTTCTCTCGTATTTCATACTTTTCCTCTCCCGAATACCATTCCCTACAAATGTTGTCTTTAACATTCCAATAGCTAACCGACAGACGGGTGCGAATTGTCATTTGTTCCTCAGTCTGTCAAAACAATAAAACTCGGCTTTCGCCGTGGTTGTTTACTTCTTTATTATAGTAACATAACTCACCCGCCCATCGCATTGATTCTGTAGTCTCCTTTTGCTACACTGATGCTGTTCCGCAAAGAACCCCGACAAAATGAATCGTCTTTTGTTTCATTTTGTTTCTTTTGGATAAAAAGAGTGATAAGGTTGTATCCGAAGTAAGGAGGCACAATGAATCTGTTTCAACATCAATCGACCGCGGAGGACATCACCCCGCAGGATAAAGTAACCGCTTCGCCGGACAGCGAAAAGGAAAACAACGAAAAGAAAGAGGTGCTGATCACCAAGGATATGCTCATTTCGGAAGTGATTCAGCGTAAACCCCGCACCATCCAGACCTTAATGCTCATCGGCATGGGCTGTATCGGTTGCCCCAGCTCGCTCATGGAAACCGTAGAGCAAGCCGCCTGGGTACACGGTATTGACCCGGATATGCTGGTGGAAAAGCTGAACGAGTGCTAATAAAAACGACGTAGGAGAGAAACTTCTCCTACGTCGTTTTTTCGTGTTTATTTATTTCTTCAGCAATTCGCTAAGCTTCTTCTGATCAAAACCGATGATTTCTTCTCCATCCACAACGATAACGGGAACGCCGCGATAGCCGCGATCGAGCATCCATTTGCGCGCTTCGGCATCCGCCGCCACATCCTTTTCCGTGTACGCAATGTTATTATCCGCCATAAACGCCTTTGCCGCCTTGCAATGTACACAGGTCGGTGAGGTATAAATTGTTACTTCTGCCATTGGATTATCCTTTCTTTTTCGACGTTTTACTTTCGCTCGTCTTTATACCCAAATGTTTGCCAAAGCGCTACGAAATCCTCCGGTGAGAGGTTCTCCGCTCGTGCCGTCTTCGGCAAGCCACGTGAAACCAGGAACGACTCGATGGCTTGGGCATCCGCTCCGGTCGAATGCATGAGTGATTTTTTCACCATCTTTCGCCGTTCCAAAAATGCCTGCCGAACGATGGCATTCACGGCATCACGCTGCGTTGCGGTGAGATTGCCCAGAGGATCTTTTTTCAACTGTACCACTGCCGAGTCCACTTTGGGCGGTGGCAAAAATGACGTGCGCGGAACCATAAATGCTTTGGTTGCTTTGCCATAAAGTGCCAGTAAAAGCGAAAGCGCGCCATACGTTTTCGTTCCCGGCGCGGCCGTCATGCGATCCGCCACTTCGTTCTGCACCAGCACCGTAATGGTTTCGACCGGAAGCGCATCATCCAGAAAACGACGAAGAAGCGGCGTTGTAATGTAATAGGGAACGTTGGCGACCACGTGCACGGCAGCTCCTGTCGCCAGCCGTTCGAGTTCTTCTTCTAAGGGAAGTTTCAATGCATCCCCCTTCAGAAGCGAAAAACGCGGATTGTCGCCAAAGGCTTCTTCCAGTACGGGATAAAACGTGCGATCCAATTCTACGGTAATCACGTGTGCACCCGTTTCGAGAAGCGCTTGGGTCAGCGTTCCGATTCCCGGACCGACCTCAAGAACCGTATCTTCTGCGGTAATTCCTGCAGTCTCCACAATCTTGCGTACAGCATTGCCGTCAATGAGAAAATTTTGACCCAGCGACTTCGTAAAGCGCAAATGATGACGCTTCATCACCGTACGAAGAACGGAAGGCATATATAGGCGTTCGTCGATCATTTGCTCCCCCCTGATCGCTACATGGCTGACTTTCCCTCGTTGTCTTAGGTGCCTTCCCGGTTATCCGAAACCTCTCGTCGTTCCTCATGAACGGCCTGCATAGCGGTTTCAAATTCCTCCCGGGTGACACCGAAATCGTTGAGGCGTGCCAACATCTGTTTGGCATTGCCGTAGCTGATTCCCAGTGCGGCAGCCAACGCGATGCGCCGCTCCTTCGCTCCCGGAGCACCGTCCAAGCCGTGCGCAAAGAGATCCGCGGCATCAAATTCATGCCGTTCTTCACAAAGCGTCGCCCGCGCACGTTTGAGCGCTTCACGAATGGCTTCTGGGGAGGCATTTTCCACACCGATGTCATCGCCTTTCGTCGCTGACAAACGGGTGATATACGCATGTTTTGCCTGCGGGACATGCTCGGTAAGAATACGACGAATGCGCTTTCCGGCATAATCCGGATCCGTCAGGATGATGATGCCGCAACGTTCGGCCGCCTCTTCGATATCCTTCAGGAGGCGCGCATTCAAGCCGTGACCGTGTGTCGTCAGACACTGGGCATCCACCGCCGCTTTCACAGCGGCAACGTCATCCTTGCCTTCCACAACAATGACTTCTTGAATGCGCATCAGAATGTCTCCCCTCTTCGGATCGCGGACGAAGCGCCGTCTTTCTCGCTCTTTATCGAACTACAGGCGCTATCCCCAGCACTCGCTCCGAAAGGAAGAGCGAAGAAAGAGATGGTGTTTTGTCGCACCTGCTTTGCCAGCGTCGGCAACGATTCTTGCCGAAGTTCGGCAATGGTTTCCAGCGTCCTCGCGACATACCAGGGCAGGTTCAATCGCCCCCGATACGGCACCGGCGCAAGATACGGTCCGTCTGTCTCGATCAGCAAACGATCACCGGCTACGGTTTTGGCTAACTCCTTCGGCCAGCGAGCATTCTTGAACGTCACCATGCCACCGAGGGAAAGAAAATAGCCAAAATCCGCCAATTCTTTCCAGATTTTGGGATCTTCATTGAAAGAATGCATTAAAGCGCGAATCGAGGAGCCAAAGTTTTTCAAGATAGCCAAGGTATCCTCGCACGCTTCGCGGCTGTGGATGACCACCGGCAAATCCAGTTCCTTCGCAAGCGACAACTGACGCTCAAACACGTCCCGCTGCGTTTCACGCGGCGAAAAATCGTAATGATAATCCAAGCCAATTTCACCGATCGCAACGACTTTCTTTTCGCCGGCAAGCGTGCGCATCTGTTCTTCCCATTCAGATGTATAGCCCGAGGCTTCATGCGGATGCGTCCCGATGCAGGCAAACACGCGATCGTATCGGTGCGCCAACGCAAGTGCTTTTATGGAACTGGCTTCGTCGCAACCGGGATTGACCACCGCCTCAACGCCTTCGTTTTCCAACGCGAAAAGAACGTCCTCGCGCTTTCCGTCATAGGCGTCATCATCGAGGTGACAATGCGCATCAATGAGCCACAGTTTATTCTCCGGCGCAATGTCCGGACGGAAAGGTTCGGTGTTCGCCAGTGGCCGCTCGGTCGTTTCCGCTTGATCCATGCGCTCAGTCACGGTCCCCCGCCTTTTCGTGCTGACGGCGGAGCAGTTCTTCGACACTAATGCCCAAGCGGCTTGCCATTAAGCGGTTATTGGCATCGGCGATTTTTTCCATTGCCTCTTCAATCTTAAGGCGCGGAAAGAGGGGATCGCCTTTTTGCACGTGCGTCCCTGCGGGCAACTGATTGACTTCCCCGGCATGCAAAAAGCCTTTGCCGGCGTAGCCCAACTGCGCAAACATTTTTGGTGCGGTCTCCGGCATGAAGGGAATAAGGAGCGACGCCACCGTCGTTAAGCTGTCAAGCAGACGATACAACACAGTATTCAGGCGTTCCTTCTTTTCGGGATCCTTCGCCAATGCCCAAGGTTCGGTCTCATCAATGTATTTGTTGGTGCGACGTATGAGCGTCCAGATCGCTTCCAGACCGCGCTGAAAATCATAATGTTCCATGGCCTGTTCCAGGGTCTTCGGTGTCTCTTCCTGTAGCGCCGTCAACTCCTCATCCGGTGACTGCGGAGCCGTCGGTTCCGGAACAATGCCGTCGTTATATTTTTCGACCATGGCCACGCTGCGCGAAAGCAGGTTTCCTAAATCGTTGGCCAGATCGGCATTGAGACGTGTCAAGAATTTGCGCATTGCGAAATTGCCGTCCGCCCCGAAGTTAAATTCCCGAAGAACAAAGTATTTCAATGCATCACGACCGTATTCCGCAATCAACGGTTCGGGGTAGATCACATTGCCTTTGGACTTGGACATCTTGTCGTCATCAAAGAGAATCCAGCCATGCCCGAAAATGGTATCCGGAAGGGGCATATCAAGAGCCATCAATACCGCCGGCCAGATAATGGAATGGAAGCGCATAATATCGCGCCCGACAAAGTGTACAGCTGCCGGCCAATAATGTTGAAATTTCTCCGGATTATCGCCGAAGCCGATGCCGGTCAGATAGCAAATGAGCGCATCCACCCAGACATAAATGACGTGCTCCGGATCAAAAGGTACCGGAACACCCCATTTCAGACGTTTACGAGATACAGAAAGATCTTCCAGGCCATCCTTGAAAAACGAGCCGATCATCTCTTTCTGGCGATTTTCCGGCTGCATGAATTCCGGATGGTCTTTGTAATACTGCAACAGACGATCCTGGTAGTCGGAGAGACGGAAGAAATAGCTCTCTTCTTCACGATGTTCCACAGTGCGTCCGCAGCTCGGACATTTTCCGTCCTCGAGCTGCGCTTCCGTCCAAAATTCCTCACACGGCGTGCAGTAGTATCCTGAATAGGTTCCTTTATAGATGGCGCCTTTGTCATAAAGGCGCTGGAAAAGTTCCTGTACGTCTTTTTCGTGTTGCGCGGACGACGAACGCACAAAAGTATCCGGCTCCACATCCAAAAGCGCCCACAGTTCTTTGATGGAATCGACGATGGGATCAATGTATTCCAACGGCGCAACGTTTTTTTCTTCCGCAATACGTGCGAGTTTCTCGCCATGCTCATCGGAACCCGTTACATAATAGGCGTCATAGCCCTGTTCCTTTTTGTAGCGCTTGACCGCATCGGCAATAATGGACGTATAGGTATTGCCCAAATGCAAATTTGCGCTGGGATAATAAATTGGTGCAGTAATATAGAACGGCTTTTTTCCGTTCTCGTGATGATCACACATAGTGGCTCCTTTCGTTTGAAACGGCTGGACACATTATAGCATAGCCATTCCCACAGCCATATGCTCTATTCATGCTATAATGAAACGGTATTTTCCAAAACCGCCAAGAAAGGAGATGGCATGCGTCAGCCGTCGCTGTTTTTCAAAAATGCCCTTTTGCAATTTACGTTTTTCATCAGCTTTTGCATGATGACGGTATTCACCGTGTTGTATATGCAATCGCTCGGTTTTACCACCCTTCATACGGGCATCATCTTTGGGCTGGCCAACTTCTTCGGTGCCTGGCTGCAAATGATCACCGGGCAAATGGCGGATTCTTCCAAGGTCGTTACGATTAAAGAAGTCTTGCTGGCGCACGCCGGCATCGCAGCGCTGGCCATGGTACCCTTAGCGTTTTTCTCAGCGAGCGGATTTGTTGTCCTGGCGTCTTTTTTTGTATTTAGTCTTTTGGCACAGGCGATACAAGGTCCCATCAATGCCGTATCCGTCGCTTTTGAACAAGCGGGTTACCCCATTCAGTTCAGTGTGATTCGCGGCATCGGCTCAGCCAGCTACGGGCTGACGTCGCTTTTTGCCGGCATGTATTTTGATCACTACCCGCTGACACAGCTTCCGCTCCTGCTTTTTGTCAGCATGACCCTCTTCGGTCTGGTGATTTTTCTTTTGCCGCCGGTACCGGTCGGCCAGCGTCGTCCCGGCGTGAAAGCCGTGGGCGTAGTGGATCCGCCGACGCAGCATTTTTATCGCAAGTATCCTCTTTTCATTCCTCTGGTGATCGGCTTTACGCTTCTCTTTGCCGGACACATGGTCATTAATACCTATCTGGCGCTGCTTGTGAAAAATGTGGGCGGCGGAGCGACAGAAGCAGGCATCGCGGTCAGTTGTGCCATTGTGATGGAGGTCATTTCCCTCTTCAGTTACGGACATCTTCGTCGGCGCGTTTCAGATCGCTTTCTGATGGGCATTGCCGCGTTGGTCTTTACCATTAAAGCCATTATTCTGTATTTTGCGACCAATGTTTTTCTGGTCTACATTTCGCAGTTGTTCCAGTTTGCCACCTTTCCCTTTTTCACTGCCGGCATCAGCTACTTCTCCGCCGCGATCGTCGAAAAAAAGGATCTCGTGAAGGGACAAAATGTGGTGACCATCATCATGTCTTTAGGTGGCGCGGTGGGATCGCTTCTTGGCGGTATCGTCCTCAATTTTTTGAGCGTCCCCTCGGCTCTGCTGGCTACCGTCGGCATTAGCCTTGCCGGCAGCGTGATCGCGCTTTCCGGCATCCGGCAGGCAGGTACATGGATCAAGGCGAAGCAAAATCCCGGCAAAAAGGAAACGCATGTTTCGTAAGAGAGGACAAATTGAATCTTCCGGCGTATGATAAGAAGAACAAGAAAAAGGAGACAGTCATGATCGAGTACAAAAAGGAATACGATAACGTTTTAGATGAACTGAAAGACCGCGGCTACTTTGACAACGCTACGGATGAGGCATCCCTGCGCAAACTTCTGGAAGAAGGACCCGTCAAATTCTACATCGGCTTTGATGCTACGGCGGATTCCCTGACGGTTGGACATTTCATTCAGATCATGGTGCTGATGCGTATGCAGGCCTACGGACACATTCCCATTGCCCTTCTCGGCGGCGGTACCACAATGATCGGTGACCCCTCCGGACGCAGCGATATGCGTACGGTTATGACGCCGGAAAGAATTAATCACAATGCGGAGTGCTTCTATAAACAGCTTTCGCGCTTCATCGATTTTCACGATGGCAACGCAATGGTGGTCAATAACCGCGACTGGCTGTTGGATCTGAATTTCCTCGGTTTTATGCGCGATGTTGGGGTCCACTTCAACGTCGGCGAAATGATAAAAAAAGATGCCTATAAAAATCGCCTGGCCACCGGTGGTCTCACGTTCTTTGAGTTTGCCTATATGCTTTTGCAAAGCTATGACTTTTTGGAACTGTATCGCCGTGAGGGCTGCCGTCTACAATTCGGCGGTTCGGATCAATGGGCCAACATTATCGGCGGTGTCGATCTGGTACGAAAAGCAGAGAATGCCAACGTTTACGGCATGACCTTTAAACTCTTAACGACAGCGGATGGCGTAAAAATGGGCAAATCCATGAAGGGCGCCGTTTGGCTTGACGAGGAAAAAACCTCTCCCTATGAGCTTTTCCAATATATGCGCAATGTGGATGATCGCGATGTGACGAAGTTCCTGTTGCAGCTGACTTTCCTGCCCAAGGCGGAATGCGTGGAGCTGGGCAGTTATTCGGATGAGCGCATCAATCAGGGCAAGGAACGCCTGGCCTACGAGGTGACGCGCATCGTACACGGCAAAGAAAAAGCGGATGAGGCGCTCGCCGCTTCCAAAGCGCTATTCAGCGCCGGGGTGGATCATGAGCATATGCCCGAAAAGCGCATCGCGTTTGAGGGCGAATCCATCGGTCTTCTCAATCTCTTGACTCTTGCCGAGCTCACCAAGTCCAACGGCGAAGCACGTCGCTTGGTGCAACAGGGCGGTATTGCGGTCGATGATGCCAAAGTGACCGATATCACGGCGGAGATCCCGCGCGCATCGTTGCGCGATGGCATTACCGTCAAAAAAGGCAAAAAAGTCTATCTGCGTGTTCTTGTGGATGAGGAATAACAAACGAATCGAAAAGAAAAAACGGCGCGCGGAAATGACCTCCTGCGCGCCGTAAACGATACAGAGAAAAGAGAGAAAGAGCAAAAGATGAAACGTCGTCTGCCCCTTGCTACATTGAGTTTGATTGCCGGTTTTGCCGTTCTCGGCGAATCGTTACAGGTTTACCGTCCCGAATTGCGCACACTTTGCGGAGCTATTGCCATGGTTGTCGGCATCGCCTTTATTATCCAGTCCTTTGCCGACTCCACACATCTGGCCAACGAGATGCAGGGCCCTGTCGGGTTTTCGCTTTTTGCCTATTTTCCGCTGGCGCTCCTTTATCTTTCGCCCTATGCACGCGACTATTTCATCGGCGAAAGTGCGAAAAAGCTATTCTTGGTCGGTCTGGTCGCGCATCTGATCCTGACGCTCTACTATCTCTATCGTCTTATTCGGAATCGTCGCGTAGAAGCTGTGCAGCCAACATCCCTGCTCTTTTTTGTCGGCATTGCCGTTATCGGCGAAACAGCAGCCTCCTTCAACCTGATTGCCTTCGGCCGCGTTTTCTTTTTTATCGGCCTGGCCACCGCTTTTCCTCTCTATGCCCTTCTTTTATGGTATCGTCTAAAAAGGCGGAAGCCGGCGAAGGCATCGGTTGCGGATGCGGACGCTACGACGATCGGTGGTGCTTCCTCGGGCGCGAGCAATGCGACCAACACGAGCACCGACAAGAAGAAAAACACGGGCGTTACGGCAAGCAATCGCTCGGGTCGGGAAAACTCGGCCTTCGCTTCCGCGCAGCTGGAGACCACACTTCTTGCGCCGGTGGGCATATTGCTTGCCGCGTATCCGCTTCTTTTTGAAGACGCCGGCCCACTGTTCTTTTTTTTACGGATTGCCACGATCGCACGCTGGGCAATTTCCCTCTGGCGTCTGATCGGCCTTTTCATCAAGCCGTTCTCCTCCGGTCTATTGCTCTCCGCCTTCCCGTTCGCGATTTCCGCGCTGGCTTTACAACGTGCGGACCTTTATCTTGAAAAGCTTTCTACAGTGGGCGGCGCGACCATGTCGTTGACCTTTGGCGTCTCGATGCAATGGCTCTATCTCCTGCCAACTCTTCTGGCAACATTGCTTTGTTATCTCCTGTTTCTGCGGCTGTTGTGGAATCTCGTAAAATAAAAGTCCTGTATTCGCATGAAAGTGAATGACTATGCTACGTTATATCGTAAACGAAAAGAAAGAGTTTTCTCTATTTCTGATTTTAATGCCTTTGCGCGCTCTGAGCTCTGTAGCGGTCACGGCTATTATTGCCAGTATTATTGATTTCGCGATGAGCGGATCATTGCATCAATTGCCGAAATATTTTTTGTATTTTTTCTGGTACATCGTCGTCGATTTCCTCATAAATATTTTTGATGCAAAAATACATTTTACGTTAATTCAAAAGAGTATCTCCAGCGTAAGACAGCGCCTTTTTCAAAAAATGATGTGGCAAAATAAAGATTTATTTCTGAATAAAGCATCAACCTATCTATCCGTTATCGAAAATGACGTGGAAATTCTGCGTGAAGTTCTCTATACGATTATGGATATGATGGAAGATTGTTTGCGCATGTTTTTCGCGATTCTTGTCGTGTTTTACTATAGCTGGCAGATAGGTCTGTTCATTCTGCTTACTTCCTTTTTACAGGCGTTTATTCCCGTTATTTTTGGAGAAAAATTAGAACGCGCCGGGTCATCCTATACGATGGGACAGGAGAAACACATTGCAAGCCTAAAAGACTACCTTTCTGCCTATATGACAGCTAAAATTTTTCATATTGAACAAACGTTGACGAACCATTATGGAGAAACCGTACATGAGGTGGAAACAAAATGGAAAGAGAAGGAGTTTTTAAGCTCTTTCGTTAATTCTTTTTCTTATGTTTTTAATAAAATTGCATATTTGGGAATTTTCCTTGTCGGAGGCTATTTGCTGATTATTGGAAGCATTCGTTTGTCAATTATTGTTGCAATTACGAATGTCGTTTCGTATATCAGCGGTCCTTCTTTGTATTTGGTTGATGATTTAGCAAAGATCAAGGCCGCACAAGCCGCATTTTTTCGGATAGAAAAAATCCTGAATCAAGAAGTAGAGCAAAGTCCGGTTAATGATCAGCCGCTATCATTGCAGACAATTCAATTGGTCAATGTTTCCTTTGCCTACGAGAAGAAGAGCATACTAAACACCGTCTCCTATCAGTTTGACCACAACACAAAATACCTTATCGTCGGAAAAAACGGCGCAGGAAAAACGACTTTGCTCAATTTACTCTCCGGTTTAGAGGAAGAATATACAGGAAAAATTATGTATAACAATATCGATCGACGACAAATCAGTCGTGAAAATATAGCAAAAAACATTTGTCTCATCGAACAGACTCCCTTCCTTTTTAACGATACGATTTTAAACAATGTAACGTTATTTGAAACGTTCCGTATAGAAGAAGTCAAACAGGTCTTAGCCCAAGTCGGGCTGCTGGATTATGTTCATGGATTAAAAGACGGATTGCAAACCATTCTCTTCGAAAACGGTAGAAACCTATCGGGCGGTGAAAAGCAACGTTTAGCTCTTGCACGGGCCTTACTGCGTAAAACACCATTTATCCTCTTGGATGAATACACCTCTAATCTGGATAATCGTTCACTGGAAGAGATTGAACGTTGCATCTTTTCTCTAAAGAATGTGACCGTGATTGTCGTCTCCCATCGTACCGAGGAAAAAGACGAGAATTACCAACACATCATCCGCATAGAAAATAATCAGATCCATGTGCTAAAATAAGATGGACCGTTTGCCAGTTTGCCGATAATCGGCATATATTAAAAAAACACTTCGCCGCCTTGAGATAAAACCATCCTCAGGCGGCGGTGCTTTTTTACATTCTTACACTACAGTTTGATCGCCAAATCTGTCTGTTCCCAGGGCATCTTGGCGGCATTACTGCCAAAGTGACCATAGCAGGATACCGATGAAAAGATGGGATTTGTCAGGCCAAAGCGTTGAATGATGGCCGCGGGGCGCATATCGACGCTGTTTCGGATTGCACGAGCGAGGATACTCTGCTTAACGTTTTCGGTTCCGAAGGTCTCGATACGTACCGACATGGGCTCCGCCAAGCCGATGGCATAACTGAGTTGCACTTCACACTGATCGGCTAAGCCTTGCGCCACGATGTTTTTCGCGATGTAACGAGCCATGTAGGCGCCGCTACGATCCACTTTGGTGGCATCCTTTCCGGAGAACGAGCCTCCCCCATGACGAGCGTAACCGCCGTAGGTGTCTACGATGAGCTTGCGGCCGGTCAGGCCGGAATCTGCAGCGGGGCCTCCCTGCACAAAACGGCCTGTGGGATTGACATAATACTGCGTATCATCGTCCAGCATCGCTGCAGGAAGCACCTCATTGATGACATGGCGACACACTTCGGCGCGCACCTCCTCAATGGAAACATCCGCCCGATGTTGCGTGGAAACCAATACTGACGCAATGCGCATAGGTCGATTGCCGTCATATTCCACGGTGACTTGTGATTTGCCGTCTGGCAGGAGAAAGGGGAGCTTTCCGCTGCGTCGCATCGCTTCCAGACGCTTCGTCAAGGTATGCGCAAGTTCGATGGGTAGAGGCATCAGGCTTTTGGTTTGGTTACAAGCATAGCCGAACATCATCCCCTGATCGCCTGCACCGGCATCGAGTCGCTCGGCGTCCCGACTGCGGGCAATCCCACGGGCAATATCGGGGGACTGGCGATGAATGTCCACCGTAATCTCACACGTTTGCGCGTCGAAGCCGTGTCCGGGTTGCGTATAGCCGATTTCCGAGATCACCTCGCGGGCAATGGCACGGTAATCGACCTCCGCTTCCGAAGAGATTTCCCCAAAAATATGCATTTTTTCTTCCGCACAGGTTACCTCACAGGCAACGTGGGAATCGGGATCTTGCGCCAACAGCGCATCCAAAATACGGTCGGCTACCTGATCACAGACTTTATCCGGATGACCACAGGTCACCGATTCCGAAGTAAATAACATTTTGTCCATGATTTTCTCCGATCAATCTTTTTTCGCCATTTTTCCGGTACGCTGCACACCTTTTCGATTTGGCTTCGCCTCCCACAATTCTTTTGCCACCGGCGCCCATGCTTTTGCCGCCGGAACGCAGCGGTCACTATAAACCCGCGCTTCTTCCGGGCTTTGCAGGTCGGTCGAGTGCGCACCGGATTTGTCCACCATCTGCGTTAAACGGCCGGGATTATCCAAAACCGGGCAGGGCCGCAACATATTCTCATTGAACGGCTGATTATGGCGATAGGCCATGAAAAGCGGAGACTGATAGCACTCCAGAAGTGTCTTTTCTTTGATATTGGAATCGGAGTAATGAATGAATGCGCACGGCTCCATGTCGCCATTTGCATTGATATGGCAATATCCGCGTCCACCGGCAACACAGCCGCCTACCGCATCGCCGTCATTCCAGAAGTCTATGGTAAAGAGCGGTTTGGTTTGACGGAATTTATGGATCTGCTCATACATGAACTTGCGCTGTTCCGCCGTGGCAATGAGTTCCGGTACCGCACCGGCGCCAATGGGCATATAGGTAAAGAACCAGGCAAATTTCGCGCCAAGTTCAATCATGGCGTCAAAGTATTCTTCGCTGCCGATTACCTCTGCGCTTTTACTGGTATAGCAGCAGGAAAGACCAAACAGCAGCTTGCGTTCTTTCAAGCGTTTGGTCGCTTCAATCACTTTCTGATACGTGCCCTGTCCGCGACGGAAGTCGGTAGCTTCCTCGAAGCCTTCAATGCTGATCGCCGGAACGAAGTTTTTTACGCGCAACATTTCATCGGCAAAGGCATCATCAATGAGTGTTGCATTGGTAAAAGAAAGAAAGGCACAATCGCTGTGTTTTTCGCACAGGCGAATCAAATCCGCTTTGCGCACGAGCGGTTCACCGCCGGAATAGATGTACACGTAGGTGCCCAGTTCTTTTCCCTGTCGAATCACATCGTCCAGTTGCTCAAAGGTCAAATTCATCTTGTTGCCGTATTCCGCCGCCCAGCAACCGGTACATTGAAGATTGCATGCGGAAGTCGGATCCATAAGAATGGCCCAGGGAACATTACACTGATACATCTCTTGCATTTTCATGATCTGCGGCATACCGATCAACATGCTGTTGATCGCTACGGTTTCCACCAGCTTCTTTCGTTGGCCGTTGTCGATATCCGTCCAAAGGCTCTTGACCAGCTGTGACCAGTTGTTGTCCGGATCTGCCAGAGCTTTGCGAATGCCTTCAACCTGCGTGGTAATAGACTGTCCGTTTTTGTCATATTTTTCCAGCAGGTCCAATAATTTGGGGATATTGGTCTCCGGGTCCTTGTCCAAATAGTCATAGACCTTCTTCATGGCAAAGCCTTTTACTGCTTCTGTCGCTTTCATTACGACGACTCCTTTCTGTTTCCATACCTCATTCCGGTTTTGCTGGCTGATTCAGGTTTCACGGTCATTCCGGCTTTCACTGCCTCATTCCATAGGATTTGCCTTTAGCCTATCGGAGTCGTCGAAAAAGAGCCATGGGTAAAAAATGTCGAATGTCCGAATTTTCAAAGAACGGAAAAATTGCGCAAATTTGCCTATTTTCTACGAATTACGCAAAAAAGTCGCCCAAGGGCGACTCATGGATACGGAATAGGGCGAAATAAATTCGATTTCGTCGTCGGCCTGTACCGCGAAGTACATTCGATTTAGTCATTGGCCTGTACCGCGAAGTACATTTGATTTAGTCGGCCTGTACCGCGAAGTAAATTCGATTTAGTCTTCAGCCTGTACTGCGCTGATTAAAAAGCGCTCAAAAAGTATCCCCAGCCTCTCCACGCCTTCGTCGATATCATCTTCCATGTGGTTCCAAAAGAATTGCATCACAAAACCGATGTAGGCATAGCGACAAAACGAGGCGATGCTGCGCAAATATTCCTCAGAAAGGGAGCGACCTTCAGCAACTTGACTTACAATCCGCGAAAACACATCATCCGTCAAGGAAAAAATATAGCGTTCCAACCGGTCTCGGGAAAGACCGTTAAACACATGGTAAACCATGCGAGAATGCGCCTTGCAGTGTCGCAACGCATCTTTTGTAACGCTCTTCCATTCTAACGACACATCCTTGGGCACAAACTCGTCGACTTTTTCCTGAAACCAGACGTCCAACAAAGCATAAATATCCTGATAATGATAATAAAACGTATTGGGGCTGACCCCAGCACGTTTCACCAATGCGGACACCGTGATTTTATCAAAGGGTATTTCGTCCAGCATCATCTGGAATGTATTTATGATGAGTGTTGTCGTATATTTTGCCATGCCTTCCTCTCTTCTTCTGACTGAGGATTTATTCTTCTTCCGGTTCAAGCAGATCTAAATTTTCGATATACCCGTTGTCTTTCCACCAGGTGAGCAGCCATCCCCGATAATCCGTCTTCCACGTACGCAATTCAATAAACTTCGCACCAATGGCAATCATCGTGGCATAAAACGGTTGTATGCTTAACGCTTTCATTCTCTGCTCCTTTCAATGCGCCGGCCTTGACATTCTGCCGGGGTCAGCTTCGGCGTTCTGTCGCGTCGGCTTTCCAGCGACGTCAGAAGGCTCATGTCCTCGACGTTCTGAAGAGAAATTAATGCCGTTGCAGTGCGAGTTCAACTCTCGGAATGCTGCTCTCTTTCTTCTTTCAACATAACACAAAACGCGAAGCATGACACGCGCACACAGGTAATAATAAGGAGCCGGCCTCCGGCCGGCGGTTTCAAAACGCCGCCGAAGGCGGCTCCATTTTCAGACGCGCCGCCGTTAATGGTTCGAGCGGCGCTCCGCCTTCAAATCGCACCGCCAACGGCAGTTCCAGCGGCGCTCCGCTTTTGTCAAATCTGGCTGAAGAAGGCATCGAGGATCGAACGCCAGTGCCTGACCCTGGCTGGTGCAAGCTATTATCCGTAGCCAGGGCTTGCGAGCAAAAAGAAACCCTGGCTATAGCTCTTTATTTCACTCAGCCAGGGTCGCATGTAGGAAAATTAATCCTGGCTGATAAACTTTTTTTCTGCCAGCCAGGGTTCTACTGAGAAAATTAGCCCTGGCTACAGCATTTTGTTTTGCACAGCCAGGGTTTCACCGCAAAAATTGGCCCTGGCTACAGCGTTTTGTTTCACACAGCCAGGGCTCGGCAGAAAAAATTAACCCCGGCTACGACATTTTGTTTTGCACCGCCAGGGTTTCAACGCAAAAATCGGCCCTGGCTTTGGCACTCCATCTTGTTCAGCCAGGGTCGCCTACATTTTTTGAGCCTTCAATCGCGCCGCCAACGGCGGTCCCGCGGCGCACCTTTTGAAATAAAAAGGAAGGCGACGGAAAAAGCCGTCGCCTTCCTTCAAACAAATGATGATCCTGTAGAACACCCTGCGTTTTCAGCCTTCTTCGTGCTCCCCTTCCGTTGCACAGACCTTAACATTCCCAGAAGCGCTTGAAAGGAGACCGAGACGTTCCTACTCCTTGCGCATCACCTTCGGTCCGCGTATGCGGATCAGGAAGAGAGCAAAGGGCAAAAAGAGTGCAAAAAAGCCGATAGAGAGAAGCGAGAAGGTCATGGGCGAAAACGCGTCATCCAGGCGAGGAGCGCCGAAAAAGCAGAACATGTACACGAGCGCATTCAAAAAAGAAGGCGCAAAAGAGGTGATCGTTCCGGCCGAATCATAGGGCTGAAATACGTAGTAAATAAACAACGGATAAATAGTGAAAAATCCACCATTTGCCAGCGTTAACAGAAGTGCAGCAATAAGCAGCTTGGTGGAAAATTTCAGAATCAGCCCATTAACAAAAACCAGGACGAGCACCAACAACGTCGGTAAAGCCATCAGCTTCCAAAGACTTACCATGCGCAGACGAAACATCTCCAACAAGGCCTTCTTCTCTTTATAAAAGCTGTAATGCAAAAGGCTCTGATCGCAATTGACATACATCGCCTTGGTTAGTCGGGAATAGGAACAGAGAAGATACATGAATGTCGGCAAGTAGTACACTAGAAAGGCCGGGGACTCCCCGAGCTGAACTTTCCCGGCAAAAAACATGCTGATGCAGGTTAAAGCCAGGCCAAAGGCCAAGCCGATTCCTGTACGAATCCAGATCGGCCGTTCAATAATGCGTTTATGACGCGCAAAAAACATGGCATTGAGGTAGGCATAGCCGGTTTTCCCCTTGAAAGATGCGGATGGCACAGAAGCCGTGTCAGACGCGGCGGACGCAACAAGCGCACCCGTCGCGACAGAGCCGGTGGACGCGACAGATGCATCCGACGTAGCAGACGCACCCGGCTTAACAATCGAAGCCTTCGTGACAGACGCCTCCGGCGCACCGCTATTTTTCAGGTCTTCGTCTTTTATGCGAACATCATTTCCCTTCGCGTCGGAAAGGTCGGCAAGAGAATAGTGCATATCGCCACTGACTTCCATCAGACGGGCAAAATCCGTTTCCTGGAGAAAATAGCGCACGGAACGAAGCGCGGGATAAGCCAATACAGCACTGATCACCCAGCCGAAAAAGGTCGGCATGACATTCCATTTACAAAGCATTGCGAAAACCAGAGCGGTTAAAATCAGTCGAAGAGCCACAGAAGCCAGCTGTCGTCCCGTACTTTCCGTCTTATGAACCCTGAGCTTTTTCTCATAGTTATGCTTCGCAAAGGCCCACTCCAAGACAAGGACGGCAAGACTCCATCCGACAGCATCCAAAATCGACCAGGCCGAAGAAAGCACGCAAAACAGCACGCTCCAAATCACACAGCGGGAAAGAAAATGCTTTAGTGGCTCAACAATGCTCAGCAGCACCACGCTGCGGTGCATATCGAGATGAAAGTAACGCTGCCAACCATAGAGCGTATTGCCTTCGGAAACCACACGAGACGTTCCCCAACTGGTGAGCAGGTAAACCACGACAAAGCTGCCGGTTTCCGCCAAATAGGCAGCAGGTGACAAGTTTGAAGCATACGGAGCAGAACCGAAAATCCAGCCTCGCAACACAGAAAGAATGAAGGTAGAAGCCGCTAAACATAGGGCGGAGACGACCGCTGTTTTCAACAGCTCCACAATCACCATCACCAGCGGGCTGAGCGCCCGACTGACCTTCTTGAATACGGCAAAACGATAGTGTTCGCCCAACAATGATCCGATGAGAGGCAACCGACGCACCATCGACACAAAACCGTTGATGAAGCTGTACCAGCTGATCATGGTGACGAGAAGCATGTCCTTCCAGAGACGCTTACTGTTCATAAGTTCCCTCTTCCGTCAACAGATGGATGACACGATTTTCCATGTCCGCATCCTGCAAATCCTCGTCCACGGCCAGCAGTGAGCCATTTTTCAGCAGCACCACTTTATCGCAAAGATCCTTGGCAAGCTGCAGAATATGGGTGGAAAAAAGGATAATGTGCTCGCCACGAATGCGGCGAATCCATTCCTTCATCTCGTGCTGCACCACCACATCTAAGGACGTTAACGGTTCATCCATCAGAATCACCTGGGGACGCAAAATCATGAACATGAGCATCTGGATTTTGTTTTTCATGCCCGTGGAATAGCTTTGAATCAGACGGTCGCGGTCATCTTCTGCAAAATCAATCTGCGAAAAATAGTCATCCACATCGATTTCGTGGCCGATTTTTTCCTGATTGGCCTCTACAAAAAATTGCACCATCTCCCGGCCCGTAAGAAAATTTGGCAACGTCGGTTCGGACACCATGAAAAAGACATCCTCCGGAAGCAGCGGTCGCATTTCGCCCTCTTCTTCCAGCATCACGCGCCCGCCATCTTTTGTACGCTCACCGGCAATGAGCGAAAAAAGCGTCGTCTTTCCGGCGCCATTTCGACCCAAAAGCGCATAAACCGTACCTTGTTCAAAGACGCCGCTCGCACCACGCAAGACGCGTTTTTCTCCGAACGACTTCTCCAACTCTTCCACATGTAATCGCATCTACAACTCCTTCATAATCAATTGTAAGCTCGAAAGACACAGGTTTTCGCAGACATAGCGAATGCGATAATCTTCCGGCAACAAAAAAGCATATTTTACCTCGCCCAGCATCCGGGAAAGCATGGCGGAATCCTCCCGCAAATAGGCCGGCAGGCGACTGAGCAGCGCATCCTCCTCTTCACGATAGGCATGGCGCAGGCGCAGCAGCGCCCCTTTTAGCGCATCGCCATACAGACGCCCGTGGCGGCTGTCCCAATAGATTTCTGGATGCGGCGTTTCACAAAGAGCACGCAGCAGCAAAAAGAGCGTACGCTCCGCACGGCTACCGAGAAAAAGGGTCAGTGCCGGCTCGAAGGCATCGCTCCCGTCTGATTGTATCATAGGCGAAGGCGCCCAACGAGAACGCAACCGCAGAAAAGCGTCCATCGCCTCGGTATGACGAACGACCGCTTCCGGCGGATGGTAGAGCACATCAAGCATCCGTCGACGCAGCAAAGAAGAAACATCATAGGCACTGCCGGAAAAGAGAGGCGCGCGCCCTTTTTTCGCCGATACCACAAAAATCTTGCGCGCCTTTTCGTCCACGGTTTCGATTTTCCAGACGCGCCCGGCAAGCAGAACATGCGCCCCTTCAATCGTCTGCGGCGTCAACGGAATCGTACCAATGCGTTCTTTTCCGGCTATTACGGTAAAATCCTGTGGCGTTTGAAATTGCGCATAAAAATCGCGCCTTGTGGCTATGCGCTCGCCCGCAAGGCCCAAAAACACTTCCTCTCCCTCTCCTTCGCTTCGTTCCAGAAAATCTTCCGCAAGAAGATGATCCAAGATGGCGTCAATATCGGCTTTCGTCAAAAACGAAAAGACCGGCCATTCGGAAAGTGCATACAAATCCGAAAGAGAGAGTCCGCTTCCTTCCAGCGCCATCGCCAAAACCTGATGCGCAAAGACGTCGTAGGGATGCGCAAGGGGCTCTACCGGCTCCAGCGTTCCTTCCTCCACCATGACCAGTGCCGTGACAGCCTGCAACAGAGCCTCATCCTCGGTGGTCAGGAGATGAACGCGTGCCGGCTCCGGGATACTTTTTCCCGTATACGGGTCAACCGTCTCTCCACGGCCACTTCGACCAAGGCGCTGCGCCAGCGAGGTTGCCGAAAAAGGCGCATCCACCTGGCAAACCGCATCCACCGCGCCGATGTCGATACCAAGTTCCAGCGTAGATGTGGCGCAAAGCGCAAAGCGCGAAAATCCGCCCTTTGCCCACTGCTCCGCTTCCTCACGCAACGCTTTTTCCATGGAGGCGTGATGCGCCATGACGCGAACAAAAAGATGCTCGTGCGCGATGCGCTCCTGCAGAGCATGGGCAATTTCCTCCACCCGTCGCCGCGAATTGGGAAAAATCAGCAGGTTTTCCGTTTTCAATTGTGCAAAAAGGGCGTCATAGAGAGCCGATTGTGCCGAGCTGTCCTCCTCGATTTCCCTTTCCGCAGGAAAAAGATGAATCGAACTTTCAATGGTGCGTTTCGTGCGATCCAGAACCAAACGAGTGTCTCTCCCCGGCGGAAAAAAGCGCTTGGCATCGTCGTAATTGCCTTCCACCAGTGTCGCGCTCATACCGATATAGCGCGGATGTGCACCGCTCCGCCGTTCGAGTCGCATTAGGAGCGAGCGCAGCTGCACACCGCGAGCACCGGACAAAAAGCTATGAAATTCATCTACCAGCACCCAATCCAAATGAGAAAACAGCAAGGAAATACGTTCGGGATGCGTATCAAACATCGCTTCCAAGGACTCCGGCGTGATGAGGACGATGCCGGCCGGATGCGCCAAACAGAGACGCTTCGCCGCGGTATTGGCTTCGCCGTGCCAGGCGGTAACCGGAACGCCAAGCGCCTTACACAGCGACCATAATCGATTGGTCTGGTCATTGATGAGCGCAACAAGCGGCGAAATCAACAGTATGCGCACGCCCTCCTGCCATGAGGATGGCGCCACAAGAGACATCGCCGGCAAAAAAGCCGCTTCCGTCTTTCCGGCCGCTGTCGGTGCGGCGAGAAGGAAATTGTCCTCTGTTTCCGTCGCGACACAGATTGCCGCTTCCTGAATCGGACGAAGAGCCTGCCAGCCCTGATCATAAATATAATGACGAATTGGCTCCGAGAGACGCCCAAAGGCAAACATCACAGCCTCCTTTCCATCTTGGGAAACGTGCAAGAGGACATCAAAATTTTCACACCGTTACAGAATTGCAGTTACAGAATTTCAATCTCCGCATCATCCCGGTTGTCAGGATCCTTTTCCACCCGACCCAGTGAACCGAAGCGACGCGTTAACAGTTCTTCCGCAGGAATGGACGGATTCTGCCTTGCCCATTGGAGAAGCTGCAAAAAGTCCTTGATGACGGCACGCGGCGTAAGAAATTCCGCGGCACCGGGACGGTTGAGTTCCGCCTGCATAAATTGTGCGATCTGCTCCTCTGAAAAAGCGATCTCAGCAACGTCGTAACAGAGGTCAAAAATCGCCTGCAGTTTTTCAAGCAACGTATAGATTTCCTCCGGCGTGAGAGGCTTTAAGATTTGTACCGTGGCCGTTGTATCCACCAGATCCCCTAAATCCGCCCGCTCAATCCCGAAGCGACCTTTTAATGCGCCATATCCAGACATCCCCCGTCGTTCATCGAAGACAGTTTTTCGGGTGGCCGCTAAATTGATCCACAGACCGGGCGTATTGCCGCTCTTGGTCTCGTTATAGAGGTTCAATATGCGTTCGTAATTCTGTTCACGCGTCATGCTGCGCGGCAGTTTATAGAGATTCACGCATTCATCAAAATTGACGACAAAGCCGCGATAGCCGAGCAGTCGGAACAATTCACTCCAATTGAGCAGCGCCTCGGTCCAGTTGTCGTCGGTGATAATCGCTCCGACGCCGAGCGTCCGTTTCGCTTCCGTTTTTGTGGGCATGTGGCCACTGAGCCAGCGAAGCGCCATGGCTTTTTTCATGGGATTCGCATTGGCCATCGCTTCCATATAAACCATCAGCACTTGCGTCAATTCATAGCGCAAACCGCCGCCGGTAAATGACGCCAGTCGTTCAAAAAGA
This sequence comes from Murdochiella massiliensis, assembly GCF_900059565.1. Lineage (GTDB taxonomy): Bacteria > Bacillota > Clostridia > Tissierellales > Peptoniphilaceae > Murdochiella > Murdochiella massiliensis. The sequence continues at coordinate 623,302 of NZ_FIZW01000002.1, forward strand.
TAGGCACCGATCTGCGGCTGATTTTTTCCTTCTTCGGCATACCAGCGATCCAGAATTGCGGCGAGCGCATTTCCGGAGGGGAACTCCTGCGTTCGCAGACGTTTAAAAATCTCCTGATAAAGAGCGACGCCTTTTCCGTCGGTGGCATGAAATCGGCGTGTCGGCGTCAAATCCACCGTCGCCGTCACCATATTCATAGGCAAGGCCAGCTGTTCAATGGTGCGAAGCATGAAGCTCTTTCCGGAGCCGAAGTCCCCCACCCATAAACGAAATTCGGATGTGCCCTCCCCAAGGCGAGAAAGGATGGACACTACCTCTTCGACTTCCTGATGACGACCGACTAACAGATGCTGGATGCCGACGGGCGGCACCACGCCTCCTTCGAGAGCCTGCAGTATCTGTTGGGCATCGTCACGCGCCAGGATACGCGCTTGTTTATTCGTCATCGACTTCCTCCTTTGTTTCAGTGGTCAACAGGCGGTCCACCATCGCAACCGTTTTGGCTAACTCCTTTTTCGCTTCGCGAATGCGTGTCCGGTTCAGGCGAAGGGAGCGTACTTTCGGACTTTGCCAATCATCAAGTTGTTTTGCCAGTTCACTTACCCAGTGCGGATTGTTGGGTGAAACGTCGCGAAGCGTCCGGCGCAACTCTTCTTCCCAAGAGGAATCTACGACCTCGCGTATCGCCGATTGCGTAATTTCCTCTTGTTTTTTTCTACGCAGTGCAAAAAATCGTTGTAATCGCATTAACGTAGGACTTTGTTGTTCCCGAAATTCGCGTCGATTCAATGCCGAGACAACTTCCTTCTCGCACATCGCATCGAAAGCCGCCAGCCGTTTTTCGTCGTCCGGAAGGAGAAACAGCCATTTTAGGCGTATGCGTGCAGCAAGTCTGTCTTCTGCGGGAAGCAGTCGGACATCCTCTTCGGTGATGGGCGGAAGAGGCGTCTTTTCCAACGCTTCCATGACTTCGTCTTCAATACTCTTCGGCAATCGACGGGAAACTTCCCGGCGATCGCGTTCCGTTTGAATCGGCGCAATGCCCGCAATTTCAACGCGAACGCGCGCCTCCGCCAGGCGCAAGAAGCTGGTAAGGATGGTGTAGTAGTAGGGATTGATGGTTTCTCTTCCGCAAGCGGTATCAAAAAGATAATCGCGCATCATGCGATTATTCCAGCGAACATCTTGTTTCTGTTTTGCCTCTTCAATCACATCCATAACGGCATCATAGAGAAAGACGACACGCATCACCAAGGGAGGCAAAGTCCACATCTTGCTCAATAGCGCCGGCTGTTCCTGCAAACGGCGAACCGTTTTCTCATCCACTTCGTAATGATCCCGAAGGATGCCGTCCGGATCCCACCAGAGAATCGGCCTGCCCTTTTTATCAAAACCGAAATAACGCAGCGTTTCCTCATCTGCCGCCGGCAATTGGCTTATCGCCTGCGATAAGAACGCTTCAAGCGCATTTTTTCCCTCCGGCCCGAGGGCAAAGGAAAGGTACGCGTCGTCGAAATGGCTGTGTATCTTTCGCCCGCGATAGTGATCGCAGACAAGCCCTTCGGTCAGCGTGTGAAGCTTGGTTAATAGATAGGAAGGTAGCTTATCTGCCGGTGGCGCATCGCTTTCGTTACCGTAATCCGTGCGCGCTAAGCGAAGCGCATAGGCCTTCTCCGCCGTCTGCTCAAACAGGTCATCTACCTGCCGTTGAAGCTGCGCAGTGGCCGGAAAAGACGCTCGATACGGGGCGCCCTGCAATAGCTGCGTTTTCCAGAAGCCTTCCTCATGCGGTTTCGCCACCTGAATAAACCGTCTTTTCACCGGAGAAACGGACTTCGATGAAGAGGACATTGAGGATGAAGGCGCCGGCGATGAGGAAACTGTAGACGCTTTGGCCGGAGAAGAGGAGGAAAAAGGCGATTTTTCCATTCGCTCTTTCGCTTTTTCTCTGAGCTTCGGATCTTGCAGTTGTGCCAGCATCCAAGTTGAAAAGTCGTCGCTCATGCCCCCTCCTTCCTATCGCCGCGTGGATCCATTCTTTCTATTCTACCGCATAATAAAATCGTCTGCGACGACAACAATTCCATGCGGTTCTTTTTGGCACGTTCGAACAAGTAGACTATAATAAGACCATTGGAAACAAAAGGAGTGACGCTTGAAGACCATACTTATTCTCTGCGGCGGGCGATCGACCGAACACGAAATCGCCCTGCGCAGCGCAAAATCGGTGATCAACGGCTTGGATCGCAAGGCCTATCACGTAGAAGTCTGTTATATCGACAAAGAAGGACGCTTCCTGCCTCTTGGTGCACTTACCCACATTGAACACGAAGAAGAGCTCATCCGTACCAGTGATCGCTCGCGTCCGGAAACCATCAGCGACTTTTGTCTTCTGGTCGAGCGGCTTTCTGCGGAAAGCGACACGCTGATCGTTTTTCCCGTCCTGCATGGACAAACGGGAGAAGATGGGGAAATTCAGGGCTTCTTGCAAACCTTGGGTGTACCCTACGTCGGCAATCGCCTGACCACCAGCGCGCTTTGCATGGACAAAGGCTTCGCCAATGAAGTCTTTCGCGCTTGCGGCCTGCCCCAAGCGGATTATCTGGTCTACACCCGCACACAGTGGGAAGCGGAGGGAAAGAAAAGCGATACGCTCGGAAAACGCATTGCCGATTCGTTCGGTTTTCCCTGCTTTGTCAAACCGGCCAACAACGGCTCTTCGGTCGGCGTAAGCCGTGCAACCGAAGCCACGCTTGCTGATGCCGTAGCGGAAGCCTTCCGCTTTGATCGGCGCATTGTGATCGAAGAAGAAATTCGCGGCCACGAGTTGGAAGTCTCCGTCCTCGGGAACGCACATCCGAAGGCTTCCCTCCCCGGAAGCTACACCTCAACACACGAAGTGCTGGACTACGAGGCGAAATATAACGATGCATCTACCAAAGAGAATGTACCGCATCCGCTTCCGCCGGAAATGACGCAAGCTGTACAGGAGCTTGCTTTGCAAGCCTACGAAGCTCTCGGCTGTGAAGGCTTTGCCCGTGTGGATCTGTTCCTTGGTGACGACGGCAAACTGTATCTCAATGAAATCAACACCTTCCCCGGTATGACGCCCTCCTCCCTTGCACCGAAACTGTGGACGGCGCTGACGGAGATGACGTTTAGCGACTATCTGGATGAATTGATCGCCTATGCGCTCGAATCGGAAGCGGCGCAAAATACGGTGGAAACCTCCTGGAGGCAAGCATGAAACAACAGACTTTAAGCCAAATCGCCGCCTATGCGAACGCGACACTTTCGCCCGCAGCCGATGCCAATGCACCGGTACGCGCCGTTTCCATTGATACGCGCACCCTGGATCCAGGCGATCTCTATGTGCCCATTATCGGGGAGCGTCTCGATGGACATCGGTTCATCGACATGGCTTTTGAAAAAGGTGCCGTTGCCTGCCTTCACGACGCGAAACACACGCCTTCCGTCGACGACACGCGTGCCTACCTTGCCGTGGACGACACCACCGAAGCCTTTACCCGTATGGCGGCCAACTATCGTGCGTCTCTTGCAACTACGGTCATCGGTATCACCGGATCCAACGGCAAGACGACAACGAAGGATATTGTGCATTCTGTTTTACAGCAAACCTTCCGCACCGTAAAAACCACCGGCAATTTGAACAATGAAATCGGTGTGCCGCGCACCTTGCTGCAAATTGATGAAGACACCGAAGTTGCCGTTGTTGAAATGGGCATGAGTGGATTCGGTGAAATTTCCCATTTAACGAAGATGGCTCGCCCGCACATTGCCGTCATTACGAACGTCGGCGATGTACATTTGGAGCAACTCGGATCACGCGAAAATATCGCCAAAGCCAAGCTGGAAATTCTGGAAGGCATGAAAGCGAAGGATATTTTCCTCTACAACTATGATAATGAGGTTCTCCGTAAAGCCGTTGCCGAACGCACCATTATTCCACGCGTGATTTCCTTCGGCACCGATCCCGAAGCGGATGTTCAGCTTACCTTGGATCGCACGACACCGATCAGCACCACATTTACCCTCGACGGGAAGTCCTTTACCGTCGATCTTCTGGGTGCGTATCAGATGTATAACGCTGCCGTTGCCGTCATCATCGCTCGCCTTCTCGGTCTGGATGATGACACCATCCAGGAAGGGTTGCACGTCACGGATCAGACCAAATGGCGCACCGATCTGGAACACTTTGTCGGCTTTGATATTTTGGTCGATGTCTATAAATCCAATCCGCCTTCTCTGGAAGAAGCGCTGCATACGGCAGAGCTTCTTCATGGATACAAAAAGAAAATCGCCATTTTAGGCGATATGCTCGAGCTTGGCGAACAGGAAAGTGAGTTGCATCGGGAGGTCGGCCGAAAGATCGATCCGAACGTCTTTGACGCGGTTCTCTTTTATGGGCCACTGTCCAAAGCGATGATGGAAGGCGCCGCCGAACACTTCGACGCTTCACGCCTTTTCCACTTTTCCTCCAAGCCCGATCTGGTGGACAAAGCCAAATATCTCATTTCGCGCAATTCTCTTGTGTTGATCAAAGGCTCACGCGCCATGCGACTGGAAGAAGTGGTGGAAAGTCTTTCGGGCGTCACCGTATAAGCGCTTGACTACTTGTTAAAGTAAGCCCACTACATGAAGTGCAACGCCGCTCATCGCGGAAACGATAACGATGCCGATAACACTGAGACGTTTTTTGCGATAGAGCGCAAAACCGATTACAAAACCGATGACGCCGCCGAGGCTGAGAGCGGAAAGCGTCCAACTTTCTCCAATAAAGAGCGAAGCGCTCATCATATCCAAGGCCGCAAGCCCTACCAGAGAAACAATGGCGGGTTTGAGGCCTTTTAAAATGCGATCCAGCCACGGCATTTCCTGATGACGGGTGAAAAGAAAATAACCGAGGGTCATCATCAAAATAAACTGTGGTGTCACATTGCCGAGTGTCGCTACAATTGCACCGGGGATGCCGGCCACTTTGGTGCCGATAAACGTCGCGGCATTGATGGCGATAGGGCCGGGCGTCATCTGCGAAAGTGAAACAAGATCGGTCAGTCCAGCGGTGGAAAGCCATCCCTGCTCATGCACGACATACTGGGAAATGAGCGGTAAAACCGCATAGCCGCCGCCAAAAGCAAAAGCACCAATTTGTAGAAAAACGAGATAAAGCGTCCACAGGGTCATCGGATCCTCGATTCATCGACAAAAGAAAACAGTAAGAGCCCGAACAGGCCCGAAACGGCAATGATGAGGGCGGCATTCAGATGAAGAAAAAAGCCGGAAATAAAAGCGCCCAGCATGATTCCGGATCCGAAAGCGGGATGTTGTTTTAAGGCGACCTTGCCCATATTCCATGTGGTCAACAGCAAAACGGCCGAGATCGCTCCGCCCATGACCGAGAAGGCGGCATTCACCCAAGGATTGGTGCGCAAAGACTGATACACGTAAAATAACAGCGTGATGACCAAAAGGCATGGCAAAGTGGCCGCCAGAAGTGCCACCACTGCCCCGACAGGTCCGCAAAGACGATAGCCGGTAAGAATGGAGGTGTTCACCGCCATCGGCCCCGGTCCGGACTGAGCAAGAGCCGTTAAATCCAACATTTCCTCTTCTTCAATAAGTTTCTTATTGCGCACAAATTCATCGCGAATGACCGGCACAATGGTATAGCCGCCGCCAAACGTGAAAAGATTGATCTTGAAAAACGTCAAAAACAACGTCCACAGAGAAAGTGCTCCGGTGGGCGTTCTTTTCTTGTGTTCCGTTTGATGATTTTGTTCCCCTTGATCGGTCGGGAATGGCCTCTGTTCGGTCATACCTTCTCCTTCGATACGTTATGACAACAAACGGTGTGCTTCCAGCAGCGAAAGAATCGTCTCGACACCGTCCGAAAAAACAAAGCTGCGTTGTCTGCGCTGAATCTCGTCCCGATGATTCATGAGCTCATTCACCGCCGTTAAAAACTCCTCAGGCGTTGCCTCGCGTTCATCGAGCACTTTGGCATAACCGGCACGCTCAAATTCCCGCGCATTTTCCACCTGATCACCACGACTTCCCTTCCAGTACGGGATGAGCAACATGGGCTTATGGTAATAGAGATATTCAAAAATCGCATTGGAACCGGCACGCGAAACCACAATATCCGCCATGGCCAGAGCATCATTCATGCCGGCCTTAATATAATCTACCTGGTGATATCCCGGGCGTTCAATCGCCGAATCGCCCTTGTTCGCACCAACGCCATGTAAAATTTCAAAGCGTTCCAAAAGCGGATCAAGGCTCTCCCATACCAAATTGTTGAGCGCCTCCGCGCCCAGAGAACCACCCAAAATCAACAAAATCGGCTTGTTGGATTGAATGCCGAAACGAATGCGCCCCTCTCTTGCCGATCCGCCTTTGAGCTGCGGACGAATGACCGGACCGAGATAAAATGCCTTCTTTGCCGGCACCTGCGATGCCGTCGCTTCGAAGGTCAGGAGTATGCGCTTTACAAACGGAGCTGTCATCTTATTCGCCAGACCGGGACTTAAATCGGATTCGTGGCTGATCACCGGAATGTGGCGCATCTTAGCGGCCATAACAACGGGAACAGAAACAAATCCGCCTTTGGAAAAGACGATGTGCGGCGCAATCTGTTTTAACAGCCGGCGTGCCTCACGTATGCCGGAAATCACGTGACCCATATCCCGCACATTGGTGACGACACTTTCCAGAGAGAGATAGCGACGCAATTTTCCGGTCGGAACGGCATGGTAACGAACTTCCGGGTAATCCGCAAGCAAACTCTTCTCGATTCCGTCTTCAGAACCGATATAATGCACTTCCCATCCCTCTTCTTTAAGACGGGGAAGAAGCGCCAAATTTACTACAACATGACCGGCGGATCCCCCGCCGGTCAGTACGATACGTTTTTCCATCATCCGCGCGTTTTCTTCTCAATGCGATCGCTGCCGAAATACGGACGAAGCGCATCCGGGATAGTGATGGAGCCGTCGGCATTCTGATAATTTTCCGCCACGGCCGCCCACGTGCGACCGACCGCCAGACCGGAGCCATTGAGCGTGTGTACAAAACGGACATTGCCCTGTGCATCGCGGAACCGGATGTTGGCACGACGCGCCTGGTAGTCTTCAAAGTTAGAGCAGGAAGAAATCTCGACATAGCGCTGATAACTCGGCATCCAGACTTCAATATCGTAGGTTTTGGCCGAAGAAAAGCCGAGGTCGCCGGACGATAGCGTCACCACACGATACGGAAGCTCCAGACGCTTGAGCACTTCTTCCGCATCATTGGTCAATTTTTCCAGCTCCTCGTAGCTTCCTTCCGGATGAACAAATTTCACCAGCTCCACCTTGTCAAACTGATGCTGTCGAATGATCCCACGCGTGTCGCGTCCGGCAGAGCCGGCTTCCCGACGGAAGCAGGGCGTAAACGCCGTCATGTACTGCGGTAAGTCCTTTTCATCCAAAATCTCATCGCGATAAATATTGGTTACCGGCACTTCCGCCGTCGGAATGAGAAAGAGATCGTCCTCGTTGCAATGATACATATCTTCTTCAAACTTCGGCAGCTGACCCGTTCCTGTCATTGAAGCGCGATTGACAAGATACGGTGGCGCAATTTCAAGATAATCCTGATCAATGGTGTGCAAGTCCAGCATGAAGTTATAAATGGAACGCTCCAGACGAGCGCCTTGGCCTTTCATGATGGTAAAACGGGCGCCGGAGAGTTTGGCCCCGCGATCAAAGTCCAATAGAGACAGATCGGTGCCCAAATCCCAGTGCGGCTTAGGATCAAAATCAAACGCTGTCGGTTCGGAAAAATGGCGCATCTCCACGTTTTCGGTATCATCCTTACCAAAGGGAACCGATTCATGCGGCACATTCGGAATGGAAAGCAGCTCCATGCGCAAATCTTCTTCGATCACACGCAACTTCTCGTCATCCGCTTTAATGTCATCGCCCAGAACGCGCATACGTTCAATGGTTGCAGACACATCTTCTCCCGCCTTTTTACGCAGAGGAATCTCCTTTGACACCTGATTGCGTTCAGCCTTTTTCGCTTCGACTTCGCTCAATATTGCACGGCGTTCATCATCCAACTGCAAGGCCTTTTCCACCGAAAATGATCCCGAGCGTCCGGCCAGACCTTTTTCGACCTTTTCCCGCTCTTCTCGGATACGCTTGATGTCTAACATGAGTTCCTCCTCATTCTTCTGCAGCGCCACGCTGCCGTTTTCTGCCTTATTATAGCACGGAACCTCCGGCCGTTTTCCCTACCCGCCGGTTCCGTCCGAGTTCATTCGTTAACGTTCGCGTTTTCGAAGCACCCGATCTTTGACCGACTGCGGCAATCCTGCCGAAACCACCTGAATCGGACAATCTACATAGGGATTGTTTTCCAATCCTTTTTTCATCATCTCGATGGTGATCACTTCATTGGCTTCAATGAAGGCGCCGTACGGTCTTCCCGTGTCCGCATCCAGCCCCGAAGGCATATCCACCGAAATGGTGTAAATGCGGGATTGGTTGATATTGTCCATCACAATGGGCGCAACGCCCTTCACCGCACCATGAAGCCCCGTTCCATACATGGCGTCAATGATGGTGTTGTAGACGTTCATTTCCTTGAGCATATCTTCAATTTCCCCCAGCGTCTCCACGCGACGCACATTTTGGGTCATGTGCCGGAGGATGCGCAGATTGATCGTCCAGGCTTCGCCCGGATGCTCGCTTTCCCCTATTAAATAGACCATGACTTTCTTTTCTCGACCGATGAGATGACGTGCCAGCGCCAAGCCATCCGCTCCGTTATTTCCGGGGCCGCAAAAAACGGCAAACGAATGACGTGTATTCAAGTCCAGACAACGCAAAATGCTCAGCGCAGCATTTTCCACCAGAAGCACTTCCGGGATTTCCAATTGTTTGATGGCGATTTGTTCCATCTCTCGCATTTCTTCCACATGCACGCTTTGCATAGGCGCCTCCTTTCTCATTGTTTGCGCAAATCGCTGCCGAAAAGCGCAAAGGGAACATATTCCCCGGCAATACGCGATGCAATGCGCTCGCCGTACAGATCCCCTAATTCCTCCAGCTGAACGTTGGACGAAATAATCGTGGGCAGTGCCGCTACAATGCGGGCGTTAATCAATTCAAACAATTCCGCACGCATTTTATCCGTTAGAAACTCCGTACCGAGATCGTCGATCACCAACAAATCGCACGAAAAAGCGAAATCGTGTTTCGCGCGATCGCTTTCGGTACGTTCCCCTGCGTAGGAAAAGGAATAGGTCGTCAGAAATTCCAAAAGTTGCGGAGCCGTCCGATAATATACCTGTACACCGCGATCCAGAAGCTCTTTCACGATGCAATTGATAAGAAATGTCTTTCCGGTTCCGGTCGGCCCATAAAAATAGAGATTCGGTGAACGCCTGGAAAAGGTCGGAATGTATTCTTCCTTCATACGTCGATGCAAATCCGCCATGTTTTCGAACGGACTGCAAGGTTCGTTGGGCTGTCGATCCTGACGGAAGAGAAGGAGATTAAACGTCTTAAAATTCTCAATTTCCACCCGCTTGCCGATGGCGCTCATGTCGTATCGTGCTTCCGCCAACAGACGATTGCGGCAATGACAGGAAACCCCATTCACAAATCCTTCATCGTGACAATCAGAGCAGACGTAATCCGGCAAAAATGCATTGGGTGAAACACCCAGCGCTTCCCAGCCGGCACGCTCTTCTTCTCTTTGGCGGCGCAGGTCGTCCTCGGCTTCTTTGCGCTCTTCTTCGTTCATCGACAGCATTTTGCCCAGCAAGACACGCCCTTTTTGCAGACGTTCCTGATGCAGGCGTGCCATTTCCGGATGCGCAGCAAAGAGGGCTTCCACACGACGATCACGCTTTTGCACGGCCTCTTGACGGCGTTTTGCTAAAATGTCGCTGACATTGGTCATGCTTCCCCTCCTTCGGATTTATCGGAAAGCTCTTCTGTGGAAAGCGGTAATGTCTTCTCGCTTGCTCCGCCGTCTCCGCGAAGGCTGCGTTTACGCGATTCCTCTAATTTTCGGTTCACCCATTCCTTACGTTCTTCCCGAGTCATCCGGTTATCCTTTTGCGCGAAGGCTGCCTGTTTGCGCTTCCGCCTGGTCGGCCGGGACGTTTTTTCGCGATCCGCTTTGGCAAAATAGGCGTCCAGCGCTTCGCGATCGGTAATCTGTTCAAAACGCGCCCAGTTCTCGATGACCGCCACGACATAGTTTACCGAACGGGAGCCGACTTCATTTCGTTGACAGGCGCTTTGATAGGCATACAAAAAATAGTCGGGGGTGAAGGCGTAATGTTCCATCACCTGCAAAATGAGGCGCAATTCATTTTCTTTCAAGGCAACGTGGTAACGAAGTCCTTCCGAAAGGAACTCTTCCAGCGCATCAAACATTTCCGCCTGGGAAAGCCCGTTTCCGGAAGCCGAGACTTTTTGCGGCTCAGCGCTTTGTTGCTCTGTGCTTACCCCATTTTCGTTTTTCGCTGTCGTTTGCTCTCCACTTTGCCGTCCATCGATTGAGGGAGCGTCGCTTTTTGAAAGATTCGTCGTAGATGCAGTCGGCATCGGTTCGCCAATTCCCGCCCATAGAAGGAGCATGGAACGGAAGGTCAGTCGGTCGGGATGATCCGGATCAACAACGACCAGTCCTTCGTTCACCCAATATGCCACCGCATCCTTGACCGCTTCAGCGCTCATTCCCAACAAGTCCGCAAGATCGGTTTCTTCCACGTGCTCATTCGATCGACTGTAACAGGCTTTCCAGCCGGCAAGATAGACTCGCAAAGCGTCCGCCGGAGCATGGGAAAGATACGTGTCTAAAAAAATATTTTCTACCGGCGTCGTGCGAAAATCCACACGCGACAGTTCAAATGACGCTTTCATCCTGCTCCTTTCTTTCGACCAAGCGAAGGTTTGTATTCACGAGCAATGATTTTTCACAAGCAAGGGCTTCTTCTCGCAAGCAGGAGTGTTTCTCACGAGAAACGGCTTCGTCTCGCGAGCAAGGGTTGCCTCTCACGAGCAATAATTGCCCCCTATGCAGTGGGATCGTCCTCTCGATTCAGATCTTTGAATCGCGTGAGATAATCCTCAAAGTACAGTTCAACTTCTCCTGTCGGCCCGTTGCGGTGCTTGGCAATAATCACCTTGGTAATATTGGGCCGTTCGGTGTCTTTGTCGTAATAGTCTTCACGATGCAGAAGCATGACCACGTCCGCATCCTGCTCAATCGCGCCGGATTCTCGCAAATCGCTCATTAAAGGGCGACCCCCTTCACGACTTTCCGCTTTTCGGGAAAGCTGAGAAAGGGCAAGCACCGGGCAGTTCATCTCTTTTGCCAGGCCTTTCAAACCGCGCGAAATCTGAGTGATTTCCTGCTGCCGATTTTCGTTTCGCCGCACATTGTCGGCATTCATCAGCTGCAAATAGTCAACCATGATTAGATCCAAGCCCTGTTCCATTTTTAAACGACGGCATTTGGCGCGCAATTCCTGCACGGAAATGGACGATGTATCATCAATGTAAATTGGCAATTTTGCAAGCTTTTCCGTCGCGTCCCAAAGCAGTGACCATTCCTCATCCGTCTGCAGATCACCGGTGATGATCTTTTGCAGACCAAGGCCGGAAGCCATGGCAAACAAACGCTGCGTCAGCTGCATTTTGCTCATCTCAAGCGAGAACACGGCCACCTTGAACGGATGGTTGCCTTCTTTATCCTCTGTACGCGCCACGTTGTACGCGATGTTTAAGCCGAGAGCCGTTTTTCCCATGGAAGGACGAGCGGCAAGCAAAACCAGATCGGAAGGGTGCAGACCTGCCAACTGATGATCCAGCCATCGAAAACCGGTCGGCACGCCGGTAATCGTTCCCTGATTCACGGCCAAATCGGAAATACGCGCGAGTGTCTCTTGCATGGTCACGGCAATCGGTGTCAAGCCGATGCGGGTGCGATCCTGCGAAAGCTGCAGAAGCTGCTCCTCGGCAGACTCCAATACCATTTTGGATGGATCGCTGCCATCGCTTGCATGTGCAGCAACATCGTTTCCAAAATGAATGAGGGCGCGTTGCAGGGCATGATTTTTCACCAAATCGATGTATGCCTGCAGATTAGCGGAATAGAACGGTTCACTCGTAATCTGAACGATGAAGTCCATCCCGCCGATTTCTTTTAACTTTTTTTCGCGTTCCAGTTCGGCGACGAGCGTTTGCAAATCAATGGGCTCATGGGCGCGGTTTAGCGCAAGCATCGCGTCATAAAGAATTTGATGCTTGGGAAAATAAAAATCTTCGGTTTTTACCTGTTCAATGACGGTATTGATCATCTTGTCATCGAACAGGATGCTTCCCAATACCGCTCGTTCGGCATTGGCGCTTCCCGGCAATTGTTGGCCCGTCATGTTTCTATTCCTCTTCTACATTCACCTTGAGGCGTGCCGTCATGTCGGCATAAACGCGGACATCGACTTCACGCACACCAACTTCACGAATGGATTCTTTGAGCTCAATCTTCTTCTTGTCGATGGAAAGGCCCGCTTGCTTCTGCAGGGCATCAGCAATGTCCTGTCCGGTGATGGAGCCGAACAGCTTGCCGTTTCCGCCTCCTTTTGCCGAGACGGTTACCGTCAGATCGTCAATCTTTTTCTTCAATTCCTCCGCTTCGGCTTTGCGCTGGGCTTCCTCTTCTTCCAGGCGCTTCTGTTTGGCTTTCCATTGCTTGACGGCCGCCGGTGTCGCTTCAATGGCAAGGCCGTTGGCTGCTAAAAAGTTGTGAAAATAGCCCGGTTTGCTGTTCACCAGATCCCCGGCTTTTCCCAATCCCTTGACGTCTTTAAGCAGGATTACTCTCATCCTTTTCCTCCTTTAAATAGGCGTTAATCGCCTCTTCCAATTGTCTCTGTGCCTCATCCAATGACCCGTTGAGCTGTGTTGCCGCCGAAGTCAGATGTCCGCCTCCGCCCAATTTCTCCATGATCAGCTGCACGGAGATATCACCCAGGCTGCGAGCGGAAATGTGTACACGTTGCTTTGCGAGTGTCAGCACGAACGACGCTTTTACCCCCCGAATGCCCAGAAGATCATCCGCCGCCTGTGAAGCGATGAGCGTAGAACCTTCGATGTCGTGCGGAAAACGGCCGATCATCATGTCCTGAGCAAAATGGGTTGCCCCGACCAGAATCTCGGAACGATAGCGCATCAAATCAAAGTCATCTTTAAAGAGCTCTTTGATCACAACGGAATCCGCCCCTCTGGCTTTCAGATAGGCTGCCGCCTCAAAAGTCCGGGTTCCAGTCTGATAAAAGAAATTCTTGGTGTCCACAGTAATGCCGGCCAGCAGCGCTTCAGCTGCCACTTTCGGCAGCGCCATATCGCTATCCTGATAGCTGATCAGCTCCGTCACCATTTCGGAGGTCGACGAGGCATACGGCTCAATATAAGCTATTTCGGCACCTTGGATATACCCCGCACCACGGCGATGGTGATCGATAATGATGACGCGATTGCCTTCATCCAACAGCTTCGGTTCCGCTGTGGCGTCGTGACGATGATTGTCCAGCACCACAATGAGCGATTGCTCGTTGCGCAATTCGACCGCACGTTGCGGGCGAATGATACGCTTGGCAAGATCCGGTGCTTCGTTCATGACCTTGTTGTACAGATTTTCAATGGACGCGGTGACCTCATCCAACACAATCCAAGCATCGCCGCCCGCCTGTTCCGCAAAGGTGAGCATGCCGAGGCAGGCACCGAGAGAATCCATGTCAGCATTCTGATGGCCCATGATGAGGACGTTTGACGCTTCTTCCACGAAAGAGCGCATGGTATTGGACATCACGCGCGCCTTGACCTTGGTCATGCGCTGCGTAGCCTGATTCTTTCCGCCATAATAATCGAGCTGTTCGCCGGATTTGAGCACTGCCTGATCACCTCCACGGGCAAGAGCAATATCCAAGGCAGATCGCGCTTCCAGCATCTTTTTTGCGGGGGTATCCTGCCCGTAACCTACGCCTATAGAAGCAGTAGGACGAATGTTGGTGAGACCTTCCATCTCGGTCTTTAACTGCTCCAACAGCCGGAATCTCTCTATTTTCATTCGATCCAGCGCGGCCTGTGTGCATACCAACAGATACCGGTCGGATTCGTATTTGATGACGGTTGCATCATAGTCCGCCGCAAAACGGTTAACCAGTCCGTCTATTTTCGCAAAGGCGAGGGGCCGATCCGCTTCATGCATCGTTGCGCGCACTTCATCGTAATTATCCAAGACCACCACAGCCAACACCTGTTGTTCTTCATGGTAGCGTTCGCGCACTTCTTCATCATCGCTGTTATCAATGCCGTAAAGCAGGATCAGCGCTTCTCCTTTTTGGGAGCTCGTTACACTATTGTAAAACAGATAAATGCGATCCCCGACGGTCACGCGAAAGGGCTCAGCATTCTTTCCGGTTAGAATCTTGACGGGAACGTCTGCAAACAACTTGTCGTAACTTTGTCCAAGAAGCGAATCCTGAATATGAAACAGCTTCTTAAAATACGAGTTATACCACAGAAAAAGGCCACGTTCATCCAATACCGTCATCGGGAAAGGCATACCGAAGACCGCATTTTTCGTCACTTCATCAAAATGCAGGTCCAGCGTTTCAATGGCATTCACAACAGAACGCTGTGCTTCTCGCTCGCGAATATAGCTGTGGGCACTTAAAAAAACGGTACCGACAACGCCCGCCACACCGGCATAGGCATTCCAAAGAAAAAGGCCAACCGTCATGAACAGGCCGATAAGCGTCACGACCAATACCTCGGTCCAAAGTCGTTGTTGTGCGTTTTCGGAAGAGTAATCGCTATTCATGGTTGCCTCCTTCGGTGGTCGTATTGCGCTCATAGAGAAAGCTCAGCAAGAAGCCGACAAGGACGAAGAAAAAGGTTAAAAACACGAAAATGAACGACGACAGATAAAGAATAACCCGCAACGCCTTAGGCACGTGCCGCCGCGAAAGCTGTTCGTCTATGCGCGCAATACCATGGAGAGCATAGAGAACCATTACACCGAGCCCAATGTTAGCGCCCAAGTAGGCCAGAGACTCGACCGTCAAGGACAGTCCCATCGCGATGGCCACCATGCCCAACAGGATACCGCTGATCTTTCGTGTGATCTGAAACTTGACAAGGGAAAAGCGCACCACGTCCTCTTCTGTATGGGAAAGCACGAGATGGGAGAAAATGGACGTCACTATCGCAGTAACCAGGCCCTCGATAAAGAGAAATGCCGGCAACATATTCAGCATGGTGGCAAAAATCTGTCGTATAAGCACTTCCGACCCGGCAGGCAAATTGCCCTGCTGCTGGGCAAGTTCGAGAATCTGCTGCGTGACAATCTGCATTTCTTCGCGCAAAATAGCCATCACGTCCTGCCCGGTCATCCACTGCTGAACAAAAAGAAGCAACACACTTAAAGCGGCAAATAGAAGCGCCGGAAATACAATTTCGTGAAATAGGGCTGCATTCCTTTTGATCATCATGCCGATGATGAAGGAAATGACCAGAAGATGTAAGGCCATGGAAACGCCGACTTCGATGCCAAATAACGCCGCAATCGCAGCTACACTGAGCACACCGGCCGCACCCGCCCAATATATGCCCTGAACGACAAACAACGTCGTCAACGGAAAATAGAGCAAAAGACGCACGGCGCCCACAGACTGGGCGGAAATGTAATAGATAAAGACGGTGAGCGCGGCTGCAAACAACGCATTAACCGGCGCCGTCCATTTTTTCATATCGAATGTCATGTCTTCTCCTTCCTCTCCTATTTTAACATAGTAGGAAGAAGGCAAGGTGATGGGATGACTTTTCTTCTCCACTTTCTGCCTTTTGTTTTCTGCTTTCTGCTTTCTGTTTTCTGCTTTCTGCATTTTCCGCAGGCAAATGGCGCGGGACTTGATTTCCAATTGCATTGTTTCCCTGGCCCTGGCTAGCGAGGTTTTCGGCCATTTACCAGGGGTGATGGACACTGCGCGACCCTGGCAACGTTCGATATTGCACTTTTGTCAGGGTTGCCGACCCTGATGACTTTCCATATTATGTGTTTATCAGGGTTGCCGACCCTGATGTCTTTCCATTTCTACTGTTTACCAGGGGCGAGGAGCGCTACGTGACCCTGGCTACCGAGGCTCTCGGCCATTTGCCAGGGGCGAAGGGCTCTGCGCGACCCTGGCAACATTCGATATTGCGCTTTTGTCAGGGCCACCGACCCTGACGACTTTCCATTTCAGGCATTCATCAGGGGCGATGGGACCCTGTCAACGTTCGATATTGCACTTTTGTCAGAGTTGCCGACCCTGACGACTTTCCATTTCGGTCATTCATCAGGGGCAATGGGACCCTGTCAACATTGGGTATTGCACTTTTGTCAGGGGCGCTGCCCCTGACGACTTTCCGTATTATGCGCTTATCAGGGTAGCTGCCCCTGATGTCTTTCCATTTCGACTGTTTGCCAGGGGCGAGGAGCGCTACGCGACCCTGGCTGGCGAGGTTCTCGACCGTTTGCCAGGGGCGAAGGGCTCTGCGCGACCCTGGCAGCGTTCGATATTACGCTTATGTCAGGGCCACCGAGGCTCTCGGCTATTTGCCAGGACTCCACGGAACAAAGCACGGCGGGCACTGCCTATACTATACGCAATCTAAACATCATAAGGGCCTGCAACCGCTTAGCAGCACGCACCTTCACTGGACATAACGTCCCTCCTCAGGATAAAACCCATGCCTCAGAATAAATCCTTGCCTCAGAATAAAATCTTGTCTCAGAATAAAGCATCCTATCTCAGGACAAAGCATCTTAATTCAACAAAAAACGCCCTCAACCCGTTCCGGGTTGAGGGCGTTTCATGCACACTGCAATATTGTGCTTATTTATCCTCGTAAGGAATAAGGGCAATGTGACGGGCGCGTTTTACGGCGGTGGTCACATCGCGCTGATGCTTAGCACAAGTGCCGGTAATGCGACGGGGAAGAATTTTTCCCGCTTCGCTGATAAACTCTTTTACGGCATCGACATCTTTATAGTCGAGCACGCGTTCTTTGTCTTTGCAGAAAATGCAGACCTTCTTATGCGGTCTGAACTTGCGTTGGGCCATATCGTCCTCCCTGATGCGTTTCGTTAGAAGGGAATGCGCTCATCATCCACAGGGCTGAAGTTGGCATCGAAAAAGTCGTCGCCGCCATCGCTATTTGCGGGCGATGCCGCCTGATTGTTTTTCGGGAAATTGTTGGCGCCGGAAGCACGGGAAGCATCCCCACCGCCGAAACCGTCACGATCTTTCCAATCAATAAATTCAACCGCATTGGCAACCACATCCGTGGTATAACGGCGTGAACCGTCCTGTGCCTCGTAGGAGCCTGTCTGCAGACGTCCTTCAACGATGACCCGTTTGCCTTTTGCCGTGAAATTATTGACCGTTTCCGCCAATTTGCCCCAGCACACGCAGTTAATGAAGTCTGCGGTGGGCTGATTGCGTGATTCCATCTCTTGTTTCTTTTCGCGGGACAGTTTTTTGTCCACGGCCACTGAAAAGCGAACCATGGCATTTCCTGTCGTATTGTTGTAAGTCAACTCGGGGTCACGGGTTAAGCGCCCCATAATCGTCACTTGATTCATCGGTTACCTCCTAAAAGAACTAAGCCT
The DNA here is from genome assembly GCF_900059565.1 of Murdochiella massiliensis. GTDB lineage: Bacteria > Bacillota > Clostridia > Tissierellales > Peptoniphilaceae > Murdochiella > Murdochiella massiliensis. The sequence continues at coordinate 641,041 of NZ_FIZW01000002.1, forward strand.
CTTTCTTTACAGTAAGGTAGCGAAGGACTTGATCCAAAATGCGTGCGCGACGTTCCACTTCAGCAACAACGGACGGATCGGCCTCATAATTGAGGACGTAATAGTAACCGTCTTTGTTGTAATGGATCTCGTACGCCAGCTTTCTGGTGCCCCAATCATCGATTTCACCGACGGTACCGTTTTGGCTGATGGCGTCCTTAAGACGATCGAGCACTTGATTGCGCTCTTCTTCTTCCAAACCGGCCTTCAGGATGAGGACCATTTCGTACTGATTCATGCGTTTCACCTCCCTCTGGATTTCGCCCCGCTTTTTAACGGAGCAGAGATTACGACCATGCGCGAACACGCCGCGCCTGCGTCACCCGCTTATTATACCAAAATCATGCGGAAGTGCAACTCCAAAACGGCATCGCTACCTTCTTTTGCCGTTCGTGCATGCTCCGGCGCTCACGTGACCGATGGTCTCTTCACCGATTTCATTATACCGCGCAAACGCGTGGAAAATCGGACTTCCGGTAATTTGGTACGCTCGGACATATCGCCGGTACGCCCTGACATATCACCGACACGGCATGATGCATCACCATCAAGACATGACACAGCACCGACAAGAGATGACGTATCCTGCTTCATGAGTGACACATCGCCGGCAAGATATAAAACATCAAATGCCAAGAGTGGCGCATCACCGGCATCCCCTAAGAAAGACGCTCCACAACATCAAATGGCATTTCGCTCGCGTGGATGGCCTCCGCATTGCCGATCGTCACTTTCGATGCGTTCACCATCGCGCGAGAAAGGGGTTCACCCCAGGCACGAAGATCTTCCGCACACGTATGCAGCACTTCCTGCAGATAGCGATCCTCGCGTGTGATATCGCGATGGCGCAGAAAATCGAGCAGATCACGGCGTCCCTTTTGCTCATCGGTGAGCGGCCTGTCCATCTGGCCCACCGCACCGACAACAAAGCGATCGATGTCTTTCGGCGTCAGCGACAATGTCGAAACCGCTTTTCCGACGTCTTCAAATACGCGATACGTTGCATCCAATTGCGGATCGCGGAAGGAGGACATAATGACATTTCCGTCCGTGGTAAACAGGGCGGACTGTCCATATGCGCCGCCTTTCGCGCGAATTTCGTTGTACAACAGGGAATTGTTCAGAATATTCATCAGTACAAAGAGACTGCCGTGCAGACTTTCCGGCTTAATAAATGGTGCAGCGACCGCGTTATACTGCACGTCGGACGTTGCCGAATAAGCCTCGGCTGCGCGAGCGGGGACAAACGTCCAAACTTTCTCTATCGTATCGGTTGTGGGAATGGCGGAAACGACCTGCCGTGCGCGTTCGAGGAAAACCTCCCCCTCCTTGCCGTGTCCGGTGACATTGATTACTCGTCCCGGAGCGAAAAAAAGGCGATGTGCAACTTCCTCCAATTTCGTCCGATCCTCTTCGGAAAAGTGCTGATTCAGCCCTTCCAGGAAGCGGAAATACGTCAGACCGGAAACGGCTTGACGATAATATGCGGCCGCATTGTGTTTTGCCAACGCGCGCTCGGAAGCGTAGGTGTTTCCGGCATACACCATTTGCTGTACAAACGACGTGTAGCGAATGCGAATCAGCTCCTGCATACGCTCCTTGTCCGTCCATAACGTACGCAGCAACTGCTCTTCAAGGAGAGCAAACGCCCGGTCATTATTTTCTTTTCCCATGACCGGCATCTCCACGAGCAACGTGCGACAAATTTCTTCGCTGTCCTCCTTGGAAAAAATGGTCGGTGTCACGGTGATGCCGCCGGTAAAGCGATGCTCCGCCTTGTCGTACTCGCGATAAGAATAGTTTTCCGTGTCCAGTCCTCCAAGGAGATCGGCCGCTAAGGCCACATATGGCAACTCATCCTGTGTAAAGCCCGAAAGGTCAAAAGAGACGATGAGATAGTTGATGCCGGCTGTGGGCAGATCATGGAATAATAGTGTATCCTCCCCGTTTTTCGTTACGCGTCGCGGCGTCTTCTCCAGTGTTTGCGGCAAAACATCTCGCGTTAATACCGGAATGGTCGCTTTTTCTTCCTCGGTGTCCGAACGATTCTGACGATCGCGCAGGCGTTGATTTTCGGCAATGAGCGCGTCCAATTCGTCCGCGGACATCTTTTCTTTTTCCATTGCCAACGCCTTAGCCGCCTCGGCATCCTTTCTGGCATTTTTCCCCGGTTCCGGGCGATGCACGCTTAACACGCGATGCGGATTCTTCAACAGGCGCTCCTCAATATAGCGCTCAAGCGCGCCATGACGCAAGAGTTCGCGCAATTCATGAAGCTGATCTTCGTAATGCAGAACGGGGGCCGGGTCAAGACCGTAGATGCCCTCGTTAAGAAGCGCAAATAGAAAGGTTATGGCTTTTGTCGCCCGACCATTTTTCTCCCGCAGATCAAATTCCATACGATGCAAAACGCCTTCCCAGATTTCCGGATCAATCCCGTCCCGGACGATTTGTTCTAACGTCTCCAGCACAATCTGTTCAAAACGTTCTTTTTTCGACGCGTCGACGTGTTTTACCAGCAGCAGAAAACTGACGTCTCGGTAGCTCATCTCCGACGCGAGCACGTCCGCGGGCTGCAGTTCCGCAAAAAGGCGCTGTCTGAGCGGCGACGATTCGGCATCAATGAGCACATCGCTTAGCATCTGATTGAGATAGCGCACGCTGTCGGTTCGTGCTTCATCCACCAGCCAACTGAGCGCAAGAAAGTCCCTGTTCTCCGCCTCTTCTCCGTCCGCAACGGAAAACGTAAATTCCGCTTCTTTCGGTGCGGAAAAAGGCGTCTGCTTCGCCGGCAGCGTGTTCATCGTACGCCGCGTAAAAGCGGAAAAATAGGACGCAATCAGGCTAAACACATCTTTTTCAGGAATGGCGCCGTACAGAAAAACTTTGGCGTTCGAAGGATGATAGTATTCCTGATGATAGGCGCAAAATTCCTCATAGCGCAACGTCGGAATCTCGTAGGGATCCCCTCCTGCATTATCCGCGTAAGGGGTGTCCGGCAATAATGCCTGTTGAATCTGCTGAATCACCTGCTGTTCCGGCGCCGACATATCTCCGCGCATTTCGTTATACACAACACCTTTATACGTAATGGGCTCCTCGGCGGAAAAAATTTCCTTGTGCCAGCCTTCCTGTTCGAAAATGAGCGGATCCTGCACCGCTTGGGGATAGAATACCGCATCCAGATACATTTCCGTCAAATGCATAAAGTCCGTATCGTTTCGGCTCGCCACCGGATACACCGTGCGATCCGGAAAGGTCATGGCATTTAAAAACGTCTGAAGGCTGGATTTCAACAGATCCCAGAATGGCTCCTTCGTGCGAAATTTTCGGGAGCCGTTAAGAACGGCATGTTCCAAAATATGCATATTTCCCGTCGATCCGATGGGTAACGTCGGAAAAGCGATCGCAAACATTTTATTGGGATCATCATTTTTCAGCCAAAACACCTGTGCACCGGTTTTTTCATGCACATACTGTTGAAAGGTCGTTTGTTCCTCGGCGATGAGCTCCGAGCGCAGCAAGCGAAATTCATTCATAGGAACCTCCGGGGGTATTCATAGATTGTACGTAATCATGGTGTGTACGTAATCTTAGGTTGTACGTAATCGAAGTTTATACGGTTTCATTATACCCGGTGTCCCCCTGCCCGGAAATGGGTTATCATGAAGGACAAGCGAAATAGAAAGGAAAAACCATGTTGAAACTCATGTCTTGGAACGTAAACGGTCTGCGTGCCCAGGTGCGCAAAGGCTTTTTGGATAAACTGGAAGAGCTGAATCCGGACATCCTGTGTATGCAGGAAATCAAACTGTCGGAAGGACAATTGACTTTGGATCTTCCCGACTACGAGCAATATTACAATTATGCAGAACGAAAAGGCTACTCCGGCACGGCAATCTTCACCAAAACAGCGCCCCTCAGCGTGCAGTACGGCATCGGAATAGCCGAACATGACGACGAGGGACGTGTCATTACGATGGAGTTTCCGTCATTTTATTTGGTTACCGTCTATACGCCCAATTCCAAACGCGGTCTGGAGCGGCTGGATTACCGCCAGGTCTGGGAAGACGCCTTCCTCGCCTATTTGAAAAAGTTGGAAGAAACCCACCCCGTGGTGGTCTGCGGCGATTTAAACGTAGCGCACCGGGAGATCGACTTGGCTAATCCCTCTACAAACCGCAAAAACGCCGGCTTTACCGATGAAGAGCGAGCCAAATTCAATCAACTTCTGGATCACGGCTTTATCGACACCTTCCGTTATTTTTATCCCGACCGAACCGAAGCCTATACCTGGTGGTCCAATTTTGCGAAGTCACGTGAACGCAACATCGGTTGGCGCATTGACTACTTCCTGGTATCGCAGGCGCTCGAAAAGCGTCTGGTTTCGGCAGCCATTCATGATGACGTCATGGGCTCCGATCATTGTCCCGTCGAACTGGTGCTTTCGCTTCAATGAGCCTTTCCGGTGAGCTCCTCCACAACGGTTTCCGCGATACTGGCCGGACCGCCTAAAAGACGAATCAGGGAAAAATGGGAAAGACTTTCTCGCACCGTTGTATCCAACGCAAAAGCGCGGGTTAGAAAAATTGGAGCATTCCACTGCTGGGCAAGCGGAGCAGCGACCAGCGCGTCCGAAAACTTTTCGCCACTGACTAAAATTGCACGTTTTCCCTGTGGAAATTGCGTCGCCACCATCGACGAAAGACGATAGCGATCCGGCGCGGCGATGCGATCCACCGTCGTGTCATAGCGTTGCATAAAATACTGCTGCACATTGAGGGAAACGGATCCTGTTCCTCCGACGATATGAATCGGAGCGCCATTGTTTGCGCTATCTAACCGCTCCTCCACAACCGACGGCACTTCATTCGGTCGAATGAGGGCGATCTGTGCCCCCTTAACCTGGGCAAGCGGCGAGGCCATAAGCGCATCCGCAAAGACCAGGCCGTTTACGGCAATGGTTCCGCCGACGGGATTGGTCAGGGTTTTTGCGTTGACCGCAAAGCGATCCGGTCCGTCAAGGCGACGAAATGATGCCTGCGGAAGCACTCGACGCAACGTATTCTCCACCGTCTTGCTGACGGAACCGGTTCCGCCGAGAACGATGATGTTTTCCGGGGCAAGATCCAACAGGCATAGCCGCGTAGCGTCGGGAAGATCGTCCCGGCGCGTGTATAAAATCGGCATCTCTCCGCGTGAGAGATTCGTTGCGCTCATGGCATCTCCATAAGCCATATTATTGACAATCAACACCGTATCCGCCTTCGAAAAATAGGTGCGCGCAACCGTTGCGGCAACCTCCTCACGGTTCGCCCCCGAGAGGCGATCCACGGTGATTCTATTCTCTTCGTCCGGCGTTTGTTCTTGGCCGGACGACGTCTCTTCTACATCGACAATTGCTGATGCCGTTGTGTTTCCGATAGCAGCTTCCGCGTGTACACGTCCGCCGCCGGCGAAAAGAATACGGTTCCCGTCCACACGGGCTCCCTCCTTCGGCGTAATCGTCCAATGCAGGCCGGCCACAACCGGGACGTCGGCATAGCTGATCCCCGAGGAAGAAAAAATATCTTCCCGACGCACCTCAGCCGTTGCCGACCAGTCAGCCGCCATGTTGGCTGTTGCCTTCTTGGGCAAGGAAAGGGACAAGTTCGCCATTCGACCACTTTCTACTTCGACATAGGCCTTTTCCGGATACGCCGGAAGTGTGAATGGCTGTTGTTCTTTCTCTACGGAAAACACGAACACAGACTGATAGCACTCGGTGATTGGCGAATAGAACGCTGCTGCGCCGACACTCACGTATTCCGGATTGATCAGCGTAGCATAATGTCCTGTCGGTCCATTGGGCGTTTTCCCTTGTCGGCGCAACAAATAATCCGCCTTTTCTTCATAAAATTGCTCCACTGCGCGCGTGCTTCCGCCTTGTGAGCTCCAGGCCAGATTCTCCGCATTGTTGCGCATCCCGTTCGATGCCACCATAAACGGATGACGCGCCCCGTTCGGGCGGGAATGTCCCATCAGAATGGCGGCTTCCGGAGCGCGTAAACGAGCAATTTCTTCCATCCCTCCGGACCAGGTAAGAGGCACATAGGCATTCACCAATCCTTCTTTTTTTGCCTCCGCACGAATCTCATTCAATCTTACAAGCAAGGCATTCGGTTGAACGCCTTCGTATTCCCCGGAAACGACGATGATCGCATTGCCGGCCTGTGGCTCCGGGATGGTCGACTTCTCCGCCTTTACCGACGTAACTGTGCCCAGCAAAAAAGCACAAAACATGACCAGCAAAAGAAAGCCGCTTTTCCCTCTGTGTTGTCTCAACCGGTTCATTTTCTCCCCTTTCGTCGTCAAAGCATACTTCATATTATCGCGTACATCTCTTCCTCATTAACGATCAATCTTTTTCCAACATGCCTGTGCACGCCAAAGAAAGAAAAGGATCGCTAAGAGCAAAAACAAGAAAAGAACCACCGGTATGCCCATGGAATAGAGCGATTCTCCGAATCCGATGCCATGCTCATAACCGGCAGCGGATTCCAGCGTAAAATGAATCGGTACCGCGTTCATCGGACGAAACAATTGAAAGGATTCCACATCGATACACCATGGAAGAATTGAAGTAAGAAACGTGCCCGCTTCATCAAGGACGAAAAGCGTCGCAAGAAACGAAACGACGCGTAGAGGGAATTTCCCCCAGCGGAGAATAGCCCGCGAAGCAAGCATTTCCGTCCAGCCCAACACCCAAAACACGAGTGCAAGCACCAGCGTCCAGCGCAACACAAAGATCAAACCGCTCAAGGCACTCATGCCAATGAGGAAGAAAAAAGGAACATTCACCGGATGATGGCTTTCCGCCAACGAAGCGATGATCTCCATGCCGCCCGGAAAATCTTCTCCTGCTAAAGGGAAGAGAACCAGCAAAAAGCGCATCACGAGAAACGACAGACCAAAGGAAACCATGAAGTTCAGCCATTTCGCGACCATCACCTTCCATGGAGCCAGAGGCGTTAAAAAAGTCAACAAGCCGGAAGGCTGGGACAGTTCATGACTCACGTTCACGATAACGTAAACAACGGATGCCACAACAAAGGCCAACCCGATCAACAGCGGTAACAGAATCGGCAGCGTGAACAGAACCTCCGGATGCATCAACATCTGCCGCATAACAAGCCAATAGATTGTCCCACCAAGAATAAGCGTCAGGAAAAACGGTAGACTGCGTGCAAATTCAAAACGAAATCGCTTACCCATTTCATACCTCCCAGTCCAGATGGTCTTCCGAAAGAATGACCGCAGCAACCCACTGCAACGCAATGAAGACCACAAGTCCCAGCAAAACCGGAACAGACAATACGGTTTGCGCCGTTTCGGTCATGGTAACCGGCCACAAGAACAGATTGCCGGCGAAATTCCAGGCCTCTGCAGTAAATACGGAATGATGAATAACACCGTTCGGCAGATCAAGAACAAGCGGAAAACGAAAAAGCGCTTTCATCGCCAGCCGGTAAAACAACACCCATACGCCCAAGGTAACCAGAAAAGTGAGAAGTCTTCCTGCCGAATGCGGAACACGGCCGACCAGCCCATACTTTTGCGCTAAGCGGCGCAAAAAAAGTTGTAGGCACATCACCAGCGTGATGGAGAAAAATAACTGAACGAACACCGCCGGCAAGAAAACCAAGAGATGCAATCGCATATTTTCCGTCAACATCCGCACACTTTGCTGCACAGCGCCGGTGCGCAACAATTCATCCAGAAAAGAACAAACAATGGCACAAAGGAAGTAAAGAAGCGCGCTGAACAACACGCTCAGTAGGGCGGCCAGCAGAGGTTTGCGTTCCTGTTCCGGAAGCAGGTGACCAAAACGGTTGTCCATAACCAGCGGCACAGAGCGAAAGAGCTCAAGGACAAAAGCCACAATGAGTACAAAACGGGCAGCGGTGGTCGAAACCGTTGGAATAACCGCATACATTTCCCTAAGTTCACCTGTCTGCACAAGGGGAAGAAGTGCGGCCGACATTAAAATCACCGCAATGGCGCCAAGCATCATGCCCCAACGGGCCGGAGCGGTACGACGGCGTAGAAGAGAATAATAATACTTCATCGTATCCTCCTATCCGAATATCGAGCGATACACGTGATCCAGATCCGCCTGTTCTTCGTTGCGAATCTCTTCCGCAACGCCATAGCGCACTACCTTACCTTCGCGCAGGAAACAAACCTCATCAAATATACGCTCCAAGTCACGCACCTGATGCGTCGTAATCAGCATCGTCGCTTCATCGCCCAGCGCTTCAACCAAAATGTCAAGAATCTCATCGCGCACAACCGGATCCACTCCACCGAGAGGCTCGTCCAAAAGATAAAGACGCGCACGACGGCTCATCACCAACGCGACAGCTAAACGATCACGATAGCCTTTGGACATTTTGCCCACCTTTGTGCGCTCGGGCAAGTTGAGGCGCTGCGCCAATTCATCAAAGCGTTCCCGATCAAAATCCATAAAGAAGGTCTGAAAATACTTGCGGGCGCTTTCCACCGTCATTTCCCGCCCCAGGAAAAGCGTGTCCGGAAGATAGGACACCATTCCCTTTGTCTCCGTACCCGGAACAATGCCGTCAATTTCGACACGACCGGAACTGGGATGCGCCAGGCCTGCAAGAATGCGTAATAACGTTGTTTTTCCTGATCCGTTCGGACCCAGAAGACCAAGAACGTGCCCGTTAAGCAAAGCGAGGTTCACGTCCTCCAGCACTGGATTTCCGGCTATTTTTTTACACAAATGGGAAATAAACGCTACTGGACGACCGGCTTCGGTTTCGTTCGCATCACCTGTTTCATGCGTGCCTTCTACTTCCGGTACAGCGGTGATAAGAGCAGGTTCCTCCTGCTCATCCTTTTCACGTTCCTCAGCAACGGAGGACGGAACGGTTAGCGGCACATTGTCCACTTCTTCCTCTTCCGAAGGAGCTACCGGCGGTTCAGGAGGCTCCGGCATAATCCAGGGGCGGGTGCGGAACGATTCCTCGGGTTCTTCGACGACGGGTGTCTCCATGCCCGCTTCGGTAAATTCTTTCATGGGCACGTCCGTCCGCACTTCGCTCATGGTGTCCGCCGGGATGTCGATCGGGGCCGTGTCCTGTACGACATCCTGCTCCGACGATGCTATGCGCTCATTATCCGTTTGCACACCCTCCAGCATCTCAGCTATGGTCAACACGTGTTTCTTCTCGCTCATGCAACTCCTCCTCTCGTGGACAACATTCACGCATCGGACAGGTCCTGCAATGCGTTTGATTCCCGGTTCTCGCTGAAAAATCGCCCTGTTCAATGGCAGCAACGGTTTCTCGAATTTCCTGTAAAAACGGCTCGCGTTCCCCTATCGGAAAAGAAAATTCGTCGCGAGGATGCTCCGATTCCTCAGCTGCGGTATAGTACAGCATTTGACCTGCTGTTTCCTCTGTAGCAATTCCCTTTGTCCCTTCAGCCTGCATTGGAGAAAGCAGACAGCGATAAAAGCGCAGCTGATCACGATACACGTTCTCCTGTTCCGGTGCCGGACGAGCGGTCTTAAAGTCGACGATCCATTTTCCTTCCTCTAATACAAGATCCATCTTGCCTTCCAACACATGATGATCGAGAAGGGCATGTACTTCCTGCTCAACGCCCGTAATCTGCGTCGGCAAAAACGGTTCCGCACGATGAAGCGCCAAAACCTGCTCCTCGGCGCATTTTCCGTCGTCCGCATCCAACACCGCACCGGAACGTTCCATTCCGTTACGTACTAATTGTACCATGGAGAGCACGGCCTCATCCGTCGGCTTTTCTCCATGTTCCACCATAAAACGATAATATCGTGCTAAGGATTCATGTACCAACGTTCCGCGATCCGCCGCACGATTCGGCTTCGTAGGCATATGCATTTTGCGCAGGAAATAATACTGTCTCGGGCAACGACGATAGCAGGCAATGTCGCTGGTAAAGGCAAAGCGATGGCTTTCCGGCGCCGGATCGGACGGATAGAACACACAGGATTGCACCGTTTGCGCAGAAATCGCGGGATCATCTTTTCCATAGCGGATACCCGTTTCCACCAACAGCGATTTCGCACGCGTTCGTGCCGTATACATAAGGCGCGCGTGATCCATCTGCTCGGCAATGCCGGGAGAAAGCGGCTCGCCAAGCGACGGAGATCGCGTAAGACGGGCAATTCCGCTTCGCGAAGTAAACGCGGAACGCGGATCCGATTCCACCAGAAAGACAACCGAATATTCCAGTCCCTTGGATTGATGAATGGTAAATAGCGAAAGGGCATCCGAAACATCCGTTTCCTGTTCTTCCCGCAAAGCCGCCTGTCTCGTACGATTCAGCAGAGGAAGCCAGCGGCCGAACAGAATCGCGCTTTGGCGGACGATATTGTCCTGCGTCAGTCGACTCTCCGCCTCCGGATCTACGGCCAACATGGCCAACAAATCTGTCAATACATTGCGCACTGCGCCAAGGTGCGCTTCCGCGCCGTCTTCATTGCAAAGCGCTTTTTTTATCGTTGCTTTAAGCGGCGAAACGCCCAGAAGACCATAACAGAGATCAAGAAAAACGATCGTTTCGCCTTCCGCAAGGCGTTTCCGAAACGCCTGTGCATACTTTTCCTGTTCCGCAAAATCCCGCTTGGGAATGTTCATCGCATAGGCAACGAACGGATCCAGCATAGAACGCGTAAGAAGATGTTCGTCCATTGCCTGCTTCAAAAACGGACGAAATGCCAATGTGAGGCTGCCCAAAAAGCGGCGGACATCCCGATCTGCCATCAGTGTCCCACCGCGCGGCATGTTGACGGGAATACCGCGTTTATGCAATGTTTGCGCAAGCGTAATCATCATCGGAGAGCGTACCGAGAAAGAAAGAATCGCCATATCCTCATATGGCAGCCCCTTCGTATGCAAGAGCAAAAGCGAATCGGCTACCCGCTCAGCCCAAACGGACGCATCGGCACAAAATAACTGTTGTACCGCCGCATCATGACGACGCGTAGAATCCGCCGGAAACAGCGCTTTGTCCTCACGCAACTGTGCGGTAGGCGCAGCCGAAGACATCATTTGGACGTCACGTCGAAATGCACGCTCGGCTCTATCCAGAATCATGCCGTCACTACGGTAGTTTTCCTCCAAACGAATGACGGTCGTATCCGCATAACGATCGGCAAACGAAAGCAGATTGTGTACACTTGCTCCACGGAAGCGATACAGACTTTGATCGCTGTCGCCCACCACGCAGAGGTTTCCGCTCTTTTGTTGCAATAAACGAAGAATCTGCTCCTGAATTGGATTCGTATCCTGATACTCATCCACCATCAGATAGCGGCACTTTTCCTGTTCTGCCGATAGGATGTCCGGATTCTGTTTTAATAGTAAATACGCACTGAAGAGCATCTCACTGAAATCCATCACGTTGTGGCGCATCAAAAGCTGACGATACTGTTGAAGCGCCTCTTTTGCAGCGGTAGTCGCCGCATCCTGTGGACGAAAATCGACAAAGCCTTCGCGAAGCTGATCAAATAGCCGACACCATGCGTTTACCGCTCTCGGAGCTTCCGGTGATAAGGCAATTCCGAGCGTTTCAATGTGCGGAATAGCGCGAAACGAAGAAAGATGAGCGGCAACCAAGGCCTGTTTAGCCATATCGTTCAGCGGTTTTACTCCAGGACCGAATCCGGCACGATCGGCCGCCTTTTCCACAATAGCACCCGCAAGATGGTGGAAATTACCGACATGTACTTTTCCGGCGTCCTGCGCGCGCCCGGCATCCGCCAACAGGCGAGATAGACGTACAACCACTTCCTGCGTGGCTTTACGCGTGAAGGTCGTCACCGTAATCTCTTTGGGCAAAACGCCTTTTTCCCGAATGAGATATGCCGTGCGCTGAACAAGCGTGCGCGTTTTCCCCGTTCCGGGGCCGGCAAGGATGAGCACATGTCCCTCGGTCGTACGGATCGCTTGTTTCTGTTTTTCGTTGGCCCTGTCCATCATAACCGCCTTTCTTTTTCCATTCTATCAAAGGCTGCCGGACTGTCGGTTTTTTTTGGAACGGAACACAGAAAAAAGCCCCTGCGTATTGAGCGGCCGTCGTGCTTGTTCTGTGCCCGCTTTCTATGCTATGATGCGGAGGAAAAGGGAGGTCAATATGTTAGAGGAGAATAACAATTCAAATACACCAAGACGCTCGAGGACGGATAGGTCGGGCGAGCCGAGGACAGGTGCATCGACCGAGAACACTTCGCGCCCCATGCGTAGTACAAGACATCGTAATCCGCATTCCGCACCGGATTTGCCGGAGCGCCGAAAACGACGCCAGAAACGGCGGGAACGGCGAATGATTCTGGGGACAATACTTGTCCTCATTCTTCTCATTCTTGCGTTTTCGCTGTTATTCTCGCTGTGGAAACATCTATCGTCACCGGAAAGCACAACACCGACGGTATCTTCACTTTCTTCCGCGACGGAGGAAGTCTCCTCCTCTCCGAGTTCCTCCCTATCCGAGGATCAAAGCGATCGTTCCGCTTCCTCTTCGGAAGCAGCGGAAACAGGCGGAATCTTTTCCGGCATCGCTCAGCCCAATGCCAATACGACGGAAGTCAAACAGAATGCCGGCGGTACCGGAAAGAACCACAATCGCGCAGCTGGTGTCTATGCGTATAATACCGCCGATGTAAATGATGCGATGTACAACGGCAAAACGATATTTACCGAAAAATTAGCTTTCCTCACGTTTGATGACGGTGTGGATGCGGCGTCGACGCCGCTTCTGTTGGATACGCTGAAAGAGCTTGGCGTACCGGCGACCTTCTTTATGGTCGGACAATCGTTCACGGCGGAAAATAAACCGCTTTTGGAACGAACCCTTGCGGAAGGACATGCCTTGGCGTTCCATTCCTTCGATCATGACTACGATAAGCTTTATCCGGGCGGCGTCGGTAATGCTACCGAAATTCTCGCACAATACCACAAATCAAAAGACGCACTGCAGGCGCTTCTGGGTAAAGAAGTCGATCCCAAGCCCTGGCGTTATCCGGGCGGCCATATGTCCTGGGACGGTCTGGAAGAAGCCGATGCTGAGCTGAAAAAAGAAGGCGTCGAGTGGATGGACTGGAATTGCCTCAACGGCGACGCCGAAGGCTCTACATCGCCGGATTCCACAGAAGGGCAGGTAAGTCGCATCCTGGAGGCGTGGGAAGCCTACGGTAAACCGAACGTCATCACCATTCTGATGCATGATACCGCCGCGAAAACGCTCACGCGCAATTCCCTTCCTGCCATCGTTCATGCGCTACAGGAGCAGGGCTTCTCGTTCGGTGTACTGGAGTGAGGTTTACATGAACAAAACGAATTCTTTCTCTTCCCTCTTGTCGGCCAGAACGCTGGCCCGTCAAGGCATCATCGCCTCCGTCTACGTTATCTTTACGCTTTCGGGATTCGGTTTCAGTTATGGCCCGGTGCAATTCCGCTATGCGGAAGTGATGACATGGCTGGCCTTCTTTGATCCCAAAAACGTTATTGGACTCACTCTCGGCTGTCTGGTGGCGAATATGTGGAGCCCTTTCGGTGCCATCGACATGGTCATCGGCACACTGGGAACGCTTTTTTCAACGCTCTTAATGGCCAGAGTTTCCTCGAAATGGCTCGCCTCGCTCTTTCCCGCCGCCTTTTCTTTTCTCTACAGCGGTGAAGCCTGGTTTTTAGGGGAAATCACCGCTGATTTGTTTCCCCTGGTAACGGCGCAAATCATGCTCTCGCAATTTATTATCACAGCGGTGATCGGTTTGCCGCTTTGGACCTTTTTATGGCGAAACAAACTGGTTCGTGAAACCTTATCCGATCCGGTTTCGGGGCGTGACGACAAAAGCAGGTGCGGTAAAATAGTCGCGTAAACCGGAAATCATATGGTGTTGTCCGATGCGCACATAACAGCCGGCAAATTGTTCATCAAAGAGGAAACAGCCGAGCACGTGCCCGAAAGGCTTCACCACAAAAGGTCCGGCGGTTTCCGGTGTATCGGCTTCGTTCAACGCTTGAGCAAAGGAAACGATCTGCTCATCAGCCAAGCTCGGCGCATCATTCAATCCGTTTTGTAAAAACAAAAACGGCGTCGGATCATTGTCTACAAATTCCTGTGCAATATATTTCTCATATGGGAGCGCATCCACCAGCGACTCCCATTCTTTCTGTGTATAATCACGGCCGATGACGACCCCCTGTGAACCATAGGAATTGTAAGGCTTAAGAATATAGGCATCCTTATGTTGGATCACTTCCCTTTTGTCGTCGGACGCGGTTATTTCCCAGGTCATCGGAATACGTCGAGCAATGAATTCCCGTTCTTCCTCCGTCAGCAAGGACTTCGTCTCGTCTTTATGCAACATGGTAAAGGTGGTTTTGGCATGCATCACCTGGGAACGGAATGAGCCGAAAGAGAGAAACGCGCCGGCACGATATGCTTCTTCAAACGCCTGAGCTTCTTTCCGCACGGTGAGAAAGTCGGAAGTGACCAATCGGCGGTAGACGAGGTCAATCGCCAGCGGCTTCCCGTTTTCTTCCTTCGCCCACAATTTTCCCTCCGCAAAATGTAAATCGCGGACATCGACAACGACCGCACGGACACCGGCAGCGGCAAAACGGTCACGATAGACGTCAAACTCCATTCGTGTACCTTTTTCCAAAATATCGACAATGGCAACGCTCTCCGCTTCCCGCCCACGAATCTGCCGATAACGAGCAAGAAACGCCGAAACAAGAGAATCAAAAAGGGAAAAGGGCGATAGGTACCAATCCTCCTGCATATCCTGCATAATCCGACTTTGAACGAGCAGTTCACCCAGAACGCGATCTTCGTTCATCGCAGAGGCTCCGTCGGTATTCAGTTCGCAAAAACGATAGTCATTTCCCCCGCGATAAAAAATGTCGTAACGGCCGACCGGAACGGGAATATCATAGCCCGGATCCAATAAAATGAGTTCTTCCATTTCCGGATCAAAGTGAAATCCCTTGCGATAGTCCGGATTTTTTACGTACTCCGCCGTCACTTTTCGACCGATGGAGACCATCGTGCGTATCATTTCCTGAAACGTTTCCACATCCTCCTGCGTCAAAAACATCCCCTGATACGTCATCGGAACTTCCTGACCATGATACAGCCGACGCTTCTCCACGCTTCCATCGATCAATGACCGGGCATCTTCGGCATATCGGTCGGGATTTTTCATTACGCGACGAATATACTCTTGTGTAAATTCAGGATAAAACATGACGCACTTCCAACTTTCTTAACGTTTCCGTCCATCCTTCACGTTCCACCAGACGTTCGATTTCCAAACGCGGGGTGTCAAGGTTATTCCACATTTTCTCTAAGGGAACAAGAAATGCTGCTTCCTGCTCGCTTAATCCTTCTCGAGCCATGGCGCAAAGGGCCGTTCCCCAATGGGCAAAATAATCGCCGTGATAATATGCTTGAATTCCATTATCTCTACCGGCATTTTTCCCCCGTTCCACCCAATCCGCCTGCATGGGCGTGAAACGCTCTTCCAGGCGGCGCAAGGTATCCATGTTGTAGAGCAGTCCTTTAAAGAGAGCCATAGCGCCGAAAGCATAGGGCGCGGCAATCGAATCCATCATGCGAATCTCCATCACCTGTTTCGCCCGCACATCCGGAAAAACAATGGACATGCCGTGGCGAACAAAGCGATCGAGTTCCTCTTCGTCCTTTGCCTCATCAAGAAGTTCATGCAGCGGACGATTTCCGGTTGCGACGACCTTCCCGTCTTTCGGCAGAAAAATCGGCGGTGCGGAAAGCACCCAATCCGCATAGCGATCCACACCGAAATCCGCAGAAAACACATCCGCCGGAAAGCCGGTGCGTGCCGGATCCGTTCGCCGCCAGATCTCCTGACGGGCATTATACGTCGTGAGTCGTTTTCCCTCGTTATCCACAGCGGAATCGAAAAGCGTATAGAGAATCGGGGAGAGCGCGGTCAAGACACGATATTTGCTGCAAAAATCGCGGTCGCTTCCGACATCAACCGAAACTTGCAAGGCGGCACTTTTGCGCATCATCGTACGCGCCAAGTCCCCTGTATTACACAAATAGGCATCCATCATGTGATAGCGGGATTTCGGCAAAAGCGGAATGTCCTCAACAGCGTTGAACGGATCCAGGCCAATCGTCACCAGCATATAACCCAGCGGATCCAATATTTCATACAGATCATCCAACATGGCCTGGTATCGGCGTTGGATAATGGCCACCGACTCCGAGGGAGCGAGCGAAAATTCAAGCTGCGCGCCCGGTTCCAACGTGATGCTGCTGCCCAGTTTTTCGAGCGCGAGAAGATGACCTTCTTCCCAAGTGGTCGTCCAGTCCGTATGACGTTGAGCAAACGCCCGCAAAATGCCCTCGATGCCATTCTCGCCCGGATACAGGATGCGTTTTCCGCTTTGCCGGTCGAAAACGAAGTGCTCAATTTCCGGGCCTACTTGCCATCGAATTCGATCGGTATACCCGGCGCGAATCACGTTCGTGATCTGCCGTCTTTTTTCTTCTTCCGTCAACATTCTGTTCATGTCTCCGCCTTTCCCGGTTGATTTCATTTTCAGCGCATTTCAGACGGCGGCAACTTTATCGACGCATACCTCATCCCCGGTTTCCGCCTGTCTTTTTTGTCCGTGTAGGGTATAATCGAAAAAGCACCGATGAAAGGAACGATCATGTCCCATACGCTTACCATTCAATATTTATACAACAGCGGCTTCACCATCGATTATCAGGATACCTTCGTCGTCATTGATTATTGGAAGGGTGATCTGGTGTTGCCGACGAACAAAAGGATTTTGTTTATAGTTACCCATGCGCATGCAGATCACTACAATCCGGCTATTTTCTCTTTCCCCGGAAGTGAAGATGCACTCTATGTGCTTTCGGAAGATGTGGAGCGAATAGAAGAACAGGGAAATATTCTTCAACTGAGCAGCAGCCCGGCGCAAACCCGCGCACGAAAAATCGCCTATAATGCTGCACGCACGCGCCGTGTCGAACCCAATATGCAATTTGACTTCGGCGGAATGTCTTTTCAAACCTTTCCTTCCACCGATCAGGGCTTCTCGATCCTGTTCACATTACATCAAGTGAATTTTTTCCATGCCGGCGATTTGAACGCCTGGAAATGGCCTTCTTTTTCAGAGGCTGAGCAGAAGCGGGAGGTACGCGATTATCTGCGAGTTCTTCGGGAAGTGACGGTCCATCCTATCGATATCGGTTTCGGCGTAGTGGATCCGCGACTGGAAGAAAATGCCATGCTTGGCGGAGCCTATTTTCTCAAACATCTGCATCCGCAGATATTCATTCCCATGCATTTTCGCGACCATCCCGAAATCACCGAAGAATTTCATTCACGCTATCGCAGCGATACGGGCACGCTGATTCAGACGATTACCCATGCCGGTGAACGCTTCGTGATTCAGGCATAGAAAGGACCTTACATGCTCAACTATTTATTCATCGACTTTGACGGCGTCATCACCGATACCGAAAAGGAAGTCTATTGTCTTATGCGCGACTGGATCCTCGAGCATACCGGTCATGCCCTAACACTGGAGGAATATGCCATCGCTGCAGGCGCATGGCATGTGGAATTGGTCAACTATTTCAAACGGGAATATCACATCGATCTGGATGAAATGGGATTTACACTTTTTTGTCATACGCTCGAAGAGAGAGCACTCGGTCGTCTTCCCCTAATGCCCGGCGTTGCACGCTGGTTGGCGGACGCCGAGTCCCTCGGTATTCGTTGCGCCATCGTCTCCTCCAATCGAGCCGAAACGATTCATTCGCGCCTGGATTTCTTAGGCCTTCGTGACCGCTTCGCGTTCGTCCTCACGGCGGACGACGCCGTCGCCTTAAAGCCCGACCCGGATCTCTATCTTCAGGCCTTGCAACGAGCAAACGTAACGCCGCATGAAGCTCTGGTCATCGAGGATTCTATGAATGGCGTTCGTGCCGCTGCTGCCGCCGGTCTACGCGCCTTAGCGGTGCCTTGTAGCGTGACAAGTGGCTATGCCTTTGACGAAGCCTGGTGGAAGCTGGATTCACTGGAAGATGTCCCGCTATCCGCCGTGGCGGAGCGTTTTGCTCGGGAAGTGAAATAGCGACTTGTTCCGGAAATAAAAAAGAAGCGACGGAGCTGTCCGTCGCTTCTTTTTTCTGTTCGTGTTTACTTCGACAAACGCATGGTGTCCCGCGCGATCATCAGTTCCTCATTCGTCGGGATGACCCAGACCGCAATGGCCGAGTCCTCGGCGGAAATTTTCTTTTCCTTGGGCTTGCGTTGGCTATTTGTCTCTTTATCCAGCTTAACGCCCATAATCTCTAAACCTTTGCAGATGGCTGCGCGATCGTTTGCGCCGTTTTCACCGATACCTCCGGTAAAGGTAATCGCATCCACCCGTCCGAGGTCAGCCGCATAACCAGCCACTGTCTCCCGCACTCGCGCATGGAACATATCCAACGCCAGCTGTGCGCGTTCATTGCCTTCTGCTGAAGCGTTCTCCAGGTCACGGAAGTCGCTGGAAACGCCCGATACACCGGCCACACCGGATTGCTTGTTCATGATCGCATCCACTTCCTCCGCCGACTTGCCCAGGCGGGTCTGCATGAAGGTCACAATGGCGGGGTCGATGTCGCCGCAACGCGTTCCCATCGGTACGCCGGCAAGCGGCGTCTGCCCCATTGAGGTGATGTAGCTCTTGCCGTTTTTGACCGCCGTAACCGAAGAACCGTTGCCCAGATGGCAAGAGATGATATTGAGCTCATCTACGGGAATATTCAACAGTTCGGAAGCCCGAAGCGTCACAAAATAATGGCTGGTTCCATGAAATCCATAACGGCGAATCCCGTGATCGGTGTAGAGTTCATACGGAAGCGCATACATATAATTTTCCTTCGGCATGCTCTGATGAAATGCGGTATCAAACACCGCGACATTCGGCTTCCCGGGAAGCGCTTCCTGTGCCGCTTTAATGCCTTGCAAGTTCGCCGGATTATGCAAGGGGCTGAACGGAATTACCTGTTCAATAGCCGCAATCACATCATCATCCACCAGAGTGGACTCTGTAAATTTTTCCCCGCCATGCACCACGCGATGGCCTACCGCGTCAATTTCTTGCATATCCTTGATGACGCCATGTTTCGTATCCGTGAGGGCCTCAAAAACAAGATGGACCGCTTTGTTGTGGTCGGGAATGGCTGTCTCGTTGATCCATTCCTCTTCACCCACTTCCTGCACCAGACGGGAGCCTTCAATACCGATGCGCTCAACCAGTCCCTTCGCCATCACTTCTTCGTTATCCATGTTAAACAGCTGATATTTAAGCGATGAACTGCCGCAATTGATCACTAAAATTTTCATTCTCTTCTCCTCTGTTTTTCCGCCGCGACGAGTGCGCCGCAGCACGCCGTCTTTTTTCGCCGCAATGAGCATGCCGCAGGCGTGCCCTTACGGTTGCAACCGCTTCGCCGCGAAATGTTACTTCCAAAGCGGGGACGGATATACGCCGCGATCCACTAACGCTTTAAAGCCGGCCATCGCCGGTTCTTTATCCTCATGATAGGTCACGCCCATCCACGTATCATTCGTCGTTAAGACCTCAACGGACAATTTTCCCTCGGATAGTCCCGTCCCAACAGCAGTCGGCAACAGGGCTTCGGATTTCAACAGATTCTTCGGAACATCTTCACGGAAGAAACGCTCCAGGTCATTTTGCAAAAACGGGAGGAAAGCCGGATGGAATCCCCAGAAGTTCATGGAAACGACATTCTCACCATCAAGGTGTTGCTCGTTCCCGTTCTCATCGACAAAGCGCGCGCCGTCGCCTTCCTTGAAGAGTTTCGTGCGTTCAACAATTTGCACCAGCTTATCGTTTTCAACTTCACAGACGCCGCGCGAAACCGAGCCGTGCTCGGTGAGTGTATTCTTGATCTTAAATCCCACCATGGCATGGTGATTCTCTTTGATCTTATCGGAAGTCATAAACGCATAAATTTTCCGGAATGCTTCTTTTCCATAATAGTCATCCGCATTGATCACGGCAAACGGCGCGTCAATGACGTCTTTTGCTGCACAAATGGCATGCGTCGTTCCCCACGGCTTTACCCTTCCTTCAGGAATAGTGAAGCCGTCCGGCACATCCTCAAGATCCTGATACACAATATTGATTTCCAGATTTTTCGGCAAATGATTGGTCAGAACTTCATCAAATGCCTCGCGGTTTTCTTCTTTGATGACAAAAATAAAGCGCTCAAAGCCCGCCTCAACGGCATCAAAAATCGAATAATCAATGATGATTTCGCCCGTCGGGCCCAGCGGATCAATCTGCTTCAGACCACCGTAGCGTGAGCCCATGCCGGCAGCAAGCACCAACAGTATCGGTTTGTTTTTCATGTCCCCCCCTTTTACGCTCTATTTTCCTTTGGTTGTTTTTCACTTTTTATGATAGCACAAAATGGCAATTTATCGCAGACGAAACCCGGGAAGCTATGGTAGAATTAAGCAATGAGCCAGAAAGGAAATAGACATGAAGCTGACGCCGGAACAGAAAAAAATCGTCATTATCGGAATGCAGATTGCCGCTTTTGCTATCGCTATTGCGTTCCTGTTTTTCAATTTGCCCGTGCTTTGGAATATGTTTTTAACCTTTCTTGGCATGATTCAGCCTTTCCTCATCGGTCTGTCCATTGCCTTTATCGTGAACATTCCTATGCGGCGCATTGAATCGCTCATCGGCCGTCTTCCTCTCGGACCGATGATCACGCGTGTGCTTTCCATGCTCATTGCATATGCCATTATTTTTGCATTTGTCTTTCTCACCTTCGCCGTCATCATTCCGAACGTCATTACATCGATGCAACTTTTTATTCACGCCATCCCGGATGTGTTGCGTGCTGCGCGCTCCTTCGTTCAGCATGCCGATTGGCTCGGTTCGCTGAAAGAGAGCATCAATGACGCCATCAATCAGGTGATCAACAATGTAAATAATCTTACGCTTCAAGAGTTCATCAACACGTATTTTAAGGGTGTGGATCTGCAGGCGTTGATTTCACAGTTTGCACAGAATATCCTTACGCAACTCGGATCCGTGCTGAATATTACCATGTCGGCTCTGATCTCTTTCATTTTTTCCATCTATGCCCTACTCAGCAAGGAAAAGTTAAGTCGCGCCGCGAAGCGCATCATCTATACCTTCCTCAGTGAACGTCACGCCGATACCGTTATGTACGTCTCCTATACGGCATTCGACAGTTTTTATAATTTCTTTACGGGGCAGTTCCTTGAGGCCATCCTGCTGGGCACGATGAACTATGTGGGCATGAACCTTCTGGGCATGGAATATTCGCTGATGGTCTCGCTTATGGTGATGATGGGCGCACTGATTCCGCTCGTTGGCGCCTTCTTGTCCGGCCTTCTCGGCGCCTTCACGTTGCTGACCATTTCGCCCCTGCACGCGGCGACCTATCTCGTCTTTCTCATTTGTTTGCAACAGCTTGAGGGCAACATCATCTATCCGCGTGTCGTTGGCCAGCAAACCGGCCTTCCGGGCATCCTTGTGCTTCTCGCTGTTCTCGTGGGTGCAGCCAGTTTCGGCTTTGTCGGTATGTTCCTCTTTGTCCCATTGGTCTCTACCGTGCATACGCTTTTAATGGACTACACCGATCGACGCATTGCGGAAAAACGGTTGAATCTGGAGCGAAAGTAAAATAAAACAAAGCACCCGGCGAGAATACGTCGAGTGCTTTGTTTATGCTCTTTGCTTGATTATAAATCTTTAAACAATAGAGGATCATCCGGCTGGCATATCAAAGATGTCACAAAAGTGTAGGAATCTGCGATTGGCTGAACCAAGTCTTGTTTAAAATAAAAACTGATATTAATCAAAAAGAGCTCATCTACAGGAAACGGTGCGGTTGGGTTTTCCAACGCAATCTCATACGTTCTGTTCCCATAGAACGTGACTTCCATATTTTCTTCTTTTGCGACGAGGCGAACTTGCGGTCCGCCTTCCGTGTTGATCGTGCCGTCCACTTTACATTTCAGCGTGCCATTTACCTGTTTTTTTGCGATCATATTGAGCATTTCGGGCTTAGGGACAATCTCCACTTTGACTAGGAAATTTTTTCCTTCTTCATCATAATGCACCTCCAAGAGGTTGATTGCGGAGAGAACCGCTCTTGCTGACAACGTCATCATTTGTTCCGACTCTTGCTGTTTAGGCACGGAAGAGGACGACATCACCACTTCTTCGGATGTCTCCTCGGACTTTGCTTCCGCAGAAGCAATCGCCTGCGATGTGTTGTCTTCATTCTGACGTTTTTCGGTTTTCGATAACATTCCTTTTGCGAGAAAAACACCGACAAGAACAACAATGACGATGAGAAAAAGATAATGTATTGGAAGTTTTTTTTCATTCCTCATTCCTCTTGCCCCCTCTCTTCAAAAATTCTTCCTCTTGCTTGGTCTGAACGACACTCCCCAAAGATTGCTATCTCCCTCTCTTGTTTTGTTATGGCCGTAAGGAAGTAATCGGTACAACATAAATCCCCGTCTTGGGATCCTTGATTACCGCTTCGCCATGACCGACAAGCACACATAGATACGCCGGCTTTTTCTTGACATTCTCTTGAAAGCGACAAAGGCTTTCTATTGCTTCCTGAACGCTGCCATCGCTAAGCTTAATTTCAAATGCAGAATAGCGACCGTCTTTAAATTCAATAATTGCATCCACTTCATCGCCGGAGATATTATCCCGAAAATGATACAACCGCCCGTCCAGATATTGGGCATAGATTCGCAAGTCTCTTTCCACCAATGCTTCAAAAAGCAAGCCGAAGGTTTCATGATCATACAATAATTTCTCTACCGTTAAGTGCAAACTTGCACAGCATAACGAAGGGTCAACCAGGTGCCGTTTCGCTGTTTTCCCGACTCTTGCAGAGGAACGATAGTTGACGGAAAAAGCCTCCTGATTTGCGATAAGAAAGAGGCTGTCTAAAACGCCCAAATAATCCGATAGCGTCGTTCTGCTTTCAATGAGTGCTTCCTGATTTTCGACCTCTTCAATATCTTTGATGAGTGTATTTATACCCGCAATGGTGGATTCATTTCGCGAAAGGGAACGAAGTAGCATACGCATCTTCTCCGGACTTCTCTCTTTCGTTTGACGCTCATGCATGTCTGTTTCGAGAATAGCAGAAAGATAGCTTTCCGGAATGATTCCGATGTCTTCTTTAGCTACCGTTAAATTTTCCGGCCATCCTCCACGAACGATGTAATGCGCCAATTCATCCAGTTCAACCTTACGTACATAACCTTCTTGAACGTGTCCTTCCAACATTTCAGAAAGGGAAGCTTCTCCTGTTGATTCTCCTGACTCATAGAGGCTCATCGGATCCATGCGAAGCGATGCGATTCTTCCGGTTCCGGAATGAAAGACCTCATCTTCCCCCTCATCTGTATGCAATGTAGTCGAACCGGTTAAAATAAATTTTCCTTTTCCATGGTCTCTATCGCATTCATGGCGCACAGCATCCCAAATCGAAGGAACCACTTGCCATTCATCAATCAGCTGCGGAAATTTTCCGGTAAAAATGTATTTTGGATCCACCTTTGCCAAATTGCGCTGGCTTTTTTCGGTCATAAAGGTAACGCTTTGTGCATGATGTAGGCCGGTCCATGTTTTCCCGCACCATTTCGGGCCCTCGAGACAGAGAGCACCGAACACCCGTAAGTATTTCTCCATCTTCTTATCGATTAAGCGCGGAATGTAGTTTTCTTTAGTCAGCGGCACGCAATCACCCCCTATTCATCATTAGCGTATCACGTCACTGGTCACTTTTCAATCATTTCGCTAGTCACTTTTCAGTCGTTTCGCTGGTCACTTTTCAGTCTTTTCACTGGTCACTTTTCAGTCGTTTCACTGGTCACTTTTCAATCGTTTTGTTAAGACACAGAAAAAGACCGAAGCTTGGATTCGCTCCGGTCTTTCTTCTACTCTTTCAACTTTACTTATTCGCGCTCATTGAGCAGTTCCAAAAACGCCAGCATTTTCTGTGCTTCTTCCGTACGGTTGGTTTGTTGCGCCAGCGCTTCCCTCACCCAACGCTCAGCCTGCTTGAAATCCGTCGCCACACCGCGACCTTCGATCAAATCGTAGGCCACTTCCATCATCGCATTGGGATCACCGTTGTCCGCGCGTTTCATATCCGTCTGCACCTCAAGATTAGTGGTCAACGGAGCAAAAAAGCCGTCGACATCCTCACCGAAAGGCGAAATGGCCATTTTCATAATTTCAAACGCACGTTCGTCCGTCCACGTGGAAAAGTCCTTCTCCTCGGGCGAAAGCAGATCCGCTGACAGCAGTTGATCACATGCCGTCTGATAGATATGCTGCGTCATCCAAAGCATATCGATCTGCTCTTCTGTCATATCATAGTGCTTGGTTAAACTGGACAGCGCTCCGCTGATACTCGGATCGCGCTCCAGGCCGGTATACGGCTGGCGAAACACCAGATAAAAAAGCGCACGAAAACCGAGGCCGGAAAGATCCGGACCTTCTTCCCCCGGCAAAAGCTGCACGTCTTTCGCGTCCTGCTCTTCCTTGAGAATGGAAAGAATATAATGTTCCGCTTCCTTATCGTCCATATCATCCCCGATAGCTCCGCTCAGTGCACGGCAAAGCACCGGTTGCACAGCGAGCACACAGGCATCATGGATCAATTGGGGAAAAGTATAGGTAATCAACGTTTGCTCCTTTTGTTCAGAGAATGCATGGAGATGATTGTTCCTTGCACTTCAACTCACACTGAGACCGGGGTTAAGCTACGCCAAACCCATAGACGGATTATTCGACCGTCACACTCTTGGCCAGGTTTCGCGGCTTATCCACATCCAATCCGCGCAGCGTGGATTCATAGTACGCTAAAAGCTGCATCGGCAAAACCGAGAGGCTGTTCGCCCACAGTGGATGAATGGCCGGAATGGTGATCACCTGCCCTACATCCTCAAAGCCTTCCATTCCCTCCATAATCAAGGTGGTGACGTCTCCGCCGCGCGTCTTTACTTCCAACAGATTGGATCGCGTTTTTTCCATTAGATCGGTCTGCGTGGCAATACCGATTACAGGCGTTCCGTCTTCAATGAGGCTGATGGTACCGTGTTTCAATTCTCCTGCGGCATATGCTTCGGAATGCAGATACGATACTTCTTTGAGCTTTAGGCTCGCTTCCAAGCAGCCGGCATAATCCACGCCGCGGCCGACAAAGAACATATGCTCCTTATCGAGGAAACGCTCCGCCGCCTTACGATACGATTCTTCTTCACGCAATATCGCATCCATTTTACGCGGAAGCGTCTTCAATTCGCCGATCAGTTCCTGTGCCTTTTCTTCGGTTAAGCGCTTATGATGCAGGGCCAAATCCAGTGCAAACAAATCCATCACCAACAGCTGACAACTGTAGGCTTTCGTCGTGGCAACCGCAATCTCCGGACCGGCCACCGTATAGATGACACGCTCGGCTTCACGCGCAATCGAGGAGCCGACCACATTGACGATGGCCAATGTGGAAGCACCCAGCGCCTGTGCTTCGCGCAAAGCGGCCAGCGAATCGGCGGTTTCCCCGGATTGGGAAATGATGATAACCAAATCTTTATCCGACAGGATGGGATGACGATAACGAAATTCTGAAGCGATATCTGTTTCTACCGGAATACGGGCGAGCGATTCCACCACATACTTGGACACACAGGCCACGTGATACGCCGAACCGCAGGCAACAATATGGATGCGATTGAAAGAATCGTAAAAATCGGGCGTCAGCTTTGCGCCTTCAAAGCGGATCCAACCGTTAAGATCCACAAAATGGCGCAGTGCATTGGCGATCACCACCGGCTGCTCATGAATTTCTTTGAGCATAAAATGGTCATATCCGCCTTTCTCCGCCGCCGCAACATCCCAATCAATGTGTTGTTTCGGCACGGTAACGACATGTCCCTCAGCATCAAAAAAGGTTATGCCTTCACGTGTTAACCGCGCAATCTGGTCATCTTCCATGTAATATACATCACGAGTGTGTTTCAAAATGGCCGGCACGTCGGACGCCAAGAAACTTGCGCCTTCTCTTACCCCCAAAATCATGGGCGAATTTTTGCGCATGACCCAAATTTCACCCGGACGATCCTGAAACAAAATAGCCAGCGCATACGAGCCGTGAATGTGTGCCTTGGCCGCTTTCAACGCCTCTAAGGGGTCGGCTTTTTCGCCATAATAATAATCGATCAGCTTAATGCAGACCTCGGTATCCGTTTCGGAATAGAACGTATAACCCTTCTCGGTCAGTTCTTTTTTGATTTCTTTGAAATTCTCAATAATGCCGTTGTGCACCCCGACAACGCGATCGTCTGCGGAATAATGCGGATGGGCATTGTTGCGCGTAGATTCCCCATGCGTCGCCCAACGCGTATGGCCGATGCCCTCGGTTCCCGAAGGCTTTTCCTCCGCGATACGCTTTTCCAAATTGACCAGGCGTCCTTTTTCTTTGATCACATCAAAAGCGCCGGCATCATTGCGTATGGCGACACCCGCTGAATCATATCCGCGATATTCCAACTTTTTTAATCCGTCCATCAGTACGTCGACGGCGGATGCTTTTCCGACATAACCTACAATGCCACACATAGTTTCCTCCTGAAAAAGATGCTCTGCACCTTCGCTTGCATTTTATCATACTTGACGAATGTCACATAGATGCCCGTCGTCGTGAAGATGCCATACTGCGGTAATTGCCAGCATCTCCTCTGCCAGCTCATCTCCTCCCAGAACGTGATCACAGACGACGAGAGCGGAAAACCGGTCACTTCGCCGGACAATTTCCTCCGCTGTCTTTCTGCGCAACGCTTCATCCAGACCGACGAACGGTTCGTCCAGCAACAGCAGAGCCCCCGATGACAGCAATGCGCGCAGCAGTGCCAGTCGACGTTTCATTCCGCCGGAAAGCGTGGAAACCGGCTGTTCCGCTGCATCTAAAAGGGCAAGCGACGAAAGTCCTTCCTCAATTGTCATCTCATCGAGGCCGACAAAGCGCAGATTTTCTCGCACACTATGCCCTTCCAACAGACGGTTTTCCTGAAACAGAATACTGCATCGCGGCACGCTGCCGGACGAATAAACCACTTTTCCCTCATCCGGAGCCTTTGCTGCCGCCATGACACGCAGCAGCGTCGTTTTCCCGACGCCGGACGAACCGCGGATGTGTATGCGGTCATGCGTAAAAAGCGTTGCCGAGACGTCCTGTAATACCAGCTTTTGCGAAAAAGAAACGGACACCTTCTGCAACCGGACAAGGGGTGTTTTTTCTTCCTGTCCGAAGGAATTTCGGTTGTGTGCGGAAAGCGAAGTATCTTGTTGATCTTGCAAATCTCGTTTCCGACAAATCGGTCGAATGCGCATCAGGCGGTATGCCGCGCCGTTCCACAGAGCAAGCAACAACGTCGTATTCAGCAGACTAAGAAGAAGAATAATCACCGTCCAGGCAAAAAGCGCCGGCATGTCCAGCGTAATTTTGGATTGGAATAAGGCCTCCCCCAAACTGTGTCCGGAAAGTGCAATCATTTCGGCCGCTACACCGCCCTTCCAGGCAAGCCCGGAAGCAGTTCGCAACGCAGCACTCAGAAAAGGAAGAATCGAAGGCAATACGATCCCGCGGAGGCGACGTGAAAACGGCACATGAAACGCATCAGCCATTTCAACGAGCGAAGCATCCACCGCCTGTCTTCCCTCAACGGTATTCTGGTACACCAACGGAAAAACAAGCAGAAAAACAATGAAAAGAGATAAATGCGCGGAGGGAAGCAAAAACAGCGCAAAAACGACAAAAGAAGCCACCGGAATGGCGCGCATCATTTGCACGGGCAAAGCCAATAGCCGCGACAGCGCGGTGTGAATCGCCGCCATCCATCCCAGAAACACCCCCAATGCGGACCCAAGAAGGAAGCCGCCCAAGACGTGCAGCTGTGAGGTGGCGATCCGCGCAAAAAATGACGGATCAACCACCAAAGAGCCCAACGCGGCCAGCGTTTGTCCCGGCGAGGGCAAAATGAGCGGATTGTGGATGCCGTGGGCAACAACCGCCCATACGACAAGCCAAAATCCCCAAACCATTGTCCTCTTTATCGGCTCACGCATTTACCGCTGTCCTTCCGGGAGGAAGTAGAAGTCGTCCGCCGGCAGCGCTCCGCCGATCGCCTTCACATCCTGTTCGGCAAGAACGCGCAAATAGCCGCCCAATTTTTCCTTCATTTTCACACCCGTAATGGATACGAGATTGGCGTGTGGAATCGCCTTTTTTGCTACGGCTTCCGGCACGATGCCCAATTCGCTGATGATTTTCGCCGCTTCTTCCGGATTTTGCTTTACTTTGTCGACCGATCGCGTGACGTCTGCAAGGAGTTGAGCGATCGCATCGGGATGTTCGTTCACGATTTCACGCCGTGCAACCAGGACGCCCATTACCAGCGCAGAAGGCGCATCGCTTTCGTTTTGTGCAGCATCCCAGGCTTCGGTCAAATCTACCGCACGACGAAGGTCGGCGAGATTCGCCTCTGCTGACGAAACAAAGGGTTCCGGCAACAACGCCACGGCATCGGGGTTTTCCGCTAATGCAGCAACCACTTCGGCATGTTCACTCTTCCATTCAATGGATACCTCGTCCTCGTTTAGCCCGTTGGCTTCCAGAAGATAGCGCAGAGCATATTCCGGCGTCGCTCCTTTGCCTGAAGCAAGCACGGTTTTTCCCTTAAGATCCGTTATCGCGTGGACACGCTCCCCACGCTCCACCAGATACAACACGCCGAGCGTATTGATATTCAACACCTGAATGTTGCCTTCTGTCTTTGCGTAGAGCACGGCGGCCAGATTGGACGGTACAGCCGCCACATCGATTTCCTTTTTCACCAGCAACGGCACAATCTCTTCCGGTGAACCTAAAACACGACAATAGTAGGAATGCCGTTCTTGATCTCCGGACGATAACACGTAGGCCATGCCCATAGAGGTCGGGCCTTTCAGGGCGACAAGACGAAGCGGAGATTCCCCTGTAAGCGATTCATCCGCTTCACTGCTCTCCTGTACCGTCGTCTCTATGGAAGAACGCTCTTCTCCCGTACTTATTTTCTCTGTTTCCTGCTGCTTCGGTGCGCCACAGGCGCTGAACAACATCATACTTGCACAGAGCAACAGGATAGAACAAAAGCTCTTTACCACCGTCCTATTTCTTTCTCTCTTCATTCGTCTCTCCCTTTTTCTTCGCACGCGTACTAAGACGTAATGGCGCGTAGCACCTTTTTCTACGTTTTATTTCTCTTTCGGTCGCTCCTCCGCTTTACAGAAGGGGCGTTTTTTTCGTCCCTATTGTACCAGTTTTTCTGTCCTTGCTGCGCCAAGTCTATCTCTTTTGTACAGGCTGTGATAACATATTCCCAAAGAATAAAAGGCATCGTGTCTGTCGAATTCGTCGTTTGTTTTTCTTGTGGGAAAACGTCTCGGCAGGCTCACCCTGACAGCTCGGCGCATGACGGCGAGCGTACCCCTGTAGTCGAGGAGGAACAATGAAAGTCAAAATTTGTACCGGCACGCGTTGTGTCTTTTACGGTGCTGACAATATCTTGGACAATGTCACCGACTTAAAAGAAAGTTTATATGAATACCCCAGTGTTCCTGAAGGGGCGGATTTTGAAATCGAATTGTGCTCCTGCGACGGCACGTGCAAAACCTCAGAAAAACGGATTGCACCCGTCGTCACCATTGATGGGGAAAAAATGACAAAGGCAACCAGTCCTCAGGTGATGGAGCGCATTCTGGACGGTTTACAGGAGGAAGAATGAAATACAGTTACGTTGATGTCATCCGGCTTCGTCGTATGGCTTTTGCCAGCATTGCCCGCATGGCCTATAACGACGAAAACCTGCATGACCTGTATGAAGAAACGTTCCGGGCATTGCCGGGAGAAGTCGCACACTTCCGGGAAAACATCTTCCGCGAGCGTGCCGTCTATGGCGAACGTCTTCGCATGGCGCTTGGGCTGGATGCCCGCGCCGCGGATGTGACGGAATCCATCACGCAGGATATTGAAAAAGTCGATGTGGCAACGCGTGTTCACCATCCCCCGCTTGTTTCGGTCATCAAAATCGCTTGTGAAGCGTGTCCCGAACGGCACATTATGATCACGGACAACTGCCGCAAATGTCTGGCGCATCCGTGCAAGAACGCCTGCCCGAAAAACGCCATTTCCTTCGGTAAAACGAAGATGGTTATCGACCAGGACAAATGCATCAAATGTAAAAAATGTATAAAAGAATGTCCGTATAACGCCGTTCTGGAAACAGGACGTCCATGCGCACAAGCCTGTGGAGTCAAGGCGATCGGCTCGGATTATCTTGGTCGCGCAGAAATTGACGAAGAGAAATGCGTCAGCTGCGGTGCGTGCATTGCCTCCTGCCCGTTTGGAGCCATTGCGGACAAATCGCAGATTTATCAGGTCATCAAAGCGATGAAAAAGGATGCTCCTGTTTATGGCATCATTGCACCGTCCTTTACCGGCCAGTTCGGTTCGCTCACCAGTCCTGCACAGCTGCGGGAGGCCATTCGACAACTCGGTTTCGCCGATGTAGTGGAAGTCGGTCTCGGTGCCGATTTAACGACGATGAATGAAGCGAAAGAATTTTTACACAGCGTGCCGAATGAACAGCCTTTTATGGGGACCAGTTGCTGCTATTCCTGGAAACTCATGGTGCGCAAGAATTTTCCGGAACTGGATTCGCTGATTTCCGAGAGTTCCACGCCAATGATGTATACTGCGGAACAGATTAAAAAAGCGCATCCCGGCTGTAAAGTCGTATTTATCGGGCCCTGCCTGTCCAAAAAATTGGAAGGCCTGCAACCGGCTGTGCATGATCAGGTCGATTTTGTCATCACATTTGAAGAGCTCATGGGTATGTTTGTCGCCAAAGAAATTGAGCCTTCCTCCATTGAAACGGAAGAATCGTTTCACGATGCGTCGAAAACCGGACGCGGTTATGCCGTTGGTGGCGGTGTCGCCAAAGCAGTGGTTGCGCGCGCCAAAGAAATCGATCCGAACCGCGAAATTGAAGTGGAAGCGGTGGAAGGATTGGCGGATTGCGTGATGCTCATGCGCATGGCCAAAGCCGGCCGAAAGAACGGTATGTTGCTGGAAGGAATGGCCTGCGAAGCCGGCTGTATCGGCGGTCCCGGTGTCATCACTCCACGACATCGTGCACGAAAAGCAAATGCGCAATTTTCGGCCGAGTCCCCCTTTGCATCCCCTTGGGACAATACCAATATTCCG
Organism: Murdochiella massiliensis; assembly: GCF_900059565.1. Taxonomy (GTDB): domain Bacteria; phylum Bacillota; class Clostridia; order Tissierellales; family Peptoniphilaceae; genus Murdochiella; species Murdochiella massiliensis. The sequence continues at coordinate 672,535 of NZ_FIZW01000002.1, forward strand.
CAGGAAGATAAACCGGTCTAATCACCGCTTTTCTCTTGCGCAGAAAAAAGCCTTCCTTTACACCGGCTACTATCGACAAAGTGGAACCGCTGTGTTCCACTTTGAAGAAGTCGGTCTAAGGGAAGGTTTTTTGCATTACACGTTGTCCTACTGCGCCGAAGCGGCCGGTAACTGATACTTGGTGCGATAGAATTCAAAAGTAGCACGGAACGCATCGCTCGTCTTGTCGATGTGTGACTGATACTCATGCGCCAGATACTTCTGTGTCGTGTACTGAATGACGCTGATGCCGATGTTGGAACAGTGATCGGCAATACGTTCTAAACTGTTAAACATTTCGATGATGATCGGGCCGTTGATTGCGCTGCATTCCCCATTTTGCAAACGATCAATGTGACGATGGGACAACGTCTGGTTGATCTCATCAATGTATTCTTCTAATGGCTCAATTTGAATCGCTTTCTCATAGGAGAGGCTTTCCAGCGCAACATAGCTGTTCTGTACGATCTCTTTCACCGCTTCGGTATAGACCTTTAACTCCCGCTTCGCCAACAAGGAAAACTTCTGCGGCGATTCGACGCTTTTCAGCACTTGATCCGCAAGGTTGATGCCATAATCGCTCACGCGCTCAATATCGTTAAGCGAATACATCAGGGCCGTCAGCTTGTGCGCATCGCTATCGGACAGCGAAGCCTTTGAGATTTTTACACTGTAATCCTGTAAAGCATCTTCATAGCGATCGACCTGACGTTCCATCCACTCTATTTTTTCGTGTCGCTCCGGGGTATACTGCTCAATCAATAAGGCGGTCTCTTCAAATTCCTGAGCCGTCAGCTTCATCATCTGACACAAAACGGTATAGGCTTGCTGCACCGCAAAGTCCGGGCGGTCCAACAGACGCGGCTCGAGAAGGCGCAGATCCTGATCGATGGCATCCACTTCCACCGGCGCTTTTTTGTCCACAATGAGCTTTTTCGACAGCTTCACCAAATGGTCCGCAAAGGGATAGAGCATCACCGTTGTCGCAATGTTAAATGTCGTATGAATAATAGCAATATTTACCGCATTCACCGTGTCATTCAAAAATGTATAGTGCAAAAACGCATTGCCCAAATAGAATACGCAGAGAAACAATGCCGTACCAATCACGTTGAAAATCAAGTGAATGATCGCCGCTCGCTTCGCGTTCACCTCCGCACCGATACTGGAAAGAAGCGCAGTAATACATGTACCGATGTTCTGCCCCATGATAACGGGAATCGCCGTACCGAAGGTAATCGCACCGGTGGAAGAAAGGGCCTGTAAAATTCCCGTAAAGGCGGAGGAAGACTGAATCAGCGCAGTAATCCCAATACCCAAAAGTAATCCTAAAATCGGATTGGAGAAGAGCGCAACCACTTCAAAGAAGGCAGCGGAGCTTTGCAAAGGCTCCATGGCGCGCATCATGGTCTCCATACCGAACATCAATACAGCAAAGCCAAGAAACACGCCGGATTTTGCTTTTTTCGTTTCGTTTTTCGCCGTAAACAGAATAATGATGCCAATCATGGCAAGAATGGGAGAAAAGGAGCTGGGTTTAAGCATTTGAATGAGAAAACTGTCGCCACGCAAACCACTCAAACTAAGAATCCACGCGGTAATGGTCGTTCCGATATTCGCGCCCATGATGATGGAAACAGCCTGCTTTAATTTAAGCACCCCGGAGTTGACTAACGCCACCACCATGACGGTTGTCGCCGAAGAAGACTGGATGACGGCGGTTACGCCTGCACCGAGCAGCACGCCTTTGAGCTTGTTGGACACCAGCCGTTCCAACAGACTCTCCATTTTTCCGCCGGAAACAACGTTCAATCCGTCGCCTAATATCGACATGCCGAAGAGCAGCATGCTCAATCCGCCCAACAATTCTAAGTAATCAAATAGCGTCATGGTCCCGTCGTTCCTCTCGTGATTCCTCTCGGCTGTTTTGGATTCATTGAATCGGGCGGCCGCTTCTCGGTCAAGCCCACCTAATCATTGTACATGAAGTGAATAAAAAGTTCTCTGAAATTTAACGCATTCAAGCGAAATATTGGGATATTCCCTGCTGTACTCTACTTTTTTTCCGGTTAAAATAAAGCAGAACCGCGGGCTTGCCGACGGTTCTGCTTTTTGCTTCGTTCAAGGTGATTGTTTCATTGAATTTCACTTGTTAAGAAGATAGAAATGTCTATCTGTTAGAAACAACCCACTTTATGCTATCGCTTGTGCCTTGTTTTTCTTCCCGCCAAGATACTGCAACGCGAGCACAACACCAACCAGGCCGACACCGGCGATATCCGTCACAAGCCCCGGGTAAATCAGCAACAGGCCACCAATGACGGAGAGGATGCGCTGCCAAATGGCCATCTTGGTGTAGATAAATCCGGCAAGCCCGGCCGATACGCCAAAGAGACCGACAATCGAAGTCAACACGATCAGAATGATCTCCGGCAGTGTTGTATCAATAAAGAGCAGCGCAGGACTCATGACAAAGATGTACGGCACGATAAATGCCGCAATCGCCAGACGAGTGGCCGTAAAAGCAGTCTTCATCGGGTTGGAACGGGCAATCGCACTTCCGGCATATGCGGCAAGCGCAACCGGCGGAGTAATATCGGCGATGATACCGAAGTAGAAGACGAACATATTTGCAGCAATCGCATTGACGCCCATGCCGGAAACCAGAATCGGGGCACAAGTCGTCGCCATGATGATATAGTTCGCTGTCGTCGGAACACCCATGCCGAGGACAATGCAGGTCACCATGGTGAGTAACAATGCGATGATCAGCTTTCCGTTAGCCAGACCGACAATAGCGGAAATCAGCACCTGTCCGAGGCCGGTCATGGTGACGACACCGGCGATGATTCCTGCAACACCGCAGGCGATGGCAACAGAGATGGTGTTTTTCGTTCCATTTTCCAAAACATTAACGAAGCCCATCGGCGTCAGGCGTGTTTCTTTGCGGAACATGCTGACTACAATAGCGACGAGCGTAGCGATAACCGCCGAGCGCGCCATTGTAAAGCCGTTCATGACCATCCAAACGAGGACAACCAGCGGCAACAGCAGATACCCTTGTCTCAGTACCAATTTCCCGAATTTCGGAAGGTCTTCTTTCTTGAGCCCCTTCAGGCCGGTGCGAAGCGCTTCCAGATGGACGGCAATAAAGATGCCAAGAAAATACAGGAAAGCCGGAAGAATCGCCTTAACCGCAATATCCGCATACGGAACGCCAACCATTTCCGACATTAGAAACGCTGCTGCGCCCATGATCGGCGGCATAATCTGTCCACCGGTAGAAGCGGACGCCTCCACCGCACCGGCAAATTCACTACGATAGCCGGTTTTCTTCATCAGCGGGATCGTAACCGATCCGGTGGTCACGGTATTGGCAACGGATGAACCGGAAACCATACCGCAAAGGGCGGAAGAAATAACCGCAACTTTTGCCGGACCGCCTTTCGAAGCGCCGGCTATTGAGTTCGCAACCTGAATAAAGAAGTCAGATATGCCCGTACCTTCAAGGAAAGCACCAAATATAATGAAGAGCACAATGTAGGTCGAGCAGACACCGATCGGGGTGCCGATGACGCCTGTCGTGGTATAAAAGAGGTTGTACACAATCACGCGCAGCGCCTTACCCTGCGCAAATGAGTAAATGATAAAGAAGCCGGCAACAAAGAGAATCGGCAAGCCGACAACGCGTCGGCAGGCTTCCGCTAAAATAATAATGCCGATGATACCCAGAATGATTTCGGTCTGGTGGATACGGGTCGCCTGGTCAATGATCGCCTTAAAGTTAATGATGTAATAAAAGAAACTGCCCGCGCCCAAAAGCATCAAAATAATGTCATAAAAAGGCATATGGTTGACACGCGAAGTATCCCCTTTGCGCATCGGATACATTACAAAGGCAAATACGATGATGGTACCGAGAAATAAACAACGGCGAATGCGTTCATCCCAGTTGGCAAACAAATTCAGCCAGATCATGAAAAGGGCAAAAGCCGCCATGGTAAATTTAATAATCATTCCCGGCGTACCGGTCCAGATACGGGTGTTGGATTCACGATCATATTTTTTCATGATCTCTTCGACATCCGCCATTGTTCCGGTGCCGGTATCTTCTACTTCCGGCGTCTGGTCAGGCGTTTTTTTGATATCGTCTGTCATTGCCGTTTCTCCTTTCTTGTTGTCCGTAAGACAATGGGTTAAAGGAATAACGTTTTCCTTCTGCTGGCGAAACAAATCCGCCTTTTCCAAGTATGGTGATTCGAGCTCTATTTCTTTTCATAAGTAAAAACAACTGTCGCATTTCGTCCGCATAAGTCGCGTAGACTGACCTCTTTCCCTCCCACAGTGAGGATGTGATCGGAAACCGTTCCGACGATATAGGACAGGTGTTTCATTGGCGTGTGGATGTTGGAGATGACGATCTCCCCGTTTTCTCCGGTGGAGAGCGTTTCTCCCTCATTCAATTCCGTTTCCACTCCGGCGCCGAATTCCGCAAAGCGCGTCTCTTCGGCATAAATCATGTCGTCTTCAATGCGGTACATATCGCTGTATGGCTTTTGATTGACCGAATGAATAAAGGTTACGGTAAAGGTATCTCCTTCCGCTATCGGATACCGGGCAAAGACCTTGCCCGTCTTTCCGCTCCGCAGGACCAGCTCATGTCCTGCGGAAGCGAAATACCCGACGAGAAGGAAGGCGACGGCAACGACAAACGCGAGAACCGCCGCCCAAAAAACATTTTTATGGCGTGAAGTCATCGATTATTTCATGACGCCAATTTCTTTGAAGTATTTCTCAGCGCCCGGATGGAACGGTACAGAGATGGCTTCAACGGCATAGTTCGGATCCAGCAATTTGCCCTTCGCATGGGATTCGCCAATCATATCTTTGTTGTCGAAAATACCCTTGACCAGGTTGTAAACAGCATCTTCCGGAAGATCATTGCGGCAGATGATGGTCGCTTTAACGGCAACCGTCTGCACATCTGCGTCAACACCTTTGTAGGTGTTTGCCGGAATGGAGATGTCCGAATAGAACGGGAAGTCTTTCTTCAGCTGATCAGCATGTTCTTGGTCTACGGACAGAATGGAAATGTCATTCGTGGTGGCTAACTCGGTAATGGCAGTCGTCGGAGCACCGGCAACGCAGAAGAAAGCATCAATTTTGCCGTCTTTTAAGGCTTCCGCGGAGTCACCGAAGGACAGGTTATGCTTCGTGATGTCTTTATTGATGTCAATGCCGTACGCAGCGAGGATCTGCGTTGCGTTGAACTCAACGCCCGATCCGGCATCACCGACAGAGACATTCTTTCCTTTGAGGTCCGCAACCGAGGTCAAGCCCTTGGCACCGACGATCTGGCAGGTTTCCGGATACAACGCAGCAACAGCCGAAAAGCTCGTGATTGCGCCGTCTTCTTTGAAGAGGCTCTCGCCCTTCATCGCATAATCCATAACGTCGTTTTGCACAAAGCCGATTTGGGCTTCGTTGTCATCCAACGAGAAGATGTTCGCTTTGGATGCGCCGGTTGACTGAACGGTCAATTTGACGTTCGGGACTTTTTCGCTGAACACGTTGGCAATGACGCCGCCGTAGGCATAGTACGTACCCGTGGATCCGCCGGTAGCAAAGTTCCAGTTGACTGCTTCACCAGTCGGTGCCGCCTTCGATTCCTCCATTGAGGATTCCGTACCTGCGGATTCTGCCGGTTTGGATTCTGCCGGTTTATCTCCGCCGCCGCAAGCAGTCAACGAAATCGCCAGGGCTAAAGTAAGTAAGATACTGAGTGTCTTTTTCATTAGGGTCTCCTTTCAATACTGTCTAAACAATAGACAGCTGCTGAGGACTCGGTCCTCTTCTACTCCTTTATTCATTTCCGATCAACAGTTTTCCCAATAGCGGCTGAGCTGTACCGCAGGAACTGTTTTTTGTATAGTAGTCCTTACTCGTAACTAAGAATGATATCGTTTTCTCTTATGCGCAACCCCGGATAGGGCTGCCCACATTTCGCGAACATTACGTGGTCGAAAAAACGGAGTTCATCGTAAACAATGGCACATTCGTTTAGCCGAACATATTCAGCAGTAAGCCTGCTGCAACCGCCGATCCGATAACGCCGGCCACGTTCGGTCCCATGGCGTGCATGAGAAGGAAATTCGAGGGATCTTCTTTCTGCCCCACCTTTTGAACGACACGTGCAGCCATCGGAACAGCGGATACGCCCGCAGCGCCGATCAACGGGTTAATCTTTCCACCCGAAAGTTTACACATGATCTTGCCGAAAAGCACGCCGCCGGCCGTACCGATAGCAAAGGCTACAAGGCCCATAGCTAAAATACCCAGCGTCTGCGGTGTGAGAAAGTTTTCCGCGCGTGCGGTCGCACCGACCGTCGTACCTAAGAGAATCGTAACGGTGTACATGATGGTATCTTTAGCAGCCGTGACCAAATGTGGTACGACGCCGACTTCCTTGAACAGGTTGCCAAGCATCAGCATACCGATCAGCGGCCCCGCGGCGGGAACGATGAGCGTAACGACAATCGTTACGATAATCGGAAAGAGAATTTTCTCTCGTTTGGAAACCGGACGAAGCGTCGTCATCTTGATACGACGCTCTTCTTTCGTCGTCAGCGCCTTCATAATTGGCGGCTGAATGACCGGAACGAGCGCCATATAAGAATAGGCGGCAATCGCAATCGCGCCCAACAGATGAGGAGCCATGCGGCTGGTCAGGTACAATGCGGTCGGTCCATCCGCACCGCCGATGATGCCGATAGAACCCGCTTCCTGTGGATTAAAGCCCAACAGGATCGCGCCGGTAAAAGCGAAGAAAATACCCAGCTGTGCCGCAGCGCCCAAAAGTAAACTCTTGGGGTTCGCAATCAACGGAGAAAAATCCGTTGAAGCACCGACACCCAAGAAAATAAGCGGTGGATAAATACCTAAATGAACACCTTCATAAAGGAGATTCAACAGTCCTCCCTGATCCATCAATCCGGCCAGCGGCAGGTTCGCCAGCAACATACCGAACGAAATAGGAATGAGAAGATATGGTTCATAGCCCTTGGCAATTGCCAAATAGAGAAATAGGCATGCAATACCGATCATGACGATCGAGCCAAAGTCAAGCGCCATAAACCCGCTGCTGTTGAAAAAAGATACAAGCATATCGATCATAGAAGATCTCCTTACTTTACTTCAACGAGTAGAGCGCCTCACCGGTGTCAACGGTTTGTCCCTCCGTGACATAAATGGTGCCAATCACACCGTCACGCGGTGCGACAATTTCATTTTCCATCTTCATCGCTTCGAGGATGATCACGGTATCACCTGCGGCAACCTCGTCACCTTCATTGGCAACGATCTTCCAAATGTTGCCCTGCAGCGGAGCTTCCTGATCTTCGCCATCGCCGGCAACGTGCGGTTTCTTCTCTTCGACCGGCTTCGCTTCTGCAGCGGGTGCCGGCTTCGGTGTCTGCGGTGCGGCCGGAGCAGCGGGCGCTACAGGGGCAACCGGAGCAACCGGAGCAAACGCCTGCGGTGCACGATAAACCGGACTTCCGGCGGCGCCAACTTCTTCCAGCGTCACTTCGTAGGTCTTCCCCTCGACGGTGACATGATATGTTTTCTGCATAAATTTCTCCTTCCATAGTACCTGAATAAGTCCGTAGTACCTATAAGGTATTATCCATCAAAAAGCAAAAATCGTCCAGCAGCTATTTTCGCTTTGCCTTTGAATGCGCGTAAAGCGCAGCACCCAATGCACCCACATATTGAGACAGCGGAGAAGTGAATACCTCGTGCTCCAACTGATCCTGCAGGGCTTTTACGACCCCTTCGTTCTGTGCAACACCGCCGGTCATGACGACGCGGTCACGAATCCCGACACGGCGTGCCAACCCGACGACACGGGCGGTGATGGCATAGTGAATACCGTTGACAATATCTTCTTTCTTTTCACCAGTTGCCAGCTGACTGATCACCTCGGATTCGGCAAAAACCGTACAGGTGGAGCTGATCGCAATGCGTTTTGTGGATTTCTCGGCCAAGCCCGCCAAATCCGACACATCCACCTCCAAGATACCGGCCATGACATCCAAAAATCGTCCGGTGCCGGCGGCACATTTGTCGTTCATTTGAAAATTCACCATGGCGCCATTATCAATCTGAATCACCTTGACGTCCTGGCCACCGATGTCAATGACGGTGCGCACATCCGGAAACAGATAGTATGCCCCCTTGGCATGACAACTCAGCTCGCTCATCTGCGCATCCGCACGCGAAAACGTATTGCGCCCATATCCGGTCGCTAAAATATAATCGAGCTGATCGGCCGAAAGATTTGCGGCATTCAAAACGCCTTCAAACGCGCGATCCGGTCCTGACGTGCCTGTACCTACCGCCACCTTAAAGGTGCCGACAATTTCGTCGGCATCCTTTAAGATAACCGCTTTACAGGCCGAAGAACCGATATCAATTCCCATTGTATAGGTCACGGTATCTCCTTACTGTTTTTTGCCTATTCCTCAAGTAAAGGTTTACGCCATTTCATCTGCAATTACGTCGGCAAAGGCCTGTAACGCAGTCTTGGCCTGACCGAAGTCGCGCATCTGATGGTCGATACCAAGGCGAATATGACGAATATTCTGTTTGTCCAACTCCTGACGGAGCGACGGATATTCCATCTCTTCCGGATCGCAGAAGTTCTGCATAAAGACCACAACGCCTTGCGCATGATACTCACGAACCAGATCGGCGACATGTTCAGCGCGGCGATTTTCCGCCGAGGCTTCATCGTAAAGAAGAACCGAATAGTCCAAATCCGCAAACTGCTGTGCCAAAGCGCGCATCGGATCCCCTTCTTCGGGAGCATCCGTGCGGAAGCTGCGGCTTTCATGTGCCACATCGTCCATAGCGATCGCGATTTGGTTGTCATCTAAAATTTGCAGCAGATCGGGGTTGTCACAAATAATGCCGGACGTTACAACGCGTACGCCCTTCCAATCGGATTTCGGCAACGCTTCCAACTCATCATTCAGCGCTTTCAACGCTTCGGTGTATTCATCCTTCAGCATAAAATAGGAAGCTTTCAAGGCCGCACTGCGGTTGACCGCGGAAACGGCTTCGGGATGTTCCCCTGCCAATTTGACAAAGCGACGACGCTCGGCACGACTTTGGTTGTATACCTTAATCGCATTCTTGAGCGCTTCATCGGTGATCTTTCCACCGGCGATTTCTTCTAACTGTTCTTTGACGTTGAGGTACTGAGAAATGGTGTATTGGATGCCGTATTCCGGACGGCGATTTTGCGGATGCGCCAGGAAAATGGTCGGCATTTTGCCAAGTTTTGCCATCGAAACACGAATATTCTGGCTCATCGGACGCAGCGTATCGCAGAGGGTCGTCATGATGACGCCATCTAAATCATCCAACGTGCCGTCAAGCAGCATTTCCAAATCCAACTGAGCCAGTGAGCAATAGAAGGAAGCGCAATATTCTTTCGCTTCTTTGATATTCTTCTTATTCGTTCCCCACATGCCCATGGGAACCATACCGGCCGCAAAGACCAGTTCTTCCGGTGCATAGTACGGCATAACGCCGATTGCCTTTTTCCCCTGCGCTTTATAGGCCTTGAGCTGCTCGTCGGGATGATTGGCGACCTTGGCAAACGCTTCAAACTGTTGTTGCATGCTCATCTTAGTCCTCCTTCATCTTCGCACGACGATCGGCCATGGCTTCCACCAAGCCCTGAACACGGGTTTCATATTGCGCGGCGTTAAAGTTGCGCGGATCCGCCTGGTCACCGTCAAAAGCGACGCAAGGAATGCCCAGCTGCTCCGTCCAACGGCGCTGCATTTCCGGCATATAGCCCGACCACGGTTTGCAACTGCGGTTGTAATGCACAAGCGCGCCATCCACCTTATTATCGCGGCAAAGTTTGGCACGCCACTCAACGCCTTCCTCAAGGCAAACGCTGTTCGGCGCTTTGCAGTACGCAGCACACATGCTGTCCAAATCATCATAGACGAAACCGAATGCCGGTGCGTAAACAACGGCGGTGACGTTTAATCCATCCTTCTTTAACGGCTTAAAGAGGTCACGCAATGCCGGCCAGCACGGAATGCCTTCAAAGAGAATGCGATACTGTTCCTCAAACGGTGCCGTGGACTTTCCTTCCTGGCGATAGCGTTCCAGGTCAACCGCGAGTTGATTAAACGCTTCCGCCGTAGCTTTTTTGCCGCGTGCGGTGACGATGTCCGCCATATGATTGAACAGGTCGAATCCGGACATCGGCGATGGCACATATTTCTGGAAATCGCAGACTTTCAGCCATGCCTGAGAGGTACGGTTGGCATTGGCGCAAACTTCCTCAAATTTCTTCTCGTCAAACTTTTTGCCCGAGATTTTTTCCAGCTGCTTAATGGCATCCTGGAACTGTGCTTTGATGTAGTCGATGTTGTCCTGAGAAACGCCGACTTCGTTACGGTACGGAATATCGATCATGATCAGTGGAATATTGTGCATGCGCGCAATATTCTCATACCATTTGGTCATGCAGTTGCAGATATTGTTGCAGCAAAGCACAAAATCCGGCTCCGGTACGCGACGACTCTCATTGGTCGTCTCAACGCCGGCGGAGTACGCCAAGCTGATGCGCGCATAACCGCAAATATCGTTGTCAAAGCCCATGTTTTCGGCTTCCTGGCACATACGCTCACCGTCATGGCGTGCGGCAATGCCCGCTGCCTGGTTTTCGGGATACACGACTGCCAAATCGAAAACTTCAGCTAATTCGCACGGAAACTTCGAAGAAGACCAACCTACCGGGCGGCCCGCTTTTTTCGCGTCCCACGCCGCCTGATAGACGTTCGTTACGATGTCCTGCAACATTTTAACGCCGGGCAATACCTCTTTTTTCTTCTTCGGTGCAGCCGGAGCAGCGTCCGTCTTCGGTGCCTCCGTTACGGCTTTATCCTGTACCGTGTCTTTTTGTTCCGTCACTGTAATCTCCTTTCCTCCATCGGGAGATCGCGCCGCACCGAATCGAATCCGGCGCGGCACGAACTTCCTTTATTTATTTCTGCAGCATATCAAAATCGCGAATGATGCGCGGAGTCATCATCTGATGCATCGGGGCGATCGACAGCGGATTCTGATAATAGCTCTCGGTAAATGCCTGAATGTACGAACGGAGGTGAACCATGTTGACCACTTCATCGACAAGTCCCAACTTCGCGCAATACTGCGGCGTCGATTTCTCCGTGTAATCATTGATTAGCTCATTCATCTTCTCAATCGTCGGATCAAGCGGGTTGCCTGCTTTCTGCTCTTTAACCAGGCGACGGCTGTACATCGCTGCAGCAGCAGTTTCACCGGTCATAACGTTCATCTCGGTCGCAGCTGTTCCCAGGGAGAAGACGTTCGACGTATGTCCCTGCGGACCGCCCATGACGTAGTGCGCCGCAGCGGTACCCTTGCGCAAGGTGATTTCGAGCGATGCCATATGCGTATCCTGAATGGAATAGATGAGCGACTGGCCTAAGCCCAAAAGCTCTGCGCGCTCCGCCGGATCGCCGACATCAATACCGGTCGTATCCTGAATCCAAACCAGCGGTACACGATCACGCGCACACAGCGTTACAAATTCGTTCATCTTGATCAGGCCCTGACGATACAGTTTCCCACCGATACCAACGGAGCCTTCCTTATACTCGGGATAGTTCATCAGCAAGCCCTGGTTATTGGTCACAACACCGACGAGCAAGCCGTTGACTTTGGCAAGGCCGCAGATGATTTCGGGGCCATAGCCTTTCTTAAACTCCATGAATTCCGAACCATCGAAGAGACGACCGAGCACGTCATCCGGCTTATATTGTTTCTTCTTATTCAGCGGAACGATGGAATAGAGATCTTCCGAGGAGTAAAGCGGTTCCTTCGGGTCGTCCACGCGGAAGAACTGGGGATCATAGCAAGGCAGGAAGCCCACATACTTGCGGATGCCCGCTAAAACGCCCTGTTCATCGGCATAGACTTCGCGGAAGAATCCCGTTTCGTTGTAATGAACCGCCACACGTCCCGGCGGTGTCGAGGTATCGCGCTTAGTCGCTTCAATCAGCTGCTCGGCGCTTTCCTGATCCATGTAGCCCTTCGGGTTCATGCCGCCCAAGATACCGGCGCCACCGACAGCCATGTTGGCATCCTGATGGGCAATTAGAATCGTCGGGCTGATGGAGTGATAGCCACCACCGGCCGGGTTGGTGCCGAAGATACCGACGATGACGGGAACGCCCAACTGGTTCAGTTCCGAATTGCGGTAGAACGGCGCGCCGCCGCCGCGACGGTTGGCATACACCAATTCCTGCTCATCCAGCTTGACGCCGGAGCAGTTGAGAACATAGACCAGCGGAATATGCAGCATCTTCGCGGTATCGGATGCGCGGATGAGGTTTTCGGACTGTCCCGGAACCCAAGCACCGGCCAACTTCTTGTTGTCGGATGCCACAATCACCGTCCAGCGACCGGCGATTTTGCCCAGTCCCTTGACAATACCGGTGGACCCATTTTTGTTGTTCATGGGATTGTAAAGGGAGTTCAGCGGCAGGAACATGCCGTCGTCCACCAAGGTCAGAATGCGCTCCCACGCGGTCATCTGGCCCGATTTATGAATGCCTTCATCCGGTTTTCCGGCATCGGCAGCTTCCTTCACGCGACGGGCAATATCCGCCTCAATATCTTTCAGTTCTTTTTCATTCTCCGGATTCGGACGATTCAACGGTCTGCCGACAGTCGGCATCGTCTGAAAATACCCGGGCATGGAATACATGTAATCGCTCATTGTTCCTCCATTTTTCACTACCGATTTTCGTTAGTTCGGCATTCGTTGATTACTTCGCTTCTTTCGGGACCTTGATAAACACCTGGCCCGGATCAATTTCTTCACGGATGATGCGAATGATTTCGGGGCTCGGTCCTTCCATCAATTCCGCACGGCTCAGATCAATCTCAAAGCCGGTATTTTCCTGAATCTCTTCCGGCGACGAGTACGGATAATAATAGGCAAGATACATTCTCTTCGTCTGCTCATCAAATTTCATGATGCCCAAATCGGTAACGACCATCTGCGGGCCGCGATCTTCCGGAAGCCCGGCAGCGGCGCGCGTTCCCGGACCAGTAACCCATCCCGGGCTGGTGACGTAGTCGATATGTTCTGTGAAACGGCGTTTCTGGTGCTGCATCATAAGTACCGTATTTTGATATGTCGCGATACCGTTCGCACCGCCTGAACCCGTAAAGCGGGTCTTCGGATGATTGTAGTCTCCGATCGAGGTCGAGTTGACGTTGCCGTACGGATCGATTTCAGCGCCGCCGATAAAGGCGATATTGTTGTCAAAACCGTGCAGATACATATTCGTCTCAAAGCCGACAAAGCGAACGTTCGGCCATTGTACGGCGCAATGCGCCATAAAGCGGCAATCGCCGACGCTTCTGGGCACCTCAATCGGCGCACAGTCCATAAGGCCGCTCTCGACGATGAGGTGGCAGCTCGGCTGAATCACACGTTTAGCCAAAGAACCGCCAATCAGCGGCAGTCCCGTACCGATCGTGACGATCATTTCCGGTTTGATGGATTTGGCAATGGCATACGCCTGCATTTCCTGTTTGGTATATTTTGTGTAATCTGACATGTCGATTCCCCTCCTGCTATTTCACGTAGGTCGAGTAACCGAGACCCGGCACAACTTTCAGCTTGGCTAAACGGCTTCCACCGATCTTGTCTAAAAGCTGATCGTGATTCTCTACACTATAGATCCACTTTTCGCAGTAGTCCTTGAAGGTTTCCGGCTTGTTTTCCGGATCATAGGGAATGTTTTTCTTCGCCATTTTTGCCTTGGCGTCCTCATCATCCATGTATTTGGATGCCCGGTCGTATTCGCGAAGCGCATCCGGATCATCGTCATAGTAGTCGTAGCACTGTGCCGGCCATGCGCCGTAAAGGGCATGAACAACGGCATCTACACAGCCTTGGAAGATGTTGGGTTGCGCGGGGTCTTTGCGGATTTCTTCATTGCTGACCAGCTCTTCGCACGTCACGATGGTTTTGCGTGCGGCCATGGCAATGTCCACGTCATGGAATTCATCACCATAAATAATGGCTGTGCCGTCGGGGCTGGCTTTCTGCACATGAATAATCGCCGTATCCAGCTTCGGTACCGGAACAGCGACACACTTTTCGCCCGGATGGAACGGATTATCCATCTCTATGAGCTTTAAATCATCTACTTTTTCGAGACTCTTGCGTACCTCTTTGGACATTCCCCAATACTTCGTCAATCCACTGGCGGCCATGAAACGCGTCGGTAAAAACGGAAGACCCAGTGCAGCCGCGTGCAACTGCAACATCAGAACATCTTGTGAGTAATCTTCAAACAGAAGCTCGCCTTTTTCAATTGCTTCACGGAAACGACGGGATACATTGGTGAAACCCGAATTCGCCGTATAGCAATTGATATACGCCTTGACACGTCCGGATCCGATTAAAAGATCCCAATCGCCGCCCGCAGGGCTCGACCAGCCAACCAGATCTTTCTGCCCCTGACGCAAAATTTCGTACACAGCGGCATACGGTTTGCGGTTTGTGGTGAAACCGCCGAAGCACAGGACATCGCCGTCTTCGACATACTTCGCGACGGCGTCCTTCATGGACATCACTTTGTCCGACATGATTCCCCTCCTCTTTCATTTGCAAAGGTTTTTCCTTGTTGCATGCCTTCCTATCCATTCTACAGAACTTTCGGGATTCCGTCCACCGAAAAGCCAAAATCAAGTTATTCTTCCTCGCGAACAGCCATAACAAATAGATACGCAGGCGCTTGCAAAAAATACTTTTTCTGTGGTAAACTTCGTCCATCGTGTTAACCTTATTTTGTTTTAGGTTGTCAATTGGTTTGGTAATTCTTGCCGCACGAAGCATGTTGCCACCTCTCGCCGAAACCCGTGTCGGTGAAAATGTAGAAGGAGAAAAAATGAACGCAAGACGTATTACCCGCATCGCCGTAATGGCTGCCCTCACCTTTATCGGTTCCCTGATTCGCATTCCCATCGGGCCCATTCCCATTACTCTGCAAACCGTGTTTGTCATTTTGACCGCCCTGCTCCTCCAGCCCGCTGATGCGGCGCTTGCCATGGGCGTTCACTTTGTGCTCATGCTGTTCTTGAAAGGATCGGCGATTTTCGTTTCACCGTCAACCGGCTTTCTGTTCGGATTCATCCTTTCCGCTTTTTTGGGTTCGCTCATTACCCATCGCACCGCATTCGGCAAAACGACCGCCGGTATGGCCTTTGCCGTTCTTGTCGCTGCAGCCAGCTGCTATATCATCGGCCTTCCGTATATGTACTATGTTCTCGACGTCCTTAAAGGCGCGGACATGAATCTGATGGCCGTCTTGGAAGCCGGACTCATTCCCTTTATCCCCGGCGATCTGATCAAGGCCGGCATTGCCTTTGCGGTTGGAAAAGTAGCCCTTCCCCACGTTGAACCGCTGTTAAAACAAGCCTAATCAAACGTCTCCGATCCCCTACCTACTAAACGCCCCGTACATTGACTCTCATGGCGGGGCGTTTTTTAATAACAATATCCCTTTTCTTTGCATAATTAGCACAATTTATCCCCTGTCTTGCGTCGTAACGTTTTCCTTTAGAAACGACAGAATTTCAACCACTTTTTTTGACATTTTCCCTTATTTGCGTTAGATTTTTATAAATTACTTTTCATGGTTTTGCAAAGTAATGCGTTTTTAGTCTTGCTCACGAATGGCTTTGCCGAAGGAAGAGCAAGATTGTCAACGCCTTCTTTATTCTTTATGGATTACCGTGCTTACGGGTTATCGGGCAGATGGCCTTTCATCACAAGAGCCGCCATCGTACGAAGATGCTATCAGTCGCACGGATGTTCCGAAGAAAAACAGGCGTATGAACCGAAGGAGCAGCGTATGAAGCGATTTTTTGCCTTGATGGTGATGTTGATGTTTTTTGTGACGGCCTGTTCCGGCAATGCCACGGAAAGCGACAGCAAAAAGCCTGCCGATAACGGGGAAGGTTCCGATAAAGCCATTAAAGTCGCTTTTATCGGCAATACAACCGGGGATTATCAACAGTACGGCATTCCTGTTCGAAATGCGGTGAAGCTCTGGTTTGACCAATTGAACGAGAGTGGCGGTATCAATGGAAAGAAAGTGGAACTTCTCGACTATGATGATAAAGCCGACGGCGTGGAAGCCATCAACGCCTATCATCTCGCAAAACAGGAAGGAGCCACCGCAATTATCGGCTCCGTGTTGACCGGTCCTACCATCCAGTTGGCGGATGAAACGTTTGAGGATAATGTGCCGCAAATCACCGCCTCCGGAACGGCTTTAGGCGTAACGGTAATCGATCCGGATGCCGATAAGCCGGAAGTACGCACCAACGTCTTCCGCTCCTGCTTTACCGATCCGTATCAGGGCGAAAAGATGGCGAAGTATGCGAAGGAGAAGTTAGGAGCAAAATCGGTTGCCGTCTTCTATGAAACGGGCAGCGACTATTCGGAAGGTGTTAAAGATGCATTTGTCAAGACAGCGGAAGATCTCGGTATGACTGTCGTAGGCATTGAAGCCTTCGGCACCGGCGATAAAGATTTCCGTGCACAAATGACAAAGCTTAGTGCGGCCAAACCGGATGCCATTATGCTTCCGATCTACTATAGCGAGGCTGGTCTTGCCGTTACCGCAGCCCGTAACGCCGGCTTCCAAGGTAAATTTATGGGTGGTGACGGCATGGGGTCTATTAAGGAATATGCCAGTCCCGAGCACCTAGAGGGTTTGGTATACTGCTCCGGCTATGCTCCGGGAACGGACAGCGTGGCGGACTTTGAAGCGAAATATAAGAGTACATTCTCTTCGGATGTGCCGAATATGTTTGCCCCGCTCGGCTATGATGCGGCCATGCTGATGACCTATGGGCTGAAAGCAGCGGAGGAAAAAGGGCTCACCCCGCAGACACCGGAATACTATGATGCCGTAATTGAAGCGCTTAAGGGCGCATCCAACCTGAAAGGCATTACCGGAACCTATTCCTTTGATGAACAGAACAATCCAATTAAGGAGGCGGCGATTATCGAATTGAAGAACGGACAAGAGGTCTTCAAAGAAATGTATTGATTTTCGCTTCGCCGGAAAAGACGCCGACGATCGTCGGCGTCTTTTTTATCCACGCTGTTCGGAATTTTTCGGAGGAACGTATGAACTTATCTCTATTTTTCACACAATTCATCAACGGCTTACAGACCGGCTCGATTTATGCCTTGGTGGCTTTAGGCTATTCCATGGTCTACGGCATTATTCTTTTGCTCAACTTTGCGCACGGCGACGTCATCATGATCGGTGCCTACAGTCTGTTTTATGCCCTGGTACAATTTCATTTTCATCCTGTACTGGCAGCCATTGTTGCCGTTGCCGCTTCTACAATTGTCGGACTTCTCATCCAGCAGATCGCGTATCGTCCCCTTCTTAATGCGCCACGTCTGTCGCTGTTAATCACGGCCATTGCCATGAGTTTTCTGTTGCAGAACGGAGCACAAATTCTCTTCGGCGCGGACGCGAAAAGCTTGGATCCGCTGGTGCCCGGATCACTACAATTGGGCAGCACCAGCATCAGTTATGCCGCTATCGTTACCCTCTTCGTTTCTGTTCTGAGCATGATCGGTTTGACGCTTCTGGTTTCGCGCTCCAAGCGCGGACAAGCGATGCGCGCCGTTTCGGAAGACATGGATGCTGCGCGGCTCATGGGCATTGATGTCAATCGTACCATTGCCTTCACCTTCCTGATCGGATCGGCGCTTGCCGGCATCGGTGCGGTGCTCTACGTCAGTTCCTATCCGCAGGTATCCCCTACCATGGGTTCCATGCTCGGCTTGAAAGCCTTTGTTGCCGCGGTTCTTGGCGGAATCGGTTCACTTCCCGGTGCCATGGTGGGCGGATTGCTCATCGGGATATTAGAAGTGCTGGCTTCGGCTGTCGGTCTGTCGATCTGGAAAGATGCCGTCGTCTTTGCGATTCTCATTCTGGTTTTGCTCTTCAAACCGGATGGAATCATGGGCGTGACACGGCGTGAGAAAGTGTAGGTTGCTATGGTTCGATCTTATCCCATGCCGGCACGTTATGCGGTGAATACGATCCTCGTCGTGCTCTGCGGCGTCCTGCTGATGGCACTTCGCTCCGCCGGCATCATTACCGAATATTGGAACGGTATTTTCATCATGGTCGGCATCAACATCATCCTCGCCGCATCATTGAACATTCCGGTAGGCTATCTTGGTCAGCTGCCGTTGGGGCATGCCGGCTTTATGGCCATCGGCGCCTATGCCTCCGGTATCTATCTGAAAACCACGCCGCTGGCCAAACTGGTGCGCGGTAATCTGACGCCGGAAGCGGTCTTCTATATTGTCATGGGGCTGCTCATCGCCATGCTGGTTTCCGGATTTTTAGGCTTTCTGATCGGTATTCCCGCCCTTCGTCTGCGTGGTGATTATCTGGCTATTATCACCCTCGGCTTCGGCGAGATTATTCGCGTCGTGCTGACCAATATCGACCAGACGCTCGGCATTACGCTCACGTATGGCGCCGCCGGACTCAAGCGTTTGCCGAAATTCACCAGCCTGCTGCTGATCTATATCTGTGTCGTGCTGTGTCTTTTCCTGATTCATGTGCTAATGAAATCTCGTCATGGCCGCGCCATTCTCTCGATTCGGGAAAATGAAATTGCTGCAGAAAGCGTGGGCATCCCCACAACATATTACAAAACCTATGCGTTCGCCTTTTCCGCTGCCTTGGCGGGACTGGCCGGAGCGCTTTATGCCGGTTATCTCGGCTCCCTCTACCCCACAAGCTTCACCTTCATGAAATCTATTGAGGTGTTGGTCATCGTCGTCCTGGGCGGTATGGGGTCGATGCTGGGCTCTGTTCTGTCGGCTACGCTTTATACAACCTTGCAGGAGCTTCTTCGCGGCTTTGAAAGCTATCGCATGGTCGCCTTTGCTTTACTGCTCATTCTGATGATGATTTTCCGTCCCAAGGGACTTCTTGGCGACTATGACTTTTCCCTGAGCCGGTGGATAGAAAAGCTGCTGGCACGGCGAAAGAAGACGGGAAAGGAGGAAAACCATGCGTAATCTCCCTCAAGAGACCGCCGGACAGGGATGGCGCAATCGTCCGGAAACAAAACTGGTTCCGGTGCCAAGCCGTAACCGCATCCCGGAGCGCGATGTGCAAAGCGCACCTATTCTTGAGTGCCGTAATCTGGGCATTGATTTCGGCGGACTAACCGCCGTCAGCGATTTTGATATTGCTATCGGGCGCACCGAAATCGCCGGCCTCATCGGCCCGAACGGTGCAGGAAAGACCACGATTTTTAACCTGCTCACACGCGTTTATGATCCCACGCGCGGCACGATTCTTATGGACGGACGCGATGCGCTTCGCATGAACACGCCGCAACTCAATCAGGCGGGCATCGCGCGCACATTCCAGAATATCCGCCTGTTCAAGAATTTGAGCGTTCTGGAAAACATTCTGATTGCCCTGCATCAGCGTTCGACCTACTCGATGATGGATACCTTCCTGCGCCTGCCAAAGTATTGGCGTCAGGAAAAAGAAGCACGTGAAAAAGCCATGGATCTTCTTTCGATCTTCAATCTTCAGGGCTTGGCCAACCAGCGAGCGGATTCTCTTCCCTACGGTGCCCAGCGACGTCTGGAAATTGTGCGCGCACTGGCCACCAATCCCAAGATTCTCCTATTGGATGAGCCGGCGGCCGGCATGAACCCCTCGGAAACGGCGGAGCTGATGGATAACATCGTCTATATCCGTGACCGGTTTCAGATTGCCATCTTCCTCATTGAACACGATATGAATCTCGTCATGGGCATCTGTGAGGGTATTGCCGTACTCAACTTCGGTCGCATCATCGCTAAAGGCACGCCCTCGGAAGTATCCAATGACCCGGCGGTGATTGAAGCCTATTTGGGAAAGGAGGCCACGCATGCCTGAGAAAGTCTTGCTGCACTCCGATTCCGTTGCGGTCGATCACGGTACTGCTTTACGCGAAACGAAGTCCGCTTCCGAAAAAACGACTTCCGCGTTGTTGCAGGTGGAGGGTCTCAACGTCTTCTATGGCGCTATTCACGCCATCAAGGACATCTCGTTTCAGGTCAATGAAGGCGAAATCGTCACCTTAATCGGTGCCAATGGTGCCGGTAAGACCACCACATTGCAGTCCATTTCCGGACTTCTGCCCATCAAGTCCGGCAAAATTCAATTTGAAGGAAGCGATTTGGTTCACGTTCCGGCGCATAAGGTTGTCGGACGCGGAATTGCCCAGTCGCCAGAAGGACGCCGAATCTTTACGAAAATGACGGTGGAGGAAAACCTCCGCATGGGTGCCTATCTTCAGTCCGAAGAAGCCGTCGTAAAAGCCGATTTTGAGCGAGTCTATGCTCTCTTTCCACGTCTTGAAGAACGACGTGAACAGATTGCCGGCACGCTTTCCGGCGGTGAACAACAGATGCTTGCCATCGGTCGCGCGCTGATGTCGCGTCCGAAGATGCTCATGCTGGATGAACCGTCTATGGGTCTCGCTCCGCTCATCGTGGAGCAGATCTTTTCCATCATTCGCCGCTTGCATGAAGCCGGTACCACCATCCTGCTCGTAGAGCAGAATGCCCAGGCTGCCCTTTCCGTTGCCGATCGCTGTTACGTGATGGAAACCGGTCGCATTGTGATGGAAGGCTCCGGCGAGGAATTGTTAAATGCGCCGGAAATCAAGAAAGCGTATTTGGGCGGATAAACGAAGCTTTGCCAGAGACCATTCGCGTGTCGTCGGCATGTCTGCCCCGGCAGCCTTCCTTGCGCCGCCGGCATGTCCGCCCTGGCACCCTTCCTTGCTCCACCGGCATGTCCGCCCCGGCACTCTCCCTTGCGCCGCCGGCTTCTCCTCGGCGATTTACTTGAGGATGACGAACTTCCGGTTCGTCGAAGATGCGGCGCGCGGAAGGTCGCCGGGGTGGTGGATGGTGCGGGCGAGGAAATTGCGGGGGCAAAGCTTTTTGGGGAGCGGCTTTGAACATGAATTACAGATCGCTGCCTTCGGCAGCGTTTTCAAATCGCCGACCATAGGCCGGCTCCTTATACAGATTAAGGAAGCGACGGATTCATCGCTTCCTTTTTGATTAGGAGATGTGCGCCGTTAGAAACCATGTTGGCGGGACGGCTTCGTGTAGAGCGCCGCTGGTGTCATCATTGGCGGAGCAGTTTTGCACACGAAATATACACGTCCCTGGCTGCAAATAAGAGTGTACGTCAGCCAGGGTTGTTTTTTCTTTTCCGACCCTGGCTGAGCGAAGCAAAGTGTCATAGCCAGGGTTTCTTTTCATTTTTGAACCCTGGCTGCGGAAAATATCGTGCGCAAGCCAGGGGCGATTCACCGCCTCCAGGCCCTGGCTGGGCAAAGCTAAGTGTTATAGCCAGGGTTTCTTTTCATTTTCGAACCCTGGCTGCGGATAATATCGTGCATGAGCCAGGGGCTGGCATGCCGATTTAACCCTGGCAAATGGCCAAAAATGTCTCCAGCCAGGGTCATCCAAGTGCCGCCGAAACTGCTACTGGCGGCGCAATTTCTAAAGTGGAGCCGCCTTCGGCGGCGTTTTCAAATCGCCGGCCGCAGGCCGGCACCGCCTTTCTATGGTGATGGTGATATGGCATTTTCCTCAAATCGCCACAATCGCTAATATCGCAAGAAGTGGTGGTAGTGCAGCAGTTTTGGTAAACAGCCACCATCGATAAAATCATAAACGATGGTGGTAGAATCCCCATTTCAGCAAACCACCACCATCGCTACATACGTATACAAAAAGCTCCTCAGCAATGTCGCCTCCAAAAAAAAACTCTGTCCCACCACATCCTCAAAAGCCACCTCGTCCGCGAGTCGCCTCTTCGACGAGTCGCGACAGTTGCAATAGGCGATACAGCGAGGCGACGAGGAGAAGCGAGCGACAAGCGGACGAGGTGGCTTTGCCTGGACGAGGAGAAGCGAGCGACGAGCGGACGGGACGGCTTTGCCTGGACGAGGCGGCCTTCCCGAACATGAGAAGCGAGCGGTCAACTCACAAGGCCGCTTTGCTCAGCGAACGGACTTGGACATAAAAGGCTTGACCTTCTCAGCTTAATTCCACCAATTCATCCACGATGGAGCCGATATACGCAATTGTGTCTTTCAGCGGCTTATCGGTGGTGATGTCCACGCCGACGAGCGCGGCTTGGGCAATGGGATCTAACGATCCGCCGGCGGCGAGGAAGGAACGCCAAGCATTGACGACCGCCTGGCTCTCCGCGCTACCGGCAGAATTCTGGTCAACCCCATGGTCATGCAGTCCGGCAGCATTGCTATCCGCGATGACCGCTTGACGATCCGAGCCACCGACATGCTCCTCACCCGTTGCACGGTCGTTCCGTCCAACCTTATTTCGATCCGAGCTGCCGGCCTTTCCGGACGCGGCATCGCCTTTTCCATTCGCTCCCGAGGACGCCATCAGCCGAAGCGCCATCTGGGTGCCGACGGTAAGGCCGGCGGAATAGGTATAGGAATAAAGGCCGTTGTAGTAGTGCGGTTGGCGCATCCAGGTGAGCGTAGAGCCGTCTTTGATTTCCACCGCATCCCCCCAGAAGCGTGTCAAGACGTCGCGATAGATGCCGGAAAGATCGTCTGCATCGACGGAACCACCCCGATCCACGATACGATAGACTTCACGCTGGTAGGTTGCCTCCAAAAGATGCGTCACAAAGTTGTGATAATAGGTCTTGGAAAGCATTTGTGAGAGCACCCATCGACGTTCACGCTTATTGTTGCCGGCTTTTTGGAGCAAATAATTTTCCATGATGAGCTCATTGGTGGTCGATGGCGACTCCACCATGTAAAGCGACATTTCCTTATTCAGATAGGGCTGCGCCGCACAGGTGAGCACGCTTTGGCCGGCATGGCCCAGTTCGTGGGCAAGCGTCGCCACTTCATCCATGCGGTAATTGAAACTGGTAAGAATATAGGGATGGACGCCGTAAACATCGGCACAGAAGGCACCGGTACACTTGCCCTGATTTTCGGCATAATCAATCCACCGCTCGTTGAAGGCCTGCGAAAGCATCTTCACATAGTCTTCGCCCAAAATGGAAAGGCCATCTTTAATGTACGTCGCCGCTTCCTCATACGAGACGTGAGAAACAAATGTAGGGTCCAGCTCCAACTTGAGATCGTAGCTCGTCATGGAAGGCAAGTTATAAACGCTCTGTAACAGACGCGCATACTTCTGCATAATGGGCGCAAGATCCTGCATGATGATGTCGATCTGACGGTCGTATAGCTCACGCGGCACCTCCTGATCGGCGAGAAGGAAGGAAAATACGGAATCGTAACCGCGCAGATCCGCTTCGATTTTCTCCTGCTGAACACGGGCGTTATACGCCGAGGCCGTGACATGACGATGACGGGAAAGTTCCCCGTAAAAGACTTCCGCCGCCCGATGGCGCAGGGCATGATCCGTCTCCGTTTCATAGCGATTTTCAAAGGTATTGTAGGTCATCTGGACGGTTTTGCCATTCACAGTAAATGGCGGAAAAACGGTGTCGCCGAATTTACTGTCCGCATAAATCTGTTCCGGCGCCGCAAGAGTCGGTGCCATAGCCGCCAAGGCTGCTTCGGTTTCCGGCGAGAGAAAATGTGCCTTGTCTTTTGCGAGGCGCGCAAGATAGCGCGCATGCTCGGGCATGAGACGAGCCGCTTCTTCCCGTATGCCTTCTTCCATATGGGCAAGCGTGATCGGAACAAACGCCAGCTTCTTGCCGAGGATGGCGAGACGCGACGCAGTGTGTGCCTCCCGTTGCGCATTGGTCTTATTGGAGGTATCCTCCTCCACTTGCAGGGAGGCATAGGCCTCTACACGTTCCACTTGTGCAAACAGGTTCGCATACGCCGTCAACGCTTCATTCACCTGCTTTGCCGACGTCCATTTGCCATCATAACGCGCCACAAACGCATCAGCCTCTTGCTCTGCTTTTGTAAATGCCGCTTCAAAGGCTTCTTCGGTTTCAAAAATCGGACGAAGATCCCAAGTCTCTTCGACCGGCACCTCCGCGCGAGATACACTCTTTTCCATCGTTTCTCCTTTCCAACGGGATTCCGTTATAATAACGATAGCGATATCAACGATATTCGTTATTATGCTACCCTATTTTCTTTTTCCACGCATTGGAAAAGGATGCGCGCCGGAAAAGGATAAAGCAAGCCCTCAGGGAGAAAACACTTTCGTTTTAACAAAAAATCACCAAACATCACTCATCAAACATCACAAGGAGGAATCATGAACGTCAACGATCAACGTCTCGATGCCTATGCGCGTCTTATTGTGGAAGTCGGATCCAATGTCCAGCCGGGTGTGCCTGTATTGATCACGGGTGCCATCGAAGTGGCAGATTTTGTGCGTCTCGTTGTGAGGTATGCCTACGAAGCGGGGGCAAGCGAAGTTGTCGTGGATTGGCAGGATGATGCGCTTAGCCGACTGCGCTTGGAAAATGCTTCTCTCGATGTGTTGGACAACGTGCCCGATTTTCTGTACGACAAACGTGAATACTATTGTCAAAAAGGGGTGCACATGATCCATTTGATTTCCTCTGATCCGGAAGCGCTTGCCGGCGTGGATCATGACCGTGTACAGCGTGCTTCGACGGCGGTAAATAAGAAATTTAAACCTTTGCGGCATTACACCATGAACGATGAGGTCTCATGGTGCATCGTTGCCGTTCCCAGTGCAGCGTGGGCGAAAAAAGTCTATCCCGATGCAACGGAGGCCAAAGAGGCGATCCATCGCCTCTGGGAACAGATTTTTTCCGTCATGCGCCTTAACGAGGAAGATCCTGTGGCCGCTTGGCAGGCGCATCTCAAGCGTCTGCAAGAGCGCGCAGATCGTTTAAATCACTATCGTTTTGAACGGCTGCACTATCGAGCGGAAAACGGAACCGACCTTGTTGTTCGTCTTCCGGAAGGACACATCTGGTGCGCCGCGACGTCCAAGGATAACCGCGGAACAGCGTTTGTTCCCAATATGCCCACCGAGGAAGTGTTCACGATGCCGCATCGCGAAGGGGTAGATGGAACACTCGTGGCCACTCGACCGCTGTCCTATAACGGCAGCCTGATTGAAGACTTCACCTTGCACTTTAAGGACGGTGCCGTGACATCCTATTCCGCCAAAAAAGGAGAGGAAAAGCTGAAGGCGCTCCTTGCGGAAGATGAAAACGCTGTGCGTCTTGGCGAGATTGCACTGGTTCCCTATGACTCCCCTATCTCCCTTTCAAAAACGCTGTTTTATGAAACGCTCTTCGATGAAAATGCATCTTGCCATTTCGCTTTCGGGGCAAGCTACCCGACAACCATCCAAGGCGGAGAGAACATGAGCGACGATGAATTAAAAGCGCACGGTGCCAATGTCTCGCAAATCCATGAAGATTTCATGGTTGGCACAAGAGACTTGTCCATTGTCGGCATTACGGCAGATGGCGAGGAAAAGACCGTTTTTGCACACGGCAACTTTGTTCTCGAATAATACAAACAAAAATCCGATGCCCTCGAGGGCATCGGATGATTTTGCTTTCGTTAGTCGCCTGAAAGCAGGACAGGCGAGTACGAAACGCCAACCGCCAGCTGATGTGTCATGCATAGAGATAACTTATCCATTACCAGTGTAGCATGCGCGACGATCGGAATTTTGATTTCTTTGTGATGATTTCTCCTTCCGAGCGGAAATCTACCCGACCGAAAATCCCGCCGGTCAGTAATCCACCCTACCGGAGGTTCATCCGAGCGGATTTTCAAGCAGAAAAATCTATCCGGGCAAAATCATCACGATCAAAAAAGGAGGAAAGGATGTTTTCGACCGTACCGAAGGAAAACGGAATACTCGGCTTTTTTGAGCACGTCGTGCTGATGAGCGGCTCTCCGAGAAGGCGCGCCTTGTTGGCGTTTCTGCATCCGAGACGGGAACACGTTCCTTGCGATGAAGAGGCTATACGGCAGACGTCGTTGGCGAAGACGGTCGGAAAGCCGATGGTGGAACGCGCAGCCATCGCCGCCCGGGCGCTCGCCGAAGCAAAAGCCGGCGGAAACGACGAGGAATTTTCCCTTTTGGCGAATACCCTCTATATCGCTGCCGATACCATCGTCGTCCACAATGAGGAAATCTACAACAAACCACGAAATATGGCGGAAGCGGAACAAATGATGCGCTCCTACTTTGGGAAGACCCATACTGTCGTTACGGCAGTCTGTCTGCGGACACTACAAGGTTCGCTGCACTATGAAACTTTTGCGGATGTTACTTTTTCCCCCTATGCGCCACAGATGGAAGCGCAGCTTCAAGCCTACCTCACCCCACAGCTTCTGGATCGTGCCGGAGCCTATGGTCTGCAGGATATGCCGCCCGGCTTTCTATCCGGCGTAGAGGGAGACCCCTATACGGTGATCGGCTTTTCGGTTTCTGCCCTCTGGCGCGCCATTGCGCCCTATTACGTTGCCGACGGAAGCGCCCCCTCGCCATCAGCTTTTCCATCCATTGCCGATTTTGAGCAAATTGTCCGCGAATTAGCCGACGAACTGCCGGATTTCCTCTTTCGCGACTTAAACGGACAGATTCAAATTCAACCGCAAAAAGAAATCCATCCGCAAGCTAAGCATGGTGATTTACTGGTTCTGGGGCGCTATATCCGTGACAACCTCGGAAGACATATTGAACTCTACTATGGCTCCTTCCGGCAACAATTTCCTTCCTGTGGGCGCGAAGAACTCAAAGCGCATGTGCGCGAGACGCTTCGTCATGAATTTGAACACCATGTGGAAGAAATGGCAGGCAATGCGGATTTGGCGCTGGAAGATGCTCGTTTTTTACACGATTACCTACACCGAAAATAGGAATCCATGATACAATGAAATCGCATCTGTAGAAGCGAAACAAAATAGAAACGAGAAAAGGAGGCATTATGACATTCGAAGTTGTCGATAATTTATTTACGATTAATCTCAACAGCGTGCTTACCCTTGCGTTAGCCGCCATCCTTCTTCTCATCGGATACGTTCTGGTGCGCAAAGTACATTTCCTCGCGAAATTCTGCATTCCCGCACCGGTCGTTGGCGGCTTTCTGTTTATGCTCATCACCTGGATTGGGCATACTACCGGAAGCTTTTCCTTTGTATTCGATGACCCGTTCCAAAGCGTGTTTATGCTGGCATTCTTTACGACCGTCGGTCTGGGCGCGAGCTTTAAGCTGCTCAAGAGCGGCGGAAAACTGCTGCTGATCTACTGGTTGATCTGCGGCGTTATTTCCATCATCCAGAACAGCATCGGCATCGGCATTGCCAAAGCCACCGGCTTGGAACCACCGTATGCTCTGTTGGCAAGCGCTATCTCCATGATTGGCGGACACGGCGCTGCCCTGTCCTATGGCAACGATTTTGTGGAAATGGGCTACCCGCTCGCCAAAACGGTTGGTGCCGCAGCAGCGACATTCGGTTTGATCTCCGCTGTTCTGTTGGGCGGACCGCTCGGTCGTCTGCTCATTGAACGCCATCACCTGAAGCCGACCAATGAAGACTTTGTGACCGATGCCGCAAATGTCAATACCACCGAAGGTAACGAGAAGCTCACGAGCTTTGAGCTCATTCAAAACGTGGTGGTCATTATCCTCTGTATGGCAGCCGGTACGCTCATTTCCGGCTGGATCAAGAGCCTGATCAATCTATCGTTCCCGACCTACGTCGGTGCCATGTTCGTCGCCGTCATCGTCCGCAACCTGAATGAGAAATTTCACTTCTATCATTTCGATTTTGCCCTTACGGACGGTATCGGTACGGTGATGTTGAACCTGTTCTTGTCTTTGGCGCTAATGACGCTGAAACTTTGGGAAATTGCGGATCTGGTCGGTGGCGTATTGCTCGTCGTACTTTGCCAGGTGCTTTTCCTTGGTTTGGTATCCTACTTCATCGTCTTCCGTCTCCTCGGGTCGGACTACGATGCGGCGGTTATGTGCGCCGGTCTTTGCGGACACGGTTTGGGTGCAACGCCTTCGGCAATCGTCAACATGACCGCGGTCAACGACCGCTATGGGTATTCCCGTAAAGCTATGATGATCGTGCCGATTGTCGGCGCGTTCTTGGTCGATATTATCTACCAACCGCAGACGATAACCTTTATCAGTATGTTCGTCAAAAACCTGAAATAAGTTCCCCTGCAAGGCAGATGCAAAAAGGCTGTACGTCGGTTTTTCCGACGTACAGCCTTTTCTTTGTTCGCAACTTTTGCACGCGACGGCTTAAATAATGCCCATTTCCTTGCCCACGCGACCGATAATCTCCACCGCACGTGTAATCTGCTCCGGCGTATGCGCCGCCGTAATCATGCAACGCACGCGGCCCGTTCCCTTGGGAACGGTCGGAAAAACGATGGGGCTGGTGAATACGCCCGCATCGAAGAGTTTCGCAGAAAATTCACCTGTCTTGGCTTCGTCGCCGATAATAATCGGGGTGATGGGCGTTTCGCTGTGTCCCGTATCAAAACCTAAGGTATTGAGTTTTTCTTTGAACAGGCGCGCGTTCGCCCAAAGTTTTTCGGTGTATTCGTCGCTTTCCATCAGCATTTTGATGGCTTCGATGATCGCTGCCGTATCCGCCGGTGTATTGCCGGTGGAAAAGAGCAACGGACGACTGCGGTTCTTCAGCCATTCAATCGTGGCTTTCTTTCCCGCCACGTAGCCGCCGATCACACCGATGGCTTTGGACAGCGTACCGATGATGAAATCCACCTTACCGTGCAGATGGAAGTGATCCACCGTGCCGCGTCCGCTGCGTCCCAGAACGCCGGAGGCATGGGCATCATCGACATAGGTCATGCAATCATACTTTTCTGCCAGAGCAACGATGCCCGGCAAGTTAGCGATGTCCCCGTCCATAGAAAAGACACCGTCCGTAATGATGAGCACCTTATCGTAGTCCGCACGGCGCTCTTTTAACACGCGCTCAAGATCCGCCATATCACTGTGACGGAACACGGTTTTCTTGGCCTTGGATAAACGGCAGCCGTCAATAATCGAGGCATGGTTGAGTTCATCCGAAATAATGAGATCGCCTTCATCTACTGCCGCCTGGATCGTTCCGGCATTGCAGTTGAATCCGGATTGATAAACGACAACAGCTTCCTCCTCCTTGAACTCGGCAAGCAATTTTTCCAATTCTTCATGCAGAAGCAGGTTGCCGTTGATGGGGCGAACTGCACCGGCGCCGACACCGTATTCGCGAATCGCTTTGATCGCCGCCTCTTTCAAACGCGGATGATTGGCAAACCCCAAATAATTGTTGGACGAAAGGTTGATCACCTTTTTTCCGTCGATCACGCACTCCGCTTCATTTGGACCTTCCACCACTTTGAACGATTTATACAGACCATCAGCCTTTAATCCATCAATTTTTTGTTGCAAATACGCCATGTCATGAACACTCACGGTCAGCTCCTTTCAAGCACGAGAAACGTTACGCCGCATCGGCAGGTGCAGAAAGCCGGGAGGCCTTCTCCTTTCGCAAACGGGAAACGTCCTTATTTTCCCTCGGCCAAACGCGGCCGCAAATTCTTCAGCATATCTTTCGTCATCGTTTTCAGGTCGTATTGCGCCTTCCATCCCCATTCCTCACGAGCCGCCGTATCATCCAGCTTATCCGGCCAGGAATCAGCAATGGCCTGTAAAGTGGGATTAACCTGATACGTCATGGTAAAAGCGGGCAGCTCCTGTTGAATAGCCGATGCGATGTCTTCCGGCGCAAAACTCATCGCCGCAATATTGAATGCATTTCTATGCGTTAACTTCGTCGGATCCGCCTCCATCAGCTCATGCACGGCGCGCAGCGCATCGGGAATATACATCATATCCATCAACGTTCCTTCGGCGATGGGACAATCATAATGTCCCGCTTTCAACGCCGCATAGTAAATGTCCACTGCGTAATCCGTCGTCCCTCCGCCCGGAAGCGCCGCATACGAAATCAGGCCCGGAAAACGCACGCCGCGCGTATCCACACCGAAGCGGTGAAAATAGTAATCACAAAGGAGTTCGCCTGCGACTTTCGTCACGCCATACATCGTGCTCGGACGTTGGATGGTATCCTGCGGCGTCACTTTCGGCGTGGACGCACCGAAGGCACCGATGGAACTCGGTGTAAAGACCGCCAATCGCTTTTCGCGTGCCACTTCCAACACCTGAAAAAGGCCGTCGAGATTGATGCGATACGCCGCTTGCGGATGTGCCTCTGCCACGGCCGACAACAACGCCGCCAGATGCATTACCGTATCCACATGATAGCGATCCACCAATTCCGCCAGCCGCTTGCCGTCGGTCACGTCCAGTTGTTCAAAAGGTCCCTCCTCCACAACGGGGGATTCCTTCTTCACGACATCCGTGACAATGACGTTGTTCGTTCCATACGCCCGGCGCAGATAGGTCGACAGTTCCGTGCCGATCTGCCCCAGACCGCCTGTGATCAGAATCGTTTTCATTCCCTCTCCTTGGTAGGTCCATTCCGCCATGTTCGTCGTCGGAAGGTTAGTTATCCTTCTCTTGCGATGACGTTTCGGTCGTGACGGATGCGGTTTCTTGCGCGTCACGCGGCAGGAGAATCGAAAAACGTGATCCTTTTCCCCATTCGCTGTCCAGGCGCAGAATTCCCTCATGCGCCTGAACAATATGCTTGACCAGGGAAAGACCTAATCCCGTTCCTGAGCCGTCTCTGCGCGTTCTGCCCGGATCCACCGTAAAAAAGCGTTCAAATACGCGCTTCTGGTATTCCGGGGCAATACCGATGCCGTCATCTTCCACAATGATGCTTACATTGTGTTCATCCTGACGCAACTTTGTCAAGACATATCCCCCGTTTGGTTTGGAATATTTAATCGCATTGCTGAGCAGATTGCGCAAAACATCCGCCAACAGGCGCCGATTACCGAACAGCACGACGCGATCGGATTCTCCCTCCCCGACCACATCGCTCTCCAAGCGCACATGGCGTTCCTCGGCCATGGAAGAGAGAGAGGTCATCTCTTCGCGCAGCACCTCGTGGAGATCCACCTCTTCGCGTTGGTCAAAATCGGAATAGCCCGTATCAAATTGAGAAAGCTGAATGATTTCGTTGATCATGTTGAGTAGGCGAACACCCTCGCGATGAATAATGTCGGCAAAGCGACGGGTGTCTTCCGGATTCACCATCCCCGAGGCGATCAATTCGGCATACCCGTTGATGGACGTTAACGGACTTTTAAGTTCATGACTGACATTCGCGGAAAACTGGCGTCGCATCGTTTCATTTTCCCGCACATTGGCCAGCTGTTGAAAAAAATTCTTGCGTTCCTCTTCGGTATCCAAGAGGCTTGCCAACATCTCTTCGGCTTCCTGTGCAGGAAGGCCGTCCGTGTCCTTCCCGGAAAGCAGGTCCTTCCAATAGCGCACCAGTATGCGCAAAGGGCAAAGACTCTCGTTGTAGATGCGCTGCGTAAAAATCGCTGAAAGCGCCAGCGCCGTGATGAGCAACACCACAACGACGCCGATGATCAGCGGAATACGCTGGCCTACGTTGCTTTTCGGTAAAATCACCTGCAAAAGGCCGACACAAATAAGAGAAGAAATGCCGGCAAAAATCATGCCGGCTCCTAAAAAATGACGCCAAATATTGCGCTTCATGCTTGATCCTCCGCCCGGTTAAGCCTCTTTGCTCAGTTTATACCCGACGTTGCGCACGGTTTTGATATACCGGCCGGCATCGCCAAGTTTCTGGCGTAACGCGCGAATATGCACGTCAACCGTACGGGTTTCACCGGCATAATCGTAACCCCAAATCGCATTCATAATGCGGTCGCGCGAAAGAACAACGTCCAGATTATTCATCAGATAGTAGAGCAGTTCAAATTCCTTATAGGTCAGCTGAACCGGTTTTCCGCCGACGATCGTCTCCCTCTTCTTCGGATCCATCGCAATTTCGTTATGCACCAGGAGAGAACGCTCTTCACTGTCGCCGTAGCGGCGTAAAACCGCCTTCACACGGCTAAGCAATTCCAGTACGCCGAACGGCTTGGTGACATAATCGTCCGCGCCCATATCGAGACCGCGCACCTTTTCAAATTCACTCGTCTTCGCCGTGACCATGATGAC
Organism: Murdochiella massiliensis; assembly: GCF_900059565.1. Taxonomy (GTDB): domain Bacteria; phylum Bacillota; class Clostridia; order Tissierellales; family Peptoniphilaceae; genus Murdochiella; species Murdochiella massiliensis. Next base: position 704,886 of record NZ_FIZW01000002.1, read on the forward strand.
GGGAATTTCTTTGGTATCGACACGATTGCGAATCGTGGATAAAATCGAATACCCGTCTTCCCCCTCCAGCATGATATCCAGCAAAAACAGAATGGGCGCACCATCGCTGTCGAGTGCCGCATAAAGCGCTTTCGCATCCTCGAATCCACGAGCTTTATAACCGTTATTGTTGAGCGCGTAGCTGATCAGTTCGCGAATATTTTGATCATCTTCTACAATATAAACCTGTTTCATGCCATCCTCACGATCATAAAAGCCGTCCAAAAAATTCGGGCGGCAAAAGGTCAGTTAAATTTTTCCATTGCCCCCGTTATCGAGTATACCACGGCTTCCGCGATATTTTGGGCATGATCGGCGCTGCGTTCCAGATATTTGGAAATCATCAACAAGTCAATCACCAAATTCGCTTCAATGGTCTCCGCACGAATCTCAGCAATGATCTCTTCACGAACCTTCATAAAGAGGGCATCCACCTCATCGTCCATCTCAGCGGCATGATAGGCCAACGCGCTGTCTCCTTCAACGAAGGCACGTACGGCATCGGATACCATCGTTTGCGTAATTTCCGACATTTTGGTCAGGCTGCCGAGATTCGCCTCCTGATATCCGAATGTCAGCATCTGCTTCACCAACACGGCAATGTCTTCCGCCTGATCGCCGATGCGTTCCAAGTCGGTGTTCATGCGAATCGCCGCCGAAATGAACCGAAAGTCGCGCGCCAAAGGCTGTTCCTTGAGCAGAAGCAGCAACGCCTGTTGTTCAATTTCGGAAGAGAAATGATTGATCTTTTCTTCCTGTTGCAAAACATAGTCAATCTGTTCCTTATCCTTGCTGATCAGTGCTCCCAACGCATAGGACAGGGATTGATTGACCATCTCGCCCATTTCTACCAAATTGGCATTGAGCTCTTCCAATTTATTCACAAAGTTGTTCCGCATAGTTTTCCTCCGTTGCCGCGATGATCAACCGAAATGACCGGTAACATAACGTTCCGTGCGTTCATAGCGCGGATTCTCAAAAATTTGCACGGTGTCCCCGAATTCGATGAGCTCCCCCAGATAAAAGAAGCCCGTTTCATCGGCAATACGCGTCGCCTGTTGCATATTATGGGTGACGATAATGATCGTAAATTCCTTTTTCAGCTCGAACATCAAGTCTTCGATTTTCGTTGTCGAAATCGGATCCAATGCGGACGTCGGCTCATCCATCAGAATGACTTCCGGTTCTACCGCGAGAGTACGTGCGATGCAAAGGCGCTGTTGCTGTCCGCCGGAAAGCCCCAGCGCGCTTTTATGCAGACGATCCTTTAACTCATCCCAAATCGCCGCCTCTTTCAGACTGCGCTCGACGATCTCATCCAATGTCTTACGATCTTTGATGCCGTTGATTCGCGGACCGTAGGCCACATTGTCATACACACTCTTTGGAAAGGGATTCGGCTGTTGGAAGACCATTCCGACGCGCTTGCGCAATTCCAAGGCATCCATATCCTTGTAGACATCTTTTCCGTCCATGCACAGCATCCCCTCCACACGCGTTTCAGGAATGAGGTCGTTCATACGATTGATGGTCTTCAAAAACGTTGATTTTCCGCATCCGGACGGGCCGATGAACGCGGTAATCTGATTCGCCTTCACGTCCATATCAATGCCTTTGAGTGCCTGGAATGTGCCATAGTAAAAATCCAGATTGGAAACTTCAAATTTAAGCGGCTGTTGTTTGTTGTCCATAGTAGTCCTCTACTCTCCTTTGCGACGTCGTTTTGCTCCGAGGCGCTATTTCTTCTCGCTTCCCGTTTGTTTCTTGTTAATATTGCTGACAATTTTTCGCGCGGCAAGGGAGAAGAGCAGCACGACGATAACTAAAATCGCAGCCGAGAAGTTGGCAATCTTGGCGCTGTTCGGATCCACCGCTTCGGAACGCATAACCCAGATGTGCAAGGCAAGCGTTTCTCCTGTACGGAACGGGTTGAGTGCATTTAACGGGGAAGTTAAATCCCAGTTGGACCAATCGATGCGCGTTGACATACCGGCGGTATACATGAGCGCGGTCGCCTCACCGAACACACGACCGGCGGCCAGGATAATGCCTGAGCCGATGCGTGGAAGCGCCGCCGGTAAAAGAGTGTGCACGATGGCATACCAATGCGTGGAGCCGAGCGCCATACTACCTTCGACGAAGCTGGGAGGGAGGGCGCGAATGGCATCTTCTGTTGACGTGGTAATGAGCGGAATGCTCAGAATAGATACCGTAATCGCGCCGGCCATTAAGTTCCAACTCGCGCCGAAGCTCAGCACGAAAGCCAGATAGCCGAACAAGCCGATAACAATTGACGGCAGTGACGAAAGCGACTCAATGCTCATACGCAAAAACTCAGTCGTTTTTCCCTTTCCCGCGTATTCCGCCATATAGATGCCGGCAGGAATACCCACAAGACAGCTGAACACCAGGGAAAGAAACAGAAGATAAATGGTATTAAACAGCTGGTTGCCGATGCCCTTGGACGAAAACGAAAGCACGCCCGGGAAATAGCTCATCAGTCCACCGATGATAATATAACCGGCAAGAAACAAAATGAACACGAGAAAGAATCCGCCAATCGCGGTAAACAATAAGGTCATCAGACGATCGATTCGTTTTGCCCGCGAAATACGCGAACGCATACGCTCATTCATCCGGCCACCTCCTCTTCCAACAAGGGTTCTTTTTTCTCCGCCGCCTTCATCGCTTTATGCTCCTGATCCAGTTTATTTTTCTGCTTTGCGGAGAAGAAATGAATGAGTACGATGAACAGAATGGAAATGAGCATCAGCAGAAGCGCTAGGCTCCACAACGCCATGTTCGCTTCACTTCCGTCAATGGTGTTGCCCATGTCGGAGGCAAGAATGCCCGTGATGTTCGCCGTAGGGTGAAGAATACTCTGGGGAAATAGCCGTGTTCGACCGATGACCATGGAAACCGCCAGCGCTTCCCCGAAGGCACGCGCCAATCCGAGGATGATGCCCGTATAGATTCCTGTACTGGACGCCGGTATCACGACGTTTTTAATCACCTGCCAGCGCGTGGAGCCCATGCCGTACGCGGCCTGACGATAGCTGTCCGGCACGCCCCGAATAGTATCGGTGATATAGGTGGTAATTGTCGGAAAGATCATTACGGTCAATACAATCACCGCGGCAAGGACAGAATAACCGCCGACCGGCGCCTTAAAGGTATCGCGAATCCAAGGTACCAACACCGTCAAGCCCACCCAGCCATAGACGATGGACGGAATACCCACAAAGATTTCTACGGCCGGCTGGAAGATTTTTTGCCCGGCCTTTGGCGCAATTTCCGTCATAAAAATCGCCGCGCCGAGTGAAAACGGGGTGGCCAGAAGAATTGCCAATCCACACGTGATGATGGAACCAAAAATGAATACCGCTGCGCCAATGGAACCTTCGCCCGGTTTGTTGAAGGAATCGGTCGGCGCCCAGTTCGCATCCGTCAAAAAGTCCGACACACTTTGTTGGAACTGCGTAAAGGAAGCCGTCCCACGCACCAGAAGAAACAGGAGGATGGAAATCGTGATAACGATGATGATGAGACCCATAAGCGTCACGAATCCCCGTCCCAACCATTCTCGTCTGAACTTTTCTCCCGCAGGCGTGCGCAGCCTTTTTTGCGTCGGCATACTATTTGCCGTCGCCTGTTCTTGTTGTTTCGTCGTCATATGCACGTCCTATCTCATTTGCAGTACAGCTAAGAAAAAGGCATTGCGAAACTGTCATTCCACAATGCCTCCGTTCCCTATTGTCCGTTCTTTGTCCTCCGACATACGGATGCCGGAAGGAGACGTGCGTTATTTTGAAGGCGTGTCATGTCCGGTCATCGCTTCCGGAGCAAGTTTGGACGATACGCCGTAGCCCATCTCTTCGATGTTCTTGCCGAATTCCTCACCCATGAAGTAATCCAGGAACTCTTTTGCCGGCGTCGTGGCTTCTCCTTTGGTGTACACATGCTCGAAGCCCCATACCGGGTATTTTCCGCTGTAGGTGTTCTCGAGATTCGGCTCCACGCCGTCCAGTTTCACCGCTTTAACCCCTTTGCCCTGATCACCGACCAGGTAGGACAGTGCAACGTAGCCGATTGCACCTTCGTTTTGTTTGACGCTCTGGAGCAGCTCGCCGGAGTTGTCCGTTTCCATGGATCCCATGGTCTCTTCCGTGCCGTTCAATGCGAACTTCGTGAACAGTGCGCGAGTACCTGAAGATGAAGGACGCGTAATCAGCATGATGGGCAGGTCAGCGCCGCCAACTTCTTTCCAGTTCGTGACTTTGCCGGAGAAGATGTCGATCATCTGCTGCTGGGTCAAATCGCCCACTGTGTTCTTTTCGTTGACGATCGGGGCCATCGTGATGATGCAGACTTTGTGATCCACAAGATCTTTTGCCTGATCGGCTTCCAGTTTCTCCTCTGCAAAAACATCAGACATACCAAGCGTGACGGTGCCGGCCGCAACGTCTTTCAATCCCTGACCCGAACCGCCGGCATTCACGGTAATGGCCACGCCGCTTGCTTTCGCCATGAAGGCTTCCGCTGCTTTATCCGCCAACGGCTTTAATGCCGAGGAGCCCGAAGCACTGATCTGTCCCTTTAAGCTGGGATCTACTTCCCCGTCTTTGGCCGCTTCGGAGGTTTCTGAAGACGCTTCCGTATCTTCCGATTTCTCCGCTGCGACGCTTTCCGACGCCGGAGCCGAACTGTTATCCTTCTTGTCATTGCCGCCGCATGCCGCCAATGTGACGACTAAGGCAAGCGCCAATACCACACCGAATACTTTTTTTATGGTCGATTTCATTGTCTACCACCTCTTCTTTTCTTATCCTTGTTGTTTTCCTATTTCTGTGTACCGTCCATAGGATAAGAGGGGAAGGTTAAGCCCATACCATGCATTCGGTTAAGGTTATGTTAAGTTTAGGCCGTAACGCTACGAGCAACGGTGCGAGTTACGGGGCCGAGCGACACAGCACAGCAGTTGGAGCGCCAGGAGGCGCTTCGCAGGCCGCTTACGGAACCAGCTCAATATCAGGCAGAATTTCCGGTGTTGCCGTAACGTTCATTTGTTGGTCCACCCAGATCACGTCAACACCGGCATCCCTATAATGTGCCAAAATCTGCTGTGCTTCGTTTTCATCGGCAATGAAGAACGCCGTTGAAAGGTAGTCTGCCAAACCGGAATCCGCTGTGCGGATGCTGACGGACGCATACCGTTTTGCCGGAAAGAGGGTTTCCGGGTCAATGATATGGGCGTAACGCACCCCGTCCAGCTCGAAGTAGCGTTGATAGTCTCCGGAAGTCACCATCGCTGTATCGCCGGATACCAGAACGGTCGCCAAGACATCCTTCTGTTCCGGCCGCGGATGCATAATGCCCACCTTCCACTGCGTGCGATCGTCGACGGGAGTTCCAATCGTTTTAATGTTCCCGCCGGCGCTGATGATCCCGTGCTCCAAGCCTGCGGCCTTCAACTTTCTGGCCACCAATTCCGTCGCATAGCCTTTTGCGACGGCACCGGCATCCAGCTGCAATTCGGGGTCACGAATCTGTACCGTCCTATTCGCTTCATCCAAAACAAGATCGTCGAGATTGCTGTGACGATTGGCTTCCTCCAATGCCTCCTTAGTAGGAAGGGCGATCGTTTTGCCCGCTCCGGCTGAGTCGTGCTCGGTTTGCACGGTGACTGTCTCGCGCAGATCATGCCAAATCGCAAGGGGCTTGCCCATGGCGATGTTAACTTTGCCCAATGTTTTGTCGTAATTGTCCCTGCTGAACCGAAGGAGAGAAAACAATTCCTCTTCCACCTTTACCGGCGCTTTGGAAGCCATGCGATTCAGAGTCATCAAATTGGTCACACCGTCGTATTCATGATAGTTGTCAAAAAGTTTATGCAGACGCTGATATTCGCTTTGGCAGAGCGCAAACGCCTGCTTAAACGTTTCTTCGTCCTTGGTATAGCCGGTCAGCTGAATGACCGTATCAAAGGCATCATAGAAGGTCCCTTTGTTTTTGTACCATTTTTCGCCGTTTTTACCGGTAATCCACGTTCCTTCGTCTAAAAACGGCATCTTTTGCAGTTCCTCTTTCGTCAGCATTCCCTGGCCACTCTGTGCTTGTGACGTTCCTATTTCTGAGGACGCCTGCCCTTCCTTATTATTGGACTCTCCACTATTGGATTCGCCGACGGTTCCGCTTCCACAGCCGACAAGCATGCTGAGGGCAAGACCCAAGGCAAGTAGTTTCTTTTTTGCTTTCATTTGTATTCTCCCCCGGTTCGTGATGGTAGGTTCTTTGTAATTCTTTCGACGATTCAGCGCCTTGCTCTACAAATGCATACACGTTTGCTGGGCGTTTCGGTCTGTACGCTCGCACACGTCCGTTCGGTTTTTTCTCCGCAAATTCGCATATGTCCGCTCAGCGTTTCGCCCTGCAAATTCGTACACATCCGCTCGGCGCACGCCCTTTGCTTCGCCCGGCAAATTCGTGCACATCCACTCGGCGCACGTCCTTTGCTTCGCCCGGCAAATTCGTGCACATCCGCTCGGCGCACACTCTCCTCGTCACTTCGCTTTCCATTATACTTATACTGTCGTGACTCGTCGAAGAGGCGTCTCGCGGATGGTACGAATTTGCAAGGGATGTGACAGATATGTGACTTTTTTAGCACTGCTGTTGGAAAGCGGATCGTCTCTGGTTGCCTTTTGCAAACGCGCCGCTAACGGCGGGGCAAGCGGCGCTCCCTTCTGCAAACTCGCCGCCAACGGCGGGACAAGCGGCGCTCCCTTCTGCAAACTCGCCGCCAACGGCGGGACAAGTGGCGCTCCCTTCTGCAAATGCGCCGCCAACGGCGGAACCAGCGGCGCTCCTTCTGTGCGTTGAAAACAGAGGCAAGAGATTGTGTCTTTTTTTGCTTTCCGCATTTTCAGACATACGCTTCCCTGTCGCGAAGAAAAAACCCGTATGACCCTGGCTGGACAAAACTACAGTCCTTTGCCAGGGTCATTTTTCTCGGTCAAACCCTGGCTGACGATAAAGTCATTTAATAGCCAGGGCTGATTTTTTCGGCGTAACCCTGGCTAACAGAAAAAAAGTTTGACAGCCAGGGACGATCAGGTAGTTCCCAGCCCTGGCTGAGTAAAATGAAATATTATAGCCAGGGTCTTTTTCTTCCAACAAGCCCTGGCTAAAGAAAATAGTGTGCGCCAGCCAGGGTCGATCTTTGCGGCGAAACCCTGGCTAAAAGAAAAAAAGTTTGACAGCCAGGGACGATCCGGTGCTTCCCAACCCTGGCTGAACAAAACGAAATTTCATAGCCAGGGTTTCTTCTCTCCCGGCAAACCCTGGCTGCAGAAAATAGTGTGTGACAGCCAGGGTCAGGTATGCTATATCGAACCCTATCAAAGAGCAAAAGGTTTTTCCAGCCAGGGTCGAACACCATTTTTTGATCTTGGTAAAAAAATAAAACTATCCTAACCCAGGGTCACCGGAGCACCGCTGGAATCAGTATTGGCGACGCGATTGCACAATGCGAAACACCGCCGAAATCAACGTGAAGGGTGCCGTTGATATGCTGAGTGCCGCTGAAATCAATATTGGCAGCGCGGTGGCAAAACGGAGTGTTTCCGGAATAGCTATTTACTTGGTTACAGAGGGCATACCGCTGTTGTCGGCACATTTACAGAAATTGAAAATGCCCGTTCCGTTGGAATTTCAACGAAGCGGGCAAAAATGGCTTTGGACCACACTGGAGTCGAACCAGCGACCTCCACGATGTCAACGTGGCGCTCTAACCAACTGAGCTAATGGTCCGTACTCAGGGAATAATAACAGATGGAAAAGAGCCTGTCAAGACAGCGTTAGAAACAACAACATACCCTAAACAACAAGGCAGCGACAGGTAAACCTGTCGCTGCCTTTCTTTTCCAACCTTAAGGCGGATACCCTTGATCCGAATTGCCTTTGAACATCCTCAAGCCGTATTCACCCATCTGTTCACCGTAAATTTATCCTATCGTTATCTGCTTTCCCCTACTTCACCAGGAAAATCGGCGTCCTGACTTTTTACCAACTTTTTCTCTACTTCACCGGGAAAATCGCCTTCACCGCATTGCGCACACTCTCTCCCACCGAAGCCGGTCCGCCAACAATGAGAATCTGCTCAAGATCGGTATGCGTATTGAGATAGGCATCAATCGGCATCGGCAGATTCGCCTGTTTCGTTAGGAGTACCGGCGCATTCAGCTTCTGCGCTACCGGACCGGCGACCAACGCATCCGACCACTTCTCTCCACTCGTAATTATCGCGCGTGTCGGATTCATCACCATCTCCGCCATCTTTGCCGAGACCACATAACGATCCGCACCGTCCACACGAGATACGGTTTTACCAATCATGGCTTCAATCGCCTGTTTCGTCTCGGGAGCGATCGTTCCTTCGCCGCCGCTGATCACGGCATCGCGAATGCGTGCCTTTAGGACATCCGCCACAAACTCGGGAACACGATCCTCACGTACCAGAAGAATCGGCGCCTTCCACTGATGCGCATACGGTACCGACGAAAGGGCATCCGTATAGATCATACCGTTTGCAATCACCGCATTCGTGCTCTCCGGCAGATACGCTGCGGAATTCTTGTTCACCTCAAAGCGATCAATGCCGCCCACGCGCGTGATCTTTGCATTCGTCATGGCCTTAAGCTCGTCAATGACCTTTTCCGAGATGGTTCCCGGGCCACCCATGACGATAATCTCGTCACGCTCGGTACGAAGAATTTCCTGCTTCGTCACGGCGAAGAGTTCATCCTTCTGCGTATACAGAATCGGGATGTTTCCCTGGGAGACGTTCATGGCACTCATGGAATCGGCATAGGCCATATTCTGCACAAGGATCACTTTTCTGGCATCGCCGAAATACGTTTTGGAAATCGTAGCGGCGATATCCTGCCGTGTCGGGTCATCGATAGGTTTGATGACATCCGGTGTTTCCGGTTCTTCCGTCTTTTTGTCGTTCTTGACGTAGATGGTACGAACGATTTGATTCTCGTAGCGGACACGCCCATCCTTAACGGAGAAGGAGAGCGGCTTATCCAGTGGGATATAGCCTTCTGGGGTCTTAATTTCCTGTAAGGAATAATCGCCCGTTGAGAGGAATTCCACCCTTGCTTCTCCCGATTTATCCGTCGTGACCACGCGGTTGATGGAGGAGATCATCTTGTCCGTAATCTTAAACGTTACGGGCAGCGGAATCCGGTTGCCGTCGCCGTCGATCTTTACGATGCGAAGGATCGGGGTGGAGGGCTTGGGATCCGGCTTTGGTGTCGGTGTATCGGGCTTCTTCCACTGTGCATAGACCTTCATGTCCGCTTTGACCGTCGAATTTGCAGTAAAGGTTTCTCCCGTTCCGTCGGGTTTCGTATTCCATCCGGAAAAGAGCAGGCCTTCGCGTTTCGGGTTATCCGGCAAGTCCTTTGGCAAACACGTACCATTGGATAAGCAATTATCCGCTAAAGAATGCTTATAGTATACCTGACGCGTGTCTAAGAGCGTATTGTCTGCTTCCTGTTCGCTGCCTTCGTTTTGATAGAAACGCACGACCGGAATACGTTGTTCCAAGACGAGCGTATAGATACTAGAGGAATTGAATTTAAAATTGGTATTAATTCCATTGGAATCATTCCAGGATCGCAAAAATCCATATTCAGGCGCCATTGGAGGAATAGCGCGCAGAGGCAATTTTAAATCCGGCTTACCTTTCTGCGCATAATAAAAATAAAACCCTACCGGCCAATTGCCTTCATCGGCAAGCTTTTCCTTTTCTGCTTCGGTAAGCGTAGGCAGCTTATGATCCTTTTCAATCGTCTTAAGAAGGTAATCCTTCCCCTCTAAATATTGAGGATTTCGACCGGTTACCTTGCCTTCACCATCTAATATAAATTGATTTTTACCGACATCCTCATTTTTGACAAATGCGATACTAACCATTTCCATGTGAAAACGCGTTACCGCATATGTTTCTGTCCCGTTTCCGTCATAAAACGCTTTTATACCACCGGACATATTGTTTACCATATTATTTACGGTTAAGGGATATTCAGGATAACCGCCTGTAGTTTTTTGTGTAAACCAGGAATAATAATACGGAGGAAGCGTAGACACGTCGACCTCAATCGTGTACTTTTTTCCTTTTTCGAAGGGACCAAGATATTTGGTTCCACTCCAACGCCCATGATCACCAATCGTGCCATTCGTTCTCACATTAAGGGTTCCGTCCTCATTATAGACGTTAAAATACACATTTTCCCAAGTTGTCTTTGCTGCGTTTTTCAGTGGACCGCCAAAAACCATAGTATCACGCCAAATGCCAATCGCTGAGTCCGGTGTTAACAATTTAGGCATATCCGGCGTACCTGAATAATCATCATACAGAAGAATTTCCGGTAAAATCTCAAAATACACCTTATCTTGCGCTACCGGGGCTCGTTGCGCTTTATTGTTTAGTGAGACCCCCCCCACATCCTGCGCCATAGTGCCGTCTGTGGTCGCTTTCGTTTCTTCTTTTTCGGCTTGTGTCGTTGTCACTTTTCCCGTGGCTTCATCCGCAAGAACTTCCCCTGCGGTCAGAAAGCTAAGGGCAAGAGCAAGAACGAAAAGTATCGAGAAAAACCGTTTTTTTGCCGTCTTCATGATTGCCTCCTCCGTTATTATTTTTCCTTTTTACTGATGCCATGAACATCTCCGCCATTAGAATATAGCACACATTCTTTAGATCCGGATAATGGAATCGCATGCGAATTGACAAATACTCATGCGCAAAAAAGCGACGGAACCACCCGCCGCTTTTTGACTATGCCCTTACGCATTAATGAAAGGGAAGAGCGGGCTCGCCTACTTCCCAATTCCGCCCAAGAAATCCTTAGCGCTATCCACGCCTTCCTTCGCTTTTTCTTTCAGATCTTCAGCTGTTTGTTCCGCTTTCTTTCCGGCGTCTTTTCCGGCTTTTTGAGCACGTTCGCCCATTTCGCCGACTTTTTTCTCCACATCGTCTTTCATCTCACCGGCACGTTTTGCCGCCTCATCCATTTTTTCTTTTGCTTCGCGCATAAAATCATTAGTCATGTTTGCTCTCTTTCTGTTTCTAATTACTTGGTATCTTCGGCGCTTTCGGAAGTTTCTCGTATAACAACCGGCGCTCCCACATCTTGACTTACGCCCGGTGGAAAGGATTCCCATTCCCGGCGCTGATAATAGTATACCCTTCCTTTCCTGTTTCCATTCAAAATGAAAAATGCCCATTCCGTTGGAATTTCAACGAAGCGGGCAAAGGTGGTTTTGGACCATGTTGGACTCGAACCGACGACCTCCACGATGTGAACGTGGCGCTCTAACCAACTGAGCTAATGATCCGTACAACGGGGACATTATACCATGGTCATTCATGGTGCGCAAGACAGAGGAAAGGCGGAAAATGCACAAGACCCCTGCAAAAAACGAGGGGTCTTGTGTGAAAATGCTTATCGCAAAATGATCGCGTCGCGCTCGGGGCCGACGGAAACATAGTGAATCGGGCAATCGAGTGCTTGTTCAAGATAGAGGACGTAGTCCTTGGCCTCTTTTGGCAGGGCATCCCAGGTACGGCAGGAGGAAATATCCTGTTTCCAGCCGGGAAGCGTGATTTCCACCGGTTTTGCTTCTTCCAGACAAGCCGGGAACGGGAACTCGTCGGTCTCCTCGCCATCCACGGTGTAGCGCACGACGACGGGAATTTCGGAAAGATAGCTGAGGACATCCAGTTTTGTTAAGGCCAGGGTGGTTGCACCTTGAGCCTGCACGCCGTAGCGCGTAGCGACAAGGTCGATGGGTCCGACACGACGCGGACGTCCGGTTTTTGCGCCGTATTCGTTGCCGGCCTTGCGAAGCGCTTCGGCTTCTTCTCCAAACCACTCACAGGTGAAAGGGCCTTCCCCGACACAGCTGGAATAGGCCTTCACCACCCCGATGACGTTGTCCAATTTCACACCGGGATAACCGGATCCGACCGGTGCATAGGCAGCGAGAGCATTGGACGAAGTGGTGTACGGATGAATGCCTAAATCAAGATCGCGAAGGGCGCCTAACTGCGCTTCAAAAAGAATGCGCTTTCCGGCACGATCCGCCTCACGCAGAACCTTCGCCGTGTTGCCGATGTAGGGCTTTAGCGGCGTCCCATACTGATCCAGCCAGGCAAGAACCTCCTCGGTGGTGGTCGGTTTCGCACCGTAGACCTTCGTCAGCGTAAGATTTTTCCATTCCACCAGCTGTTCCACATGGGCACGCAGATACGCAGGATGCAAAAGTTCGCCGGCAAGGATGGTTTTTTTCGCGGCTTTATCTGCATAGAATGGCGCAATCCCCTGTTTGGTCGAGCCGAATTTCTGATCGGCAAGACGCGCTTCTTCCAGAGCGTCCAGCTCACGATGCCAGGGCAAGACGAGAGACGCCCGTTCGGAAATCTGAAAATGCGGGGGCAACAATTTTACGCCCTTCTTCTCCACTTCCTGCATTTCCTTCCAGAGGTTTTCGCAATCCACGGCAACCCCGTTGCCGAGAATGTTGATCACGTCCGGGCGAAAAATACCGGAGGGCAAAAGATGTAAAGCAAACGTGCCCTGTTCATTGACCACGGTATGACCGGCATTTCCGCCGCCCTGATAGCGAACAACCACATCATAGTCTTCCGTTAAAAGGTCCACCATACGGCCTTTGCCTTCATCTCCCCAGTTGATGCCTACAATGGCGCTATGTGCCATATCACTTCCTCCATTCGTTTGACGAGCGTACTGTTCCGGATCCGACGGACTGCTTTATCGGCGTTGCTTCGGCCTGTGCAATCGAAATTGCCTCGGCCTTCGTTATTGGAATCGCTTCTGCCTTCGTTATCGGCATCGCTTCTGCCGATTCGACCAAATTTGCTTCGGCCTGTCCTGCCGATCCGCCCAATTCACTATACACCATCGACGCGATCACGATCACACATCCGATGGCCGTGATCGGGGACAGGGGTTCGCTGAGCAAAATGGCCGAGACAAAAACGGCCGAAACCGGGTCGACATAGCTCAGCAGGGAAATCGTCGGTGCGGGCAAATGTTGAATGGCGTTGAACCACATGGCGTAGGCCAGACCCGTATGCACCACGCCGAGTATTAAGGTGTAAACGATCGAACGCATGTCCACCTGTAAAAGCGTCAGGTCTTCAGTGAACAAAACATAGGGAATCAGTACGACGGTCGCGACGCTAAATTCCATAAGCGCGAGGCTTGCCCCGTCCACTCCTTTCAGACTTTTCCCGATGCCCATGACCCCGGCATAGCACACTGCGCCCATCAATGCCAAAGCAATGCCGAGACCGCCTTTCAGCTCACCGTTGATCACGCCCGAGACGAAGAGCATCCCGAAAATAGCGCCACCCATGGCCACTCCTTTGCGCATCGTGATCTTATCGCCAAAGAAAAAGGGCGAAGCCAACATAAACATCAGCGAAGACATACAATAGCACATCGTAGCGATGGCCACGGTCGTATATCGGTAAGCCTCAAAGAGCAGAATCCAGTCCGCCGCCGTAATGATTCCGGCCAAAAGGATGCGATTTTTATATTTCATGACCGCCGATGAGAAAGACAGCCGGCCAAAGGCGAATAACACCGCCAGAAAAAGGGATCCGATCAAGGCGCGAAATAATACGACTACACTGGAAGGAAAAAGAATTCCGTGTCGAAACAGCCCCAAAGTGCTAAACAGGAGCATAGTGACGACGAGTTTTCGTTTCGGCGTGAGGAACTTTTCTTCCATTTTTCCTTCCTTTCTGTGAGATTTTTATTGCTTTTGAGGTGAAGTTTTGCACGTTGCGCTTTAGACGTTCGAAGAAGGATGTTCAACGATTCGTCGCGCGCCTGTCCTTTTCTATTTCACTTCCACGCGATACACACGTGATGCGATGGCAGTCAATAATTCATACGAAATGGTTTCGGCGCGATAGGCCAAACTGTCGGCGGAAATGCCCCAGCGATTTTCCCTTGCCGGGGAAAGCTTCGTATCGTTACGTTCCGCCGCAGTGGTCGTAGCACTCGCCATTTTGGTGTCGTCGGTTGTTGTCGTCTTTCCCGCTGCTATCGACGCGCTTTCGTCTCCGAAAAGCGCGGAAAACGCACGCTCGCTTTCTTCGCGAATTCGGCGAGAATCCGTGTGTTCCCAATCGGAAGCCCCCATCACGAGCACCCGATCGCCCACGTCAACCGGCGGTGCGTCGGTCACATCCAGCATCAGCTGATCCATGCAAATGCGCCCGATGACCGGACAGGCGACACCTTTCACCAGCATCATGGCGCGGCCGGAAAGAATGCGCGGATAGCCGTCTGCATAGCCGACCTGCACGGTGGCCACCTTAGTTTTGCGCTTGCTGAACCACGTCCGCCCGTAACCCACGCTCTCGTTTTCGTCCATCCATTTCACACGGGAAATAGGTGCCGTCCAGCGATACGGAATTTGCAAATCGATGGCACAAGCCGCTTCGCTTTCAATGGAAGGATAGTGTCCATAGAGACAAACGCCCAGCCGCGCCGCATCAAACAGTTCTTCGTCCGGGAAGAAGAGAAGACCGGCGTCGTTGGCAATATGACGAAAGGGAATTGAAATTCCTGCCGCTTTGAGACGTTCAGCCATCCGCCGAAAACGGGAAAGTTGCTCGCGGGCAAAGGGATGCGGAAACGGTACTTCATCCGCCGTCGCAAAGTGAGAAAAGAGCCCCTCAATGCGCAGATGCGGAAGCTTGGCTACGGCACAAATGTCCGCAAAGGCTTCATCGCTTTCCGTCAGAAAACCGATGCGGCGATGACCCGTGTCCAGAGCAATATGAATCGGTGCACAAATGCCCAATTTCTCCGCTTCCCGATTCCATGCCTCGGCATCCGCCAAAGTCGAAATGGCGGGACGAATGCCCATCCGAATGAGTTCAGGACGATCGTCCGGATCGGTGTAGCCAAACAGAAGAATCGGCTTATTGCCTATCGTCTGACGCAAGCTGAACGCTTCCGAGACGGTGGCGACACAAAAGCCGGCAACCTCATTGCGAATTGCCTGTGCTACGCGCACCGCGCCCAGGCCATAGGCATCTGCCTTGACGACGCCGAAAATCGATTGCGGATGGTCCTTACACATCGCCAACAGATTTTCGCGAATTTTCGTCGTATTCACTTCCAATACGGACTGCGCCTTCATTCTTCCTCCTTCTGCGCAGCTTGCGCAGATTATGACAAATATGCTTGGCAGAACGTGCCAATGGTTGGCGATCACGTTTTCGATGAGACGCAACGCCGGTTCGCTTTTCCCCGCCGCGTTGTGTGACAAGCCTGCTGTTTCTGGAGGCATGCTTCCCGCAAAGCTTGCGAGGGTCGGTTGTAACGGGCTACAATGAAAAAAAAGCGAAAAGGAGTCTGCTATGAAGCCCATTATCGGTCTTAGTACGACCTACACCCACAACGATAAGCTTGGCGCCATGTTACACATGGGCGTTCCCGGTCAAAGCTATCACGTCTGCACAGATGATTTTGTGTGCGCGGTTTCGGCTGCCGGGGCAACGCCTGTCCTGTTGCCGACGCTAGAAACGGAAGAAGAGCGCGAAGCGCTTCTCGACGTGCTCGACGGCATCGTTTTTTGTGGCGGTGCGGATCTCTATACGCCACTCTATGGCGAAAGCACCGAAAAGACCTGCGGTCCCGTTGTTCCCGAGCAGGATCAACACGAAGCCGCCCTCGCCCGATTGGCAAAGAAACGGAATCTTCCCATGCTTGGCGTTTGCCGCGGAATGCAGCTTCTCAACATTGCCTTCGGCGGAACGCTCTATCAGGATTTGCCTACGCAAAAACCTTCTTCACTATATCACAGCAATGAGAACGTGCCACGGGAATATGGCGTGCATGCGCTGGAAATTCGGCCACATTCGCTTCTTGCAGATCTATTCGGTGAAAGCGTCTGGGTGAATTCCTTTCATCATCAGGCAGTGAAAGACGTCGCGCCGTCTCTTTCTGTCAGTGCGCAAACAAAAGACGGCGTGATTGAGGCATTGGAATGTTCGGAAATGCCTGCATTTCTCGCCGTTCAATGGCATCCGGAAATGATGGCTGCCAAAGATGATGCTCAGCAGGCCATTTTTTCCTGGTTGGTCACGTGCGCCCGAGCATTTGCCGGTCGGAAATAAGGCCGTGCGTTCCGTCGGACTGTGCTGCCGAGGCCTTTCGTAACACGTGCTGACGCGTTCGTTACGTTATGTCAACGGTCGTTCATCGCGCGACGGCGCATGATGGTCGGCGAAAAAACACCGCGGAGGTTCTTCACCTTAGCGGTCGTTCATCGCGCGACGATCTTGCATGGCGCGAGCAAGCGTTAATTCGTCATAATATTCGAGTGAACCGCCAACGGGAATGCCACTGGCAATGCGGCTTACGCGCACAGGATATGCTTCCAGCTGATCCGCCAGAAAGAGCATGGTGGTCTCCCCTTCCACCGTAGGCGAAAGAGCCAGAATGACCTCTTTTACCGGCGTAGAACTGTTCATGGAGTCTTTAATGCGCTGTAGCAGGCGGTGTACGCCGATATCTTCCGGTCCTCGCTGATCCATGGGCGATAGCAGGCCGTCCAGCACATGGTAGGTGCCGAAATAGGCGGCGCCGCGCTCAATGGCCAACAGATTGGTGACGTCTTCGACAACCGTGATCACGGAATGGTCGCGTTTCGTGGACGCGCAAATGGGGCAAATCGCCTCTTCGGTGATATTGCCACAAATGCGACAGCGGTGCACCTTCTCCGTCACGTCCAAAAGGGCGCGGGCAAAGGCGCGTGTGGCGGCCGGATCTTTCAGGGCATGCAACGCCAGACGTTGTGCCGTCTTTTTCCCAATGGTAGGTTGCTGACGAAAGCGTTCGATCAGCACCTCTACGGACGCCGGAAATTCGTTCATATCCCCTCCTTTATTCGCGTTCGGGATGGTAATGTCCCGAATGAGTAGAGTTCAGAATATTAGAGTCCCGGAATGTTCATCCCGCCCGTTAGGCGTCCCATCTCCGATTCGTTAAGCGCTGTCGCCTGCTGAATTGCATCATTCACGGCAACCATGACGAGATCGGCCAACATTTCTGTATCTTCGGGATCCACGACTTCTGGATCAATCACAAGCTCTAACAGCTCATGTTTTCCGTTCATTTTGACTTTAACGACACCGCCGCCGGCACTGGTCTCGATTTCGGTTGCGTCGATCTTCTGCTGCGTCTCTTCCATCTGACGCTGCAGGCGCTGCATCTTCTTCATCATATTGTTCATATTGTTGCCGCTGCGCGGTCCTTTGAATCCCTTCATGTCTCCTCCTTATTCCATCTTTTTGAGTATTTCTTTGGGGATGGTACGTTGTAATTCCTGCCATGTCCAGTCTTCCGCTTCCGACGCCGGGTCCGCATCGCCGGACAAATTCGTCGGCACGCTTCCTTTGTCTATCGCGCTTGCTGAGGGAGGCGTTGTTGGAACGGCAGTCGTTGGTACAGTTGTCGTTTTTGTCGACGTGCTCATCCCGTCCTTGGATTTCTTCCTGTCCTCAGGTTGCGTCCCATCCTTAGGTTGCTTCCTGCCCTCAGGTTGTGTCCCGTTCTTAGGTTGCGTCGACAAGCTCGTCAAATCCTTTAATTGTGTCGACCCGGTTGTGCTGCTCGAAGGTCGCCTTGCCGGTGATTCTTCGCCGAGATGCAGGCGGATCGTTTCCCCGGCAAAACGGGAAAATGCGGCGGACAGTTCTTCTTCTTTTCCCTTGAGGAGGGCGCCTTTTGCTTCGTTTTCCCGGGCATAGGAAACGTAAGTCTCGCCCTGGTGTACGTCTATTTTAGCAAAACGCCCCAGAAAAAACGTGGGCACGATTTTTTCTTTTTCCACAACATTGCGCCAGGCATTCTCATGGCGTCGATACCAACCTTCGGGATCCGCCGAAAAGGAGTTGGATGGTGTAGTCGGCTGCGGAGCCGTCGTGGGTTGCACCGGCGTTGTCGGCTGTTCCGGACTTTGGGATGCTGTCGGCGGTGCAGTCTTCGGCTGTTCCGGACTTTTGGGTGCTATTGACGGTGTAGCCTTCGGCTGTTCCGGGCTTTTGAGTGCTATTGACGGTGTAGCGGGTTGCGGTGGCGCCGATGTTCGAGATGCACCGGCCGGCTGTGGAGCGACAGGTGCAACGGCAGACGTCGGTGTCTCTTTTGCCGATGGAATGGTAGCCTGCGGCGCGGTGGACGCAACCGCCTGCAACCGTTCCAGCGCATCCCGGATGGCTTTTTCCGGGGATTGCCAGCGTTCCACGATGGCCAGTTTTTGTTCCAGCGCGACAATACGGCTTTCCAGCACGCGCGGGGAGGCATAATTGATGAGTCGCGCGACGGCGGCCAGAAAGAGCGTTTCCGCGTGATCGGATTTTTGCAACAGCACCTCGGTTTCCACCAAGTGATCGACGGAGTCAAGCAGGCGCGTCATGGGAATGTCAGCCACGAGCTCCTCCATTTCCCGGCGTTCCATGTCCGAAATAGGTGCCTTCCACTCCTTGCCGGCCCCTTTGATCAGCAACAATTGCTGAAAATAGGCGATCCATTCCCGAAGGAGTACGGCAGCCTCTTTTCCTTCCTTAAGGAGGGAGGCGGCATGAGTCATTGCTGCAGTCATGCGATCATTCAACACATCACGCGTAAGCTCGGTCAGCGACAACTTGCCGGCAGTGCCAAGCACACGATCAACCAGTTCTTCCGTGATATCGGTATCGCCCATGGCCATCACCTGATCGAGCAGCGAGAGCGCGTCACGCAAAGCACCGTCCGCGGCACGTGCCAGAGCGGTCAACGCTTCCGGTGTAATCGTAACGCCCTGCTTTTCCGCAATGTAGGAAAGGCGTTGCGTAATAACTTCCACATCAATGCGCTTAAATTCATAACGTTGGACGCGCGACAGTATAGTGGGCGGAATTTTTTCCGGCTCGGTCGTCGCCAGAATAAAAATCAGGTGTGCGGGCGGTTCTTCCATCATCTTGAGCAGTGCATTAAAGCCTTCTTTAGTGATCATATGGGCTTCGTCGATGATGTAGACCTTGTAACGCACTTGTGCCGGCGGATAAATGACGGTTTCCCTTAACTCCCGAATGTCGTCAATTCCGCGGTTGGAGGCGGCATCCATTTCGACGACGTCCATAGTGGTTTCGTCCAAGATGGCACGACAATGAGCGCACGCATTACAGGGATTGCCTTCTTGCGGTTCCAAGCAGTTGACCGCGCGTGAAAAAATTTTGGCGCAGGACGTTTTGCCCGTGCCGCGTGTGCCGGAAAAGAGGTATGCATGGCCGATATGCCCGGTCATGATCTGATTTTTCAATGCGGTAACAATAGCATCCTGGCCGACCACCTCGTCAAAGGTCTGTGGACGGTAGGCGCGATAAAGAGCTTTTTGCATGGTTGCCTCCTATCCTCCATTTTAGCATAGGTGTTGGCGAGCAGAACAAAACTGCCACGTCCGGTCGCCTATGCAAAGCCGCCCCGTCCGCTCGTCGCTCGCTTCTCCTCGTCGCCTCGCTTTATAGCCATTGCTACGGACGCAACTCGTCGAAGAGGCGACTCACGGACGGGGCGGCTTTGCGGTGGATGTGGTGGACAGTAGTTCTTTCGGGGGCGAAATTGCTGAGGGATTTTGATTACACGCGCATAGCGATGGTGGTTTGAGGAAAATGGGTCTCCACCACCATCGTAAAAAGGCGGTGCCGGCCTCCGGCCGGCGGTTTGAAAACGCCGCCGAAGGCGGCTACACTTTCGTAATCGCGCCGCCAACGCTGATTTCAGCGGCGCTCCGCTTTATTTTTCGTCGTGTGTCATTGAAATCGTGTTTGTTTTGCAATTATCGTGAAACCACTCTACCGATATGCAGGTCGGTGTGGAGTGGTTTTGCGTTTTTCGGCCATTCCCCTCTACAAGATGATGAATGGGTGTGGAGTGGTTTTGCGTTTTTTGACAGTTCCACTCTACAAGATGATGAATGGGTGTGGAGTGGTTTTGCCCTTTTCGACGGTTCCCCTCCACAGGATCGCGAAAGGGTGTGGAGTGGTTTTGCACTTTTTGGCAATTCCCCTCTACAAGATGATGAATGGGTGTGGAGTGGTTTTGTGTTTTTCGGCCATTCCCCTCTACAGCATAAGGAGCCGGCCTTTGGCCGGCGGTTTGAAAACGCCGCCGAAGGCGGCTACACTTTCGTAATCGCGCCGCCAACAGCAGATCCGGCGGCGCTCCGCTTTCCAACCGCACCAATGGTATTTCCGGCGTCGCTGCGCTGATTTCGACGCCCGAAGAACGCATTCATTTACCGCAGTTCATTTCGCCCTCACCACTATGCTGCCAGATTTTCTACCCACGAACAGCGTTTTCACGCCGAAACGGAACAGCATGCCGCCGAAGATCACCCTCTGCGCACTAAAGGTGTAGTTCTATCGCGTATCGTGACCAAATAGCATGCTAAATCACAGCTCCCGCCAGGAACGCGGACGATAGGCTTGCCAGCGACGAGCCTCTTCAATTTGCTGCAGCATGTGGGCACGATCTCGGTTAAAGGTACCGCCGACGGGAACGGGATTGGACGCGTGATTGGAGCGGAAAATCGTCCCTTCGCTATCCACCTGTTCAATGAACCGCTTCATTTCATCTAAAATCTCCTCATCGCTGATAAGCGTGAATCGACCTTCTTTGACGTCGTCATAGAGCGGGGCGCCAGGGCTCAGATGCAAGCTTAAAAAGGAAACATATGCCGGTTTAGACAGGCTGATGGCCTTTGCACTTTCGTTAATATGCAGGTCACTTAATGCTTGTTCACCCAGTCCAAAAATGAGTGTTACCGAGGTATCGATGCCGTTGCGCTTTGCCTTCAAGACGGCCTCCACATAGTCTGCCTGCGTCTGCTTTTTATGAATGCGTTGCAGGATTTCATCGGAACCGCTTTCCAGACCCAGATAAATCATCGTCAAACCCAATGCGCGAAGCTGCTGCAATTCTTCATCACTTTTCGCCAGCACATCCCGAACCGTGGCATAGGCCGTTGCCCGCTCGAGGTAGGGAAAGTGCCGTTGTGCCGTTTCCAGAATCTCGACCAGACGCGGCGTGGGCATAACCAGGGCATCGCCATCCGCAAGGAAAATGCGGCGAAGCGCCGGCCAATGCGTTGCCACTTCCGCAATATCCGCCAAAATATCCTCCTGGGAACGCATGAAAAAGGAATCCTTTTTATACATGGAGCAAAAGCGGCAGGTATTCTGTGCACATCCCACCGTACATTGCAAAATGAACGAAGATGCCTCCGAGGGAGGCCGATAAACATCACCGATATATTGCATTGCATCTCCTTTCCTGCGTCAGATGGGCATCGCCTACCCAGATGGGCATCGCCTACCCAGACGGGCATCTCCTACCCAGACGGGCATCGCCTACCCAGACGGGCATCGACAAACAGCCGTCGCTGAACAGTCACCGCACAACGGTTTCACGTAACACGCAGCGGATATCACCAACATTAACGCCGGCAAAACGAGCATCACACAGCGGTTTCACGTAACACGCGCCGATGTGTCCACGCCATCAATGCGAGCAAAATAAGCACATAAAGCGGCAAAAGCGAAACGGAAAGGCTCCGGGCAAGAACGCCGAAAAGGGGCGGCAAAAAGCAGGAGCCGACATAGGCGCATGCCATCTGCATGCCGATCATCGCTTGTGAATGAGCTTCACCAAAATGTGCCGGCGTGGAATGGATAATGCCGGGATAAATCGGTGCGCAGCCCAATCCCATCAGCACCAGGCCGATAAGAGCGAGCATCGTGGGCAACGATTCCGCATGATTTGCCCAAAGCATACCACAAAACAGGCTCATTCCTAGAAAGGTAAGGCCGAGACCGATGGTCAGAAGACCACCGCGAATAAGAGCATCGTCATCAAAGCGCAGCGAAAGAAAGCCGGAAACGGCTCTTCCGCCGGTAATGCCAAGATAAAACAGGCCGGCAAAACCGGCAGCCATTTCCGGATCCACGTCGATGGCCAGAGAAAGGAAACTGCTCGCCCAGAGACCAACCGTCGCTTCCAGCGCGCTGTAGGAAAAGAAACAGAGTAGTATCGCTTTAGCGCCGGGAAGGGAAAGAATCGTGGAAAGCCCTGTTGTCGAAGCGGGCTTTTTCTCCAATTTTCCCTCCGATGTTTTCTCCGATTTTTCCTCTGATTTCGCCGCCGGGAGCTGCGTGTCCGCCTGTTTCCACAATGGCAACGTGAAGAACAAAACGGCGCTCAAAACAACCTGGATCACGCCAACACTGCGATAGCCGTTTGCCCATCCCCATCCATGGGTTAGGCAAAGCCCCATCAGGTACGGCCCAAGCGATGCCCCGACGCCCCACATACAATGCAGCCAATTCATGTGCCGACTTTCGTAATGCAAAGCAACATAATTATTTAAGGCGGCATCAACGCTCCCTGCGCCTAATCCGTAGGGAATGGCCCAAAAACAGAGTTGTATAAAAGAGGACGAAAGAGAAAAGCCGAGCAGCGCGATTGCCGTGAGGGACACACTAAACGCAGTAATGCGACCGGTTCCGAAACGGCGATTTAATCGGTCGCTGAGCAAGCTCGACACAATTGTTCCGGCGGAAATGATCATGGCGATTATGCCGGCATAGGAAATTGGAACGCCAAGGCTCGGATAAAGACTCGGCCATGCAGCGCCAAGCAGGGCATCCGGAAGGCCGAGGCTGATAAAAGCGAAATAGATGATAACCAGAAGAAGTTGCAGCAAGAAAACTCCTTTCGGGGTGATGTCCTTCCATTACACATTAGCCGGCAAACGACCACCTTGTAAAAAGCGCCCCATGAACAATCGCCCGATGAATACGGTCGGGCAGACGATCATCCTGCGAATGATCACCCGGAAGAGTTAGCCGATTATGAACACCATGAGGACAGTCACCATGCCAATTGTCGACCGCGTACTATAATCCGGCAGATCGCGCGACTTCCTTTAAGGCATTGGCTGAGGCAAGCAGTTTTTCCTGCTCTTCATCATTCAAAACCAGGGGCACATGAACCCCTGCGCCCTCTTCTCCAACGATGACCGGCATGCTCAAACAAATGCCGTCAACACCGTATTCGCCGTGCATCATCGTAGACACCGGCAAGATGGAGTGTTCGTTCATGACGATGGCCTTACAAATGCGAACGACCGACATCGCAATGCCGTAATAGGTCGCGTGTTTTTTAGCGATGATTTCATAGGCGCTGTTGCGTACCTCATCAGCAATACGCTCCATGGCCTCCTGGTGATTAAAATGGCCGCGCATCTCGCAAAAATCGTTCAGGGGAATGCCGGAAACATTGGTACTGCTCCACGCAACCATCTCGCTGTCCCCGTGCTCACCAATAATAAAGGAATGTACGCTTCGGCTGTCCACATCAAGATGTTCACCAAGTGCCGTCTTTAAGCGCGCCGTATCCAGCACGGTACCGGATCCGATCACTCGCTGTTCGGGAAGGCCGCTCAGCTCCAACGCCGCTAACGTCAGAATGTCGACGGGATTGGATACCACCAGCAAAATACCGCCATAGTTGCGTTTCTTAAACTCGGGCAGAATGCTTTGAAAAATGCGGATATTCTTGTTCACCAGATCCAAACGCGTCTCTCCCGGCTTCTGCGCAGCGCCTGCCGTCACCACGACAATGGCCGCGTCCATGATATCCGCATAATCGGCAGCGTACACCTTCACCTGCCCGACAAAGGGAACGCCGTGAGAAATGTCCAGGGCCTCGCCTTCCGCCTTTTCCCGGTTCACATCCACTAACGCGATTTCCGAAAACAATCCGCTTTGCATCAACGCAAATGCGGACGATGAACCGACAAAGCCGCAGCCGACAACAGCGACTTTTCGATTATCCACTCTATTTGTCATTCGTTCCTCCTAATATGCCTTTGATATCCCTGTATCGCTTCCGCCAACACGCAGGCATCGCATCGCATTTAAAACGGCCAAAATCATAACGCCAACGTCCGCAAAAATGGCAAGATACATGCCGGCAAGTCCGAACGCTCCCAGTAATAAACAGACGAACTTGACCGTCAAGGCCAAAATAATGTTCTGCTTTACAATACCCAAACAATGTCTCGAAATACGCATCGCCTGCGCAATTTTCAAGGGGTCGTCATCCATCAAGACGACGTCCGCCGCTTCGATGGCGGCGTCGGAGCCCATCGCGCCCATGGCGATGCCGATGTCGGCCAGCGCCAGCACCGGTGCGTCGTTAATCCCGTCACCGACAAAGGCCAGCTGCTCACTCTTATGCTTTCTCTGCAGGAGGCGCTCCACATTTTCTACCTTGCCGTCCGGAAGAAGCTCGCTGACCACCTCGTCAATACCGAGTTTCTGCGCAATTTCCTGCGCCACTTTATCACTGTCGCCCGTGAGCATGACCGTGTGATGAATTCCTACGGTTTTCAGCTCCTGAATGGCTTTCGAAGCGGTGGGCTTCAGTCGGTCAGAAATGACGATATGACCGGCATACTCGCCGTCCAGTGCCATGTGGATAATCGTGCCCGTCATGTGGCAATCTTGATACGCCACGCCCAGATACTCCATCAGTTTATCGTTGCCGGCGGCCACTTCGATGCCGTCGACCCGTGCCAAAACGCCCTTTCCGCTGAGTTCCTGAATATTGGTCACACGATCCGTATCAATTTTCTTGCCGTAGGCGCGCAACAAACTCTTGCTGATGGGATGCGAAGAAGCGCTTTCCGCGAGCGCCGCCAGTTCGATGAGCCGATCTTCTTCACAAATGGCATGGTGCAGCGCGTTGACTTCAAAAACGCCCTGCGTAAGCGTGCCTGTTTTATCCATCACGAGGATGCCGGTTTTTGACAGAAGCTCAAGGTAATTGGAGCCTTTAACGAGTATACCGGCGCGGCTCGCTCCACCTATGCCGGCAAAGAAGCTCAACGGAATGCTGATGACCAGCGCGCAGGGGCAGCTGATGACGAGAAAAGTTAACGCACGATACAGCCAAACCATCCATGCGGCAGGCAGTTGCAGGATGAATAGGCGCACCAACGGTGGCAGGATCGCAAGCGCCAGAGCGGCAGCGCAAACTGCCGGCGTATAGACGCGGGCAAAGCGCGAGATAAATTCCTCGGATTGCGCCTTGCGGGAGCTGGCATTCTCCACCAAATCGAGAATTTTCGATACGGTGGATTGTTCAAATTCCTTGGTCGTACGAATGGTCAGCACGCCGGTCATGCTGAGACATCCGCTGAGGACTTCCTCTCCTTCGTGCACGTCTCTCGGCAAACTTTCACCGGTCAGCGCTGCTGTGTTGAGGCTCGACGTGCCTTCCACAACCACACCGTCCAGAGGAATCTTTTCGCCCGGATGCACCATAATGTGACTTCCTACCGGCACATCATCCGGATCCACTTTGACCCACTCGCCGTTACGCTCAATGCGGGCATAGTCTGGACGAATGTCCATCAGGTCGCTGATGCTGCGGCGGCTTTTTCCCACCGCATAGCGCTGGAACCATTCGCCGATCTGGTAAAACAGCATGACGGCAATAGCTTCCAGGTAATCACCGTCTTCGATGATGGCAAGCGTCATGGCACCGATGGTCGCTACCGCCATCAGGAAATTTTCATCGAAGAGTCGTTTGTTGCGCACGCCAAGCAGAGCCTTTTGCAAGATGTCGTAACCGATAATGCCGTAATCCACCACGTAAAGTGCGAAGCGCAGGCCCCTTCCTGCTCCGGGAAACAAGGACGCATCGAGCGTTGCAAAGGCCTCGGCAGGAAGCAGTTCCAGCACAAAGAGCAAAGCCGCACTGGCGAGGATGCGTTTGAGCATGATGCGTTGTTTTTTCGGCATGTCGTCCGGCTTATTTTTCACCCGGATGAGCAGGGTGCAGGCCATGACGATGACGACCAAGAGCAAAATGCTCGTGATAATTTTTCCCATATTGTTTCCTTTCTATGGTGGATGGTGGATCTAAGGTGGATGTCGGGTCTAAGGGGAATGGCGGGCCTAAGGGGAATGGCGCTGTTTGACCCTGGCCAGTCGCAAAATCGTCCGTTAGCCAGGGATGTTTCCCTTTGTTGAACCCCTGGCTATCGGCTAAAAAGGCGATTTGCCAGGGGTGGTTGGTCTGTAAGGTACGCCGCCTCCGGCGGCGATTTCCATCCGCCGGCCGAAGGCCGGCTCCTGGTCAATACTCGATCGAGCAATCCGGTTCAATTTTTTTGCACGCCTTATACACTTCGTCCATTACATCCTGTGCGTCAGCGCCGTCGGCAAATTTTACTGTCAATTTTTGCATCATGAAATTGATGCTTGCTTTTTCCACGCCGGCTGTTTTGTTGGCTGCTTCTTCCATCAAGTTAGCGCAATTTGCGCAATCGACTTCAATCGCATACGTTTTTTTCATGTTTTTCTCCTTTTGTAATACCTTTTTGTGATGCGCCTCGCCGCTTTCCAAACCGGGAGAGTCTTTGCGTTCCTCTTCTCTGGAACGTAAGATTTCTAAGGGACCGTAGGATTTTCCTTGCTTTCCCAGCAAAGTCAGCCGACGCTTTTCTGAATATGTACGAGATGCACCGATTTCACTACGATTCTACGTTTAAGCACTTGTTTAATTGTCGTGCCTAAATTATAATATCGAGTAAGCGGAAAGTCAATAGTTTCCTGTGATGGCATGCAAGAAAGGTCGAGTTGTGTCCCTTTCTCCACGATTCGTGTTTTTGGGACACAACTTGAGGCTCTTAGTCCGAAAAGTGTGTCCCTATTTTCGCGTTTTGCGTTTTTCGGACACAAAAGGTGACTACCGTGCAGCGAAAGTGTGTCCCTATTTTCGCGTTTTGCGTTTTTCGGACACAAAAGGTGGCTACCGTGCAGCGAAGGCATGTCCCTATTTTCACGTTTTGCGTTTTTCGGACACAAAATCCACCATTGCTCCATGAAAATCGTGTCCCTATTTCGCACTTTACGTTTTTTCGGACACAAAAGGTATCATTTCACCACAAATGGGTCGAAAATAACCTCAGCAAACCAAATAAACCTTAGCACGCGTGCATAACGACAACAAGCCCCGCAGGACGAAAAAGAACCAAGCAAACAAAAATAGAAGAGAGGTCAATATGGAAAACAAAGCCATGCCCAAGCATCCGCCGGCGCCGCCGGAGCCGGATCGCATCAAGCGTCAGCTGCAGATTGTGAGCGATTTCCAAATTGTGTCGGATATATTTAAGCAATTGGGCGATACGACGCGCATCCGCATTTTCTGGCTTTTATGCCACCATGAAGAATGCGTACAGGATATTTCGGCGCTGCTCGAAATGTCCAGTCCCGCCATTTCACACCATTTGCGGCCTTTGCGTAACAGCAATCTGGTGGTCAGTCGCCGGGAAGGAAAAGAAGTGTACTATCGAGCAGCGGACAATGCCCAGAGTCAGCTTTTGCATCAGATGATTGAGCAGGTCATGGAGATTGCTTGCCCGAAATAAGAGTCAGCACAACCGGAACGACGAGGCCAACACAACCAAGCTGTACGACAAGCGGAATCGGCGAGTCAGCACAGCACAGCGCGGCCGTCCCCACAACCTCACGACGAAAACGGCAAGGTAACCCGGATGGTCGTGCCGGCAGAGGAACTTTCGACGACGCGAAGGGTTCCTTGATGCAATTTAACAATCTCGCCGGCAAGAGCGAGCCCTAAACCGACGCCTCCCTGCTGGCGGCTGCGAGACGAATCCAAACGATAAAACGGCTGAAAAATGGTCTCCCAATCCTCTTCGGGAATACCGAAGCCCGTATCCGTAAGGGTGACAACAACGCCCGATTCGAGTGCACAGTTGGTGAATCCCGAGACGTCATCCGATGTTGAAACCGCAACATTAAACGCGGCAGTACCGGCTGTGGCGCTGCCGTGCGCAGCAGGAACGCTGCAACCAGCCTCTCCGGGCGCGGCGGCGACGTCGCCTGCGATAGAAACCGAAAGCGAAACACTGCCGCCGGGACGATTGTATTTGATGGCATTTTCCGTAAGGTTGAAAAACAGGCGAGAAAGCAAACGGTCGCTGGCAAGAAGCGAAACATCGTCGCCACCGAAGGAAAGAGCGACCTGCTTCTGTTCGGCAAGCGGCGTCAGATCCGTAACAATTTCCTCCAGCATCGGCAAAAGCGAGACATGATCTGTGCGCGGAATGTGTTGAGCGCTGCTCATCTCCAGAAGAATTGTCACTGTTTCCGCCAAACGTTCCGTCTGCTCCCGAAGTGAAGCGATGAGCTGTGTCAACTCCTCATCCGTATCGGGATGTTCTTCGACAAAGGCATCCAAGCGCATTTGTAAAAGAGCAAGCGGCGTACGCAATTCATGCGCGGCATTGCCGGTAAACTGGCGCTGTGCGGCAAAAGAGGTGTGCAGGCGGTCAAGCATTTCGTTAAACGAATCCGCGATCGAACGAAATTCGGTAAGCGTATCCGTGCTGACGTGCATATCTTCGAGATTCGTCAGCTGAACCTTTTCAATCTGACGTGAAAAGTCTTCCAGCGGACGTAGCGCACGGCCACTAACAAAATAGGCAATAATGCCGCTGAGTAGTGTTACACCGGCTGTCACGTACCAATTGGTAAGGGTAAACCGC
The DNA here is from genome assembly GCF_900059565.1 of Murdochiella massiliensis. Taxonomy (GTDB): domain Bacteria; phylum Bacillota; class Clostridia; order Tissierellales; family Peptoniphilaceae; genus Murdochiella; species Murdochiella massiliensis. Next base: position 733,659 of record NZ_FIZW01000002.1, read on the forward strand.
GCTTGTGCCTCATCAATGACAATCGTCAGGTTCTTCTCGCGACTCATTCCCTGCGGATCAAACGATGCCTGCGGCGTTTCTCCCGGCACCGGCGTCTCGCCTGAAGGCAGGTTCTGCGATAAGTCCGGCGACATGCCCGATGTCTCGCCTGATGGCCTGTCCGGCGACAAGTCCGGCGACAAACCCGGCACGACATGCGCCGAGCTGTCGGATGTAGCATCCTCCGAATCCAGGTGCAATTCTAACGCTTCAATGTTTTTTCCGATTTCTTCCATGCGACGAAGGCCTGAGCCTCCCAGTAAGACCATCATGGTCATGCAGCTGATGGCGATGAGTAACGAGGTCATCAGGGCAATGCGCCACTGTAAAGAACGACGAATCATGGTGTGGGTCCTTCCAAAAGGTAACCTTCTCCGATGCGGTTTCGCACCGGATCATAGCCCAGCGCTGCACGCAATTTCTTGCGCAAAGCGCTGATGTGTACACGAATCGCATTGCTGAAGCTGTCTACGCTGCCGTCCCAAACATGCTCCATCAGCTCTTCCTGGCTGATCGGACGACCGGGATGCAGGAGCAAATATTCCAAAATGCCGCTCTCCTTTTTGGTGAGGGCGATCACCTGTTCGCCGACCGTTGTTGTACGCGTACGCGTATCAAAAGTCAGTTCGCCAAAGCGAAGGCACACTTCCTGCTGAATAAAATCCCGACGCAAAAGGCTGCGCACCCGAGCTGCCAGCTCTTCCAGATGAAAGGGCTTGGAAAGATAATCGTTCGCCCCTGCATCCAGACCATTGACTTTATCCGCAATCTCACTGCGCGCCGAAAGAATAAGAACCGGCGTTTGCAAATCTTCCTTACGAATTGTGCGCAAAACCGTCATGCCGTCCACCTTGGGCAAATTCAAATCCAAAAGCACTAAATCATACGGTTCCAACGTTACGGCCTCCATGGCCGCTTCACCATCCGCACAAATATCCACGCTATAGCCCTGCCGGCGCAAACTTTTCGCAATGCTGTCGCTTAAAAAAGGCTCATCTTCCACAAGTAATAAACGCATACCTTCCTCCGTTTCGGATGCAGTATAGCATACGATCTCTTCTTAACACCATCTTTCGTGTTCTTCTTAACACCATCTTTATGTTTGTTCTGCTATTCTTCTTCTTGTCAACAAGAAAGGAGTCGCCATGAAGACAAAAAAACGAAGCATTACCCAGATTGCCCTGCTCGTCGCCGCTGTGGGCATGATCGTCGTGGGTGCTATGCGTGGTGAGGTAGAGACCGTCCTCGCCAAAGCCATCCGTCTGTGCATGGAGTGTGTGGGCATTGGCTGATCCGAAAAAAAGCAAATCCCGGTTACTTTCCCGCTTCCGCGGATGGGGGCAAGCAGGTGCGACGCTGCTGACCAATATCCATCTGCCGAATTTTTTCACCGGGTCGCTCTATCAGGGAAATGGAAAAATGGTCTGTGTGCCGGGGCTTAATTGTTATTCCTGCCCGGCAGCCTCCGGAGCCTGTCCCATCGGATCATTCCAAGCCGTAGTCGGATCTTCCAAATTCCGCTTTTCGTACTACATAACCGGCATTCTTATCCTCATCGGCGTATTGCTCGGTCGCTTCATCTGCGGCTTTTTATGTCCGTTCGGCTGGTTTCAGGAATTGCTGCATAAAATTCCGACAAAGAAGTTCTCGACCAAGCGGCTTCGCCCTCTGACCTACCTCAAATACATCATTCTGGTGGTCATGGTGTTTCTGTTGCCCCTGTTCTTGGTGAACGAGATCGGATTGGGAGATCCCTACTTCTGTAAGTACCTTTGTCCGCAGGGCGTGTTGGAAGGCGCTATTCCGCTTTCTTTGGTCAATAGCGGTATCCGCGCGGCGCTGGGGGCCCTGTTCACTTGGAAGTTGGGCATTTTGCTGACCATCGTCGTTCTAAGCATCCTGTTCTTTCGTCCCTTCTGCAAATGGCTGTGTCCGCTTGGTGCATTCTATGCCCTCTTTAACCGGATCTCCCTGTTGCAAATTCAGGTGGAAGAACACCGCTGCGTTTCCTGCGGAAAATGCGCGAAGGCCTGCAAAATGGACGTTGATGTGTTAAAAACACCGGCACATACGGAATGCATCCGCTGCGGCATGTGCATCAACGCCTGTCCCACCGGTGCCCTGCATTTCCGCTACGGGCTGGGATGCGGTAGAAAAAATGCGCCGGAAGCATTGGAACCGGAAAAACCGGTCGCCGAAAAGCCAATCGTTGTGGAAAAATAGAAGTTGGGCAAACCTTTAAAGGTAAAAACGTCAATCGCAGTGAACACGCGCCTTCAGCAAGCGCAATTGTCAATCGCAGTGAATATGCGCCTTCAGCAAGCGCAAACAATGTCGTGTAAAGCAGGCACGGCATGGCATACGAAGAATGGAAGAAAATATCCGTTAGGAAGAATACCAGTAAAGGAGAATCACATGAATACGAAAAAAGTATCTTTGCTTTTGTTGGCTGCCGGCCTGGCTTTCGGTCTGGCCGCTTGTGGGAGTAAAAAACCTGCAGAAGACAGCCAAATGCCGGAAAGCGGCATGAGCGTGCCGGCAGCGGAGGCCGGAAAAACGGATCCGACCGCGGAAAAAGACGGATCGGAGATCGATGCCAAATTAGCGGAATTACACGATCAGGAAAACGCCATTTTCAGCAAGGACCAAGAACTGTGGGATAAGCTCTTCCTGTCAGCCAACAAGAATTCCGGGATGATTTCCGACGGCACCAACTATGGTGATTTCCTGTTGCAGACCATTGAGAGTGCAAAAGACAAGTTCACGGAAGCGGAGCTGAAAACCTTGAAAGCGGGTGCCGAGGAAATTCGTGCCATTGAAGAAAAAATTCTTGCGCTGGAAAAAGAAGCGCCGAAGGATAACAAGGGCGGCGCCTCCGATAAGGGTGGTGCAAAGCAGGGTGCCACAACCCCCTTTCCCGACTTTACCGGTAAAGATCTGGATGGCAACAACGTCGATTCCGGCATCTTCCGCCAGCATGCCGTCACCGTCATCAATTTCTGGTTCAGCACCTGCAAGCCTTGCGTCGGTGAGCTGGGTGATTTAGAGGCCCTTCATCAGCAGTTGAAGGAAAAAGACGGCATTGTCGTCGGCGTCAACTCCTTCACGCTGGATGGTGACAAGGATGCCATTGCCGAAGCCAAATCCATCCTGCAAAAGAAAAACGCCACGTATCCGAACCTCACGTTTGCATCAGATAGTGAAGCCGGAAAATATGTGAAGAACATTATGGCCTTCCCTACCACCGTCGTTGTAGACCGTGACGGAAACATCGTCGGTGACCCGATTCTCGGTTCGGTAGCCGAAGGAAACGGCAAAAAGGCCTTAGAGGAGCGCATCGCCCAAGTTTTGGAAAGCGATCCGGATAAAGACGCAGCATACAAGGAGAACGCGAAAAATTAAATGCACTTCAACTCTCGGTATTACCGAGCAACAGTATACGACGAGGAAGCGACGGGTACGCCCGTCGCTTCCTTTTTTGATGGCATGGCGAAGGCGCCTTGAATGGACGAGGTGTGTGTTTCACGTAAATGCCAGGAGCCAACGTACCCTGATGACTTACTAAATTATGATGTTATCAGGGTTCGCATCCCTGACGAAAGGGCTAAAACGAGATGTTGTCAGGGTTCGAATCCCCGACGTAAAGGAAATATCGTGTTAATACAGGGGTCGACGTACCCTGACGGCTTGCTATGTTGAGAAGATATCAGGGACGATGTCCCTGACGAAGAGTCAATTCACGTAATTCCAGGGATCAACCTACCCTGATGAATTGCTAAATTAGGATGTTATCAGGGCCGGCGTCCCTGACGAATGGCTGAAACGAGAGGCTGTCAGGGTCCGAACCCCTGACGAAGGGTAAATATCGTGTTAAAACAGGGTACGACGTACCCTGACGAATGCCTGAAACGAGAGGTTGTCAGGGTCGGTGTCCCTGATGAAGGGAAAATATCGTGTTAAAACAGGGCCAGCCCCCTGACGAATGGCTGAAACGAGAGGTTGTCAGGGTCTGCACCCCTGACGAATGGTTCATTTCGTGTTAATATCAAGGTTCGACGGCCTCAGAAGGAGGGCCGCTGGAACGGTCGTTGGCGGCGCAGTTTTAGAGGAATTTCCTTGCCAGCGGCTTACTTCACCAGACGAATGTACTGGGGCGAAGGAAACGTAAAGCCGTTCGCGCGTAACGCATCGTACAGAGCATTTTCCATGACCATCTTGTTTTTGCCGATTTCATCATAGGAAGTAAAAAATTGAATATAAATGCGGACACCATTCGGATCAAGGGTTGCGCGGATTTTGGGCTTGGCATCCCCACTCATGGCGCCAACTGCATTTTCAAAATGCTGCATTTCATCTTCGTCGTAGTCGGCGATGATATTCTGATATTTCTCATAGGCAACTTTTCCGGCAATTTCCAGCGCTTTTTGGCGATCATCTTTCCCATCAATGAGAACGAAGACATCCTGCATCACAAAGGGATCATCCCGGTTGTAATTAAATACCGCCTCTTGAAAAATAAAACGGTTGGGAAACGAAACGTAACGCCCGGTTGGCGTCATACAATCTACCAATGCGCCCATTTCCGCCATATTGAATTGAATAAAATCAATATCAATGACCTCACCTTGAACTCCCCTGATTTCCACGAGATCGCCCACGGCAAATGGGCGACGCAAAGAAATATAAATAAAGGCGAAGATGTCCATGATAAGATCTTTGAGCGCTAATACCAGCAAGGCCAGGCCGATGCCCACAATGAGGCCGACGGATTTTGCGCGGGAAAACCAAACATAGAGCACCAGATAAACCGTCAGGATAACTGTAAAGAAGCGCGTTACCGACTGAATGCGATGACGACGCTTCTCGTCTTTCACCACTCCATCGATGCTTTTCGTCACCAAAAGCCGCACCACAAAGACGGCCAAAAAAATCAACGCCGAGACTGCTATTTTTTCCAAAAAGGAATGTTGATCATCTCCGATATCGCGTAAATATTCAAAATATTGTTGCATCCCTCTCTCCCTTCGCAAACGAACAAAGCAATCGATACTGCTCTTTAGCTTATCAAGAGAGAGAAGGAAAGGCAAAGTGTTGGATGGGACGGAAACCCGCCTTACCGCATCACAGCACAAATATATTTTCCTCCCAGCCTCATTTTTGGAGCAAAGAACAGAAGGTCGCAATCTCTTCCTTTTGGTTTTTAATGCTTGCCGTGACGGGATTTCGGGACATCAGGGAGAGTTTGATTTTTTCCTGGCCGACTTGCAGAATGACCATCGATTTTCCGGGAAGGAAGGAACGCTTGACCTTCACCAGGTCAATTTCTTCTAAAGGAAGCACCAGCTCGCCTTGCCGTTGGGAAATGGACACGGTTCCCATCAGGGCCATCACCAAGTGTTTTTCCGTTACGCCAAAGTACGTGCATACATTATTTAGTGCTGACATATTTCCAAGGAGGAAACGTTCCAGGCTCGAACCGCCAAGAATCAGGCCCCATATCTGTACCTGATACGTCTCCCCTTCCGGCAACAATTCCGCAAGGTTTTTGTGCATATCCTCTTCATTCAAAAACAGCGTCATCGCGATCCCCTTTCCTGTACTTTCCTGCCGTGTGGGTAATTTCCGATCATCCCTGCACTTTCCGATCATCGGTATGATAACCTGCCGTCTATCGATCGAAAATAAGGAAATACCTGAAGGCATTGTCCCGCAGATCCGAAGCAATTACTGTGCATTGCCATAAAAAAGGCGTAAAAAACAGGTAAAGAGGGCGCTTGGCGCTGTTATGTCATCTGTCGACTATCTTGCAGCGGAGCGCTTCCCGGTGACATTTCCTTCTTCACCGCGGAATCTCTTCCACCGAATTACTCTGTCTGCACTACACTTCTTTCAACGTCTCCGTCATACTGATTTTGGCGATTTTTCGCTTCTGCAAAGCCTGCACCAGGAAGAAGAGCACTGCGCCCGTCACGCTGACCAGGAAATAGATGTGCATGGACAAGTGCGGATCCATGTAGGAATCGAGTTTGGCGAGCGACGCGGTTAAGAGTACGGCCATAGCAGAACGCAAAATGAACGGCAATACCAGAAGGAAGAGACCGAGAAGAATGCCGGTGGCACGTAAATAGATGCCGGTCGTTTCTGCGTCGGTATAGCCGAAGATTTTCAGATAGGCAATTTCCGTCTTGGCCTTGTCCACAATGGCTTTGGACAGGAAGTCGATGAAGATAAAGTAGAACAGAACCGCGATGAACACGATGGGACCGATGATCTGACCGAACGTGTCCAGAAAATGATCCGATGCTTTGCCCACGGTATCCAGGTCGATGCAGGAAGCCACATAGGCGGGATCCAGGTGTAATTTTTCTTCCGAATAGTAGCCGGAAAAGGCCTCCTTATCGTAGCCCATGACGGCATTAAAGGCGGGAAGCGGCATATAGGCCGAGAGCGTGACCGCCTGCCGGCGCATGGCGCGAATGCAGAACGTATACTTTTTTCCCGTGTATGGATTGACCACCGTGATGTTATCCCCTTCCGCAAGGCCAAATCGTTTCATAAGGCCCTCCGAAGCTTGAATTTCTTTGTCCTGCAGCGGATCAATTGCTTCAGCATCGAAGTAGCGGCTATGAGGGGCCACGCCATAGAGAGCAAAAGGATGCACGTCGCCGTTGATGGAAAGGTCAAAGGCGGCATATCCGAATTTTTCTGCCTTTTCATCGGCTGCGTCAAGCACCGCTCCCGGACGGACAAAGGTCTGCACCTTTGCCGGAAACTCCTTTTGCATCAGATCGGCATGCCGTTCAAAAATCGGACGCATGCCCAGTCCGAAGCAAAGAAATACGCTCGAGAGCGTAACCCCGAAGAGCAGAACCAGGACATTGAGTTTGTTGTTAAACAACACCTTCAGACGATAGCGAGAAAGAAAGCCCAGGCTGGAAAAGAAAGCGAAACGAGAGAGACGCATCTTGGAAATACGCGGTTTGCGTCCCAATTCATGGCGCAAAAAACGCAATGGGCGCAGACGCAGCTTGGTCATCAGCATCAGAAATTGGATGAGCATCACGATTGTCGCGGGTATAACCGTCGTTAGCAAAAAAGCACGCGCATTGAACAGCGGATGAAAAACCGGCAACGAAAAAGAGGCATAGTACAAGTTCAGATACAGTTTATAGCCCACCTGATACGTGATGAAATTGCCCAGCACAGCCGCCGAAAACACCGCTATCGTCGGCAATAACATATAATGAGCAATCAACTCCCGACGGGTATAGCCCGACGCCATCAGCGTTCCGATGGCGCTGGATTCCGATATAATCTGATTGCGGGTCTGCATGGTGAACACAAAGGCAATCGACAGCACCGCCAACACGAGAACCGTCTGCATCATCGGCACATCGCCGCCCATATCATCCATCATATAGGAAATGCGCTTATTTTGTGCTTTGGTCATGGCTTCCGTCAAGATGTTGTCTTCATAAACGGTTTTCGTGAGCTCTTTGAGTGTGTCATTTGCTTCTTTTTTTGTGGTGGAAGTCTTGTTTTCACGATAGGAATACGTATATTGCAACCCCTGCCGATCAAAGTGCGAAAGCCCGTCCGCGCTGACGATGCCCACGCCGAAGTTTTTCGTGTCCATAACCAAGTCGGCACGGTTGCGCATCATTGCGATGTAGTCGGGAAGTACCACCGTTCCGACCAGATGCATCTTGTGTCCGCTGAGTGTCACGTCCTGACCGATCGTATAAGCGTGCTCCCCGGCATAATTCACATCCAGCGCCACTTCGTCGTCTTTTTCCGGCATGCGTCCGGCGATCACATCGGGAAGATTGATTTTCTGTCGCTTGGCATAAAGATGCACGTCGGCATTCTCGTCCTTTGCCTCGGCATAGTAACTTTTTTCCAGTCGGACACCTTTCTCTTCCAGACGTTTCCAGGTCGAATTGCTTAACGGTGAAAGGGTCGTAAAGCGACCGTCCTCCACGTGAGAGCGATCCATAAAATCATAGTAGAGACGTTCCACCGACCCCTGCACGAGGAAAAAGGCGGAGCAAAAAATAATTGTAATCAACAGAAGCAGAAACAACGGCACATAATGTGCCGGCTGATGAAGCAGCATCCGGGGGATGCGCTTGTTCATCGGATTTCGCATTACCAGCTCACCTCCTCGGCCGTAATCGGCTGCAGATTCGGCGCTACCTCCAGCACCGATCCGTTATGCAGGCGAATGGTGGTGTCACACATCCGGGCGATCTGTGTATTGTGCGTGGCGATAATAATGATGGGATGATATTTTTCTTTCAGCGTTTCAATGAGTCCCAACACATCTTTTGCGCTTTCATAGTCCAAGGCTCCGGTGGGTTCGTCGCACAACAAAAGCGAAGGATTCTTGACAATGGCGCGTCCGATGGAAGTTCTCTGTGCCTGCCCTCCGGAAATCTGATTGGGATATTTGTGCGTCTGGTCGCGCAGACCAAGCGTGTCGATGGTCTCCTCGACATTCAGCGGATTGGTGGACAGATACGCGCCTACCTCGATGTTTTCCTTCACATTCAAATTGCTGATCAAATTGTAAAATTGGAAAACAAAGCCGACGTGATGGCGCCGATACTGTTCCAACTCTTTTTTTCCTGCCTTATGCAGGGCAACGTCGGAAACCATCACCTCGCCCTCGTCAATATCTTCAATGCCGCCGAGAATATTCAGCAATGTTGACTTCCCTGATCCGGATGGCCCCAACACGCATACGACTTCTCCGTCAGCGATGGTTAGGTCAATGTTTTTTAGGACCTCCACCCGGTTTTCCCCTTCTCCGTAAAACTTATGTAAATTGCGTATCGTAATCATTTTTTCCTCCGTAAAGGTGGAATGGACGAACGTGACTCGCCGCCGGGCCGCAGTCTGCGATTCCTGGTTTTCACCGCATCAAGGCGTGCAGCCTCCGGTTGTTCCGTCGCCTCCCTCCTATAGTTAGTTATAGCTAACGCTATCCTCCTGTACTCTACTGCAAAGTAAAAACGGACGCAAGCGATTTTTACATGTTGTCCTTGACGCCGACGGCCACCATGCGCGCTTTGGCACGAAGTTCGCCGTCCGCTTCCATTTCCATGGCGACGATGACTTTGCGTTCGCCGATTTCTTCCGCTGTTGCGGTGACGGTTACTTCTATATCCATCGGCACCGGCTTCTTAAAATCCACTTCCAGATGCGCAGTAATGAACCGGCCGATCACGGTATCCGCCGTCAATGCCAGCCCTTTCTTACGATGCGAAAACCACGCCGCCGAGGCTGTGCCGTGACAGTCGAAAATCATCGCAATCATTCCGCCGAAAAGATTGGCCGGCACACCGCCGGTAAACTGCTTGGAAGGCGTCACGCAGCAGACGCACCGCTCGCCGTCCTCGGTCGGATACGATTTAATATGCATTCCTTCTTCGTTTTTCGGTCCGCATCCCCAGCAGTGCTGAAAGCGCTCGCCGTATGTCTCCTGAATGGCGATGGCCATCGCCTTGTTGTTCTCCATCATGGTTTTCTCCATTTCGCTTGCTCCCCTGTTTTAGCAACTTTTCCTCTTTCCCCATTGTAGCATGGAATGGTTCGCACGGATTCCCTTTAGACGGAATCCGGAAAGGCTGGTGATTTTTCCACAACTACCTTACGGATAAATTTGTAAAGACAAGGTTTTTTACTAAGATTTTCCTTATGCATGAATGCGTAAGAATCTCGTTGTGAACGATCTTAATACATTCTTAAAAAATGTCGCCTAAAAATACAAATTCGCGGAATACACTAAAAAAGAAGAGGCGAAAGGAGAGCCTATGCCACGCACGTCATCCCGTCAAACATCCGTTTCATCTTTTTCCTCGCATCACAGGGCGTCCGTTCATACACGTCGTTCGGGGAAACCGAGAAAAAAGCATCGCCTTCTTCCCCTTCTCTTTCTTCTATTGCTTTTTGCCGGCGGTTGGTGGCTTAGAAAAACGTATTTGTTGCAAGGGTTCCATCGTCTTCCAAACGCCTATCAAGAATCGATCACCCAAGTCACCAGTTCCGTTGATCGCGACGGGGACGGTATCGACGACCAGACCGATATTTTACAAGGAACTATTGCCTACCTTTCCACCAATCCCATATATGAAAGCCGCTATTACCCGAACGGTTATCCTAACGATGAGTACGGCGTTTGTACCGACGTCGTCGCCTTTTCGCTCCTCAACGCCGGCTATGATCTTAAGACACTGGTGGCGGAAGATATCGACAAACACCCCGAAGACTACGATATCGACATCCCCGATCCCAATATCGATTTTCGTCGTGTGCGCAACCTGAAGGTCTTTTTTGCCCATTGTGCGATAAAAAAGGCAACCGATTTTGCGGACATTCGCCAGTGGCAAGGCGGCGACATTGTAATCTTTACGGATCACATCGGCATGGTTTCCGACCACCGCAATGCCCGCGGCATTCCCTATGTGTTACACAACGGCTCGCCGACACAGCTTGGCTATGAGCAGGATATTCTGGAAAGTCGCAACGATATTGAGGGGCATTATCGGATGTCGGAGTGAAGCGCTGTTTGGCAAGAATAATGTCATATTCCAGCTCCAGGAGCGGCATCTATTACGTTCTGAACGACAATACTGGACGAACGTACCGGGAGAGTTTCTTGTTGCGATATCACATGAAAAGATCGAATTTATTGGTCATGCTTTAGCCAATATGCGAGATCCATAATCTTAATTCCTTCAATATCATAAGGTGCATGGCCTGTATTAGCGAAAATCATTTTTGGATACGCATCCTTTACGGAAGCCAAAGGTAACAACTCCCTTTCCCATGTTTCTTTGTTTGAAATATGATCAGCAACCTGAATATATAACTTTTCGTTATTCTTGAACGCAACAAAGTCAATTTCTTTTTCGTATAACTTGCCCACATAAATAGCGTATCCTCGTCTCAATAGTTCTATCGCTACTATGTTTTCATACATTCTACCATAATCCATATTACGAGTGCCCAATAGCGCAAAGCGAAAAGAGGGATCCACAAGATAATATTTATCATTCGTCTCCAAGTACTTCTTGCCTCGAACATCATATCTTTTTACTTTGTAAAAAAGAAACGCACTACAAAGATATTGGAGGTAATTTTTAATGGTTATGTGGTTTGTCTTCATTTTGTTCTGCTTTAATGTATTACTGATATTGTTTGCCGTCGTTAAATTTGAAACGTTATCCATCAAATAGTCGGTTAATGTGTCAAGAAGAGCATGCTCGGTAATTCCATATTTATCAACTAGATCGCGTTTTACAGAGGTTCTATATATATCTTCAATGTACTGCATTCTGTCTCTATTTTCCGTATATACATAGGAACCCGCCATTCCGCCATTCACTAAATATTGCTGTAGATCCAGCATACTCCCCTCAATTTCAAAATACTGGCAATACTCCTTAAAGCTGAAAGGGAAGATAGGAATCTCAATAAATCTGCCGGTAAACAATGTAGCTAAATCCGAACTTAATAGGAATGCATTTGAGCCGGTAATGTAAATATCATACTTTTGACTATTATGAAAACTATTAATCGCCAATTCAAATTGGTCGCATAGTTGTACTTCATCAATCAATAGAATATTATCCACCCCGGCATGATATCGTTCTTCTACATACTGATAGAGTTTTTTATACTTTTTCAATGGATCGAATTTCAAGTCGGCATAATCAATCATAATGATATTTGCTTTGTCGTTCCTCTCCATCATTTCCTTTTTTAAAGCTTTTAGGATTTCCGACTTTCCCGACCTTCGCATTCCAGTAATGATTTTTATGTCTGGTGTACCGATAAGCTTTTTCAATCTGTCCATATATTGCTGACGATAGATAAGTTTCATTCTTCTCTTCCCTTTCAAAACGTTAAGATAATTCTTCTTCTGAATGTAGTATACCACCGCACTTTCAAAACTTTAAAATAAATAAAGTTTTGAAAGTGGAGACGAAGGATATCTACACGCACGTCACCAAGCGTAGACGGAAAGAATCTACGCAAGATTTTGAAAAGTTCATTTCATGTTAGATTTCATGTTAACTTTATTCGATAAAATAATGAAATAGAGTGGCAAAGCTAAATAGCACAAGCATTAAAAAATGCCCGTTTCCTTGAAAAATCAAGGGCGGGCATTTTCCTACCACGGAGAAGGTGGGATTGCGGCTGAGCCGCATGCCGGGCCCATACCAATCGCGACTACGCCGCTCTTGGGGGCCCTGACAATCTTACCCGGGTTCGAATCCCTTCCGTTTTCAAAAATAAAAAAGAAGGGCGCTTCGGCCCTTCTTTTTTATTACGGAGAAGGTGGGATTCGAACCCACGTGTCCCGAAGGACAAACTGATTTCGAGTCAGCCCCGTTATGACCACTTCGATACTTCTCCGCACAACTGATGCCTAACAATTCTACACGAAGCAACAAAGAACCGCAAGTCCGGAGTGGGATGATTCGTTAGGATAATTTGAAATCGGTCTTCAACAGATTCAATTTATTCGTGTATGCCTCTTCCCCTTCCTTTTCGAATGGAAGGGGCTTATTGATGCCGAAATAGGCGAACAGACGCCGGGCAAGAGGGGGGTTCGTCACCAACAGCACCCCGAGCGCATCGATCAAAAACGCATTTTTGTAGCGGTAGCCCCCCAGATTCGTATCCGCATTGAAGCCCTTACCGGTCTTGGACATATAAATCGCGCAAGTTTCATTGCCATAGTATTGACTGAAACCCATGCGTTCCCCGATGATCTCCTCTCCATCCCAATCGGCAACAAAAAGCTCCGAATAACGCTTCATGTAATCGCGCACGGCAGTATAGTCAAACAGGGAAAGCGTAGGCATCTCTCCCTCATCCACGACGTCAAGCGAGCGGCCGAGGATGTCCAGCGCATTATTCAGTGCAACAAAGAGAACGCCTTCCTCGATGCATTCTTTGAGCTTCTCGCGATGCGGCATCAGCGCTTCCGTTACCCGCTCCAGATTGGACTCCTGCATGGGACCGAGAAAAATTGCGTCAACCGGTTGCGTAGTAAAACACGGCACTTCGCCAAAAGACGTCTCTCGAACCGTATCATCGGGAAACATCCGTTTCAGATACTCCACATTCGCCTTTTCGCCGAAGATATAAAATTCATCGTATAGCACTTCAAATATCATGACTGCTCCATTCGCCCCTTCATGATCGTCGTCTCGAACTCTTTGGCAATCGTCGTCCAGGGTGGTCCAAAATCATGCAGGAGATAAATATCCTTTATCGTTGGATCGATAATGGAATTGATGTCTTCGACACGATCAACAACCACAATCTTCTCCGGTGGTACTCCATCCAGCAAACAGCTGAGTTTGATCTCATAGGTATTGCGAGACCGCAGAATAATAAAATGTGACACGGTCTCGTCCAGATAATCGAAATCCACGGCAAAAAGCCATCCCGGCGTACGCATGGGTGTCGTCTTTTCCCAATAATCCTCAATAATCCAGATAATTTCCTTGCGATTTCGATTTTTCCGAATGGCATCCAGATTTCTTGTCACGGCAATCGGGTTATAGCCTTTCGTGACGATGCTGTAAAAATGCATATCTTCATAATGGGATTCCTGATGGCGTTCTTTCGTCAGCTCAATTTGCTCCATGACGGAAGCAATTTGCGCATAGGTATAGCCGTTTTCCCGTAAAGTCGCATAGGCGGCGATTTGGTTATACATGCTCTCGACCGATGTACCGATCGCCCGCAAGGTAATCTTTTGATCGTGGTCCTGAATGAACAGAATGCGTTTTTCCCGATCCGCATCATAGACAAAATAGGTCGCTTCGGGATTGCGGAAGTTTCCACAATCACAATGATAACGTCCCAAATGATGATACCGTTTGAACAACCAATTCACTTTGCGCCCGCAATGGGGACAGTAGATGAGATCCTGAATTTTGGAATCCAGGCATTGCGTCTCAAATGCCAACGGCAACACATCAAAATAGATGCGTTCATTTTCCGGACAAAGATATGCCGAAATGGCATCTGAGGCATTCAACAGCAATTTCGTTTCTTTGGGAATGCCGAAAGATAGCCGTTTTTTGATATAACCGGTATTCGCATTTCGTTCAAAGGAATCTTGAAACAAATTGGTAACGGTAAAGGTGTTCGGCGTGAGGAAATCGCAAATGCGATAGGTGCTTAATTCATCCACCTCATACACGCCGACCTTCGGCTGCGTATCCTGCAGAGAGGACGAATCCATCAATGCCGCCAAAACACCGTGTTCCAAGTTAGCGCCGTGAAAATTGGAGGAAACCTTTCCCTCTAATAAGCGTACACTATCCGCTAAAATATTGACGGTTGTCGTTTTGCCGTTCGTTCCGGATACGCAAATGATTTTTTCCGGCTTGGCTATTCGATATTTGAGGGACGGATCAAGTCGCGAAATCAGCGTTCCCGTAAAATCGGAACCCTCTTTCCCGACAAGATTGACCGCTTTCTTAACCGCTTTCCCTAACAGCAGGGAGACTTTATTCTTCATATGGATAACACCCTCGCAAAATGCAATACAACAGGCAAAATGTGCCTATGCATTATATTGAACAGGCTTGTGGTTGTCAATTTCCCCACCGAAGGAATTGGCGAAACCGGGCTTCGCTCATCGGTTCATTTGACCGGTACGTACCACTTATTATAAAGAAGTGGATGAAGTAAACATTACCCCCTTTGCCGTTTATCTTGGCAAAGGGGGATTTTTAGAAGGATGTTCTTTTTACCAATACCGCATGATTAAAAGTCATGCCTACTTCCTCAACATAGAAATGCAATAACCGTTCATATTGAAAGGATGTAGCAACCAGGCGGATCACCTCTACACGATCCGAAACATCTTGTTCAATAAATCGAAACAGCGTTTTTCCAATCCCTCTATTTCGATAGGATTTTGCCACAACAATTTCATCGAGCTCAAACGCCGTTTCTCCAATTTCATTGTAAGTGTGCTTCTCTTCCATTACGTAAACATGCCCTAACGCATAGGCAACAGCTTTTCCCTCATCGGTAACAAGATAGACATCATGATTTACAAATTCACCGGGATCATTTGCGTTATAAGCAGGACAGGTGTATTCCTCCGCCCACGCCTTTGATAGGGCTACCAATTCCTCAATGACGTTGTCTTTTAGGGAAACCGTAACCTTTTTATACGCAAACATATTCACGTCCTGTCCTTATCATAATCACTCTTCTTCTTCGTCGATATGGTCAGCAATCAGCCATTCCGATTCCGGCCGACAAATGAGGCGCGCGTCCAGGTAAGCCCAGTTCAAAAAAATGACCGTGTGAATCGTGTAAATGTTGTTTTTATTCATCTCATTGCAAGAAGCAATCATGGCTCGATCGGTGCGGTCATCCTCGGAAAAGGACACCGGCAAAAGAAAACATGATTCTTCCCGTTCCGGATTGTAGCAGGGAACCACCGCTCGCCAGTTCCAGGCCAGGCGCTTAATCGCAATGCTGATGACATTTTCCAAGGCATTTTGTAAGCGGCGATAGAAATTCGTAATTTCGTCATTGGGTTGATTGTCGATCACGACGGGCTTTAACAGATCCCTTATTTTTTTGTACTTTTCCGCATCCGTATCCGACGAATCCAAAATCGCCAAAAGTTGTGGCGAATTCATCGCCTGGTTGCGATAAAACGCCAACGGAATGCGCTCGCAGCGCTGAATTAAAATATGCGTATCGTCGTATTCCGGAATGGTAATTTGATTGCTTTCGTTAAAGCCGAGCTGCCACACCGTCTCGTTTCTCGTTTGGAAATAGGTCGGCGGTGCCGGTAAGCCGATTTTTTCAGAAAGGATTTTTCCCAGTCCCCCACGACCCGAAACGACAAAACCTTCCAAATGATACTCCTGTCGACAATAGAGCGGATGCACGTCTCTCTGCCGCTCTTCGGGAAGACGGGAAAAGATCGCATGCAGATATTTATACGTGTTGCGATCCGGCAAGCCGGTATTAAACGCTGCATACTGTCCGTCGGCATCGTAATCCATTTTATTTTTTTGTACCTGATGCGAAAATGTATATTGCAAATAGCTGCGCAAAATACCGAAGTTTTCCTTCGTACCGAACGACCAGCGCTCCTCCATCGTCTGGTTGGCAAGCTCCCGAAGAACATCATTGTCTAAGGGGCCGGACCATTTTTCAAGCCACAGCTTCTTATCAAACACCTTAAAGCCGGCATTGGCATGGGTTGCCGAGTAGAAATACCAGCCATACCCCATCTTTCCGTTGCGTTTACGACAAAGCAAATAAATTTCCTCTCCGGTGGGCATATTTATGCCGATCGGAACATATAATTCGTCTGCTTCCTCGGCAGAGGAAACCACGCCGTTTTGCAAATAAACCAGATCCTGCGGAGCATTCAGATAGCGAATTTCCATGCTCCGAACAATGTCCTGTGCCGAACGGTTAGCTTCCGGAATCATTTCCGCAACAGATTGTTCCACATCGTACCAATTAAAATAAAATACGTTGAATATGGAGGCAACTTTCTTTTCTCCGATGACCAATTGATCGGAAACCCATGGCTGCGCATTGTTTTTGTTTCTCTTGCAAAGCAAAAGAATCGGTTCCCCTTCCGGCGTTTCAAAACCGCTGGGAAACGTCACCGATTCATTTATTCCGCTTCCGGAGAAAACGAAATCCTCATCCTGGAGCGCATTATAAGTGGTGGCAATTTTCCAGAACACGCTGCTCTCGGAGGCAAATTCCGTGTCGACAAAATTCGGAATGATTTCCATGAGCGCCAAACGAATAAAATTTTGCTTGATATAGGCAAATTCTTGCAGCATACCATGATGATGATTGGTGGGCATGAAGTTTTTTTGCGGTGCGGTTTGCGCGGACGCTCGTCCACTTTCCCGGCCGGTCGCCCAATCTCCGTCCCTGTCGATCGCCCGGCTCACCGCTTGCCCAATCGCGATTTTTCCCATTTTCTCTGACGGTTGTTCCGCTATCCGGTCGGTCGCTTGTTTCGATGCCCATCCGGTCGTTTGTTCCGGCGTCCATCCGGTCGCTTGTTCAGACGTCTTTGTCAACGCAATATTTTTGGGATAAATCCAGCCGCTGAGGTTCGGTTCCATCAGATCAAATTCCACTTCCGCAAAACGAGGAATGTCTGCAAGGGTAAGGCTCTTGTCTGTCCAATTTCGCAGATCAAAACGGTATGTCCGTCCATCTTCTCCACGTATTTCGCCAAAAAATACGAGCTCTTTGTTTTTATTCGTTTCAATTTTTTGAATGGTGCCGCGCATAATCTTCTCCTGTGCTCTTTGAAATCAGTGAATACCTTGATTATACATGATTTTTATGTGGGCACGAGACGGCAACGCTCGTCTTTTTAAGTATTTGCTTTTTCAGCATTCGTGGACAGATGTAGAGGGGTTTTCCCGTTTCCGGCAAAAACGCTCTACTTATTCGTGGACAGATGTAGAGGGGTTTTCCCGTTTTCGATAAAAACGCTCTACAGGTGCGAGGACAGGTGTAGAGGGGTTTTTCGGTTTCCGGCAAAAACGCTCTACTTATTCGTGGATAGATGTAGAGGGGTTTTCCCGTTTCCGGCAAAAACGCTCTACTTATTCGTGGACAGATGTAGAGGGGTTTTCCCGTTTTCGATAAAAACGCTCTACAGGTGCGAGGACAGGTGTAGAGGGGTTTTTCGGTTTCCGGCAAAAACGCTCTACTTATTCGTGGATAGATGTAGAGGGGTTTTCCCGTTTCCGGCAAAAACGCTCTACAGGAACACACGTCGACGTAGAGGGTGTTCTCTGTTTTTGGCGAATCCACTCTACAGAAAGGTGCGCGGAAGTAACAAGCAAAATTAGGTTCACCATCCTTGCCATTAAAAATGGATGATGACGGTATAATACTCTTCAATCCTCCATAGCTTTGTTGAAGTTTGCATAACGCTTATAGTTTTCGGGATGAGCCTTCATCTCTTCGTATTCGCGTAGAGCAGCTAATGAAGATTTTTGCCGTTTGTGTCACATTTCTTCAATAGCATAGTTGATGAGTGAATAATCGTGCGACGAAAAGCTTGTCCACTCTTCATGCCGGAAGAAACTCCTTCTTCTAAAAACAGATAATATAAAGCCTTCAAGTATTTTAATCCTCGAATAAGGAACTCCATCACAGGGCTTAAAAATATTGCGAGATAAATAAGAGAAATCCAAGGTTGGTAATCGATATAGAATTCCTTAATGGACAACCTCCAAGGGTGCTTGATCAGCGCCCAACCAATCACATCAAACACGAGGTAAATTCTATTTTTTAAACAGTTCAGAATGCGTTCCCAAACGGTATAGCATTAAAACAAGCATGATCGCGATATTTAGCCTCCAACGTGCCGCCACCAGCAAGGATATCAATCAAGCTATAGAGCTTATCCAGCAACTTGTTTTGCTTCTTTGCAAGCCTTAAATCTTTTTTGAACTGATTACTAAACTTTACTTCGTATTTCATGATTCAAGGGCTGCCTTAAGATCTTCCATATTGCGATATCTCTTCACGCTACTATCCGAAGCAATACGTCTGCCTTCTTCAATAGCCGAAGCGGTCAAATCATTAGGAACATCCAGTTTGAGCGAAAAAGGAATCCCCTGTTCACGAATTACCGTTCGTAAAAACAGATTAATGGCTGTAGTCATATTCAAACCAAGCGCAGCAAAAACAGCATCTGCCTGTTCTTTAACTTCTTTATCCGTTCGAATATTTAGATTCGTCGTCGCCATACATAACACCTCCGCTTCATCTATAGTATGTGCAAATTTTCGTGCACTGTAAAAATATTGTCATTATTTTGCACACATTAGTCCACGATTATTTTCCATTCCTTCAGCAAATCGTCCAGACGATACCTGGCGTTGGCAGGACTGGTAGAAGGGAGTTTGATTCCCGAAATTCCACTGTCTTTCGCATGATACTTCTGATAATAAAAATAGGACGTTGCCCCGTTACAATAAACTCGGCGAATATCGGCAGCAGCAAAAATCTTTTGCAAATCGGTGGGAATGACGTTTTGAATACTGGCATCGCTGGATCCGATAATATCGCATTGATAGATGCTATCGTAAACGGCAATTTTGTGACGAAGGAGAAGATCTCTCCGCTCATGAATCTCCATGGGGACACTTTCCTCAAAAAGGGCTGCCATAAGCGGCCAGAAACGATTTGCAGGATGACCATAATAAAAACCGTATTCCCGTGTTTTTATTGAGGGAAAAGAGCCCAGAATGAGGAGTCTTGAATCCGCTCTATAAACAGGCTCCAGAGGGTGGATGATCGTTTGGGAACCGGCCTGCTCTTTTTGTGACATTGATATTTTTTCCTTTCCCATTAAATGATATTTACATTATCCGGTGAAAGCATAGTATTCAGCTTCCGGACTCCACATTTTCTAAGTTTTCATCATAAAAGGCAACAAATTGTTCAAACAGGTTGATATCAAGCCGGTTACTCCATCGTTCTCTATCAAGAAGGTCTTCAATATACTGCGCCTTGTCCTTCATAAAACGATGCTTGTTTTCCTCTGCTTCGTAAGCATAGTCCAGAGAATCTGCCCATTTTTTAAATGTAGCGTTGAACTCTTCACGGTACGTGTTGTTTTTATCATCGAAAAAATAACTATGCCCTTTGTCTTGAAAACGGAGGAAAGTAAATCTCGGATCACTCTTATATTTTTCATAGTACAAATCGTATCCATACTGTATGGGAACCGTCTCGTCATCCTCGCTATGTGCAATCAATATGGCTGCATCACTCGCCTTAAAGCCATCTATTGCTGCGTTCGTAGCGTACTTCCCATATTTCATCCATTCATGGATCTTCACAAACGGCATCATCGCATAAATACCATTGCCCACCTCTTCCTTTCCTCCGACTTCAAAAATATCGGAAGAGCTGTTGGTTCCACAACATGCAATAACTGCCTTCACCTCAGGGTGATACGTAAGTACGCTGCAAACGCTATAGCCGCCCCAGCTATGTCCAAACAAACCAATCGGTAAATCCGGAAAATTCCCACTGTCTTCGACAACGGAATTCGCGCAGAGACTTTGCGCATACCATGCGCCCATATTACAGCATGCCCTTTTGCTTCGATTCAATACTCTTTATTTAAACGTATTTACTCTGGCCAAGGCGTCGGAAGCATGGAGGTTGCAAAAAGCAAGGCCAATCAGCGTCATCGGGCACGATCAGCCCTCTCCCATTATGGAGAGGATGCGTTCAAATAGATTATGTGAATAGACGTCTTTTTGCACGAATCGATTCCAGTCGAGGATATCCTCTGCGTCCGTCACTTCTTCCGGTAACAGCAAGCTGCCGTCTTTTAGACTGATGGAAGGGGAAAATTCCAAGACATCATCTCTATAGCGGATGGTGATTTTCGCATTTGGTGCGATGTCGCTTATGTTTTGACAGATAAACGTGTTTCCCGTAGCGGAGAGGTTGTCCAGATGAATATTCCCCACCTCTTTTAATTTGCCCTCATCCGTCGGTTCCAATTCTTTGAGAGAAATCGAGGCATTCTCATACTTCGGAATGATCAGGTAACACTCCTCGCCAATGAGGTAAGGCTTATTGCCGCCTTCGCTCTCTTTGATCGCAAGGAGCATCCGCGGATCTTCATAGTTGGTAAACACGCCCGTCCAGGCATCCAGTTTGGCAAGGGGCTCTTTCAAGCTATTCTTGTCGAAGGCAGAGCCGAGATAGATAACAAATGCTTTGTGTTTTTCATCCGTGGGATTGATGCCAAGACGCCTCGCCATTCGCAGATAGGTCGGAGAAATCGGGTCGGAATCAAATCGGTCCGCTCGTAGTTTCAACGTCGCCGGACTACGCGCCATCATTGTGCTGGTATAGGGAGCAAAAATAAAGGTGGGTGTGCCCACTTCGTCGATATAGATTTGGCGACTCTTCGATTCGAAATTATCCCATAGATCATTGAGAATCAGCCCGGTGCAGTTGTTTGGATTGTAGAGATACGATAAATCGGTGGTCGTTCTGTAGTAGGTGTTCGTGTCTGCTTCTTGAACCTCTCGCAAACTGTCTTCAAGCACGCCCAGGATCTCGTCTTTCTCCACGCCAAAATGCTTCATGAGCGCGTCATCATCCATACGCTTGCCTTCGGGAAGCGAAAAATTAAATACGGTATACTGAGGAGTCTTGCCCTCCCAGATATTGGAGTCCGTCACCATGACGCTTAGCACCCTCTCATCCTGATATACGGAAAAAGAAGAATAGATTCCGATATCAAGGCCTTCTATATCCTTCTTATTCGTCTCGTATTGCTCCCGCATATTGTTGACCAAACCGTCAATCTCCGCGTTTGCCGCCTTTGCGTCCGCAGAATCCAAAAGAATTCTTGGCACGTGGATGCCGAGCGGTTCGCTTTTTGCCGAATCGATGTATTTTGTATCGATGAAGTCCTTCCAAATCTCTCGATCCTCAACATACGAAGACATGGAGCCGATCGTTGCCCCATCAACCGGCTTTAGCGTATCTGTCCCTTTCGAGCCCTTCTTATTCGCCTCGTTCACCACTGTAGGTGCCGTCTTGTCCGATTCTCCTGTCCCTTGAGATTCTATCTTGTTCGATTCTTCCACTACGGAATTTTCCGTATTCGCCTTTTCCTTTCCGGCATTCGTTGAATGGTTTTCTTTATTGCACCCGGAAAGAAGAACCGCCACCATCATAAAAATAAACAAGATTTTCGTCTTTGTTTTCATGATATCCCTCCACAGTAATCCTCCGCACGTCCGTCGATTCGCGTTGTCTTATTTTATAGTTATGCTGCGGATGATGGCCTGCACGTCGTCATCTTCCAGGCTAATTTTCTGACCTTCCACTTCATTAAAGAGTAGTACCTGCAACTGGTGGGGTTCTTTCAACAATAAAACGGTTATGGGATAGTCGAAACTTTCTGCTGTAAAGCCTTCCCAGGTGTAGTCCCCAATCTTAACCGGATCAATATCCTTAGCATCTTTATACATTTCCTTGGGTGAAAGCATCTGCGTATCCGGATCACAATAAGTGATAACCACAGCCGGGCTCTCCGTGGCCTCCTTGTCGCCCTTATAAATATATGCCGAATCGGCTTTCTCCTGATTATCTATGCTTTTCCATCCTTTCGGAACCTCTACGGAAAGCAGCTTCGTTTCATAGACATCATTCTGCCTTTTCTCCGACGTTTGCCCGGCTTTTTTTCCCTCTTCGCTATCTTTACTGTCTTTGTTGCAGGAGGACAAAAAGGTGATCAAGGCGATAACAAAAATCAAAGCTACTATGCGGTATGTTTTTTTCATTGTTCTTAACCTCCTTGTCAGTCATTCTCTGTTTATAGAGACCTTAGCATCACAAAGCCCTTCTGTATTATGATGGTAGCAAAACAAGACAGGCCTGTAATCATTCAAAAGGATGATTACAGACCTTGACTGCTAAGTAGCTTCTGTGAAGTAGAAGTGGAAGAACGCCACTCGTATAACACGCTCTGTTGTTGAACCAAACCGGCAATAACAAGCCTTAAACTGTCTTACTTTCTCGGTCTTGTTAACACTATGCCAACAACAGCGCCGATGAAAGCAAGCGGAGCCAATCGGACAAAGAGCCATTCAAACGCATGAAAGAATGTGCCGGCGACTGCCGTTTCGGGATCATAAAAATCCCATCCTAAATAGGAGCTGTCTTGTGCAAGCAGAACGGCAGCGATGAGCACAAGTAGTGCACAGAATAGGATAAATAGCCAGTGTAAAGCTTGTCGTTTCGCCTTCTTGCTGCGTGCCAGCTGCAGGTTAATAACCTCCAGTTTTTCAGAAATGGCATTCAAATCATTAGTGGGCAGCTCTGTCTCCATCTGCGTTTCACCAAGTAATACACTCACCGGTGTTTCGAGAATCTCTGCGATATGGATCAGCATTTCGGCGTCCGGAACCGATAAGCCCCGCTCCCATTTGGACACGGTCTGTCTCACCACATAGAGCTTGATGGCAAATTCTTCTTGTGACAGCCCTTTCGCTTTTCTTATCGATCGAATGTTCTCGCTAAGCATACGGATAACCTCCTTTCTTTCGTTGTTATCCTCAGTGTAGGTACGACAGGCCGTTGCTACAAGCAACGTAGAATAACATAAGCGCCTAAAGTATCTTATTCTTTCCTCTAAAACGCAATTTACACCCTTTCATCCGTAAGGATATGCGCAACGCCTGTATGTGGTGTTTGAAGAAATTCTTTCATAAAGGATGGATACGCCTTAACGTTATCCAGTTCATCAATCGGTATCCAATGCATCGTCTCTTTTACCCCGGACATGGTGCGGCTTTGACTTGTAACCACCCTTTTCCCCATAGATTTCATCACGTAATAGAAGGCAAGCTCATGGCACTCGACGCCTTGCAAGCCGGAGCTTCCCATGAAAAAGTTCTCATGGATCACGGCCAGATGATCTACTTCATAGGAAACGCCCGTCTCTTCCAAAACTTCTCTTTTCACCGCTTCTTCGGCTGTCTCTCCGATGTGGACAGCTCCGCCTACAGAGTAGAAATAATCATCTGTTTCATTTCCTGCAAACAAGACGCAATTGTCTTCGACGATAATGGCTGCCGCTCGATATCGAAAGGCCTGATTTTTATTCCTAATAGCACAATCGTATTGCATTGTTTTTGTCCTTTCCTTTTTCTGATATAGGGATTTGCTGCTTGGAAATTGTCTTATTTTTTTGCTTTGTGAATTTCGGTTATCAACGAGTGTAGTCTACATCGTGCAAACGAGTCAATTGTTTTTCCTTATATGGAGAAGGGAGCGAATTTCATTATTTGATGGTTGATTGATGCCTTCGATGGTTGATTGATGCCTTTTCTGCGTATGTCCCCAGCAAATGGTAGTTTCGGCGTACAGCCAGGGTTGGTTCAAGGTATTCGCCCCTGGCTGATGGCTTTTTTTGCCGTTTGCCAGGGGCAGCCATCCCCGTTTCGACCCTGGCTAAATACAAAAATGCTCGTTTGCCAGGGGCGACTTCCTTCTTTCGCCCCTGGCTAAATACTAAACATGCCATTTGCCAGGGGCGACTCTCTTCTTTCGACCCTGGCTAAATACTAAAATGCTCGTTTGCCAGGGGCGATTTCGTGGTATTCGCCCCTGGCTAATCCCAAAATCACCCGTTTGCCAGGGCAGGTTTCTTCTTTCGACCCTGGCTAATCTCAAAATCTCTCGTTTGCCAGGAGTAGCCCTCCCCATTTCAACCCTGGCTAAATGCTAAACATACCATTTGTCAGGGATGGCTTTCTTCTTTCGACCCTGGCAAATCTCAAAATTGAACTGTCCCCCAAATGGTAGAGTGTAGATTTGCTATTTCTACCTCATCCGTAATAAACCTCAAAAGGGGTTTGGTAGCCATTTGCTGCATGCCTTCTTTCTTTCGAATAGAAGGCCCATACATATTCGTAGACCCGTTTTCTTGCTTCTCGAATGGTTTGTGGCATCTGGTAGAGCCACTCGGTTTTCATCTTACCAAAAAAGCTTTCCATTGCTGCATTGTCCCAACAGTCTCCTTTCTTACTCATGCTACAGCGAATATCGTTCTCTCTGAGAAGCTTTTGGTAGTCTTCCGAAGCATAGGTCGATCCACGATCGGAATGCCCAATGCATCCAGGCTTTAAGGTATGCCTTGCCAGCGCATCATCCAGGCATTCCATCACTAATTGTTTATTGTTTTTTGTACTCATGGCCAAACCCAACGGGTATCGTCCATAAAGGTCTAAAATCACAGCAACATAGAGCGTTCCTTGCGGCGTTGGGACATAGGTGGTATCACTGACGAACTTTTCCCCTGGTTGTTTGGCAACAAAATCCCTCTGAAGGAGATTCTCCGCTGGTTTTCTTGTTTTCGAGGAATCGGTGGTGACGATGAATTTTGGTCGCACTCTGGAATGCCAATGATTTTCCCGCATGATGCGTTCCACCCGCTTGTGATTCACAGGCGGTTTTCCTACCTTTTGTCGCTGGGAATTTAACTCCGCCGTGACCTTTCGTATCCCATAAACGGCTTTACTCTGATCGTAAATTTTTCCGATCTCTTTTGAGAGCTGCATGTTTTCAATTTGACGCAGTGTCTGCGCTTTCTGCGCGTTTTTCCACTTGTAATAGCCACTTTCAGAGACTTCGATAACTTTGGCCATTCTAGCAATTGCATGTTCATGACGAAAGCGATACATGAATGCAAATTTTAGTCTCGGGGCATCTTGGCTAGAAAGGCCGCGGCTTTTTTTAAGATGGCAATCTCCTCTTTTAATTCCGCGATTTCTTTGTCCTTAGCGGCTTCCCTCTGCTTCTGCGTACGGGTGAACGTGCTCTCTTTCTTACGAAACTGTTGGATGTTATCTGCTAAGCCCATTTCCCCATAGTTGTTAAACAAGTCCATCCAGCGCAAAAGCGTTGAGGTTTGGATATGGTATTTCTCTGCAACAAGAAATTCTTTGCCTTCGAATTCCGGTTTTAATGCCTCTTCCACTACGCGTTTTCGAAAAGATTTCGTGTATCTCCGTCGTGTCATGTCATCCTCCTTAAGCCTTTCTTCATTGTATCTTTTTGTTCTTTAAGGCTCTACTTTTTGGGGGACATGTCAAATCACTTGTTTGCCAGGGGTAGCCGCCCCATTCCGATCCTGGCTAAATACTAAACATGCCATTTGCCAGGGGCAGCTTTCTTCTTTCGACCCTGGCAAATCTCAAAATCACACGTTTGCCGGGGACAGCTTTCTTCTTTCGACCCTGGCTAATGTCAAATCACTCGTTTGCCAGGGGTAGCCGCCCCATTTCGACCCTGGCTAAATACTAAACATGCCATTTGCCAGGGGCGATTTCGTGGTATTCGCCCCTGGCTAATCCCAAAATCACCCGTTTGCCAGGAGCGGCTTTCTTCTTTCGACCCTGGTTAATCCCAAAATCACTCATTTGCCAGGGGCAGCTACGCCCATTCCGACCCAGTTCCCCTCTTTACCTACCACCGATTCGCCTCATCCCCAACTCCCAGCAACCCCAGCCCCTATCCCAAGCAAAGAAACGGCTGCGCTGAAAAGCAGCGCAGCCGTATTCGACAAAACAGTACTATCCTATTTTGATATCCGGGAAACCCCGGCTTTCGGCAACTTAATTTTCTCCACAATCCGGTATTTTGCCCGAAAGTCTTCGCCGACATCGGTAAAGGAAGCATCCTTTTTTGCAAGATCCGACATGGTGTCCGGAATGGTCTTCACCTCCGGTAAAGAGCCGGCTTTTTTATCGATTTCATCCATGTCCTTTTCCTTAAATTCGCCCATCTTAGCTGCAAAAGCCTGTAAGTTATCGCGGAAAACGACACTGCCCGCCCGCAAGGTGGCACTGCCTTGTGCCAACTCGCCCAAACCATCTGTTAGATGGCGAATGCCCACATGAAGAGAAGAAATTCCTTGCTCCTGAAGGGATGAAAACGCTGAAAGATAGAGTGACCCCCTAAAACTGGGCCAAAAAATCCAACTTTAGAGGGTCAGTTCAAAGGCCCCGTGCTTTTTCTTCCACCGCAGAAATTGCTTCATCAAGCTCTTCCGCTCCTTCATTCAATGCCGCAGAAAGTACTTCAGCAAGCTCCTCCGCACCTTCGTTCAATGCCGTAGAATGGGCATCCATCCCGTCCGCTAACTGTCTAAATGCCACAGTGATACCGTTGGAAGCCACCGCACTTTGCTTCATGCCTTCTTTGAACGCCTAACTTTTTCCGCATTAGGAAGCCGACCGGAAAGGTCTGCCAGCGCTTGGGATGCCTTGCCCACTGCGGCGACATCGTCCCCATGCTCGTCAGCGCCTCCTCGACATGGGTATCGCCAAGTTTAGAGAATGCATCCAGTTGGTTGCCTCCCTGCGCCATCTGTTGCGCATAGTCGGGAAGATCGGCAACCGGTTCTAAAGCCGGAGACGCTTCTCTTCGAAAAGACCGGTTTTCACGTCTACTCCTGCGCACCGGCGAGGAGTTCCCGCACTCCCTCGCCGATCGCCGTGATTCCCATCGTCAACTTCTTCTGTGCATCCGTTAACTTTCCGGAGGCTTCCACCAACTGATCGGCATCTAAAACAGAACGGAAGATATCACGAATGCCCGATGTTAACACCTTCGTGAGCATCTGATCTTTTGCCCATTAAGCGTATAGTCAATATGCACATCCACCGGCAAAATTTCCTTCGGCAACATTTCCTTCGGCAAAATTTCCTTCGGCAACATTTCGCCCACCACCGAGGACTTGGAAAGAACGTCTTCTACGTCTTCTACGCCTTCTACTTCTTCTACGTCTCCTACTTCTTTTACGCCGTCAATCGCCAGCATCTTCTTGCGCAACTGTTCCGTATCCTGATCGGTTCCCTCCAAGGTGAGCCTTCCGATAGAGGCATTATGAAATTCCTCATCCAGAATTCTCTGTCCTTGTATGGATTGCAGGTTTTGTGGTAAGTACCTGAGAATATCGTAATTAATCGCCGTTATCTGTATCCGAAGGATGAGGCAATCAGCAACAAGGTCATGACCAGGAGACTTTTAAGGAGGAAAACAAAAGGAGCCGCGCAAGGCGGCTCCTTTCTGCTTTTGTCACGAGCTTTCTCTCGCGCTACTTCCGCGCGTTGGAATGTCTCGTCTACTTTTCTTCTGTTTTCTTCTTTTTCCCGGCAACGAGGGTAACACCATAAAGACCCATTGCCACCGCTCCCATGGCTACCGTTCCCAGAAGAACGGTATCGCCGGTTTTCGGCGTCGCACCCTTGTTAGAAGTCGCGCCATGTTTTGCCATAACCTTTACCGTCACGGTCACTTCTTTCACCGAACCATCAGGATACGTCACCACGATGACCGCTTTCTTTTCACCGGGTTTCGTAGTATCGACCTTGTCCTTAAATTTATAGGTCGTTCCCTTCGGCAGCTTGTCCTTGTTCTGGATGCCATCTTCCGGATTCGGCGTCTCGCCCGTATTTACCACGATATCCTTGCCTTCCGGGTTCGGCTTGTCCGGATTCGGTTTGTCCGGGTTGGGTTTGTCCGGATTGGGCTTGTCCGGATTCGGCTTGTCCGGATTCGGCTTATCCGGATTCGGTTTGTCCGGATTGGGCTTATCCGGATCCGGATTCGGATCCGGTTTCGGACCGACGGACTTACTCTTGTATCTTGCGGTATAGGTTTGATCAATCACCTTACCTTTTTCCGGAACCTCCGGCGACCACTGATCAAACTTCTTTGCGCTATCCTTGTTCGTCGCCGTTTCGGGCAACACTTTGCGCAAATCCTCGTCCTCATAGGTGACATCGTTGCGAACATCGATAATCTTCTTTTGGTGACCTTCGACGGTTCCTTCTGACGTCGCATCAAAGATGAGTCGAACATAGCCTTCCGGTTTCTCGCCGGGATTCTCCGGATCGCGGACGATCACCTTGGGGTTATCGACATATTGTGCGGTGTACGTCATTTCCACGACAGTACCTTCTGTCGGCACCACCGGATCCCACCTGTCGAAACGCTTGGTCGCATCCCTGTAAACCGCTGTCCTGGGCAATTTTTCTTGCAAATCCGAATCCGCATAAGTGACGTCATTACGGACATCGATAATCTTCTTCTGATAGCCGTCCACCGTACCCTCAACAGTTGCATCAAAGATGAGACGGACATAACCGTCCGGTTTCTCGCCCGGATTCTCAGGATCTTGTGTGATCACCTTGGGATTTTCGGCGTACTGTGCGACAAAGGTCTGCGTCTCAACCTTCCCGGTTTCCGGAACCAAGGGATTCCAAGCATCAAACTTCATTGTCCCGTCCTTATAGATCGCACTTCGCGGGAACTCCTTCCGCAAGTCGGCGTCTTTATAAGAGACGTCCTCACGGACATCAATTACCTTGTAGCGTTGTCCCTCAACCGTGCCGTCAGTCGTCGCGTCAAACGTCAGGCGAACGTAGCCATCCGGCACCTCGCCCGGATCGTCAGGATTCTTGGATACAATATATTTCGGGCCCTGTTCCTTAACCTCCACTGCATAGGACGGAAGTTTATCCTTTTCAGTTTGCGTAAGATAGATATCCTTGGGCGTTTTTCCTTCCGGCAATGAACTCGTCGGAATCTCGAATTTTCCTTGTGGATCAACAGGCACTTCAATGACGTTTCCGTCTTTATCTTTCAAGGGATCCCCGTTTTCATCCGTCACCGTGATCGTCGAACCGGGGATGCCATTTCCGGTAATCTTGTCTTCGCCGTACTTAACGATGTCCGGCGTCGGCGGATCGGAAATCTCCTTGATCGGAACCACGATGACATCGACGTCAATGATATAGCTTGAACCATCTTCATAGATGACTTCAATCGGTTCTTTGTACGTCCCGTCTTGCGCGGTCGTTACACGCTCCCCTTGCGGCTTATCAAACTTGAGAACACGAATGGTCTGTAAATCCTTGCCTTGCTCGTCTTTCGGCGGTGTAATCGCCGCTTCATAGTCGTCCAACGTCAACGGATCGCCGACGCTCTTAATTATCTTTGTTGCCGTCGGTTCCAAGGGAAGGATGGGCTGCGTCGGCGTGCCGTACGCAGCGATGATTTCCCGTTCTTGCTGAATCATCATGCGTTTCGCAAAGTCCACCGTCACCCGGCCTTGGGGATTTTGTTCGCTAACTTGAGCCGGATCCTTGTAATACCAACCCTCAAAAGTGTAATTTCCGATTGGATTCGGATCTTTTTCCGGAATAAGGACTTGGGCAAGCGGATTGACATAGTAAACTCTTCGCTGCTTATCCACCGCTTTATCCGTTGGATTCACCGTCACCTTGACGTAATCGGA
Organism: Murdochiella massiliensis; assembly: GCF_900059565.1. GTDB lineage: Bacteria > Bacillota > Clostridia > Tissierellales > Peptoniphilaceae > Murdochiella > Murdochiella massiliensis. The sequence continues at coordinate 763,597 of NZ_FIZW01000002.1, forward strand.
AAGCTCCGGATTATTTTTCACAACATTTGGCTTATCCTCATCATTCAAGGCACGATAGATATTCTTAAATACCTTAACCGGAATGTTGACGACTTTCTTTGTTCCGTTCTTAAAGGTGACCTCTGCTTGGATTTGAACGGTCCTCGGCTGGCTGTCGCCCACCGGTCCACCTTCCTCCTTAACCCGGTTATAAATATCCTCTTCGCTCGTGATGATTCGATAACTCTGATACTCCGGAAGATCGGTTACCTTTTTCAAAGCCTGATCAAACTGGTCTTTTTTAGGCATGAAGTTATTCACCCAGGTCCCGTCATCCTTCTTCAGGGATTCAAATACCCACATTTCACCTATGTCGGTTTCCGGAACGTGCTCCACGTCCGACCACTTCAGGTTATATTGGGCAACAATCGTCGTTTCTTTCACGGTGAATTTACCCTTGATCGTTTCCTCCTTATTCCAGACCTTGGGGGCACCAACCTTTACCTGCCAGGACTTAAATTGCCACTTTGCCTCCTTGCCCTTTGCATCCTTTACCGGATTTCCGTCTTCGTCCTTTACCCCGCCACCTTGCGGGGCAGCAGCAGGAATTTCCACAATTTTCTCGGGATTGACCTTAAAGTGCTTTTTGCTCTTACCGGTAAACTGATTACCCGTAATTGACGCATCCGCCTTATCCGTTGTATCAAGATAGACATCAACAAAGTAGTCAGGAAAGTCTTCATTCCCCGTAGTAATCTCGATGACGTCCTTCAAGGGTTTGAACGTAGCCGTAAAGGTGTAGTCCCTCCGGATAGCGGTGTTGCCATCGAGCAAGGAACTGTCCTGCCAACCGACAAACTCACAATTCGGATCCGGTGTAATCACCGGGGGCAGAAGCGATCCCTGGGCATCCTGCCCTTGAGGAACGGGAATGTTGCGGAAGTCCAGTCCGTCAATTACATCATAGATGACTTGCTTGATTGGATTGCCGTCTGCATCCTTCCCGAATGAACCATCCCGGCCTGCTTTGAATACAACCCTGTGATACCCGTCTGGTGTTTTTGCGTCAGGTGTTTTGCGCTTAATTACCCTGATGTCCTTGTAATAGAAGTTAACCTCATTAGATTTAACTCCATTGATTCCAGTCATTTCGCCATCTTCGTTGACATCATAGAAAAGCTGTCTTTGAGGAGTGCTAATAATCTTCCAGCCTGGTATCTCTCTGTAGTTCACTGCATCATAGTCGGTAGCTCCACTCGTTACTTCCTCAGTGTCTATTATCTTGAAGCTATCATTTGGTTTCTTGCCAATTCCAGGTAATTTATCAGCATCTTCTTCTGTAGTACTTAGATAGTTTACCTTGTAATGCCTCTTGGTAAATTCTCTGTAGAAGAACATGAAGTAATTATTTTCAGCCTTAGGATTGTCCACCAAAGCACCATTTTCCTTTATCTTTTCTGGTTCCACCATTAATACCTGTGAATATCTATTTGTTCTCTTTGTCTTATCTAGGTATTCTTTATAATCGGTGGATTTTTCGGCAAGCTTATCCCATTCAGCCTCAGGTATAGTTAGATAATCTTCGCCTTGGTGTTTAGCAGTAGCCTCCGCATATTCACCAACTCTTTTGTTATATAAAGTAGTCTCTTTTCTTTTTATTTCCTTGAAGTCCTGATCAAGGAAAACATGAGTTGATGGAATATCAACCAAATCGTTCTTAACCCATATTGCCTTCAAATATGCGTCTTCTACGACCTCATTGTCAAAAGCATATAGCTCGGGCACACCATATTTATCCATATAGGATGTGTCAACAGAGCCGTCATTCTTATGCCTTATTAGCTCCCAGCCAAGGAAGTCATAACCTTTTCGCTTAGGCTCTTTCGGTTGCTTGATTTTTGTTCTGCTTTTAACATCGAAAACCTGTACATCACCTTCGTTTGGAAGCTTCTCAGGTAGCTGGTAGACAGTCTTGTCCGCAGATGTCTGAATTAACTCACCGTCCTTGAAGGTTGCAATATCCATAGGGTCTATATCTAAAAGATTGCCTTGGTTAGGATCAAATTTAACCTTATATGTTTTATCAGGCTCACCCCATTTTGCATAAAGAACTATATCATAATTAGGCATATTAGCATCCGCATCAGCAAGCTTAGCCTTTAATTCTTTTATTTCATTCTGTATTTTGTATTTCTTATCCTTGTCCTTAGAATTCTTCGCTAATTCTTCATATTTATCAGCAAGCTTAGCCTCAAGTTCTTCAGATTTCTTCACTGTATCTTTAATCAGCTTGCTACCCTGAGGGTCCATCGCCCAGCCCTTGAAAACGAAATCATCTGGCACATTGGCAGGTCTATCCGCCTCAGTAAGCTTATATTCTTCGTCAAGATTTAATTTGCGAAGAGGAATTTCATAACTAACATCGGATACAGTTGCATCTTTACCACTTGCAAGCTTTTTCTTTGCAAGTTCAGATTGTTCATTTATATCTGACGAATCCGTATCCAGGTATATCTTGTATTTCTCACGCTCATAGGTAAATGCAAATCGATACTTAGGAATATCTTTGAAAGGAACTCCGTTAATTCCCTTCTCAGCAATAGGATCAAAGAATGACTTCTCATTATTTTTTCTTTTTTCTTCAGTTTTATCTAACTGCTTACCAAGCTCATCAAAAGTAAGCTGCGAGAGGTCTTCCGTATAACCTATTTTCTTAGCAGGGCGCAGCTTTGCATCCTCAACAGGATTAATTCCATCATGCTTAGGCTTAAATCCTACAATTCCCGGAGCAGGATATTCGTATGAAACGATTGTATCAATTTTTGTATATGACATATCTGGATTATAGTGGAGCTTGCCGTCAAAGCCCTCGAACAAATATTCCATATAATAGATAGCGAATTGATACTCTGCACTTGAACAAGGTCCAAGAGAAATAGTTCTTGCAGGTAATTTTTTTCCTGTTGAAGTTGAGTGAGTCGCAGGCGTTACAGCTGGGTCTAGATCAGTAAAATCTCTATCTATAAAATCCTTTGATGTTAGCCAGTACGGCGGAGTGTCAAGATATAGACTTTGGTCGAGATTTCCATTATTTTCTGAATTTAACTGCCAGCCTATAAAGCTTTGATTTGGTTCAAAGTCAATTCCACCTTGCCCTATGAGCCACATATCGTTAGGCCATTTTTTCATTCTCTCGCCGAACTTCGCAACAAAATTATATGGTTTATTCACTTCCTTAGTAGAATCGTATTTTGTTCCATCCGGAAGCACCATCTTTGCTTCTTTAGCTGGGAAACCTGCGTTAGGTTCATCTATACAGAATTTTTCAAATAGCATTGTATATGTCTGACGATCGTAGTAGATATTATATGTGGTGCTGCCGTCAGGCTGAACCTTCTTTGTTAACAAAACATTGGTTCCGTCATCCTGCTTAACCGTTTCCGTGTTTTCTTTCTTTATCTTTTTTTCATTTCTAACAAAATATTTGTTTAATTCATTTACTTTTGCGTTTTCAGTCAAAGACTTCTCAATTTCTGGAAATTTAATTCCAGAAGGCATCATAAGAGATAGATCCGGTCTGCTTCCCGTATCTGCATCCTTGACGACCTTTGCTCCGATATAATCATATCCAGCAGAATCCGCTTTCTCTGTCCAGAACTGAATCGTATAATTTGCCTTAGGCTCATCTTTCCATAATGCCGTAAACTTAACATTGTGCGCAGGCATAGCATCCTTGATACCGTCCTTAAAATCCTTCATGTCGAACTTCGTGTCCTTATGAATGGTTTTAATATTGCCATTTTCATCCTTGTAATTTAAGTCGGTATCTGACTTCCAGCCTTGAAATATACCACCAATTTTCTTAGGCTTTACATTTAGATTAGGTATTGTTTGCCCATAGTAAAGCGTCTGAGATGGTATGGGTGTCCCCCCATCCATATCATAGCTGACGTTAAATGAATCTCTGTTATATCTATATTCAATAACATACTCATCCCTACTATCTGGCACTCTGGTTTTAATCACAGTCTTTTCTGGGACATATCCCCTTCTTTCTTTTTCTGAAAGTGGAGATACAGTAATTTCTTGACCTACAAAACCATTAGCTGTCGTATAGATATCTTCTTTCTCTCCGTCCTTAAACCCATATTTATTCTTATCATAGAGAGCTTGGAAAATATGTTTAACCTTAATCTCACCCTCCTTGGCAGTGTAGATATAAGGATGTAAAAATGTATATCGACTACCATTTTTATTCCCTAAACGTGCTTTAGTCTTTATATAGTCATAATTGATTATTGTAGTAGGAGTAGGTTTAGTATATCCGTCAATATCGGGCAAATCGACCTGTTTGTTTATTTTATTTTTCTCTTCCTCAGAAATTACATTGCGGGGATTGCCCTTAGAATCCTTGTAAGTATACTCGTCATCACCTACTGTTGCCTCATATGGCTGAAACAGATGAACATCGGCACCATCTTTCATCGCCTTATACTCAGCCCTGATATCAAAAATACGGGGCATTTCAGAATTCTTTATCTGAGCATTTGCTTCTTCCGTTGTGGTTGGATCATCTCCAAGCTCAGCAGGATTTGAAGCCTTTTCCTTATTCAAGAATTTTGATTTTTCTTCGGAAATATTGTCATAGTTAAAATCATTTGCTGCAAATATGCTTGCCGGCAAAGAAGTAATTACCATCACAATGGCAAGAAAAAAAATAAATATTCTCTGCTTGGTGCTCATGTTTTCCCTCCTCTTATTATTTTTTTGCTCAAGCTTATAATTCATTTATTTGACTATATTATTTCATAGGCTGTATATAGAAATTATATATAAAATCTTAAAATAACATGCCTATTATTCTATAATAGCCTGACCGCTGCCAAAACACCGCTCAACCCCCATTGCAATCTTTCTTTTACTTTGTGTATGTTCCTACTGTTCATTTCTCCCCCCCCCACAAAAAATCGACCTATTTCGTCCAATTTAATTTCTATTGTATCGACTGAATGTTGTTTTTTCAATCCCTTACTGCGACAAAGCTGACGTATACGCCACCATCGTTCCTACGCATCGACCATCGTTCCCACGCATCGACCATCGTTCCCACTCGTCAACGCAACCTTTGTTTCCTCTTTTGTATCCTCTTCGCCATTTTGCTGTACGGTGTCGGTCTATCAAAATTTTAGTTGGACTATTCTACCACATAGGAAATCATGTCACTTAGAAAAATAACGAATTCGTTTACGTGTTGATGGAGCCAGCCGAAATACATTTGCGGAATCGACCTTCGCTCATGGGTTCATTGGACTGGTATTCGCCATGGAAGAACAAGGCAAAGGTGGTAATCGGCGTAGGCGCATTCTGTGCTTCTTCTTTGCTTGTCAAATGTATCGCTTGAAATGGGATGTTCTCCTCTTTTGCCGTCTTCGCCATAATCGGCACATACTTGGCGTTAAAGGGGCATTGGTCGGTATAGTATAAAACGTACCCAACGGAATCCACGTGCGGATGCTTGGCGCAGAGCTTGAACGTCGGAGGCTGGGCATCCGACAAAAAGGGCAAAAACCAGAGTTGAATGCGGTTATCTGCTTCGTCACATACCGTAAACCCCACATGGGTGAGAAATTTCGGATCCGCCAGAAACGGTGTTTTCCGCTTTGCAGAGAGAATGCACAGACCTTTCTTGCCCTTCTGCCTGCTTTCCTCTACGCACGTGCCGAGCAAATCTTGAGCGTACCCATGCCCCTTAAACGAGCCGGAGACCCAAAGGCAATCAATATACATATAGCCGTCAGCATTCAAGGGAACCCAGGCGTTTTCTGCCGGAATGTACTCAATAAAGCATTTCCCCCGCTCAGACGCTTTCAAAAAAACAAGCCCTTCCTCCAACCGTTCTTCTAACCACGCTTTTTTGGAAGAAACCTGTACGTCCGAATTGCCGCTTAGCGCACAGCAGATATGTTCGTTTTCCAAATTGTCTTTCGTTATTCGTATATATTCCATATCCTTTGCCTCTTTCCGCGCAGAAACATCGCCTCTGTTTTTTCCGTGCGCAACAACGGAATTTCTTCTACTAAACGGACCGGCAGGGAACTTATACCCTCTTAGGAAATGGACACACCATTACGCGATCGGATGAAAAAACCTATACCTACAATAATGTGATCCTCGCCCATATGATCCTTGCCAATGTGATCCTCGCCTACCATATCGCATCCTACACGAAAATGCTCATCGATATGAACACCACCTACAAACAAAATATAGAAATTATCCCCTCCGTTTTTCATCACCGCTCGGTGATTCTTGGCGCCGTCTATCTGGCGATTCAGGAGTTTCTGCACGCTCTTGTCTAAAATACGCTCACTTTTTCGCCGGCTCTTGTTTCCCGGTTTGGCGCTTTGCGAAAAGTAAAGGGGCAAGCCGGAAACAAAAGCGCCTGTACCAACGTCGTTACTTTCTCGGTCTCGTTAACATTATCCCCATAACCGCACCAAAGAAAGCAGCCGAAGCAAATCGCAAAAAGAGCCATTCAATCGCATGAAATAATGTGCCGACGACTGCCGTTTGGTGTTCATGGAATATGCCCCTGGCAAACAACAATTTCGGTGCGCTGCCAGGGGCGGTTTCATGGTATTCGACCCTGGCTGATGGCTTTTTTTGGCGTTTGCCGGGGTAGCCATCCCCTTTTCAACCCTGGCAAATCTCAAAATCACACGTTTGCCGGGGGCATAAGGACACCGCTAACCCTGCCAAACATCAATTTCGACGCGCTGCAGGGTGCTTTCATGGTATTCGACCCTGGCTGATGGCGTTTTTTGGCGTTTGCCGGGGTAGCCATCCCCTTTTCAACCCTGGCAAATCTCAAAATCACACGTTTGCCGGGGGCATAAGGACACCGCTAACCCTGGCAAACAACATTTTCAACGCGCAGCCAGGGGCGATTTCAAGCTGCACGACCCTGGCAAACAGGAGTTTCGTCTTCCAACCAGGGTACGGTGACCCCGGTGAATGATGCATTCTGACTTCGACCAGGGTTCGATGACCCTGATGAATGGTGAATTATGGCTTCAGCCAGGGTGCGTGACCCTGATAAGTGACGAATTTTAACTCCAGACAGGGTCGTCGTCCCTGATAAACGACGAATTTTAGCTCCAGACAGGGTCTGCCGGCCCTGATAAATGGTGTATTTTAGCTTCAGCCAGGGTCCGTCGTCCCTGATAAAAGATAAATTTCGCCTCCAGACAGGGCACGCTGCCCCTGATAAACGACGAATTTTAACTCCAGACAGGGTCGTCGTCCCTGATAAACGACGAATTTTGACTTCAATCAGGGTGCGTGACCCTGATAAACGACGATTTTTAGCTCCAGACAGGGCTCGCTGTCCCTGGGAAATGACGAGTTTTGCCCCCAGATAGGGCACGATGGCCCTGATAAACGATAAATTTTAACTCCTACCAGGGTTTACCGACCCTGGCAAATGGTGAAAAGGTAAAACCACCCGGAATAGCTCGCCACCCGATTGACCGACATCAATAAACGGAACTTTGTTATTGTTTCCGTGTCTTAAATGCTCTTTTGTGTCGGTGTCAGGCGCGTGCTTTTCCGGGCTTTCTGCATTGTCTTATTGTGCGTCCACGTGTCTAGGCGATGATCTTTCAAGTATGTTATAGTCGCATACCATTGCTTTCCCAAAGTGCTCGCATAGAATCACGCCATCATCCTTCGAACATAGTACTCTTCACAATAAACCAGAGCGGATATCGCTATTCAAATATAAGAAGAAGCGCCATCTTAAACTTCTTCGTTGCTTTAACCGCGTGCAGAGCGGCTTTTGCAAAGTGGAAATTTTCGCCCGCCTTGATCGGATGATCTTTTCCCTCGTATGCAATCACCGCTTCGCCGTCCAAAGCAAAAAGCAGTGCCTCGCCAGGAGCGGCGTGCTCGGGAAGTCCCGTGCCTTCATCAAAGGCCATAAGGATACACTTCATCTTGTCATTGTGCGCCACATCGAGTTTGATGATCTTTCCTTCCGCATACGGAACAAGATCGACCAATTTGAAAACTTCGCCTGCTTTGATTCCTTCGTTCATAGGATCATCCTTTCTTGTTAATGCCTCCGCATAGGCCACGTATAGACCACACCCTCTTCGGTTCTCATTTCATGTGATCGTTTTTTGTATACCATAAGCTTCTTCTTATTTTGATTTCCCGCTTTGATTATAGTAGAATGAAAGCAACAAATACGTTGCTTTGGCAACGGAATAGAGGTTTGCATGAATACTTTTTTTCTGACCACGACGCAACTTTTTTATGGCATCAATGAAAGCGAAATCGAGGAGCTTCTCCCCTGTCTGGGAGCAAATGAGCGTAAATTTCAAAAGGAAGAGATCATCTTCCGGGCAGGATTGCCCGTCAACCAGATCGGGCTTGTGGAATCCGGTAGTGTCAATATCGTCGTTAATTACTACTGGGGAAATTGCAATATTTTTGCCCATGTTGGAGCAGGACAGGTGTTTGCAGAAAACTATGCCGCTATTCCCGGAAAAGAGCTCCTCTGTGAGGTCGTTGCCTGCGAAGAAACCCAAGTGCTTTTTTTAAATATGCAGAACATACTGACAACCTGCACTCGCGCTTGTACCTTCCATACCCGCCTCATAAAGAATATGCTTCGGATTTCCGCGCAGAAAAATCTGAATTTATCAGCTCGCATGATGCACACAGCTCCCTATTCTCTGCGGCAAAGGCTACTATCCTACTTGTCCGAGCAAGCACTGGAAAATGGAACACCACACTTTACCATCCCGTTTAATCGTCAGCAACTTGCGGACTACCTCGCTGTCAATCGCAGTTCTATGTCGAAAGAGCTGTCCAGAATGCAGGAGGAGGGATTACTTACGTATCATAAAAATAGATTTACATTGAAGGAGCCTCGCCTTTATGAATAAATTACAATGCAAGCGGATTTATGAGCCGGCCAACGAAACAGACGGTTTCCGTATTCTGGTGGACAGACTATGGCCGCGGGGCATCAAAAAAGAAAAAGCCCATATTAATTTATGGGCTAAGGAAATTGCCCCTTCAAACGAACTTCGGAAATGGTTCTCTCATGATCCGGTAAAATTCGATGCGTTTAAAAAAAGATACAGACAGGAATTGACCAGTAATCCGGCATCACAAAAATTAAGCAATCTCTGTCTACGAAAGATACAAGATCAAAACATAACCCTTCTTTATGCCGCAAAAAACGAACAATACAATCAAGCCGTCGTAATAAAAGAATGGTTAGAAGAACAGATCCAGGATTAAAAAACAGGAAAAGCAAAATCGACGACCTCGTGGAAACTCTCTAACGCAGTTGTTCTCACTGAACACGCAATCCCTGCAACAAAATGTTCCCCACTGAATCATCGCAGCAGGGAACCTTCTGTTTTAACGCGGGCTTATTCCTTTTCTCCAAGAAAATGGGTCTTGGCAAATTCCATATCCTGCACAAGCTCCACCGTGCCTATATACTTGCCGGCAGCATCTCTTACCGCCAAATATTGGACGAGCATGGTTCGTCCGCCTTTCTTCATCCAAACCGAAACCTCGTCGCGACGGTTATTTCGGAAATCATCAATGATCTGTCGTACCATCGGTTCAATCTTCGGCGGATGGCAGGAGAATACCTCGCGGTCAATCGCCATAACGGGACGCTTGAATACCTTTGATCCTTCGTTGAAAAAGCGATTGATGTTGTCGGCATCGACAAAAGTAATTTCCATCGGGATCGTGTTCAAAAGTGCAGTAAGCTGTTCCATGGTCAGGTGTCCGCCCGGCATGACAATTTCGCCCTCTGTGACAGCAGATGGAATCGTTCCTGCGTTTTCAGCCTCTTCCCATGTTTCCTTTTCTACACCAAAGCAGGCCGCATAATCCTTAGAATCCCGATAAATACCGTACCATTCTTCTACCGTAAAATGCGCTGCACAAATGGGAAACAGAATGTTCTGTTCTTTATAAATCATTTCCTCTGCGCGAGCCAGTACGGCGTCAAGCCGGACATTCCACTCTTCGTCATGCTTTTTTTCTCTCGCAAGTATCCCCAGCTCGTCACGGATTTCATCGTCCACCGTCCACATCACATCGGAGGGGCCGGATATTCCATATTTTACCTTAAGCAGAGGATAGAGCAGATCGCCCTTCTTTGCATAGTGGATGGAAAGTTCACGAATGGAGGGAAGGAGAGAGCCATCACGCTTTTTCTTAAATTTCGCAAGCAACTGGGAAAGCGCATTGTTTTCCCTCGTCAGCGTGTACAAGGGATGCCCGATTTTTTCTCCCATCACGGCAGCGAGCATTTCTTTGTCGGTGCCGTTTTGAGCAGGGGCACTCTTGTCCCGAGCCTTCTTCCTTTCTAACGAGGCTTCCACTTCTTTTTCGGCATTGGCGATTCTCTCCTCTACCGTTGCGCCATGGAAAAGGGCCGAATGGACGTCGCATAGGCGCTGCACCTCGGAAAGTGGCGCGCCCTCCGCCAGCAACTCCTGTTCCGCCTGCATGATCTCTGAAGCTTCGACTTCGCGGAATGCACGGACGAAGTCTGCCCTTACCTCTTCCAGATCTTCTCCGTCGCCCAGCCTTTTCAAATAGGCTTTGAGTTGTTCTGTTCTGTTCTCGGAAGAATGGCCTGCTGCTGTTTCTTCCGTTTCTTCCGTTTCAGCCGATACTGCAAAGGGTATCTCCGCCCCCTCACCGACAAGTTCAAAGCCATGCTCCATCAAGGCCGTCACGATCTTCGTCATAGGAATGTTCTTCATCTTGGCGCCCTTTGGAATGGTCACCACCTTACCAATCGAATGCCGCATGGCCTTTTTCGTGATCTCGGTAAAACCGAGCTCAGCCATAATATCAATCAGTTCCGGGTATTCCTGCGTCAGTATAAAAACACTTTTATTCAAATCCAGTTTCTTTGCCATAATGACAGACTCCTTTTCTTTTTTATTTTATCCTATCCTTTACACACGTTCCTTTATGTTGCTATGACAACATATTTTGCAAATAGTACCCTTTCTGTATTAACGAGCGTCACGAATATCACGTTGGACCAGCGTAGCGGAAACTTTTCTTAAAAGCGAGGACGGTGACGTGTGATATCCGATTGCATTATTTTGATGCTTGATCAAAACAGAGTTAAAAGATATCCGTCCAGCAGTGCGACAATGATGAAGATTAGAAAATTGGCCATCCATGTGGCAAATCTGCTTGTTCCCTTATATTTTCCTCGATATTCTTCGATCTTTCGGATTCGTTTTTGAACTGCATCCGGATAGGATATGTAATTCCTCAAATTTTTCTCGTCCGTGCCGGTGCCTAAAAAACAAAACACGAAAAATGCAGAACACAAAATGACGGTTTCCAGTAAAAGCATAGGCTTCCCATCCCTTCTTTGCGTACCTGTCTTAGAATTGCAACAATGCAATCATTTTATCCTGCGCCTCTCTGCCTTCTCTAAAGAAGCGCAGCAACGAATAGCAGTGACACATTCCCTCGCCTACAATCCTCTCATGTGGGGCATCGTATTTATCCATCGCGTTTTCAAAATACTCCGCAAAAGCATACAGGCATTCATTTTTCACCGTAATAAAAATAAGTCTTGGGGGAATTTGAATGTTTTTTTTCACGCTCAAAAGTCTTACTATGCATGCCACGACTTTATAGATCCGTGACTTTATAAGTCAAAGGCATTCTGCATCTCCGGTTTTTTTATAACTATTTATTTGAAAGGTCTCTTTTCTTGTCTACCTTTATGAATCCTCAGAACCTCTTCTTCGATTCTTTTCTGATTTTTTCGGCATCCACGGCCAACAACGGTTAACGCGTCTGCAATACTCTTTATAGGCCTTTCCGTATCGCTCTTCCAGCCATTTTTCCTCGGTATGTTTCATAAGCACCGTCAGAAGCCCCCAGTAAACAAAAGGAAGAATGAAAAACCAAGCATTGCCAACAATAAAAAGCATTCCGGTGCAAAGAAGCATAAAAGCAGAATAAACCGGATGCCTGGCCCAGGCATACACTCCCGAGGTCACGAGATGATTCTTTTTAATATTCTCATCCAGTTTTGATACGATGACCGCCTGTATCCATATAAACACAGACAAAATGATGAAAAGCACGGTAATGCTCATGAGCGGGATTCGCTGAGCGCTTAGTTTTCCTGATGCCAATGCAGGATGATCCCTTAAAAGCACCGCCCCAAGCGTCGGCAATAAAATGGAAACAACATACACAGGCCCTACCCCGAAAATTGGTAAATGGTCATATTTTTTCATTGCCTGTTCCCGCTTTCTTTTGTTAGTTGATGCTAACATAATATGTCTGATTTTATTCCATTTCAATAGAATATAGGAAAACTGACGAACCAATACTCTCTTTAAAAAATGCTCTTCAAAAAATGCTCTTCCTCTTGCTCTGCTATGGATGTCTACGTGCTCTATTATTGTTGTCCTCGCAAAAGGCACAAAAGCAATAGCATCGCATGAATGTCCCTGATAAATGGTGTGTTTTAGCTTAGGATAGGGCGCCTCGGCCCTGACAAACGCCGTATTTTGGCTCCAGACAGGGTACGTGACCCTGGTAAATGGGGAATTTTAACTTCTCCCAGGGTTCGCCGTCCCTGGTAAAGCATAATTTCTGACTTCAGCCAGGGGCACAGAGGCCCTGGTAAATAACTATTCTTAGCTTCCGCCAGGGTACGTTACCCTGATAAATGGTGAATTCTGACTTCTCTCAGGGTGGCGCAGACCCTGGTAAACGATAAATCTTGACTTCCGCCAGGGTACGTGTCCCTGGTAAATGATAAATTCCGACTTCAGCCAGGGTGCGGTGCCCCCGCCAAATAGTAAAAGGGTAAGCCACCCAAGATGGCTACCCGACCGACTGACCGACTTCAATAAATTGAACTTTATTATCGTTTCAACGTCTTCAAGTACTCTTTTCGTTTCGGGGTAATGCGCTTACTTTCCCGGGCTTTCTGTATTGTCTTATTATGCGTCCATGTGTCAAGGCGACGATCTTCCAAATATTCTATGGTCGCACCCCATTGCTTTGCCAAAGCGGTTGCAAAGAACCACGCCATCATCATGCGAACATAGTACTCTTCACGATGAACCGAAGCAGGTATTTCCAGATAGGCAGGCTTAAAATCTTCATCCAGGAAATAAGACATTAGCATCTCCATGCCAAAGCGACAAGTATACGTTTCTTCCGATGAGGACCACTCTTTGATTTTTTCCAAAAGCGCTGTTTTATGCTGCTTGAAAATCTTGGGAGACAAGATATCGCAAACCGCCCAATTATCTACGTAGGGAAGAAACGCATCAACCGCTGCAACACAGGCATCATAGTCTTTCATTTCCGAAAGGAGGAGGCTGTGGAGTATATTTTCGTCATAATAGGTATGCGGCAAATCGCTAAGAAAAGATGCTGCTTCCGGTTTCTGGGAAAGCTTTTTGGCAAGCTTTCTGGCTGCCGGAACTCTAACCCCAATAAATAGCTCTCTTGGAATATTCGGCGTCAATTTTGCCTGAAAAGCAGCATAGGAAACATCCTGCAAGACAAATAATTCTTCTGTGATATTCACTTCTTCTATTCTCCGTTGGGCTTAATTATTTTCTTTTATCATCGATAATATGCCCTGTAATCCAGTCATGTAGGTCCTCTTCTTCCGCTTCACCTGCCGCTATCCGCAAAATTATTTGAATTAAATCCTCATCCTCATAGGCCAACTCCATGTCATTTAGGTACAAAAGCAATAGCATCGCATGAGTTCCTACTCGTTTATTTCCATCGATAAAGGGATGGTTGCTGATTAAACCGAAAGCTAAGCGACTCGCTTTATCAATAAGGCCGGGATAAAGATCTTGGCCTTCAAAACTTTGAAGAGGGGACAAAACGGCGGAATCCAGCACCCCTCATCACGAATACCATTAAGACCTCCGCTCGTGCGAATGAGTTCCTGATGAAGAAATACAATCTGTTCCTTGCTTGGATACTTCATTTTGCCAATTCCTCATAGACTTTGGCATTTTGCTTAATAAGGTAATCCGAAACAGAACGAATCTCGTCATCTGTAGGCGTCTTGATGCCTTCCACCTGAGAAAATTCGGTAATAATATACCGTGGTTTATTATTTTTTAAAATTAATGCGGAACCATATTGATCTACCAGCCGAGCCACCTTAGAAAAATTCTGATTCGCTTCCGTAATGGACACCATGGTCTTTGTATTTACCTTCATTGAAAGCCTCCTTTTTTCTTGATTATAGGCTGTATTGTAGGATTTTACAATCCTATTTTCTATGCCGGAGTTATCGTTAAAATGCATCAGATCGGCAAATCAAGACTTATCGTTTTCTTAATGGTAATGCTATTAAATTTCCAAACAATGCAATAACTGTATATCCCACGGCATAAACCCATGCGCTTGCGTTATAAAATATAAATATCGATGGGATAAACAGAATTGCTACACTCAAAATATACCAAAAATCAAGCCCATTTCTAATTCCATAAAAAACAGAAGTTATTAAACATAGTAGGGGAATAAGTACTAACATAACAATCATGGCACTTCCTGTGTCTTTCATAAACGAAGGAATGATATAAAATCCTATCAGCAACAGTAAATAGAAAACCATGTTCTTTTTTACTTTTTCCATCATGCCAGTGCCCTTTCAACTTCTAATTTATGAAACTGATTTTTCGTCTTCTATGCTTTATTCTATTATAAAGTCTTCCCTACCTCATTTTCTTTAAGGCAAATTAATATCAAACCTGCTTTCATACATCCTTCGCCGCCACGACCCGACCCTTGAATATACCTTGTATTAAAGCGGAGTCACGAAAAATTTCCGGATCCGGAAACGGAGCAGGCTTATCATTTAATTCACAATTCTACCGGTAGTTCACTTTCAAGTCCTGCCGGGGTCTCTACAATTATTCTCCTATTTTCAAAATACGAAGCGCCGCCCTTTGCAATCTCCTGCTCATCCGCCTTGTCAAGACAAACGGAATTCACATAGAGGACAGGCCTTCCGACTTTAGCAGCCTGGTCTACATACGCAAACTTAATGGAAGTGTTCCAATCCTGAAAATTATAGTCCGTATAGACCGGCCACCAGACAAAGTCAGGCTTTAATTTTTTTATTTCTTGAACATTTTCCTCATACCAGAGGTCACCGCATAAGGCGACCGCTATTCTTTTGCCCAAATATTCAAAACTATGGAAATTCTGCCCCTCTCGATAGAAGTCACCTGCTGTCTTTTCTTTCCAGCCCGGAGAAACTCTTCGATACAGGTCGATTACATTCCCCATTTTATCTATCGTCATCTGCGAGCTGTAGAAAAATCCCTCCTCTGTTTCTATAAAGCCGAAAGATACTCCTATCGAATTCTTTTTTGCCGCAAAACATATGTCGGAAATAAGGGCGGAGTCTTTCTCTACCGCTATATCTTTATCGTGGTCAGGCTCAAAATTTACACCATAAAAGCCCTGAAGAAAAGCTTCTCCAAAGATTACCATATCGGCTCTGCCGGCATATTTAGCCATGCTGTCTATAATTCTTTTTTTGTTGTGCTCTGTATCTTCATTCACGAAGCCGACGGCGGCAAGTACAAATCTCATCTAAACTCCTTATCAATAAGCTGCTGACCGAGATTTTCGATTTTCTCACGGTTCTCCCGTAAGTGTCCGGTACTCTTCGCTTCCCGTGTCGGACCAGTCCGTCTTACCGCTCTCGGCAATGGCCCCTGTCCGGTATTCAAAGGCATAGGTGTTCTGCATCTGCGCATCATTGGGCGACCAGCTTCCATCCGGAGACTTTGAAGCCTTCCACAAAACATAAAGGCCACAGCGTCCATTCTGCGAATCCCGATCATATTGCAAGTACGTAATGTCTGCATCACTTTCCTGCAGGATAAAGAACATATTTCCTTTGGCCGTATAGTTCTCACGGAAGGTAGAGCCTTTCGCTGCAAAATACACATCAAATATCTTCAGCGCTCCGTTTCGGTTTCGCTCTGCTTCGGAATTCGGGCCGACAGAATGCGGTCTACCCGAATTTTCTTCGCTTCCCGGATTTTCCGAATCGCTGGTGTGTTCCCCTTGCGTTCCCCCATTTACGGATCCTGCGGTATCCGACCCGGTCTCTGCACTGCTGTCACTGCCCCATCCTTGATACCACTCGGATTCACTAATGTTCGGATTCGTATCTTTTGCATCCGTCATGGGGCGAAGATAGCGCAAGAAAAACGGTCCTTCGGGCTCATAGAGATAATATTCAAAAGACGAATACGGATCATCCACGTGCTCGGTGTAGGTTCCATTCTCATTTTGTTTCACCGGATAGCGGAAAAGTAGAAATAGAAAGTCCAAAAAGCCAAGGCTCAGGAAAAGAATGCCACAAAGCAGCACGGAAAGAACGCGAAGTGCAATTCTCCCGCCTTTCTTCCGGATAGAAGGAATGGAATACCGATTCCAGGAAATGCCGGTCAGAACGGTCGTGAGCATCCAGACAATCGGCATCGCCGCGCAGAGTGCAAAGACCCAGGTCTGCAGCAGCCATTGGTTCGGAAGGCGTCCCACAGTCATCCCGAAAAATGCCGTCAGAATCCCGCTGAGTACATAAAGCCGGCAAAGGATCGGTGTAGTTTTATTTCTATCCTGTTTCATTCCCCGGCGCAGAAGCAGTTTGTCACGCTCTCCATGATCGCGCGGAACCGGAAGCGCATGATTCTTTTCCCGTAGCAGATAAATATATTCCACACCTTCAATAATGCGGTACAGATCCGCGTAGTTGCGCACGGTTGTCGTGTTTTTGGAATTCAGCGTAAACAAATCTGTATAGAAGGCATACGCCCATTCGTTGTCGCTCTCTATATGGGCACTCCGAAATTGAGCGCGGAGCCGGTATCTCCAGACAAGAGGAATCGCAACAAGAAATAGAATGGCAACACCATAGCTGATCCATCCGAAGACCTGTAGGTTATCCGCGGCCATAAAGACCGTTCCAACAACGGTTATCATGGCAAAGATTGACGCTGCCAGTTGCCGGACCTTTTGCCGGTATAATTCCTCGTTCATCCTGCGATAGTTTTCCCATGTCTGAACATACGATGCACAATAGAGTGGTTTTTCTCCATCCATGGAAATTCGATCCTTAGGAATCCGGTTCTGTTTTTCTTTCGTCAATGACTCCGACATTTCGCCTTCCCCTGTTCGCATATATAAAGCGCCAAACAAAAATTTGAATCGCTCGTTAAGAGAATTCTATCCTAAACTAAGGGATTTATCTCAAGCAATCCCTATCCGGTGCATCAATAGGAATCCAGTGCACCGTCCCTGGTAAATGATCAGTTTTGACTTCAGTCAGGGGCGGCGACCCTGATAAATGGTGAATTCCAGTTCCAGTCAGGGTTAGCCGTCCCTGGCAAACGACGAATTGCGACTTCAGCCAGGGCGCGGTGACCCTGATAAAGTGCAAGACGATGGTCTTCACAGAATCCGTTCAAACAGTTTACACGCTGTCCACCCGGTGTCGTCATAATACAACTCTTTGACTTCGACAAAATCAAATCCACAGCGGGTATAGAGGTCTGCTGCTGCTTTACAGGCATAGAGAACATCCAGCCGAACCGTCTTTTTCTTCACCTTCTTCGCTACCTTCACAATATTTTCTACGACGATTTTACCGAGACCTTCTCGTTAAAACACCGGATTAACCGCAAGAGAATGAGGTATTAGGACTTCGCTGTTATCAAAGAGAATGCTCCAAGAGCATCCCTCATATCCTTCACTTTGGTTACTGTCCAAGATTACGCAGACATATAAAACATCATTTTCGGTCAACGTATACAGCCCCTTGGAAATGCTGCTTTGAATATACGCCTCCAATGGATATACGCCTTTCTCCCACCCGAGTTTTTCATTTTTTGTTTTATTCTCGTGAATATGATCCGTTACATCCCAGTAAAACTTTTGAATCATACGAAAATCCGTTTCACTTGCTTTCTGGAAATTCATTTCCCTTTTCCCATTCTTTCCTTATCAATAAGAATTTATGCCCATTTCAAAATTCGTTTGATCTCGTCAAGATTCTCGGCAAAATAGATTCCCTCCTGTCGCTCTTTTGAGGACAAGCCTTTTTCAATCATATGATGCAGCAGGGCTTTCAAACCATCGTAGTACCCGTTCAGGTTATAGAGAACGCAGGGTGCATGCAGTTGTTTCAAGGATACCTTCGACATCACCTCGGCCATCTCTTCCAATGTTCCCGTGCCACCGGGGAAGGCAATAAATGCATCGCCTAACGCAATCATTTTGTTTTTGCGCTCCGACATATCTTTGGTCACGATTAACTGGGTTAAGCCCTCATGCTGCAATTCGTTTTCGATAAAAAACTGTGGCTCAACTCCGGTTACCTCACCTCCGGCCCTCAAAACACTATCCGCAAGGATCCCCATCAGTCCCGATTTGGAACCACCATAGATCAGTGCATGTCCGCTATTTCCGATCCATGCTCCCAATTCCTCAACGGCTTTTCGTAAGCATGGATCATTTCCTTCGTTTGCACCAAGATAAACGGTAATATTCATGAAATTTCCTCCGAAAAATTCTGGGAAGCTATTTTATTCTAAAATAATAGGTGTTTTCCCTGTTCTCTCTCTTTTCCGTTCGCCGAAAGCCACCAACTTTCGAAGAGCTCCTTTTCCCCAGCTATTAAAAGGCTACGGATTCTTTGTCTCTAACCACTTTGAAAAGGAGCTGCCATAAGTACCACGGATGAGTTAGGCTATTCCTTATAAATCTAAACTTTCCTTGTTTAACAAAAAGTCAAAGAGATTAATAGTGAGTATTCCATTTTCATCTAAAAACGGTTTTATTCGATCTCTCACGATAATAATTTTCTTAAATGAGTCATCAATATTTAACAAGGACGCTTTTTCTTGATTTATTTTTTCGATGGATGGAAGACTATATGCAGATTGAACATAATATCTTTTACTTCCAAGGTTGGCGATGAAATCAACCTCCAGCTGTTTCTTTATATCTCTATTATTAACATTTTCCCTTTTCATGACCACTCCTACATCAACCATATAGCCACGATATCTTAATTCGTTATAAATAATATTTTCCATTAGATGGGTTGGTTCTATCTGCCTAAAATTTAGTCTTGCATTTCTAAGCCCTACATCTTCAAAGTATATTTTATAAGGCGTGCCTATATATTTTCTCCCTTTAACATCATATCTATATACTCTTTTTAACATAAACGAGTCTTCAAAGTAGCCAATGAACTTATCAATTGTATTTGCAGAAATTTTAGATTTCTTTATGGACTTAAACGTTGAAGCTATTTTACTTGGATTCGTAAGACTTGAAATACCGGATGCTAAAATGTTGAGTAAGTCTTCCAGTTCAGCAGTTAAGCGTATGTCGTACCTTTGAACAATATCTCGCAAATATACATTTTCGAGTTGCCCCTTTAGATAATTCATCTTATCTTCATCGCTTTTCATTAAAACCCCAGCCGGTAAGCCTCCATATACTTGATATTCTGCAAAAGCATCTTCTTTATCCCCATGAAAAGTTTGAACAAATTCAGAAAAAACGAAAGGCATAACATGGATTTCATCACCTCTACCTGCGAATTCAGTGATGACATCTTTAGATAAGAATCTGGAATTACTTCCCGTAACATAAACATCAAAATTCTCTTGACGCAAAAATCCATTTAAGACTTGCTCAAAAGATTTAAGCAATTGGACCTCATCTAAAAGGATATAAAATTTTTCTCTATCATTCGTTTTGCTCATGATATAGTCTAAAAACTTTTTAGGATCTACCAATCTTTCACCGCTTAGTACATCTAAATCCATTAAATCTTCGCCAATTTTTAATAAATCCCTTCCTGAATCAAAGGCAAATTTTATAATATGGTTTTCATCAACGCCGCTTTGGGTCAAATGATCATAAAATAGATTATTAAGCAAAAACGATTTTCCGCTCCTTCTTATTCCGGTAATAATCTTAATGAACCCATTGTCTTTTTTTCGTATTAATTTATCTAAATAACAATCACGCTTTATTTCCATACGCTGACACCCCTGTCTATTTAGAATTATTTCCGTTTCGGAATTTAATCTAAATATATTGTACCGCGTAGGGTCATCTAGTTCAATCTATTTAGAAATAATTCCATAACGGAAATATTTTGAAATTGATTTTGGCCTTTTTCATTCAGTGGTGGGGCATTTTTTGCAATCAAAAGACCCGACTAACACCGTATTACGAGTGTGTCGGGTACTGTTAATTGTGATAGTACACCATTCTAGGTGTTTTTCAAATCAAAAATGGCTTTTACGATTTCATTTGAAATCCTAAAAACCATTGATTTCAACGGTTTTACAACCTATCATCTCATTTTCTTGACATCAAACAGATAGTTTCCACATGCTTCAAGAAAATACCATTGAAGTCATCGGTTCAACCGAAAATATCATGGGCCATAACTGTATGACCGAACAAGTCATAGTACTAACAGGCAGCCTCTTCAATAATTTTCTCATAATCTTCGCACATATTTTTCTTTCCCCAGGCCAAACACAGTGAAATTACCCTGCAAAAGCGGGAAGGTTCATTCCTATAGTTTGCAGGATCGCGGTGAATAAGAATCGTCCTTTTTCATGAACGAAGTGTCTACATCCATAAGATGTTTGATCATTTCCATCCCATGGACATCAGTCTTTATCTGCCTGTAGCGAAAAGGAATGTGGGTGTTCCTCGTCCTGATCCATTAAGCCCTCTGACTTGGCACTTTGGATCAATTTTTCTTCCTAAGGCCCATCAGTTGTCCCCCAAGCATCGATTATTTCACAGGCTTTTTTATGTTCGTCAGTTTCTTCTTCAAAGTCATATTCATCAGCCTCATATACAGAATTTTTTTACGTCACATGTGCAACTACTTATTACTATACATCAAACTAATAAACATACGCTTCCGTCAAACTCGACTTCTCCACCAAGTTCCGATAAAGCTGGGAGCGGGTCATGAGTTCCTCATGACGACCTATGCCATTCACCCGGCCGTCTTCAAAGACGACAATTTGATTCACATTTTCAATCGACTTCATCCGATGGGAGATGATGACCACGGTCTTGTTTTTCATCAATGTATTCAAACTCTTTTGAATGGCCATCTCATTTTCCACATCTAGGGAAGCGGAAATTTCGTCCAGGAGGAGGATGGGTGCATCCTTTAAGAAGGCCCGGGCGATGGATAGTCTTTGCCTTTCACCGCCTGAAAGCTTGCTGCCGTTCTCGCCGATCAAGGTTTGGTAGCCCTCGGGAAGTTTTACGATAAAGTCATCGCAGTGGGCCTTCCTAGCCGCTTCCATGACTTCTTCATCACTGGCGTCTTTGCGGCCAATGCGGATATTTTCCATGACCGTTCCATTAAAGAGGGTCACATCCTGAAAAACCATCGAAATCTGCCGATAAAGGCAGTCCGGAGCGATGTCTTTTAGGGAATGACCGCCAATGGTAATTTCTCCCCGGTCAACATCGTAGAGGCGTGAGAGGAGACGAATCATGGTGGTTTTGCCCGACCCGGAAGGTCCAACCAAGGCCGTTACTTCTCCCTGCTTGGCCGAGAAATTTACCCCATTCAAAACCGGATTTTTTCCATAAGCAAAGGAGAGGTCCTTCACTTCGATATCAAAGTTTTTCAGTTCCACTTCCCGTCCCTTTTGAACCGGTGTGTTTTTGAGTTCCTTGATACGATCTACCCGAACATCGATGTGGAAGAGTTCAGCGATGTTCATGCTGACGCCTTCCATGGCGGAGGTCAGGCGGGTGGCGGCAATCATATAGCCAATGGCATAGAGGGCCGTCATCTGGCCCTTGAGCATAAAATAGGCCACCGTCAGGATCGTACTGGCTACCGCGAATTTGACAATGGTTGTGGCCGACATGACCGGGATGCCCTGGCCCACTTCGGCTTGCATGTGCATTTTTTCGGCTGCCCGTATGACCTGGTGAATTTCCCGTCTTTTCTTGCTCACCAGATTGTAGGAGCGAATTTCTTGCTGCATTTCGATGGCATCTTGGATAATTTCCACATTTTTTCGGCTTTGGTCAAAGAACTTTTTCACAAAGCTTTTTTGATAGCGTTTGGAAAGCAAGATAATGGTAAGGCCAACTGCCGTGGGGATAAGAATGGCCAGGCCAATCCAAAAATGGCTGATTAAAATCATGATGAGCATGATGACTAAAAAGATCCCCGCTCCGATAGCCTGGGGTACCGCATGGGAAAAAGCGTGCTCCATATCCAACACATCCTGCATCATGGTCTGGGCCAGGTCGGACAAGTCATGTTTGGCAAAATAGCCCAAGGGGAGTTCTTTCATGGTGTCGGCAATGGCAATACGCATGTCCCGGGATTCCGCGTAGGTCGTGTTGTAGGTGGCCCGATACTCAAAATCCAAGGCCAAATACATGAGAACCACGATTACGGCCATGGCCACGAGATAAAAGGCCGGATGGCTTAGCTTTCCATCCGCCAAAAGGTCCTTAGCAAAGGCAAAAAAGGTCATCATAGCCGCCATGTAGGTAATGTTTACACAAAAGGAAGCGATCGATGCTCGTATCATGCCCCTCGCCCCTTTTTCCGTAAGGGCAAAAGTTTCTTGTAATTTACGTTTCATCAGGCTACCCTCCAGTCATTGGCTTGGGCATAAAGGCCCTGCAGATAGGCATAACGCCCATTTTTTTCCATTAAAGCCCGGTGGCTACCGCGCTCGATAATCTTACCTTCATCCACGACCAGAATTTCATCCGCCTGGCGGATGGAAGAGAGCCGGTGGGCAATCATGATAACGGTTTTTCCCTTCATAAGATTGCTGAAGGCCTGCTGGATTTCATATTCATTTTCCGGGTCGGCTGCTGCCGAAGCTTCATCCAGAATGATGATGGGGGCATTTTTCAGGATGGCTCGGGCGATGGCGATGCGCTGGATCTCACCCCCGGACAGGTGGACGCCCTTGGAGCCGATCCGGGTCTTTTCTCGGTCAGGGAACTTGTCCAAAATTTCTTCACAGCGTGCCAGCTTCATGGCTTCCATGACTTCATCCCAAGAAGCCGCCGGATTGCCGATTTTGACATTGTCGTAGATCGTGGTCTTAAAGAGTTTGGCATTTTGAAAGACCATGGCCAGCATCTGAGTTCTAGCAAATTCCGAATAATCCGACAGATCCCTGCCACCAATGAGGATTTCCCCCTCCTGAACCGGATAGAAGCCGGCAATGAGCTTAGCCAAGGTGGACTTGCCTCCGCCGGAAGAGCCAACCAAGGCGTAGGTCTTTCCCCCATCCAGATGAAAGCTCAAGTCATCTAAAACCTTGTCTTTTTCATAGGCAAAAGAGACATGCTTGAAGTCGATAGCACCATCCACAGCTTGGTTAACGGAGCCGGAGGCCAGCTTGCCGGTCTGCATTTCCTGAATCAGGCTTTCGATCTTATCAATGGAGGATGAGGCCAAGTAGGAATGCATGCCCACATACATAATCTTCATGAAGGCCACGAAAATTATGTCGCAAAAGAGGACATAGAAGATGGCTTTGGTCAGGTAGAGTTCGGGATCTTCCCCCCGCGCCAGGAAAAAGAAAGCCAAGGGGATGAGCAAAAGGTAAACGGCGTTAAAAAAGGTTTGGAAGGTCACGTAGGGAACGCGGCATGACATGCTGTAGGCCAACACCTTTTCTCCATAGCTGGCAATGGAATCATAAAAATTCTTCATGGACTTGACGTTGGCATTAAAAATCTTGACCACACCCATATTGCGAACATATTCCACCGCATGCGCTCCCATAGCCTCCTGAGCCTGCATATATTCGCCCATGAAGGCGGATTCCCCCATCATCTTGCTGCCAATAAAGCCCCCGACAACGATGGTCAAAACCATAAAGACGCAGAGCCGCCAGTCGATCATGCCGGCCAAAACGAGGCCAAAGAGGGGGACAAAGAAGGCCGCGGCCAAATCCGGCAAGAGATGGGCCACGCTTGTGTGGGTTAAGGCTGTATTGTCATCCAGCATCTTGCGGATTTTCCCGGACGGATACTTGTCAAAAAAGGCCGAGGGGGCCTCCAAAAGGGCATCCATGCCGGCTTTTTTTAAGTTTGCCTCCAGGCGGAAGGCGATCCGATGGGTGGCCATGCAACCGATAAAGTAAATTACGGTGTAGGCTAGGGCACAAAGGCAAAGAATCGTGACCAAATGGGTCAGGCCCTCCAGGCCGGATGCAACCAAAATCTTTTCTAAAAATAAGTAAATCGCCTGGTACTCGGCAATGAGGGCAACAGAAGATCCGATAATAAGTAAGAAGGCCAAGATGAGAATGCCTCCCATGTCGGGCACGTAGGGTTTCAATCTTTTGTAAACAGACATAGAAAACTCCTTTCTCGTTAGGCTCAAATACGCCATCAAAAAACGATTTATTAGTTAGCTCATGCTAACAATTGGGCAAAAATTTTTAGGGAACCATCTTACCCTCCCGCATATAGTCCAAAGCAAGCTTCATCATAGCCACAAAAAGCGGCCGATTTTTACGGAAGATTTCCCGGGCACCTAATATTTCTGATCCCAACATAATGGTGTTCATGAAATGGAGCAGGAGGTCGGAATAGAAATATTCCATACCTTTTTGCGATTCCGTTCCAAAACTTTCTTCAAACATAGCACGGTTATCCTTCTTCAATTCCTGAAAAAGATCCCTCAGAGTCTGGTTTCTCTGGGAGGCCTGAAGATAGATAACATAAAGGCTCATGAGGTCGCTTTCATCCAAAACCTTATCCACCATCATATTGACTACACTTTCGTCGTCCCATGCAGAGGCTTGACCGACCGTCTGCTTTATGATGTTAATGCGGTAGGCGATACCTTCAATCATGAGGTCGTGAAGGATATCGGTGGTAGAGGCATAGTAGTGGTAGAAACCGCCCTTGGAAAGGGAGGTTTCTGCGATGATATCTTCCATGGTGGTTTTTTCAAAGCCTTTTTCTAAGAAGACAGACTTAGCCGCTTCCATAATTTCCTTTTTACGCTCACTTTTGGATTTAATCACTCGCATCATTTCCTCCATCGACGGTTCCGTCTATTTCGTTAGCTAATGCTAACTCTTAGTTTTTATCCTGTCAACAGGATGGAGACTCTAATGCGAAAATATCTTTTCGCAATTAAAGCCACCCCGCAAGGAGTGGCTTTAGAGATGAAAGAGATCGGCATGAGAACCTGTTCTAAAGAGCATGAGTTCTAGTGCCTCCTCTTCCACGCGATAAATAAGCAACCAGTCCGGCTTGATATGGCATTCTCGAAATGCAGCATACTTGCCGGTTAAGGCGTGATCCTTGTTGCTCTCAGGAAGCGGTTTTTCTTGCGCCAGCAAATCCACTACATCCTTGAGCATGCGAAGATCCAGTCCTCTTCTTTTGGCAAGCTTCAAATCTTTCTTGAAGCGGTTGGATAGGACGACTTTAAGCATTGAGCACCTCGTTTAGTGCATCCGAAAAAGAATCGTAGCGCTTGTAGTTTTGAGGATTTGCTTTCATATCGTAGTACTCATCAAGTGCCGCAACGGTTTCATCGTTCGGCACATCACGCTTAATGGCGAACGGAATCGCCTGCTCCCTGACAGATTGTCTTAGAAAAATGGTGACTGCCGTTGTGAGATCCATTCCGAGATCTTT
The DNA here is from genome assembly GCF_900059565.1 of Murdochiella massiliensis. GTDB lineage: Bacteria > Bacillota > Clostridia > Tissierellales > Peptoniphilaceae > Murdochiella > Murdochiella massiliensis. Next base: position 789,364 of record NZ_FIZW01000002.1, read on the forward strand.
AAATAAAGCTTGAGACTCTTTCTTAAGAACCGGATCAAGGTTAATATTTGTACTTACTTTCGCCATGAATCAATCACCTGCCTTTCATGAATATCATAATCGTAAAAAGGCAAAAAATCAATAGATATATGCGTAATAGGCATATAACACGCCGTTTTATATGTCTTTTGAGGAACGGGTCAAATCTCAGACGCCTTTCCACCAAGGAACGGTCGAACCACTTCGCAGGCGGAAACTCTCATGACGGAGCCATTTCCCCAGCTATTATGAGGCTCAGGATTCTTTATCACTAACCACTGTGAAAAGGAACTTCCATAAGCCCCTAAGGAACTTCTTGGACTTGATGGGCTGAAATTCAAATTTCGATCCCACAATGTCTCCTATGATTGCCCCAATCATCTTCTTTTCTTCTTTCTGCACTTTTTAATCACGAATTCTCTTTCTTTGGAAAATTCAACCGCCTCAAACCTGAAAGCCTTGTATGTCGGAATCTGTCCATAACTAAAGGATCATCTAGTTCAATCTATTTAGAAATAATTCCATAACGGACATATTTTGAAATTAGTTTTTATTTTTTCCATTCAAATGTTTATTCTGATTTTGTACAAGTATTTCGTAACAATTCTAGGTGTTTTTCAAATCAAAAATGGCTTTTACGATTTCATTTAAAACCCTAAAAGCCCTATCATCTGAAAAACTACTTTAACTCATCGTATGATTTCCCAAAATCCAGATATGTTATTGCCTACTCTCTCAATGTATTCCCTATCGACTAAAGCAGCAATCGCACGAGACACTGTTCTTCTAGAAACGCCAATCTCGGCAGCCAATCCATTGTAGGTTGCTTTCGGTCTTCTGACCGGTTCCAATAAAACGGCCTGTTGCGTATCTGTCAAGAATGGATCAAGCTCCTTCATGTTGGCACTAGTGCCCCTAGTAGTGCCAACTCCAGAAGCCTCAAATCTCTCCGGACGAGGAGACAACAATATGCAATACTTCTCTAATACGTTCATCTGATTTCGCTTTGTTTGCAGCATACTTTGTTGAAGCGCAGAGTATCTGTCTGTAAAGTCAGGATCATCTAATCCGGCAATCTGCACCATTTGATCGCCTTTTTCTACTTTTATCACCTGATCATGAGGCAGAAACAAGGCTCCCAACTACTGAACTTAATCCGTAGTGAGGAGCCTTATCTTTTTTGGTTTATAATAGTTTCTCTACATCCTTTGCCTTCAGCACTTTTCCAGCAGAGACAATTTTATCATCAATCATAAGGGCAGGCATACTCATCACCCCATATCCCATGATTTTTTCCATGTCGGTGATGTACTCAATCTCAGCATGGATGCCCTTGTTTGCTACCGCCTCTTTTGCGGACTTCAAAAGTGCCTCGCAACTTTTACAGCCACCGCCTAAAACCTTAATATTCATCTTTCTTATCCTCCTTTAGCGAAAAATGTTTTAACTGTATACGTAAATTATTGTGTCCGATATTGTGAAAGCTCTGCAATTTTCGTGTGTGTTTCTCGAATTGTCTTGATAAAAGCTTCATCAAACCAGTAGGTGCGCAATGGCATTGAAGCCATATCCGACAAGAATGATACCCACTGTACAGATGGCTATAAACGTTCCAAGCAGCTTTGGTTTAATCGCCTTTTTCAGCATGATGAGAGAAGGAAGGCTGAGTGTGGTAACTGCCATCATAAAGCTGAGAATCGTACCAAGCAAGGCTCCTTTTGCCAAAAGCGCCTCGGCCACCGGTATTGTTCCAAAAATATCCGCGTACATTGGAACCCCTATGACCGTCGCAAGAATAACACCGAAGGGATTACTGCTCCCAAGAATAGTCTGAATCCAACTCTCCGGTATCCAATTGTGGATGAGAGCACCGATGCCAACCCCGATCAGGATGTAGGGGAACACCTTCTTAAACGTTGAAGTGACCTGATCCTTTGCATAAACCAAACGATCCCTTACCGTTAAATCCGGAGCGTCAATATTCACGCTGCTATTGCTGTTTCGGATGAAGTCTGCGATCTGATCCTCCATGTTAAACTTCTCGATCAGCGTCCCGCCTATCACTGCGATTACTAATCCCAAAATCACATAGGCGATAGCGATTTTCAGGCCGAAAATGCTCATCAGCAGAACAAGGCTGCCCAGATCTACCATCGGAGAGGAAATCAGAAACGAGAATGTCACTCCAAGCGGAAGTCCTGCGCTCGTAAAACCCATGAAGATTGGAATGGAAGAGCAAGAGCAGAAAGGTGTTACCGTGCCCAACAAAGCTCCGACAATGTTCGCACCAACCCCATGAAACCTGCCCATAATCTTTCGGCTACGCTCCGGTGGAAAAAAGCTCTGGATATAAGAGATCAGAAATATCAGAACACAGAGCAGCACGGTTATCTTGATTACGTCATAAAAAAAGAATTGCACGCTTCCGCCGATTCTCGTATTGACATCAAGCCCTACTGCTGTCAGCAGCCTCCCGATCAGTGCATTCAGCCACTTCATCCCAAGGACCTGATCCTGAATAAAAGTCCACATTACGCAAACCTCGCTTTCGTTTTATTTGCTATTCGCACAAGCAGGAGCATGACGGGCACCTCCGTTAAAACGCCTACTGTGGTTGCGAGAGCCGCAGGGCTTGTCGCGCCAAATAGCGCAATCGCCACAGCGACCGCAAGTTCAAAAAAATTTGATGCGCCGACCATCCCGGCAGGAGCCGCAATATCATGCGGTAATTTCAGCAGCTTGCTTGCTCCGTAAGCAATAAAGAATATCAAAAAAGTCTGAATAGTCAGCGGTACCGCTATTAAAACAATATGAAGCGGATTGGAAAGAATCACCTCTGCCTGTGAACTGAATATAATAACCAGCGTCAACAGCAGTCCTATCGTTGTCGCGTTGTCGAACTTGTGGATAAACGTACTTTCAAAATAATCAGCGCCTCTTTGCTTCACGACCAACAACCTAGTCAGGATGCCGCCTGCAAGCGGAATCACGACAAACAGAAATATGCTGACGAACAGCGTGCCGTAGGGAACAACTACATTAGAAACGCCTAAAAGAAATTTTACGATCGGAACAAAAGCCACAAGGATGATAAGGTCATTTGTCGCCACCTGTACGACCGTATAAGCAGGATTTCCTTTTGTAAGCTCACTCCACACAAACACCATCGCCGTGCATGGAGCAGCGCCTAAAAGCACGGCTCCGGCAAGATATTCCTTTGCCAGTCCCGGAGATATGAAGGCTTTGAATACGACAAACAAAAACAGATATGCGATGGCGTACATAGTGAAGGGCTTGATCAGCCAGTTCGTCACCCACGTGACCAGAAGCCCTTTCGGGTTTTTCCCAATCTGTTTTACGCTTTGAAAATCCACTTTCATCATCATAGGGTAGATCATGACCCAAATGAGAACAGCGATCGGAATCGAAATGCCGGAAATCTGAAATTTACCAATTGTGGCAGGAATTGCCGGGACAAAATGCCCAATCAGTACGCCTATAGCCATGCAGATTAGTACCCACACAGAAAGATACCGCTGAAATGTATTAATGCCTTTACTTTGATTGCTCATTACTTCGCCTCCATTAGTTCGATACATTCAAATGTATCAATGTTTGTGGTCTTTATATAGGCAATCCCAAAGGACTGCCCCTGAATAATCGCTATCGATTACTTCTTTTCCTTGCATCCGCAGGATACGCTGGCGTCTAGTTCGCAGTCACATCTTGCGTAGGAACCGATCATTTTCCGGAACTCTTTAACCCCGTCTGCGGAAATGGAGTAGTACATCCATCTTCCCTCTTTGTAGTAATCAACAAGACCGCTGTCTGCAAGAATTTTCATGTGATGCGAAAGAGTCGACTGCGTGATATTCAGTTCCTCCAGAAGATCACATCCGCACTTCTTCCCATGCTGGAGCGCAAGCATGATCAAAAGACGGTTCTCATTTGTCAGCGCCTTTATTCTTTTTACATCTTCTCTGCATCCCATGATTTTCACCTCCGAGAGATGTACATATTATATTCATCACATTTACAGTTGTCAATGCATGAATATAATATTGTTTCAAAAATCTCCCCACCTCTGATGGCAGTGTGGGAGCCTTTTTCCCGACATCTATCTCACAGCCACCCCCAAAACATCTAACTCGGCGACTGAATATAGCGACATCTATCAGGGCAATGCAACTCTCACACTTTTTGACCCGATTTGCCCTTGGATAAGTTGCCAAGAAGCGTTCATCCTGCCCGATGCTAAATTTGCCCGATTGCCCGAAAGCCGCAGTATCACCGTGCTTTCGCGGCTATTTTTCTTACACCCTTGACATCAAACACACACTCTCAACTTGTTCATCATTGTCCAAACTTATATTTAGATCCTCATCAATGATAGGTAGCTTAAAAGTAATGGATTTTAGCCATTGTCCATTAGGCTGCTTTTCTTCATAAATTTGAATTTCAGAAATGAGTGCTTCTATTAGCTGCCTGCGTTCAACATCGTTCATGACTTTATAAAGTTTGTCAAAATAAATCAAAACCTTATATATATTATCGCCAGTAAGTTTTTCAGCTTCTATTGTTTCTTTCTTTGCCTTAGCTTCTATTAACTGACCTTCTAATTCTTCAATTTTATCGTACATACGATAAAGTCTATCATCTAAATCCTGTTTTCTTCGTTTGTAGTGCTTATCATCAACATCTAAATTATCTATTTCCTCAATAAGCTTAAACTTTGTGGAATGACTTTTCCTTAGCTCTTTTTGATAATTATCTATCTCATTTTCAATCGCTGATGTATCAACTTTCATGTTGATTTTTTCCTGCATCATAGACGCAAATTTAGGATTGCTAACTAACTTGATTATTACCTCAGCAACAGCATCATCTAACAATTCTTCTCTAATTTGTTTGTTGTAGGTGCATTTATGACCTCTATTCATAAGTCTATGCTTGCAACCATAGTAATAGAAGTCTTTATACTTCGTCCCATCTTTTTTATATTTTATAGATTTGTTTCCAAACATTCCAGCTCCACATATCGGACACTTTACTATTCCTGATAATAAGTGTGTCCTCATGTTCTTGCCCTTATTTACATGTTCATACTTTTTAGCTTGTGCTTTCAGTTTTACTTGTGCAGCCTGCCACAATTCATCTGGGATTATTGCTTCATGAATGCCTTCTGCTACTAAATAATCGTCCTGCTCTACTTGTCTGTATTCATTCCTTGTACCATGAACTTTTTCTAAAGTTCTTCTTCCAAATGCTATTTTCCCGTTATACACAGGATTCTTTAATATTTTTCTTATAAGACCTGCGTCAAACAATGGATTTTTTCCATTTTGTCTTGGTATTTTCCTTATACCATGGTTTTCTAAATACTTAGAAAGACCATTAGCTCCAATACTTGTATTTACATACTGATCAAATATAGTTCTTATTGCAATTGCTTCTTCCTCATTTATTAACAACTTTCCATCAATCAGTTGATAACCATATGGAGCAAATCCACCGTTCCATTTACCCTCTCTTGCCTTTTGAATACGACCTTCCATTGTTTGGACACGGATGTTTTCTCTTTCTATTTCAGCCACTGCTGATAAAACAGAAATCATCAATTTACCTGCATCTTTAGATGAATCAATTCCATCTTCAACACAAATAAGATTTACACCAAAATCTTGCATTATTTGCAAAGTCGAAAGTACATCAGCAGCATTTCTTGCAAATCTCGATAATTTAAATACAAGAACGAAAGACACTCCATCCTTTCCGGATTTTATATCTTCCATCATACGAGTAAACTGAATTCTACCTTCTATAGATTTTCCAGACTTACCAGCATCTTCGTATTCACCAACAATCTCATAATCATTATAGAGAGCAAAAGCCTTCATTCTTGATTTTTGTGCCTCTAAAGAATAACCGTCTATCTGTATTGATGTAGATACTCTAGTATAGAGGTATACTTTTATTTTTTCTTTTGACATAGCATTAACCTCAATATCCTTTTTTATATCTTTATATTTTTACCAATTATGGTTTGGACTTATATATCAAGTATATTATAGCACTTTTATTGCTTTTTCTCAATTTGTGTTTTTGCCATGTCAAAACTATTTTTCATCTCTTGATTTTTTGCTGGCGTTGGATCGGGCAGATTATCTAAATCTAAAACACCAGCATATTTTGTAATCAGATTTGCAATTAAATCAGCCAATCCATTCCAGTCATTGTCCAATATATTCCTCCTCTCTTTTTAAAGTTTTATATCTAATAATTATTTGTTTAATTAAGTTTTACGACATTGATAGGTGCTTGGCAGCAACATAGGAATCTCACCTCCGCCTCTTATTCCAGACGAGCCGGCTTAAACTATTGAAGTATCATTATCACTACTTGCTTCATTGAACAGGTTGCCAATTCTGTTTTTTATGTATTCTTATTTATCGCTCGCTTTCTTGTTTCCTTGATTTACTCAGTATTCATTAAACCGAAATTGTTCTCAGCAGAAAGGTCATGGCGTAAGTCATAATCCTCCACAAGTAGATAAAGTCCTACCTTGGTCTATTCAGTTTTCAAGGAACAATAGCCTAACGGCTTTAAGAGAGATTCTCTTCAACTTTATGGTTTTCATCACTTCCTTAAATAAAATATAAGGACAGATCTCCCTTCAATTTATAAAGGAAAATCTGCCCCCATTTACAAGGCGTTTACTTTATAAATTCTTTCAAAAGCACCTTTAGCTTTTTAAGAATATTGTTTTTTCGCCATTGTATAGCTTGATAGCTCACCTTCTTACTTCTTGCTACACTCGATAATGTTTCATCATTAAAATACAAACGCTCTATGATGTCCCTTTCTTCATCATTCAGCCCTGACATAGCCTTTCTGACTGTTTCAATTAAGATCTGTGTTTCAATTATTTTTTCTACATCCACACTTTCATCAGCAAGGTTATCTACAAAATTCCCGTCATGATCCAATGATGAAAAAAAGAGCAAGTGGTTTTTCTTGTCCACCTGCTCTAAATACTTTTCGTGTTCTTTTTCTCGCCAGTAGACTTTATATATCTGCTCGCTGACTTTAACCCTTTGTCCGTTGACATAAAGGTAATATTCTTTTGGCATTTAATTTCCTCCATTTCTTTTTTTGTCTGCGTTTTTAGACAAAAAAAGGAGGACTTCTGCACATAGGCATAAAAAGTCCTCTAAAATGAAAAAAATCTATTACAAAATTTATTTTATGGAATATTATAAAAAATACTATTCACAACTTCTCGTTTTTCTTGCATTTTTATCATATGTCCCTCTTGTAATTTACTAATATATGCATTTTCATAAATACGTGAAATCAATCACTTTATCACAAACTGACTCTAAAAACTCAACATCATGGGATATTATTAAAATCAACTTATCTTCTTCCTTTACTTTCTTTATGTTTTTAGCTACTATTTTCATATTTCTATAGTCCAATCCACTGGTTGGTTCATCGAAAAATAGAATTTTCTTGTCGGATAGTAAAGCGGATAAGATAATTACTCTCTGTTTTTGTCCTCCTGACAAGGTGTGAGGATTCCTATCACTGATATTTTTCAACTCCATATCTTTTAACCAAGTATCTAAAGAATTATCATCTTTAATATTTGACGTTAATACTATTTCATCTTTAACAGTGTCCGTGAATAACTGACAGTTCACTTCCTGCATAATAAGCAGGCTCTCATTTAGCCTACTTTTTATATTTAAATTCTCATCATCTTTTAAAATTTTACCTTTATTTTCTTTGTATAAGCCACATATAATTTTTGCTAATGTAGACTTCCCAATTCCATTTTCTCCAACAATCCCAATAATATTCCCATAGCAAAATTTAAGATCCTCAATGGACAAAATTATTTTGGTATTTCTTTTGAATATCAGATTTTTTAACTCTAATAAAGTCCCTTTATTTGAAATTTCAAAATCATCAAATCCTTTAATAGCTTTATAATCAGAATGCCTAAGTCCTGTTCTCATTCGTTCATCTTCACTTAGATTTTCAATTTCGTCCATACTATATTCTCTGATGATTTTTCCATCCTCTAAGTATATTGCTCTATCAACAATGTCTTTTAAATACCACAACCTATGTTCTGCAATAATAATAGTTTTTCCTAAAGATTTAAGCTTTTTTATTGTAAGCGATAGTTCTTTCATTGACTTTATGTCTAAGCTTGAAGATGGTTCATCAAGAATAAATGTCTCAGGGTTTAATGCGTAAATGCTTGCTATAGCAATCTTTTGCTTTTCTCCTCCAGAAAGATTGAATATATTTTTATTCATCAAGTTTTTAAGATGAAGCTCTTTTTCGACCTCTTTAACCCTTTTGTTAATTACTTCTCTTTCTATTCCGTAATTTTCTAAACCAAAAGCAATCTCATCTGTAGTGTTTGTTGTATAAAATTGTGTTTTAGGATTTTGAAAAACTGAACCTACATCCTTAGATAATTTATAAATTGGTGTGGTAAATGTATTCATACCATTGACCATAACACTGCCAGAAATGTCCCCATCATAAAACTCAGGTATTATACCGTTCATAAGCTTTAATAGAGTCGACTTTCCGCAACCGCTCCTACCACATAGAAGAATGCATTCCCCTTTTTTGATTTTCAAGTTTATATCTTTTAATGAGTAATCAGATCCTCCCTTATACTTAAAACTTAATTCTCTAATTTCAATCATAAGTCCCACCCTGATACTTTCATAAATATTACTATTGATAAAATTAAAATCATAAGAATTAAAACGCCAATGTCATTTTTTCTAATCTTAATTAGGTGTCTACTTGTTTTTTGAACAGGAGCATCAAGCCCCCTTATAATGGCTGATTGGGATAGCTCATCCCCAATTTCTATTACACTTACGAATAAGGGTACAAAAAAGTATTCCATTGTCGCAGCAGTTCTATGAAATAAATTATAAATACTAATGCTAATCCCTCTTGTTTTCATCGCCATATTTATATGACTCCATTCGTCTTTAATAGTAGGCAAACATCTAAATATTACAGAAATCATTATGAGCGAGTCTTTTGAAAGTTTTAATTTTTGTAAAGTTGCCACTGCACTGGAAACAGATGTTGAATTTAAAATCCATTTACCCACGATAATACATGGCAGAAATTTTCTTCCAATTGCTAAGATAAATAAAATTAAATTCAAAAGAAAATTCATACTAAAATAGGCTAAAGATTTTTCCAATACTACACTTATTACAAAAAATAAAATATACCTTATAGCGGATTTTTTATAACCATCGCTAATAATAATGACAAGGAAAAATAATGTAATAAGGCTTTGATAGATCCAATCAAACCCTAAAAAAATTAAAATATTCGCACCTATAAGCAAGATAAGTTTTGTTCTGAGGTCATATTTTGACCCCAGAACAAACTTTGAATTTTCCATTATAAAACTCCTGCGGATTCCAACTTTTTATTTAGTATTTTCTTTGTAAAATATGAACCAATCAAAGAGAATATAAATGTTCCTATAATCATAACTGGTAACATCCATATTGGTGTCCATGCTCTTACTGTGTTACAAAAGCTTTGATCTAAGCCACCTTTTATTACACTTTCAAAAAATGCTTCTCTCATAACCCAAATTGGTAAAAATCCTCCAAATAAGTTTAGAGAAAAAAACATATGACTAATTGTATTTTTCTTAAAGTCTGTATAATTCCCACCTTTTGCTATGAACATAGCAATTATTCCGGCAGGCACTGCCACTAATGGTGCAATTGGAATATGTCCAGTTGCAACTAATAAAATACTTGGTAAGATAGCTGCGATTACAATAGCAGTGGCTGACTTTGTTTTTGCAAGAAGCATATGATAGGTTGGTGCAGCAAGTAGTGCTACAAGCATAGGCATTAGTAAAAACAAAACAGGGACAGGCATAGATATTGCCCCAATAACTGCATATGTTACAAAGTAAAGTGCAATTAAAACACCAGCTGTAACTGCATTTTTTGATGATTTCTTTTGTGTTTTCATAAGTTCCCTCCTTTAAAATTGATTGTTACTGTACAATCTTCCATTCTTTAGACTTTTCTTGATAATTCCATAAGTCTTTATATAGTCCTTCATTTTTAATAAGTTCTTCATGCTTCCCAACTTCCTCTACCTTTCCTTTGTTTAAAACAACAATTTTATCAGCTCCCATTACGCTCCTTAATTTATGAGCTACAACCACAACTGTTTTATTTTTAATTAAATTTGATATTGCTTCTTGTATAATAAGTTCATTTTCAGGATCAAGTGAAGATGTTGCTTCATCAAGTAGTATTATTGGTGCATTTTTTAGTATTGCTCTCGCTATTGATATTCTTTGTTTCTCACCTCCAGACAGAGTCGCTCCTCCTTGTCCAATCATAGTTTCAAATCCATCATCTTTTTTGACTATAAAGTCATAAGCTCCTGCCATTTTTGCAGCATTCATGATTTCATCTTTACTTGCATCTTCATTTCCAAATTTTATATTGTTATAAATTGTGTCTTTAAAAAGATACACATCTTGAAAAACAACAGAAAATTTATCCATTAATTTATCAGGGTCAGCTGTTAGCAAATCTACTCCACCAATTTTAATTGTCCCTTCATTAGGATCATAAAATCTGGAAATTAATTTAATTAGTGTAGATTTTCCAGATCCAGAGTAACCAACAAAAGCAGTTAATTCATTTTCATTAATGTCTAATGAAACATTATCGATAACCTTAGATTCCTTGTAAGAAAATGAAACATCGTGGATTTCAATTTTGTTGCTTTCGTTTACATCGCAATTACCTGACATAGGTTTAGCGTTAAGTAAGTTAATGATTCTTTCTCCTGAAACTGATGCCATTTGTAGACCTGCATAATTTACAAGTGCAAGCTCCAAGGGATCAAAAATCCTTGTGCCTACAAATAAGAACATTAAAAATGTATCAATTTCCAAAGATCCATTTATAAATAAATAGGAACCAACTAAACTCATCAAAGGAAGTCCTATTCTTAAAATCATACTTGCTATAGTAGTTAATGAACCAACCCCTTTCTCACTCTTAATATTTGCATTTCTTGAGTTATCTATATCTTCTTCAAGCTTTGTTAATGTATCATCTAAGCTGTTATAAGCTTTTAGAGTCTTAATAGCATCCAAATATTCGTTTATATCTTCTTCCTCTTTTATCCTCATTTTCTTTGTTTTCAAATAAATTTTTTTCTGAAAGTTTTGCATGAGTGTAAGAAGTAGAACAGAAATCGGCAATCCAATAAGTGTTGCTATTCCCATTTTTACATTAATTATCAAAAATAATATTGAGCAAAGAACCGCTACACATATGCCACTGAAAAATTGAGGTAATTGATGCGTTACTGCCGTTTCAACTTTGAAAAAATCATTCATTAATGTATCTAAGATCTCTGCTGAACTTTTTCCTGAAATATAACCTATCGGCAGTTTTCTTATGTGGTCTGCAAGCTCTATTCTTCCATCTGCACTTGTCTTGTATCCAAGTTCATAGGTATATTTTGTGGCTAAATTTTCCAATAAGAATGTTATTAAGAAAAATACTGCCATTATCCCAAAATACTTCCATAAAAGGCTCGTATCTATACTATCTGCACCTCTATTTAAAAATAGTGTTTCTACAATTTTCGCCAAAGCAATAAATGGTATAAGGTTGGAAATAGATGCCAAAACATTTAAAATAATTGATTTTCTTATATTATTCATCTTTCCTAATGTAATATTTCTTATCATTCATTCTCACTCCCTTCTATATCCATTTGCCAAATATTTGTCTTCTTATAAATATCAAAGAGTCGCTTATATATTCCATCTGCAAGGATTAAATCTTCATGCTTACCTCTTTCTGCAATTTTTCCATCAGATATTACTAAAATTTGATTTGCATTCTCTATGGTATTTAACCTATGAGCAATCATGACAACTGTCTTATCTTTAACCAATTCAGACAAAGCTTCCTGCATAAGATATTCATTTTCAGAATCAGCAAAACTTGTTGCCTCGTCTAATACTAATATTGGTGCGTCCTTTAAAATCGCTCTTGCTACAGCAATACGTTGTTTCTCTCCTCCAGATAAATAAGTCCCTTTACCCAAAACAGTGTCATACCCATCAGGAAGTTTTACAATAAAATCATGACATCTTGCTTTTTTACATGCTTTTATGACATCCTCTTTTGTAGAACCTGTCTTTGCCATAGCAACATTATTGAAGACTGTATCTGTGATAAGATCACTGTCTTGAAAAACGAATGCTATCCTCTCCATTAAGGCGTTCATCGGAATATTTTTTATATTAACTCCACCAATTTTAATAGAGCCTTCTGAAGGATCGTAAAATCTGGGTATTAGCGTTCCAATGGTAGATTTGCCTGCTCCCGAATAGCCAACTAATGCTGTAACTTCTCCTTGTTTAGCACAGAAGCTTATATTCTTTAAAACCTCTTCATCTCCATAAGAAAAGCTTACATTCTCGAATTCAAGATCATGACCTTTTATCTCTTCCTCTATATTTTCAATTGCCAATTCTTTTTGATCTATAATTTCGTAGATTCTCAAAACAACTTCATTTAGCAAATTCATTCCTTCTGCAAAATCTCTAAGTTTTAATGCAGGTACGCTAATGGCGGGTGCAAGAATCAAATAGAAAATAAAGACTGTAACAAAGTCCAAATTATTATTTCGTGACATTAAAAGTATTCCTACTGGAACTATGAATGTAGCAACAGATAAAATAAACATTCTAAATGAAACAAATCCCGGTCTTATCATTGATGTCATCGAACTTGTAAAGTCTCTATATTCTCCTACTGACTTTGAAAAAGTTTTAAATGATTTTGCTCCTGTTCCAAATATTTTCACTTCCGGCATACCTTTAACGTATTCAGTAGTTGCTGAATTAATTTGATCCAAAATCGCAAAGTTCTTCTCAAGTCCACCCGACTTTATTATCTTTGCCATGATTGCAATCTGAATTCCTAAACCAACAAATATAATTAACAAAGTCGTAAGACCTAATATTAAATTTATCTTCAACATAACAATTATCATTGCTAAAATTAGTGCTAAAGTTGAAATTAAATTTGGTAATTGATGAGAAAAATATCCCTCAATTTGATTCATGTCCGATCCTAATACTTGCCTTATTTTTGACTTGTTGTCTCCGGTAAAAAAACCTAAAGGAAGATTCCCAATATGAAATAATATCTTCTTTTTTAAGTTAGCTATTAAAACATATGAAAACTTATGGCATAAAATACCGCCAATGTAAGTTAAGCAATATGACAATACCACTGCTGCAAGTCCATAGGTGCAGAACTGTATTGTACTTTGTTCTAATTTTCCATATAAAAATAGAGATTTTATGACTTTGTATATCACCAAAATTGGACAAATACTTAATAGCATACCAAGACTAACAAATAATATCCCTCCTACAAGTTGTCCTTTTTTTATTTCACTGTAGGAAATAATATCTTTGATTGATTTCTTCTTTTTCATCTAAAACATACCTCCTTACCGAACGAGTTCGTTCATTTGCCTTAAAACTAATACAAGGAAAACACTGTTGATGTTTCCCTCGTAAAATACTTATATTTTATTTTTCTCTAATGAGGTCTTTGAAATAGTTCGCTTATTATTCCAAAGGCTTCACTTGAATTTGTTTTGTTTTCTCCCTTAATAATATAGTCGTTATATATTGTGCCAACAGCTCCGTATAAAATAAAAGCTGCGAAACTTCTCACATTTTCTCTGTTTATTCCCATATTATTTTCTATTTTTTTATTTTCAATTCCTTCAATTATAAACTCTGAATAGACATCTATAAATTTTCCAATGTAATGAATCAATTCCCATAACCTGTAAGAGTTATCTGTAATTGAATTCTCTTTTGAAAAGTTATATCTTGTCGTAAACTGACCGATATCTTTTACTATAAGTTCTCTTAAAATCTTTATTCTTTCTTCGTAATTTATTTCCTTGCTTTGAAGGATATCTAACTTATTTTTTAATTTTTCATCAAAGTATGTTTCCATACACGCCAAGAAAATATCTTCTTTTGATTTGAAATAATAATAAAACATTCCCGGCGCTCCATTAACTTCTGCAAGAATATCTCGCACAGAAACTTTCTCGTACCCATACTTTTCAAAAAGTCTGGATGCTATATTTATAAGCTCCTGTTTTCTTTCTTCTGGATCTTTTACATTTCTCTTTGTCAAAACCTCACCGCCTATCGACCGACACTCGTTCTGTATAGTTATATGTTAGTCTCATCTAACCGTTTTGTCAAGAGTATAGTAGAAAATCATACTTAAGTATGATATAATTACTAATAATTTTAATATATGCTTAATGCTTGAATTCTTTTGTAGCAAGCACAGTAAGTGTACGGACACTTACGGAAAATTGACGAAGCAGCCCTTGGGGATCTGCTTCTTTTTTTATCAATTTTTAGCTTGTTAGGGAGAACCCTAAGACCCCGAAATACATTCAAAGGAGGAACTAACTATGGCAAATAGAATAAGAAACGAAAGACTTGAAATTAAACTAACTGAAGAAGAAAAGGCTCTTTTTGAAGAGAAAAAAAGACTTGCGAAGTGTAGAAACATGAGCCATTTCATCCGCAAATGCGTTTTGGAAAAGGAAATTTATCAAGTGGATTTAGAGCCTTTCAGAGATTTACAAGGCTTACTTTCTAATGCAACAAACAACATCAATCAGATTGCAAAGCGAGTAAATTCGACAGGTGTAATCTACAAAGAGGACATCGGTGATATAAAAAAAGAGATTGAACATTTCTCAAAAGAGCTGTGGCAAATTCATTCACTACTTCTGAAAAGAACATCTGAAACGGAAGGTGAATAATAATGGCTATTACAAAAATACACCCAATAAAATCGACTCTTAATCTTGCTATCGACTACATTGTAAATGGAGATAAAACAGACGAGCAGCTTTTAGTAAGCACTCATAAATGCCACGAATCAACTGCTCACACTCAGTTTTTAAGGACACGAAATGACGCAGGAACAAAAGGAACCGTTCTTGCAAGACATCTCATTCAATCATTTTTACCGGGAGAAACAAGCCCTGAATTGGCTCACCAGATTGGTATGGAGCTGTGTAAAAAGATACTCAAAGGTGAGTACGAATTTGTCTTATCTACTCACGTAGATAAGGGGCATATCCACAATCACATCATCTTCAATAATGTAAATATGGTAACAGGTAGGTGCTACCAGTCTAACAAGAAAAGCTACCACCAAATCCGTTATCAGAGTGATAAACTCTGCAAAGAAAATAGCCTATCTGTCATTGACGAGTTTTACGAAAGCTATAAGAAAAAATATAAGATTAACGGTAAATCTTGGTATGAAAACGAACAGGCAAAACATGGAACTTCTTGGAAAAGTAAACTTCAATTTGACATTGATAGAATAATAAAACAGTCAAAGGACTGGGACGAATTTTTAAAGAAGATGGCGGATCTTGGCTATGAAATCAAATACGGTAAGCACATTGCTTTTAAGCCAAAAAATAAGGCGAGATTTACAAGGGCTAAAACAATCGGAGAAGATTATACCGAAGAAAGATTAAAAGAACGAATTGCAGAAAGAGAGTTTATCAAGACTCCTGCCGTCAAAAAACGCATCGGCAATGTTATTGACATGAACACCAATGCAAAGGTAAAGGAAAGCAAAGGCTACGAATATTGGGCAACCAAACATAACCTTCATACAATGGCTGAGTCTGTTATTTATATCAGAGAACATGGCATTAAATCCATTAAACAGCTTGACGAGTATATTCAAAAAGCAGCCGATGAAAGGCAAAATATACAAGAGAAAATCAAAGCTATTGATAAGGAAATGCAGAAGCTTTCCACCACTATGGAGCAAGTTCATACCGTTAAAAAATACAGAGCGTGCTACAAGGAATATACTGCTAATCCGTCTGACAAGGCATTTTTTGAAGAGTACAAAGCTCAGATTACCCTATATGAAAATGCTCTCTCAGAGCTTAAAAAATCCTATTCCAAGCTCCCAAATTCAAAAGATATTTTGGCTGAGCTTGATAAATTACAAGAAAAAAAGAACACCCTTATGCAAGAGTATTCTTCCTCAAAATCCACTATGGACGAGCTTTATAAGATACGAAAAAATTACGGAATTTATATGGGTAAGGAGATGGAGAGATAATCCTTATCTCCTCTTTTTCCCCAAATAAAAAAAAGAGTCGGTGCAGTCCCAAGACCACACCGACCATAAGTTTATCTCTCAGCTTCTTTTGATGTTTCTTTCTTTTCTTTAGGCTTTTCCTTATCTTCAGCCTGATATTTTTTGATAGCTCCAAGCACAGACTCTTTCTTTTCATCTCGACCTTTCATCTGTTCTTTTGCCTTTAAGAGCTTTGAAGAAAGTATCCTGACGTTAGTATGTTCCTTGCCGTTATCGTCAACGGAAGTTCTGATCTGTCCAAAGAGTTTTACAAAATCTCCCTGCTTAAAGTCTTTTGGAATATCACCCTTTTCTCCGTATGCGGAGCAATTATGATATACCTTATTCCCCTCATCATCTTTAGATGCCACAGAGAAGTTTACTACCTTAAAGGCTTCTCCGTTCTTATTTTCTCTTTCAACTACATCGATCTTTCCTACAATATTTCCAACGATATTGACAAGATTATCTTTCTCCTCTTGAACATAAGGAAAATCTTTAATCTGCCCCTGTTCTCTTAAATCTTCAATCATGTAATCAAATTCCTCATGCAGTAAATTAACGGTGTCATTGTCCATATAAGCCTCATAGAGCTTATCCAAAGCACTTTCATCGTTGATACCTTTTTCCATGCTGATAACCGCCTTAACAAAGTCCTTGTGGTTATCACTTACCATATCTTCTATCTGATTTCTAATTGTTTTGTAATCCATGTTTTTATCTCCTTTCATGGTAAAAGGGAGGTTTCCCTCCCTTATCGTACATATTCCTGTTCTTTTGCAGTTTGTTTTTCTTCTGTTTTACTTTCTTCCTGATAGGCTCTTATCTGTCCTAAGATAGATGGTTTATCACCCGTTTTCTGTGTGGCTTCCTCTTTGGTATGCAAATTATCTTCAACATCATAGGTTGACTCAAAATAATCGCTGTCCTTAAAGTCATTGTCATATCTGTCAGCAATTCCATCATTATCAAGGTCTTTAGAAAGTGGATCATAGAAGTTACCTTCATCATCAATGTCCAGTCCCAGAGCTGCCTTTAAGTCCTCGGAATCCACATAGACTAAATCTTCAAAAGAGGATAGCTCTATTTCATTTTTCATATTCCTTAGAGCTTCATTTTCTCCCTTGTTTTCATAGTCGAAGCTCTCTGTTTTGATTGGAGTATCATCAATATACTGTGTCCATGTTTTAGCTTCTAAATTAAGCTCATATTGGATGCCGTGTCTTTCGTCAGGTGTATTGGTATAGGCGATGCCGATGTGCTTTAGATCAGGATATAGAGTATCAAACTCATCATAACTATGATTTTCTTCATACTCTCTGTTGCAGAAGTCAATGATGGCTCGTTTTACATCTTCTACAAGGGGATTATCATTTCTCTTTTCTTCCACTTCTCCCATATCAAGGAGCTTATTCAGTTCTGCCAAGCGAAGCACCTTATCCTTTAGTTCATCAGCTTTTTCAAAAGGCTTTTGTAATTCCTCTTTTGCATTTTCAAGCTGTTCTTTTGTGCTGAAGAGCTTTTCTTCAAGCCTCTTTAATTTCTCAGGCATTTTCTCAAGAGCATTATCAAGCCTTGTAATATTACCGTCCGCACTCGTTCCAAGCTCTCCTGAATGCTTTGCAGCACCGTTTAAGCTGAAGTTATGTTCATTGGTGAAGAAGTTGTAACTTACCTCTAAATCCATGTTTCTATACTTACCGATAACTTTGCTTTCATTGATTTTTACTTTAGAAATCGCTTCAAGCAGCTTTTCTCCGGCTAATTTCTTATCAGTAAATTCCTCACCTAAAATGGTAATGGAAGTAAACTTTTCCTCTCCTTCCGCTTTAGGTTCAACTTCTGATATATCTTTCTTGACAGCTTCTATGAGTTTTTCCGTTCTTGCTATTTCTTCCGGATAGTTTTTAGCAACCTTATCCTCTAATCTGTAACGGTTGGACTTGTAGTTTGCTTCAAGCATTTTAAGTTTTGTAACCTCATTATCCAGATCCATTTTTTCCTTGATTTTCGGATCACCTGTAGCAAGGGCTTTAATCTCTGCATAGTTAAGGGAGCTTTCGTCCACGTCTTCCGCCACTCTTACAGGTGTTTTACTTGTCATAATCTGAGAAATGAACTTCTGTTTATTCTCGATGGTCTGCCAAAGGTACGCATCAAAGGTATTCTCCGTTACATATCTGTATATGCTGACTTCTTTGTTTTCATTTCCCTGTCTTACAATTCTTCCGGCTCTCTGCTCAAGGTCGGCAGGACGCCATGGGACATCTAAATCATGAAGTGCAATCAGCTTGTTTTGCACATTCGTTCCGGCTCCCATTTTCTGTGTAGAACCCATCAAAATACGAATTTCGCCTTTTCTTACCTTTGCAAAGAGTTCATCCTTTTGCTTATCGGAATTTGCTTCATGGATAAAGGCTATTTCTTCTTTCGGTATTCCCATTGCCACAAGTTTTTCTCTAATATCATCGTAAATATTAAACTCTCCATCTTTTTTTGGAGTTGACATATCGGAGAAAAGAAGCTGTGTGGACTTATTTTCTTTTGTCTTATCCCAAATGGAAAAGACATTTTTCACGCACACATTGACCTTGCTGTCAGGATTATCCGGAAGCAGTGGATTGATTAAACGCTGATCTAAGGCGAGTTTCTTGCCGTCATTGGTAATTTTAAGCATATTATCTTCGTCAGGCTCTACTACCCTGTTTCTTACATCATCAGCTCTTTCAGATAAGCTCTTCAAGATTTCCTTTTGCTCCTCACTTGGCAAAGTTTTAATAACTTCATAGTGTGCTTCAGGCGTTGGAAGATTTAGCATATCTGCTGTCTGAATATCCGCAACTTCTTTAAACATAGACATTAGTTCAGGAAGGTTATAGAACTTGGAAAATCTTGTCTTTACTCTATACCCTGTACCTTCAGGAGATAATTCAAATGCTGACTGCGTTTCACCAAAGGTAGAAGCCCAGCTATCAAAATGCTCCAAATTATTCTTTTTAAGGCTTTCATACTGAAGATAACGCTGCATAGTATAAAGCTCTGTCATCGAGTTACTGACAGGCGTTCCTGTGGCAAAGACAATACCTTTTCCACCTGTCATTTCATCCATGTATCTGCACTTCATAAACATATCGGAGGACTTAAAAGCTTCAGACTGTCCAATACCTGCTACATTTCTCATTTTGGTGTAAAGATAGAGATTTTTGTAATTATGTGCCTCGTCAATAAAGAGCTTATCTACACCTAATTCTTCAAAGGTAATGACATCGTCTTTTTTAAAATCATCGTTTAACTTTTCAAGCCTTGTTTCCAGCTTCTTTTTTGTTTTTTCAAGCTGCTTTACCGTAAAATTCTGATTTCTGTCATGCTTATATTCCTCCACATAGTTTATAATTTCATCAATCTGATCTTGGATATGCTTCTCCTGATATTCCTTACTCATCGGGATCTTTTCAAACTGTGTATGCCCGATTACAACGGCATCATACTCTCCTGTGGCAATTCTTCCGATAAATCTTTTTCTATTTTTCGGCTCAAAGTCTTTCTTATCTGCAACCATAATGTTAGCTGACGGATATAGCTGCATAAACTCACGACCGATTTGACCTGTTAAGTGATTGGGGACAACAAACAAGGACTTACTGCACATTCCAAGCCTTTTACTTTCCATCGCAGACGCCACCATTTCAAAGGTCTTACCACTACCTACCACATGGGCAAGCAAGGTATTTCCTCCATAAAGGCTTCTTGCTATGGCATTTCTTTGATGAGGTCTTAAATCAATTTCTGTGGTCATTCCCTCAAAAGAAAGGTTGCTTCCGTCATATTCTCTGTTGCGGATAGAGTTAAAACGCTCGTTATATATCTTTACAAGACGGTTTCTTCTTTCCTGATCGTTAAATATCCAGTTCTTAAATTCTTCTTTTAGAAGCTCCTGCTTTTGTCCTGCAAGAAGCGTTTCCTTTTTATTTAATACAGAAGTTTTCGAGCCGTCCGGATTTACAATCTGATCAAATACCTTTGTTTCTTTTAAGTTCAATGCATCTTCAATCAGCTTATAGGCATTTACCCTTGAGGTGCCGTAGGTCATCTCTGCAAGGTCATTTCCTCTGTCCCTGCTCTTTCCTTCAACATTCCATTCACTTGTCAGATTTGAAAATTTAACCTTAATATCCCATTTGGCATATCCTGGAGTTTTTAACGTTTCAAAAATAAATTTCTCAATATCTTTAATCGGTATCCAAGTTGCACCAAGACGAACATTGATTTCACTTGCTTCAAGTTCCTTTGGAAGAACTTTTGTAAGCTCTGCCTTTTGATATTCCAAACGGTTCATCTCATAACTTATCAACTCTTTTTCTTTGCCATCTTCCGCATAGCCAAGATGAGGTAACTCTCTTTCGGTTTGTCTTAACTTTGCAAGGTAGCTGTCTACAATAGCAATCTTATCTCTGATATTTCCGCTTAGATACTCATCCTTTGTTACATAGCCGTACTTATATGAATTACTGCCGTTTGCACAGGCAAAAGGTAGATCTCCATCTTCAAGGTTAAAAGATAATGGTCTATAAAAGTTTTGCTCTTCTCTGATGTTTAGATAGATTTCCCCTCTAAGTTCTTCTATCAAAGTCGGTCTGTCTTTATCTGTAAGGCTTCCCATATACTCAAAATCCACATATCCTTTTTCTGATACCGATAAAACAAGAGCTTCAAGAGAAGTGTCTACATGGTCGATAACCTTCGCCTTTGTGATTGTTCGCTTGGAGAAAATATCTCCCTTTGCTTTGAAGTTTTCTTCTTCGTCAAGGATTTCAATGGAAGAAACAAGCGGGAAGTTGCTATCCTCTTTTAAGGCTCTGGTATTAGAAAGGTTATTGACATATCCATGCTTCTTAGAAAAGCTGTCATAAATTTCATTTAGTTTTTCCTGAGCTTTCTTTACTTCATCATCTGAAAAATCTTCTTTCTGTTTGTAAATAACATCCTTTAAGGCAGCATTTAACTCAAGATAGTCCTTAATCTTTTCCTTGTTTTTATCCGTTACTTCTTTCTTTACAAATAGGGAGTTTTCTCTGTAATAAACATCATCATCAATAATGGTATATGAAAAGTTTTTAACATCATCTGTGGCAGGAATTGAGGTAATTTCATCATCAAGTAGCTCTATTTCTTCATAATTAGCATTTTTAGAGATTTCTTCGCTTGCTTTTGTCAGTAGCTCCTTTAAGTCTGTGTTTTCTTTTGGCAGGCAAGCTATTGTATTCCCAAATCTTCCGGATATTTCTTCCATAGAACCAAGCACCTGTTCAGGATGATCAACAAAGTATTTGTTATATAAAAGCCCGTTTTCATCTTCAGCAAGGTGAATCCAGTCCTCATCCCTTTCTCTGATACTGTCCCTTTTCTTTAGGAAAATAATATCTGAGGTTACTTCTGTTCCTGCTACGCCCTTAAATGTATCGTTCGGAAGTCTTATCGCTCCTAAAAACTCTGCTCTTGCTGCAAGGTAGCGTCTTACACTTTCGTCCTTTTTATCCATCGTTCCGCTTGATGTAATAAAGGCAATAATACCGCCGTTTCTTACTTTATCAATGGACTTGGCAAAGAAATAATCATGGATAAGGAAGTTATTTTTGTTATACTCCCTGTCATTTACCTTATATTCTCCAAAGGGTACATTGCCGATAATCGCATCAAAGAAGTTATTGGAGAAGGAAGTTTCTTCAAGCCCCTTAATCTGTATATCACTTTCAGGGTATAAGAGTTTTCCAATTCGACCGCTTACAGAGTCAAGCTCTACACCATAAAACTTAGACTTATTCATTTCATCAGGGATATTGCCTATAAAGTTCCCTATTCCCATACTTGGCTCTAAAATGTTCCCCTGTTTAAATCCCATATCCGAAAGCGTCTTATACACTCCGTCAATCACTGTTTTCGGTGTATAAAAGCTCGTTAAAGTAGATTCTCTTGCAGCTTCATATTCTGCCTGAGATAAGTTCTCTTTTAGAAAGCTCCTCGCTTCTTTCCACTGTCCGCCTTTTTCTTCATCGAATACATCAGCAAGTCCTCCCCAGCCTACATACCTTGCTAAAACTTCCTGAGCGGTAATATCTAAATCTCTCTCACCTCTTTCAATTCGATTTAACATCGAGATTGCTTCAAGGTTATTGTTTAATCTCTCACTTGGAGATAACTTGTCAGGTATCGTTTCTTCTTTAATTTGGAAGTTATGAGCCTCAGCTTTCTTTATTTCAATTTCTTCAGTTGTCTTTTCAGGACTCTGATATGTCAGATGTTCAAATATCCTCTCAAGGTCGCTTTCAAGACGATAAGGAATCACATCGGAGCCTGTTATCATACCGCCAAGATATTCTGTATTGTCCTTAACCGTTACCGTCTTTAGATTATTTCCCATATCATCAAAGCGTGTAATGGTATAGTCTTTATCCTTGTATCTGATTTCATCTCCAACGATAAAGTTTGGTCTTTCAAGGCTTACCTGCTCTAATAAGTCCTCATTATCATCAAATGTTACAATCGGTATTTGATGATTACCACTTCTTACCGGATCAAGCCATAAGTCATTTCTTCCTGTGATTTCATTTTTAGAAATTTCTCTGACCTTGTACTCTTCATGATGAAAGTAGACGGTATCACCTGCTTTAACTGCAAAATCCTCTAAAGGGCTTTCCTCTTTTTCATTGAGCTCTACTTCTTCTCTATCCTTTAGGTAATCAAATAAGGTAGCTTGAACTGTGTCAGCCCTTCTAACTTCTTCTGTTTCTTCAGGTGCTTCAAGTTCTTCTTCTACAAAGCTAAGTTCTCCGTTAAAGACAGACTGAAGCTCCTGCTCATCCATCTGCTTTTTAAGTTCACTGTCTTTAAGCTCTCTAAAGGTCTTTGGGAAATCCTCTAAAATAAGCCTCTGGGCGTTTAGTTCCTTCAGCTCCTCAAGATTAAAATATCCCCATTCAGGCTCAATCCCAAGAACAAGTCCAAAGGCATCACCGCTTTCTCTGTCATATTCCGTCATATACCAAGTCCAATTAGAACGGAAAGGAATGATATATGCAGCATGAACCTCTTTATCCGCTAATGCTACATCCTCCTGTGCGTAAAGCTCCGGCACTCTTTCAAGCATTTCATAAGTCATTAAGTTTTCAGGATCATCTTTGGAATAATATTGTGGTTCTTCAATCTCTGACTTGTTTTCTGTTTCCTTGTCTTCAAGATAAAGATTTTTAGAAAACAGCTCGTCGATATGCTTTGCAACACTTGTCCAGGTAAGAAACACATCATTACAATCATTTTTCTGTAATTTAAGTCCTTTAGCATCGTGCCATTCATCACTTCCCATTGCTCCGGAAACAGCATGGGAATGTCCTCCAATTCCATATTCGTCTTTTAAGAAATTCGCTTTTTCCTGAAGCGTATGATTTTCTTTAAAAAAATTGGTGATTCGTTCTTTTCCTCTATCAACGCCACTTCCTCTTGAAAGACTTTCAAGGACTTCATCTTCTGTAATAAAGGACTTTACCTTCGGAAGTTCTGTCAAATTGGTGATATATTCCTTTCGTGGCAGCTCAAGTTCCTGTAATTTCTGATAAAGGCTATCTACCTTGTGATAGTGAAACCTTAGTACATTCCTATTTTCTTTGTATCCTTCTAAAAATCTGTCATATTCTCTGATTGTTTCTTTCAGATACTCAGGATTTTTTAATGCTTCAGATAATCTTTTTGTTTCTTCCGGAAAGCCCCCGCCTCTTTCAAAAAGTTCAAAATATCCTTGCTCTTTTCCTTCTTCACTTAAATCATGAGATAGATACCATAGAGATTCTGAAATCCGATCTCTTTCATAATCAAGAGCTTCTAAAAGCTCTACATTTGTAGCAAATTCCCCACTATTAAGAAGTTCATTTATCCTCTTTGCAGCATCACTCCAGTTTAAGACGTGCGTATCATCTTCTCTTGCAGAAGTTCCATAGGCTAAATGAATGCCTTTATCCGAATACCAGGAAGATACTTCTCTTTCATCAATGTAAAACCCGTTTCCGCCTTTAAAGGTGTCTTTGAGGTATTCTCCCAATTCTTCTACTGTTTTTTCTTTGGAAAACTCAGCAATAACAGGAAGTCTACCGCCATCGTGATTTCCTCCGTTAATAAGGACGGTATCTATATCATTCTCAGTTAGCGGAATCGTAAGGCGTATCTGTCCATAGGAGTTTTCTGGTAAAGAAAAAGAAGCCTTTTCAGCTTCTCTTATCTCTGCCTCAGTATTTTCTTTTAGATTTCCACTACTTCCTTGATGGTCATTTCTTTGAGAGCTGAAATCATCGCCCCATACTGAGGATTGTTCTCGTCCTCTATCTTCCAAGCTGCCATCAGTTTCGGTTTCTCTGTTCTCATAAATTCTATCGCCTGTTTCTGAATGTCCATCAGGTGTCCTGTCAACTTCTTCTCCTTGTATAGATCTACTAACATCTCGAAGTGGCTCTGCTCCTCGCTCTGTGAAAGAAACTCCAGCCTCATCACTGCGTAGGTCGGATTTGGATACTTCCTTATGAAGTCCGTCTCTTCCTCCAAGCTGTTTAGCGTATTCTCCCTGATTTTCTCTATTATCTCGTCTGTACTCTCCATTTCGGAGAACTCGCTCGTTTTCATTTCTTTCCTGATCATCTCGTCGAAGTACATTTTCTTCTACCTCCTCTAATTCTTCTCTAATTTTATTATATCCTGCTTCTTTACCTCTTAACACTTCTTTTTGAAGCTCAAGTTCTTTGCTTTTTTGAATGGTCGCATCAATAATCTTTCCGCTAATATCCGATACGCTTTCACCAAGACTCATTAGAGATATGCTGTCAAGTCTTTGAAAATTCTCTCTTAAAAGCTCATAATCTATCGAATAATCTAACTTAAATCTTGACGCTACCGCATAGCTTACCGAGTCCCTTACAAACTTCGTAAAGGATATTCTATCCTCATCCGCTACTCTAAGTTCATTCATTAAGGTATCTATTTTTTCATCACCATAGAGTCTGCTTAAAGAAAAGATGTTTTCAAGTGTGCTTTTACTTTCCTCATAGCCCTCGCTTTTAATCATTTCCTTTAACACATCTTGATGATTTTCTTTGTCAAACTTCCAAAGATTTACTTCGTTGACATCTCTGTTTCTTGAAACTGTCTGACCTATATCAAAAATATAGTCCACTTTCTTGAATGTGCCATAGTCCTCTAAAATGGGGATCCCTTTCTGTCCTCGCATTACTGTTCGATTAAAACGTTCCCTCCAGTAGTCAAACTTGGCACAAGCTATTGCTTCAGGATTTTTATCATAGATACTTAATTGACTTCTAAAGTCATATCTTTGATTGTTTCCGACAACCTTTAAGAGCTTCAGATACTCTGCTTCACTATGAAGCACATCTTGTTTTATAAGCTCCAAAATGTTATGAAAATCATTTATTCGCATTTTTACCTCCTTCGTTTTTCCAAACAAAAAAGGCGGTTAGATTTTACTCTAATCACCTTTTAATTCTGTGTATTGCAACTTACCACTACTTCATAATTACCCACTGACCTAATTTCGTTGAGCCTTCATATCGAATAAGTCCTGCTTTCCTCATTTTATTTAAATGATAACGTACACCATCAACAGTCAGGTTTAGTTTTTCTGCCATTTCTTTCGCACTTATGTGAGGATTTTCAGCTATTATCTTAATAATCTCTTCCTGTTTCATAGTAGTTTTAGTAGTAGTTTTCATGGTAGTTTTTTCATCATTACTACCATTAAACTCTTTCAAAAATTCTTTATTCACACCCATAACTGCGTTGGTATAGTTATCTTCTTCATTATCCGGATAAAACTTAAGCTCAGGAGAACCATTTTCTAATAGTGCATCCTTTGCACGCCTTATACCCGAACCGTAAGACTCTATCAAATTAAGTGAAAAGAACATATCTTTAAGTTCTTTGTTAAGATATTGCCTTCGATCAAAAGTTCTATCCCTGTTAAGAGCCTCAATGGTTACAGGAGGGAGCGGTCTATTATGATTCACAAAAGAAATTCTGTCCTTGTAAATGTATATCCCAACATATTCAGGCGTATCGTATTCCTTATGCAAAATGGCATTTGTAGCAAGTTCCTCAAATGCTGTAAGAGGATAGTTATAGACAATCTTATGCTCGATTTTATCCGCTTCCCTTATGGTATATGAAGCCATAATATTATCTTCAAAATATTTGCTGACTTGCTTTGCCTGTATCCAAACCGGACCATCAAATTTCTTTGATTCCATTTTATCAGTTCCATCAATTTCTCTTATGATTTCAACATGGGCATTTGGAATAAATTTATTTGGTGTATCTGCAAACATCAGCACAGCAAAATTTTTAGCTCTATAACCGCCATACTCACTTTCACTGACAAGCCCCATACTCTTTGCCATATCCAGCTTAGACATTTCTCTAATATCTTTTTTTGCTCCTGTTTGAAGCAAATATTCTTTCATATATTCATAGCTTAAATCATCTATGGTAGCTGTATCGTTCAAGTTTGAGCTAAAAGAAAAGTTTGCAAACTTCTTCAAAAGTTCAAATTCTTCGGTTGGATTTGGAAGCCTTGAATCTCTACCGACTCTAATATATCTTCCTGCCTTTAATCGAATATCTTTATCTTTTTCTGCCCTTTCACTTGTTTGAAACGGACCGTTACTACCACTTTCTACCGCAACTACGATATAGTATTCATCATCAATTTGATCCGTAATAATGTGATAGTTGATTTTAGGATGAATATTGGCAAGGAGCGATTTAAGTTCATTTTCTATTCCCTCTAATTTTGCTTCCTTTATCCCTTCAATCGGTCTTTTAGGAATTGCTTTTTCTCCCGTTTCTTTATCATCGACTTCTTCAATACCAACAAACAACAAGCCTATCTCATTGTTCATATAGTTATTGGCAAAGGCACAAGCAGTTTTTAGAATTTTATCTTTAAAATTTGCCGACTTTTTATATTCGATAAAACTGCTTTCTATGTTTTGATTTTCAAGAATGTTATGAGCCATTCTTTTTATATCTAAAAGCTGCATAATACCTCCTCTTTTCAAAATTTTTATCTGTATATTATACCATTTCCAGAGGATTTTCTCCACTCTGAAATCAGCAGGCACTTACTTGCGATATTTCAAAACCGCCTCCTGTATCTCGCTTTCAATATCTTTCAGGAATTTTTCTTTGGAAGATTTCCCTTTGGCAATATCCGCTAATTCCATTTCCCACTTTGCAGTTGTTTTCGCTGACTTAAAGGTATCGGATACTATTGTTACAAGGCTGATCCCTTTATGTGTTGCAATCAAATTTTTCTTATCTCTTTCGACAAAACCCTTATAGATTAAGTTTTCAATAATTCCTGCCCTTGTTGCGGGTGTTCCAAGTCCCTTTCTTTCCACTTCTACACCTTTTTCTAAGGCTTCATTTCCTGCAATCTCCATAGACTTTAGAAGCGTATCTTCAGTAAAGTGCTTGGGAGGTTGAGTAAATTTTTCTTTAATCTCTTTATTTTCAATACTTAAAACATTACCAATACTTACATCAGGAAGCTCTATGAACTCATTCTTCCTGGACTTGTATTCTTTAAGGTATTTGCTAAAGCCCTCGTCTCTAATTACCCTTCCTGAACTTGTAAATTCAAATCCGTCAAATTCAGCTACAATCTTCGTTGTGTTTTCCACTAATGGATAACCTACACTTGCGTGAAGCTTATTAGAAATAAGCCTATATACCTTCGCTTCACTATCAGGGATACTCGATAAATCTTCACTTAACGAGCTTACTGTCGGAATAATAGCGTGATGGTCTGTAACCTTTTTAGAGTTAAATACCGTCTTGATACGCTCTGTATCAAAATCATTTTTTCCTAAAATGTTATTGACCGTACTTACAATCATATCTTCCGTTAAGCATCTGCTGTCTGTTCTTGGATAGGTAATTAGTTTCTTTTCATATAGGCTTTGAGCATAATCAAGCGTCTGCTTTGCTGAATATCCAAAATATTTATTACACTCTCTTTGAAGTGTTGTCAGGTCAAAGGGTAAATCCGGCTTTGTAATCTTTTCTTTTTGAATGACATCAGTTATTTCAATATTATCGCCTATTAAATTAATAAGCTGCTCTGCGGTTATTTCATCACCAATTTTGTCTGTCGATAATGTAAAGCCGTTCATAGAAAGCTCTACGGTGTAGTATTTTTCTTTCTTAAAATTACTTATTTCTTCATCTCTTTTTACAATCATGTAAAGTGTTGGGGTTTGCACTCTCCCGACACTGTAATTTTGCTTATACAGGCAAGAATAGAGCCTACTGATATTCATTCCGACAAGCCAGTCTGCAATAGCTCTTGCCTGTGCCGATTCAAAGAGCTTATCGTAATCTTCACCATTCTTTAGATTGGAAAATCCCTCTTTGATAGCACTATCTTCCATTGACGAAATCCAAAGACGCTGCATTTTCTTTTTGCATTTAGCTTCGTTATATACCAGTCTAAAAATACTTTCTCCTTCTCTTCCCGCATCGCACGCATTGATAACTGTATCAATCTCCTTATCACTCATCAGTTTTTTAAGGATATTGAACTGCTTTTTTGTAGCCTTTGCCACTTCAAATTTGTACTGCTTCGGAATAATCGGTAAATCCGATATATTCCACTTAGCGTATTTTCCATCATAAGCGTCCGGATTTGCCATCTGAATTAGATGACCTACGCACCAAGATACCTTATATCCATTTCCCTCATAGTATCCATCTTTCTTTTTTGTAGCTCCTATTACCTTTGCAATTGATATAGCTACACTCGGTTTTTCCGCTAACACAAGTATATGTTCCATGTATATTTTTCCTCCTGCTTTCATTGTAAAAGGGCGAAAGATTTTACTCTCTCGCCCTGCGTTTGCACCCATAACAATATATTTTAAGATGCATTTATTCTTCATCTTCAACTTCTGCTTCTCCTATTTCTTCCTCACTTTCTGCTTCCGAAAAGAAATCATCATCTTCTTCCTCTAATGCTTCAAGCTCCTTATCCTCTTTCTTTTTTACGACCTTAAAGTAATAACCTGCTCCTAATGCTCCGCCTATAACAAGAAGCAGAATAATGTATGTTCCTAAATTACTCTTTTCTTCTTTTTTCTCAGGCTTTACTTCTTCCTTAGTTGGCTCCTCTTTGCTAATCTCCTGCTTCGGAGCCTCTTTCTTTTCAACCATATTTAGAAGATCATCTTCAGATACTTCCGTTAAAAGCATTACATTTTCTTGTGTCTCATCGTGGTTGATGATGAGATGGAAGGTCTTACCGTTTTTCGTTTGAAAGGTAATAAACTGTCTTGCATCAGCAGAATACTGATCCGTTTCTTTATTATCGCCGCTATCCCCATGATGAATTGGATAGTCCTTATTCGCATTGTCCTTATTTTCCGTAACGGTTCCTCTTGCCTTTGACGGAGCAGAAGCTAC
This sequence comes from Murdochiella massiliensis, assembly GCF_900059565.1. Lineage (GTDB taxonomy): Bacteria > Bacillota > Clostridia > Tissierellales > Peptoniphilaceae > Murdochiella > Murdochiella massiliensis. Next base: position 819,171 of record NZ_FIZW01000002.1, read on the forward strand.
TCCCTTATTGGTATTTACAGTCTTACTTGTCCCGTCCATAGATGAATCCTGATTGTTATTGGCAGGAGCTTTCGGTGTCAGCTTATTAGGATAGCGAATATCTTTCTCTTTCGTTTCAGAATTACTTGTATCTTTTACAGTATTTTCTGAACTCGCCTGTGTAGTTGTGCTTTTTCCTGTGTTGTTTACATGTGTTTGATTTGAAATGTCTGAGTTTGTCTTAATTCCGGAAATAGGGCTGTTCGGTGCAGACGGATTAGATATTACGGGAGCCTTGTTTGCTTCATTTGCCTTTTCCTCAAGCTCTTTAATCTTTTTATTCAGCTTATCCATTTCCTTCTTCATTTCTTCTGATAAGTCCTTATTTTCCTTATCTTTTTTTGTTTTTTCTTTCAAGCTTTCAATCTGGGCTTCAAGTTCTTTGATTTTTTCTTTCTGATTATCGCTTAATTTGTCTTTATCCTTCATTTCGCTATTTAACTTATCAAGTTTTTCCTGAAGCTCCTTAGCATCTTTTTCCATTTTGGAAATATCATTTTTAGAAAGCTCTGTCTGCGTTGATTTATCTTCCGTCTTTGGAGTTTTCGTCTGCGAGCTTTCATCCTGTTTCGGCTTTTCTTCTTCTGTCTGAGTCTCTTTATCTTTAGCCTCAGTCTTTGCTACCTTTCGGATAATTTCATCATTTCCATCGCCTTTTACTTCATAAAATAGAAACTCATCAATAAATTTCATATTATCAGGGAGCATCGGCAGATCGCCGCTGTCAAGAAGCTGTCCTTTCTCAGCCTTTATCTTTTCTTCCTTATAAACTTTTTCATCTTCAAAGATATACTTTACATTTACTTCCACTTGTGTTTGGACAGCTTTATCGCTTGTAGGTGCTTCCGCTAAGTTTTGCTCATGAGCATAAACAACTGTCCAAAGGCCCAAAAGGCAGCTTATGCTTACAACGACTGCAAGTGCTGCTGTCCAAAACTTCTTATTCTTTTCCCAACTGGTTTTCATTTGACTTCTCCTTTTTCATTTCTACTCTTTGTCTGTTTACCTTTGCCATCAAATCACTGATTGTAATGTTGTTCTTTCTGCAAATGGCAATGATTTCTTCGTTTTCAAGTTCTTCTTCACGAATAAATAAAGGCTCCAATTCTTCATCAATCAGAGCCTTTTTATCCTTCAACTTCTTTATTTTGTTTTTCACTACCGTTAATTCTCGTTTCACATTGTTACCTCCTATTTCTTTACGTTTGGTGGGAATCCAAATCCTACGGGATGATGCTTGCAGAAAGACGCAATCCAATTGTCTAAAGTAGTTACTCTTATTCGTCCAATATTATCCATAACTTTACCATCTCCAATATAAATTCCTACATGACCATAGGTAAGTCCTGCTGTGCTTCCACTACTACTGCTTTCCACCGCTACAAGCATTCCCACCTTGAGTTTTGACCTGTCTGATGTAAAAGTATAGTTTCTGTACATATCGCAGGCATTTCCGCCAATATATCCAAGACCTGCATTTTGATAGACCTGTGAAACCCACATGGCACACCAGCCTGCACCTGGAGATGGCGTGATGTATGCAGCATTAACAATCTTCTTTTGAACTTCACTCGATGCTTCATACTCAACTCCACCACCTACGCCACCATTTGCACTGATAAGGTCAGAATTTCCAAAGGCTTCTCCCATATTTCCTTGTGCAAGAAATAAGGCTTCATAATGCTTTAGGTTGTCTGGATAGTTTGCAAAGATCTTTCGGATAATGCTGTCCATCTCTTTTTTATGCAGCGTTACAATGAGCTTTTTATACTCATAAGGTTCTTCATGACTTTCGGTATATTCGTTGCCATCTTCATCGGTATAGGTGTCTGTAACTGTCCTGTATCTGATTTCAACTTCTTCCCTATATTCAAGGTCATACATGGACTCAAATAATTCTTTTAATATGGATTCTACTTCCGATACACTCTTTACCTCTCCACATCTTGATGTAATGTAGGATAAAAGCTCATGGACATTATGACCAATATACTCTGTGTTATTTAAGATGTACTCGTCATAGCCGGGATAATTATTTTTGACATGATCAACCTCATTTTGAAGCTCACTCTCCATAGCAGAAAAGCTCTGATTGATTTCATTTAGGACATTTGGCTTTGACAAATAGCTTGTTGTCAGAATAGAACTTGTGGAGTTCATAAAGCCTGTCATTCCCGTTCCTGCAAAGTTGATAAAGAAAGTTCCCAAAATAATAAGACCTATGAAAATAATCATAAGTCCCTTTGCTTTTCTTAATATAAATCTCTTTGAGCCTTTCAACGAGCCAATGAGGTTTTCTTTAATCCGATCTCTGAGCCTTGACTTATTCTCACGACGAATGGCTGCCTTTACCTGATTTTTCTTTTGAAATCTTTTATAGGCATTTGCTCTTTTATATTCATTCGTCTTTTTCAGGTTCTCTTTGGCATCACGAAATTCAAGCTTCGATTTTCGCTTCCTGATTTTATAGTCCTTATTTGTAAGATCGTATCCTTTCTTCGCCTTTTTCTTATCAGAATATTTCTTTATGCCATGAATGAGTTTCGAGCTTGCGTCCGCTGTCTTTTCTCCTGCCTCTACCCCTTTATTTTCATCACTTCCATGAGAAAGATAATCCCTTACGGTTTCACTTCCTTTGGCAAGTCCTGAAAGGGCAGATACCTTTACCATATCTTTCTTTAGCTTTTTCCTCTGCTCTTTAGAAAGGCTACTATGAACTTTTTCGCTTGCAGCATCTTTTCCAGTCTTTTTACCTTCAGATTTATTTTCCTTTGACACATCTTCTTTTTTTCTTGTATAAAGGCTTTCGGTGTAGTTTTTCCTCTTATACTTTCTCTTTTTAGCCTCATGAGTTATAGAGGAACTTCCAAAAAACTCATCTTTTTTATGGAGATTATCATCCACATCATAGGTCGATTCAAAGTGGTCGCTGTCCCTAAAGTCATTATCATATCTGTCTATAATCCCGTCATTATCAATGTCTTTTCCTAAAGGATCATAGATTTTTCCATCCTTTACCTCCGTAATATAATCCAATCTTCCTGTTTCACTTACAGCAGCTACACTATCCTTATCAGAAGCTCTATATCTTGCGTTTCTCTTGGATGTTCCATAAGCCTTTTCATTATCAGAACTTACCTTGTTTATTTTCTTATGAACCTTGTCCTGAAATCTGTCTTTGTCATGGACGATTTTTCCTCTGTAATCATCGTTGTGCTTTAACTTACTTTCTTCAGATGTAGTGAATGTTTCACTATGGATCATTTCTCTTTCAAGACTTGCCTTATGCCTTTCCCTAAAATCCTTTTTCAGCTTTTTTCCCATAGGCTACCTCACTTCTTCAGGCTTGGTAGTCATCTTCTGATAGAGAATTGTATCTTTCGGGAACTTATCAAGGAAAGGAACAATGGTATTTCCAAAGAACAGTAGTCCCTCGCCCTCATTTGAGTTGGTAACATATCTAAGCTGAGGAAGTGAGATTTTAAGTTTTCTTGCTAAAATTTCTCTGTCTCCTGACGCTTGATTTAGCATTAAGACAAAGTCGGTATTATCAAAGATATTTTCAATTTCCTTACTCATAAGTAGGTCTTTGACATTTTGCGTAATACCTGTTGGAATACCTCCCCATTTTCTAAAACGCTTCCATATTTCCACAGAATAAGATGCTGTCTGCTCATCTTTTAATAGCAAGTGAAACTCATCTATATAGTACCTTGTAGCCTTGCTTCCTCTATTTTGAGATACTTTATTCCATACCTGATCCTGAATAACAAGCATTCCTATTTTCTTTAACTGGCTTCCAAGCTCTTTAATATCAAAGCACAGGAGCTTCTTATTTAAGTCCACATTTGACCTGTGATTAAAAACATTAAGGGAACCTGATACATAGATTTCCATCTCCGTTGCCAGCTTTTTACCGACCTTTTCTTCCTGTCCTTTTAACATATCGTATAGGTCTTGAAGTATAGGCATATTACAAGGTTCTGGATTTTCAAAATACCTTTCGTAAATCTTAGGTAAGCACCTGTCTATAACGGACTTTTCTTCTGCCGTAAGACCACTGCCACCAACTACAAGCTCCAGCATACTCATAATGAAGTTTGCTTTGTCTTTCAGTGGCGCATCCCCATCGCCATAGTTCATATTTATATCAAGGGGATTCAGGTAATCTTTGGACTTACTGCTGACTTTAATGACTTCTCCATTAAATTGTCTTACAAGGTTTCCATACTCGCCCTCCGGATCGCAGATAATCACATCATCGTCCGTTACTAAAATTGCATTTGCCATTTCTCTTTTAGCACTAAAGGATTTACCACTTCCGGGGGTTCCGAGGATTAGACCGTTTGGATTTTTGAGTTTTTTCCTATCTGCCATAATCAGGTTATGGCTTAAGGCATTTAGTCCGTAATAAAGACTGTTACTTGAATTGATAAAAAGCTCCTCTGTGGTAAAGGGCATAAAAACTGCCGTAGATGATGAGGTTAGTCCTCTATCTATCTCAATCTTATTTACGCCAAGAGGTAGCACGCTGATAAGTCCTTGTTCTTGCGTATGGTCAAGTCTTTTCAGCTTACAGTTATGCTTATTTGCAATGGAACTTATCTGAGAGATTGTGTTATCAAGCTTTTGCACCGTTTTTGCAAAGTTCATAAAGACAATACTTACCACAAACATTCGCTCATCTCTTGTCTGTAAGTCCTTTAGGAGGCTTTTTACATCTTCTCCATAGGTGATTAAGTCCGATGGAAGAATGTCCATATCATAGCCGCTTCTTACCGCTTTCTTATTTTCCTCAATTTTCATCTTGTCAATATCGGTATTTTTTCTCTTTACCATTTTAATAGCCTCCGATTGGTCGATTGCCTTAATATGAAAGGAAATATTGATATTATCATCAATATCCAAAAACTCGGCAAGCATACGGTCTGAAAGCTCACTTGCAAGAATTTGAAAATGACTGACTGCCCCGATAAATTTTCCAAACTTAAAGCACCTTGTAGGCGTGAAGTTAAATTCATCAGGTACAATGTATGTTTTAGTGCTTTCCCTTTTCCTCAGATTTTTGTATGAAAACTCAAAGGTCTTATTGGGATTTAATATATCGTGAAGTATCTTTAATCTTTCTTCTCCTGCAAGACTTTCAGCACGAACCCCCATACTTTTGAGATTAGATAATATATCTATCTCCAGTCTTTCAAGTTTTGATGTTGCCTGCTCTAAATTATCCGCTTCTACTGTAAAGGTTACATACTTTGATTTTTTCAGTCCATTATTTCCCTTTACAATCTGGCTTTTAAGCATCTCTCTAAACTCAAGACGTATATCGTCAAAACCGTCCTTTTTATCCGGTATCTGAATTGCCGACTTCATTTCTTCGTTTCGTCCAAGTTGATTGATATATGAAAACTCAATACTGATACTTGGATCAAAGGAGTTTAGAAAATTTGCAAACTGATTAAAAATCAAGTCTCGATCTTCATCTAAGGCAAGTTGGTAGTTAATATCCTGAAAGGCTATGCTTTTACTAAAGTGCTTTTCGTCAAGCTGACATATACCGCTTTTTAAGAGCCTAAGATAGGGAATGGTATCTTCGACAGTATATCTTTTTGGTTCTTTTCTAAAAATAAGGTCAAGTAGCCCGCCTTTATCTTTTTTAGATTTTCCCTTATTTTGCTTTAAGTCCTGTCTTTGACTTCTTAACATCTTTTTGTTTTGTTCTAACTTTACCTGCTGAATCTTTCTTTTGTCTTTCAAGGTAAACCTCCTTTCTCACTCTTTTTTGTGGCTGATAAAACTTATGAAGGTAAATATATTTAAAATATTTCTCAAAGGTCAGTCCGTCCTTTTCAAAAAGAGTGATGAAAAATATAGGGAGTGTGGACACAATGAGAAATATGACGGCTATATCATTTGGAACGACCTTTCGCATAAATAAATAGACTGGTATTCCTACCAGTCCTGCGAGTGTGAAGCCTATCATCTGCCTTTTGGTTAAGTTAAAAGCTACCTTTGTCTTTACCTTCTTTAGGTCTTTTGGGATTGGTACATACGCCATAACTTACCTCCCATCTTCTTTTCCCTTTGAAAGCTCGGCTATATGTTCATATACGGAGCCGATTTCTTCCTGAATGCTTTCTATCTGTTTATCTGTATTTTTGTTATATCTTTCCTGCAAAATACAAAAGTCATTATGGCAGCGACCGATGTCTTTTGTTCTTTCTTCCAAGTCATTAATCTTGCTAAAAAGTTTGATTCTATCAATCACCGCTATAACACCTGCTCCGATTACTACTGCTGTAAATACTGTTTTTCTTTTGATCATCCTATCCTTCCTTTCTGTTAGTGTGCATTTAATACGCTTTTGGCCAGAGTTCCGCTCTTTAGCATCATTAGTCCCAGCAAAACCGCATATCCAAGTATCGTCATGGTACTTGTGTGTATATCTGTTATCTTTATTGTCTTAACTAATACTGCGTATATTCCAAGACAAACCATTAAAAAGAGTCCTTGTAGCCCAAGTGCAAATAGTCCTTTGATATAGTTTGTTCCAATTTGTCCCCACTCTTTGTTTCCCATTGTGGCAAATGGAATGGCTGAAACCGATGAGTAAACATAAATCTCAAACATTCTTCCGTAAACCACAAGCATGATTACAATAGAAATTACCTCTATGGCAACCTTTATGAGTGAGGTTTCAAAGAGAATCATGACAAGCTCTCCAAGCCCCTTTTCTTTTAAGGTATCCATCATTGCCACTATCTGATCTCCGGAAACGGTGGCAGAGGTATTTATCACCCCTGCCGCCTTATTTACCATATGTTGTGCCACATCAAAGACTGCCATTGAAAACTCAAAAGCATGAGATACTAACCATACAGCAATCCACATCTTGATGATGTACTTAAAAAATTCAAAGGTATCTGTATCGTGCATATTGTTTTTCTGCATTACCATATTGATAAGTTCGATACAAAGGACTGCTGTGATGATTAGTCCCGCTATGGGAATAATGACGGAATCGTTAATGCTTTTGATAAAGGCAAATACATCTCCGTTCCACCCCATGGGAGTTTTTCCTACATCTGTTGCAACTGCACCAACTTTATCGTTGATGTCAAGAAACATGGACTCTAAGTTTGCTTGGATACCGCCCAGTAGAAGTTCCTTAAAAAATTCTTCTATCTTGTCGAATATTCCAAACATCTAAGCTCTCCTTTTCTTCTTACTTGAGTACATTGGCAAGAAGTGGAATCAGCTTAAGTCCGATAAGGACAATACCGCCTCCTGCCATAAGCTGCTTAATACCTTGAGATTTTGCACCCGGATTGTCATTCCCATAACCTTCCATCAGGTTGATAACACCCCATGCTCCAAGTCCTGCACCTACTGCCATTACCAAAATCTTTAATACATTAACTGCCTGTGTAAAAAATTCCATAATTTATTCCTCCTCGCTTTCTTCTTTCTTTTCAATCTTGTTATATGACTTCACTACAAAGTTTTTGTAAGTCTTTCCCTCTTTTTCACGCTTCTTAAAGTAGCCAAAGATATGAATCAAATCGCCTTTTTCAAAGTCCTTTGCTTTCTCCGATTTTTCTCCATAGGCTGCACAGTTGATATACTCCTTGCCTTTCCCGTACTTTTTTACAAGCGTGAAGTTTGCAACCTCAACAGTTTCTCCCTCTTTGTCAAAACTTGAAAAAGTGGGCTCTGCCAATAAATTGGCATTGATGTTAATCATTTCTTGCTTCATTAAAAATTTCTCCTTTTCTTTCAATAAAAAAGCGATTGGAGTTTTTTCTTTTCCAATCGCTGATGGTCATCCTATTTACTTTTTTCTTAGTGGGACTTCGTATTCTTATCATCTTACCTCCTGACTTTGAGTAATAAAAAAGCAGCAAATCTATGTTCTTTAGACTTACTGCACTCTTGTAATAACTGTTTCCCTATTCAGCTTTGCTTTTCCTTTTCGCTTCATATAGCTTTCTATGTCAAATAAATTTTTCTTGTCATAGTCCTCAAGCAGCTTATAGTTCTTATGCTTTGTAATATCGAATTTATCCGATAGAAAAGGTCTGACACCACGAAGCTGAAAAATACATTTACCACCGTCCATGACTGTAATTTCATCTTGGCTCATAAGTTCCTTGCCTGTCTTTTGATAATTAAGTCCAAAACTCTTTTGATTACTCCTTGTTTCCGATGTGTTATATAAATCTATCGTTTCTTTTCCCAGTGTTTCGGAAAGTTCCTTTAATGTGGTCTTTTCCTTGCCACCAAGAAACAAGGTACTATCACAGTTGCCCACAATTGTGTCAGCATTATCTTTATAGATTGCCTTTAGCTGAGATTGTGCTTGAAGAATTATACTTGCTGATATTTCTCTGGAACGGATTGTCGCTATCAGTTTTTCAAACTTTGGAATTAAGCCGATGTTTGCAAACTCGTCAAGTAGACATCTTACATGAACAGGTAATCTTCCTCCATACACATCATCTGCCTTATCACATAACAAGTTAAATAGCTGAGAATACATAATAGATACCACAAAGTTAAAAGTATCATCTGTATCGGAGATGATAACAAAGAGTGCTGTCTTTCTATCTCCCAGTGTATCAAGCTCAAGTTCATCTTCACTCATTAGTTCTCTGAGCTCTCTTATGTCAAAAGGGGCAAGTCTTGCTCCACAAGATATTAGAATAGACTTGGCAGTTTTTCCAGCAGCCAATTTGTACTTTTTATATTGCTTCACCGCAAAGTGTGTCGGTTCTTTCTTTTCCAATGCTTCAAAGAGTCTATCAATCGGATTCATGTAGGTTTCATCATCTTCTCTTACCTCTGAAGCGTCTATCATATCAAGTAGTGTTGCAAAGTTCTTTTCTTCTCTTGGAGCCTCATACCAGATGTAGCCGATAAGTGCCGTATAGTAGAGTTTCTCAGCTTTAACCCAAAAGTCCTCACCTGCTTTTTCTCCCTCGCCCTTCGTGTTTGCGATAATTGTCTGAACAAGCTTTAGAATATCTTTTTCAGAACGAATATATGCAAAAGGATTGTATTTCATGGATTTTTTGAAGTTTATGGTATTTAGAATTTTAATCTCATAGCCATTATCTTCAAGCATCTTGCCACACTCAAGGACTATTGTTCCTTTAGGATCGGTCACGCAATATGACGAGTGCATTTGCATTAAGTTCGGTTTTACATAAAATCTTGTCTTTCCGGAGCCTGAACCACCTATAACCAAAACATTTTTATTTCTTGCATACTTTGGATTAGCTGGTCTGCCGTTCATAGTTAATCGTTCTGTTTGTGTAAGCAAGATATTGTTCTGGAATTTTTCATCCATGTATGGTTCTATATCTTTTCTCGTTCCCCATCTTGCTGAACCATACTCTTTTCCCTGTCTGAACTTTTTTGCATTTTTGCCTTTGCTGTAGACAATGAATTTAATTAAAGCTGCTACTCCTATGCCTATTAGAATGTCAGTTGGATGAATGCTTGGAATAAAGCTGATGGTGTTAAGCTCTAATATCCCTTGAAAGATTTTGTCTATTACATCGCCACCAGTATAGGCTCGTATATGGTGAGAGAAGATATTGCCAACATAGAAAAATGCAAGATAGGGAATGTTCTGCTTTAGAAACTTTGCCTTATCCTGCACCTTAAACAAGCCTTTGATGTCCTTTAGTATTTTCTCTATCATAGGCTCTGCTCCTTTTGCTTGTTCTTGATTTTATCTTTAGAAACAGAATTTTTAGCCATTTCCTTAAACTTCTCAATGTTTTTATGAATAGATTCTTTCCTTTCCGTTTTCTTTTCTGATTCTGAAAGGGCGTGCTTAAATGCTTTGTCCATCACTTTCATATCTTTTGCTTGAAAGAACACTGAGTATTTACCTGATTCTTTATCTTTCATTACCGAAAACTTAACTCCATATCTGTTCAGTTCTTTTTTCAGTTCCTTCAATTCTGTTTCTTCTACTGGTATCTCTTCAAGCTGTCCCTTTTTAACCATATCTTTTAGTTTTACTTCATTCCCTTTACTCCCAACGAGCTTTTCAAGTCCACCGATTTTTTCTGATTCTTTCAGTAACTTCCTTATCAAATCCAAAAGTATCTTGCCTGTTACTTTGCAGGCTCTCACTTCCATGTTGAGCGTTTTTCTTGCAATTTCTTCATTAATCAAGTTCTCTCACCTCCGTTCAGTAATCTATCTTTATTGCGAGTTAGCTTATCTCTTTGAATAAACTTTCTGAAATCCTCACCTACAACCATAACGGGAATACACATTTCAATAATTCTTGAATAGATTCTTTGATATTCAACACTGTCCTTGCAGTTTTGAATTGTGTCGTAGGAAAGATTTGTTGTGAAAATTGTTGGTTTCTGTTTTAGGTACCTGCTATTGACAATGTTATATACCTGCTCTTTAGCATAGCTTGTATCCCTTTCAATTCCCAAGTCATCTAAGATAAGAACGGAAGTATTTACAAGGGATTCAATATATGCGTTTTTATCAAAATCAAAACCTCCCTTTTGCAGTTCATTGATAATTTGTGCAAAATTTCTTATCTTAACACCTATTCGATACTCTTTAATTAAGGCATTGGCGATACAGCATGCAAGATAGGTCTTACCGCTTCCTACAGAGCCGTAAAATAACAGTCCGATATTTTCTTTTTTCATTTCCTCATAGTCTTTGACAAAGTTTTTAGCAATGATCAGGCTTTTATTTTCTTCTCCCTGATAGTTTTCAAAGGTATATGACCATTGAATAATAGAGTTAAAGCAGCTACTTTTTAATCGTTCAATCTCTATCTGCTTTTGTCTTTCTTTTTCTCTTGCCTCTCTATCTCTATCGCATTTGCAAGAAATCTTAAATATCCTCTTACTGCCAAAAAACTCCATCACTTTTCCATCTTTTCTTTCGTGGCAGACTTTGCAATATGCGTGTCCATCTTTGATATATTCTTTTTCAGAATCATAGGCAAATTCTACATCCTCTATCATTATTTTTTCCAATTCTCTTTTCATAAATGTTCTCCTTTGTTATATTCTTCCCATGTCGGGACATTTGATGTTTTCGGCTGCTTGCTTTTGCCCTGATCTTTATAAAACCAAGAAAGGATCGTCGCTTTATGGTCTTTATAGGTCTTTCCGGTGCTTTTGATATATGCAGATAAGCGTTCAATGTAATTATCAAGCTGTGCATTTAGTTTAATTTGTAAATCAGAAATATCTTCATCAGTTAAAAATACATTTTGAAATGTTCCAAGTCCGTTTTCGCAAAAACTATATTCTCTCTTACTATACTTACTCTTATTATTCTCTATATAGTTAGAGTCAACATTTTTAACTTCCTGAAGTTCATTTTCTTTACTTCTGAGGTCAACATCTTTTACTTCTGAAGTAAAGTTTTTTGACTTCTGAAAGTCATTTCCTTTTGCTTGAAATACACTCATAAAGTCTTTTACATAAATGATATTAGGTTTTCCAAGTCCAAGCCTTACTCTTTCAATCAGTCCGATTCCTTTTTTACTGTCTAACTCATCCAATGTTTTTATGGCTGTCGGCTTTGAGATATTTCTTCTTCTCATAATTTCTTCAACGGTAAAATAGATAAATACTCTATTTTCTTTGTCTATCCAGTTATTCTTAAAAGATATTCCCGTTCGTTTTAGAAGCATGGAATAAAGGATAATTGCCTCTGCTGACAACCCCTTAAATTCTTCTCCATCAACTAATATCTCCGGTACTTTAAGAAAATTAAATCTCTCTGCTTCACGATTATAGAAATAGTCAAAGTCCATCGCTTCACCTCCTTCCAAAAAATTTGCAAAGAAAAAGACGATAGTTTTTCTATCGCCTTTGGTTACCATTTTGATGAAATTTTTTAAATCATAAGAATAGAATCTGTTAAATCACTTTTTGAGCAATCATCACACCAATCGGTGCAAGACCTCCATGTGCCAATTTCATTTCAACTACTGAAAATCCATATTCTTTAATAAAATCTTCAAATTCCTTTTTATCCCATTCTTGATACATCTTAAATCCTAAAATAGACATCAAACTTTTTATCATTTTTCTTTGTTTTCCCTCTTTCCATAGAAAAGTCGGGGCGAACAAAGTCCCATTAGGTTTTAACACCCTATATATTTCTTTCATCGCCTCATCCGGTTTAGGCATAATATGAAGTGCATTAGCAATTAACACACAATCAAATTTTTCATGCGAATAGGATAATGCTACTGCATCGGCTGTTTCAAATGTAAGATTTTCGTATTCCCCACGCTTTTTAGCTTCCTTAATCATTTGTTCGGAAAAATCTGTGCCAATCCAACTTTTCGTATGCTTTGAAAGATTAAACGATAATTGTCCTGAGCCACAAGCAAGTTCAAGCACCTCCATGTCTTTATTCAAATGAGGACGAATGTATTCGCAAACTTTATCATATACTCCTTTGTCTTTTTTCATGAAAGGAGCATATAGCTTAGCAAATTTATCCCAAAATTTTTTATTGCTTTTATCAATCATTTCAACGCTCCTTTAAATATAAAAATGATCCTATCAATCTTTATATTGAGTCTATTTTCTCATTGATACCTTGCAAGAAAGGAATAATAGCTGTTCCTATACCAAGTAGAAATGTCATAAATGCAGAAAGTCATATGCTGTCATTCTTTTCTATTCAATCATTTTGAAGTGTCTCAAGGCATCCATGATAGCTTCTTCTTTTTCAGGTGTACACTGTGGAATAATTTGTTTCTCCTTTTTAGACTTGTTGTAATGTTCTCGTAATTCTATTCCACATTTCCTCTTTATCTGTGCAATATATAATGTCGGAACTTTTAATTCAAATTTATTCCAAACATATTCTTTGATTTGAGCATATGTTGCCTTACTTTCAGCACTGGTCAAATCAAGCTCATCCAGCTCAATTTCAATATTTATATGCTTATCGACATCAAGTTTGGACAAAAGTGCTACCGTCTCCACATGCTTCGTCCGCGGAAACTGGTCAAAGGCAACCACTTGCTCCACACGGTAGCCGCCGGCAGTGAAGAGAGAAAGGTCATGAACCTGGGTGGTGGGATTGCAGGAGATGTAGACGATGCGCTCCGGGGCGGCGGCGAGAAGGTGGGCGATGGCCTTGGGATGAATGCCCTGGCGGGGCGGATCGAGAAGGACAACGTCGGGACGATCGCCGATGTCGGCAAGACGGGTAAGCTCGGCAAGGACATCTGCAGCGACAAAGCGCACGTTCGCAAGACCGTTGCGTTGACAGGCTTCACGGGCTTTTTCGACGGCTTCCTCCACAATCTCGACGCCGATGACGCGCTGGGCGCGTGAAGCTGCAATTTGCGCGAGGGTTCCCGTGCCGGAATAGAGATCGTAGACGGTCTTTCCGCGCAGATCGCCGGCAAGGTCAAGTGCCTTGGAATAGAGGTTCTTGGCGCCCATGACGTTGGGCTGAAAAAAGGAAAACGGCCCCACGTGAAACGAGAGGTCAAAAAGGCGCTCCTCAAGATAAGAACGTCCTTCTAGAAGATCGAGGGCATCCGCCTGCACCACGTCCGCAACGCTATCATTGGTCGTGTGGAAGACGCTGACGAGGCGCATCGAAAGAGAAAGGCTGCGCAGTAGGCGCAGAAATTCCGTCGTGTCGAGCGCCGTCCAGTCGTGCTCCGAGGTCGTTACAAGATTGACCATCAGCTCCCCCGTCGTAAGGGCTGCACGCAGCACCAGATGGCGCAAATAGCCACTCTTCTTCGCACGATGATAGAATGTCCACTCGCGCTCACGGCAAAAACGCTCCACCGCCTTGCGCAAAGAATTAAAGTCCTCCGGGACGATATTGCACAGCGGCGTCGGCAAAATGTCATAAAAATGGCCCGGACGATGAAGCCCCAGCGTCAGCGGCCCTCCGGGCGTGCTGTCGCCGAAGGTATACTCCATCTTGCTGCGATAACCTTCCAGCAACGGACTGCGATAGAGGGAAATGGCGGAAGAAAGTCCCAGCGGCGCATACAACTCCCGCAGCTGCCGACTTTTCAGCAACAGCTCCGTTTCCACGCTGATACTCTGGTAATTGCAGCCTCCGCAGATCCCTGCCTGTGGGCAAGTCGGACGATGTTCCATGGACGACGGTGCCAGCAGCTGCAAAGGCACCACCTCGCGTACCCCGGCATGCGAGCGCTTCACGCGGCAACGCCAAATCTGCCCCGGCAAGCCACCCTTCATGCGCATGGGCGCGACGGCTTCGCGTTTGCTGTGATCCACGGGCAGCTCCAGCATCTCCCCCACCGGATCATGCGGAATCGGCGACAGCACCACGCCACTCGCTCGATCGGGATACGCCAGCTCTTCAATTCGCACGTCCACCACCGGATGTTTTTTCTTCGTCATCGTCCCTTCCTTCCTGTTCCCTCCCATTATAGCGGATTCGAGAGGTGCTTCGTTCGGAAATGCCATGGGCATAAATCAGTCAGAATGGTGTAACGTAGCGACGTATGAATCGACCGCGACGGCGTATGGATTGGGCGGGAAAGGGGATGGCGATGATGCGAGATGGCGCGGCATGAAGCGTGGTGTGGTGCGGGATGGCGGAGCGGCAGGATGACGCGGTGCGGCAGGAACGCGTGCTAAGTTGGGCGACATGGAGGGCATGGCGGGAAGGGGATGGTGATGATACGAGATGGCGCGGCATGGAGCGTGGTGTGGTACGGGATGGCGGAGCAGCCGGATGCGCCTGCATGATGGAACGCGAATGGCGGAGCGGCAGCGCAGCAAAATTGAGGCAACGACGGAGACCGATTTTGTCGGCACTGGCTTATAGCAAGAGAAGCGTTTTGCGCCCGCAATTTCACTTTTTGAATTTTGGAACACAACGTTTTCGCGTTAAAGCCGGAAAACTGTATCCCTTTTTTGCACTTTCTGAAATTGCGGACACAAGTTCATGCTTCTTTAGCCAGCATTCATGTCCCTTTTTTGCGTTTTTCGTGATTTCGGACACGGTTAATGCGTTCAAGTCGATAAAGCGTGTCCCTTTTTTGCGTTTTTCGCGTTTTCGGACACGATTTTACTCGATCAAGCCAGATTACTGTATCCTTTTTTTGTGCTTTATGGAATTACGGACACAAATCTATGCTTTATTTGCCAATTTTGTATCCTTCTTTTTCGTTTTTCGCGTTTTCGGACACAGTTTTACTCGATCAAGCCAGATTACTGTGTCCTTTTTTTGCGCTTTATGGAATTACGGACACAATATACCGTATTTTCCTAACCGCTATATGCGTCGTCAAAACAAAATAGACGTTTATATAACATCGCGGCGCCAAAGCGCCAGAAGGAGCCGGCCTGCGGCCGGCGGATCAGAACGCCGCCCGAAGGCGGCTCCTCTTCGGCAATAGCGCCGCCAACGGTGGTTCCAGCGGCGCTCCTTCTGCAAATCGTGCTGCCAGCAGTGATTCCTGCGGCGCTCTGCTTAGCCATATTAGTCACTCATGCGATGAAGAGCGTCAAGTTGATCTCGTCTTGCATAAATAAAATTGAGAACATAAACAGTTTGTGATGCATAATCAATACGATAGTAAACTAAAGTGTTTTTGGCTACGAGCCGTCGAATTCCACGCGTATGCCAAGGTTCATCTTCGACCAGGGGAAATCCTTCCGGAATGTAGGAAAGTCGTTCGATTTCTTGCCGAAGAAAATGGATGTATTGTTTTGCCGTCATCGGCGCCTGCAAGATATAAGCAATATATTCTCGTAATTCTCGTAAATCTTTCTCTGCATCCGGAGTAAGAAGTACGTTGAAGCTCTGCATTTACAACTCGCTCTCGAGTTCATCAAAAACAGATGGATACGGCCTGCCTTCTTCTGCAACAGACTGTTCATAGCTATGCAGCAATTTTGCGGAAAGCTCATCCTCATGCATCTCATCCTGCGTCCTCAAAGTCGTAGGTAAAGATAACGCAAAAGGAATGCCGCGCTGAAAAATAATCTGGCGGTATAGTGAATTAATCACCACAGAAACCGGGATGCCCAGCTTATTAAGAATGTCTTCTGCCTGCATTTTGACCTCATTTTCAACACGAACACTAACGGTTGCATCTTTCATGACCCATCACCTCCTCTTTAAATTGTATGCAAAAGTATTGCGTTTCGCAATACTTTTAAGGTGTGTTTCTCTATAAGGAGCCGGCCTGCGGCCGGCGGATCAAAACGCCGCCGAAGGCGGCTCCTCTTCTTCAAACCGCGCCGCCAACGGCGATTCCAGCGGTGCTCCGCTTCTTCGCCCCTGACTGGCGTACGTTTGTTTCGTTGGATAGAAGCGCCGTCCCTGGCGGAAAAAAGCTTTCTCTCTTTGCCAGGGTCGAAAAAAGAATGTCGGCCCTGGCTGGCACGCATTGTTTTCCGCAGCCAGGGTTCCGCAGACGTGAAGAGACCCTGGCTATAACAAAACGTTTTGACCAGCCAGGGTTCGACAGAGCGTGCTTGACCCTGGCTGGCACGCATTGTTTTCCGCAGCCAGGGTTTCACAGACGTGAAGAGACCCTGGCTATAACAAGGCGTTTTCTCCAGCCAGGGTTCGACAGAGCGTGCTTGACCCTGGCTGGCTTGCGTTGTTTTCCGCAGCCAGGGTTCGACAGAGCGTGCTTGACCCTGGCTGGCTTGCGTTGTTTTCCGCAGCCAGGGTTCCGCGGACGTGAAGAGACCCTGGCTATAACAAGGCGTTTTCTCCAGCCAGGGTTCGACAGAGCGTGCTTGACCCTGGCTGGCACGCATTGTTTTCCGCAGCCAGGGTTCCACAGACGTGAAGAGACCCTGGCTACAATACGCCTTTGTCACCAGCCAGGGTTTAGCCAAAAAAAACGACCCTGGCTGCGGCACTTCAATCCGCTCAGCCAGGGTCGCGCATAATTTATTATGCTAAAACCGCGCCGCCAACGGCGATTCCAATCGGCGCACCTTCTTCAAACCGCGCCGCCAACGACGATTCAAGCGGCGCTCCGCTTCTTCAAGCCGCGCCGCCAACATCATTCCAAGCGGCGCTCCTTCTTCAAACCGCGCCGCCAACGTCATTCCAAGCGGCGCTCCTTCTTCAAACCGCGCCGCCAACATCATTCCAAGCGGCGCTCCGCATAAAGCCACGCCACAACGCCAACAGGCCACAATTCAAGCAACGAAGCAGCATTCCCGGCAGTGCTCGCGCCTTCAGCTGCGCCTCCGCAGCCGCGGTTTTGAGCCAGCTATTCAGCCGTGACACTTCGTCCGCGGCCGCGGTTTCGAGCTGGCGCCTCGCAAGCTCATCGCAAGTCCCAGCAGGAAGGCGCCTGCCAAGGTAAAGAAGAAGGTGCCGGGGCCTGCCGTGGAGGGCAGGACAAACACATAATTCTCGATGGCTAAGGGTGCATAGCCCGTAGCATACATCGGCGTCCAGACACCGTCAATCTGCGTTTCCTCAAAGAGATATGGGCTTTGGACGTTGCCCTGGGCATCCACCACGGCGAGCGTCCGCCCCGTCGTCGAAGACAGATCTGCCGGCACAGTGTAGCGAAGCGTAATGGTACCGGCCATTTTCTGATAACCTGCCGGAGCCGTCACTTCCGTCAAAGCATAGTCGCCGGCCGGCCAATCGGCCGGAATGGTGATTTTGAGGCCTCTTGTTCCTGTGTTGGAAATGTTCTCGTAGTCCTGAGAAAGATCAAACGTCACCGTCCTGCTTTTATTCGCGTCGTCCGTCTTTTCCAGCTTCATGTCTAACGTACCCGAGGTCAGCCGATGCAGCGTTTCTCCCTGCACCCCGCCAAGTTTATCAAGATAGAACTCAACCGGCGGACGGTCTTTTGACACGTTATAAATAGCGACGCCCGAGGTGCCTTCGACAAGAACACCGCTCGCGTTTAACGCCTGGACATTTTCCACCTTGCCCGTCGTTTCGGAAACCGTAAAGGTGGCAACGGGATTCGTCGGCTCCTCATAGCCGGCCGGAACCGTCGTTTCATTAAGACGGTAATTGCCCGGATCCAGCTTCTCAAAATGGAGCTTCGCGCGTTCGACACCGTTCTCCGTGACCTGCGTCGTCGTTATATCCACGTAACCGGCAACATCCGCCCATGTGCCCGGCGTTTCGGTCTCCTTCCGGAGCGTAAACGTGGCACCGGCCAACGCCTTGCCGCTTCCGTTCACCTTGTAAAAATCCACCTCGTTGGGTACATTGGTGACCGAAATCAGCGTATGTTTCTGGTTCACAATCGTCACGTAGTGTGTGGGTTTGGTTGTGCCGTCCGGCTGTGTCACCTCTTGCGAATCATACAGATACGACACATCAAAGCCCGGAAGAGGCACTTCCTTCACGCGATAGACGATTTCCGTCGCCTGGCCGTTCACCACCTGACTGGTGGGCAAATCCGTAAAGTCTCCCGTCCAACGTCCATCCGCATCTAACCTGAGCGTGGTCGGCTTTCCGGCTCCGATCAAAGCCTTCATCTCCGCATCCGTCAGCGGCGTCTCGCTCCCGTCCACATTCACACGGAAGGCCAGAAGTTTGGCCGTCACCGGCACCTTATCCGCATCCGTCGTCCCGCTTCCCCACTGCTTGGTCACCCGGATGTCCATCTTCACCACGACCGGATCCATCTGCGCGCCAATATAGAAGGTCTGCTTCAGCGTGGCGTCATTCTTGACCAGGTTCATTTTCGTGTGGAAAATCGGATCATGGTACTCCGTTGCCTGATAATTAATGGGCATTCCATTATTGTCGTAATAAGGCAGAGCCCGGGCAAAGCGCAACGACTCATAGGGACTCTTCAGCTTTTGCCCAAGACCAATCTTGGTCTCCGGATCATCCGAATAAGCCGTATCGGAATAGATAAGAACCTGAGACGCCTTCCTCTTCGCCGGATCCAAGGGCGAAGTCGGCCCCGTCGGCGGCGTTGCTCCCGTCTCCGGGAAAGTCTGAAAGCTCGCGTTATCGGCATCGGAATTACCGTACCAATATTTCTTCACCGTCGTTTCCCAGCCCGGAATCCGAAGCTGAGGAATAGGAATGGCGGACGTCGTGCTTTCCACCGTACCATCCGGCTTCGTCGTGTTCACTTGAAGACCGCTGGTCTTGGCCTGATTGATGTTCTCAAAAACATTGAGCTTAGCGCCGGATGCCTGCGAATTCGCCTTTATATAGTAGGAGAATTCCAGCGGCTTGTCGGAGGTCATCGTGAAATTCGACTTCGTTAATGACCCCGTCGCCGCATGGTAGCTCACCCCGGCTGTTGTCATCGAGGTGTCGCCGGATGGCGCCGTACGCCAAAGCACATTGTCCGCCAGCTGAATTTGCAGATTGAGTTTTGCATTACTCGACGCGCCGTTGGTGATCTCCTGCGCAATGGCAGGCATCGCCACATTATAGGCACTTTCCATCGCCGCCGCATCAACCTGGTTCCAGTACTGATCCTTATCCAGCCAATATCTCGACGCATTTTGTAGAATATGAACCTGACTCGGATCCGGAAGCCCATTGGCCAGATATTCCGAAGGTCGGAAGAAATATTCATCATAAGCCGAAGGATCCAATTCCACCAACCAACTGACCCGAGCGATATTTTGAATTTTCGCAAATGTTCGTCTGGCATCTTCTGTCGTGCCCTGATCCCAAAACGGCAAAAGAGGCGCAGTACCTTTATTTATACCAAAGGTCGGCACGCCCTGTAAGTGAAAGAAAGCCTTCTTCTGCGCCGTGGAAGAATTGAGGGTGTTATAGGCCTGCTGCATGGCCTCTTTTAGACCGGCACGTCCCCAGCCTCCGGTAAATTCCCATTTCGGTGGCGCAACATTGGGATTATAGACACCGCTTGCCTTGAGCGCATGATTCATGTTGATTGCATCCGCAATAGGCAGGCTCGTATACGGGTTGGTTGTCCAATATTGAACGGTACTTGTCGCTCCACCGGCACCCAACAGGGTTACCTTGGCATTGGGATAGCTTTGCCGAATCGTCTTGAGAAGGCTGGTGATACGGCCTTCCTGGGTCACTTGATTAGAAGAATTCCGAACCCCTCGAAAATAATAATTCAGCCAGTCTTCCACCGTCGGGTAATCTTGGAGCGTACCACTGGTCATGCCTGCCCATTGAAAACGGTCCGTCTTTCTTCCGGTCAGCTGGCTAAAGGCGGCACAGTTATCCATCAACACCACCAGCTCCAACGTCTCCGGCATCTTCTCCACTTTTACATTCACCTTGTACTGACCCGGCGTCGTACCGTCGGGTTCCATGGTCTGGGTGATCTTGTAGTCGGCACTACCATCCCCGTCGACGTCCATTTCCTCCACGTTGGCGGGCCATTTCGTCCCGTTAACCTCTACCGGATTGTAGTACTGGTATTTCCCCTCACCGGCAGAGCGCAAAGGAACGCCCTCCGAGCGCAAGGGAGCATCGGCAGAATACAGCATACCGTCGGCAAAAGACGTTTCCTCTTCCTGCGCATCGGACGAGAGAAGCGTCTGCGTCTTTTGCAGGCGCTGCATGGTATGATCCAGTAGCGGCGCGAGGTAGGTGTCTTTTGTGGACGTGGGGACGAGCTCTCTTCCGAAAGAGACGGAAGCAGACCCGAAGGCGGCAGACCGTGCAAGCGACGGCGAAGCGTCCTCGGTGACCGTGGTTACCACCCGTTCGATCTCCGGATGCGCCTCATCGACGACCTCTTTCTTCACTTCCACTGTCCAGGTGGTATCACGCAAAACATAACCCGGCGACGGCTTGGTTTCTTTCAGTTGATATTTTCCTATGGCAAGACCGGAGAAGGTCAGATTTCCCTCCGCATCGGTCGTCTTGGTGATCGGACTCTTAGTATCATCGACAATCCATGAACCGGGATGCTCAGGATCTTCTTTCAACGGCGTCAGGGTAAATTCCGTGTCCTTCAACGGCTTGCGATCCGCTTCGTTCTCCGCATTGTCCGTCTTGTGGACGGAGAAGCGACCTTCCAGACGGCCATTTACGATTTTGCCATCCGCAGGATCCGGACTTTTAATTTCGCCTTTCTCGTTCACGGTAAAAGTGGCCAAAGGCTTATCCTTTCCCGTGTCATCCTTGGGAATCTCATAGCCTTCCGGCGCTTTGGTTTCATAGAGCTTATAAGAACCCGGCGCCAGGCCCGAAGCGGACAAGCGCCCATCCCGATTGGAAACCAGCTTGTCGATCACCGTTTGCTCAGAACCGTCCTGTCCGGAGCCATTCTGAACACGTACCAAACGAAATTCCGCCCCTTCCAGGGGCAGGCCGGATTCATTCACCTTGGTCCACTCAATGCTGTTTTTGGGGTTGGAGACCGTGACCTCAGCGTCAAAGCCTATGCCGGTCGCCGTCCCTTCATGCTCATAAAATTTCATGTACGTCTGTGCGGCAGCCCAGTCATAGTCATAGTAAGAATAATTGTAGTATTGGCTCCAATAGCCATTGAAATAGCCGTAGAGCTTCGCCACCATGCCCAAATCCTCCGTCGAGGAAGGATCATACCCGGTGGTCACCTTGACGATATACGCCTGACTTCCCGTATCGAGCCGATCACCAAAGTCGATAGTGACCTTGTTGGCATTGCCGTCAATAACCGGCGAAAGGCCGTTCACTTCCGTCAAGTTGGCCGGAACGACACCCCAGGACGGCACCATGGTATCCGTGCTGCCGCTTCCGCCGTCGTAAACCTTCACATCGGTCAGGGCATTAATCAGCACAGATCCCTTGCCGGAAATTTCCAATTTTCCCTTTTTAAGCTTGTTGGTAAGCGGGTTGACGTAAATATAAGTGGTCGCCGTCTTTTTATCCGGGTTGTAGATCGAATACATGGTTCCGATATTGGAGCCACCCGTCTGTTGCGGATAGTAATAAGGACGGTAAAGCACTTGAAAAGACGACGTAGACGGCGTCGTTTGACCAAGGCCATACGAAAGGGTGACCGTGGAAGGCGATTTCACTTCCTGCGGCACCTTCACCTTGTCAATGAAAAGCACCGTATGGAGCTTGATCTGATTGGCTGTAAAGGTCTTGACCAGATTCGTAAACGTATAGGTGATCGTTCTCGTGGTCGGATCAAATTTGCCTTCGGCGAGCTTTCCTCCATCGGCAAAAATGTCCAATCCCTGCTCTTTGGATTGCACCAGACCATAGGTATCTACGTTATCGGAAAGCTGGATGGTAAAGAAATCGCCGGGCGCAAGGTGTGTCGTTGCAGGCACCTGAATCACCGCATCCACAGACAAGGATTCCGCCTGATTGGGATAGATGGTATTGACACCATTTTCTACATGAGGCGGATTCCAGGTAACCGAATCGAGCGTGAGACCCTTGGTCACATCTGTTCCGCCCACGATGGGCGTATCCGCATCCTTCCCCAGCATGACATGGATAACCTGTTTGCTGACCACATAACCGTCCGGAGCCGAAAGTTCCGTCAATAGATATTCCCCATAGGCTAAATTTGTGAACGTAGTTTTTCCATCGGCTCCCGTCGGACCGGACGTCCTCGTGCCAGCGGCAGCGCTATCCACAGGGCCTTGCAGCTGAAAGGTGACGCCGGAAAGGGGATCGCCTTTCTCATCCGTCTTGTTGACCGTTAATTTCGCCTCTCCCTTGGGAAGATCCGCAAGCAATGGAAAAACAAGATTTTGGCTGCTTGCCGGGATAAACGTCACCGTTTTATTTCCTGCGCCGTCATCCGTCACGGTAAACGTGGCATAGGTTTTCGTGGAATCCATGACATAGGTCGCTTTGGCGGTATCGCTTGAAGATTGAGGCGTAACTTTTACGGTGTACGTACCGGCGGCCAAAGTCTTTTTTGGATCAAAAACCTCCGAATTGGCTGTGTAAACCAAGGCACCGTTACTATCGGAAAGCAGGTTCGCCTGAATATTGGGCTCCCCTTCTTTATACAGCAGAAAGGCGATGCCCGGCGCCGGGTTTCCTTTTGTGTCCTTGGCGGTCATCGTAGTACCGGCAGGGGCGGGCGGCTGTGCCTTGCTTTGCAAGGTGATGGCAAACGAACCGGAATCCAGGATCGCCATACCATTTTGAATATAGAATTTTGTGAGAACGGCACTCGAATCTAACGTATAGTTTGCCGCATCGCCCTCAGTAGCACTGACCGTGATTTGGTGAAAATAGTTCTCATAAAAACCGGCCGCTTCTACTGATTTTCGTTCGTACTGATTGGTAGCAGAGTTAAAAATATACAGCGATCCGCTTACCGCCTTTGCACGGTAGTTTATGCCGTCGTAGGTTCTGGTGATAGTAAAATAAATATTATCGACCGCCCTCCCGTACTGGTCCTTCACCGTGATGTATGTTCCTGCGGCCTGTTGCGTAAGGTTTGGGGCACTGAGCTCATTTGGCGCGCTATTTTGTTTTACCCCCCCCTCTTCCAAAATTTGCGTCCGGGTCAGTCCTTCTCCAAAGAGAGCCTCCCCGTCATTTGCCTTTTCCTCATCCGTCACGCCGCTTGGTTCACCGTCGTTCATTTTTCCGTTATTCAATAACGAAAACAACGACGCCTCGTCGGCATCGTTAGCATCGGCAAAAGAAGTTCCCGAGTTACTCGGCAACGCAAAAGCAAGAACCATGAAAAAAGCGAGCAACATGGCCAAAAGTTTCGTGATACGTTTCTTTCTATGTTGTACGTTCATCGTACCCCCCCCTATGAATCTCGAGTGAATACAACATTGATCAATGGTCAGAAACGACCCTGCCCGGTCAAAAGGAAGATCGGACAGGGTCCGCAATAGCGATATTATTCGTTGTCCTTCTTGTTTTTCCGGCGAAGCAGCAAAAGCAACGCCACGAATGCGAGCAGGCCGGTAGCAATCCAAAGGCCTAAACGAATCTTATCGCCGGTACCCGGTGTGGGCGTCTTCGGCGGAGTAGGCGGCGTCGGGGGCGTCGGCGTCGACGACGTTGGCGGAGTTTCCGGTGGCGTCGAAGAAGACTCCCGTGGCGTCGACGAAGACTCCGACGAAGTGGAAGACGATTCCGGCGGCGTCGAAGAGGATTCCGGCGGTGTCGGCGGCTTGTTCGGCGAATACTTGGGGTTCGCCTCAACATCATAGACCCATGTGCCGGTGTTGTTCGTTTTCAGATACTCGGGGACAAAATAGAGCACCGGAGACATGGAGGCAAACTGCAAAGCCGTGCCCGATTTTCCTTCTTGCGTGACAAGGTACACGCCGTGCACCAGATGGTCAAAAGAAACCTTTCCCTGCGCATCCGACGTGTCCGTGCGAACCGCCTTATGGTTCGCGTCAATTTCCGGTTTAACGTTGGGATTTGCCTCGTTTTCCAGCGACTTTAACGCATCGGGATGCGCCTTAATATAGGCCGCGATGTCCCGAGCAGCCCGGCGAAGATCCCCGGACGTCATCTTGGTAAAGTCGTAATGCAAACTCGTCAGTCCCGAGCGAAGCGTATAGTGGGGGCCATCGGCTTCCATCGAAAGATCCGCAATGCGAACCAGACGAAGCTTCGCCCCGTCGAGAGGAATCGACGTTTGGCCCTTATCCTTGGTGTAGGTCAAATTCAAGGTAAGCGAACCCCATTTTGTCTCGTTGTAGGAGCGTACCATGGGATTGTCTCGCCGTGCCCGCGCGTCCATGGGAAAGAGGGTCGCCAGACAGATGAGGAAGGCGCCTGCAAAAGCGAGGAGCCGAGCCCACACATTGGGCCGATGTCTTTGTTTACGATGTTTATACATGGTTTACTCCTTTATTCCTTATTGCGTTCCGCGACTTGACGCTCATTCTGTTCCTGCTGTTCCTTCGGCTCATTTTTCTCATTTCGCGCATTCTGTTCTTTCCTCTCCTTCTGCTTCTTTCGTCGGTTTCGTAGGAGAAGCCCGAAAAGAAAGAAGAGAAAGACGATAACGCCAATTAAGGTGATCTTCCAGTTCGCAATGACCGTGTCCAAAACGGCCACATCTTTTTCCACGACCGGTGTAGCCTCGTCGGGGATATAGGTGGTTCGCTCGCCGGTCACGAGCAAACGGTGACTGTTCACGCCATAGGGCGTACAGGTAAGCAGCGTACAAAGGTCGCGATCCGGTTGAATCGCCAAGAGTTCCGACTGATGGGGTAATACCGTTTGTATATCTACCACGCGGTAGGCGAAGACCGCATCCATAATGTGCAGATAGAAGAGATCGCCCTTAGCCATCTGGTCGAGATCCGTGAAGAGAATCGCCGAAGGCAATCCGCGATGCGCCGAGAGGACTGAATGGGTGGATTTTCCGCCAATCGGAAGGGACGTTCCTTCCAGATGTCCCGCTCCGCGCTGCAGCGATTCCTCGCCCACCCCATGAAAGATGGGCAACTTCACCTGGATTTTCGGTATTTCAATCGTCCCCATGATATTATCCCCAGAAGGATTGAGCAACTGATCATAGGGAGCGGTCAGTACATATTCTTCTTCGTCCTTGAAGGCATCCACGATGGTGTTCGTCGTATGCTTTTCATTATACTCGTGCGCCTTCGTCCAAATGGCCTCGGTCTTATCCGGCGTAAGATCGTGCACCGCCTTCGAATAGACGTCAACTAACTTGCTGTTTCGGTAACGGTTCCATAGATCCGAGGCCGGAGGATACAGGAGAAAGCCCAGCCCTCCCAGAATCATGAGGATGCACAGGAGAATCCAGAAGCGTCGATGCGATGCTCTTCTCATGAACGCCCGGCCTCCTTTTTCTTTTTCTTCTTTCGCCAGAGCAGATAGGGGGTAAGCCCGACCGTGATTCCGATGGCGGCCGCCAACAAATGAATGCTCAGGCGCGTGGTA
Source organism: Murdochiella massiliensis (assembly GCF_900059565.1). Lineage (GTDB taxonomy): Bacteria > Bacillota > Clostridia > Tissierellales > Peptoniphilaceae > Murdochiella > Murdochiella massiliensis. The sequence continues at coordinate 845,022 of NZ_FIZW01000002.1, forward strand.
TCCACACGAAGATCTTTGGCACCTTCATAAGCCTTCTCGGCCTCCTCCGGCGTATAGTCCACGCGATGTCCCCGCACCAGAAGACGCTGGGTGTTGACGCCGTATGGCGTACAGGTAAAGAGCGTGCACAAATCCTTGTCCCGGTCGATGGCTAACGACGCGGTTTCCGTCGGTTCCACCTCGATCATCTGATCCACCTCATACGCTAAAAACTGGTTCAGCACACGAATGAAGAACAGATCGCCCTTTTTCAGCAGGTTGAGGTCGGTAAAGAGCTTTGCCGAGGGCAATCCGCGGTGCGCCGAGAGAACGGCGTGCGTTCCCTTTCCTCCGACGGGTAAGGAAGAGCCTGCCAGATGCCCCACGTTTTGTTGAAGCACCTGATCCGTCGTGTAGTGGAAAACAGGGATTTTGACGTTAATGGCCGGAATCTCCACTTCTCCCATCATCCCGTCGCCGGTCACGTTAAGAAGCGAATCATAGAGGGGGTCATCATGCTTTTCCCGAAGCGCGAACACATCCGGCACGCTTTCCCCCGTCAGCTTCTCATTATACTTTCGCGCTTTTTCCAACTCTTCGGCAAAATGATCATCGGGAATGGCTTTAACCACTTCCTGGTATGTCGTGGACAATTGTTCCGCACGCCACTGGTTAAAGCGATTACTGATGGTCGGATACAGCAGAACCAAAATTCCGGCAAGCAAAAGGACGACCGCGAGGATCCTGAGTTTTCGATCCTTTTTCCCGGTTGACCCTTTGTCGGGTTCCTCATTCGTTTTGGTCCTATCTTCCCCGGATTCCGGGTTCTTTTTCTGTTCCATATCCGCTCTTTCTGCCGATGGATCCGAAGATCCCACAAGAAATAAGAGGGGTCGCCCCGGAGCCCTCCGGGGCGACGCTCTTACTATTCATCTAACAATCGATTGATCCTTATTCCGCCTATTGTGCAGCCTGGGCGCTCTTCTTGCGAAGGACCGTAACCATCACCGCTGCGCCGGCCAAGAGAGCAACGCCGATGCCGGTGAAGAGGTAGGTACCCATACCACCGGTGGAGGGCAGTCCGGGGATCTTGGTGTTCTCGATCAACGTCGGGGCATCCGTCTCAGTAACTACGCCATCCTGCTTCGCATCAGGATTGTTCGTGGTATCCGGAGCTTGCTCCTCATTCTGCGCCTTAAAGGTCGTGGTTGCCTGATCATCAATGGTGATGGAATAAGATTTCAGCGTTCCGTTCGTATTGTAATCCGCTTTAATCTCTACCTTATAGACCTTATTATTCAGGCTATATCCGTTGGGCGCTTTGGTTTCTTTGAGATAATAGATGCCTTCATCCAGCTTCTGGAAATTCATACGACCGTCGTCCGTAGTCGTGACCGTCTGATATTTCAAAACTTCATCCGCTTGAAGTTCGTTCAACGTCTTTCCTTCGACAATCTTCTTGCCTGTCGGGTCACCAGAGTAAAGCGTAAATTCAGCCCCCTGCAACCCACTATCTTTGGTATACCACTTAGTCTCTCCATCAATTTTGCCATGTTTGGTGAGCTCATGGGAAGTTTCAGACCCTTTACCATTCAGCAAACCATCGATATCAAAGGTATAGTGGTAGGTGATGTCTTCATGTGTGGATGTATCGCCAGTCTTCGGATCATGTGTGTATTCCACTTTAACCGTATTCTTGTTTGCTGCAAAGTTCACCGTAGCCTGATCGTTCAACGTAGCGCTATAGGTCACTTCTACGTCTTTGGTGGCTCCGTTCAGGCCCTTTAAGTAAGCATCCTTAAACTCAATCGTGATGATTTGGCCTGCAACGGTAACCGTAGCTTGATCCGCCGTAACTTTAGTCCCAGCAACAGTAACGTTGATGTCATCCACTGCCGGAGGAGTTAAACCGGGATCCAAGGTATCGGTAATGGTGAACTTAAGATTTTTATCCGTCGTCGGATAAGAAGGAATGGTGGTGTTAATCTTGAAGGACGGCTTCTCATTGAGACCTAAGCCATTGCCATGATCAGAATCGTTGGTAGACTGATCCTCCGGTGAAGGATCTTCGGTGGTCTTGGTAATCTTTACTTCGCTCTTCTTCAGGTAAAGAACAGCATCCTCACCAAGTTTGAATTCGGCCGGTACACTAATGGTACCGCCTTTTGCCGATTCCGTACCATCTGTAGCCTTATCATAGCTAATTCCGACCAGCATAGGATTGTATACCTTGCCTTCTTTGGAAGTAACCAAAATCATGTAAAGACCGGCGCCTTGTGGAGCCGACTCATAATCTTTACCAGCTGCAGCCTGCGTGAGGGGAATTGCTGTTCCCAAATCAGCAACCGGCTTTTTGATCAATTCGGACCATTCTGCCGTGGTCGGCACTGCCGGGTCAGCAAATGCTCCTGCTCCAACGTTCTGGTATTTGTCGAAGTCACCGTTGGCTAAAAAAGTTGCCTCCGTAAGCTTATAGGCGTTTACGGTTGCACCGTCTTCAACGCCCTGCACGATGATTTTCGACGTTGGTTCGGCGGCAATGGAATTTGCCGGCATTAGCGTCACAACCAGCATGAACGCCAGTAAGACAGCTGCCCATTTTTTCAACTGTTTCATCATAATTCCTCTTTTCTTTTCAGGTTCTTGGCCGTTTCCGGCCGGCTACGGGTGGACGGGCGGGGCGTTTGCCCCAAGGATCTATCGACAAGGAGATCATTCCAACTGTCTCCGCAAAAAAGGGAGACGCTTTCGGGGCCGACCGGACGGGCCTTTGGTCTGTCGGAACAGGCTGAAGGCCAGACCCAGGAGGAAGGCGCCTGCCAGGGTGAAGAGGAAGGTGCCCGGACCTGCGGTGGTCGGCAGGGTGTAGTACAGGTGGTTTTCCACCTGCAGCTTGACTCGATCGACCATCTTATCGGTGTAGAGGTCAATCGGCTTCTGACTTAAAAGACCCCGGTCAAGATACGCGATTTCCGTACCCTGATCGTTTGTCACTTTCGTGAGCCGAACGGTGCGGTTCGTCCGGTCAATCGTAATGTGGTAGCGGTTGGTCGTTTTGATATAGCCGTTTGGCGATGTAACCTCGCTTAACAGGTACTCGCCATTCAGATTATCCGGAATCTCCACCAGGTAAGGACCGCCATTCGCTAAATCCAAGGTGATGAACTCGAAGGCCTCCGGAACTGCAGGCGTATTATTATCGACCGCTTCCAGGCGGAAGACGACTTTACCGGTACCGATGGGCTTTTGCTTCTCGTCGATCTTTAACAGTTCGATAGACATGGGGGGTCGGTTATGGATGATGTTCTCGCCGACCGGATCACGTCCTTCGATTTTCAGATTAACGATTTTGCCGGTGTCTTTATCCACCTCAAACGTCGCTACTTCTTTGCTCGGCTTGACGTAGCCTTCCGGCGCTGTCGTCTCCCACACTTGGTAGAAGCCCGGCGACAAGCTGTTCCACGAGAACTTACCGTCTTTTCCGGAGGTCTTTGGCCCGCTGGTGGTTCCTGTCAATGCCTTATAGGTTCCATCCGCCGTATCCAACTTACGTAGCTCAAAGACTGCGCCTTCCAACGTATTTTCACTCTCCCCGAACTTCGTAAACTCTACACGGTTGGGGATGTTGGGGAACTGCAGAACCGGTTCGTTCACCTTCGTCTTGTTGTTCCATACCGTGAGGGCTTTCGCTCCGCCTTCAATGAGACCGTCGGCTCCCTGACTGTCGCCCCCCTGTTTGGTAATCGTAACCTGGCCATCCTCTGCCACGTGAATATCCCAAACCACGTAAGGCGGTGTATAGCCCTTTGGCGTGAGGACTTCTTCCAGGAAGTAGTCGCCCGGTTTCAGATGGCTGAATGTCAGCTTTCCTGTCGCATCGGTCACGACGTAGTCCTGATAGCCCCGGTTGTTGGTGAGCTTAAAGCCCGCTCCGGCAAGGAGGTTCGCCGTGTACTTATCTTCGTTCGGTCCACCGGTTAACCCGCGTTTGGTCAAAACAATCTCGATCAGATCCTGACCGGTTCCGGTACCTTTGTCCTCGTAGCGATGGAGGTAATTCCAATAGCTGGAACGATTTTCATAAGGTCCATAAGTGTAGTACCCATTCGTGAAGTAGTTCTGGCTTACCAGCGTTGCTTCCGTACGCAGATCCACTTCATTCTTGGCCTTGAACGGAGCGGTGACCTTTACAATATAGCCATAGCGTCCTTGCGGATAGTCATGTTCAACATCCAGAGGAATGGTGATCTTGCCGTTTTTAGCGGTATACGCTTTATCCGCCTCGCCAAGCAAATGCTGTAGATCCATAGACGCCGTTCCATAACTCGGCGGCATATTCTGCGTATTATAGTTGCCATCTGTCGTATAGGCGTCCGTCTTGTAGACCGAAACTTTTACCGGTTTCTCCGGATCATCAAGTACCACATCGGAAGCTTCCCCATAGGGTCCTTTGGCTTTCAGCTCCAAATTGTAAAGGTTCGGATACCCTTCTTCTCCTCTCAAACTGTAATTGTAACCGAAGACATAATAGTATATCTCGATTTCATGGTTCTCGCGGTTTTCATAGAACCGACCGCCCAGATAATCGCGCAACTCCTGATTGCGTCCACCCAGTTGATAGGCATATCCGGGGTTCATGGGCGTACTGCCGAAATACGGATTGTAATTGACGTAAATGTTCACGGGCTCTTGCGCCTTATTGCCGATGATATTGGTAAAGCGCAAGCCTTGTGAAGTACGCACCTGATCCGGATCGACATGAACCGGTACGATTTGGTGAATCTCAATGTTGCTTCGGTTGGTCACATAATCCGTAAACGTATAGGTCACCTGGGATACCGGCTTGCCATTCACATCAAGGGTCTTCGTTTCCGTAGTCGCCACCACTTGTCCATTTTCGTTGAGAATATCCTCCAGGCTCGTCTTGTCCAGTTGCAGACCATGCCAGTTCAGGTTCTTATCCAGCGTAATGGTGAAGGTATCCCCTTTAATCACATCTTCCGGAAGCTCGATGGTGTATTCCATGGAAAGCCGCTGATCGGACAGAGGACGAACAATCCCCGCCTCGTGCGATGGCGTCAAGCGGTAGTCTTTCACCACGATTTCATCATCCAGCGATTTCGGCTCGATGCGCTTCTGTGGCAGATCCGGATTCTCACCCGGATTCTGTTCCTGCTCGACTTCGATCGGATACTTCTCCGGATCATACCCGTCTTCCGGAACGATGACGGTATTGCCGATTTCGTTGACGACGACCACATATTTCGTCGGATTCGCGAGATAGCCGCCCGGCGGCGTCTGTTCAACCAAGTCGTAAACGCCCGGTTGCAGGTGATCCAGAATCAGTTGTCCATTCTTGTCCGTCTTGAAACAGCCGGAATCGACATCCCAATACGGATTATTGTATTGTTTCGCGTACGCTGCCGCATCAAACGCGTCAGGCTTCTTCGCGCTGGCATGCTTCGTGAACTTGAAGAAGGTGTTGCTTAATTTTGCACGGTTTTCGCCATCGATCTTATGGAATTTATCCAGGGTGAACTTCCCTTCAAAATCCTTCTTCTTATTCGGGACCGTCAGCTCGTTCAATGTGCCGGGGTCAGGGGCTTCCGTCCAAAGCGCAACCAACGTGATATTCTCGTTCACCTTCTGATCGAACGCATACGGCTCACCGTTTAATGTCCAACCGGCAAACGCCCATCCGGCTTTCTGTGGATCGTTCGGTTTCGTTGCTTGCTCTCCATGGTTCAGAACCTGGTTGGGAACCGCGCTTCCGCCCTGTGTATCAAACGAGACAACGACCTGATCCTCTGTAATCTTCTTCCACGTTGCCTTGTAGGTTGCATTTGCCGTGACCGGCTTGGTAGCGTCAAAGAATGTATCGTCATTAATGTTCTTCCAGCCGAGGAAGGTATATCCCTCTTGGGCGTTAACGCCGGGCGCAGTGATGCGGGTTCCGTGCTCGATGTCTTTGACGGTCTTGACGAGTTCATCTTTCTCATCCAGGAATTGTACCTCGTACTTTTTGGCAACCCAACGGCCGTAGAAACTCTCATCCGTTGAAAAGCTTTCATGTTCAAAGTCCACATCCTCATACTGCCCAGAGTAATAATTATAGGTCTGCCAGCCGGTGAAGGTATACCCCTCCATAGATTCCGGGACGGGCTTCGGAAGTTGATTCGTAGGAAGTCCATCTCCGCGCTGTACGACTTTCACCTGTACGGTGTCTAACTGTCTTTGGAAATTCCGATTCAGCATATAGAAGCTGAGTCGCACTCCGTCTGTTTTCTCCCAGATGGGATAAATCTGTCTGTTGCGGGTGATGGGCTGATTTTCATCAAACGGATTGCCGTAGTAGTCCTCCCATCCCTTAAAGACATAACCTGTACGCTGACCCGGATCCGGCATACCTCCTTTATCTTTTATGGTTTTTCCATGCTCAACTTCTATAGAGGACTTGTAGTCTCCATTATGGTCATAGAAGTTTACCCAGTGCGTAATGATCCCCCACTCCGGATAGAGGCTTACGTCTGCGGTGATGGGACTATTCTCGTCATAAGAAGTACCCACGCTTTGCCAACCGACAAACTGTTTACCTTGGTTTTTATAGCTGTCAATGATGCTCTGGCTTATCACTTCTTTCCCCGGAATCTTGCCCAGATAGTCACCATCCGCCACCTTTTTCGTGTATACCAGTCGGCCTCCCTCTTCCTCATAGAAGGAAACCGTGAATTCCGTTTTTTGCCATTGAGCGACCAACGTGTGGTCTTGGGTGACACTGGTGAAAGCGGGGTCACTGAGCTGAACAGCCGAGCCGTCTTCCTTCCACCCTGTAAGCTTATTACCGGTTTTGGTTACGTTCGGCGGAGTGATACTTCTTCCAAAACGAACCGTTTCTTCGCTTGAAGCCGGCGTTCCACCGTTTCCGTCGTAGATGATCCGATAGCGGTCATAGTGATAGACCTGGCTGGTGGCTTGGGCTTGGCTCCGGTCTTGTCCCTTACTCTGAGTAATTACATCCCCGTCATAGGAAGCACCCAAAGTGATAGGCGTCATCTCTCCATTATCGTACGTTCCTTCAATTTCAATGAAATGTTGAACCCAGCGTTTCCCTTCAATGAGCTTTATACGCGTATTCTCAGTTATCGGGAAACTACTGATGGGGTACGTTCTGGTGATTCCGGATTTCGGGTTCCCATTGTTTTGATACGGATTAAAGGAAAAGTCGACGGATTCTCTAAAAGAATCAGGCATATTGAAAACTGTGACATTGGTCAAGGTTACGCCTTGACTCAAAGTCAACGCCAAATATCTTTCGAGAACAGCACCAGCTTTATTTGTTGCATGCATGGAGGCGTAGTTCTTGCCGTCCACAAAAGCGATCGCCTTGAATGTTCCTTCTCCGGTCTCCTTATTGATGTCGCTAATCGAGGTGATTTTTACACCTAAGCGAACATCATCCTTCGGATTAGCCGCTATGAAGTCACCTTGGGTAGGTTGGTTCGCATTATCCACGGCGTAGAAGTCTGGTGCTCCACCAACAGACTGGAGCAATAAGCTGTTAAATGGGTTTCCAGAAACTGTGGGATCCAAGTCGAGATTCCTCGGCAAAGACGCAAGCAGTGGCAGGGCAACGGGCGCGAGTAAGGATGTTTCCTCACTTGGCGTCATCGTCTGCGGTGCCGTCAGGACAGCCTGCACCGGCGCTTGCACGGGCGCTTGGGCCGGATGTACCGCCGGGCTTTTCTGTGGCGGAGTATCCGGTATCTCTTTCCTGCCGGTCACCTTTCCATTGGCGTCAACCGTGATTTCCCAATACACTGTCGACTTTTGATAGCCTTCCGGAGCCTCCATTTCGCGCAAGTGGTACTTGCCCGGTTCCAGTTCGTCAAAGATAAACTGGTTAGCGGCAATACGGGCCGGTTTTTTACTCGGCTGAAGTTCATTGCCGGCATCATCCAACTTAAAGAGCTCGAAAACTGCGCCTTCAAGAGGTGCGCCTTTTTCGTCCACCTTATTGATGAAGAATTCCGTACGTGCATTGGTAATGCCCAAAACGCTCGGAATGGTCTGCTCCTTGATGGTCAAATCTTGAGCAGGCAAGATGCGCTTTCTAAAGTCCTTGACCAGCTGGTCATATTCAGCCGAGTGCGGGAACTCCGGGTTTGCCTGATGATCGTCAAACTTGCGCGCCGTCTGAATCCAGTCCTTCACAATCAACGGACGGATGGTTGCGCCGGAAACACCGTCAAGGGTCTCACCCAGCCAACCGCGGTTCGGATCGGTCCATGCCTTTTGAATCGGCTGACCGTATTCATTAATCGGCATCATCTGCCCTTTTGGCTCGGTGGCAGGTTGCGGACTGTACGGCACCCAACCTTTACGGTACCACATTCCTTTAATGGTGGGATGTTCGCCGTAGGATTGCTCGGCAATCACATCGTCGTATTTATCCCGCTTATAGTTTTTCGGAAGGGTATCCGCCGGTAAATCCGCACCATTCTCATCTTTTGGGTGGATAATCAGCGGCTTACGCCCATCCGTCTGATACACGAAGACTTTGAATCCGCGCTCTTTTGCGACCTTATCGATGGCTTCCTGTGCCACGCCGTCGGCATCGTTCGTATACGGGCCACCGTAGGGATAGAGCATCTGGTTATAGGCAACCGAAGCCGCATCGGCCTGCGCCTTGGCTTTTTCCGCATCGGTAGCCGTCGCTTCGGTCTTACCATCCGGCAAATACGCACGCCAGTCTCTCGGCTTGGCCTGCAGCGATTCGAGGGTAGCGACCGGACGAATTTGGACAATCCACAGATAATTCGGCAGAGCAAAGCCCGGCGCTGTTTTCGTTTCTTCGAGATAGAAGTTGTAGTTCGTGGGCAGGTTGTCGAAGGTAATGATACCGTTCTCGTCCGTAATTTCCTCGGCGCCGGTCGTTACCTGCGTCGTATGCTCGGTCTCAACAATCTCAAAGTTCTTGCCCAATGCCGCCCACAGCTTAAATTTTGCGCCTGCCAAGGGATCGCCGGGCGTTCCGTCTTCTTTTTCCGTAGTCTTCTGCACGGAGAAATACGTGGAGCCACGATAGTTCTTGACCAGATATGCGCCCGAATCCGGGTCTTTGGAAGCATCGACCATGATGTCGGCATCGTCACCCTGTTGCCCTTTACGGAAACCGGTAATGATGGTTCCATCATCCGAAGGTTTAAAACCGGGGATGCCATGCGTACTGCCTTCGCCGTGTCCTTCGGTTGCCGAGATAAAGAAATTCAGCTTGCTGGTGAACTTCTCATCATGGATTTCCAGCTTACCTTTAACTTCAATGAGATAGAAAGCATCGCTGGGCAAATTATCGATGGTAATCTTTGACAGGTTCGCGGGGGCATCCACCTCTTTCACCAACTCGATATCGTAATTTTTCGTGTCCAGAGGCTTGTTAAAGTCCATTGGATCCGGTTTCCTCGGGCCAGTGACCTTCCAAATCTTATATGAGCCGTTGACAATCGGGTTGTCCGCCGCGGCGGAGAACACCGAGAAATTGGCTTCGGTCATACGTTCTTCATTGCGGTTCACGTAAATGCGCTGGGTATAGAGCATCTTACGGTTGCCCTGGTTGTGGTCGGTTGCCTCGACCTGGGTAATCGCGGTTTCTACAGAAACATTGTTCAGAAGCGTCTTCTGGATACCGAGGATATAGTCGCCATCCTTATTCGTTCTATCTTTGAAGGACTTGACGTTGATCGGTTTTCCGTTGGCATCGATAGTAAAGGTCGCCACCGCCTGCACCGGCAGCTCATAGCCCAAAACCGGCTTCTTTTCGTAGACCCCGTAATCTCCCGGCGGTAGGTTCTTAAAGCCGAACTCACCGTTCGGTCCGGAAATGATCTTCTCGTAGCCTTCCACGGTGTACGAGTTTCCGCCAACTTCACGACGAAGCTCAAACTCGGTACCCGCCAGAGGAACTTCACTGATGATGGGTTTGTCGTCCGGTCCGAAAATGAGGTTGCCATTGTCGTCCTTCTTCTGTCCGCTCTCGCCCACCTTCTTGAACTCTAATTTGTTGGTGGTATTGATGACGGTCAGAACGGGAAGCTCGGTTTCTTCAATCTGAATCAAGTCCTCGTCCGGACGATAACTGGTTACGGTTTCTTCGCGGATGACGGTGATAGGGTTGTCTGGATCCGGCTCACTGGAGGTAGAATCCACCTCGTATACAATTTCCTTGCCGTCCCATTGCAACGGCAAACCTTCATACACGGTTTCGTAGACACCCACAACCTGCTGACCGTCGGCGTTGGTCTTCTGCGCCAATGTACGGGTAGCAGGCTGGTTATAGCCTAAGGTCACCAAATCTACCTTTTGTCCATCCACCTTGGCAAGCAAGGTCACGTCAAGCGATTCGCCCGGTTCCGGCACACGGTTGTTATAGACCTTGCGAACCGTAAGGTTCAGTTTTTTGCGTTCATAAAGAACACGCAGAATCGGATAGTCTGATTTGTCGATGGTCGGTCCTTGGTAGTTGCCGTTCGGAGCCGGATCCGCGGTCAGGGTAACGGCATTCTGTCCTTGCGTATTGCCGTCGGCATCGAAGGTCAAAATCGTCTTTGACGCAGACTCATTATTCTTTAAAGAGAACTTTTCGCTTTCTTCCGCTCTATTCGTCGTGACGTTTACGTCAACCGGATTCGGATAGCCCTCCAAACCGCGCACGTCAATCTGCAGATTCTGTCCGGGGTCGCTAACATACGCCGCCTTGATGCCGGCGTCTTTTTTCGAACCGGGTTTTTGCCATTCTACTGCACCCGTCGCATATACCGGATAAGAAATCGCACGCTTATAATCCCCCTTCAAGGTAACCGAATAATCGACCAGCAAATGCTGCCCGGATCCAAGCGTAATTTTTTCGCTTTGCAACGTCGTAAGACCCGACACCGGATCAGTGGTCGCGTTGATCGTGACGTCTTTGATGTGCTCGCCTCGATCGTTGACAATTTCCGCTTTCTGCGATCCTTCTACCAAACGGATGTATTCCGCCAGAGGGATGACCAAACTCTCGTTACTTACCGTATTATCCCCGGTAAATTGGTTGTATATTCTTTTAATTCTGCTCTCGAATTGCGCCGCCGACTCGCCGGAAACCAGATTCGTATCCAGTTTGTCCCTCATTTCCTTACGATCTGCTGGCGGCAGAGGGTTGGAATCGTCGTTTAAGTACCTTAACAACTTCCCTCGATTGTCCGGATCAGTCACCAGGTTGATGTAGCGGGAAACCGCATGGGACTCGATCATCGTCTTAAGATTGTCCGTATAATACTTGTCTGTCACGGCAAAATCGCGACCGCTGGAGAGGAAGGTAACGAACTTCACCGTACCGTCATTAAGGTGACGATAGAGGATATCGTTCGCCGTAAAGAGCGCGCGATCCATCCAGGCGCCGTTCGGCGTACTGCCGACCGGAACATTGGTGAGCAGATCCGGCGCATTGCCGATTCGCCAGTAGGTGTACTGTGTGGACGGTTCATCATAACCGCCATAAATCACGTTGATAATGCCCTGATAACCCCGTTGTGCCAGATAATCGCTGTAATCGCGAATGTGATTATTGAAGGTCGTAAGATCTTGCTGCGATTCCGGCACTAAGAGGAAGTACAGATCCAATTCCTTCTGGATGGTCTTACCGGTCGATTCGTGATGAACGGTAAACATCTTGTTGCCCAAACCGTCATCGGTAAATTCCGTCTTTGCCGTAATCTTATAGCGGTTCAGTTGCGGCGCACGAGCGCGTACCGCAGCCAACCCCATACGAGGACCCATCTCCAGCAAGTCGCCCATCGCTTCGGCATCTGCTGAACGTGCATAGGGCGCCTTTTGCGGCGGAAGCTGTGATTTTTGGGTAATCGTCGTCTTGCCGTTTGCGTCCACCGTGATTGTCCAGGTGAATCCAGAAACAACATATCCGGCAGGCGCTTCGACTTCTTCTAAGGTATACGTGCCTTGCGGCAGATTGTTGACGTTAATCGTACCGTCTTTTCCAGACGGCTGGATCATGACTTCTTCTTGCGTGTCAATGTTGCGCAACACAAAATACGCACCTGCCAAAGGTTTCTTATTTTCGTCCTTTTTGATGATGCGGAATCGTCCATTGCTCGTGTACGCCTGGTTTTTGACTTTCAGCGACGAGACTTCCGACCGGTCGCGAATGGCAGGAATCGGGAAATCATCGGTTCGGTCTCCATTTTGGATGGTGGTGCGCTTATTGGTGTCAACAAAATTGCCGTCACGGTATTCCTCTTTCAGGCGCACGGAATAATAGAGGGAAACCGACTCGCCCTTGCCGAGCGTCAGTCCCTTCATGGTAAATTGACGGGCAGTCTGGTCGTATTCCAGCTTAACGTCTTTCAGTAATCCTTCCTTCGGAGCGATGCCATCCTTATAGATGGAGCCGTCGGAAGCGACAAGAACATAGTCCTTCTCGTTGAAAACGCCGTCCTCACCGACGTAAAGATCCACGCCTTCGCCCATCGGGTCGGTGACGGTCGCCTTGTTAATCGTCGGCGTTGTCGAGTTCTGCTGGCTCAAGTAGAACTGTTTGGAGACTTCATCATAAATCTTATTTACCGCATTGTCCGCACTATTGACATCGCTAATACCGGAGTAGTCGTCCGGCGTAGATGCCATCATGGGGAAGAAATACTTTTCCTGTCCATTAAACCAGCCGGAATTGTTGAGCGTTACGAGGTTGTAGCCGACCGTCGTAATCCGCACGCCGTCATCCGTCAGATCGCGAACAGTCGAAATGGTCGCATAGACGTTGTCCAGAATCGTTTCGTTGTCCGCCTGATAAGAGGAATAGGCCAACTGATCGGTATAGTTTATGGACGTGCCGAATTGATAGTACAAACCGTCGCCACGGAGGGTATCGTAACGGAATCCGGAGGCTCTGCCGTTATAGGTATCATAGCTGTGCACCGGTGCATGATCGTTTGGAATGTTGGGATTCGGTTTATAGATCGGTTCCCATGCCGTTCCAGGCGTTCCATCCGGTTCATCCGGTCGTTTTCCGTTCGGTTTTGATCCGGTCGCACTGAAGGAAAGTGTCGGACCACCGTCGGTGATTAAAATGATGTGCTTGTTCTTTGCATCGCCTTTATCGAGAATTTCCTTGGCACGCAAAAGGGCGCGTTGGGTAAACGTACCGCCGTCAAATCGATTGGTATTGAATTTCGGATCGGAAGCGAGTTGTCCGGGAGTCGTCAGCTCGACACTGGAGCGAACCGCCGGATCTCTCTCGTACGTATCGTTGGATTCATACGAATTCCAATAGTTATAATCGCTAAAGTTATCATCACGCGGCTGTAGTTTCTTCCCAATATCCGCCGCAATACCGGCGTACTCTACATACCCCATGCGCACGTTGCTGAAGTTGGAGAACGCCGAAACAATATTGCGCACCTGGCTGCGCACCTGATCTTCGTTACGCGATTTTCTAATGGAAGCGGAGTGGTCCACAACTAAGACGATATCCGTGGTTTCGCCGCCTGCAAAAGACGAACGACCACGTCCCTCGACCGTTAGCTCCACTTGATATTCATTGAGATTCTTGTCCACGGTATTGAGGATGCGCTTGGAAATATCCCCAACCTGGTTTTTCTCCTCAGCTTTTTCCGCCGGCGTAAGATTATCTTGCGTATAGATGGTCTTTTTGAACGGAATGGGATTGCGCGCTTTCTCATTCTCGATAGTTCTTGCGCTCGATCCTTCGCCGTCCTTGACAAATTCCTCATTCGCCTGCAGCTGTTCCGGGAATGCACCCTGGGCGGCATTCTTTATCTTGCCGTTGCCGACCAGAATGGTCTTACCATCGTCAAAGACCTGTACCTGCCATGTTGCCGTAGAAGGCTCATAGCGGTCGGGCGCTAAGGTTTCTTTTAAGGTATACGTACCGGAGGGAATATCTTTGAACGTCAACTTACCCTGCGCATCGGTTTTCAGGGAACGCGGGGTCAATTCTTTCCCGTTGTCCATCGTGCCCGACAGCGTAAACTGCGCGCCTTCGAGCGGTTTTTTGTTCTCATCGGTTTTTTCGAGCGTAAATTCTCCGCCGATTTTGCTGTGATCAATCTTGGTATTTAAAACGTTCTTTCCGAGAATCGTCTCGTCCATACGATAGCCGTCAATGGATCCGCCTTCCGCCATCTGTACTTCTTTTACGGTATAGGTGATTTCTTTGCCCGCCTGATCAAAACGCGGCAAATTCGTAAAGCTGTATTTCCAATCCGTCGCTTCGGAAACCGTCGCTCTGTAGCGGGTTTCTTTTCCATTTTCCAAAAGCACCACATGCACCGTCGCCGGACGCTTGAGAATATCCTTGCTGTCGTTGTACCAGACTTTGTTACCGGTTACCGTAACCGTTCCACCGGGACCTTCCGGCGTCGAAATTTCGTGTACGTCAATATTGACTACGCCATTCACAATCCTATAGGTGGCGTAGTATTCCGGATGGTCTTTCAGTTCAATGCGATAGGAAATCTGTTCGTGGTTATCATCGTATTTACGCAGATTGCTGAACCGATAGAACTCTCCTATCTTCTGCGGCATCTCTTCCGTTTCCTCGCCGTTTTTTCTGAGAATGAGCTTGGCCTCCGAATCCGGCTCGAGACGCCCCCAATTGATTACCGCATCCATGTTATACGTAACCGACCCGATATCCTTCAACGGATTCGGAATCAGATATACATCTTCAACGGTGTCGTGCGGAATGGGTGCAACGACGATGGGGGTCATGTCGTTCGGAATCAAGTGATCGCGATCGGTCGTCAGCTGCTGAATGGTATACTGTCCGGGACGAAGCATAAAAGAAATCTTGCCTTGCCCATCGGTACGGAGAATGCCGATTTCCTTAATGACTTCTCCGCGTTCGTCCAAAACTTGGAAAGCCGAGCCAACGATGGACACCTGCTGGTCGCCCGTCTCATGGTTGAACACCACCACTTCCGCGCGGTTCGAGGTGCTCTTGGACAGATAGATCGGCAGCGTTTCCTTGTACTTTACGCCATCACCTTCGACAATCGGCTGTCCTTCGGCATCGACAAATTTAATATCGGTTTTGATTCGCCCGTTTTCCACGGTCGGTTTGCTGTTCGGGGCAAAAGAATACGTGTAAGGCGCGTTCACGATGACGACTTCATAGATATACTGGGGCAGCAAATCGTTGAAGACAAATTTTCCCTCGTCATTCGTATACGCCGTGCGGTTCATGGACGAAACACGGTTACCTTTTACGCCGTGGTTGTTCTCGTAAGCGCGAAGCTCCAGTTCCACACCAGCGATGAATTTATCATGGTCTTCTTCATCCGCAACGGTGCCTTCGATAAAGTAGAGCTTGGTACCATAGTTCTTCGCATTGTCGATACGAACATACTTCGTCGTCTCAATCGCGGAGAAATGAAAAGCAATCTTGGTCTGATTCGGGAAATAACCTTCCGGAGCGGAAACCTGAACGACTTCGTAGTTGCCCACGTTGGCATTTTCAAGCACGGCCTGACCGTTTTCACCGGTCGTTAATTCCCTGATCATGTCCGGACCGGTAACACGTACCACTGCGCCCGGAATCTTCACGCCCTTGTTGTCGCGGTCAACCACTTCAATAATAATGGGACGGTTCGCCGCAAACGGATTGACCGGTGCTCCCATGGGTTGCAGCAGATTGGTAATGTTCCCCTCTTCCACCGTCTTGCGCAGCGTTGCATTGGCTTCAAGCGTTTTTCCCAGCGGAAGGAGCTCGGCGGTCTTTGCAGCGGCCTGTTCCGCTTCTTTTGCCGCCGCTTCGTCGATGAGCCAAGGGGCTTTTTCTGCACTTTCTTGGGCCGTTGTACCGGAGGATGCGGCTCTCTCCTCGCCTTCTTCGGCGGAAGAGAGCGCCGCGTTTTCGGACGTTTTTGTCTCGTTGTTATTTTTGGTCGCTTCGGAAGCGGCATTCTTTTCATCCGCTTTCACGATTTCGCTAATCAGGGTGATGGCAAACTGGCCGGGTTCAATCGAAAGCGTGGCCGCTTTTCGGGCGTCCTGCAATGCTTCACCGGTCAATCCTTTTTCTTCGACTTCCGTTAACTGTTTTTCATATTCAACAAGCGAACGCTGATCCACGGCCATGAAATCGTAGAACCCATTTTGGGACAACACGAAATCATAGACCAGGATCTGCGCTTGCTCTTTTTGTTTGGCATCAGATGCGTTAAAGTTCGGCGCCTGATAGGCGGCTTCTTTTTTATCCTGATTCGGCGCGACAAAGAGAACGCGCTTTTCTTGTTCCTTTTGTTGATTCTCTTTTTCTTGTTGCAGATTTTCTTTATTCTGTTTCTGCGAGAACACATGCGTGACGGGTGCCGTGTTTTCATCCGTCGCGGTGAGTTCCGCTTTTCCATTCACCTGAATGCGTTTCGTGATTTTCTGTTCGCCAAAGACGGAAATCATGTCCAGCGTATAGACACGTTCTTCCAGCGTATTGGCCACATCATCAAGCGCTTTTTGGTCGACGACCTTCGCCGTCTTGGCAGCGTTAATCTTCGCTACCATCGCTTCGTCGCGATGAATGGGTGTCGTAATGGTCGTTAAGAAGAAGCCGTCTTGGTTGGCTTCTTTGGTTTCAATATCATACAGGAAAAGGGGAGCTCGGTCGGTCTGACGAGCGCGCGCGGCTTCGCGTGCCTTCATGGCCGCTTCTTCGCCGGGAGCATAGGTGGGGTTTGTGATCACCGGTTGATCCAGGTTGTCGCCATTGGCAACCACGAACGCCTGATGAACAGTTTTCTCTTTGGGAGCATAATAGGTCAAAATCCATGAAATGGATTCGGGGAGGCCGTCCGTGTCACGGTTCACTATGTAATTGACACGGGCTAAACTCTTGGTTCCATTCAAATTCACGTCTTGAACGGGAAGAGCCTTTCCGCCGGCCAGCGGATTCTTTTCCATTTCGCGGCGAACGGCTTCCAAGGTTTCCTCCGCCTGTTCTTCCGGATTCTTTGCTTGGGATTCCTGCTGGGTCGTTGCCGATTCCGGCTGGTTTTTTGCGGAGGAAGGCAGGGATTCTTGGCCTTCTTCGTTTTGCTCTCCGCTCATGGAAGATGTGGAAGAGATGTCGGAGCCGGTGACGATGGTTTGCGATTCCGATCCTGAAAATTCAGGTTGCCCCGCTTCCTCTTCCGGAGTCGCTGTCGGTGACAGGCGTTCGGTCAGGGTTGGCAGGGCTTCGGCGCTTTCCTCGGCGAAAAGCCGAATCTGTGCGTCATCCCATTCATCCGGTCGTCTGGCCTGACTGACAGTACCGAACCCACCCACCGGAACACCGGTGAGGAGCAGTAGTATGGCGAGCAATAATGATAGAACTCTCTCTCCCTTTTTCATGATAATCCCCTTTGACCTGTACATTTTGCACCTTGTTAACACATTTGCCGACGTTTTGGCTAACCGGCTTTTGGCTTGTGCGTGATTTTTAACGTGTTCGTTTGTTTTACGACGCGCGTCTTACTGCGCTAACCGGAAAAACAAACAATCTCTGGATTAGATGTATATAAAAATTATAGTCGATGAAAAGTCTCGTATTTCCTAATTTTTATTTTATTTTGACAGAAAATGAAAACCGCTGCAATTGTGTGGGAAAATTGAGGTTTTTTATCGGTTTTCTCCGTCAAAAATCGCGCAAATTATTGACGTTCTCTAAATAATTTTACAATTTACAAAAATGTGAGAATGGCTTATCATAAGGCATAGAGAGGGTTTTCAACTGCTTCGATACCCCCCCCACCTAATTTTTGAGAGGCTTTTTCCACTTGCCTGCGTGAGGAGGAAATATGATGCATCACCTGTTAAGTCCTGTATTAGATCGGCGGCTGCTTTTAGTCGAAAGACTGACCAGTCTGGCTTCACCGCAACCGATAGAGGATCTGGCGCGCGATTTGCATACCAATAGTCGCACGCTCGCCAATGACATTCAGATCATCAATCAAAGTTGGCACGCCATAGAGATCACGGTGACGGGAAATATTGTTTCGCTCGTCTATCGGCCGGGTTTTAATATGGGGGATATTTACCGCCTGATTTTAGGGCGCGAGCCGATTTTTCGCCTGCTTCACGCCCTGATTTTGCATCCCGGATTAGAGACATCCGAATTGGCAAAGGAAGCCACGATGTCGGAGGCTTCTCTTTACCGCCATGTCAAGTTCTTCAATACGTCCCTCTTCCCCCGGCTCGGCATTTCCATCGCCTCCAATCCGTTTCGTCTGGATGGTGAGCGTCCAGATCTTCTTCTCTTTTCCTCGATTTTCCTCTTTAAGCAAAATCGCATGGACGACTGGCCTTTTGCGGACTATCCCCAAAAGGAAGTAGAGGATCTCGTCTCATTTCTTTTCGATGCTACCCGTGTTTCTGTCCCTTTTTCCGAATTTCGGATGTTAACGTTCTATGTGGTATTGTCGATGATTTGGGCAAAAGCGTTCGGTGAAGCAGAGGGGCTGTCCGTAACGCCGCGCCTGGAGGACATCTTAGCCGAAGGACACGCGCGGGATGTGATTGCGTCTCTTCCCCACTTACAGGATACACTGGATGCGGTGAAACGTTATGAACCGATCTTTTCGTTTCCGATGACCTTGCCGTCGCTTATCTATCTCTTTTCCTTTTTCTTCCGCGATGGCTTTTTTCTCCATTACCGCTCCTTTTTGGATCAGGCGGTCGTGGATCCGCAAATCAATAAGTCGTTTTTCTATCTCACTAAAGTATTGGATGAGCTGGAACGAGACTACGGAATCAAACCGGAAAATCGCCATAAAATCCTGCGCGAACTGCATAACACCTTATATTGCCGCTATATGGAGCCGGATACCGCCCCCTTTTTTACGATGATGGATGATAATTTTCAAGCTTGGCTACGTCGAAGCATAACCGGCCTTCCGTTGGACTTGAAGGAAAAAATACGGGGGTACTTTATACACATGAATCTTCCCGTAATTGAGCCGCTTGTAACGAGCTGCGTCTTCTATGTGTTCGTAAAATGGGGGCGATTGCTCTATCGGCAGTTTTCGCCCGCCGAGCCGGTATCTCTTCTCATCGTTTCCTCTATCGGTCCGGAACATGCGCAGACGCTTCGCGATATGGTTCGCATGGAGATTGATGCTCCGCTTCGTGTCGATATTTTTTCCGGACTTCGCCTGGATGGCGCAGAGCTGCTTCATTCCGGTTATGATGTCGTCTGGTCTAATTTTTCCATTCCGGATCGGGAAACGGATCGAAATGGGAACCCCTGGAGCAAAGAAGCGAGCGAATTGGTGCTCTATAATCTCTATCCCAGTCAAAAGGAAGGGCTTTCGCTTCGCCATGCCATCGCCGCCAAAGCAAAAATGCACGAGGAGGGCTATTTCGTATGAAAGGACTGGTCAGTAAAAAGATTGAACGTCTTTTGGATTTGATCACGTGTTTTGAAATTCATGACGGACAATTGGACATGGATACGGCATCCCGTGAGTTGAATCGCCCGATAACAGCGCTGTTGATGGATGTTATGCAAGCCAATACGTTCTTCTCTTCGATTCTTGAGATTCGCAGAGAAAATAACCTTGAAATTATCTATAAGGATGGAATGTCCTATCCGGATGCTTTTTCGCTGGTGATGAAGCAGGATCCGATTTGCTCGCTGTTGGAGAAGGTGTTCTTTCATCCCCAAATGGACGTCAACGCCATGGCGAATGATCTCTATGTCTCCAATTCCACCATCTATCGCTGGGTGGAACAATTTAACGCCGTTGTAGCGGATTCCTATGCGGTTCATCTTGAGACACACCCCTTAGTATTGCTCGGTGATGAAGCCGAGGTGCGTTCGTTTTACACCAGCTTTTTTAAGGAACGCTATTCGTTTTATGAATGGCCTTTTTCCTTTATTTCCAAACAGGAGCTTTCGCTGTTTCTTGATGACGCCCTGCCGATGAAATACGCTAAAAACTTCCTTAATTATTATGAGTGTTTTCACATCCAGTTGGCAGTCAGCCTTCAACGTTTCTCTCAGGGTTTTCGCCTTGCGGATGAACATCTTGCGCATAACGCGCGTGCGCTTGCGACAGCAGAGGCGTTTGCGTCAAAGGAGGCGCACTATCCCTTTCCTTCTTTTCCCATTGAACGCCAGGGAAATGACCGTCGGGAAAATGACCGCTGGGGAGATGACGTTCGCTTTTATCAGGAGCTTTTGGTTCCTTTCGTCGGCGACCGAGATGCCGAATCTTTTACGGTTCTCCTGGACTTAACCGCCAAAGATCCTCTCGTGAATACCATATTTATCTATATCAATAAGCTCATTGCCAATGTCTGCCAAGAGTTTCCCATCGAACTCGACAATGAGAGCGATTTGACGCTTGCCCTCTACAATGCGCTTATCGGCACCTTCGGCAAAACGGTCAGCCGTTCCATTCTTTATTCGCCCTATCGCATCTATCAGGAATCGATTCGCACGAAATTTCCTGCCGTTTGCAACCAGATTCTGGATATTATCCGCTCGCAAAATGCACTATTCAATTTTCCCGTAGATGCCGATTATGTGGGCTACCTTTTCTATGTCATCTGGTCCACATGGGAGAATCTGAGCAATCAACTCATCCAAAAGCCTCGAAAAATCAAGATTCTTGTCGTCAGCAGATTTTCCTATTTCCATACGCTCTCCCTTCGGTCCCAAATTCTGTTCTATTTTGGAAATCTGGTAGAGGTAAGTGTGCCCAAAATAGCTCCCATTTTTCTGGAAACCATGGATCTTTCGGATTACGACCTTCTTGTCTCCAACTTCAACATCGCCGGCAGCCCCATCCCCACCATTTTCTGCAACGGCATCGATTCTTACGCCACCTACTCCGCATTGGCGAAAGCCATCTTTGAACGCTTCTGATTTTGGGGTTTGGGGTGGTTCCGGGTGTTGGCGATTGTCTTTCTTTGTTAATTGCGCCGCCATCAGCGGTTCCAGGGGCGCTTGGGCGCTTGAGGGCGCTGGGGGGGGTATGCAGCAGCGCTTTTGGCGCTTGGGGTGTGCCGGGGTTGGTTGGGTTGCTTGGGGTTATGCAGCGGCGCTTTTGGCGCTGGGGTGTGCCGGGGTTGGTTGGGTTGCTTGGGGTTATGCAGCGGCGCTTTTGGCGCTGGGGTGCTGGGGTTTGCGGTAGCGCTTTTGGCGCTGGGGTGCTGGGGTTTGCGGTAGCGCCGGGTGTTGGCGATTGTCTTTCTTCGTTAATCGCGCCGCCATCAGCGGTTCCAGCGGCGCTCCTTCTGAGGCCGTAGAACCCTGGTGTTAACACATATTCACACTTTGTCAGGGACGCGATCCCTGACAACATTTCATTTCAGCAATTAGTCAGGGGTGGCGTCCCTGTTAAACATCCAACTGCAGCTAGTCATCAGGGGCCATCAACCCTGGCATTACACGAAATTTACCACTCATCAGGGGTGCGAGCCCTGATAAGATTTCGTTTCAGCCATTCGTCAGGGTTCAACGACCCCTGGTATTACGCTAAATTTACCACTCGTCAGGGATGCGAGCCCTGATAACATTTCGTTTCAGCCATTCGTCAGGGGTGGCGTCCCTGTTAAACATCCAACTGCAGCCAGTCATCAGGGATCATCAATCCTGGCATTACACGAAATTTACCACTCATCAGGGACGCGAGCCCTGATAACATTTCATTTCTGCCATTCGTCAGGGTCCGTTGGGCCCTGACGTTAACTCGAAATTTACCCTTCATCAGGGACGCGAGCCCTGATAACATTTCGTTTCAGCCATTCGTCAGGGGTGGCGTCCCTGTTAAACATCCAACTGCAGCCAGTCATCAGGGATCATCAACCCTGTTTGTGACACGAAATGGAACTGTTTCCTAAACGAAACTCCACCACTATCACATCAAGGCGGTGCCGACTTGTGGTCGGCGATTGGGCGCCGCCTAATACTATGGCGGCGCTAAGAAGGAGCCGGCCTACGGCCGGCGGTTTGAAAACGCCGCCGAAGGCGAAGATTCTTCTAAAAACCGCGCCATCTTCGTCAGCTCCATCGGTGCCTACCTTGAAACCGCCCCACCAACAACAATTCAAGCGGCGCTCCGTATTCCGCCGCGCCGCCTCGTCATTTGCAGCGGCGCACCTTCTGCCCGACCCTGGCTGGCGCGTGTTCCTTCCACAAGCCAGAGCTGATCGTTGGCGGCTTGCCCCTGGCGGGCATGCCTCTCTTCCACGAGCCAGGGTTAATCGAGGGCGACCTATCCCTGGCGGATATGCCTCTCTGAACTGTCCCCCAAATGGTAGAGTGTAGAATTATCATTTCTACCTCATCCGTAATAAGCCTCGTAAGGGGTTTGGTATCCGTTTGTCGCATGCCTTCTTTCTTTCGCATAGAAGGCCCATACATATTCGTAGATTCGCTTCCTTGCTTCGCGAATGGTTTGTGGCATCTTGTAAAGCCACTCGGTTTTCATCTTACCAAAAAAGCTTTCCATCGCTGCATTGTCCCAACAGTCTCCTTTCCTACTCATGCTACAGCGGATATTGTTCTCTCTTAGAAGCTTTTGGTAGTCCTCGGAAGCATAGGTCGACCCCCGATCGGAATGGCCAATGCAGCCCGGCTTTAAGGTATGCTTTGCCAGCGCATCATCCAGGCATTCCATCACTAATTGTTTGTTGTTTTTTGTACTCATGGCCAAACCCAACGGGTATCGTCCATAAAGGTCTAAAATTACCGCAACATAAAGGGTTCCTTGCGGCGTTGGGACATAGGTGGTATCGCTGATGAACTTCTCTCCCGGTGCTTTGGCCACAAAATCTCTTTGGAGGAGATTGTCGGCCGGCTTCCTTGTTTTCGAAGAGTCGGTGGTGACGAGGAATTTTCGCCGTACCCGGGAATGCCAGTGATTTTCCCGCATGATGCGTTCCACACGTTTGTGGTTCACCGGCGATTTTCCTACCTTCTGTCGTTGGGAATTCAACTCCGCCGTGACCTTTCGTATCCCATAAACGGCTTTGCTCTGATCGTAAATTTTTCCGATCTCTTTTGAGAGCTGCATGTTTTCAATTTGACGCAGTGTCTGCGCGTTCTGTGCGTTCTTCCACTTGTAATAGCCACTTTCAGAGACTTCGATAACTTTGGCCATTCTAGCAATTGCATGTTCATGACGAAAGCGATACATGAATGCAAACTTTAGTCTCGGGGCATCTTGGCTAGAAAGGCCGCGGCTTTTTTTAAGATGGCAATCTCCTCTTTTAATTCCGCGATTTCTTTGTCCTTAGCGGCTTCCATCTGCTTCTGCGCACGGGTTAATGTGCTCTCTTTCTTACAAAACTGTTGGATGTTATCCGCTAAGCCCATCTCTCCATAGTTGTTAAACAAGTCCATCCAGCGCAAAAGCGTTGAGGTTTGGATATGGTATTTCTCTGCAACAAGAAATTCTTTGCCTTCGAATTCCGGCTTTAGCGCCTCTTCCACTACGCGTTTTCGAAAAGATTTCGTGTATCTCCGTCGTGTCATGTCATCCTCCTTAAGCCTTTCTTCATTGTATCTTTTTGTTCGTTAAGGCTCTACTTTTTGGGGGACATGTCACTCTTCCGCGAGCCAGGGTTAATCGAGGGCGACCTGTCCCTGGCTGGCACGCCTCTCTTTCGCGAGCCAGGGTTCCACGACAAAAATTAACCCTGCTGGGAAAAGTTGTACTGGCCAGCCAGGGCTATAAACCGCGTACCCGACCCTGGCTGGCGCACATTGTTTTCTACAGCCAGGGCTTGGTAAGCAAAAAGAAACCCTGGCGATGACATTTTGTTTCACTCAGCCAGGGTTCCACCGCAAAAACCAGCCCTGGCTCGCAAGCTTTCTTCCTGCCAGCCAGGGTTTTGCCGAAAAAATCGACCCTGGCAAACGTACTACATCTCATCCGGCCAGGGTCATGCATAGTTTATGAACGAATCCGCGCCGCCAACAGCAATTCAAGCGGCGCTCCTTCTTTTGCCGCATTAAATCTTCATCGCCGTTTCGTAGGCTTGCCAGACGGCCGTCTTGATGTTGCCGATGGCGGCGCAGTCGCCGATAAAATACGTTTGCGAGCCTGCATGAGCCTTGTCCATCAATGGATCGGGACGATAACCGACTGCGGAAATAACGGAATCACAAGCCACATCGTGCAGAACGCCGGATGCGTCCTTATACGTGACCGCATCCACCTTCACCTCGACCAAAGTGGATTCCAGGAAAACCGGAACCTTATGCAGTGCGAACCATTCCCGCAGATAAGAGGAGTTGGCCAAGCAAACCCCTTCCGTGGCAATCAGATCTTCCTTCATTTCCAGAATAAACGGCTCCTTGCCCCGCAATGCCAGCTCGTAGGCAATTTCACAGCCGGTAAGGCTTCCGCCAATGACGGCAACACGTTGGCCGACGCGGAGAGCGTCAGCGGTGGTTTCCGCGGCAGCGGCACCTGCGGTTGCAACGTCTCCGATCGTTTCCGCAACAGCAGCGTCGTCAGAGGCAGCGACATCGGTAGCACCGGCGGTTGCTGCATTTCCGATCGTTTCCGTAGCACCGGCGTTTGCAGCGTCGGTCGCCTCTGCAATCATGTCGCCTACGCCTTTCCTGACCGCCGCGCCGCTGCCTTGCTGATCACCTTGCCGGCCATCCTCTTCACCGCGGTTTGTCTCTTCCTCCCGGTGCGCTTCCAGCGCACGCAGGAAATCCGTAGCCTCGATCGTGCGGTCAAAGCCCGGAACGCGCGAAAGGGTAATGGGCTTTCCGCCGGTGGCGACAATGACCGGATCCGTACCGAAGTCGTGGTCGGGCGCAATGGTCTGCTTCAGATGAACGGGAATGTTCAAACGATCCATTTCCTGACGATACCAGGCCAAGAGGTCGCGCATGGGTTTCTTATAAGACTCGGCGGCTCCCGGAATGACCACACCGCCGAGGCGATCCGTTTGCTCATAAATGACCGGATTATGACCGCGCAATTTGAGCACGCGTGCCGCCTCCATGCCGCCAACGCCACCGCCAATGATGTGAACCGTTTTCGGTGCATCCGTCTTTTTAATGTAATGCTTGTCCCACTGCATGGTTTCCGCATTCACAGCGCAACGCGCCAAATGGAGCGAATCCTGCAGTGCCTGCATATTCGGCGTTCCCTTCCACTTGCTCATATTGAAACACGCATTGTGACACAGAATGCACGGACGAATTTCTTCCTCTCGTCCTTCCAGCAACTTCGTCACCCACTCCGGATCCGCCAAAAACGCACGTGCAAAGCCGACACCGTCAATTGTGCCGGCTGCAACTTCCTTCGCGCCCACGTAGGGATCCATGCGCCCGGCCGGAACGACGGGGATCGTCACGGCTTTTTTGATTTCCTTGACCTCGTCCAAATTGCAGTTTTCCGGCATATAAATCG
Source organism: Murdochiella massiliensis (assembly GCF_900059565.1). Taxonomy (GTDB): domain Bacteria; phylum Bacillota; class Clostridia; order Tissierellales; family Peptoniphilaceae; genus Murdochiella; species Murdochiella massiliensis. The sequence continues at coordinate 870,431 of NZ_FIZW01000002.1, forward strand.
GCGGATGGCACCAGTACCAGGCATCATAGGTGCCGTTATCGCAGTTGAGCATGTCATAGCCGGCATCCTGCAAATAACGTGCCGCCCAACGGGACTCTTCCATGTCCCGGCCGACCTCGGTATATTCTTCCCCGGGAAGGGCTCCCTGACGGAATCCCTTGGTCTTGGATTCCACGGAATAGCGCAGAGAAACCGGAAAATCATCGCCACAGACGCGCTTAATCTCCCGGACAATATCCACCGGGAAACGATACCGGTTTTCCCGACTGCCACCGTAGGCATCCGTGCGCTTGTTGACGTACTTGAGCGTGAACTGATCCAGCAGGTATCCTTCATGGACGGCATGCACTTCTACTCCATCCACACCGGCATCCTTAAGGAGCTTTGCGCTTTTGCCGAACGCCTCTACCATCTGTTGGATTTCCTCAACGGTCATCGCGCGGGAAGGCACTTTGTCCGACCAGCGGTTGGGCGCAGCCGATGCCGAGGCGGTAATCTTGTCCAGATTCATGACGGGCTTGGAAAGGAAGCGCAAAACCGGATTCGTATAAAGTTTCTCCATCATGGGAGAAATCGTGAAAGAACGGCCGAATCCCGCCGTCAGCTGTACGAAAAGTTTGGCGCCTGTTTGATGGAATTTCGGCAACCATTTTGCCAGATCGTCGTACATCCGCTTATTTTTATACAACCACTGGCCATACATGGGGTTATACACCGGCTGGCATCCCGGCAGAACCAGTCCCACATGGTTTTCTGCGATCGTCTGAATAAAGTGCGCGCCGACCTCGTCGAAGTGATTCTTTTCCATCCATCCCAGCAGATTGGTACCGCCCATCGAGGTGAGCACGATGCGGTTTTTGATTTCCACCTTGCCGATCTTCCACGGCGTAAAAAGCGGCGCGACCGCCTCGGGTGCATTTTTTTCCATTTCTGCTCTTGTGGTTGTTCCCGTGGTCATGGTCCCCTCCTTTTTAATATAATTACCTTATTTTTAGTGATGCTGATGACGCGATCTTCTTATTCTGATCGTGCGGATGGTGCGATCTCTTTATTCCTTAAGCAACCCCGTTATGCAGAGGTTATACGTGAAATCCCCCTTGGTGACGGCGTTGATTTTCTTTCCTTCCAGTCGAAAGCCCACCTTTTCCAACACGCGCCCGGATGCGCAATTGGGTTCATAATAAAGTCCGGTGATGCGCACAATATCCAGCTGCGCAAAGGCCAGTCGGCACATTTCGGTTGCCGCCCGGGTCATAATTCCTTTTCCCCAATACGGCGTGAGCAGAATATAGCCGATATTAGCATCCCGACGGGACATGCCCTCCCCTTTTTCTACGGAAATGTTGCCGACGATTTTGCCGTCCACCACAATAAGGCGCCACAGACCGGTCTTTCCCTCGTTTTCTGCCACCATATTGATCCACCAATCCGCAGATTCATCCGTATAGGGATGGGGAAGGCGATCCGACAAATACGTCCGATCGACGGCATTACAGACTTTCTTTAACTCTTCCCGGTCTTCCTCCCTCGGAATTTTCAATTGGATGTTCATGTGGTCTCCTTTTGTGTTGCGTGTGAACAGGGAGTGTTTTTCCCGTCCAGGCGCTCATCTTTCCTGCACTTCTTTGCCGGAGAGGTGTTCGATTTCGATTTGATACATCCGAACGCCGCGCCAACTTCTTTCCATGGCTTGGATGATCAGGTCTTCACTCGGATAATACTTGCGAGCAAATTGTACAAGCGCCGCCTTTGCCGACTCCTCCTCTTCAATGGCATGGCATCGACCAAAGACAACGACACTCTCTACGTAGGGCGCCCACTCTTCTTTTCGTATGGTTTCGTTTCCGTAAACCGTAAAGCATACTTTATCGGAGGCGTTCAGCGCATCGACTTTGTGGCCGGCCTTTGCGCTGTGAAAAATAATCCGTTGCTTCTCCTCGTCGTACCAATAATTGATCGGAATGGCGTAAGGATAACCTTCGTCGCCGTTAACCGCCAGAACCCCTCGTCGGGCACTGTGTAACAACGCTTTCGCCTGATCCACTGTCCGTTCATTTTTCTTTCTTCGCAGGGGACGAAACATATTTTCTCCTTGATACATATTTTCTCCTTGAAACATTTTTTCTACTTTCGTAAATCGGGCTTCTATGTGTTTTTTTGCTTTGTTTGCCTTTCCAGTTTTGCTGACGCGTATGGTTTGTGGGGGTTCCTGGGTTTGTGGCGTTCCAGGCTTATCCGTCATTTGCGGATGTGGGAGCGTTCCCGATTTTGCCGACTTTCACGACTTCGATAGCGTTTCTGCCCCGGCACGTCGGAAGCCGGAGCGCCGGCATGGTTGACGTTTATGCCTTTGCGCATCACTCTGCCATAATCGAGGACGCTGCGCCAGCAGAATTATGTTCATACTTTACCCGATCGCATCAAACTTATCTCCTGACACAAGAAAAGATATCAATAATGCGCCCGTAGCCCTGGCTGATAGGCACTATTGCGATTAGCCAGGGTTTGTTGGGGCCTGCTTAACCCTGGCTAACAAGCAGCGTTTGGTCCAACCAGGGTTTGTTCGGGACTGTTCGGCCCTGGCTGGCGAGCGGCATTTGAGCCAGCCAGGGTTTCTTGGGACTGCCCGACCCTGGCTGGCAAGCGGCATTTGATCCAGCCAGGGTCCGCTATGGACTGCCCAGCCCTGGCTGGCAAGCGGAGTTTCATCCAGCCAGGGTTTCTTGGGACTGCCCGACCCTGGCTGGCGAGCAGCATTTCATCCAGCCAGGGTTTCTTGGGACCTGCCCGACCCTGGCTGGCGAGCGGAATTTAACGCAGCCAGGGTTCGTTGTGGCCTGCTTGGCCCTGGCTGGCGAGCAGCATTTGGTCCAGCCAGGGCTTTTCAGCATTCACTCGGCCCCAGTCTACCAGTAAATAGCCACCGCTGCCGAACACCCAAATGGAGTGGCTTGGAACACAGGTGGAACAAAGCTTATGCGATAATAAAGGAGCAATGAAAGGCAGAGCGAATTACCTGCGAAGAGGTGAATCATGAATGGCCAACGAACATCAAAAGAGGGAAAATTTACAAAAGAAAGAAAAGTATCTAATGAAAGAAAAACCACAATAGAAAGAAAAACTGCAAAAGATAAAAAATCATCAAACGAGATTGCCGAATACTTGGAAGAATTGAAGCGGCGTCTTACCGAGCTGCAATCTGAGCAGATTCCCGGAAAACTGGAAATAAAAACGAATGGTAAGCGGCCAGAATACTTTTACTGCACAAGAGAGGGCGGCGTTAAGCGCCGCGAGTACATTCCAAAAGCCCGGCAAGAGGAGGTGAAGCGGCTCGCGCAGCAGACGTACAATAATCGAATAGAACGAGTTTTGAACGCCTTATCGAAAAAACGATGCTTGTCCTACAGGCAAATCGAGTGGACGATTGATCGTGTGTACCAAAATCTACATCCCTTGCGGCAGGCGCTCGTGGTTCCTGTGCAAGAAACCGCCGAGCAACAGTTTTCCGCATGGAAGGCGCAGCCGTACCGGGGGTTGACATTTCGGGAAGGCGACCCGGACGGCATTCTGACCAATAATAATGAACGGGTGCGATCAAAGTCGGAAAAGATTTTGGCCGATCTCTTTCTTGCCCAGGGAATTTTTTATAAATATGAGTGTCCGTTGTTTTTGCGCGACGAAAAAATCTTCTATCCTGACTTTACCTTTTACCATCCGAGGCGCAAGCAGGAAATCTACTGGGAACATTTCGGACGAATGGATCTGCCGGAATATGCGTTACGATCTGCGAGCAAAATTCGCACGTATGAACGAAATGGTATTTTTCTTGGAGACCGACTGATTGCCACCTTCGAAGGGGATAGTCTTATTCTGGATAGCCGTAGTGTTCAAGACCTCATTGATCACTATGAATTGCGGCTTTGCGCACGCTGAACCGAATACGTTACGCCCATCCCAGCGCCTTCTACTTTTATCACCGGCAAATGGAAACGAGAAATGCTAAGCCAGATGTACAACACCGCCCGGTCGCGTCCTCGTCCGCGCCGACGACGAATTGGAAACGAGAAACGCTAAGCCAGATGTAGAAACACCCTTTACGCGAGCTATTTCTTAAGAAAATCGCTCTCCTCGATCGTCTTGAGAAGATAGGAAAGGTCATCGTAGCGAGAATCGTCGGAGGAGGAGCCCATACTTACGATCAAAAACTCTTTTTCCCCTGTGCGGTAAAGGACAACAAGGTTGTAGTCGCCTGCCAAAGACCCCGTTTTAATTCCTTCCACTTTTTCGTTGTAATAGGGATCATTCGGGTCGAGGAATCGGTTCGTATTTTTCCAGGATTTTGTCGTTCCATCTGCCAATGTCGCCACATACGTGGACTGCGAAATGATTTCACGAAACCAAGATTCCTCTAACAAAGTCTCACAAACGTGTTGCAGATCGACGGCGGTCGTACTCCCCTCAAAATCATAACCGCTGGGATCAAACAGACAGGTGTCCTTCCAACCTTTTTGTTGCAAATGCGCGCGCAAATCGTCCAGAAACAGACGAATCCGTTCGTCACTGTTTGTTGCGTCCGGATGCCGGACTCCGCCAATATAATCCGCCACAACATACGCCGCGTCATTTCCCGACGGAACGAGCATAGCGGCAAAAAGATCCCGCAAAGTATAGGTTTCTCCGGCTTGCAGGTATGCCAAGGAAGAACCTTCTTTAACGTGAAGCAAGGACTCCTCTTCGACGGTGATCAGCGTGTCCGGCGATGCAATTGTACGTGCATACTCAATCGTAAATAACTTAGCAAGGCTTGCCGGACTTTGTTTCTCCGTTTTCTGCTTTTCTACAAAAACGGAATTGTTGCTTCGATCAACCAAGATCATCGCTTTCGCGTTATATCCGTTTTTCGCACCTGCGCTTTGTCGATAACGCCAAGCGGAAAATTCATCTTTCCAATCGCGAAAATGCTCCGGCTGCACCGCGTAAAATAAAAAACCGCTGACGGCAAACAGAAAAACGAAAAGAAAAACAAATCGTGTTCTGCGCCGGGAATGCCGTTTTTTTCGGCTCCCACTCTCTCTCATCCCTATTCCCCTTTCTGTCGACCGATGGTATTCGTTTAATCTCTGTGCTGCCCCTAAGCCCTTGACGTTGGACTAATCACCTGCAATGGCGAGAGCATGATCGATGCGGAAATCCAATCCATCTCTAAGGCCGTGGCATTAAGACCTTGGCATTAAGGCCTTGGCGTTGAGCAAAACACTCCACCGCTGTTTAGCCTGTACCACCAACCAAATTGCTTACGTCTCATTTTACCAAGGCCGATTTTGCGAAAATTCATGAAATCGAAAAAAAGTTTTAAGATTTCGCTCTGCCTTGGCCGACGATTTTTCGCAAATGGGTAAAGGAAAGTCAAGGTCAAGGCAGGACTGGGCGTAGCCGCCACATGACGGTTCCAGACACATGCCCGACTGTGCCACCATGACCGTTCCAAGTACACATGACCGACTGTGTCTCCGATGACCATCCTTGACACATGACGGTCCAATTGCCGGCCAATCGGGATAATCGGAGAAGAAGGCCTTGAAAACGTGCATTTTCCGCCATTCTAATTCCGACGAATTTCATCGGAATTAGTTGCATACACCGAATAATTGGATTAGAATGTAGGGGAAGTGCAACAGATTCAAATGTTGTCAAGCGTGCGGCGAAACGATGGGAACGTGAAAACGTTTTGTTCGCGCGCAGGAGTAGGCAAAAAGGAGGAAGTATGGGATATCAGCTGACACAGGAACACGAAGCGCTCCGTAAGATCGTTCGTGATTTTGCGGAAAAGGAAATCAAGCCGATTGCTTTCCGACTGGATCAGGGTGAGGAATTTCCGGAAGAAGTCGTCCAGCACATGGGCGAAATGGGATTGATGGGCATTCCGTACGAAAAAGAGTATGGTGGCCAGGGATTGGATGCGACCAGCTATGCAATTACCGTAGAAGAGCTGTCCCGCGTGGACGGTGGTGTCGGCGTCATCTGCTCGGCACATACTTCCCTCGGTTCATGGCCGATCTGGGCATTCGGTACCGAAGAACAGAAACAAAAATACTTAGTTCCTCTGGCAAAAGGCGAGAAAATCGGCGCATTCGGTCTGACCGAAGAGCATGCCGGCTCGGATGCCAGCGGAACACAGACGACGGCTGTCTTGGAGGGAGATCACTACGTATTGAACGGTGGCAAGATCTTCATTACGAACGGCTATCGTGCGGATACTTACGTTGTCTTTGCGGTTACCAGCCCGGAAAAAGGCAACCACGGCATCAGCGCCTTCATTGTTGAAAAAGACTTCGAAGGCTTTACCTTCCCGACACAGTATGACAAACTCGGCATTCGCTCCTCGGTAACCTCCGAGCTCAGCTTCAAGAACGTCATCGTTCCGAAAGAGAACCTGCTCGGAAAAGAAGGCGAAGGCTTCAAGATTGCGATGGCAACGCTGGATGGCGGGCGTATCGGTATCGCCTCTCAGGCGCTGGGTATTGCGCAAGGCGCATTCGAAGCAACCGTCAACTATACGCGTGAGCGCATCCAGTTTGGGCAACCGATCGCGGCAAACCAAGGCGTCAGCTTCAAGATTGCCGATATGGCCACGCGTATCGAGGCTTCCCGTCACCTGATCTATCAGGCGGCCGAGCTCAAGACCAAACACGAAAAATACACCAAAGAAGCGGCGATGGCGAAAATGTTCGCTTCGGATACGGCGATGTGGGTCACCACGGAAGCGATCCAGCTGCACGGCGGCAACGGTTTCATCAAGGGCTTCGATGTAGAACGTATGTTCCGCGATGCCAAGATTACGCAAATCTATGAAGGCACCAACGAAATCATGCGTGTCGTCATTGCCGGCCAAATCATCGGCCGCATCGGACGCAAGAAGAAAGCCGCGATGGTAGCGGATACCGGCAAAGCCGGCGCCGTCACCGGACCGCGCAAGAACATCATGTTTGAAGGCACGCCGGAAGAGCAGGTAAAACAGCTCGTTGAAGCACTCAAGAAAGACGGCTATGCCTTTGATACAACCGTCGATGTCTATGCTCCGGTGGATGAGGTCGAACGCCTCGTTTCCGTTGGCCAAGGCATTGGCGACAAAGAAAACTTGGCCGTTGCCGAAGAATTGGCTGCTGCGGTCGGCGGTGCCATTTCGAGCTCCCGTCCGGTAGCCGAAACGCTTGGCTATCTGCCGATTGAACGCTACGTCGGTATGTCCGGACAGAAATTTAAGGGCAACCTCTACTTTGCCATGGGCATTTCCGGTGCCGGCCAGCATCTGCGTGGCATCAAGGAAGCGGCAACCATCGTGGCGGTTAACACCGATGCGAGCGCGCCGATCTTTGCGAATGCCGACTACGGCATTGTGGGTGACATCATGGAAATCATGCCGCTGTTGACAGAAGCGCTGGAGCAGGGTCAGGAACGTCATCCGGCCGAAACCTTCGAGAAGAAAAAGCGCAACGTCCCGCAGGATCCGCGTACGAAATCCGGTATCTATGTCTGCAACGGTTGCGGTCATGAATATGATCCGGCCAAGGGCGATCCGGACAGCGGTATCGCTCCGGGAACGCCGTTTGATCAGCTTCCGGACACCTATCTGTGCCCGAAGTGCGGTGACCCGAAGAGCGGCTACATCTCGATTGAAGATTAGTCGATCCCGATAACAAACTGCACCGATCAAGAACGCACAAAAAGAAAGGTTAAGGAGGATTTGCATGGCAAATGTTCGTGAAGTCGTAAAAGATTTGTATTGGATCGGGGTCAACGATCACCGTACCGATATTTTTGAGAGAATTCATCCCATTCCGGAAGGCGTAAGCTACAACTCCTACGTCCTTTTGGATGAGAAAACGGTCCTGTTTGATACGGTCGACTTTGAGTTTGCACCGTATTTCCTGGACAATCTGGCCTATGTTCTGGGCGATCGTCCGTTGGACTACATCATCATCAACCACTGGGAACCGGATCATGCCTCGACGTTCCAGGAAGTCATCCTGCGTCACCCGGAGGCCACCGTTATTTCGACGGAAAAAGGCTTCTACTTCATGTCCCAGTTCAACTATCACTGCGATAAGCGCATCACGGTAGGCACCGGCGACACCTTCAGCTCCGGCGAACACAACTTCGCATTCGTACAAATGCCGATGGTTCACTGGCCGGAACCGATGGCAACGCTGGATACCACCAACGGCGTGCTCTTCAGTGCCGATGCGTTCGGCTCGTTCAAGGCGATTGACGGCAAACTCTTCGATGACGAAGTGAATTGGGATCGTGATTTCCTTGAGCCGGGACGTCGTTATCTGACAAACATTGTCGGCAAGTATGGCGCCTACGTTCAGGCTGTCCTGAAGGTGGCGGCAACACTTCCGATTAAGGTTATCTGCCCGCTGCACGGTGTCATTTGGAGAAAGAACCTGGGCTACATCATCGACAAGTACGACAAATGGTCCAGCTACACGCCGGAAGATAATGGTGTCATGATTGCCTACGGCTCCATGTACGGCAACACCGAGCAAGTCGCACAGAAGCTTGCTTCGGAAGTCGTCCAGCGCGGCATCACCGATGTCACGGTCTGGGATGTGTCCAACACGCATATGTCCTATCTCATTTCGGAAGCCTTCCGTGTCGGCCATATCATTCTGGCCTGCCCGACCTACAACCTGGGCGTCTATCCTCCGATGAAGAATTTCCTGAACGACATGGTCGCCCTCAATATGCAGAAGCGCACCGTCGGCATCATCGAGAACGGCACCTGGGCACCGACCTCGGGTGAAGAGATGAAGAAGATTTTGGATCAGATGTTCGAAATCTACTATCTCGATTCTGAAGTTTCGTTCATGTCCTCCCCGGATGAGAACACCGACAAAGAGCTTGCTGCTTTGGCCGATGCCATTGTCGCTTCGGTTAAGAAGCAGGAAAAGTAATACAACGTCGAAGAAAGTTAACCGGCAGCGCCGCCCGTCTTACGGGCGGCGCTGCCGGTTTTCTATGTCTAAATCTATGCCACGGCCAGATTGGTGGTGTTGTCGGGCTGCTGCCGGATTGATGGCGGAGGCGGGCGATAGCCTGCGGTGTCTGGAAGAAAGGCACGGCAGGCAATTTCATTTGGAGAATGTTACCGGCCTGTGGCCGGATGAAGGCAACGTTCATGTCCTCAGCTTCGCCAGATGGTGCCGACCCTGGCTGTGGAAGGTTTCGTCTCTTTGCTAGGTTCAAGCAAAGAGGGCTTGCCCTGGCTAGTGAGATGATTACCTTGTAGCCAGGGCTCGGCGGACGTCAAGAAACCCTGGCTACGGCACTTCGTTTGTTCCAGCCAGGGTTCGAAACAGCGTACTTGACCCTGGCCGGCGTGCATCATTCCTTGTAGCCAGGGCTCGGCGGACGTCAAGCAGCCCTGGCTACGGCACTTCGTTTGTTCCAGCCAGGGCTCGAAACAGCATGCTTGACCCTGGCTAACACGCATCATTCTTCGCAGCCAGGGTTTGGTGAACGTCAAGCAGCCCTGGCTACGACTCTTCGTTTGCTCCAGCCAGGGACGCGCATAGTTTGTGAATCAAAATCGCGCCGCCAACGCCATTCCCAGCGGCGCTCCTCCTTCCAACCGCGCCGCCAGCGCCATTCCCGACTGCGCTCCATCTTCAACCGCCCTGCCAGCAGCATTCCCGGCTGCGCTCCGCCTTACGTCGCATCTTCGACGAGTCGGAAATTAGACAACCACATTGGCCTCACCAAGGATAAACTGGCGACGCAAGGTGGGGTACTCGTTGAGGTGCGCATTCTCTCTGACAAATACTTCTTTCCTTGTCCTCACGTGGCTGAAAATGGGCTATAATATGAGGTGTACATTAGAATTTCTGTATATTTTTAAGGAGGAATTAGAATGAATCGCAAAAGTACCCCCCCTCCCATGTATAATAAACGGAATCTTATACATGGATTGCTCTGCGCGTTTTTCGCGTTATTTCTGATTGGTCTTTTTCCGCAACAAGCAAAAGCGGAAGATCCGCCCATTACGATTTCTTCGTTTGAAGACTTAAAACCGTATTTGACGACAGGCGAGTATGCTGCCGATTTTACCAATCCAAAGCCCAAAGCGCTGCTCCTGAAAGCCGGCAAGTACGAGTTGCAAAACGATATTTCCATTGATGTATCGGATGCCTATTTTGCCGATAAGCAGGACGAAATTGCGCATGGCTTGCTGTCGTTTGACGACAAGCAAGGCGAATTCTCCATTAATGGGAATAACCATAAGATCTCATTTACCGGCACAAAGCAGGTTCCGTTGTTCCAGGGGATTCGCGCACACGCATTTACGTTGGAAAATCTTCAGGTGGAGTACGCGGGAAGCCTTAAAGGCTATGGTCTGGTCGGCGAAGCGGTTTTATTTGCAGAGTTCCCAACGGATGCGAACGGGTTTGATATCCATAGCGCCCTGATAAGAAACATCAAGGTGAAGGTCAATGGAAATATTGAATCCGATGAGGTGTGGGGAACCATCTATAGCGACAACCATTTTGTGAATCAATTTCGTGAGGGGCAAATTGCCGCCGGCCTTTCGTGGTATCTGGAAAAAACGACTTTGGAAGACATTGATTTGGAGGTAACCGGCAATATCGGGTCGGATACGCTGCCCAAAGAAGTCGATTGGAAATCCGGCGCTGCCGGTCTGACATTCCATTGGGGCAAGAAGATGCCGACGCCGGGCACACCGTCAGACGATGCGATTCATAAACAACAGGATACAAGCAAACTGAAGCAGGCAGGATATATAGAGAATGTCAACATCCACGTGGGCGGAAATATTCAAGCCACCGGATATTCGCACGGCTATGCCTGGGGTGTTTCGAATGACTTGGGTGAAGCTTGGGTGGAGAACCTGCATCTCAAGGTAGATGGGGATATCGTGACCAAGCTGAATGCCGGCAATCCAAATCCGGCGTTTGCGGGGGCTCCCGCAGCGAGTGGAATCAGCGATGAAATCGGCGTGTTCATGAATTCTTCCCTTGAAGTCAATAACATTCGTGTAGAAGCCGATCCCGCTATGCCACAAACGGATCGGTTTGCAACGATGTATGTATGTGCGTCTACGAACAGCAAAGGCTGGTATGAAAATCTATCGAATTGCCAATTTACGGTCAAAGGCAAGATGAGTATGAATACGCCATTTAAGAATACCATGGGGCTTGGCTTTGGGAATGGATGGAGCAGCAATGGAGAAGACGGCGTCGATTTTCTGCAGGTTCTGGAAAAGAATACGATTTCCGTGGGTGGCGTCGAAATCAAGAATGACAAGAGTACGCAGGTTGCCTTTGTCGGTCTTGCGCAAAAAGCCTATGCCGGAAACGAAACGCACGCGGATAGACCGACACTTCCCGAAGTAAGTGCAAAAGAAAACACCCTTACCGTCGGGGATGTGAACATCAATGCGCCAAACGCCTATACGATGCTCTATCCCTTTATGATGGAAGCCACGAACGCCAAAGACAACACCGTGACATACGGCAATATTACGGCAAATGCCGATTATGTGAAGTTTTCCGGTCTTGGCGAATTGCGTGCGACGAATCCGAAGAACACGCCCCACGCTTGTGTAACCAAAGGAAATCGTCTGACATTTGGCGATATCCAGCTCACCGGAAAGAAGATTGGCAGTGTCTCCTTAATGGCGGGAACGCAGGAAGCGGATCAGCCGATGGAAGACTGTGTGGTGAAGGCAAAGTCACTTGACGTAAAAATGACCGATGCGACGGCAGCGAAAGGCACGCCGTTGATCGCCGGTATTGCCGCTTATCAGCAAGGGACGATTACCAATTGCCGTGCGTATGTCGGCAATGTTTCTATAGCCAATGCGTCGAAAACAACACTGTATGTGGGCATGGGAGTCGCATTCGGTAAAAATGGCGAGCTGAAGAATTCTTCCGTCTTTATCGATAAAGATTTCCTCGTTGAGACAGGTGAAGATAAGTATGCCGGCGGATTCTTCGGTCGCGCGATCGGCATGAAGATTGACAACTGTGACTATCAAATTAATGGGAAAAATACTGTTGCACAAAACAACAAAGGCGTGTTCGGCGGATTTATGGCATACAATACAAATTCCACGATTACCAACACGAGAAGTTTGTTGCTTAACGACTGGGGCGTATTTGTAGGCTTTTCCAACGGTGGAACCCTGGATGGCATAGCGCACTACGTGAATCAGCCCAATCCGATGTATTGGTCTGCTTTGTTAGGAGCGCATAAGGTGAACCAGCCGACCATTAAAAATTCCACGCTACTGGTCGATAAAGAAAACGCCGATAACGAGCTGTATCGTACCGCGAATGTTTCTGCGGGAAGCGGAAATAACTTTGTCACGGTCGTCGGCAAGAAAGACGGCGAGTTGCACACCAACCGTAAAGTGTTTACCACGGCGGAAAAGGAAATTCAGGTCAAGGATAAGATGGTGAGCGTCGTGGCAAAGACCGACGCTTCGGAGGGCACCGGTTTTATCGCCAAGCGCGATTTCCAGGATACGTATTGGAATGAGGAAATTGGCGAATATGCCATCGGCGATGCCGAAAAGAATTTCGCCTATCTTCTTGCTACGACTTTTGGGAATGTTATGGCGGTCGGAAACGACGCTGACGTTATTCAGAATGGCATGAACCAGGTGTCGTTAGCAGACTATATTCACCGTCATGCTGGCGTAAAGACACAGGCAGGGGCATACATTGACCTTTTGGGGCTTAAAGGGGATGAATGGACGCCGGATCCCATCACACTCGGTGGCGAAAATGCGCTGAAAGTGACGAAGAAAGTCGAGGGGCATGACAGCGAAGCGGACTATAGTTTCACGCTTACGCCGTCGACGAATAATCCGGAAGGAACGACTTTGCAGGCGATGACGGCGACGACGCAGGGCATGATTGCCAAGGATGCGCAACAAGAAGTGCCTTTTGCGGACATTGAATTCACGAAGGCAGGCACATTCACCTTTAGCGTCAAAGAAACGGGAACAGCCCCTGCAAATTGGACGTACGATCAAGCGGAAAAAACCATTACCGTTACCGTAACACAGAATGCGCAGGGCAAGCTGGAAGCCTCAGTAGAAGGGAATAATCCGACCATTGTAAACAGCTACCAGGAGAATCCGAATCCGCCTCAGCCGGATACGCCCAAGCCGGTAACATTGGACGGCGATCAGGCGCTTGCGGTCACCAAAATGGTAAAGGGCAAGAATGCTTCGGAAAAATTCTCCTTTGTGCTGACCGCCGAGGCTTCGAATCCGGAAGGCTGCGATTTGGTTGCCTCAAAAACGGTAGCAACGAACGGAACCATTAACGATGGGGAAAAGCAAGAGCTTCGCTTTGACGCAATTACCTTTACGAAAGAAGGAACGTTCCGCTTTACGCTGCGAGAAAACAAAGGACACGCTTCCGGCTGGACCTACGACACCAAAGCGTATACCATTACAGTGGTCGTCACAAATGACGGACAGGGTAATCTTGTCGCCAAGGCGCAGGACAATAATCCGGTGATTACGAATACGTACAAGAAACCGACACCGCCGGTAGGACCGGGCAAACCCGATCTGCCCAATCCGGATCCGGATAAACCGAATCCGCCTGAACCGGACACGCCGAATCCGGATAAACCAAATCCCGATAAGCCGAATCCGGATAAGCCGAACCCCGATAAACCGAATCCGAACAAGCCCGGCGATTCGAGTGAACCATCGAAGCCGAATAAACCGGCTTCGCCAACCCCGACTCATCCCTCTAAAGGAATAGCGCCGAAGTCGGGCGACGTCGGCATTCTCGGCGCAGCAGCGATGTCCGGTATATGTGCCTTGGCTTTTGTTCTTAACAAGAAAAAAAATAATAAGTAATAGAGAGGGTTGTTGAAGAAGCAGCCCCTATAGAGAGGATACCGGTGTAATAGCCGGATCCTCTCTTTTTTTTGTTTTTCTGCATCCGGTTAAAGTCGGATAAGGTGCCGACTTTTAATTTCATGTTGGATGTCATACCGGCCTGGGGCCGAGTGATAGTACCGGCATCTTCTGGTACTGTCCATGTCCTCAGCATCGAGAAGGTTACGCCGGCCTGCGGCCGGCTGATGGTGTCGGCATCATCTGGTACTGTCCATGTCCTCAGCATTGCCAAGGTGACGCCGGCCATGGCCGGCTGATAGTACCGGCCTGCGGCCGGCGATTCCATTTTATTCCGACCATTTTAGTCGTTTGGCGATAATTTGCCGTACCGATTCGTAGTTCAAATATACCTTGCCGGATTCAAAAGAAGCCAACAACCGATCGCCTAAATGAATGCCGTTTATTTCATATTGTTTGATTTTTTCCAGCGTGCGGTTCGCATAATCCGGATCATCCATCCGTCCGAAATGTTCCCAATAAATCTCTTCCATGGTCATCGGATCCAAAAACGTAAAGTCGGGATAAATTGGGCGATCTTTCTGAATAAATAGAGGGCATTCATATTTGTACGGAATACCGGCATCATAAAACATATCTGCCAATATCTTTTCCGTCTTAGAGCGGACAACTTCGCCGCGCTTTGTTTTCATCTCTATAGAAGCTTTCGGTATCGGATTCGGCGAAAAGGGCTGCTTAATCCACCGGGCAAGGATTTGCTTTTTCGTGGGTTGAAGAGGAGAAAATAGATCTTTTCGTGCCTCATGCAGGTTGTCATAAAGCCGATCGATTTCATCCTCGCGAAAGACTTGATTCAGTTGATGAAGCAGCGGAATATGCTCGGCAAGCAGGTGTTCCAACTTTTTATAATACGCTTTGCCGGCAAGGTTTTTGGCGAGGGAGATGTCGGCGAGACGAATATATTTTCGTGTCAACTTTCCTCTTTTCTCATCGTGATAGCAGTGATAATAATAAGGGCGATGATGTTTCAAACGGATTTCAAGCCAACCTTGGTTTTTCGGCTGCTGGAATTTCCTAAGACTTCTCTGAAGGAAGCGGTATTTTCTTTCTAAGATTATCAATTGCTCGCTCAGACCAATCATGTTCACTCCTTTTTCTACGGATGCTTCCTTCATGCACAGCGTACACCCCGTGCCAATTAGAGTATAAAGGATTTGGTTCAAAAATTCGGTTCCTTTCCGTCTCAATTTGTGTTCTTCATGTTTCCATTTAAAGCATGCAAATCAAGTCATGCAAAAATGGTACGATCGGGTGTAGAGTGTGTAGAGTGGTTTTGCCATTCTCGACAAAAACGCTCTACAGGTTTGCGCATGGCGGTAGTGGGCTTCCCTCGTTTTTGGCAAAAACCCTCTACTCTTGCGCCTGTGACGGTAGTGGGTTTTCCTCATGTTCAGCAAAAACCCTCTACCGGTTTGCGCATGACGGTAGTGGGTTTCCCTCGTTTTTGGCAACTCCACTCCATAAATATCAATAAAGGCCAATCCATGATCGTCAGTTTAAACTATCTCCTGCTTTAGCGGTTCTAAAAGGAGCCGGCCTACGGCCAGCGGATTGAAAGCGCCGCCGAAGGCGGCTCCACTTCGATAACGGCGCCGCCAACAGCATTCCCGGCGGCGCTCCATTTCGTCGACCCTGACTGGACAAAGATCCGCTTCTTGGCTAGGCTGGAGCAACGTGCATAACCCTGGCTGGCACACATTGCTCTCCGCGGCCAGGGCTATGCGGATGTCAAAAAGCCCTGGCTACAACAGTTCGTTTGTTCCAGCCAGGGGCGGAAGAGATCAAGTAGACCCTGGCTGATAAGCTTCTTTCCTACTAGCCAGGGTTTTGACGAAAAATTTGACCCTGGCAAAGGCACTACATCTTATCCAGCCAGGATCGCAGAGTTTATGAACCAAACGCGCGCTGCCAACGGCATTGCCAGCGGCGCTCCGCCTTTAACTGCGCCGCCAACAGCGTTTCCAGCGGCGCTCCGCTTACATCCCTTGCCCATAAGGACGCACCACGCAGCAGATCTCGCCCTCTTCACCACACAACCCCCGCGCCATGCAGCACGCCTTCCCCGCACTCCCACGCGCCGGCATCCGTTCGCGCACCGCATCTTCGGCGAGCCGGAAATATGCCATCTACAAGCACCCCGCCGAGGCGAAGCCGGCGGCGCGCGAACGGATGCCGGCGCAATTCCCCACTTTTCCATAATATAAATTTGTGCTATACTATTCTCGTAACAGAAATGAGCAACATCCTGTGGGTGCCGCTAAGCGGTAGTTTTTATCTGAACACCTGGCTGTGAGCGGGTTCATGCGTTGTCTGATGTGGCACGATGAATCATTAAACGGCGAGGGAGACAGAGTTCTTACAAGAAAGAATTTCAAACAACAGCATCAACCACCACACGATTGTACAGCACGGAGTCTTCTCACGGCCAAGGCAATCTTTTTTTGGTTCGGAAGACACCGTGTCCGCGAATGCGAGGTGTCTTTATGAAATTCTTGTCGAAAAAGTCATGGAGAAATCAGCCCATGCAGCTGCTACGTCGTTTTGCGACGTGGATGAACTTATCCGTTTCGGATCTTTTTTTAATGGTTCTGGGCAATCTGACTATGGCTTTTGCCCTCTATAACATCCATATACCGTCCCGAATTACCGAAGGCGGTGTTCTTGGTGGCGTTGTCCTGTTGAATAAGGCTTTCGGGCTGGATCCGGCCATTTTGAGCGTTGTCTTGGACTTTACCCTTTATGGGCTGGGCATTCTTCTTTTGGAACGCGGATTTTTGAAAAAGGCTGTGTTTTCCACACTTTCCTATGCCGCTTCCTTGAAGATTTTTTCCGCGATCGGTCCGGTTTTACCGTCCCTTGAAAATGCGCCTTATCTGGCGGCCATCGTCGGTGGATTGCTTCTTGGCGCAGGATGCGGTCTTGTTGTTACCCGAGGCGGCGCTGCCGGTGGAGACGACTGCCTTGCCTTGATCCTCAAAAAGCGCACATCACTATCGTTAAGCGGAGCGTACTTCATCAGCGACGCGGTAGTCCTTGGCCTATCCTTCTTCGTCTACCTGCCGGCACAAAACCTGCTGTGGTCCTTTCTTACGACCCTCATCTCGTCATTTGTGGTCGGACAATTTGAGCTGCGTCTGCCGAAACCGGAAGCTCTTGCCCTGCCCATGAAGCAGCGAACTGATGCGTCCAACGCGCGCGCCTGAACAAACTAAGAAACCGCGACGTTTTCGGTTTTCTCCATGTTTCCCTTCCGTTATAATGATCTTAAAAAAACGGATATAATGATCTTAAAAATGCGGAAAAGGAGGTTGCCGTGAAACGTCGCTTTTTTGTTGTGTTGCTGCTTCTATTTCTGCTGTGTCCTTCCCTATCCCACGCCGATATGGGGCCTAAGCCCTACGTCTCGGTGCATATTACCGGATCGGACAAGCGCTACTACGCAACCTTGTTATCTTCCTCTGCAGAATATGGTCCATGGAGAGCGAATAAGGTCTGGACCACCGATGCGCCGGATTCCATTCAGCAAAAATTCCAGCAGTTTTCACTTCCCGAAGACTATTATTTTTTAGGCTATGTAGCGGAAGCGGCCCCTCGCGATTTTCGTTGGGGCTACTATCCGCCGGAAACTTTTCGCATCCTCCTTTATGACGAGAAAGCGGATCATTTTTTGCTGAGTGCGCCGCTCACGCGCCACGCTTTACAAAATGAGTATACCGTCACCGTAAAAGAAGACCGCATCACCGACATTCGTTTCCGCTATGACTATCTGGCGGATGTTCCGAAGCTTCTGGCGCTGATCGTCGGCACGATCCTGATTGAGCTCGCCGTCGCCTACCTGCTGGGAATCCGAAAGGCAACGTCACTCCGCTACATCGCGCTTGTGAATCTCGGCACGCAGGCGCTTCTCCATCTCGGCTTATGGTTCATCGGTTTCCGACTGGGGACAACCGGCATCATGCAGGTCATGCGTCCTGTCTTGTTGCTTCCCCTGGAAGCCCTTGTCCTCGGCATCGAAGCTTTTCTCTACCGCAGAAAACTGCCGAAAGAACAGCATCCCGTTCGCTATGCCGTAATTGCCAATCTGGTGAGTTACACGTTCAGCCTGCTGATCCCGTAACGCGATTCAGAATCGAAGAAACGGAACGAAAAAGGAGCCGTGTTTGAACTGCCCCCAATGTTAGACCAAAAAGCCTAACTTGAGGAGGCCAGTTTAGCTAATGGCTCCTTTTTAATGGATAAATTCTTTCCGCTTTTTCTACTTTTGTAGCGCCTCCATGGTGAAAACGACGCAAGAAATGGCAGCCTTCTCTAAGGCTTACCTCTCACCGTCGCAACGTGCGAAGCCGTGGTTTCTCCAACGTTACATCTCTTTGACCGCAGCAACCACGCGCGAAACAGCCTCTTCCACCGACACATCCTCGTTGGTCATTTCACGGCGAGTGGAGTATTCCACCATGCCATCGGCGGCGTTGCGGCCGACGGTGATGCGCAGCGGAATCCCGATGAGGTCACGATCATTGAATTTCACGCCCGGACGCTCGTCACGGTCGTCGAGAAGAACCTCGACACCTTCCTTTTCAAGGCGCTCGTAGAGCGCGTCGGCAAGCTGCATCTGGGCATCATCCTTGGTTTTCATCACGGTAATCATCACGTGATACGGAGCAGCGATGAGCGGCCAAATCATGCCCTTCTCATCGTGATTTTGTTCGATGATGGCCGAAACCACACGGGTTATGCCGATGCCGTAAGAGCCCATCACGAGCGGACGCGCGACGCCGTTTTCGTCCAATACCGTTGCGCCGAGGGCTTCGGAATATTTTGTTCCGAGCTGAAAGATGTTGCCCACTTCGATGCCGCGGGCAAACTGCAGCGGATTGCCATGAACGGGGTCGAGATCACCTTCGGCAACCATCCAGAGATCCTCCGCAATTTCACCGTCAAAATCACGGCCGAAATTGACATTTTTCAGGTGTGTATCCGCCTTATTCGCGCCGCAGACGAGGTTTGCACGCGTCGTGACGGCGGCATCTAAAATGGTGCGCACCGTATCGGGAAGACCGACCGGACCGGTAAAGCCTGCCGGGGCGCCCGTCACACGTTCGATGGTTTCATCGTCGAGCATCTCAATTTCATGCTCCGGTTTGTGCAAATAGGCGATGAGCTTGGACATATTGAGTTCACGCTCCGCCGGCATAAAGACGAACACGGGTTCGCCGCTAACGCGCAGACAAATGGCCTTGATCATCTTGTGCGCCGGGATGTGCAAAAAGTCTTCCAACTCCTCAATCGTATGGGCATTCGGTGTGTCAAGCGACTCGACCGGCAAGGGTTCTTCCGCCGGATACGTCGGCTTCTGCATAGACGCCTTTTCATCTGTCGCGGCATAGCCGCCTTCCGCATAGACGATGACGCCCTCACCGATTTCCGAAAGTGCAGTAAATTCATGCGACACACGGCCGCCCATGGCGCCGGAATCGCCCTGCACGACGCGGTAGTTGATGCCCAGACGATCAAAAACACGTACATAGGCATCCCACATCACTTGATAGGCGGCTTCCAGCCCTTCCTGATCAATATCAAAGGTGTAGGCATCCTTCATCAGAAACTCACAGGAACGGTTGATGCCGAAGCGCGGACGCTTCTCATCGCGGTATTTCCAGCCGATCTGATAGAGGTTGAGCGGCAACTGTTTATAGCTGCGCAATTCTTCTTTTACTAAGTCGGTAAAGTATTCTTCCGCCGTGGGGCCGAGAGCGAACTCCTTTTCGTGGCGATCCGTCAACTTGAACATTTCCGGGCCGAAGGTGTCCCAACGACCGGAGGCTTCCCAGATCTCTTTCGGCTGCAAGTTCGATACGCGAATTTCCTGGGCGCCCGCCCGATCCATCTCTTCGCGTACCACCTCTTCAATCTTGCGTACGACACGATAGCCAAGCGGCAAATACGTATAAATGCCGGAAGCGGCTTTGCGAATCATGCCGGCACGCAGAAGCAACTGATGGCTGGGGACTTCCGCATCCCCCGGCACTTCGCGCAGCGTCGGCATATAGAAGCGTTTCATTCTCATGTTATTCTCCCTTCGCTTCCTGCTGGGCATGCCAGTTCAGGTACGCGTCCACAAACGGATCGAGATCGCCGTCCATCACTTTTTCAATGTTGCCCGTCTCCTCACCGGTACGATGGTCCTTTACCATCGTATACGGTTGAAACACATAGGAACGAATCTGGGATCCCCACGCGATCTGTTTATAGGATCCTTGAATATCCTCGATCTTTTCGCGGTGTTCCTCTTCCTTAATCTGTACGAGCTTGGCGATGAGCATCTCCATCGCTTTGGCACGGTTCTGAATCTGGGAACGTTCATTTTGACACGTGACGACCACACCGGTCGGCAAATGCGTAATGCGGATGGCGGAATCGGTGGTGTTGACATGCTGACCGCCGGCTCCGGACGAACGATAGGTATCCACCTTGATGTCCTTGTCGTCGATCTGAATTTCGCCCGTGTCCTTCAGAACGGGATAGACGTCCACGCTCGCAAACGAGGTATGGCGGCGGCTTTGCGAATCAAACGGCGAGATACGCACCAAGCGATGTACCCCCTTTTCACCTTTGCAATAGCCATAGGCATCGTAGCCCTTAATCTCAAATTGCACTGACTTGATACCGCCCGTTTCTTCCGTATTGATGTCGGTTAGTGTCACCTTCCAGTCCTTGGTCTGGAACCAGCGCTCATACATACGCATAAGCATTCCGGCCCAGTCCATAGCTTCGGTACCCCCTGATCCGGCATGAATGGAAAGGTAGCAGTCGTTGGCATCGTAATCGCCGGAAAGCAGCGCTTTTTTGGAGAGCGCCTCCAGCTTTTTTTCCATCTGCGCCAACGCGTCGGTCAAATCGTCTTTTTCTTCCTGGTATTCGTCTTCACTAAAGAGTTCCACCAGTCCGTTCAGATCTTCATAGGCTGTCTCGATTTCCTGATAGGCATCGACGTTCGCCTTTTTGCCGTTAAGCTCCACCATCACGCTTTGCGCCGCATCGGAGTCATTCCAAAAATCGGTCTCTACTGTCTTTTGGCTTAACGCTTTGACGGATTCCTCTAAGCCGGCAATGTCAAAGAGAACTCCTTAACTCACTCAAATGCACCCGGACGGTTTCCAGATGCTGTCGCATTTCATACAGTTCCATGCTTCCTCCTTCGCTATGGCCACGTTGCCGAAATCGTTGCGTCCGGCAATGCCGCGGCCGGCTCGTTGCTACAACGTAGCGTAAAACGATTAAATACCGCACCAACGGCTCACACGCATTGATTCTATCGCGCCGGCAGCGGTTTTCTCTTTACCGGTCAAAACGACCGTGACAGTTCTTGTATTTCTTGCCGCTGCCGCATGGGCAGGGATCATTGCGTCCGATCTTCTTGTTCTTGCGCACGAAGGTGCGATTTTCAGGCTCGGCTTCGTCGCCTGCACCGATAGCACGCGTCGGGGTCGCCACCGCGGTACGGACCACCTCACGCTTCGGCGGTTCGATGTGATAGAGCACACGCACCGTCTCTTCGCGGATGGATTCGTTCATCGCGTTAAACATATCGTAGCCTTCATTGGCATAGGCACGCACCGGATCTTCGTTGCCCATGGCACGAATGCCGATGCCCTTGCGCAACTGATCCATCGCATCGATGTGATCCATCCACTTGGTATCCACCGCACGCAAAAGCACCATGCGCTCCACCTCACGCATGACAGAAGGCGTAATTTCCTCTTCTTTGCGGGCGTAGAGATCGTCGGCAATATGAATGAGCTGATCCTTGAGATCTTGCGGTTTCATGCCTTGGAGTTGGCCAACGGCCACCGCGCCCTTGGGCAGAAAAATGTTGTTCAGATAATTAAACAAGCCTTCCATTTCCCACTGTTCAGGCGGTATATCTACTCCACAGAAACTGTCAACGGCATCGGAAACCACACCGTGAATCATTTCGACAATTTCGTCGCGCATATCTTCGCCGTTCAGTACGCGGTTGCGCTCACCGTAGACGGTGTTGCGCTGCATGTTCATGATGTTGTCGTAATCCAACACCTGTTTACGAGTAGCAAAGTTGTTGGATTCCACCTTCTTCTGTGCTCGTTCGATGGATTTCGTCAGGATACCCGCCTGGAGGGGTTCATCCTCCGGGAAAGCTCCCGATTCCACGAATTTCTGCATCCGCTCACTGCCGAAGAGGCGCATGAGCTTATCTTCCAGTGAGATGAAGAATTGGGATGTTCCGGGATCGCCCTGTCGTCCGGATCGACCGCGCAGCTGGTTATCAATACGTCTTGCCTCGTGGCGCTCAGTACCCAGAATGAACAGTCCGCCGACGGCTTTCACCTTTTCCGCATTTTCTTTGGTTTCGATGGAAAATTCTTTCTTCAGGCGCTGGAACTTTTCCCGGGCATCCAGAATTTCGCGTCCGGTAATCCAGGCCTCTTCTTCACTCTCTTCGCCGGCACTATTCGCCGGGAAGGTTTCTTCGGGCTCGACATGACGGAAGCTGTCTGCCCATTCGATGAGCTCCGCACTGTCGCCGTCTTTTTCCATCTGTTTTTTCGCCATCCACTCGGCATTGCCGCCCAACACAATATCGGTACCACGACCGGCCATATTGGTCGCGATGGTCACTTCGCCGAAGCGACCAGCTTGCGCGACAATCTCCGCTTCGTGTCGATGCTGTTTGGCATTAAGAACATGATGTTTGATGCCGGCTTTCTTGAGCATCTTGGAGATCTTTTCGGACGTCTCGATATCGACGGTGCCGACCAGAATCGGTTGCCCCGTGGCATGAATTTCCTGAATCTCCCGCACGATGGCGCGGAATTTTTCCTCTTCATGGGCATAGATCGCGTCTTCGCGGTCAATGCGAGCAATGGGCTTGTTGGTTGGAATTTCAATCACATCGATGTGATAAATTTCGCTGAATTCATCCGCTTCGGTAAGACCGGTTCCGGTCATGCCGGCCAGCTTTTCATACATACGGAAGAAGTTCTGGAAGGTAACCGTCGCAAGCGTCTTCGACTCACTCTTGATGGTAACGCCTTCTTTGGCTTCAATCGCCTGATGAAGACCTTCACTATAACGACGTCCCTCCATAATACGACCGGTAAACTCGTCAACAATTTTGACCTCGTCGTTGTCGACCACATAGTCAATATCGCGGCGCATCGTGGTTCGCGCCTTCAGTGCCTGATTGATGTAGTGCATGAGCTCCATGTGACTCGGATCGGAGATGTTTTCTACATGGAAATAGGCTTCTGCTTTGCCGTTTCCTTGTTCGGTAAGGTTTGCCGTTTTGCGCTTTTCATCCACCACATAGTCGACCGTTTCCAGCTTATGCTCTTCCAAAAGTGAATCCAGCTTGTTGAGCTCTTCGTTCGGATCCAGCACACGTCCTTCCAATGTTTGCACGAACACATCTGCACGCGAATACATCTCAGTGGACGGATCGCCCATGCCAGAGATAATCAATGGCGTACGCGCCTCATCAATGAGGATGGAGTCGACTTCGTCGACGATGGCATAATGCAGTTTTCTTTGCACCACGCCGGATTTATAAATGGCCATGTTATCACGCAGATAGTCAAAACCAAACTGGTTATTGGTACCATAGGTGATGTCGGCATTGTACGCATGCTTACGTTCTTCCTGTTCCATGGGCTGCAAAACCACCCCCACGTTGAGACCCAGGAACTGATGTACTTTTCCCATCCATTCGGCGTCGCGCTGTGCCAGGTAGTCGTTAACGGTAACGATGTGCACGCCTTCACCCGCCAATGCATTCAGATACGCCGGCATCGTAGCCACCAACGTTTTTCCTTCACCGGTCTTCATCTCCGCGATGCGCCCCTGATGCAGAATGATTCCACCGATGATCTGAACGGGATACGGCTTCATCCCCAGCACTCGCCATGCCGCCTCCCGAACCGTGGCAAACGCCTCCGGCAGCAATGCATCGAGCGTCTCACCACCCTGATAGCGCTTCTTGTACTCCTCTGTTTTCGCCCGCAGCTCGCTGTCCGAGAGTTTTTCCATCTCCGGTTCCAGCGCCAGCACCGCGTCCACCTGAGGACGTATTTTATCAATTTCCTTTTCACTGAAGGATTTCGTTAAAAAATCAAATAAGCCCATATCTACTCCCTTGTACGTTGCATTACAACACTCCTATCATAGCATTTTAGCGCCCTCTCGTGTAAAGACTTTGGAGAAAAGCAAAATCATCCTGTGCGCGAGGTTCCGGCTTCTCCTCGTCAAGGCAAAACTGCCCCGTCCGCTCGCCGCTGGCTTCTCCTCGTCCCTGCGCTACGCTTCCTTTTTTCAGTCGGGGCTCGTCGAAGATGCGGCTCACGGACGGGCCGATTTTGCGAGGTGGCGGGCGAGGGGTTAGCCGGCCTTCGGCCGTATAGGGAGGAGGCTTTTAAGTGGACTGATCGGGAGGTCTAACCGCACTGCGCCGTGTGAATGGCTTGGTTTCGCTGTGAGACGGAGCAAAGTTTTACCGGCTTGAAATCATAAGAAGACTTGGAGAGCGAAGGGTAAAGGCGCCACTTATGTCCTATTGTGGCGTCAAGTGTGTAGTGATTGTTTATTTCTGCGGCGTACCTCCCGTCTTGACCCTGGCTGGTAAAAATTTGATCCCTCTATCAGGATCGGAAATGGGTACCCAGCCCTGGCTGGCGCACGTTATTCCTTGCAGCCAGGGCTCAAAATAGCTTACCCGCCCCTGGCTGCAGCTTTTCCTTTCAATCAGCCAGGGTCGCGCAGCGAAAAGTAGTCCTGGCTACGACTTTTCATGCCACCCAGCCAGGGTAAAATAGAACCCAATCGACCCTGGCTGACGCATATTTTTTCCATAGCCAGGGTCAGGCGAGCAAAAAGAAACCCTGGCTACCGCATTTCATTTCACCCGGCCAGGGTCCAAGAAGGAAAATCAACCCTGGCTGAGAAACTTTTTTTCACTTAGCCAGGATTTTGCGGTGAAATGAAGCCCTGGCTACCGCATTTCACCTCAGCCAGCCAGGGTCGTGCATATTTTATAGGCCAAACTTCGTTATCCGCAGCGAGTTAATAAGGTGCCGGCCTACGGCCGGCGGTTTGAAAACGCCGCCGAAGGCGGCTCCACTTCTTCAACCGCGCCGCCAATATCCTTTTTTTGCGGCGCACCGCTACCCAACCCTGGCTGCGAAAAATTACATCCCCTTGCCAGGGCCAGAATAAGGTGCTCAACCCTGGCTGGCGCATGTTATTCCTCGCAGCCAGGGCTGAAAATAGCTTACCTGCCCCTGGCTGGCGCATGTTTTTTTCCGTAGCCAGGGTCTGGCGAGTAAAATGAAACCCCGGCTACGGCTCTTTGCTTCCCCCAGCCAGGGGCCAAAAATGAAAATCAACCCTGGCTAAACAACTTTTTTATTGCCGGCCAGGGCTCAAAATAGCTTACCTGCCCCTGGCTGGCGCATGTTGTGAACTGTCCCCCAAATGGTAGAGTGTAGAATTATCATTTCTACCTCATCCGTAATAAGCCTCGTAAGGGGTTTGGTATCCGTTTGTCGCATGCCTTCTTTCTTTCGCATAGAAGGCCCATACATATTCGTAGATTAGCTTCCTTGCTTCGCGAATGGTTTGTGGCATCTTGTAAAGCCATTCGGTTTTCATCTTACCAAAAAAGCTTTCCATCGCTGCATTGTCCCAACAGTCTCCTTTCCTACTCATGCTACAGCGGATATTGTTCTCTCTTAGAAGCTTTTGGTAGTCCTCGGAAGCATAGGTCGACCCCCGATCGGAATGGCCAATGCAGCCCGGCTTTAAGGTATGCTTTGCCAGCGCATCATCCAGGCATTCCATCACTAATTGTTTGTTGTTTTTTGTACTCATGGCCAAACCCAACGGGTATCGTCCATAAAGGTCTAAAATTACCGCAACATAAAGGGTTCCTTGTGGCGTTGGGACATAGGTGGTATCGCTGATGAACTTCTCTCCCGGCGCTTTGGCCACAAAATCTCTTTGGAGGAGATTGTCGGCCGGCTTCCTTGTTTTCGAAGAGTCGGTGGTGACGAGGAATTTTCGCCGTACCCGGGAATGCCAATGATTTTCCCGCATGATGCGTTCTACACGCTTGTGATTCACCGGCGACTTTCCTACCTTCTGTCGTTGGAAATTCAACTCCGCTGTGACCTTTCGTATCCCATAAACGGCTTTGCTCTGATCGTAAATTTTTCCGATCTCTTTTGAGAGCTGCATGTTTTCAATTTGACGCAGTGTCTGCGCGTTCTGTGCGTTCTTCCACTTGTAATAGCCACTTTCAGAGACTTCGATAACTTTGGCCATTCTAGCAATTGCATGTTCATGACGAAAGCGATACATGAATGCAAACTTTAGTCTCGGGGCATCTTGGCTAGAAAGGCCGCGGCTTTTTTTAAGATGGCAATCTCCTCTTTTAATTCCGCGATTTCTTTGTCCTTAGCGGCTTCCATCTGCTTCTGCGCACGGGTTAATGTGCTCTCTTTCTTGTGAAACTGTTGGATATTATCCGCTAAGCCCATCTCCCCGTAGTTGTGATATAAATCTATCCAGCGCAAAAGCGTTGAGGTTTGGATATGGTACTTCTCTGCAACAAGGAATTCTTTGCCTTCGAATTCCGGCTTTAGCGCCTCTTCCACTACGCGTTTTCGAAAAGATTTCGTGTATCTCCGCCGTGTCATGTCATCCTCCTTAAGCCTTTCTTCATTGTATCTTTTTGTTCGTTAAGGCTCTACTTTTTGGGGGACATGTCATTGTTTTCCGTAGCCAGGGTCTGACGAGTAAAATGAAACCCCGGCTACGGCTCTTTGCTTCTCCCAGCCAGGGGCCAA
Source organism: Murdochiella massiliensis (assembly GCF_900059565.1). GTDB lineage: Bacteria > Bacillota > Clostridia > Tissierellales > Peptoniphilaceae > Murdochiella > Murdochiella massiliensis. The sequence goes on from NZ_FIZW01000002.1 coordinate 897,272, forward strand.
AAATGAAAATCAACCCTGGCTGAACAACTTTTTTATTGCCGGCCAGGGTTCAGCTACAAGAATCAACCCTGGCTACTGCATTTCATTCCGTCCAGCCAGGGTCGCGCATATTTTATGGGCTAAAGCCGCACAGCCAACCCCACTCCCAGCGACGCTCGCCCTGCAAAGTCGTCCCGTTCGTGAGCCACTCCTTCGACGAGTCCCGACCGCAGAAATAGGACGCACAGCGAAGGAACGAGGAGCAGCCAGCGGCGAGCGGATGGGGCGACTTTTCCTTGACGAGGAGAAGTCGGCGACAAATAGACGGGACGGCATTACCTTGGCGAGGAGAAGTCAGCGACAAGTAGAGGGGACGGCATTATCCTGACGAGAAGGAGTCGGCGACAAGTAGAGGGGACGGCATTACCCTGGCAAGAAGGAGTCGGCGCACATATACGGCACGGCTTTATCCGGGCGAGAAGGAGTCAGAGCACGTAAACCGCACGGCTTTACCCAGGTGCGAAGGAGTCGGTGCACGTAAACGGTACGGCTTTTTCCGGACGCGAAAAAGCCAGTGACAAACGGCTGAGAGCCATACCTGACTTTATTGACGAAGGAATTCCGGATGGACTAAAATGAAATCGTGAAATCTTGGTCAAAAGCACATGGAAAGGAGGCTTACTATCAAGGGGAAATCGTTTCCCCTACGCATTCAACGCGCTGTCCTGCGCTCGAACAATTCGCGCAACCATGCGCTCGAACAATTCGCGCAACCATTCGCTCGAACGATTCTCGCAACCTGCGCTCGAATCATCTGCGCGAACGATGTGCCGGAAACCCTGCGCTCAATACGTGCTTAATGCCGTGAAATGAGCGCACAGCACACAAAGCCGACTACACTATCTATCGGCCGGCACGCAACCTGCAACGCGCGAAAGGCCACACGCGTTGGACAGGGATTGTTTTTTTATTCTATCAGGTACTGTCCGCCAGTCGACCGTCCCGAAACTTACGGGCCGCGATGACCGGGGTACCTCCGCACACGACGCCATGCGTCAAACTGGAGGTATTTTCCTATGAAAAAGTATGAATTATCTGTTCCCACACCGCATCATTTTTCCTATGTCGTTCGTGATCTGCCGGAAGTGACTGTCGAGCAACGTGAACGGGCATTAAAGGCTACGCATTACAACGAATTCGCGTTTCCGTCAGGAATGCTCAGCGTCGATATGCTGTCCGACTCCGGTACGACGGCAATGACCAATACCCAGTGGGCGGCGCTCTTTCTCGGTGATGAGGCCTATGGCCGCAACACCGGTTACTATGTGCTGTTGGATACGTTCCGCGATATTTTCGAACGTGGCGGAGAAAAGAACTGGAAAAAAGTGCTCGACCTGGTGCGCACAGATTGCCGAGACGTCGAAAAGATGATGGACGAAGTCTATCTGCAGGAGTACGAAGGCAATTTCTTTAACGGCGGCGCCGCACAAATGGAGCGTCCGAACAGCTTTATCATCCAGCAGGGACGCGCAGCCGAATCGGTGTTGATGGAAATTGTGCGAAATATTCTCAACGAACGCCATCCCGGAAAGAAATTCACCATTCCGTCCAATGGCCATTTTGACACCACCGAAGGCAATATTAAACAAATGGGCTCCATCCCGAGAAACCTCTACAACAAGGAACTGCTGTGGGAAGTGCCGGAAGGTGGAAAGTACGAAAAGAATCCGTTCAAAGGCAACATGGATATCGAGAAACTAAAGCGGCTCATTGAAGGCGTCGGACCGGAAAATGTCCCTTTGGTCTTCTGCTGTGTGACGAACAACCCCGTTTGCGGACAGCCGGTCTCGATGGCGAACCTCAAGGCCATTAACGAGGTTGCCCATTCCTATGAGATTCCGGTCGTTTTCGACGCAGCACGCTGGGCGGAAAATGCGTATTTCATCAAGATGAATGAAGAAGGCTATGCCGACAAGTCCATTGCCGAAATTGCAACCGAAATGTTCCAGTATTGCGACGTCTTCGCTATGTCCGCCAAGAAAGACGGCCATGCCAACATGGGTGGTATGCTCGCCTTCCGCGACAAAGGCCTTTTCTGGCAGAAATTCTGCGACTTCAACGAAGACGGATCCGTCAAAAGGGACGTCGGTGTCCTGCTGAAAGTAAAGCAAATCTCCTGCTACGGCAACGACTCCTACGGCGGAATGAGTGGCCACGACATCATGGCGCTGGCGGTCGGACTCTATGAAAGCTGCGATTTCCATTACATGCAGGAACGCGTCGCGCAAGCCGAATATCTGGCACAGGGCTTCTACAATGCTGGTGTAAAAGGCGTCGTTTTGCCGGCAGGTGGCCATGCCGTATACATCAATATGGACACCTTCTTTGACGGCAAACGCGATCATGAATCGTTTGCCGGTGAAGGCTTCTCCCTGGAACTCATCCGTCGCTACGGCATCCGTGTGGCCGAGCTGGGCGATTTCTCGATGGAATACGACCTCAAGACTCCGGAACAACAGGCCGAAGTCGCCAACGTCGTGCGTTTTGCCATCGACCGCAGTCGCTTAACCCAAGAACATCTGGATTACGTGATTGCCGCCGTCAAACAGCTCTATGAAGACCGGGAAAGCATCCCGAATATGCGCATCACCTGGGGACACAACCTGCCCATGCGTCACTTCCATGCCTTCCTCGAACCGTATCCGAACGAAGAAAAATAGCGAAGAAAAAAGAGGTGTCTTATGACTAACCCAAATGCCACAACGCATGCTGCTCAGGTCGAAAAACGCGATGGATTTGTGTCTCGCTGGGGATTCATCCTCGCCTGTATCGGATCCGCCGTGGGCATGGGAAACATTTGGCGTTTCCCGATTTTGGTACAGAAATATGGCGGCTTGACGTTCATTCTGCCCTATCTGCTCTTTGTGTTGCTCATCGGCTCTACGGGCATCATTGAGGAGTTTGCGCTTGGACGTATGGCCCAAGCCGGTCCGGTGGGAGCCTTCGGCATGGCTACCGAAGAACGTACCGGCAACCGCCGTCTCGGCGAAGTGTTTGGCGCCATCCCCATCGTTGGCGCCTTGATGCTTGCCATTGGCTATACCGTCGTCATGAGCTGGATTTTCAAGTATTGCTGGATGGGCATCAACGGAGATCTCTACGCGCTGGGAACGGAAATGTCGGCCATCGGTGGCTCTTTTGGCTCCATTGCTCCCGAAGCGGAAACCTTCAGTGAAGCCATTCAGATGATGGTCTCCGGCGGCATTTTCGGCGTCGGTAACGGGATATGGCTGTTACTCGGCCTCTTTGTATCCCTCGCGATTATGAGCCTGGGTGTTTCCGGCGGTATTGAAAAAGCCAACAAGATCATGATGCCGTTGCTCTTCGTTCTCTTTGTCGGTCTTGCGATCTATATTGGAACCCTTTCCGGTTCCGGCGAAGGCTACAAATTCATCTTCACTCTGAATCCGGAAGGCCTTGCCGATCCCAAGGTATGGATTTTCGCCTTCGGTCAAGCATTCTTCTCGCTTTCCGTTGCCGGCAACGGTTCCGTCATCTACGGTTCCTACCTGTCCAAGAAAGAATCCATTCCTTCCTCGGCATTCAACGTCGCGCTCTTTGATACCATCGCCGCCCACCTGGCTGCCTTCGTCATCATTCCGGCCATGGCGGTTATGCTCGGATCCGAAATCAACAACGTCGATGGCGGGCCGGGACTCATGTTCATCTATCTCGTGAACGTGTTTAACGGCATGCCCGGCGGCCGCATCGTAGGAATGATCTTCTTCATCTGTGTTTTATTTGCCGGTGTCACCTCGCAGATCAATCTCTATGAGGCGCCGGTTGCCTTCCTACAGGAAAAATTCAAATTCAAGCGCCTGCCTGCCGTTGTCACCATCGGCGTCCTCGGGGCAATCGTCGCTATCATGATTCAACCCTGGACATCCCAGTGGATGGATATGGTTTCCATTTACCTTTGCCCCTTCGGTGCGCTCTTGGCCGGCATCATGTTCTTCTGGGTGCTCAAGAAAGAAACCGCGCTGCATGCCGTCAATGAGGGCAGCGAAAAACCCATCGGCAACTGGTTCTATCCCCTGGGCAAATATTTCTATTGTGCAGCGGCCTTAATCGCGCTCATTGCGGGTGCGATTCTCGGCGGCATCGGCTGATCGCCGATACGCAAATGAATTTCGCGCGGAACAGCAAAGACATTTTACAATTTCAACCCTTGCGTGAATTCAACCAAATATGTTCTTTCGCACGGAACAGATGAACTCCACCACAGCAAAGAGGAGCACCGGTCGTTTGACCGGTGCTCCTCTTTCGTTAACGCCCGCCTTCTTGCTTTCCGAGCGACTTTTGTTCATCGTTAGCGATACTTTTCGACTTTTATCGTCTACTTCGATTTTTTTCGGTACTTCCCTTTTTTGACCGGTCACTTACTTCGTCGGAACCAACAATCCGTAGTTGCCGGCTTTGCGCTTATAGACGCAGCAGATGCGATCACGATCCATATCCAGATAGAGGAAAAAGTCGTGGCCCAGCAGTTCCATCTGATCCACCGCTTCCTCGGCACTCATGGGCAGAACGTCAATTTCCTTGGTACGTGCAATATCCACACCCTCCGGAATTGCTTCTTCCGGCGCGGGCTCCTCTACCTCAGCAAAGCGGATGGCGTTCTTAGCGTAGCGCTGACGTTCCAGTTTTGTCTTGTATTTGCGAATTTGCGAAACCAGGGCACTGATGCAGGCGTCTACCGCATCCAGCAACTCATCCTCTACCTGATCGGCACGAAGAATGGTTCCTGATGCGGGAATGGGGATGGTTATTTCACACCGCATTCCGGATTTTTCTTGTGAGACGGTAACCCTTGCCTCCACATCGTCCTGGAAATATTTGTTCAGGCGGGATACTTTTTTATCGATATCCTTTTTCGTGTTGTCGCGCAAATTGATGTTTTTTCCGTAATACGTAATCTTCATGACTTCCCCCCTTCCTCGTTATGACCTGTTTACCCCAATTTCATGAAAACGTTCGCTTTCTGAAAAACTTTTCCCGGAATGAATAAGTGTATATTTCATTTCGTCTTATGTCCCTATCGCAACGATTGAATAAATATGGTTTCTTTTCCCATTCACTATTCATCCTTCACCGAGTGTGGATATGTGGACAAAATAGGAAATCCATGGTGGAAAAAGCCAGTTTTCGCCTGAATCATGCCTTTTTTATCAACAAGTTATCCACATTCCTGTGGATAAACAAATTATCGATAAGCGCTTGACATTCGTCCCGCATTCAGCAGGTCAGAATACGCAATGGAAGGTTACCCGGCATCCTGTGATAATTATTATTTTTCTTGTGGATATATTTTTTCATGCTACCTCATATAGGGTCACATTTTCTGTCAAAAATTAAGTAATAGTAAATAATGTATGAAAATTAGTCCTTCGTATTTTCCTGCATATTTTCTCCATATCAGCGTAACTACGAAAAGAAAGAATACGCCACAGAACTCTGGTAGAGCGGTTTCGTCAATGCCATAGATTCCGCTCTACTTCAGTCGCATCTTTGTCGAGTGGTTTTGCTAAATTCATAGAATCAGCTCTATCGCAAGTCTAACACCTGTAGAGTGGTTTTGCTGATTTCATAAAATCAACTCTACAACAATATCCACACCTGTAGAGTGGTTTCGCCAAATTTACTGAAACCACTCCACCGCAAGTCCAGCATCGGTAGAGTGGTTTTGCCGAATTTACTGAAACCACTCCACCGAAAGTCCGACACCTGTAGAGTGGTTTTGCCGAATTTACAGAACCAACTCTACCGAAAGTCCGACACCTGTGGAGTGGTTTTGCCGAATTTACTGAAACCACTCTACGGAAAGTCCAGCATCGGTAGAGTGGTTTTGCCAGATTTACAGAATCAACTCTACCGAAAGTCCAGCATCGGTAGAGTGGTTTTGCCGAATTTATTGAAACCACTCTATAACCGCTATTAGGTTCTGTAAGAGACGTCGACCCATATGTCACCCCCTTCATCAAATACCTTCGAACAAACAAAAGCCGCCGAAGCATGACTTCGGCGGCTTTCACGATTACGATGAGCGATTTCGTACGAAACTATTATTGCAAATTCTTGGTACGCTTTTCGTAGGAAATGAGATATTCGGCTTTTTCACGGTCATTCATAAAGACGAAATGGCCGGGAACGAGTTCGCGCAGCTTCGGCTTCTCGCCGGAAAAGTCACGTGAACTTTCATCATAGATGACAAGTTTCTTGTCCTTTTCAATCAGCGGATCCGGAATCGGCACCGACTGCAGAAGGGAGCGCGTATACGGATGCATCGGATGCGCGAAAAGCTCTTCTGTTTCGGCAATTTCCACGATGCGGCCGTTGTGAATGACGGCGATACGATCGGAGAAATATCGAACCACCGAAAGGTCATGAGCAATGAAGAGATACGTAATGCCCTCGGTTTCGCGGAACTTGTTCATGAGGTTCAGCACTTGCGCACGAATAGACACATCCAACGCCGAAATCGGCTCGTCCGCGATGATGAAATCCGGACGCATGACGATGGAACGTGAAATGCCAATACGTTGACGCTGACCGCCGGAAAACTCATGCGGGTAACGCGATTTGTGTTCCGGCAACAGACCGACTGACGATAACGCTTGATCCACCTTGTTCGCCCGCTCGGAACTATCCTTATAGAGCTTATAGTTATCGAGACCCTCAGCAACAATGTGATCTACGGTGGCGCGCTCATTAAGCGATGCAGCCGGATCCTGATAAATCATCTGAATGTCACGAACAAGATCATGTTGTTCCTTTCGCGACAGATTGCCGTTGATCTTCTTGCCCTTAAAATACACCTCGCCTGCGGACGTAGGATGCAAGCGGATGATCGCGCGTCCGATCGTCGTTTTTCCGGAACCGGATTCTCCGACCAAAGAGAATTTTTCTCCTTTGAAAATCTGGAAGGAAACATCTTTTACTGCACGAAACTTTTTGCCGTTATTGCGGAACGTCACTTCCAATCCGCGGACATCGAGGAGAATTTCACGATCATCATCCGGCTTATTCACTTGCGGCTGATTCGTGTTATCAATAGTTGTCGTCACTGTAGTCTCCTCCCTTCGAGGTCATTTGCACCATGCGCTCGTGCAGATTTTGAATGACCGCCGGCTTCTCCACCTTCGGCGCATCCGGATGTTCGAGCCATGACTTGACGAAATGCGTGGGAGAAACCTGAAACATCGGGGGCTCCAACTCAAAGTCCACCTTCATGGCGTACTGATTACGCGGTGCGAACGCATCGCCCTTGATTGTCTCAAAAAGAGACGGCGGTGTACCGGGAATCGCATAGAGATCTTTCTGTCCCGTACCGAGCTGCGGCAGTGACGAAAGCAGACCCCATGTATACGGATGACGCGGATCGAAGAAGACTTCTTCCGCCGTGCCGTGTTCAATGATCTGGCCGGCATACATGACCGCGACCTTATCAGCCACCTTCGCGACCACGCCGAGGTCATGCGTGATATAGATGGTCGTAAATTGATATTCCTGTGCAAGCTCTTTAATCAGCTCAATAATCTGCGCCTGAATGGTCACGTCCAACGCGGTCGTCGGTTCATCACAGATAAGAATCTTCGGTCGGCACGCCAACGCAATAGCGATAACGATACGTTGCCGCATTCCGCCGGAATACATAAATGGATACTCATCGTAGCGTTTTTCCGGGTCGTGAATACCGACACGACCCATCAATTCAATCGCCAGCGCTTTCGCTTCTTTCTTGCTTTTGCCCTGATGTTTGATGATGACCTCGCTAATCTGATAGCCGATAGTGCGCACTGGATCCAAAGAAGTCATCGGATCCTGAAAGATGGTCGCAATCTTTTTGCCGCGAATCTTTTCCCAGTCTTTATCCGACTTTAGTTCCATCAGATTTTTGCCTTCAAACCAGATTTCACCGTTTGAAACGCGCCCGTTATTTTCCAGCATTCCGGTAAACGTCTTCGTAAAAACGGACTTTCCGGAGCCGGATTCCCCAACGATAGCAAGAACCTTTCCCTCTTCAATATCGAGAGAAATATGCCGAATCGCGGTCAATTCACGGTCACGCACCTTAAATTTTACCTGCAATTCTTTAATGGACAGGATGTTATTGGTCATGATGTTCCTCCTATACCATGTGATTGCGAGGATCGCTGGCGTCTGCCAGGGTCTGCCCGACAATATAGAGCGAAACCGAGATTAACGCGGTTACCGCGAGTGGAATAAGGAACAAATACGGCGCAGAAGTCATATAGAGCGCGTTCTTTTGCACAATACGTCCCAAAGATGGAATTGCGGATGTCAAACCGACGCCAAGGAAGCTCAAGAACACTTCCGTGGAGATAAACATCGGTACATAACGCGAAAGAAGCGTCATCAAAACCGATACTAGGTACGGCAGGATATTGTTGCGGATAATCTTTGGCGTGCTGGAGCCGAGCGTCTGCGACGCCAAGTTGTACTCGCGGTCACGAATAATCATGACCTGCACGCGAATAAAGTATGCCACACTAATCCATGTGGTACACGTCATGGCGAAAATCAGAGACCAAATACCGTCTCCGAAGGTGTATGCCAATACCATGACCACCAACGTAAACGGGATGTTGGAGATGACATTGTAGACCTCAATCATTACGGCATCAATCTTTTTAGAGAATCCCCAAAACATGCCAACAATGACTCCGATCACCATAACAATTGCCGTCGCCACGAAGGCGATGAACAAACTGGTGCGCGCGCCTGCCCAAACCGCATCAAAAAGGTTCTGTCCGATGTCGTTCGTGCCGAACGGATATTGCCACGAAGGTCGCTGGTACCATGCTTCGCGGTTATTGATATTCGGGGCGTCCATGTTGTGAAAACCGGAAAGCATCGGTTGAATAAACGCAAGCAGGAATACCGCCAACATAATGATGAGCATGACGATGGCGACTTTCGAGGAGAAAAACTTACGAAATACGCTTCGCCAATAGGAATATGCGGGGGCGACAATGTGTTCAGAAGCCGTTTCGTCCACCACATGCGGTTCGAATGCATCTGGTGGAAGCTCCGGAATCGAATCCAAGGCTACAGCCGTTTCCTTCGTTTCTTGTACAGAGGTACTCTTCGTCTCCATTAACGGCCTCCTTTCTTCGCCTGCAGCGAAATACGCGGATCCACAATCGTCATGAGAATATCGCCGATAAAGACCGCCGCAACCGCTAACGACGTGAAAATAAACGTCAAGGTGATAATCATATTGTTGTTCCCAGCGGTAATCGCATCCGGCAGCATCTTGCCCATGCCCGGAATACCGAAAACGGTTTCGGTTAATACCGCACCGGAAATCGCCAAGATGACCGAGTACGGAATCTCGCTGACAATAGGAATCATTGCGTTTTTGAAAATGTGACGGCGTGAAATTTCTATGCCGGAAAGCCCCTTCGCCTTTGCAAACTTCACGTAATCGGCAGTTGATTGGTCAACCATGTAACGGCGAATCCACATCATTAAGGAAGGCGTGCTCAGCAAACCGAGAATGAGTATCGGCATGATGTACGAACGCGGATCATGCGGACCCAGATGCGTGAACATATCCGGCAAACCGAGATTAATCCCGATGTACTTCATGAAGAAAATAAACGCCAAAGAAGGTACCGAAATCAGCAAGTTAATGTAACCGATTCCGATTTTATCTAACAATCCGCCCGGCTTTTTGGACATAGCCACCGCGAACGGAATGGAAAAGCCATAGGTAATGAGGAGCGAAATGATGCCGAAGAAATAAGAAACCTGCACCATGGACATCGATTCTTTGAACGTCTTGGCATCCGCATAGTGATCCGTAAACCGTTTCGTGTCCATCGCGGTCAGTTTGTACTTGTACTTCAGCGTGTGCTGATTAATGGGAGACTTCATCTTTACGCCCGTGGGGAAGGTCTGCTCAATCTTCTTATCGCCGCCTTGCCCATTGGTGATAACATCCAACGTCATCACACCGGGATGTACCGGAAAAGATTCTCCAAAATTCAGCGTTAAAAAGTTCTGGTGAATGAACGGAAAATGACCGTCCAAGTAAATCATATATTTATGCAAGGTGCCGGAGCCGACAAGTGCCGGAAGCCCATTATGGTCTTTCTCGATGCGATACCCGCGCTCCATATCTGGATTTTCCGGGTCCTGAATATAGTTCTTATGGTCGCGAACAATTAAGCGGCCAAAGAAATTTCCAATCAGCTCAAGAGGATTGTAATAGCGATAGGCAATTCTCTCCCCTCTCAGCGCATCAAACTTGTCCAGAGTCTCTACGGTAAATCCACGCTTCTCTAAATCCTCGATGACTTTTTTCTGTGCGGGACTATCCTCTTTGTCATTGCCTATTTCTTCCGGTTTCAAATCGCTGAAAATCTTGTTATTGGGAATAAATTCCAAATAACCAAGAGATTCCAATTTTCCGTAGTAGTAAATTGTCTTCGCGTTTCCCGACATTTTTTGCCAGCCGCTGTCTTTCGCAAAAGACTTCGTCTTCGGAATTAACTCAAAAACAATGAGAACGACTAAACTGACAACGACAAGAACGGAGACTACGGATTTAATGAGACGTGTAATGATATACCTTGCCATATTATCTCCTTACTATGAAAAGAAGGGGATGAGATTTCTCATCCCCTTCCCTCTCCATTCTTCTCTCTTATTTATTGTTCTTCTCATACTCCGCAAATGCGGCATCGAACTGTTCTGTCGTAACCAAGTCCGCCTGCGTACGCAGACCCTTGTATTTGTATTCGCACGGACCGTAATCGCCCATCACGCGCGAGAACGGAACTTCTTTGGTGATACGCAACGAACGCGTCTGCATCTGCGTCGGGATGAACAAGCAGCGCTCAATCAGCTTGGAATCTGCTTTAGCAAATGCTTTGTAACGATCATCCAAGTTAGCAGAGATGGCATCCGCATCGCGGTACAGCTTCTCGTATTCCATGAAGCCGACCTTCTCTTTGATGTCTTCGTTCATAATCTTTCCATCGTCGCCAACCGAACCCAAACCGCAGGCTTCCATGTAGTAGCCGGTCGTCGGGCTATAGATGTCAACGAACGCCTTCGGATCATGATAATCCGGACTCCATCCGGTGTAGGTGGAGATATCGTAGTCCATCTTCTCCGGATCGCGGTTCTCATAGACGACGGCATTGATGGTGTCTTCATCGCGCAGCACCAATTCAATGATGATGTTGCCTTCGGTATTCTTTTCGACGGAGTCTTTCATCGACTGCGCTCTCTTCGTCTGAAGATCCGAGGTGCTGTTAACCATGTTATCGAGATGAATTGGGAACTGTACGCCTTCTGCTTTCGCCGCTTCGATGTACTTCATGGCTTCTTCTTTGCCATAGAACGGCGCTTGTCCGTCGTGCAGGTCACGATCTTCTCCGGTCGCCTCTTTGTAGGCTTCCGTAACCAAGTCATGATAATTCTTTCCGTCCGAAGTGGTACCGGCGCCCGCAATATTATCGATATTACGCATACTCTGAATTGCCAATTCTTCCGGCATACCAACGCCCAAATAGGATTTTACGTCGTAGGCCGCACGCAATGCTTTACGGAAGTTGTCGTTCAGAATAGCTTCATGCGTGGCTTTCGCCTGTGCCTGATCGGTTGCGTAGTTGGTGTGTTCGAAGGACTTACGGTTGTAGTTAAATACGACACCGAATACCGTCGCGTTCGGCAGACTGTAGCTCGTTTTGCCTTCATACTTCTTTGTATAGTCCGCAAAGTTCTCCCATGACGGATTCAACGCAGCAGCGTAGTAAACGCCTTTTTCAAAACCGTTAATCGTCGAATAGGGATCCTGTCCGCCATCATAGATACGGGTTACTTTGTCAACATATACATGATCGGCATCCCAGTAATCTTCATTCTTTACCAAAACCGCTTTGGACTTCTCAACGTTCTCGCTCAGGATGAACGGTCCGTTATACAAAATCGAATCCAATTCCTTAGAACCGAATTTGCAGTCTTTTTTGTTCGGTGCGCCAAGTTTACAGCCGTTTCCTTTGGATTCAAGGTATTCCTTGTTAATCGGATAGAGAACGGTATAGGTGGTCATGGAGTCAAAGTACGGCACAGACTTCGGTTTGCCGTCTTCGCCTTTTTGCATGGTAAATTCCAGCGTGGAATCATCCACTGCTTTGATGCCGACCTTTTCCCAGGCAGCGTCGCTGAAATCGCTCTTCAAATACTCTTCATAGCCGTCAATAACGCCTTGCAACAGCTCTTTTGCTGCTGAAACGAATTCTGCGCCGTGACGAACGCCAGTGACAAAGTCTTCTGCTTTTAATTCGCCAAATTCTTCACCCTGGCTGGTGACCCATTTGACGCCCGGACGAATCTTAAAAGTCCAAACACTTTTATCTTCGTTGGATTCCCAGGATTCCGCCAAAGCAGCCTGTAATTTTCCGTAATGGTCGGTTTCCAAAAGACCGTCTACTAAGTTGACATTGATTTCATGGTCGCTGGCAAGTGCGGTGACGACGTAGTCCATCGTCTGCACTTCACGGTTGGTCGCAACGGTAATTTCCTTGTCCGCCGATTCCAACATTTCGCCTGTCTGTCCTGCGCCCGAGGTGTCACTTGCCGAAGCATCACCGCCGGCTTGTGAATCATTGTTGGCCGGAGCTCCGCATGAGGTTAAACCCAATAACAGGGCCAAACCCAGGGCAGCAAATTTCTTGCTGTTCATCTTTCTCCTCCTACTCTCCTTGGTTACCGGTTCTTCTTTCCTACAACAGTACGACTTAACTGCGGTACCACCGTCTTAGAGAATCCCGAAGACGACCGACATTTGCCGACTCCTCGTTTTCAAAGAAAAAACAACCTCTCTGAAAACGTTCCGCAATTGCTGTAATTATAACCTATTCTTTATTTCTTCTCAAGTGCAATATCAATCACCGCAATGAAAGAAAATTCATTTTAGCGAAACACCTACTGCTTTCATACTTTCTTCGACATCCGCACGCGGGTAGGGATCGTCCATTTTAACCGGGCGCACCTCTCCGTCCTTTATATAGATCAGCGCCGGAATGTACTCGATGCCATGTTTGTCGGCAAAGTCAAGGAAAGTCGGATCCCTCGTTGTATCGAGCGCCGAGAGAGACAGCGCGTTGTCACTGACAATCTGCTGCATCGTCGGCGTAAACTTTACACAGTAAGGGCAGGTGACACGTCCGGCGTAAAAAAGCAGTTCTTTCTTGCTCTCGATGGCGTCATTGACATCCTGCATGGTGATGGCAGGATATGTTGCAATAATCTTTTCATACGTTTTCTGTTCTTCCGTCAATTCCTCGGAGGATTCGTCTGTGCTGTCGGAAATGCTCTCTTCCTGCGAAGCGCTTTCACTTGATGCCATCGAATCGGATGCAGAGGATTCCTGCACCGTCGAGACGCTTTCGCTTGCGCTGCTTTCCGGATTCGGCGACTTTCCACACGCACTCAACGCAAAGAGCAGTGCGAGACACAGAATGCCTATCTTTGTTTGCCTCTTCATCATTCTCCTTCTTTCTCCTTTTCCAACATATCACGTAATGTGCGCCATGCCAAAACAGCGCATTTCACGCGCTGGGGCATGTGTGAAATATCTTTTAAGGCGACAGCATCACCCAGTTGTTCTTCCAGAATCTCGTCATCCTGTTCTTCGCCCTGAATCATCGCTAAAAACGTTTCAATGGCATCTTTTGCTTCCTCCACGGTTTTTCCTTCGACCAATTCGCAAAGCAAGGACGTTGATGCCTGACTGATGGCGCAGCCATGCCCCGTAAAAGAAAGCTCTTCAATGCGATTCTCTTCCCGTTTGATGTGCAGCGTAATATCATCTCCGCAGCTCGGATTATGACCGCGTTCACTCGCTGTCGCATCCGCTAAATCATGGCGATGCGCCGACGCACGGGCATGTTCCATGACGATTTGCGTGTAGATCTGTTTCATATCCATCTTAAATTTCCTCGCTGTACGGCGTTTGCGTTTCGGTCGCCGGAACGCCCATCACGCGGCGCACTTCTTTGACTGCCTCGATAAACGCATCCACCTCGTCAACCGTATTATAAAAGGCGACGCTGGCGCGGCAACTGGCGCTAATGCGCAAGCCGCGATGCAGCGGCTGCGTGCAGTGATGACCGGAACGAATGGCAACGTCTGAGGCATCCATAATCGTGGACACATCATGCGGATGTACGCCATTCAGATTAAAGGCGACCATCGTGCCGCAATCATGCTGTCGAGGACGATAGATGCTTACGCCGCCGAGATGTTCCAGTTTCTCGGCAAGATACGCCGCTAATGCCTTTTCATAGGCTTCGATATTCTCCAAGCCAATCGTTTCGAGATAGGTTATTGCCGCATCCAGTCCCACTGCGCCCCCGACATTCATGGTTCCTGCTTCAAATTTATAAGGCAATTCGGCAAAAGTAGAGGACGTATCCTCAACGTACTCGATCATTTCCCCACCGTACAAAAACGGCGACATGGTCTTCAGGAGCGATTCTTTTCCATACAGAACGCCAATCCCAAAGGGAGAGCCCATCTTATGTCCCGAAAAGGCAAAAAAGTCGCAGTCCCAATCCGTCACATCCACGGAGCTATGCGGTGCATACTGTGCGCCATCCACGACGACCGTTGCGCCGACGGCGTGTGCCTTGGCAATCATCGCCTTCACCGGCGGAAGGGTGGCAATAACGTTGGAAGCGGCGCTAAATGCCAATACTTTGGTCTTCTCGCTTAGCTTCGCTTCAAAGTCCGCTTCATCCAGCTGAAAATCTTCGCCCAGCTCGATATAACGCAGGATAGCGCCGGATTGTTGACAGGCAAACTGCCAGTTCACGCAGTTGGAATGGTGTTCCATGCGGGTGATCAACACTTCATCGCCCGGCTTTAAGATGCGAAGTGCATAATCATACGCAATAAGGTTGAGCGATTCGGTCGCATTGCGCGTAAAAATAATCTCTTTGGAACGCTTAGCGCCGATAAAGCGTGCAACATGTTCGCGCGCCTTCTCATACGCTTGCGTAGCGTAAAGCGACAGTCGATGATTACCGCGCAGCGGATTCGCGTTTTCGTGTGCATAAAACTGTTGCATGCGCTCCAGCACCGGCCGCGGACGCTGGGTTGTCGCCGCATTATCCAAATAGATGACAGGATGTTCTTCGTCCAAATAGGGAAAATCACGACGCACGGCGTCGAGCGAAAAGCCCGGATCGCGCAATCGTTGTCGTTGCTGTTCGTTCATCGTTATCTCTTTCTCTTCATCAAGCGATCGTGAATGGCCTGGCGAATCTTTTCACGCAAAGCGGCATCGGGAATGCGATCCAGCGTTTCCGCCATGCGCGATTCCACAATCATGCCTTCTGCTTCCTGTCGGCTGAGACCGCGACTCATGAGGTAGAAAAGCAGCTCTTCATCCACGCGCCCGGCAGAGGTCGCATGATTTCCCTCGACCGCATCTTCATGACAAAGCAGAACCGGCACCGCGACCGAATGCGCTTCGTCGCTCATCAAAACCGTAACCTCTTCTTCGTCGCCTACCGCGCCGCGCGCACCTTCTAAAAAGTCCAACGTTCCGCGGAAAGACTTGTACGCCTGATCAAGGAGCGCTCCATCTGCGCGAATTACCCCTTCGGTATACAAACCATGAAAACGGACATGGTAGAAAAGATCGATCTTCTCCTGCTCTTGGGCGAGGTAGGCGACATACTCTTCCATCTTCGCTTCCACACCTAACAGATCACCGGACAGATGATAATTCGTTCGTGCGCCGCCCAATTCTACATGGGCAACCCGAAGGTTTCCGCCATCGGCTACCGTAAAGGCAACACGCTGATTGCTTATGGCGTTACTATTGAGTCGATTAATTAGCACAAGCTGTAAATCGGCATCCTCTTCCACCGCAATATCCAGCATACCGTTTCGGGCAACCTCGGTATTCTCGTCGCTTTTTACGTCCAACACGACCGTTGCGCAATGTCCGCACGGTACGCGCAGCTGCAGCCGATCCTGCAGAACCGGATTTTCTTTCGATAGAGCAAAATGCAGGGTTTGCACTGCGCCATCTTCTACTGCCCACGAATAGGATACGTTCGCTTCCTGGGCATTTTTTGCTGCTACGGCTTCGGAAATACCCTGTGCATCGTGTCCCACGTTGCCGAAATCGACACCGTTCTGCTCTTGGACTTTTCCTTCTGTACGCTGCGCGTCGGTAAGTCCTTCGGTCGTTACGCCTTCAAAAGGAACCGTTTTCGGATACTCTTCTATCTGGGTCAGGACATCGTTGACTTTGAGCCACCGACAAGTTCTTGCGGGCAGCTCGCTTCCCCGATCTTGTTGAATATTGGTTTTTCGTGTCTCTTCCGTATGAAGAACGCTCATCCGATCGCTCCTTTCAGTTCCAAAGTGATCAGATTGTTCATTTCTACTGCATATTCCATCGGCAGCTCTTTCGCAATCGGTTCAGCGAAGCCACGCACAATCATGGCTTTCGCCTCTTCTTCGGGAATGCCGCGACTCATCAGGTAAAAGATAGCTGTTTCATCAATGCGCCCGATTTTCGCTTCATGCCCTAAATCCACGTCATCGGTAGCGATGCGAATGGCAGGGATGGTGTCCGAACGGCTTTCTGCGTCCAACATAAGCGATTCACAGGAAACCGAACATTTCGACCCTTTTGCTTTTTCGTTGACATCCACCGTACCGCGATAGATGGCGACACCGCCGGACTTGGAGATGGATTTGGAGTTTATCGTAGAATAGGTGTTCGGCGCATAGTGCATCACTTGTGCGCCGGTGTCGAGATATTGTCCCTTGCCGGCAAAAGTGATGCCGGTAAACTCGCTGCGTGCGCCTTCCCCGACTAAGAGACTTGACGGATAGAGCATGGAACAAGCCGAACCGAACGAACCGGAAACCCATTCAATGGAACCGCCTTTTTCCACCCGTGCGCGCTTGGTGTTGAGGTTATACATGTTTCGCGACCAGTTTTCAATCGTGGAATAGCGCAGATGCGCATTTTCTTTGACATACAGTTCAACCGCGCCAGCATGGAGATTTAACGTATTGTATTTTGGCGCGGAGCAGCCTTCGATAAAATGCACCGATCCACCCTCTTCGACCAGAATGAGCGTATGTTCAAATTGTCCTGCTCCGGGCGCATTCAGACGAAAATAACTTTGCAGCGGAATATCCACGTCCACGCCCTTCGGCACATAAACAAACGATCCGCCCGACCACACGGCATAATGCAACGCAGCATAGCGATGTAGACGCGGCGTAATGAGTTTTCCGAAATGCGCTTTAATAATATCGGGATACTCGCGCACCGCCGATTCAAAGTCGGTATACACTACCCCCTGTTCCGAAAGATAACTGCGCATATTGTGGTAAACCACTTCGGAATCATACTGTGCGCCCACGCCGGCAAGCGACTCTAACTCCGCTTCGGGAATGCCTAACTTGGTAAAGGTGTCGCGGATCTCGTCCGGCACATTCTGCCAATCTCTTGCCATTTGTGCTTTGGGACGCACATACGTCGAAATCCGGTTCATATCGACCGCGTGCAAATCCGGTCCCCAATTCGGATTCTCTGAGGCGTTAAAAATCTCCAGTGCTTCGAGGCGCTTGTCGAGCATCCAGGACGGCTCCTCTTTATTGGCGGATATTTCGCGGATAATATCCTCCGTCAAGCCGTTCTCTACCTTTACATCGTACTCAAACGCATTCTTCTGATCGTATACGCCGCGCGGAAGCTCCTTAACGTCAGATTTTTCCGCCGCCTGAAATTCACCGGCCGCCAGACGCGCTTCCCGTTCCGCTTTTCGCCGCGCATGGCGCAGCGCGGCGTCGTCATTTCTGTTCATCGGTGACCTCCTCGGTCATCTCACGGCGAATCCATTCGTATCCTTCTCGGTTAATTCGGTCTGCTAATTCTGCGCCGCCGTTCTTCACGACTCTGCCGTCAATCACCACATGCACAAAATCCGGATGCAGATATTCCAAAATACCGCTGATATGCGTAATGATGAGGCACGCCTTGGAATCATCCAGAAAATCGGCGACACCCCGACTGACAATGCGCACAGCGTCCACGTCCAAGCCGGAGTCGGTTTCGTCCAACAGAATCAGTTTTGGATCCAACACCTGCATCTGCAAAATTTCCGTCTTTTTCTTTTCGCCTCCGGAGAAGCCGACATTCAAATAGCGTTCTGCATATTCCGGTGCCATAGACAGTTCTTCCATCTTTTCTGCGAGCGCTTTCTTGAATTTCAGAACCGATGGCGTTTTTCCGTCGCACTGCCCTTTCGCCGTGCGCAGAAAATCCTCGACGCTTACGCCAGGCACTTCCTGCGGCGTTTGAAAGCTCAAAAAGATGCCCTTTCGGGCGCGTTCATCCGCGCTATTTTCGAGAATGCTCTCTCCCTCAAAAAGAATATCCCCTTGATGCACGTGATAATGGGGGTGCGCCATGATGGCGTTGGCAAGCGTCGATTTTCCGGCACCGTTTGGTCCCATCACGACATGAATTTCGCCCGGGTTAATGGTTAAGTCGATGCCCTTCAAAATGTCGCTCTGATCAACACCAACATGTAAGTTTTTCAGTTCCAGTAATGCGGACATGTTTTCCTCTTTCCTACGTAAAAGCCTCGCCCTTCGGCGAGGCTGCGACTTATCGTGTGAACGTGTCGCGGTATGCCTTGACCACCGCTTGCGTAGTTATACCCAATTCACGCAGTACTTCCTCCGCCGGAGCAGACAAACCGAAGCGATCAATGCCCAAGGCAACACCATCCAATCCGACGTAGCGTTCCCACCCGAAAGTGGTCGCCGCTTCGAGGCTCAAGCGGTTGCGCACCGCCGAAGGCAACACCTTCTCGCGGTAGGCGGTATCCTGACGGTCAAAACGCGCGGTACTCGGCAGAGAAACCACCGAAACATCAATACCGTCTTCGCCAAGCATCTTCTGCGCTTCGATGAGCAATTGGACTTCTGAACCCGTACCCATCAAAATGCCGTCCGGTATCTCTTTTTTCGACGGGGAAAGCACATAACCGCCACGGGCAACGCCTTCCTCCGCTTTTTCGTCCGTCGTCGGCAGTACCGGAATGTTCTGGCGGGTTAACACGAGCATCGTGGGATGATCGGTGCTCTCTACTGCGAGCCGCCAAGCCTGCGCGGTCTCGTTGGCATCCGCCGGACGCAGAACATCCAAGTTCGGCATGGCGCGCCAGCTGGCGAGTTGTTCAATCGGTTCATGCGTTGGGCCGTCTTCGCCGACCGCCACGCTATCGTGGGTCAACACGTAAATCACGGGTAGCTTCGACAGGGCGGCCACACGCGCCGCACCGCGGAAATAATCGGAGAAGACAAAGAACGTGGCGCCGAATACTTTCGTGCCGCCGTGTAATGCAATACCGTTATTAATGGCGGCCATGGCAAATTCGCGCACACCGTACCAGATATTTCGATTGGCATCCTCTTCCACGCGGAAGGCGCCTTCTCCGCCGATTTGCGTCTTATTGGAACTGGATAAGTCTGCGGATCCTCCCCAGAAATTCGGTACCGCTTTCGCAATGGCCTGGATTACCGTATGGGATGTGGCACGTGTTGCCTCGGCTTTGTCGCCTTCTTTCCAGGAGGGTAACTCCTCCGCCCAGTTTTCCGGTAGTTTTCCGGCAAACGCATCGATATAGGCTTGTGCCCGATCCGGATCCTTTTCGGCCAGTCGGTCAAAGCGTTCCTGCCAAGCGCGTTCCTCCTCTTCGCCACGTTTCATGACCGTATCGGTGAAATGCGCTTTCACTTCTTCCGGAACGGTAAACGCAGGATAGTCCCAGCCCAACGTCTTTTTTAAGGACTCCGTCGCTTCTTCGCCAAGCGGTGCGCCGTGCACGCTGTTGGTACCGGCCTTTGGTGCACCGTAACCGATCACGGTGTGTACTTCGATCAGCGTCGGACGTTCTTTATCGGCACGTGCTTCGCGAATCGTCTCGGCAATGGCTTCAGTATCGTTACCGTCGGCAACATCGAGCACCTGCCAGCCGTAGGCACGGAAACGCTCTGCCACGTTTTCCGTAAAGACCTGTTCGGTCTCGCCATCCAGACAAATAGCATTGGAATCATAAAGGACAATAAGTTTGCCGAGCTTCAGACGACCGGCAAGGGACGCCGCTTCTGCGCTGACGCCTTCCATGAGGTCGCCGTCTCCGCAAAGGACATAGGTATCGTGGTCCACGAGCGTTTCGCCGTCACGGTTAAACTTGGCGGCCAAATGCGCTTCGGCCATGGCCATGCCCACACCGTTGGCAAATCCCTGGCCGAGCGGGCCTGTGGTCGCCTCTACTCCCGGCGTATGGTGTACTTCCGGATGTCCCGGCGTTTTGGCATTTAGCTGACGAAACTGTTTCAGATCGTCAAGAGAAAGGTCGTATCCCGACAAATGCAGCATACTGTAAAGCAGTGCCGAGCCGTGACCGGCCGAGAGCACAAAGCGGTCGCGGTTTGACCAGTCCGGGTTTTTCGGATTTTGCCGCAAAAACTGCGTCCAGAGCGTATACGCCATGGGTGCCGCGCCCAGCGGCAGACCGGGGTGACCGGAGTTGGCTTTATTGATTTGGTCGACACTCAACATACGTATCGTTTGAATGGCCAGCTGTTCAATGGATTTCATGTTTCCTCCTTGCGCAAAATGCGATTCCTTTTGGAGATACCTTCTACTTAAGATGCTGTTCGACTTCGTTTTCCAGAATGGCCGCAATGGTCGGGGCAAACGGACGCGTATCGGCTTCTTCGACGCGGCCCTCATCAATTAAGGTGGCTAAGTTCGGATTGATGGCAAGCTTCGCCAGCACGGGAAGGCCATAGCGTTTGGCCACTTCGTCGATGCGGCTCTTGCCGAAGATGTCATAGCGTCGTTTTGTATCCGGCGCTTCAAAGTAACTCATGTTTTCCATGATACCAAAAACGGGAAGGCTCATCATCCTGGTCATGTTAATGGCTTTTTCGACCACCATGCTGACCAGTTCCTGCGGAGAGGTAACGATGAGCACCCCGTCAACGGGAATCATCTGAAATACGGTTAAGGGCACATCGCCGGTTCCCGGCGGCATATCGACAAAGAGATAATCCACGTCTTCATAGACCACTTCCGTCCAGAATTGCTGAATCGCACTGCCGACGAGCGCTCCTTTCCAGAGCACGGGATCGGTATCGTGCGGCAAAAGAAGGTTCGTGGAAACAATCTGAATGCCACTCTTTGTACGTCGCGCATAGGGGATGCCATTTTTCCGTTCCAGTCCTCCCTCCAGACCGAAGGCATGGGGAATGGAAGGGCCGGTCACGTCAGCATCGAGAATTGCCGCTTTCCGGCCGGTCTGCTGCATGGCGAGCGCGCACATCGTCGTCACCATGGATTTGCCGACGCCGCCCTTTCCCGACATGATCGCAATCACGTGGCCGATTCGGCTCTTTTCATGGGGATCCTTATAAAATACCGGCTTTTTTCGCGTATTTTCCTCGCTCATACTCTTCCCTTTCGTCCTTCGGTGCGTTCCTCCGCGTCCACCAGTTCTTTCAGGCGTCCGACCATCAGGTAGGGAATGCGATGCAAATCCGCCATCGTCCGACAGCCCAAAAGCAGAAGCCCCATAGCAATATTATCCAGGACGCCCTGCAGATATTCTTCGGCATATTCCAGTGAACCGTGCATCAGGTAGCGCAGAAGCTCTCCGGAAATTGCGCTCATATCTGCACCCAGCACGTGCGCGTGCAACACATCCGTCGCCGTGGTGATGCCGCCTGAAGCGATACGCTTGGTGTTCGGACATTCCTTATGCACATTCCAAATGGCCTTCGCCGTCGGAATGCCCCAGGAATAAAATTCCGTAAGATCACGGTGCATGGAGCGTTGATCCTCCACCTCCATGAAATTGGTTCCGCCTGAGCCGGATACATCAATGTATTCCACAGGAATATCGCGAAGAAGACGCCCGTCCTGACGACTCATGCCGAATCCGACTTCCTTCACGATCACTTTTCCGGGAAATGCCTCGGCGATGCGCCGAAGATTATCATACAGACCGCGAAAATCGCGATCCCCTTCTTCCTGTGCCATTTCCTGCGAAGGGTTGACGTGTATGCCGATGCCCTGTGCATCGATCATCTCCATCGCGCGCGCAACCTGATCCACCGAAACGCCCGCCGACACGTTGCCGATAATGAGGCCATCCTGCCCCAACGTTTCGCGCACAATGTGGAAGGAATCCACCGCTTCCGGATCTTCGAGCGCGATGACCTGCGAGCCGACCTGCATGGGCAAACCGAAATCCTTGGCAATCTGCGCCAGATCGCGGTTGATACCCTTGGTCATATCGGTCCCGCCCGTCATGGCGTTAATCATGAGCGGTGCTGGAATGGTGCGACCGAAAAATTCCACCGAAGTATCAATGTCGGAAAGAGCAAGTTCCGGAAAGGATACCGGCTCGAGCACGACCTGATCCAGGAGCGTTCCGCCATACGGTTCGGTTCGCAACACCTGTTCAATGTGTTCATCTTTGCGTTCTTTGCGCATAGTTCTCCTCCCCATTTTCTTCTTCCCGGCGCAGGATGACCGGCGGATCAATGCTGTCCGCATCCGTCGTGCGGTGCGCTTCCGTGTGGTGCATCGCTTTTTTGTCTCCCCGTCCGCCGACAACTTCCCAAGCGGAGCTCATCATGAGCTTGACACGATTGATCTGATTGACTTCGGAAGCACCCGGATCATAGTCGATCGCGATAATGTTGGCTTCCGGATGTTCTTCACGCACGGCCTTCATCACGCCCTTGCCGGTTATGTGGTTGGGCAGACAGCCGAACGGTTGGATGCAGACAATGTTCGGTGCCCCCTGTTCAATGAGCTCAATCATTTCACCGGCCAAAAGCCATCCTTCGCCGTATTGATGGCCCAGCGAGACGACTTCCTGCGCATAGTCTTCAATCTGCTTCGCATAGGGCGGTTCCTGAAAATGTCTTGAGGCGCGCAGCGCTTTTCTGGCGGGTTTTCGATAGTATTCGATGGCCGATACGCCCAGCCCGCTCGAAATAAAGCCCAACAACTTGCTCTTGCCGAGCAAATCGCTCTTGTGTTTCGCATTACGGAAACAGTACACCATAAAGTCCATCAAGTCCGGAACGATGACCTCAGCGCCTTCATCCTCCAACAGCTTTTGCAAGTGGTTGTTCGCTTCCGGCAGATATTTAACTAAAATTTCGCCGACGATGCCCGCTTTCGGGCAGACGCACGCAACACGGGGAACCGTATCAAATTCTTCGACGCAGTCCACACAGAGTTTCTTAAAGAGCGATCGGTGCGGTCGAACGACAAATTCCGCAAAGCGCGAAATCCATTTGTCTTTCAAGCGATCGGTCTGTCCCGCGTTCTTCTCATAGGGTCTTGTCGCGTTGGCGCAGCGCATGACAAGATCGCCTGCAACCAGGGCATAGCCGGCTTTGTTCAACAGCGACGGGCCGACAGAAAATCCTTCGGATACTTCAATTCCCTGCACCGAAAGAGCAATCACCGGCACTTGCGGATAGCCCATGTCGGCCAAGCCTTTGCGGATATAGCCGACGTAATTGGATGCACGACACGCGCCGCCGGTCTGCGTCATCAACAACGCCGTTCGATCGGGATCGTATTTTCCGCTCTCCAGTGCTTCCAGCATCTGGCCGATTACGGTAATTGATGGATAGCACGAGTCATTGTTCACGTATTTTAAGCCCGCATCCACCACCGACTGATCTACGCGCGTGAGAAAGTCAAAATGGTAGCCTTCTCCTGCCAACGCCTGCTCCAGAATAGCAAAATGATCCGGCGCCATATTCGGCACCAGAATGGTGTAGCCGTCTTTTTTCATCTGCTTGGTAAACGAGGCCTTCGCCGGTGCATAGGAATCGTTACGGCGAGACGTCTCACGTTTTTCCTCCCGGTCTGTGCCGGAAAGCGCCTGCAACAACGAACGAATACGAATTTTCACCGCCCCGAGATTGGACACTTCGTCAATTTTCAGAAGGGTATAGATTTTTCCTTTGCTCTCGAGAATTTCCTGCACCTGGTCGGAAGTGACGGCATCCAGGCCGCATCCGAAGGAATTGAGCTGAATCATTTCCAGATCGGGATGCGCCGTAACAAATTCCGCCGCGCGATAAAGACGGCTGTGGTACACCCATTGATCCAGCACGCGCAAATCCTCGGAAACATCCTGCTGATTCATGGCGATACTGTCTTCGCTGAGCACCGCAAGTCCCATGCCGTTAATCAGCTCCGGAATGCCGTGGTTGACCTCTTTATCCACATGATACGGACGGCCGGAGAGCACGATACCTTTTGCATGATGTTCCTTCATCCACTCGAGCGCGGCCTGCCCTTCCCGACGAATGTCGCGATGATAATTTTTCTGTTCTTCCCAGGCCGCGGAAACGGCGCGTCGAATGGCAGCCGCCGGAATTTCCATGGTTTGGCCGTCCACGGTGAAGTGCGCGAAGACCTGTATCAGGCGCTCTGTAAGGGTTCGCTCATCTGCAAAGGACAGGAACGGATGCAGATACGTCACCCCTTTTTCTTCCAGCGCGGAGACGTTATTTTTGATGACTTCCGGAAAGCCGATCACAACCGGACAGTTGATCTGGTTTACCGCCTTTTCAAACTGTTTGGTTTCATAGAAAACGCTCGGATAAAAAATCAGGCGCACGCCCTTCTCCACAAGATCCTCAATATGACCGTGCACGAGTTTGGCCGGATAGCACACGGTTTCGGACGAAATGGAGGCCAGCCCCTTGTCATACATTGCACGTGAGCTTTCTCCCGAAAGTTCAACCGGAAAACCCAGACGGCTGAAAAACGTGTGCCAGAACGGCAGATTTTCATACATATTCAGCACGCGCGGCAAGCCCACGGTCGGGAATTTAGCCTGTTCTTCGCCGATGCTACTGTAATAGTGAAAAAGTCTGTCGTATTTATATTGGTAAAGATTCGGCAATCCCTTTTCCTTGCGTACCACACCCGCTCCGCGCTCGCAGCGGTTGCCGGAAATATAGCGCGTACCGTCGGAAAAGACGTTGATGGTGAGTGCGCAGTTGTTGGTGCAGCGCCCGCAACGCGCCATTTTTTGCGTATAGGTGAAATCCGCCAGTTCTTGAGCCGTCTTGATCCCGCTCTCTCCCGTGGAACGACTTTTCGCAATCAGCGCCATGCCCATGGCACCCATCAAGCCGGCGATCGCCGGGCGCGTCGCATGGCGTCCGGTTACTTTTTCAAAGGCGCGCAGAATTGCATCCCCGTAGAACGTGCCGCCCTGAACCACCAAATTTTTGCCCAGGCTCTTGGGATCGCGCACCTTAATGACTTTTTGAATGGCATTTTTAATAACGGAATAGCAGAGTCCTGCGGCAATGTCGCCCACATCGGAGCCCTCTTTTTGTGCCTGCTTGACCTTGGAGTTCATGAACACCGTGCAACGGCTTCCCAGATCCACCGGTTTCTCGGCAAAAAGTGCCGCCTGTTGAAATTCCTCTACGCGCATCCCGACGGAGGCGGAAAAGGTCGAGAGGAACGAACCACAGCCGGACGAACACGCTTCGTTAAGCTGAATCGAATCGATGACGCCATCCGAAATGTGCATGGCTTTCATATCCTGGCCGCCGATATCCAGAATGAAATCGACGTCGGGATCGTAGTAGTGTGCGGCGGTATAATGCGCGATAGTTTCCACTTCGCCGGTATCCACTGCAAGCGCCGCCCGAATAAAGTCCTCGCCATAGCCGGTAATACCGGAACAAGCGATGTAGGCATCATCATTCAACCGCGCATAAATTTCCTGCAAATGTTCGATAATATGCTCCAGCGGTCGTCCGCGGTTGGAGGAATAATGCGTATACAGAATTTGGTTATCTTCGCCGATGAGCACCATTTTGGCAGTGGTGGAGCCGGAGTCGATGCCCAAATACGTCGGTCCGTGATAGTCCGAAAGCGATCCGTAAACTTCCTTATTGGTCTCGTGGTCCTTGCGGAAGGCTTCGTACTCTTCCGGAGAGGTGAAAAGCGGTTCCATGAGCTTGCGCTCTTCGGTGACGAGCTCTTTTCCCGACGAAAAACGATCTACAATCCGTTGCAGATCCTGGATATCGGCTTCTTCCTGCGCAAGAAGGGCCGCCCCGCGAGCGACAAAGAGCTGTCCGTCTTCCGGGGTGGTAAACGTGTTGTTTTCGCTGCCGAGCGTTTCGATAAAGCGCACACGTAGCTGATCCAAAAAGTGCAGCGGGCCGCCCAAAAAGGTGATGTTGCCGCGAATGGGCCGTCCACAGGCAAGATTGGAAATGGTCTGGTTAACGACGGACTGGAAGACGCTCATGGCAATGTCTTCATGGGATGCGCCCTGATTGAGGAGCGCCTGAACATCGGTCTTGGCAAATACGCCGCAACGCGAGGCAATGGGATAGATTTTTTCGTATGCGGAGGCCATGGCGTTGAGCCCGGAAGCATCCGTGTCCAACAAACTCGCCATCTGGTCGATGAATGCACCCGTTCCTCCGGCACAGATGGAGTTCATTCGCTGCTCGACGCTGCCGGATAGATACGTGATCTTGGAATCTTCCCCGCCCAGTTCAATGATCACTTCCGTATGGGGAAGAAGTGCGCGGATGGCCTTCGTTTCGGCAATGACTTCCTGTACAAAGGGAATTCCAAGGTAGTCCTCCAGAAACATCCCTCCGGAGCCGGTGACTGCAAGCTGAATCGGCGAATTGCCGATGGCGTCCAGCAATTCCTGCATGACCTGCTCCACTGTTCGTTTGACGTCACTTTTATGTCGACGATAGACCGAAAAACAGATCCGATCTTCTTCGTCAAGACAGACGACCTTCACGGTAGTCGATCCCACATCCAATCCTGCGTGATAAAGCATATTTCCTCGTCTCTACTCCAAAATTCCGAAGGGTCGAAGGGTAAACCTTTCATTCCTTATCCATCTTCGGCAACCCTCTCCGTCTTTCCGACGGTTGTACAGTTTGTTCTTTCTATTATGGTATGGGCTCATCATATACCCGTACAGGGAAAAGTGCTATGCCCATAGTATGTAATTTTTACCCATTTTCCGTCTCTTTCCCTTCCTCGGTATATGCACTACAATAAAGAAGGAAATTTGAACCGACGAGCCTTGCGGCTCGTGCATAAACCATGTAGGAGGATTCATGAGTACCTATTGTACACCCGTAACGGACTGGCTGGCCTATGTCGGCGTGAATGATCGTCTCAAACCCTTATTTGAAAACCAATGGCCGCTTCCGAAAGGAGTTGCCTATAATGCCTATCTGGCAAAAGACGAAAAGACCGCTCTGCTTGATTCGGTGGATGCCCATCAGGCGGATGATTTCATGACGAAAGTGCGCACCGCCCTCGGCGATCGCACGCTGGATTACTTCGTCATCCATCACGTCGAGCCGGATCATTCTTCGACCATTCCACTGGTTCGTCGCTATTATCCCAATGTGACGCTTGTTGGGAATAAAAAGACGTTCACGATGCTCAACCAGTTCTATGGCATCGATGAAGAAAATACGCTCGTGGTTGGCGAAGGCGATACGCTTTCTCTTGGCCAACACACCCTCACCTTCCACATGACCCCCATGACGCACTGGCCGGAATCCATGGTCAGCTACGAAGAAACCGACGGCATCCTCTTCTCGCAAGATATTTTCGGCGGCTTCGGGGCGCTGGACGGAAAGATCTTCGACGATGAGATCGGCGACATTGAAACCGTCTATGCGGAAGCCTGCCGCTACTACACCAATATTGTCGGCAAATATTCCCGTATGGCCGCAAAGGCCCTGAAAAAGCTGGAAAGCCTGACGATCAACATGATTTGTCCGGTGCACGGCCCCATTTGGCGTACGCATCCGGAACACATCATGGCGCTTTACACCAACCTGGCCAATTGGCGTTCTCAGAACGGGGTCGTTATCGCTTTCGGTTCCATGTACGGCAACACCGAGCACATGGCGGACATGCTGGCGCGCTTCCTGTCGGAAGAGGGCGTAAAAAACATTCACCTCTATGATGTGACAAAAACGCATCCGTCGGTAATCTCGACGGATGTCTGGAAATATCGCGGGTTTATCGCCTGCGCACCGACCTATAACAACGCGCTGTTCCTGCCCATGCGCACGCTCTTCGACATTTTGGCCGAAAACAAGATGCAGAACAAAACCGTGGGCATTGTCGGCAACTATTCCTGGAGCGGCGGCGCCGTAAAGGAAATGCAGGCATGGTTGGAAAAACAGCCGTTTGAAGTCATCGAGCCCGTCGTTGAGGCGAAGAGCGCTGCGACACAAGAGGATCTGGAACAACTCCGCGCCCTGGCCAAGGCCATGGCGGAGAATCTGGACGCCCATGCGGAAACCGACAACGTGAATTACTATTCGCATATCGGGGAATAAGCCCTGCGCCATGCCAACGCAGCGCAGTGAAATAGATAGAAAGGAATCCACAACGTATGGAATTACCGAAGAAAAAAGTAGTGCTCATCGTCATGGACGGTGTGGGCATCAGCCCTGTAGATAAAGAAGCCGGCGACGCGGTAAAAGCCGCGCATACGCCCATGTTGGATGAGCTTCGCAAAGAGTATCCCTGGATTATGCTTCGTGCGCATGGCGTAGCGGTCGGTCTTCCGACGGACGACGACATGGGCAATTCGGAGGTCGGCCACAATGCCATCGGATGTGGCCAGATTTATGCGCAGGGAGCAAAGCTCGTGAACCAGTCCATTGCGGACGGTTCCTTGTTTTCCTCGGCCACGTGGAAGGAGACGCTTGCCTATGCGCTTTCGCATGACGGCGCGCTGCATTTCATCGGTCTGCTTTCGGACGGCAACGTCCATTCCCACATGGATCATTTGATGGCAATGGTTACCGCCGCAAAAGCTGCCGGTATTCGGCGTGTCTTTATTCACGCCCTGTTGGACGGCCGTGATGTGCCACCGACCTCCGGTGAAACCTATCTCACCCAACTGGAAAATTTCCTGGCTACGCTTAATGACGACACGTTTCACGGAGCCATTGCCAGCGGCGGCGGTCGCATGACAACGACCATGGATCGCTACAAAGCGGATTGGTCCATGGTTGCGCGCGGCTGGGATGCCCAGGTGCACGGAAAAACTGCGGACGGCCGGCTGTTCCCTTCCGCCCTTGACGCCTACCGCACGCTGCGCGAAGAAACCGGCGAGGTGGATCAGAATCTTCCCGCCTTTGTCATCGGTGAAAACGGACAACCCGTCGGCGCTATGCAGGACGGCGACAGTGTGATCTTCTATAATTTCCGCGGCGATCGTGCCATTGAGGTTTCGATGGCCTTCGAAGAGGAGGACTTCACTGCCTTTGATCGCGGGGTGCAGCCGAAAGTCTACTATGCCGGAATGCTGGAATACGACGGCGATTTGCACATTCCGCATCACTATCTGGTCAATCCGCCGAAAATCACGAATACCTTGACGGAATTTCTCGTTTCCAAGGGCATCAACGAATTTGCCTGTGCAGAAACCCAAAAATTCGGTCATGTTACCTATTTCTGGAACGGTAACAATTCCGAAAAAGTTTCCAAAACGCTGGAAACCTGGGTGGAAGTGCCTTCCGATAATGTTCCCTTCGACCAGCGCCCCTGGATGAAATCCGCCGAAGTGACGGATCAGCTCCTTAAAGCCATTCAAAGCGAACAATACGGTTTCTTGCGTGTCAACTACGCCAACGGCGACATGGTCGGGCATACCGGCGTCTTCCGTTCGGCTGAAATTGCCATCGAAAGCGTCGACCTTGCCCTTTCCCGCGTCGTGCCCGTCGCGCTTGCCCATGGCTACACCGTTCTCATCACTGCCGATCACGGCAACTCCGATGACATGCTCCAAAAAACCAAAGCCGGCACACTCGAGCCGAAAACCTCTCACTCCCTCAACCCCGTTCCCTTCATCGCGGTCAGCCCCGACAACGACGTCGTTCTCGACGAATCCGTGTCCAACCGCGCCGGCCTCGCCAACATCGCTGCGACCGTCGTGGAGCTGATGGGCTATGAGAAGCCGGATTGCTGGGAAAAGTCAGTGCTGAAGTAACAGAGAGAAGGAAATATTTTCTCGCAAATCAAAAGGAAGCGACGGGCAGCTGTCGCTTCCTTCTTTTTTTCGTATGTCGGCAACTGCTGTTGCATCAGCACTTTTCTGCCCCTCCGTGGTTAGTAAACATTTTATCACTTTGCCAGAGTTCGCCAAGAGCGCCCAGGTCCTGGCTGACAACGCTTTCTGCGTCCAGCCAGAGTTTTCTTGAGCTTTACCGCCCTGGCTGGCATACGCTTCTTCCACGAGCCAGGGTTCCACAAGGGTGACCAAGCCCTGGCTTGCGAGCGTAGTTATTGCGTGCCAGGGTCAAAAGGAGTACCTCTGACCCTGGCTTGCGCACGTTTCTTCCGCGAGCCAGGGTTCCACAGGGATGTTGAGCCCTGGTTGGCAATGTTTTTTCCGTCCAGCCAGGGTCTTCTTAAGCTTTCCGTCCCTGGCTGTCATACGTTTCTTCCGAGAGCCAGGGTTCTCCGGAGGTGACCAAGCCCCGGCTGACTAACTTTTCTGCGTCCAGCCAGGGTCCCCGAGATCGGTGAAGAAAAATTTAGCCCTGGCCAGCAATGTTTTTTCTTCCCAGCCAGGGTCACGCGAATCATCGAGATAAAATTTAGCCCTGGCTCAGTGACTATTCCTTCTCCAACCAGGGGCGAAGATAGTCGAGGACAGAAAAAGCTCTGGTCGGCAACCATGTTGTCGGCCAGAGCTATACGTATTTTGCTTTCCAAATCAAACCATTATCGCCGGTTTCAACAGGATAAAAAAGAATGCGAGGATTTTTACTCCTCCGACGTATACTCTTCCGACACCAAATAGCGCGGACGCCGTTTGACTTCTTCCGCAATCTGGGCAATGTAAAAGCCGATGATGCCGAGGCTGAACATGATGATGCTGCCGGTAAACATCAGGAGAATAATGACGGTGGTGAATCCGCCCAGAGCGCGACCGAAGAGCTTCTGTACGAGCGCGATAATCGAGAGAATGCCAGCAAAAACAAAGAAAATGGCCCCCATGAAGGTAACGAGCTGCATGGGAAGAACGGAGAAGGATGCAATGTTTCGCATAGCATAACGGAAAAGTGAAAACGTCGACCATTTGGATTCGCCGTATTGGCGATCCTGCACGCGGTAGTACACTGTCGCGCGCGAATAGCCGGCCCAGAAGGACATCGCGCGAAAGAAGGTATTGCGCTCAGGCATGCGGTTTAAGGCGTCAACCACCTTGCGATCCAACAGCTTAAAATCGGAGCTGTCTTCCATATTTAAGCCCGAGAAGCGACTGATCAAACGATAAAACAGCTTGGAAAAGCCGCGATGCGCGCCGGTTTCTTCCCCGCGGTCTTCTTTAATCCCCTCCACCACTTCATAGCCCTGTTTCCACAATGCGACCATATCCAAAATCTTTTCCGGGGGATGCTGCAGATCGGCATCCATAACCACAACGCAATCGCCCTTTGCCGCCTCAAGACCGGCAAAAATTGCCGCCTCTTTACCGAAATTGCGGCTGAAATGAATCCCTCGCACGCGGTTTTCATTATTCACCGGGCGGAGTTGTTGAATAATTTCCCACGTTTTATCCACAGAGCCGTCATCCACAAACACCAGCTCAACGGGCATATCCAGAGGAGAAAGCGTCTGTTCCAATGTTTTAAACGTGACGGCCAACCCTGCTTGTTCATTATATGCAGGAATGATTACCGAAAGCATTGCCCCTCCTTGATCTCTTCGTTTTTATATCGCATTTGCCAACTAAGTTATTGACTTTTACACCGACGATTATCCTAACGCTTACGGCGGTCTCTTTGTTCGCCTTCGTGTTCATCTTATATCGCCTTCATGTAGACCTTGTGTTGGCGTTCTGTCGGCTTTCCCTATCGCCTTCCTATTTTCCTTCGCCAATGCGCATGAGCCGTTTATCTGCATTGTTTTTGAGCAGAATCGTCAGGACAAAACCCGAGAGCACATAAAGGCCGGCAAAAACCGCACCTGCTGCCTGCAAATGACCGGTGACGATCAGAGGAATCGCCAGCATCATCATCGCAAAGGTCTTGATTTGGGAAAGGATTACATTTTTATTCTGTTTCATTACGGCCAACTCATCCATCCAATCCAGTTTCGGCGAATAGATATCGATGCACAAATCCCACATAAGCATTCCGTAGCCGGTAAAAAGAGACACGACCGCCAGGGTAAGATGCACCAACGGTACAAACGGAAACAGAGCAAAGCAGACTATCCACAAAAGAACCATCGGCACAAAGCCGAAGATTGCGCTTCCCAGGAACTTGCCCATGAAAAGCGTAAATGCCGGTACCGGAACCGATTTAAGAAAATCCAAATGCCGAGCGTCACGCGAAATGGTCGTGGAAACAAGCGCTCCCATTGTACCAAAGAGGGCAATCGACAGGCCTGCAAGAATTCCTATACTAAAGGCGGTCGAGGGCGTATCCGTAAAGGTGAGAAACAACTCACGAAGGATGGACAAATCAGCGGAATGTCCGCTACGTACAAGTCCGACAATCGCACCGCCTGCCGTTACCCCAATCATGACATAGGGCATGATAACCGCATTGAGTACAAAGACAGGAACACGCAAAATGCCCTTGGCTTCACGGGAAATCAAACTCAACAAGGCGCCGCGTTCTTTTTTTGTAGAGGTTTGCAGGGCTTCTGCAGAGAGTGCTTTACCATGGTCTGCTCCTCGCAGGGAAAGGAGAATGGGAAAGTACAGCTTTGAAGCCAGTAAGAACGTCACGCCCATCCAGAGAACACTGGTCAGAAACATCATGCCATACGCACCGGCAACGGCTTCCGACCCGCCAAACGCCATATCCTGTCCATAACGGATGACCGGAAAGAGAAAGCCAAGCCATTTCGGCGTCGTCTGCGATATACCGTTTACATTCGCCAATTGTGTAGAGAATTGCATGGAAAGGGACACCGCGATAGCACCGATCATTGTGATAATGCCGGTAAAAAACGTCAGACGTTTTTCGTTGCGTAAAAAAGGGGCGACTTGCAGCAACAGCAGCAGGACAACGGTCACCAGACATACCGGAACAACGGGCAACAGAAAGAAAACAATCACCCAAGCCAAGAGACTTTGCACAGAAAATGCCGAAACAATACCGGCAAGAGCAATCGGCAAAAAGACGAGCAGTTGCATCAAATAGGATTGAAGCAAGAGACTGACGAGCTTAGCGCCTAAAATCTCTCTTGGCGATAAAGGCATGGCTAAATAAACCTTCGCATCCGACGAATAAAATAGCGTTGAGGAGGCAAAGGAAAAAATAACTGTCGTCGTCATCGCCAGGCCCATCACGCAACCATACGCAAAATACGGCGACATCAGCCCTTGTCGCGCAGATTCTCTTGCTATTGAGAAGCCGCTAATAAAGAACATTGCGCCGGCAAAGAGGAAGATCGCAACCGTTCCCAAAAGGCCGTTGCTTTTCGACTTTTTGTTTCGGTTTAGCGTCTGGCCGCTGCGGTTGAGCGACAGGATGACGTTGATTTTCACCAAACTCCAAAAACGGCTCATGCTTCCTGTCCTTCCTGCGGTTCCTGTTCTTTCTGCAGTTCCTGTTCGTTCTGTGCATCTTGCCCGGTCGCAGGGTTTCCACCGTCTTGCGCATCTTGACCATCTTCTGTCAAAACACGGGATTCCGTCACGCGCAGGAAGATCTGCTCCAGCGTCAGGTTCGGATATTGCTGTTGCAAGGCTTCCAACGTTCCGGTGTATTTCATCTGTCCTTTATTGATGATGGCAATGCGGTCACAAAGTTTTTCCGCTACTTCAAGGACGTGCGTCGAAAACAGCACAATGTTGCCCTTCGCCGCGTGCTCCTTCATGCGTTTTTTGAGCAGGAAGGATGCCTGCGGATCCAACCCGGTCATCGGCTCATCCATAATCCAAATATTCGGCTCATGCATTAGAGCGGCAATGATATGAATCTTCTGTTGCATACCATGAGAATACGAGGAAATACGATCCCCGATCGCCTCACGCATCTCAAACGTGTCCAGCAGTTCCAAAAGACGTCCTTCACGTTCTTCTTTCGGTACGCGATAGATATCACAGATAAAATTAATGTATTCCGTCCCTTTTAGCGCCGTAAAGAGATCGGGATCATCGGAAACATACGCAAACTGCTCCTTCGCCTTGATGGGATCACGTTTAAGATCAATGCCGTTGATGGTAATTTTCCCTTCATCCGGGCGAAGAATGCCGCAAAGCATTCGGATAGTAGTCGTTTTTCCGGCACCGTTCGGGCCGATAAAACCGGTAATGGTTCCCGGTTCCAACGTCAGGGAAAGATGGTCAACGGCGACCTTGTCGCCGAATGTTTTCGTAATGCCTTGCAGTTCGATCATGATGCCTCCTTAGGTTGCGGTTAACATACGCAACTATTGTGTCATGTTTTTTGTTCGCGCGCAATGCAAAATCGCA
This sequence comes from Murdochiella massiliensis, assembly GCF_900059565.1. Lineage (GTDB taxonomy): Bacteria > Bacillota > Clostridia > Tissierellales > Peptoniphilaceae > Murdochiella > Murdochiella massiliensis. Next base: position 931,903 of record NZ_FIZW01000002.1, read on the forward strand.
TTGCATTGACTGTGTTCTGTAGCGATACAATTGATGTGATACCAAAAAGAGAAAAATATAGAGGGATGTCTGTGCAAGGAAAGCGACACTGCAAGTTAGCCCCATATGCGGCGATGGTGGTGGAAATGCGTTTTCGCTAAATCACCACCACTTTTCGCTGAATAAACGTTTATGCACTTAAGCCTTACAATCCCTTGAAAAAACTTGTCGTAAGCGGCCCTTAGGTAGTTAACATCCGTTAAAAAAGAGCCATCGATTCCAATCGCTTCTGTTGATCCTATCCATTTGATCGGCGTCATTGTAAATCTGTTTAGTCCTGTTCCGTTCTAAACGTGTCGAATTGTACACGGTTAAATTTCGGATTATTAAGAACTTCCCATAATCCGATAAATTCATGAGTATTTCTGTTTCTATCGCCATTCTCGCATCAGTAGTATCAAAAATGGGAGAAATACCTGATTTCTCCGTTAGAGGCTGGTGAATTACATTTCTATGTTATCTTCCATACCAGATGGAGTAAGCAGTACAGAATCCCGGCTACTGCAACCTGCGGAGCAAAGGCCAATGTCCGGATCTTTTTTTCTTTCTGCCCAATGCGTTGAATTAGTCCACGCAATCCGGTGAAAAATAACGCCAGCCAGAGCAACGTAGCGCCTTCCATGAAGCCGAGATAGAGCACCACGACCGCCATCAGTTTGCAATCCCCCATCCCCAGACTTTCCGGTCGCCACAGAGAAAAAAGGCCGGAAACAAGAAGTATTCCGGCTGCTTCCGCAAGGCGCTTGAGAAAAAGCGGCAGGAAGGCGTCCGGAAAAATATTGTCCAGCTTATGCGCCAGAACGGGCCAAGCCGCCAAATAGAGCAGACATAACACCGCTAAAACACGGTTGGGTATGCGTCGATATCGCTCATCCCACACACCAACCGCGATGAGTGCCGGCAACAGCCAACCCATGGAAATAAAAAAAACGTTCATGCTTTGTCCTCCATGAAAGGAGCATAGCATGGACGTTTTCTCTCGGCGTCTCAACTATAGGAACGATCCTCTCATATACGTTTCGTAGAGTATCGCTGCCGCTTCAACATGTGCACGAAAAATCAGTCTTCCTCGAAATCCAGCACACGCTTCCATCCATCGGAAGCGAAGCGCACGGATGAATTCTTTCTGGCCATTTCATCTGCATACTGCGCCGGATTGCGAAACGACGGACTGTAATGCGTGAGCCAAGTTTCCTTCGCTCCGGCACGTGCGGCAAGATCCGCGGCTTCCCACGCGGTCATATGGCATTTTTCTTCCGCACCTTTCGTTTTTTCCCGATCGCCGTAAATGCCCTCCGTGATCAAAAGATCGCAGTCCTTTGCCGCCCGTTCCAAAGTTGCGCATGGACGCGTGTCGGTAGAATATACTACCGATAATCCCCGACGTGCCGGTCCACTGACTTCTTCCGGACGAATTCTGCGCAGGCCGACCATGACACTTTCGCCTGCCTGCAATTTACGCCAATCCGTAATCGGAATCTTCAGCGCCTTGGCCTTTTCCGGCAAAAACTTCGGACGTCGGGGTAAGTCTACGCGATAGCCGTAGCACGTGATATTATGCTTTACCGGGAACGGCGTCACCTGCAACGTGCCGACGGAAAATGGCATCTTGCCGACACGATGAAAATGCACCTCAAAATTCACACCAACGACCACGCAAAGGCTTGCTACCACTTCTTCCACGGCATCCGGGCCATAAATATGCACCGGCTCGCGGCGCCCCTCGGTATTCATTGAAGACAGCAGCCCGCTGATGCCGGCAACATGATCCCCGTGAACGTGCGTAAATAAAATGGCATCAATAGAGTGCATGGACCAGCCATATTTGCGGATGGCCACCTGTGTGCCCTCTCCGCAATCGATCAGCACGGAATGCCCCTGATGGCGCAGCAGAAGCGCCGTCAAATGGCGCCCCGGCAAAGGCATCATGCCCCCCGTACCTAACAAACAGACATCAATCATTATTAACCCCTTATCTCGTCTCCCGGCAAACAGCTTTAAAAAGGCAACCTTGCAAAATGCCTAAACGTGGCTTCCGCTTTTACCAAAAGCATCGCTACTTCTCTCGTTTTTCCTGCCGAAAGTTATTTTTTTCTATGATACCATGTTTTTTCTTTATCGGGATGTGCCTGTCAAGCCGCCCCGTCCGCTCGCCGCTCGCTTCGCCTCGGCACAGCTTCTGCGGAAAATTTGCTCCCGGCTCGTCGAAGAGGCGGCTCGCGGACGAGGGCGGCTTTACGAGGGAGAAGGGCTTGCAGGAAAAGCGGGCTGGCGGGCGAGGGTTTGACCGGCCTTCGGCTGTATAAAAGACGCTGTAAGTGATGGAAACGGCGCCGCTTTTGTGCTGCTGCGGCGCCGAGAGGAGCCGGCCCGTGGCCGGCGGTTTGAAAACGCCGCCGAAGGCGGCTTCCTTATGAAACCGCGCCGCCAATAATGGTTTCGGCGGCGCTCCATTTTTTTCTTCGCGTGTCATAGAAATCGTGTTTATTTTGTAATTAAGGCAAAACCCCTCTACCGTTGTGCAGGGAGATGTAGAGTGGTTTTGCCTTTTTCCGCAATTCCCCTCTACCAAACAACGGATGGCGGTAGTGGGGTTTTGCCTTTTTCGACAATTCCCCTCTACCGGACAACGGATAGCGGTAGAGGGGTTTCGCCTTTTTCCGCAATTCCCCTCTACCAAACAACGGATAGCGGTAGAGGGGTTTCGCCTTTTTCTGCAATTCCCCTCTACCAGATAAGGTGCCCGCCGGCACACCCCTCCGCCCCGGCATCCTTCCGCGCGCCGCATCTTCGACGAGCCGGAAAGGTAGACTCCATATCAGCCCCACCGAGGAGAAGCCGGCGGCGTAAGGAAGGATACCGGGGCGGCTCTGCTCAGTGCAGCGGAAAATCTACCGATGCCTTGAAAAGATCGCCGTCGATCTCGAGGGTGAGACGGCCGCCCATGCGCTTGGCCAGCTGTTCGGCGATCGAAAGGCCAAGGCCGCTGCCTTCCGTGGTACGCGACTTATCCGAGCGATTAAAACGCTCCAACAGTTCTTCCGGAGACATGTTGAGGGGATAGCGCGACGTATTCTTGATCGTAAAGAGCGCGTGATGGTCCTGCGCTTCCAGCTGAATGTAGACGCGCGTACCGTCCTGGCTGTATTTTTGCGCATTACTAAAGAGATTTTCCAGCACACGTGAGAGCTTGTGCCCATCCGCCTCAATGAACAGCGGATCTTCCGGCAGATCCACTACCGGTGTGAGCGCACTCTTTTTCCAGCCGGAATCCGCTTCGGCAAGACTCTGTCGGATTACTTCGGCATAGTCAATGATTTCCATATTCAACTGAACGGCACCGCTCGTCGCTTTCGACACGTCGATGAGATCATTCATCAGCGTCTTGAGGCGTTGCGCCTTCTTTGCCAGCACATCCAGGTATTGCGCGCGTTCCTCTTCCGTCGCATCCGGGCTGCGCAAAAGATCCACATAGTTAATGATGGAGGTCAGCGGTGTTCGCAGATCATGCGACACGTTCGTGATGAGTTCGGTCTGCATCCGCTCATTCTTCAGACTTTTATCGACGGCATGCTGCAGGCTCTGGTCAAAACGATTGATTTGATTCGCCATCGCGCGATGCGCACCATGAAACGACTCCTCATCCAAACGCTCATGCCAATCGCCGTCGGCAATGTGCTGCATTGATTGCAAAATGCGAGCATCATTACGATCCTGCTGCAAGGAAAAGGCTATGGGCAACGTGACTCCCGTAAGCAAAAGCAGTACCCAGAAGAAATCCGCATGGAATATCGCGATGAACCAGAACAAAAATCCCATGATGAGGTAAAACAGCAACACCTTTACCAGCGTGCGATGCTTCGCAGCTCTGCCGTCCTGATACGCGCGATACAGCTTGTGAATTCCACCGCCAACGCCACCAATGATGCTTCCTCGGAAGAAGCGCCCCTGACGGGCTTTGCGGAACAACATGGAAAGTAGCGTCCAACCGACCAGATCAAGAGCCATCAAAACCGGAATGAGGAGAAGCCAAATCGGATTGTGCAAGGAGTCGCGCAAAAGAGCCATCGCCTGACCGTCAATGGTATGAACAACTTCGCAAGCCAGCCCCATCGTTAGCCAAAGGAATAGGCCACAGGCTACCAGCACGACTTCAAGCGGAATCGCACCCTCGATTTTGCGCACAATCGGCATATGAACGTTAGTGGTGCGAGCAAGTGTCACGCACAGTGTCACAATCCAGACAATGCCGGCGATGACCGCCGCGATGGTGCTGATTTTGGATACTTTCTGCGCAAGCGGGAATGTCTGCATAAAAAGCTGCAGATCATCGGCTTCCTGCATGGTGGTGTCCAGACGCAACGTGATTTTCATGCCCGGCGCATTGAGGCTATCGTCCTGGGCCAGCAGAACACTGATCGGTGGAGTGCCGTCCATCAATTTGTCGCTCCACAATCCGGTGCCAACCGTGCAATAGCCGTTTTCTACCGTGAGCGGTGCGCTCCATGCCGGAGTTTTACTCTTTGCCCGATTCACGTTCGAAAATTTCTTCGCTCCATCCAGGATGGAAATCGTATACTCCAGATTACTCGGCTTTTCTTTCACGTGATAGCGCGTGCTCGGATTGATTTTCAGGAAATCAAACGTGTATTGTAGTTGTCTCATGGATTCACGATATACTTCGAGATTGCCTTGTGCCGCCACAAGCAGCGAGTCGGCGGACAACGGTTTTACGATCTCTATCGCCTGTTCAATGATGTCCTTTGTCCATCCGTCTGCAAAATAGGCTCCTTCGTCATAATCATTCGGCAACCAATCTTCTTGCGAATAGGAAGGGGCGTTGTTCGAGTTCATCCTTTCTTCACCATTCGCATTCAACGATTCTTCTGCCTTCCGATCGGATGGTTCTTTCGTCCTGGATCGAAATTCCGTGTATCGACCGAAACGCAATTCTACCGGAGCCGTTTCCTTTTTTAGTCCTGCCTTCATCCAATGCTGCAAATCCGCTTTGGTATAAAAAACGACGGAAGACGAAGGAAAGGTATCGTCTCCTCTAACGTTTTCGTTTAGATACGTCTTAGCGGCTTCCAGTCTCTCTTTTTCTGTACGTTTTGTTGAAACGCTCGCCATGTAGTCCAGTTGCCGTATGGCAGGCCACGAACCGAACGTATGCGGAATCGGCATGTCCGCGGGTAACTGGTCCAATTCCGCCCAGCTCTGGGACATCAGCGTGTTGCCAACAATACTGCCCACCTCATCATGTACCGTCCGGGCAAAGCCGCCCGTTTCACTCCCTTCTCGGCTCCAATCATTCAAATGGTCATTCTGCAATTGGAGCAACGCATAAAGAGAAAGGCCCAGCACAACCGCAGCCAACACATTCAACACTAAATATGGCCAAATTCGGCGTCGCCGAAACGTCGGCAATTCGTCCGTAGGCGTTTTGCGTTCCTTGTGTTTCGTCGTTGCAGACTGCTTTATGAAGTCGTCCTGGTATGTGTCACGATCCTTCTTCGCGCCACCCTCAGTGTTCGTGCGGGTATCGTCGACCGTGTCCCGGTACGACTGACGGCTGGTGTCCGTGTATGCGTCCTGCGTGTCTTGCATTGGTTCATCCTGAGCCGAATCTTCTTTTGCATGCAAGCCGACAAGGGCTTCTTTCATCTGCTGCATCGCGTTTTGGATGTGCTTATTCATGCTGTCCTCCTTTCTCTATTTTCTCGGTATCCGTATCGTTGTCTTGCTCCTCTTGCGAATCCAGTGGAGAGTCCGACGGCGCAACACTTTGTTGGTTCGGCGTCGCCGTATTTTTCTCCGCCTGCTTCGGATCCGACTGCGGTTCGAGACGATAACCTCTTCCCCAAATCACCTTCAAATAGCGCGGCTCCCGCGGATTAATCTCTATCTTTTCACGAATATGGCGAATATGGACGGCGACAGTTGCCACCGATCCCGCGGAATCTTCCTGCCAAACGGATTCATATATTTCCTCGCTGGAATACACCCTTCCCGGATGTTCCATCAGCAGCCAGAGAATCGAAAATTCCAGCGGCGTGAGCGACCGCGGCATGCCGTCCACCTCCACGCTTTGCTTACGTCGGTTAAGGATCAGTGTGCCTTGCCGGAGGACGACGCCCTCAAGATCCTGCCGGGGATCGTAGGAACGATATTGTACATAACGGCGAAGCTGGCTTTTGACACGTGCCACCAGTTCCTTTGCATTAAAGGGCTTCGTAATATAATCGTCCGCCCCGCCCAGCAAACCGTCTATCTTATCGTTGCTCTCGCCTTTTGCCGATACCAGAATAACGGGCAAGGAGCGCGTTTCTCGAATACGGGTTAAGGCTTCCATTCCGTCCATCAACGGCATCATGATATCCAGCAAAACAAGATGAATGGGCTGTTTTTCCAGGACTTCCAGTGCCTGTTTTCCATTGTAGGCATGATGCACGATATATCCTGCGCGTTCCAGATAAATCTGTATTGCCTGCACAATTTCAAAGTCATCGTCACAGACAAGAATGTGAAGTCGTTGTTCGCTCATCGTCCCCTCCTTTTTGCTCTATCTTATTCTATCGTGTCGGAAGGGGCATTTCGCCCGTACTTCTTAAAAAATCATTAAGATGCCAGAACAAGCCACCCCGCCCGCTCGACGCCGACTTCTCCCTGTTCAGGCAAAGCCACCCGCCCGCTCACCGCTTGCTTCTCCTCGTCCCTTCACTACGTTTCCGATTTTTTCGTCGGGACTCGTCGAAGATGCGGTTCGCGGGCGGGGCGGCTTTGCAGAGAAGGAGGAGCGAACTTATTAACCGGCCTTTAGCCGTATCGAGCGTCAATCAGCAGTTCAAAAAGATGCTGCCGACCTGCACTCGGCAGTTGGGCACCGCCCTCGCAATAAAGCGGTGCCTTAAAGGAGCCGGCCTCCGGCCGGCGGTTTGAAAACGCCGCCAAAGGCGGCGATCCTTTTCGTCGTTCCTGGCTGGGCAACGTTTTATGACTTTGCCAGGGTTAGGCGGAGGCAGTTGACCCTGGTTGGTGCACGGCATTTTTCGCAGCCAGGGTTCAGACAACGAAAAAAATCCTGGCTATAGCATTCCGCTTCGCACAGCCAGGGTCGGGCGGAGGCAAATCAACCCTGGCTGACACACGGCATTTCCCGCAGCCAGGGTTCAGACAACGAAAAAAATCCTGGCTATGGCATTCTGCTTCGCACAGCCAGGGTCGGACGAAAACAAATCAGCCCTGGCTGACGCTCAGCAGTTTCCGCAGCCAGGGTTCGAGCACAAAAACCGACCCTGGCAAAGACGCTTCACTTCGTCCAGCCAGGGTCGAGATGCCCCCGGGCAACCCTGGCTGGCGCTCGACAATTTCCTCAGCCAGGGCTCAAGCACAAAAATCAACCCTGGCAAAAACGCTTCATTTCGTCCAGCCAGGGTCGCACTACTTTTGTATTCTATTACCGCGCCACCACCGCCATTCCCAGCGCTGCACCACTTTTCGCCCCGGCATCCTTCCGCGCACCGCATCTTCGACGAGCCGGAAAGGTAGACTCCCTATCAACCCAGCCGAGGAGAAGCCGGCGATGCAAGGAAGGATGTCGGGGCAGCCCGCCTTACTTCCGTCTTCCCGGATACTCCTTCAGTGCAATTTCGAGAATGTCCATGGCCTCCAGAAGGCGCTCGGTCTTCACACAGTAGGAAAGGCGCACTTCGTCGACACCCAGGCCTGGCGTGGCATAAAACGACTCGGCAGGCGTCATCAGGACGGTCTTGCCGTTCACCCGCACATGTTCCAGCGTCCAGCGTACAAAATCTTCCGCGTTGTCGACCGGCAACTTAATGATGAGATAAAAAGCGCCTTCCGGAACCGGGGCAATAATGCCATCCATCTGTTCCAGACGCTTCTGGAGAGCATCCCGACGATGACGGTAGGTGCGGCGATTATCCTCCACATAGGCATCATCGACAATATCCATGGCGCCAGCGCCGATCTGGTCAAGGGTCGAAACACAGAGACGCGTCTGGCAAAGGCGAAGCGCCTTCTCATTGAAGTCCTTGTTCTTGGATGCCAGCGAGCCGATGCGCGCCCCACAGGCGGAATATTTTTTAGAAATGCTGTCCACTAAAATGACGCGATCCCGGATTTCTTCGTATTCCGCAAAGGAATGGAACGGACGGGAAGTGTAGTTGAACTCACGATAGACTTCGTCTGCAATCAGCCAAAGATCATATTTACGCACAAGATTAACCAGAATCTGCATCTCTTCTTCCGTATATACGCGCCCGGTGGGATTGGCCGGCGAAGAAAGAATGAGCGCCTTCAGGCGATCCGCTTTGCCTGACTCGGCAATCACACGATCCCAGTCTGCAAGCGAAGGCACGCGGAAGCCGTCCTTGGCATAGGTCGTCGCCGCGACAATGCTTACGCCCTGTACCTCGGCAATACTGTTGTAATTCGTATAAAACGGCTCCATCGCTAAAATCGCGTCGCCCGCATCACAAGTAAGCGCCAACGCAAAATTCAATCCTTCACTTGCCCCGTTGGTAATACAGATTTCATCCAGAGCAAACTCAAGGCCATAATTGTGCAGGTAAAGCTGCATCGTTTCCAATGTACGCTTCATCCCCCGCGAATTCTGGTATGCCAACACGTCTACATCATAGTGACGCACAGCTTCCAGAAAATCCGGCGGCGTTGGAATATCCGGCTGCCCGATATTCATGGGGATAACTTCGACACCCGAAGCCTCCACGCGGGCTACCGCCTCTGAAAACTTGCGAATCGGTGAGGCTTTCAGCGTTTCACTGCGTTGGGAAAACTTCATGACTTCCTCTTTTCTACGTTACCTTCCCGCTATTGCCCGTCCGGCATCCGCCATACACAAGGCATTTATCTAATCTCTCTATTCTCCCCGTTATTGCCCATCCGGCATCCATATCAGGAAGAGATCCTGCACCTGAATATTGGTCTTTTTCGGCTTGATATCCACCTCTTCGACTTCATCGCGCTCCGTCGAAAACCGTTCACTCACCTGTTCCAGCTCTGCGGCAAGCGCCTCTTCCAGACGCTGGAACTCCTGCTGATATGCTTCCACATTTGCCTCAGCACGGCGGATATCGTCCTCCTGTGCCCGTTGACGACTTAGCGAACGCGCCGAACTTCCCACACGCGTCACCAGCGACGAACTGATTTTCTTACTTCCGAAGAGTCCGCCTAAAAGCGCCGAACCCACACTGACCATCGTACTCTGCTTGGCCGCTTCCGCCTGCGTTTCTTCCCGCTGTACCGCCAGCTCCGCCTTGCGAATGCGTTCCTGCATCGTATTGAGCTTCTTTTGATAGGTCTCCTTGATCTTTTGCATCTCCCGATCGCGCGCTTCGCGAAGTGCAGCGTCAACGCGAATTGCAAATTCCTCTTCTTCGCCGGGTCGTCCATAAATGCCGGTCGAACGTTGGAACGGGACACGCAGACGCTCATTGGCATAAACGAAATTCTTCAATGACGTTTTCGCATTTTTCATCACATCTCCGACCAATGCCTCAAAGGCAAAAGGTTGAAACGCAGCCCCCTGCGGAACATCCGCCTGCAAGGTGAAAGATGCCGGGTCCTCTCTCTGCGCATTCTGCCAGTCCGCGCCTGCCGGCGGCGCAGGAATCGCCGTCAAATAGTAGCACGCCTTTTCGGAAGCGATTCCCGCTTTTTCGTCTTCATAAAAGATTTTCGCGCTGCCGCAAAGGTATGCCGTATACGACGCCGCTCCCACAGCCGGATGATAATAAGCTGCAATGCCCTTTGGCAACAGCGGCGGCACAGTGGCCTTCGGCGAAGCGACTGTCGGCGAAGCAACTGTCGACGAAGCGGATGTCGACGAAGCTGCCGCTCCTGTCGTGGCACTTTCGTTCGCCGCCTCCGGGATAGCGGAAGCCGGAAGCACCGATGTTGACGTCGATGACACGCCGGAAGCCTGTTCCATACCGGGAGCCGAGGAAACCGTCGCCGACGCGACCGAAGCCTCTGGCGTAGCCGTCCCCGCTTCGTCCGTCTTCTTCGTCAATGCCTTCAGCTGCATCCCCGTCAAGGGACCGGCAAGATAGGACATCGTCCAGCGTGTGGAAAACAGTGCATCCGCGCGGGCGTGAATGTTATGCACATAGAACGTGCGCTTAGGCAGGCGAGAGAGCAGAACGTTTAATTCGCTTCGGTTTTGTGCGAGCGTCCCGTCCGCATCCATGCCGTCCAAGAGACGATCGCGATCCTGTTGCGTTTGCAAATGGCCGATAAACCAAGTGCCGATGTTGGAAAGACCTTTGTAATCCAGATCCGCCGGATTCTGCGTGGCCAATACAATGCCGAGGCCGAACGCTCTGGCCTGTTTCAGGAGCGTCATCATCGGCGCTTTCGAGGCGGGATTCGCCACCGGCGGAAAATAGCCCTGCACCTCATCCATATAGAGAAGCGCACGCAAGGCGGACTGTCCGCTTTGACGACGCATCCAACCCACCACCTGATTGAGAAGGAGCGTAACCACAAACATCCGCTCCCGGTCGTTCAAATGGGCCAGCGAAAGAATTGCCACACGCGGCTTACCTTCCGGCGTGTAGAGCAAACGCTGCGGATCCGGCGCCACGCCTTCTCGCCAGGTGGCAAATTGGGGCGACGCAAAGAGTTGGTTAAAGCGCATTGCCAAGGCCAGGCGCTCCTTTTCCGGATAAAACGCTTCAAGCGGCATCACGCCGAGTTTGTCGATTCCCGGCTGCTGAATAGCGGAAATCAACGACGGCAAATCCATCGCTTCTCCGGCCTTCCAGCGCGTAGAAAGCAATGCGCTTAACAGAAGATGTGCCTTACTGGTCAGCGGATCCGCATCCACGTCCACCAAGGCCAAAAGCCCCGCCACGGTCGATGAAACGTAAGCGTTAAAACTCTCTTCCTCCGCAAGGATCGCCTCCGGCGGCATTTGCGCTACATCCATCACGGATAGCGGCTCACCCGTACGTGAGCCCGGCGTATAGACCGTAATATCTGCCTGTGAAAGAAGAGCAACGCGTGCCGCATCCATGCCGGCTGCCGTTCGTCCTTCCTGCCAGCGCTTCGCCTCCTCTTCGGCATACGCTTCGGCAGACATCCCCGCCTGCTCCGCAGCCTGCGGCGTAATCCACGGCAAGAGCTGCTTTCCGCTTAGCGAAGGAAAAGCCAACAGAAGATTGGCCATATCCCCTTTCGGGTCAATCACGATGGCCGGAAGGCCGTCCACAATCGCCTCTTCGAGAAGATCAATGCCCAGACCTGTCTTGCCGCTGCCGGTCATGCCAACCAGCATCGCATGTGTCGTCAAATCCGAAGACGCATAGAGAAAGGGAATATCTTCCTTTTCTCCTGTTTCCGGATTGACCTGCTGACCGAGATAAAATTCGCCAAGCCGTTCAATGATTTTCATGCGCTTTCCTTTCTCCATATCGGAAGTTTTTCTCCGCCTTGCCGGATCAGTAAAGGCGACTTTGCGTCGATACCTCGCCTCTCCACGGCACATCCGCCTTGCCGTTAAATTCGCAACTCCACCCATTTTCCGCGGCGGAAGCGCGCCACCATAAGAATGGCGCTTGAAAACTGGTGCGCCAGAATGCCCAGCCAGATTCCATCAATGCCCATATGAAAGGTCTGCACCAAAACGATGGTCACTGCGGAACGAATGACTGTAATCGTAATGGTCGAAACCAGGAGCGTGTAGCGTACATCTCCCGCAGCGCGCAGCGCTCCTGCACAAACGATGGACACAATCTGGAAGAATACGATAAACATCACGTAGTGCGAAATGCGAATGCCGCGCGTGATGAAGCTCGCTTCGCTGAAGGTGATGCGGAAGAACGCGCCGCCGAAAAAGAACAGCGTAATAATCCACAGCATAGACAGAATGCTGCCCAGAAACAGACAGGTGTAGCCGTAATCCATGGCCTTCTCTTTCTTTCCCGCACCAAGGGCCGAACCCGTAGAAGCCACCGCCGCCGTCTGCATCCCGCTGGCCAGCGAAAAGCCGAAGTTCAAAAGGTTCATGCCCACGTTATGCGTTGCGAAGACTTCCGTTCCAAGACTTGCCGCCTGCATGGCAGTGACCATGAAGCCCACACGCATCAACAGGTTTTCAATGAAAATATTCACCGCCAGCGATGCCACCGTTTTCAGTGCATCCCAGGCCGGACGCACCTTCTTTTGCAGGCAATAGCGCAACTGAATGAAGCTATCGTGTTTAAAAAGCGAGGCGATGCTGACCGCCAAACCGAATGCCTGGCCGATAACCGACGCGATAGCCGCACCGCTTACGCCCAGCGCCGGAAAGCCCAAATGCCCTTCGATCAGCAAATAGTTACAGGTAATATTGACCACGCTGGACGTGACGTTCGACACAAAAGCCACACGCGTATTGCCGGAACCGCTGTGTCCGGCGTTGATAATCATGGTCGCGATATTGAATACGATACCGGTAAGAAGAATGCGCAGATAATTCGCCGCATCGTCATGGATCTCCGGATTTGACCCCATAAAGCGCAAAAGCGGATCATAAAACAGATTGACGACGAAGGCGATGACGACGTAAATAGCCAGAGAGAGCAGCAGGACGGTCATGACCGTCTGATTGGCCTCAGCCCGTTTTCCTTCGCCTTTTCGTCGGGCTACAATGGCTGCCACCGCGACATACATCGCAATAATCGGCGCCAGCAACAGGAAAACTGGTTGAATGGTGATGCCGACTGCGGCTACCGCCGCCGGTCCCAACGGGGATACCATCACGGTATCAATAATGTTGGTGATCGTCGTCGCCAGGTTTTCCAAGATCGACGGCCACGCCAGGCCGAAAATCTTGCGCACCATATTCAATTCCAGAAATGTCCATCGTTTTTGCTGTTCTTGTTCCATGCTCTCTCGCTTTTTCTCTTTCCTTTTTCGGGATGGTGTCGCCAAGGCTTCATCGGCAGGCATCCAAGAACGTTTCTTCGTTGACGTTTCCTCTTGCCTCGGCACGATGTCGCCGACACCAAGTGTTATTCATCCTCCAATATCTTTTGAAAGGCTTCGCGCGGATCACCGTTTTCCAGTCGAATCACGCCGCAATGCACAAAGCCGGCTTTTGCCAGCACCCGCTGCATACCGACATTGTCTTTATGCGTATCAATGCGCAGATTGCGCACTCCGCATCGGCGCGCCCGCTCCTCGGTAAAGTGAAACATCGCCCGCGCAAGACCCGGCACCGATGGATCGCCCGCCACCCGATGCAGCGTAAAATACGGCTCCGTATTTAACCATCCGCCGTCAATTTCTGCATAATTCGGATCCGGTGTCTCCAGAAGGCAGAACGTGCCGACGGCTTGACCATCTACAAGACGCAAAAAGCTGCGTTTCGCGTCAAGGTCTTGACGTACTTTTTCTTCGGAAGGCACTCCCGCAGGCCATTGCGTTTTATTGCCCTCCGCACGCATCCGCGCACGCCCCATGTCCAATAAGGCCATCACCGCAGGCAAATCGTGCATCGTTGCTTGTCGTATCTCATCCATGTTACGGTTCCCTTCGACGCATCTTCATGCCATCGCTGTGTTTTTCCAACAAAAAAGTCCGTCACCAACCTGCTCGAAGGCGCATCAACAATTTCAACGCTACAGGTCTTTGTTTTTCCTTATAGTATACGATACTTCTTCCCCTTTCATGGCACAGGGCAAAAAAAGTGTCCTTGCATCGCCCCCATGGACGGCCGACCGTTCTGCATCCCCTTGACGGAGAAGTTTGTATTAACGGCCAGATGGCTCATTTGTTTTTACACCAACTGAATTATATTATCCTCATGTTCACTGTTTCAAGGAGATGACGACATCTGCCTGCTGGATTAACGATTTTTCATGGGTGACTACAAGAATTATCCGATCTTCGCGTTTTAAGGATTGAATCATTCGTATCGCTTGCTTCTTCCTCTCAGAATCAAGATAATTCGTTGGCTCATCGAAGAAATAAACTTCTTTCGTTTCCATGCAGTCTCTCTTTAATTGAGCCATCTTCTTTTGACCCATTGATGGATTTTGCACAACTTTATTTTCGAAATACCTGCTGTCATAGGGCTCAGCAGGAGAGTAGAGATAGGAAGTATTGAGCGCTTGATGATTGGGAATGATTTCTCCCTGAAATCGGTTGCTGAAACCCAGCATTGCCAGCATTAAACTTGTTTTTCCACTTCCGTTTTCTCCGGTAAGTACATATAAATTCCCTTTGGTAAACGTAACATTTAAAGGCAGATGAAGAGGATTTCCATTTTCGTTTATGGAGAGATAATTAACTAATTGTATTGAAGAAATTGGGCTGGTGATTCGTTTCATTATCGGCGGTGACAGGAATGCACAAAAGTCCTTTATAATATCTTTTTTCTCAACAAAGTCACTCCAGACATCAAGAATGTTCTCCATCGGTGACCAAAACCGTGAAACATAAAGAGTAATCGCATAGAGCGTTCCTAAGGTCATTTTTCCCTGAAGTACAAAGTAGCCGGAAAGAAGCAACGAAAATAGAATAATGATGTTAAGAAAGGCATAGGAAAAAACATTTGTAAAAATTGCATTCACCAGAACCGCTTGTTTTTTGCTCTGTAAATATTTATCTAAATATGCTTTCAGCGGCTTGAAAAAGGATTGTTGATGACTTCGATCACTTAAAGAAAAGCCTGTTTTGTCTGCGACGAGCTGTCGGGTTTCCTTCATGTCATGCAATGATTGATTATTACAAGCAGCAAGCCGGCTACTATATCTATTCGAAATAAGCAAAAATAAAGGAGTTAACACACCCACACAAACAGCGTGTACAAAGGAGACTTGCGCCAATAGGATCAAGATGGCAATTTCTTGCACAAGACATATGAGTAAATCGACAGGTGCAACCATATAATAGTCCTTAACCATCTCATAAACTTGTCCGAGTTGCTGATGTACTTCTTCAGATGTCCGCTGTGCCTTTTTCGGATCATACGCTATGGCATTAAGATCGGCTTGCTTGATCGTCTTTGCCCAATTTGACCTCTCACTCATTCCCTTTGCATAATCTTGCGCAAATCCTATGAATTGGCCAAGAACGAAAAATAGTAGAAGAATTTGAGCTAAGAATAATGCTTGATTCGACGATGAAGCGACAATAGCATCGATGAATTTTTGCGAAAGATAAGGATTGATCAGAAGGACAAAAACATTGCATACGCTGAAAAAAATATACCCGAACGTCCATCCATAATTATTGTAGGGTAACAATTTTTTAAATGCGTTTAACATATGATTGCCTTTCAATATACATTTTTCCACTGCTTTTTGAGGAAGAAGCTCATCCAGATACGATTTGGTATACGCTCGCGAAGAAGCCGGTTCAACCTGCATTTTTGTTTTGCCTTTTATGTAACAATCATAACAAGTGATACGAATTTCTCAATAGTGTAAAACTGTTTTCTTGCGAACGTTGGACTATCCATTTTTCGCAAGATCAATGACGAAGTCTATTCTGAACAAGGAGGTGGTGAAAACGCGCTTCTTCTTGGCTTTCCCGTTTTCCTCTCTTTCTCAAGTTTCCACCATATCTTGTTTCTGACCTTGGCAAGAAAACCTATATATCGTAGAATAAAACCAATCGCTTACGGCGTCGGCCGAGACAAGTCCCAAGGCCAAGCCGTGCTAAAATCGACGAAAAAACGGCGTCAAAACAACAGTGCCCGGCCATGCCGAGGCAAATACCATGAACCGGGAAGGATGCTCCATGCAAGTCATAAAACGAGACGGCCGCATCGTGCCGTACGAGAGAAAAAAGATTGAACAGGCGATGGCGAAAGCCTTTGCTCAGGTGAATAAGGCCATCTCCGAGGAAGAACTCAGCGCGCTGGTCGACCATGTCGAAGCGCGCTTCTCCGACGCCCATGAACTGTCGGTTGAGGCCATACAGGACCGCGTCGAGTTACAGCTGATGGAAGCGGACCATTACGAAGTCGCAAAGAGCTATATTCTCTATCGGGAAGAGCGGCGCAAAAAGCGCATGATCCGCTCCCGTTTAGAGAGCTATTTTCCGGAAGTGCCGGTGTTGCATGACGTACTGTTGGCCATCGAAGACGCCTTCCGTGACGACATCTATGATCTGCGCCATCTGCTTTACAAGTTTGAAAGTTTCTATAAAGAAGGGAAAAGTGTTGCCGAGCGCATGGAGGCACTGATTCACGCTGCGATTGAGCTGACCGATGAAGAAGCCACCCGCTGGGAATTCATTGCCGCACGCTTTTATGGCATTCAGTACCATCAGCGCTTGGAAAAGACCTGGCAAAAGCGGATCGCCGAAGGAAAGGTTCCCGGCATTGACCACCCCCGCACGCTTCGTTTTTCTGAGAAATTGCGCTCCATGCATGCCGAAGGTCTCTATGGCGACGAAGTGCTGGAACACTATACCGTTGAGGAATTGGAAGAAGCCGCCGGTTGGATCGATGAATCGGCCGACCTGCTGTTTAACTATTCCGGCTATGATCTGCTCGTCAATCGCTACGTCGTACGCAGCTTCGACCTCGAGCCGCTGGAAACCATCCAGGAAATGATGCTGGGCATTGCTCTATTTTTAGCCATTCCGGAAAAAGAGCGACGCATGTATTGGGCAAAAGAGTTCTATCTCATGCTCAGCTCCTTGAAAGTAACCATGGCGACACCGACGCTTGCCAATGCCCGTAAGCCTTTCCACCAGCTGAGCTCCTGCTTTATTGATACCGTTCCCGACGATCTGAAGGGGATTTATCGCTCCATCACCAATTTTGCCAACGTCTCGAAATTCGGAGGCGGAATGGGTCTCTATTTCGGTAAAGTTCGCGCCGCTGGCGCCTCGATTCGCGGCTTTAAGGGTGCGGCCGGTGGCGTCATCCGTTGGGTGCGCTTAGCCAATGACACCGCTGTCGCCGTCGATCAACTTGGCGTACGTCAGGGTGCGGTTGCCGTCTATCTCGATTGCTGGCACAAAGATGTGCCGGAGTTTTTGCAGCTTCGTACCAATAACGGTGATGACCGCATGAAAGCCCACGACGTCTTCCCGGCCATCTGCTATCCGGACTATTTCTGGGAACAAGTGGAAACCAATATGGAGGGCCAGTGGGGTCTATTAGACCCGCATGAAATTCTCACCGTCAAAGGCTATGCGCTGGAAGATTCCTATGGCAAGGAATGGACGGAAAAATATCTGGACTGCTTAAGCGATGAGCGCATTTCAAAGCGCTGGATTCCCATTAAGGAAATGGTGCGCCTGATGATCAAGAGTCTCGTCGAAACGGGTACCCCCTTTACCTTTAACCGGGATGTCGTCAACCGCGCCAACCCGAATAAAGATAAGGGCATCATCTACTGCTCCAACCTCTGCACGGAAATTGCACAGAATATGTCCGCTACGGAAACGCTGGATGAAGAAATCGTCACGACGGAATCCGCCGACGGCGATCCCATCATCGTCACCAAGACAACGCCGGGCGATTACGTTGTCTGCAACTTGGCAAGCCTCAATTTAGGAAAAATCAACGTTCATGACGCCGAAGAGTATCGTCGCATCACAACGGCGGCCGTTCGGGCGCTGGATAATGTCATCGAGCTCAACTACTTCCCGGTATCGGCGGCCAAGGTCAACAACAGCAACTATCGTCCCATCGGTCTCGGCGTTTCCGGCTATCATCACCTTTTAGCCAATGAGCGCGTCTTCTGGGAATCGGAAGAGCACCTGGCGCTGGCCGATCGCGTCTTTGAAGACATGAATTATTACGCCATTACCGCCTCGATGGAAAACGCCAAAGAAAAAGGCGCCTATCCCTATTTTTCCGGCTCGGCATGGGAGGATGGCACGTATTTCACCGACCGCAACTATACCGATGAGCGCTGGAAGGCGCTGGCAGCGAAGGTCAAGCAGTATGGTCTGCGCAACGGCTATCTGTTGGCGATCGCGCCCACGTCGTCCACGTCCATTATTGCGGGTACATCACCGGGCGTGGATCCGGTCATGAACCGCTTCTATTATGATGAGAAAAAGAACGGTCTGATTCCACGCGTTGCACCGGATCTTAACCTTTCCAATTACGTCTATTACAATGCTGCGCATCAGACGGATCAGTCCTGGTCCATCCGAGCCGCCGGCGTGCGCACCCGCCATGTCGACCAGGCGACCAGCATGAACCTGTATATCACGAACGACTTTACCTTCCGACAGATCTTAAGCCTATATCTGGAAGCCTATCATGCCGGCTTAAAAACCCTTTACTACATCCGTTCCAAGAGTTTGCAGGTAGAGGATTGTGAGAGCTGCGCGGTATAATAACAAAAAGGTGATTTCGCCGCCGCATTTCACGAGGACAGCGCTGCAACAAAGCCGAGGCGTTACAACGTCTGCACGCGGCGATGCGCTGAGAGGGTGGCAAGAAGGATGAACGGAGCCGTATGTGGCCAAGAAAGGATCAATATGGAACTTATGCGCAAAAACCCGTTGTTTAACCCGGATGGTGACACGGAGCTGGTAAAACGCCGCATGATCGGCGGCAATACCACCAACCTCAACGATTTCAACAACATGAAATACGACTGGGTTTCCGACTGGTATCGTCAGGCCATGAACAATTTCTGGATTCCGGAGGAAATTAACCTGGCACAGGATAAAAAGCAGTATCCGCAGCTTGTGGAAGACGAACGGCGTGCCTACGATAAGATCCTCAGCTTCCTGATTTTCCTGGACAGCATTCAGTCGGCCAATCTGCCGTCCATTTCGCAATACATCACAGCCAATGAGACCAACCTCTGTTTGCATATCCAAACCTACCAGGAATGCATCCATTCCCAGAGTTACAGCTACATGCTGGATTCCATCTGCGAGCCAAACGAGCGCGATGCGGTGCTGTACCAGTGGAAAAACGATGAACATCTACTTCGCCGGAACAAGTTCATCGGCGACATCTATAACGATTTTCAGCAGCAGCCGGATGTGCACAACTTCATGCGCGTGATGATCGGAAATTACATCCTCGAAGGCATTTACTTCTACAGCGGATTCATGTTCTTCTACAATTTGGCACGCAACGGTCGCATGACCGGCTCAGCGCAGCAAATTCGCTACATCAACCGCGATGAAAATACACACCTTTGGCTTTTCCGCAGCATAATCCATGCGCTTCGTGACGAAAACCCGGAACTCTTCCGCAGCACGTTGCAGGATGAATACCAACGCATGATTAAAGAAGGCACGGAGCAGGAAATGGCTTGGGCCGACTACGTGATCGGCAATCGACTGGAAGGCTTAAACGGCCAGATGTGCGTCGACTATATCCGCTATCTCGGCAATCTGCGTGCGACCGGTCTCGGTCTGGATCCCATCTTCTCCGGCTATCAGGAAGAACCCGATAGCATGAAATGGGTCTCCAACTACTCTAACGCCAACATGATCCGCACCGATTTCTTTGAAGCCCGCTCCACCGCCTATGCCAAGAGCGGCGCGCTGGTGGACGATCTGTAAAACCAAGCCATCCTGTCCGCTCGTCGCTCGCTTTTCCTCGTCAAGGCCAAGCCATCCTGTCCGCTCGTCGCTCGCTTCTCCTCGCCCCTTCGCTCTTCTTCCCGTTTATTTTGTCGGGGCTCGTCGAAGAGGCGACTCGCGAACAGGATGGCTTGGCAGAGAATGAGCGGCTCAGGGACGTGGTGGTTGCATGAAACAGATCCTCATAAAACAGACGATGGTTTACAAAAAGCGTAAACCATCGTCTGTTTTATTCCCCATAATCTATGCATGAAATGTCTCGAATCGTTCTGTTATCCCCAATGCTCCGCCAGCAAGAAGTCGCGAATGTTTTGATGTTTGATGCCATTTCGACTGTGATTGATCTCATCAAGGGAAACAACGTATTTGGGAAAATTGTCACGAATACTGTCCAAAACACCAAATTCGCGTTTTATGGTTTCTTCACCGGCGAGAAGATAGGTCACCTGTACATACAGTTTTTCTCCTTTTTTTTCGCAGACAAAGTCCACTTCTTTCTCGCCCACCTTGCCCACGCTCACTTTATAATTTCGACGCAGCAATTCCATAAATACGATATTTTCTAAAACCCGCTGAATATCCCGTTGATTTCCTCCAAAGACAGCCTCGCGAAAGCCGTGATCCGCTATATAATACTTTTCGCCGGTGGCAAGAATCTGTTTTCCCGGAACGTCTTGGCGTTTGACGGGATAAAAAAGATAAGCCTCGCAACAATACTTAATATAGTTCAATATCGTTTCTACGGATACGCTACGATGTTCGCTACGGAAGAATTTGACCAGGGATGTCGCAGAAAAGGTCGTGCCCACGTTGGCCATGATGTACATTAAAAGGCGTTCCAACAAGTCCGCATCGCGCAGCTTATTACGCTGAACAACATCTTTCAATTGTACGGAGTTAAACACGTCCATTAAATATTGTTGACAGGGTTCCGGCGAATAATGAAGATTGCTAAGATACGGCATACCGCCCAGAAGAAGGTAGCGATTAAAGCAATCCTGTATCGAATCCTGTGGAAAGAGGGGTTGATAAGATGCCAGATATTCAGAGAAGGAGAACGGATAGATTACAAATTCCACATACCGTCCGCCAAGTAACGTAGCAAGCTCTCCGGAGAGCAGACTGGCATTTGAACCGGTAAGATAGATATCGCAATCCATGGAAACGCGCAAAGAATTCACACATTTTTCCCACTCAGTAACCGCCTGAATTTCATCAAAAAAAAGATATGCTTTTTTTTGTAGGTTTTTTACTCGGTACTGAATTACGTCATGCAGAGCTTGTGCCGTACACAATGAGGCGTACTTCATATCCTCAAAATTGATCGTAATCATTTGCTCTTCCTCAACACCCCGTTCGCGCAATTCCTGCTTGATGAGTTCCAGCATGACCGACTTTCCGCTGCGTCGTAACCCTGTCATGACTTTTATCAGCTCTCCATCAATAAAAGGGCGAATGCGTCGCATATAAATCTCTCGTTGAATCACTACACTCCCTCCTTTCCAAGACAACGTTTTGGTAGCAAAATCAATTTATCAAAGACATAATGGAAATTCAATAGAAAAAGTCATTTTTGTCGGTTATATCGTATAAAATTCAGCTTTGAAAAATCGCATAGAAAGAAATAAAGCGGTGGACAAACGGAACTTTGCTGTTATCGGTAAACCCGCTCTACAGGCGAGGAATACATTTTACAAATATGAGGATTTCGTATACATTAGGGGTGTCGTAGGGTTTTCATCGAATCGAAATTTATTTTCTTTTATTCTTTCCGATTACGGTGAGCCGGCTATTATTACCTAAGGAGTGCATTATGGACAGCACAAATCCCAATGTCCCAGAAAAGACCGAAAAGAAGCATCTCGGTCTCGTCCCCCGACTGATTATCGGTATCGTTCTCGGTATCCTGATCGGCCAATACGCACCACAGTTCCTCTCGCAAACCGTAGTTACCGTATCCAATTTTGTCAGCTTATTGATTAAATTCGTTATTCCGCTGATGATTCTTGCTTTCGTAACCATGGGTATTGCGGACATCTCGCAAGGGGCAGGAAAACTCTTGCTTTTCACAGTAATTCTTGCCTACGGATCGACCCTGATTGCCGGAACGGCTTCCTACCTGGTATCTTCCTCGCTGTTCCCGTCTTTCATCTCGGCAGAAGACGTCAAAACCATCACGGAAACCGCAGAAAAGAGCTTGGAACCATTCTTCTCGCTGAGCCTTCCGCCACTTCTGGACAATATTTCTGCTGTTGTCTTTGCCTTCATTTTGGGCTTGAGCATCTCCACCATGCGCGGCAAAGAAATCGGCAATGCCCTCTATTCCGGTATGGGTGAATTTGCCAAAATTATTGATCGTGTCCTGAACAAGATTATCATTCCGCTTCTTCCGCTCTATATCTGCGGAACGTTTGTCAATATGACTTATTCGGGACAAACCTTCACCATCCTGGGCATTCTCTGGAAGGTGTTCTTAGTTGTCATTCTCATGCACTGGGTCTATCTGTTGATTCAGTTCAGCGTTGCCGGAAGCATCACCAAGCGCAACCCGTTCACCATGATCAAAAATCAGATTCCGGGCTATCTCACGGCGATCGGTACACAATCGTCCGCTGCTACGATTCCGGTCAACCTGCAGTGTGCCGAGCACAACGGCATCAGCCGTGAAATTCGCAACTTCGTCGTTCCGCTGTGTGCCAACATTCATATGTGCGGTTCCATGATTACGATTGTCGCATGTGCGACTGCCGTTTGCCTGATGAATAATCTGCCCATCTCCATCGGAACCGTCGTACCATTCATTTTGACCCTGGGCATCGCTATGGTCGCATCTCCGGGCGCTCCGGGCGGATCCATCATGACCGCGCTGCCGTTCCTGTATCTCATCTTCGGTATGCCCGCCGGCGATCCGCAGGGTCCGATTTGCGCCTTGATGGTTGCGCTCTACATTACGCAGGATTCGTTCGGTACCGCCTGCAACGTTTCCGGTGATAATGCGATTGCCGCCATCGTTGACAAGTATAACGACGAAGCCATTCTTCATAAAGTTGCTGTGAAATAAATCCCTTTCCCGAGCAAAGTGCCACCTTTCTGTGGCGCTTTGCCCGGGTTTTTTGTCGGCAATTTTGCTGGCAATGCGATCCATCGTTTCGATAGCGCCGGCAAGGGTTTCGCCAATTTTGCCGGCAAATCGAATAGCTTGAGAAAGGAGGCACGATGAACGTCTTTAACATTATCGGCCCGGTGATGATCGGCCCCTCGAGTTCCCATACAGCCGGTGCTTGCCGGCTGGGACGTGTCGCACACAAGATCATGAACGAAGAACAGCCAGAAGAAGTGACCATTGAACTTTCGGGCTCGTTTGCCCGCACCTATCGCGGACATGGCACCGACCGGGCGCTTCTTGCCGGCATCATGGGCTTTCACAGCGATGATAAAGAAGTACGCGATGCCTTGGAAATCGCTGAAGCACGCGGACTGCACTATACTTTTGTCCCCTGCGATATTCCGGGAGCCCATCCCAATACTGCGCGCATTCATTTCCGTCTGAAAAATGGCCGGGAAGGTGTCGTGATGGGCGCATCTGTCGGTGGCGGCAACATTCGTATTGATGAAATTGATGGACTGCACGTCAACTTTACCGGCGACAATACCGCTATGCTGGTCGTCCATGATGACGTTCCAGGGGTGATCGCTTCCGTCACGAATCTGCTGAGCAGCCGCTATGCCGAGATGAATATCTGCAATTTCAATCTCACCCGCTCGGAACGCGGCGGCACGGCCCTGATGACACTGGAATTTGATCAGGATCCGCCCGAAACGCTGAAAAGGGATGTCTCCACGCTTCCCCATGTACGCAGCGTTTCCGTTTTTCATGCGTTTTAACGGAAGGGAGACAATATGTTAAACTATTTTTCCTTTCAGGAAATTGTCGATGAGGCAACAAAACAAGGCAAGAAAATCAGTGAAGTTGTTTTGCACGACCAGGCCTTGCAGTTGAATCGTCCCGAAGAAGTCATCTACAACCAGATGGAAGCATCCTTTGATGTCATGATCGAATCGACACACATCGGATCGGATGCCAACTTGCGCTCCGCTTCTTCGCTTACCGGCGGTGAAGGCGCGCGCCTTTTTCGCTATGCACAGGAACATAATGGCGGCATTGGCGGCGAATTTTTCACGAAAGTGATTGCCCGTGCTATGTCTACGTCAAACTGTAATGCCTCCATGGGCAAGATCGTCGCTACGCCGACAGCCGGCAGCTGCGGCATTCTTCCGGGCATTTTGACTACGCTTTACGAGGATGAAAAGATTGCAAAACACGATATTGTCATGTCCATTTTTACGGCGGCAGGCTTCGGTATCGTCATCACTAAAAACGCATCCATTGCCGGTGCGGAAGGCGGATGCCAAGCGGAATGCGGAAGCGCTTCCGGAATGGCGGCAGCAGCACTCGTTGAGCTGAAAGGCGGTACACCGCAGCAATGTTCCGACGCATTGGGTATGAGTCTTGTCAATCAACTTGGTCTTGTCTGTGATCCGGTCGCTGGATTAGTGGAAATTCCCTGCATCAAACGCAACGCCTCCGGCGCTGCCATTGCACTTACTTCCGCCTCCATGGCTTTGGCAGGCATTCCTCTTTACATTCCTGCCGACGAATGTCTGCAAGCCATGAAAGTGGTCGGCGATACGATGAGCAGTGCACTCAAAGAAACCGCACTTGGCGGATTAGCTGCTACACCCACAGGTAAAGCATTGCGCAAGCAAGTCTACGGAGAAGAAACGCCAAACGTATAAGGCCAAGCCGCCCTATCCGCTCATCACTCGCTTCTCCTCGTCAAGGTCAAGCCGCCTCGTCCGCTCGTCGCTCGCTTCTCCTCGTCCCTTCACTACGCTTTCCATTGTTATTGTCGGGACTCGTCGAAGAGGCGACTCGCGGATGGGGCACCTTGGCTGGATGGGGCAGCTTAGCGAAGTGATAAGATGAAAAACCGCCGCAAAGGGTATCGCTGCGGCGTTTTTTTGTTTTTCCTTATGACAACAGTGTCGTTCCTTAGATCAGCGTGTACAGATAGAAGAGCATGCAGATTCCGACTACAAACATGGGCTTCGGAATATCTTTGATTTTTCCGGCAGCGATCTTCAGGATCAGGTAGGAAACGATCGAGAGGGCCATGCCGTTGGCAATGTTGTACGTCAAGATGGTCATCGCGACGGCAATGAAAGCCGGCAGAGATTCCGTTTTATCGCTGTAATCAATACTGCGCATGGAGCTGAGCATCTGGAAGCCAATAATCGTCAATACCGGACCTGTGGCCACGCCGGGAACCATCAATGCCAGCGGCGTAAAAAGAATCATCAGGGCAAACAACACACTGGTCGTAATCGCCGTTAAGCCTGTACGTCCACCGTCTTCCACGCCACTTGCCGATTCCAAATAGGTGGTCATAACCGGCATGCAGAAAAAGCTTCCGACAACGGTGGAAAGCGAGTCCAC
The DNA here is from genome assembly GCF_900059565.1 of Murdochiella massiliensis. GTDB lineage: Bacteria > Bacillota > Clostridia > Tissierellales > Peptoniphilaceae > Murdochiella > Murdochiella massiliensis. The sequence continues at coordinate 956,984 of NZ_FIZW01000002.1, forward strand.
CTTGAAGCATTTTTCAATACCCGGCATATCTCCGTTTTCATCCAGCCAACCGGCTTGGTTGGCAACGCCTAAAATGATGCCCATGGTTCCAAAGAAATCCGGTACAAAGAAGGTTAATAACCAAGGCAAATATTCCGGTTTCAGCGCGCCCAAAATATCCATGCGAAACGTCACATCCCCAATACCGGAAGGCAGGTTGAATAAGTTGGTCGGCAATTTCGTTACGCCAAGCGGAATGCCCACCAGCGTAACCAGGATGATGGATAAAATCATGCTTCCTTTAATTTTTCTTGCCTCGAAGATCAAAACCAATAAGAAGCCAATACCGAACATCAGTGCCTTAGCGGTGCTTAAGTCACCGAAAATCAACGTATTTTTCTCACTAGCCACAATGATGCCGCCGGATTTTAAGCCGATCAGAGCGATATATAGACCAATACCGCCGCTCAATGCGATTTTAATACTGGCGGGAATGGCCGTCGCAATAATGTTTCGCAAGCCCGCAAACGAAATAATAACGAAAATGACACCTTCAATAAAAATAAGGCCGAAAGCGACTTCTACGGACATGCCGATCGAATCGATAGAGCTGAGAATAGCCACCGAACTCATGCCCGGAGCAAGGCAGAACGGACGATTGGTATAGAGCGCCATGGCGACACTACAGGCCACGATCATCATAATTAGGGCACTCAACACCGCACCACGCACCAGTCCCGCTTTTTCCAACATGTTCGGAATCGTCGCTAAGACGTAGGACATGGTCGCAAAGGTCGTCACGCCGGCCAACAATTCAGTACGCACCGTCGTTTTGTTTTCCGTGAGCTTGAAACGTTTATCTAACGTTGTGCTTAAATTGCTCATGGTTCCTCCTTCAGGTACAGCGCGCACGGTAGAGCCTACCAAGTAGGAAAGAGCTTTGCACGCGAAGAAGCTCTTTTGCGAACAGACACCGGATGAAGATCACGATTCCTCTTTCGGACATGGGGCTTACCGAATGCCCGCATTACGAAATGAGCGTTGAGAGATAGTACACCAAAAAGGCCGATAGGCCGTACATTGCCGGATGAACCTCTTTCGCCTTTCCAGCTGCGACCTTCAGCAGAACGTAGCAGAGCACGGAAAGGGACAGGCCGTTGGCAATATTATTGGTGAACACCGTCATCGCTACCGCGATAAACGCAGGAATCGCTTCGGTCATATCGTCATAATGAATATTCTGCATAGCACCCAACATCTGCAAACCGATGTAGGTCAGCACCGGTCCCGTCGCCACCGGCGGGATCATCAGCGCAACCGGCGTCAGCAGAAGCATCAATATGAACATCGCACTCGTTACCAACGTGGTCAGGCCCGTTCTTCCTCCATCCTCGACACCGCTCACCGATTCGAGATACGTGGTCATCACCGGCATGGCACAAAAACTTCCGGCGACGGTAGCCAGCGAATCCACCTTGAAGCATTTATCGATGCCCGGCATATTACCTTCCTCATCCTGCCATCCTGCGCGGTTGGCGATGCCTAAGATAATGCCCATCGTACCGAAAAAATCCGGCACAAAAAAGGTGAACAGATACGGGAAATATTCCGGCCGCAGCGCACCCAGTATATCCAGGTGAAACAGAACCGGGACTGGACTGGCCGGAAGTTGGAACATTGTTTCCGGCACTTCGGTTTCCCCGAAGGGAATTGCCAGCAGAGTCACCACCAAAATGGAAACCATCATACTTCCCCGAAAACGGCGCGCTTCCAAAAGCAGCAGGACGAGAAAACCAACACCAAAGAGAAGGCATTTCGTCGAATGCAAGTCGCCAAAGCCAAGTGATCCGCCGGAAAGCGTGACGACGATGTTGCCGGTCTTTAGACCGATTAAGGCGATAAAAAGGCCAACTCCCGCGCTGATGGAGAATTTCACGTTTGCCGGAATCGCATTTACCACCAACTCACGCAGTCCGACAAAAGAAATTACGCAGAAAATCAACCCGCTGAGGAAAATCAGTCCAAACGCCACGTCTGTCGGAATGCCGGCTAAGTGTGTGATGGAGCCGACAACCGCTACAGAGCTCATTCCCGGAGCCATCGCAAAAGGCTTGTTGGTATAAAGCGCCATTGCGATACTGCACAGAGCCACCATCAAAATGAGCATGGTGAGAACCGCACCCTTGGGCAAGCCCGCCTCGCTTAATACATTCGGAACGGTCGCCAACACATAGGACATGGTGGCAAACGTTGTCGCGCCGGCCAGAAATTCCGTCTGGAAAGAGGTTCCATTTTGCTTTAGCGAAAAGAAACGTTCTCCCCATTGCTCCAGTCGTTGCAAAGGCGCCCCCTTTCTTCGGTATCGATTGGGTTCCCGATGGGACTCGTGAGGCCATCCTGACCAACCTGTTTCAGTATATCGTCGTCCTACAAAGAATTCATGTTATGAAAGTAATGTGTGCTTTTTGAAACTAAACTAAACGCTCCAATGAAAAAATTGCTTCTTTGCCACCGGATCCGTCGTCAATCGGTATTCATGTAAAGGCCTTCCGATATTGCCATAAATGTATGTTTTTCGTAAAATCTTTTCTTCTGCGAGGAAATCCAGATATTTCTTCACGGTTACACGAGAAAGAGCCAGTACGTCGGCAATATCCTGTACACAAAACGCCTCCTTCTTTGTTTTGATCTCTCGGCAAATCCGGTTTAATGTGTTCAAATCAATGCCCTTCGGCAAGGAAGACGCGTCAGAGGGCGCGCTCGCGCCGAGGTCACCGGCAAGCATGTCCAACTCCGTCTGACTTAAACGCTCTTTTTTCAACAAAGACGAACGCTGCTGAAATTTATCCAGTGCTTCCGACAGACGTTCATACGTAAACGGCTTCAAAAGATAATCAATGCAGCCAAAACGAAATGCTTCACGAATTTGTGCGCTGTCTTTTGCCGCAGACACGATAATCGCTTCGATTTGTTCCTGTTCTCGACGAATGTTGCGCAATACGTCCAGTCCCGATGCACCGGGAAGATAAATATCCAAAAGCACCAGCGATACAGAATGCTTGGAAAGATACGCCATCGCTTCTTCTGCGCTGTTCGCTACGGCAACTTCCCGGTAACCATGATGAAGCAGAAACTCACTGGTCATGGTTGCTACCTGCGGATCATCTTCAATAATCAATATTCCGTCGTTCATGCTTCCTCCTTTCGAATCAGATGGGCCACAAACTCCGTTCCCGATTGCTCATCGCTGGACACGGAAACATAACCGTTGTGCCGTGCGCATGCTTTTTTAACCAAATGTAGACCGATTCCGTTTCCTTCTTTTTTTGTGGTCACGCCATAGTCAAAAATCTGTTCCATTTGCTCTTCTTCAATCGGAGCTCCGGAATTCCAAACCGAGATGGTAATTTCCTTCCCTGTCTCCACGATATCCAACGTCACCATTCGCATCGCCGAACTTTGTGCGGCATCAAACGCATTATCCAAAAGATTTCCGGTGATCACGACGAGATCCTGAATGAGATCGTTGCTCTCTGTCTGTTCCATGAGAGAATTATCCGTTAAAACCAAGTCCACCTTCTTCTCTGCTGCACGATCGAACTTACTGAGCAAAAATGCACAAAGAATCGGATCGTGAATTTTTCCGCGAAGCGTCTCTTTTTCCCGTTCTTGCAGATGCAATAAACCGTCCAAATACTCCTGCAACGCAGGAAAATTTTGTTCATGAACCAAGCCGGAAATTGCCTGCAATTTATTATGAAACTCATGCATTTGTCCACGCAAAGCCTCAATATAACTGCGCACACCCGTAATATCCTCTGCAAAACGCACAACTTCCTGCTTCGGGCGAAACGTCATCAATAAGCTTTTTTTGTCGGAATTTTCGACCACAATGGGAATAAAATTCATATAGATCTTTTCTTTTCCGATATGCCCCTCGTAATCAAAAAGCGGCGTTTTTCGTGAAAGCAGTGACGCCAGGGAAAGCTCCGGAATAAGCGTTGAAAACGAGATCTCCTCCTGCCCAAGATGCTGTTGGCACAACGCCGTTGCCGTGCGATTACAATGCAAAATACTTCCCTCTTCATCCACTGCAACAATGCCGTCACGAACCGCATCGATCAAGGCATTTCGTTCTACCAACAGCTGAGCAATCTCTTCCGGTTCCAAGTTAAACATAGTTCCCTTAATTTTATCGGTCAGATCCCATACGATGAGCAATGCAACCAACATCACCAACATCGTCATGGCGTTCAGGTCCCTTTGCGTCTTCTGTACCGCCTCCTGCAAGTCGGTTTGCCCTTCTCCGTAGTGTAAGCTGGCAATAATCTGTCCCAACAGCTGTCCGTCCTGACCATATACGGGCGCTGCTGCATACAGGGGTTCTTTTTCCCGATGCCCTTTCGGCAGCAGTTGCCGTTCTTCATTCATGGGATATTGACGAAATTCGCGAAGAATTTTTTCTTCCACGCCTTTTTCCGCCGACGTATAGACGGTATGATGCTTTTTATCCAACACGGTAAGCCCGGAACAATATGCGGAAGCTTCCCATCGATGGGCAAGTTCGGCCATTTCTGCATCCGGCTGCGCGCTGTCCCTCGCTTGCTTATTCTTGTCTTCTTCCGACCGTTGCGCTTCACCCGATCTTTCCGCTTTATTCTGTTCCGTCTCTTCACGATTCTTTCGCTGTTGCAGTTGCTCAATCAACGCACCCGTTTCGGCAAATTGTCGAACTAAATCGGCAAGCGCCGAGGCATTCGCTCTCGTCACCGTCTCCTGCAGGCGCATCGACACCGGATAATGATTGAGTAACAGCAGTGCCACGACAACCGCACCGACCAGCATCATAATTTTTGTCCGCAGTTTCAATCCGTCTCTCCTTTAGTCCGCATGCGACGAGTCTGCTTGCGACTCTTGGTATTACCTGTCCTTCTTATCATAAACGAATCGCCGGCAAAGGAGAACGAAGATCCCCCTGTCCTTTTCGCTTTCGGACCGTCTTTCCTACTCTCAAGGCAACTTTTCACACTTTTCGCGGTGTCTATTGTACTTCTCGGGCTTCTTCTCATGCTGTCCAGGTCGCTTTTCGCACTTGCCCGGCTGTAATTGGACGATAGAGAAGATGAAGCGGTGCACGACCCTGGCTGATGCGCTTTTTTACCATTTTTCAGGGTTGCGAAGTCCTGGCTCGCGCACGTTTTTTCCGTTTGCCAGGGTTGTGCAGCCCTGGCTGATGCACGTTTTTTCCGTTTGCCAGGGTCGTGCGACCCTGGCTGGTGCGCGTTTTTTCCGCTTGTCAGGGTTGCGCAGCCCTGGCTGGTGCAGGTTTTTTCCGTTTGCCAGGGTTGTGTAGTCCTGGCTGGTGCGCGTTTCTACCATTTGCCAGGGTTGTGTAGTCCTGGCTGGTGCGCGTTTCTACCATTTGCCAGGGTTGTGTGGTCCTGGCTGGTGCGCGTTTTTTCGTTTGCCAGGGTTATGCAGCCCTGGCTCGTGCGCGTTTTTTCGTTTGCCAAGGTTATGCAACCCCGGCTTATTTGCATTTTTGTTATTGGCCAGGGTCGTGTGCATTTTTTGACCAAGCTGCGCTGCCATCATCATTTCCAGCGGCGCTCCGCCTTCAAAACCGCGCCGCCATCGCCATTTCCAGCGGCGCTCCGCTTATTTTCAACCAACGACGCTGCCGATCTCTGCGCTCACTTCGCCTTCCTTCATCACCGAGGCCTTTTTGACCCATTCTTTCTATCAAGCTTAACCGAAAAATAACATATCCTTCTTGCCGTTATGATATTAAATTGATATTATAATGCTACAAAATAGAAAGGAACGAATTATGGAACGCAACCAAAAAGATCTCCGTATTTCCCCCTCCCCGCAGACCACGCAAGACGCGAATGCGCCACAAAGCCCGCAACCTTTGCACGATCCGACGATTTCGCCGCGCCGTTTAACGCGCAAAATCAGTGGCTTTATTCCTGTTCTTTGCGGGTTGATGCTCATCGGTTCCATTCCGCTCTTTATTTTTGGCGCCGTCCTGTTGGATGAAGAGAAGCCGAGTGGCGGCATCTTCATGGCTTTAGCGGCACTCATGCTGATCGTTTCGCTTTTGCTGATCATCGCCATCAAAAGCGTCAAACCCAATGAAGCAGCGGTCTTCACGCTTTTCGGCAACTATTATGGCACGATCGATCAACCGGGGCTGTATCTACTTAATCCCTTTGTGTCCAGCGTAACCGATCCGGCTCGTAAAAGTGGAACGGAGAAAAAGAGCAAGGACGCTGCAGAACCGTCTATTGAAATCAACATACCTACCGGTCGACTATCTCTCAAGGTCAAGACCCTAAATAATGAGCGGCAAAAAGTCAATGATCTTCTGGGAAACCCTGTCATCCTCGAGACAGTCGTGTTCTGGCGTATCGTAGACCCGACCAAAGCCGTATTTAACGTGGACAACTACTTTGAATTTTTATCGACACAGTGCGATTCCGTCGTGCGTAACATCGCGCGTCTATATCCCTACGATAATCTGGAATTTGATGATATCGCGGATAGTGAAAAGACCCTGATGGGCTCTTCGCAAGTGATTGCGGATGAAATGCAGCGCGCCTTGCAGGAGAAAATGCACGTTGCCGGCATTTTTATTGAAGATGTGCGTATCTCGCATCTGGCTTATGCAGAAGAGATTGCAGCCGCCATGTTGCAGCGCCAGCAAGCTTCTGCTGTCGTTTCGGCACGCAGCAAGATTGTAGATGGCGCAGTGGGTATGGTGGAAATGGCCTTAGCACAGTTGGATGAAAAACACCTGGTCGCCTTGGATGAGGAGCGCAAGGCACAGATGGTTTCCAATCTTCTCGTCGTCCTCTGTGCGTCCAAAGAAGTCGCACCGATCGTGAACAGCGGATCGATCTACTGATGGCAACGCAGGATAAACGGCCTATGCCGGATATGGATGAACTCGCGCTTGCAAAACGTGAAGAACGTCTGCGCAGGCGGCTTGAAGAGCTTGAGCAACGAGAGAAGATGCTCAAGGAGCGGGAGAAAACGTTGATTGCCGGCGAGCAGGAAAAGAAGCAAGTGCTGCTGCGCATTCCCCTCTCCCTCTGGTTTTCACTGGCGCGCTGGGCGGATCAGGATCTTCGCTCCATTAATGGGCAAATTGAGTATTTGCTAACCCGAGCCGTACGGGAGAAAAACAAAGATAAATAAGAAGGAAGCAACGGGCGAGCGGACGGGATCGGAACGGGACTTCCTTATGCAAAAAGCCCCTCGGCGAGCACCGAGGGGCTTTGAATTCCATGATTGGCGTACGATAACGCCTCCATACGAGAGGGATTAATACCAGCCGCGCAGCTTCATGGCCTTGTCGATCGACTGAATAGCGTACATATAAACGCCTTCACGCGGAGTGACGTTGTATTCATCGCAAACGCCAAAGACGCCTTCGATGGCTTTCATCATGTCCGCTTCCTGCTTCGTTTCGACTTCTTCTTCCGTCCAGTAGTAGCCGTACTGGTTCTGTACCCACTCATAGTAGGAAACCAGAACGCCGCCGGAGTTGGTCAGAATATCCGGAGTCAGCGGGATATTTCTTTCGGCCAGAACTTTATCGCCTTCCGGTGTGGTCGGGCCGTTCGCCGCTTCACAAATGAGTTTGACGTTCAGTTTTTTCGCCAGATCACCGGTGATGACGTTTTCGAGAGCTGCCGGAATCAGAATGTCATAGGAGCCTGTCCAGAATTCTTCTTCCGAGATCTGTTTCGCATCCGGGAAACCGATGAGCGTACCATGTTCTTCTTTGTACGCCATCATCTTATCATAATCTAAGCCGTTCTCGTTATAGAGCGCATAGTTGCCTTCTTTGCGGTCCCATTCCGCTAAAGCGCAAACTTTTCCGCCCTGACGATTGATGCTCTTAACCGTGAAGTTGCCGACGTTACCGAAGCCCTGTACCGCAATTTTTGCCGTTTTAATGTCCAGACCGAAACGTTTTGCGGCTTCACGTGTAACGATGGAGACACCAAAGCCGGTCGCTGCATTACGTCCCAGCGATCCGCCGAAATCAACCGGTTTACCGGTGAACGTGCCCATGTCCATCTTATCGCCGTTGAGCTTGACATATTCGTCCACAAACCAGCTCATAATCTGACCGTTGGTATTGACGTCCGGTGCCGGAATATCAATGCGCTCGCCAAGATACTTGTACAGACCGCGGACATACCCACGGCAGAGCTGTTCCAATTCTCTCTTGGAAAGTTCTGCCGGATCAACGCAGATACCGCCCTTGCCGCCGCCATACGGAAGACCGAGCGCGCCGCCCTTGAAGGTCATCCAAAGTGACAAAGCCTTAACTTCATCCATGTTGACGTTGGGATGGAAGCGAACGCCGCCCTTGCTCGGGCCAACGGCTGAGCTATGTGCCGATCTCCAACCCTTGAAGGTCTTTAACGAACCATCATCCATTTTTACCGGAATCGTGATTTCAATCACACGCTGGGGTTCTTTCAGCAGTTCATAAACTGCCGGATCGGCGCCCAGTTTTTCGCAGGCTGCTTTTACCTTTGCTTGTGCAGCTACCAGTGGATTCAATGTATCTGTCATTTGTTCCCTCCTAAAGACTCAACATTCAATTGCTTGAAGTTGACCTGTCGACCGGACAAATCCAAAAAGCGTTCGGCGACTTGTTGAAACGCGGCAACGTCACCGGTTGCCAAAAATTCGATGCTCCCCTCTTCTGTAGATGCCTTCGGAACGACGCGAGCGATTTCGTCAAGCATAGGTTCCGCCGGATCGACAAGAGTGACGCCGCTGCCCGCCGGAAAAAACTTCCGGAAAATAGGAAGCGCCAGGGGAAGATGCGTACAGCCGAGAATCAGCGTATCATACGGAAAAGAAGAAATCTGATCCAGATACCGACTGATGAGTTTCTCTGCTGTTTCATCATCAAAATGCCCATGTTCAATGGCCACCACCAAATCCGAGGTTTCGCAGCTGAGCACTTCCACCGAAGGATCAACCGCCTCCAAAGCCTTTTGGTAGCTACCACTAAGCACTGTAGCCCGGGTTGCAAGAAGCGCGATTTTTTTTGTTCGTGATGCACGAACTGCATAGCAACACGCCGGGTCAATCACGCCGATGACCGGGAAAGAGAACGTTTCCCTGGCACGTTGCAAGGCAAACACCGTCGCTGTGTTACAAGCAATGACGGCAGCAACGGGGTTTTGTTTTTCCAATTCGCGAAGGCATTGTAGGGTAAATGTCTCCACTTCCTGCGGAGTCCGCAATCCATAGGGCATACGCTTCGTATCACCAATGTAGGTGACCGGCCTATGCATGGTTTCCATGGCGCGACGCAATACAGAAAATCCGCCTACGCCGCTATCAAAAAAGCCGATGGGTCGATTCATGTTCATCCTGTCTACATGATAAATGGAGGCGCTCGCCACATTCCGCCACTCCTCCATCTTCGTTTCTATAATTTACAATGAAGGAAAAACGCTTTCTTGTCAAGCCCTCATCCTTGCCCTGTCGGGTATTCCGTCTTCTATCTATCCTTTTCAAACGATAAGACTTTCTTGTCAAAAGAACGTCTAACTATATGTTCATTGACCACGCATAGGGTACTCTGTTCCGGCATTGCCGTCAAGCATCTCTTTCCGGCTTTCTGTTTCTCCACAATTTGACCATGCCCAATGCCTATGCTGGAACAAACCATTCCAAGATGGGCCGATGAGCAAGGAGCAGTCGTCCTTTACCGTCTCCCGTCAATTTCAAGTAGGAGGAAAAATGCTGACCATCAACATGGTAACCCCCGGCAACAATGTCGCAGGACAGGGTGTCGGATCCGCGACGAATGAATTAATTCATCTCTTAGAAACGTATGCGCATGAACCACTGCGCATTCAGCGCAATACGGCAAAAAATGCGGAAATCACCCATGTACATACCATTCATCCCTTGAGTTACGCCCAAATGATCGCCTCGAAAACACCGGTGGTCATGCATGTTCATTTTCTGCCGGATACGCTGGAAGGCAGTATTCAGATTACTCCGCCCTTCGATAAGCTCTTTAGCAGCTATGTTATGACAATGTATAAAAGTGCCGATGAACTCGTCGTCGTCAATCCCTACTTTATTGACGAACTGGAGAAGTATGGGCTGCCACGTGAGAGCATCACTTACATGCCCAATGTGGTGGATTCTTCCGCCTTTCGTCCCGCACGCGGTGAGCATCCTCTTATTTACGATCGCTACCGCATCGATCCGGAAGCCTTTAACGTCATTTCCGTCGGTCAGGTTCAAACGCGAAAAGGCGTGGCCGATTTTCTGGATGTTGCCGAGCGCTGTCCGCAGTTGCAGTTTTATTGGGCCGGTGGCTTTTCTTTCGGTGCATTTACGGACGGCTATAAAGATTTAAAAGAGCGTATGGAGAATCCGCCGGAAAATGTGCATTTCCTGGACATCGTTCCGCGCGAGGAAATGAATGCTCTTTATAATGCCATGAATGTACTTTTTATGCCCTCGTATGCCGAACTTTTTCCCATGGCGGTCATGGAAGCGGTACATAGCGGTTTGCCGATTGTGCTTCGCGATTTGGCTCTCTATCGCGTCATTTATTTTACCGATTATCTTCGTGCAAACGATAATACCGGTTTTGCTGATCTTTTACTGCGCCTGTCAACGGATTCCACTTTCTATTCCCAAGCGCAGCACTCCTCTATGAAAATTGCGCAAGATTATTCGGAAGAGGCCATTGCGGAAAAATGGGTCGCCTACTATCACCGCATTTTTGACAAGTACGATGGCAAACGAGGAAAAACCTTTTTTGAAAGCAAATAGCGATCGTATAAGACAAAACGTTCGTATCCGAACGCTTATCGCTTACCTCTATAAAAACCAAGCGCCACAGCAAACCTGCCGCGGCGCTTCTCTTTTTGATTTCGCATGTGCACTACACCATTTTCGCCGGATCCACAAGACGATCATATTCTTCGCTCGTCACCAGCCCGCTTTCCAGCGCTGCCTCTTTTAACGTTATACCGCGCTTATGGGCAGTATGGGCAATTTGGGATGCGGCGTCGTAGCCGATATGCGGCGCAAGAGCGGTCACCAGCATCAGCGACTGCGTAAGAAGATGGGTCATCTGCGCCGTATCCGCCTCAAGGCCTTCCACCAGGAATTGACGGAAACAATCCATCCCACCGGCCAACAGGCGCATTGATGTCAGTACATTGTGAATGATCAACGGCATATAAGTGTTCAGCTGCATCTGTCCGGAGGCTGCCGCCATGCCCACAGCAACATCATTGCCCATAACCTGTAAGGAAATCATCGTCAGCGACTCGACTTGAGTCGGATTCACCTTTCCGGGCATAATCGAGCTTCCCGGCTCATTGGCCGGAATACGATATTCTCCGATACCGCAACGCGGCCCGCAGGATAAAAAACGAATATCGTTGGCGATTTTATTCAGATCCGTCGCAAGTGACTTGAGCGTGCCGTGGAACCGATTTAGCGGCGATTTCATAGAAAGCCCGTAAAACTTGTTCTCCAATGGTGTAAAAATAAGACCGAGCTGCGCGGAAAGCGCTTCACACATGGCTTGATCATAGCCTTTCGGTGCATTTAGACCGGTGCCGACGGCCGTCCCGCCAAGCGGAAGAGCGCCCAGTTCCTCCGTCGCTTCGCGTATGGCTTTTTCATTTTCTTCCAATGCCACGCGCCAGGCGGATATCTCCTGTGCAGCTGTCAACGGCGTTGCATCCTGCAGGTGTGTACGACCCGTTTTAATGACATCGCAAACCTCTTCTTCTTTTTGGCGAAAGGCCTGAATTAAGGCCGAAAGAGCCGGTAAAAGTCGTCTCTCCGCCTGTTCCCTGGCGGCAATATACATCGCACTCGGAAATACGTCATTGGAACTCTGGGACCGATTCACATGATCGTTGGGATGCAGAAGGTTTTCTCCGGCCAAGACGTTTCCGCGATGGGCAATCACTTCGTTTACATTCATATTCGTCTGCGTACCACTTCCCGTTTGCCAAATCGAAAGCGGAAAATGCGTGTCCAATTTTCCCTGTAAAATTTCTTCACAAACGGTGTCGATAAGGTCTGCACGTCGCTCATCCAGAGCCCCGAGCGTCACATTGACCCCTGCTGCCGCTTTTTTAATACGCGCCAGAGCATAGATCACTTCTAGGGGCATCGTTCCTCCATCCGTCGGAAAATGATGAAGGCTTCTTTCCGTCTGCGCGCCCCAATACGCCGTTTCCGGCACCGGGACTTCCCCCAGTGCGTCTTTTTCCATGCGCATTCGGTTGGTCGGAACAAATTTTTCCTGCATGATCTCTCCTTCTTTTCCGTTCACGTTTCTGCTCGCAATCAGTGGCCCAACGCCGTGTCCGGATCGGCAAAGAAGGCCACGGCCAGCGCTCCCGGACCGGCATGCGTGCCAATGGTTGAACCGATACGAAAGACCCTCTCCTCAGGAACGGCCAGATCAGGATATTGCCGCATAAATTCCTTCGGATAGCGATCCGTGTAGCCAGTATAGCCATAAATCACGCTGTCACGCTGAATACCTTCTTTTTCGCGCAAAATGTTGGCCAACTCCATCCACCCTTTTTGCTTTCCCCGTGCGCGTTTATACAATTCAAACGTGTTGTTATAGATATAGATAATCGCCTTAACGGAAAAGAGATTGGCCATAAAGTTCATCGCCGGCGAAATGCGTCCGCCACGCTTCAGGTATTCCAATTGATCCATATAGCCGAAGAGATAAAGATGGCGTATTTTCTCCTGGATGGTCTCTACCGCCTCTTCCAGCGTTCTCGCTTCCTCTGCAATCTGTTTTGCCGTGCGCACCAAAAGACGCTCCGCCACCGAAATGGTCTCGGAATCAATAACGGCAATCTTTCCGTCATAGTCTTCGGCGATCATCTTTGCCGTTTGATACGTTCCGGAAAGAGAACTGCCCATCGTGAGCAGGATGCCATAATCGCCGGCATCAACAACGGTCTGAAACGCTTCCATCAGATGCTGTGGCGAAGGCTGGCTGCTGACAGGCATGCCTCCCTGATCGACCAACAGATCATAAAAAGCGTCTTTGGTTAAATTGACGCCGTCAAGATAGGCCGTATTCCCAAACGAAACCCCCATGGGAACGAAAAGCAGACCTTCTTTCTCCGCCTCTTCCTTCGTATAGTCACTGGCTGAATCGATGATAATTCGGATAGCCATCGGTTTCCTTTCCCTCTCCGCTCGCCTTCTTCTCGTAAACGATGCGGAATTCTTTTCTTGTCCCTATCTGTCCAAAATCAACTCATGATTCAGAGGTGACATTCTTTTCCTTCGTCAAACGCCGAGTGGCATAGCTTGCAGCGGAAAGTCCCGCAATTTGGCCGCGCCCACAGGCCACATTGATTTGATAAGGTGTACCGACCAGGTCTCCTGCCGCAAAGATGCCGGGAAGATTGGTGGCCATGTCTTGATCCACCGCGACGTGTCTTCCCTTTAGCGCTATCCCCGGCACGAGTGCATCTGCCGCACGCGCATCCCGCAACAAGAAAAAGCCTTCCGCCTCCAAAATCTCGTCTTCCAGGCGCAACGCACGGGCACGATCATCGCCTAAAATCTCCAGCGGTTTTTGCCGTGTTTCCCGAATGCCTTCCATAAGAGGATAGTCCCTGCCGGTACGATTCACAAACACCGTTGAGGACGCCAGCTCAGCAATAAAGTTCGCCTCAGTTGCCGCTTCTTCATTGTAGCCAACAACGACCACCGGACGTCCCTTGTACAATGCGGCATCACACGTTGCGCAGTAGCCTACGCCTTTGCCCAGAAAGGTTTCTTCTCCGGGAAGCAACGGGCCAAAGTTCACTCCCGTTGCGAGTACCACGCTTCTTGCCCGCACAATTTCATTTTCAGCCAACAAAAGGCCGATGGCTTCCCCCATATCATAGATCATTTGCACATTCTCTTTCCGAAGAACTATGGACGGATAGTGCTCAATGTGCATAAAAAATTTTTCCAATAGGGTTTCTCCGGATTCACCCGGCAACCCCAAATAATTCTCAATGGACTCCGTCTGCAAAAGACGTTCGCTGCGGGAAGAGCCGAAGAGCACTACCGATTTTTGTCGAACGGCGGCATTAAGCGCCGCAGAAAGTCCGGCGGGTCCACTTCCTACCACGGCGACATCGTAAAGCGCCTGATCGTTAGTTTTCATAGTAGGCCAATTTATCCAGAATCGTCTGCTTCGGCGTCAGGCCGACCAGTTGTTCCTTCTTTTCACCGTCCTTAAAAATGATCATCGTCGGAACGCCGGAAACACGATATTCCATGGCTAAGGGACCTTCCTCATCCACATCCACCGAATAAATCGTGTGTCCCTCTGCGCTCAACTCTTCCAGAACGGGCGCCAGCATCTGGCATGGGCCGCACCATGTCGCGGAAAAATCCACCAAGCATACGCCCTTCCCCTCTAAAACAAGCGTGCGAAATTCTTGCGTATCAATCTTTTTCATTTTCTTCTTCTCCTTTCTTTCCCGTGCGACGACGCCGCAACACATAGCTTAGAAATACCCCAGCAGAACGCTTTTCAATTGCTCCGGTGTGGCAATAAAAGACTTTGCCGTTGTCCTTTTGCGCAATTCCTCTTCCGAACGAAAACCGTAAGAAAGTAAAAGCATATCCAACCCGGCTGCCTGTGCCAGCTTCCAATCGACTTCACTGTCCCCGACATATATAACGTCCGACACTTGTTTTCCACCTTCCTTAAGCATCGCATACACGCCTTCCGGATCGGGCTTTCTTGCGGTATCCTCACGATATCCCCGAATTTTGTCTACTCGCGCCCCAAAAAAATGGTGCACTATTTCTTTTGCGATAGCATCCGGTTTGTTGGAATAGACCCACACCTGTTTTTTTTGAACCTTTAAGGCATCCAGCAACGTTTCGGTTCCGGGATAGGGCGTCGTTCCTTCAATGGGGTGCGACAGATAGTCCGCATTATAGGCATCCAGGAAAGCTTTGATCTGTCCGTCCGACCATCCGTTCCCCCCACATTCTGCTACCGCATGCTCCACCAGATAGCGAGAACTGTTGCCGACGAGTTGACGTACACGTTCCAGCGAAATCAAGCGCAGGCCGAATCGCTCCAACGTGCGATTCATTGCCGCTGTAATGGAAGGTAACGTATAGAGAAGTGTGCCGTCTAAATCAAAAAGAATGACTGATTTCACGTTTCTCCTCCCGCTTCATTTTCTCCTATTCTCCCAATATTATACTGAATATACAACAAATGAGAATGCGGGAAAATGTGTTAAAATGAGGGAAATAAAGGCGGATACGCTTTTCACTTAGTAGGGTTCAGGAGGAACAAATGAAACGCTCGGAAGAAAACTTGTCCATGCTTTTCGACTTTTATGAAATGACCATGGCCAATGGCTATTTTGAACGCGGGTTGCAGAATACCGTCGGTTACTTTGATCTGTTTTACCGCGTAAATCCGGATCAGGCCGGCTTTGCCATCTTTTCCGGCCTGGAGTCCGTGATCGAATATTTGCGTGATCTGCATTTCAGCGAGGAAGACATTGCTTTTTTGCGCAGCAAAAAGATCTTTAATGACGCCTTCCTGGCGTATTTAAAAGATATGCGTTTTTCCTGCGATGTTTGGAGTGTTCCGGACGGCAGCGTCGTATTTCCCAATGAACCGCTCATTACCGTACGCGGACCCATGATACAGACAAGCCTGATTGAAACCATGCTGTTATTGCTCGTCAATCATCAGTCGCTCATCGCAACAAAAGCCAGTCGCATTGTACGTGCCGCAAAAGGACGGCCTGTCATGGAGTTCGGTTCCCGCCGCGCTCAAGGCCCGGACGCCGCGACGCTTGGCGCACGCGCTGCGTATATCGGCGGTTGTGTCGGCACGGCCAATACGCTATCCGACCAGCGCTTTGGCGTTCCCGCTCTTGGCACCATGGCGCATTCCTGGGTTCAGCTTTTCCCCACGGAATATGAAGCCTTTAAAGCCTATGCGGAGACCTACCCCACCAACGCCACGCTTCTGGTCGATACCTATGATACGCTTTCCAGCGGTGTTCCCAACGCCATTCGTGTTTTTGATGAAGTGCTCAAGCCGAAGGGAATTTCCGGCGGCATCCGCTTGGATTCCGGCGATATCGCCTATCTCAGTAAGAAAGCGCGCATCATGCTGGATGAAGCGGGTTATCCGGAGGCCAAAATTGTTGCATCCAACGCCCTGGATGA
This sequence comes from Murdochiella massiliensis, assembly GCF_900059565.1. Taxonomy (GTDB): domain Bacteria; phylum Bacillota; class Clostridia; order Tissierellales; family Peptoniphilaceae; genus Murdochiella; species Murdochiella massiliensis. Next base: position 973,226 of record NZ_FIZW01000002.1, read on the forward strand.
GTATCGTATTGAGGATATTTTAGCGCAAGGAGCTAAAATTGACAGTTTCGGTGTCGGTGAAAATCTCATCACCGCACAATCCTCTCCGGTCTTCGGCGGCGTTTATAAGTTAGTCGGCATGGAACAGGACGGGGTGTTTGAACCGCGCATTAAAATTTCCGAAAACGTGGAAAAAATCACCACCCCGGGATTCAAAACCTTCCATCGTCTCTATGACAAAGCCACCGGCAAGGCGCTTGCCGACGTTATTACGATGAAAGAAGAGAAGATTGACGATCAGTCGCCTTACGAACTCTTCCATCCGGTCTATACCTGGAAGCGTATGCGCTTGGAAAACTTTGTGGCACGCGAGATGAGAGAACGCATTTTTTCCGACGGCAAATTGGTTTACGACCTGCCGTCACTTAAGGATCGCCGTGACTACTGCGCAAAAGAGCTGGATACACTATGGGAAGAGTATAAGCGCTTTGATAATCCCCATGAATACAAAGTCGATCTTTCGTTAGCAGTCTGGGATATGAAACACGACCTTCTCGCGCGTACACAACAGCACATTCGTCCGTAGAAACACGCTGTCATCGTTCATAGATCATCCGTTTAGACAAAAAGAGAGACACCTGCTGAAACAGGCGTCTCTCTTTTCTTTTTTTGTATTGATGATCAGTTCATCGCCTGATAAGCCGTGATAATGCCGATTTCGTATGCATCCTGCTCGGAGCAACCACGCGAAAGGTCGTTGACCGGGCGAGCCATTCCTTGCAGCAGCGGGCCGAGAGCGGTGTAGTTGCCCAAACGTTGAGCAATTTTGTAGCCGATGTTGCCCGATTGCAGATCCGGGAAAATGAAAACGCGCGCTTTTCCGGCGACCGGGGAACCCGGTGCCTTCTTCTTGGCGACGACTTCATTCCAAGCTGCATCCAGTTGCATTTCCCCGTCAACATTCAAGTTCGGATAGTTCTTTTTGGCAATCTTGGTGGCATTCGCCATTTTCTCCTGCTCCGGCGAGCTGGCAGAGCCGTAGGTCGAGAAGGAAAGCATCGCCACGTTCGGCTCAATCTTAAAGATTTCCGCCGTCTGCGCTGTTTGGTACGCAATATCGGCAAGCTGTTCTTCCGTCGGCGAAATATTTACCGCCGAGTCGGCAAACAGCAGACGTTCCTTTTCATCCGGAGAAATCATGATAAAGCAGCCACTGACCAGTTTTGCATCCGGTTTGGTTTTAATAATCTGTAATGCCGGGCGAATGGTATCGCCTGTCGGACCATCCGCACCGGAAACCAGACCGTCCGCTTCTCCCATATAAACCAACATCGTTCCAAAATAGTTGCGGTCATTCAGCATTTTATGCGCTTTGGTCTCATCGATTTTTCCCTTGCGGCGTTCCAATAGCTTCGCCAGCATTTCGCCATAGCGATCATAATGCTGATAATCGATAAAATCTACGCCTTCTAAGGATACGCCCTCTTCTTCGGCGAGCTTCTCGACTTCCTCCCTTGTTCCTAACAGAATGGGATGAATGATGCCGTCCTTCGCATGGCGAACTGCCGCACGTAGAATGCGTGCGTCTGTCCCTTCCGGATAGACGATGCGAATATTTTTTCCCCTTATCGCTTTTGTTGCTTCTTGAACAATGCTCATAACCTCTCCTTTTTGTTCTTCCCGGCGGCTTGATTCGCTCACGCGAAACACCCGCCATTCATTCTGTCCCTATTTACCCTAACAAAGGGTTAACGCTTCATCGCTTCACTGAGCGCATATTCCTCTTCAGGCGAAAGTTTCTGTACCGGTTCACCGGAGCGAATTTCTTTTGCAAAGGTGTTGGTGTTTTCACGGGAATAAATGGTCGTTAAGATCAGTCCGTTGCGGTATTCATCCAGAAGAACCGCCGTAAAGCTGCTTTCTCCGGCTACATCCTCAAACGCATTATAGCGATGCAAATAAATCTTTTGAATGGCCATCGCCAACTGCTCACGCAGCCGCAAGGACTCGCTTTTCACCTTCTCCGTCGTCTCTTTTTGGAAATTCGACACCCGGTCATTGGTCTCTTTTTGTAGCACATCCACCCGTCGATGCAGTTCTTTTCCCATCGCTTCCGTCTGTGCTTTGGTATTCTGCTCCAACGTTTTTAACCATTTCTCCGTTTCAGCTCGACCCGCAGCAAAGTTTTCCTGTGTCTTTTGTTCCATGCTCTGGAAGCGATTTTGGGTAATGGTTTGTAATCCGCCAATACGTTCCACCAGACCGTTCTCCAGCTGTTGAAAACGCACGATCGCATCATTCTCCACGTGATCTAAACGGTTGGCCGTCTCTTCTTTTTGTTTTGCTGCGTCCTTTTCCAAGCTATCAAAGCGGACAAAGGCATCTTCTTCATTTTTCTTTACCTGACGAACGATGGATTGCGAGAACTCACTGAGCTGTGCGCGAAGAGCGGCCGCTTCCCGATTAACGGTTTCAGCACTTCCTTTTTCGACCGCCGTCATACGAGCGTTGACTTCGGTATCGATGCGGTTAAGGTTTTGCATGACATTTGACGTACTCTGATGCATTTCATCCGTAATTTGTCGTGATATGGTGGCAAAGCGTTCATCCACATGCGCCGTTTGATCCGTATCCGTGCGCGCTATCCATTGTTCGACGTGATAGAGTTTTTGTTCCGTTTTGGCTCGTTCTTCTTTAAACCCATTCAATTCATCGGAAAAGCTGAGGAGAAGCTCTTCCAAATTGATATCCGAATGGCCGCGAAGAAGCATATCGTAGCGGCGACGCATACGATTGAGTTTGTTGTTCATGTTGCCGGCAATGTAAAAGCAGCCGATCATCAGGATAAAGACCAAGACCAAGAGGATCGGCATAAGAATAGTGGGCATAGTCGTTCCTTTCAATGTTGGTCCGGCACACTAAGCCGTTCCAACAGTCGATTTAACTCTTCTTCATTATAGCAGGCAATCTGAACACTCCAGCCTTTTCGGCGAGAAATCACCGCTACATTTGTTTCCAAGGCTTCCGAAAAACGGCGTTCCACATCGGCTAAAAACGCGTCGGTTGTTTTTGGTTTCTTGCGACGGTTTTCGACTTCCTTTACACTTGCTCGCCCTTCGGTGAGAAGTTTAAGATAGGCGGCGCGCTTTTTCAGATCTTTTTCTGCCAACAGCGTGCGCGCCTGCGAAGAAGTCAGGCTGCCTTCTCGCAAGGCATCAAGGGAAGCATCATCCAATCGCAGCAAACGAACAGCATTCGCAATATAGGGGCGTGACTTTCCCAATGCGTCGGCCAGTTCCTGCTGGGTCATGTTTCGCTCTTCCATAATGTGCTGATAAGCTACGGCTTCTTCTACCGGGTTCAAATCCTGTCGTTGCACATTTTCTACAACCGAAAGCAACATCTGCTCTTCAGGATGATCGGCACGCAGAACAACCGGCACTTCGGTCAATCCTGCATCTTTCGCCGCGCGATAGCGCCTTTCACCGGCAATAATCCGATACGGCGCATGACCCGGAGCCGTGTATTTTTCCACTACAATCGGCTGAAGAACGCCATACGTACGAATCGATTCGGACAGTTCCGCCATGGATTGTGCATTAAAGGTTTTTCTCGGCTGATCCGGATTCGGTTCAATCTGGTCAAGTGCCAGATGCTGAATGGAGCGCAATACCGTTTCTGCCGTCGTATGCTTCTCTTCTTTGTTCGTTGTTGTGTGCTTCGTTTCCTTTTTCGGCGTGACAGGCTTTTTCGTCGACGCGGTCTTCTTCTTTGTCGATTTCTCCGCATTCGCGGTCGTTCTTCCCGAATTTCCGGTCGTTTTCTCGTTCTCTACCGCCGCTTTTTTCTCCTCTGTTCCCGTTGGAATCAACGCGCCCAGTCCCCTGCCCAAGCCTCTTTTTCGTGCCATGGTCACTCCTTATCTTCCGCATGATCTTTTCCATGCTTTTTTTTGATTTCTTTCGCCAATTTGATATACGCCTGTGCACCTTTGGAATACTTATCGTACGTTACTGCACTCTCTCCGAAAGAAGGTGCCTCCGCCAAACGCACATTGCGCGGAATCTCCGTCTCAAAGACTTTTCCTTCAAAGTAACGGTTCACCTCGGCACGAACATCTTGTGCTAAATTGGTTCGTGCGTCATACATCGTTAACAGTACCCCTTCCACTTCCAATTCGGGGTTCAGACTTTCGCGCACAAGAGACAGCGTTTTTACCAGTTGGCTGACCCCTTCCAGTGCATAGAATTCCGTCTGAATCGGAATGAGTACCGAATCCGAAGCAACTAATGCGTTCATGCTGAGCATGCCCAATGACGGCGGACAATCAATGAGAATGTAGTCAAATTGCGCAGCAACCGGTTTAAGCACGTTTTTCAACCGTTGATGCGCATCCGCCATAGTTGCGGATTCAATCTCAAAACCGGTAAGATCCGCCGTGGACGGTACCACTTTCAGTGTCTCCTTACGAACAGACTGCCACGCTTCGTTCAGCGCAGACTCCTGTAACATAACCGAATAGATGTCCGGATGATCCGTATTCTTCTCGATACCGAAACCGGATGTCGTATTTCCCTGCGGATCTAAGTCAATCACCAACACCTTTTTCTTGACCAGGCCGGTAAGTGCCAACGCCGCTGCAAGGTTGACCACGGTAGTTGTCTTGCCCACACCGCCCTTTTGATTATAAATGCTGATTATTCTTCCCATAATTCACCCTTCATCATCATGATTGCATAGTCAATCGCCAGGTTTTTCGCTCGATTTCGTATGTGGTTGCGCTCCCCGTGTAAGTGATGCTTAAAAATGCACCTCTTTCCGTGATAGCCTATGCCGATATAGCAAAGTCCGACCTCTTCTCCCTCCGGCCCCGCGTAGCCCGTTGTCGCGATACATAAATCGCTTCCGGTTCTCTCCGCCAGGCCTTTAAGCATACTCCGACAGACTTTTCGGCTCACTGCGGTATGTTTTTCCAGCGTTTTTTTGGGAATGCCCAGCAGCTTATGCTTTGCACGATCACTATAGACTACAAAAGCCTGTTCTAAGACAATAGAGGCGCCGGGAGATTCAATCACGGTTGAAGCGACCATTCCTCCCGTAATGCTCTCAGCCATCGACACGGATTCATTTCTTTCCCTCAGCAGGCGTACAAGAACATCGGATCGAGTTTCTTCGCCAACCGCAACGATGTATTTGCCAAGTTTTTCCTTCACCTTGTTATACGCCTGCGCAATCATCTCCTTGGCTTCTTTGTCGGTTGAGGCCTTCGCAGTAATGCGAATCAAAGCGCCATCTTCTTTCACATACGGCGCAATCGTCGGATTGGTACCCGAAGAGATTTCTTCTCTCAATCTCTCATTTATCTGGTATTCACCTAAAATGCCAAAGCGCACGACAAGCGATTCCGTCACACCCTTAGACCAACGGTAAAGCACCGGTCGCAGCTCCTTCTCCACCATCGGAATCATCTCTTTCGGTGGTCCCGGAAGAATAACGATATATCCCTTTTTCCCTTCTATATCAAAAGGAATGACGGCACCCGATGCCGTTCCAACTTGGTTTTCAAGAATGGTCGCGTTTTTTGGAAAGGTATAAACAATCTCGTTGTCCTTTCGCGCCTTTTCGTTGTCAAACCAGCCTTCAATCGTCTTCTTATTGTATTCGCTAACCTGTGTTCCTTGATGAAGAAAATTGATAACCACACGCTTGGTTATGTCATCGTCTGTAGAGCCAAGTCCGCCCGTTAGAATAACCACGTCTGCTCTTTCACAAGCTACGCACAGTGATTCGGTCAACCTTTTCTCATTATCACCTACGACTGACGTGTGGAACACGTCCAGCCCCACTTCTGCACACAGTTGCGACAGATACTGAACATTTGTATTCAAAATATCGCCAAGCAAAATTTCCGTACCCACAGAAATACATTCAACAATCATCTTGATCTCCAAAATGTTTCACGTGAAACAATTTACTTTACATCGGCGTTCATTCCAAGACAATTATAGCAAAGGAAAATAGATTGGCGTCCCATTTTCACGATATTCTGTTTCAAAATGTTTCACGTGAAACATCCTCCTGATTTTCCATGCATTCTGTTATACTTAAAAAAACAAAAGGCCGCAAAATGTTTCACGTGAAACATTTTGCGGCATAGAAAATGATTTTCAATTCAGCTTGTTTTCATAAGGGCCGTTGTTATAGCGGTCGTTTCTTCGCTTTTCCCTTCCCGCGTGGGTACCGTTCCGGTGTGGGACGTATTTTTCGAATGCGTAAGTTCACTCGCTGAAACCGTTGCTCCGTCCATATAAAATCATCCGCCTCAACCAGCTCGCCACCCAGCTCCGAAAGAGCATTCCTTGCGTCTTCAACTTCCTGCATTGCGCTCGGCCCCTTCATGGCAATGAGTTCTCCTCCGATGCGCAAGGCCGGGAGAGTGTATTCCAAAAGTACCGGAAGCGGTGCAACAGCACGAGCAAACACATAATCGTAGGCTTCGCGATGTGTGTTTTCCGGCTGTGCCCGTAAAAAGTCTTCAGCGCGCGCATGAACTAACGAAACATCGGTCAAGGCAAGATTTTTCACAACCTCTTGCAAAAATACAATTCGCTTATTCAGACTGTCCACCAATGTTAGAGGCATCAGCGGGTTCAATATCTTTACGGGGATCGAGGGGAATCCCGCGCCGGTTCCGATGTCTATCACGCGTCCGGTAATCCCATCCGGAAAGAAACGAAGGATGCTAAGCGAATCGAGAAAATGTTTATTGTCGATCTCTCCCGGATCGGTAATGGCGGTTAGATCCATTTTTTTGTTCCATGCGATCAACAGTGTGCGATAGTCAGCAAACTGTTTACACTGCAAGTCGCTTAGAACAATGCCGGCTTTCTTCGCTCGCGCTGCAAAATCCATATCCCGCTCATTCATGAGAGAGCTCCTTTTCCTTTCGGCGTTGTGTTTCGAGATAGATCAGCAGCACATTCATATCCGCAGGGGATACACCGCTAATGCGGGAGGCTTGTCCTACAGACTCGGGTTGCACGGCATTAAGTTTTTCCGCCGCCTCTTTTTTCAAACCCGAAACCATGGTGTAGTCCATTGCCGTAAGTTTTCGACCTTCCAACTTCTTGAACTGCGCAATTTGCGCATTCTGCTTGGCAATGTATCCTTCGTATTTAATCTGGGTTTCGACTTCCATGCGAATTTCTTTTGTTAATTCGGGGCGCTCCGGATCGAGCGAAGAAAGTCCGTCATACGTCAATTCGGGGCGGCGAAGCAGTTCGGCCAAGGTAACGCCCGTCTTGATCGGTGAAGACGACTGTGTCGCCAAAAAGGAGTTGTTTTTTTCCGTAGGTGTAATCATGAGCGCCTTTAATCGCTCTTCTTCCTTGGCAATGCGCTCCCATTTCTCTTTCATTCGTTGATAGCGCTTATGAGAAGCAAGGCCGATGGCGTGACCGATACCGGTCAAACGCAGATCGGCATTGTTTTGGCGAAGACTCAGGCGATATTCGCAGCGTGAGGTCATCATGCGATAGGGTTCGTTCGTCCCTTTTGTAACTAAGTCATCAATCAGAACGCCAATGTATGCCTGGCTACGGTCCAACACGAGGGGAGGTTCATTGGACAATAGACGGGCAGCATTGATGCCGGCAATCAGTCCCTGAGCAGCTGCTTCTTCGTATCCTGATGATCCGTTTACCTGTCCTGCAAAGAAAAGCCCCTCGCACGAACGCGCTTCCAGTGAGCTTTTCAGAGCTCGTGCATCAATACAGTCATATTCTATTCCGTAAGCGGAACGCATGATTTCTACGTTTTCCAGGCCTTTGATGGTCCGATAAAAAGCCATCTGCACTTCTTCAGGAAGGGTTGTACTTGCACCTTGCACATATACTTCTTCTGTCGTTCGTCCTTCCGGCTCTAAGAAGATCTGATGCTGAGGATGATCAGCAAACCGAACCATCTTATCTTCTAAAGATGGGCAATAACGCGGACCGACACCATGTTTTTCACCGGAATACATGGGAGAGCGGTGCAGATTTTCGTCAATAATGCGCTTCGTTTCATCGGTCGTATAGGTAAGATAGCAGGGCATCTGGTTTGCGGCATCATACGCCTTGTCCTGATTTAAGAAAGAGAAGGGCACAATTTCCGGATCGCCTTCCTGCAGAATAAGTTGGGAGTAATCTATGGAACGACGATTAATGCGTGCCGGCGTCCCAGTTTTGAATCGTTTTAGAGGGATTCCCGCCTTCTGTAAAGAGGTGCTGAAATAAAGAGATGGGCGAAGTCCATGCGGACCGGATGAATAGCTGACATCGCCCATGAGAATGGTGCCGTTGAGAAACGTACCCGTACAGATGATCACCGCACGAGCTTCATAGAAGGCGCCCTGCAGGGTTACTACACCACAGACTTTTCCTTTTTCGATGACCAGTTCAACAGCCTCGCCCTCGATCAACTGCAAGCTTGACTGTTTTTCTAAGCGCTGCTTCATGACTTCATGATAGCGTCGTTTGTCCGCTTGAACGCGTAGGGAATGGATGGCCGGTCCCTTGGATGTATTCAGCATTCGCGATTGTAAAAAGGTTTCGTCAATAACGGTCGCCATTTCGCCGCCAAGCGCATCCACTTCACGCACCAGGTGTCCTTTTCCCGTTCCTCCGACATTCGGATTGCAAGGCATATCGCCCACAGAGTCAAGACTGATCGTCAGCATAACTGTTTCCATGCCGAGCCGGGCACTTGCTAAAGCGGCTTCACATCCGGCATGGCCGGCACCGATAACCACCACATCCACGCTATTTCTTTTGTAGTGTTTCTCATCCATGGCTATCCCTTATTTCCCTACACAAAAATCACGAAAAATACGATCCAACACCTCTTCACCGGCGCGTTCACCGGTAATATCCGCTAAACAATTGTAGCTTTCGCGCAAATCCACTTCTGCCGCATCGAGCACAACACCACCTGCCAAAGCCTGTCGTGCTTCATCCAATGCCTCTCTTGCTTTAGTCAACTGATCAATATGGCGAATATTGGAAAGCATGACCGGTCGTTCCGGCACATGGCCCTGAAAAATACGATCTAATATAGCAGTCTTCAGCTTGTCCAACCCGGTTTTCTCCTTTGCGGAGAGAGCAATCCAGGGAATCTCCGGTTTTTCTTTTTGCCAACGATCTTTGGCGCTTTTCATGCTCGGGGAGAGGGAAAGATCCTGTTTGTTGAGAAGAATAATCACGGGTTTATCCGCCACTTCCTGAAGAAAAGATTCTTCCTCCTCCGAAAACGGTCTTGATCCGTCAAGCATCGCCAAAATCAAATCGGCTTGCGCCACATGACTTCGGCTGATCGTCACGCCGATGGATTCCACGGCATCCGCTGTGTCGCGAATACCCGCTGTGTCAATCAGGCGTAAACAGACACCGTCCAAAATATAGTTCTCTTCAATGGCATCGCGTGTTGTTCCGGGAATATCGGTCACGATGGCACGCTCCTGGCGCAATAAGGCGTTTAGGAGAGAAGATTTTCCCACATTGGGTCGACCGGCAATCACCGTCGCAATGCCTTCTCGAATCAGACGACCGCTGTCCGCCTCGTGAAGAAGGATAGCCATTCGTTTCGAAATCGTCTCCGCCTCGTCCAACATCGGTTGGAGGGGGAGATCTTCTTCTGCATCTTCCATAAAATTGATGGCGTATTCCACATGACTTAAAAGATGCAGCATGTTTTCTTTAATCGTGTTAATTTCGCCGGAAAGTTCACCGGATAGCTGGTTTAATGCCTGTGCCTGCGCCTGCTCCGTTTTGGCGTCGATAATATCCATGACCGCTTCAGCCTGTGCAAGATCAATGCGTCCATTTAAGAACGCCCTGCGCGTAAACTCTCCTGCTTCCGCCAATCGAGCCCCGCCGTGCAATACACACGAAAGAACGCGCTTCACCGAAACGGCTCCACCATGTGTATTAATTTCCGCCACATCTTCCGCCGTATACGTATGCGGTCCGGGCATACAAGAAACCAATACCTCATCAATTCGCTCATCACCGGCAACAATCCATCCATAGCGAAGACGGCGATGATGTGCAGGAGAAAACGGCTTGCCGTCTGCCGGTTGAAACAGCCGATTAACGATAGCAAAGGCATCCGGACCGCTCAGACGAACAATACCGATACCTGAGGGGCCGAGGGAAGTGGAAATAGCGGCAATGGTGTCCTCACGAAGACTTCCCGTCGCTGTTGTAGAGGTCTGTTTTGTCATGCGATAAAAAAGGCACTCCTTCGGAGTGCCCCCTTTCTATTCTTTATATAGAATGACCACTTTACGATGTGGCTCACGGCCTTCCGAAACCGTTTCGATGTGTTCCATATTCTGCAGTGCGGTATGCACAATGCGTCGTTCATAGGCATTCATCGGCTCCAGCTTCAAGGATCGCTTGCTGCGTTTTACTTTTTCCGCATTGCGTTCCGCCAGTCGGGTGATATTCTGTGCACGGCGCTTGCGATAATCGCCCACATCCAAATAAACGCGATAGTGACGCTTGCTGATTCGATTGAGCGTTACGCCCAGGAGATACTGAATTGCATTCAGCGTTTCCGCGCGTCTACCGATCACGATACCCATATCCGTTTCGGAAATCTCCGTCAGCTCGATACGCAGGTTCTCCTCCTCAATGAAAAAGTTAAGCTGCGCAGAAATATGCATTTCTTCCAGAATCGAGGAGAGCCAGTTTTCCGTAAAGCGGATGATTTCGACATTATCCATTTCGCGCGAAACAACCGTGTGCTCCTGCGCGACACGATTATCTACCGGTGTGGACACCACGGATGCGTTATCTTCAGTAGAACCCTTATCTTCAGTAGAGGAAGCCTGCATCAGTGGCGAAGATGTTTCCGACTCTTTTTCATTGTTCAGCGCGATTTCCTTCTTGCCTTGTTCACGTTCGACTTCTTCATGAATCCGATCGAGAAGACTGTGGGTCGGCTTTTCTGTTTCCTTGTTTTCACGGGGGAGGGGTTTGGGTGTTTCCTGTTTTCTTTCCTCGGTTTTCTCCACCGATGTTGGTGCTTCAACGTTCTTTTCGGTGCTCACCGCAGATGTCTTTACATCCGACTTCTTCTCCTTAACGGCTGAAACCGGATTTTCCGTTTTCTCTTCCATCTTAACAGAGGAAGAGGGGGCATCCTTTTTCTCGTCTGCCATTTTCGGAGAAGCCGTCTTTACGTCTTTTTTCTCTTCTTTGGGTTTATTGTCCTCAAGGAGATCACGAAACCCGGATTCTTTTCGTGAAACGCGGACAACAGCTTCTTTTGAACCGAAGACGCCGAGAAAACCCGACTTGGCTTCTTCCATAATTTCAATACTGACCTCATCTAATGAGGCATCAAGTGCCTCTAAAGCGGCCTGTACCGCTTCATCGACGGTTTTTCCCGTTTTCACAACGGATTGCATTACTTACCTCCCTCTATCGCGCTATGCGTTTTGGAACGTGTGATCAATGCGGCTATTCCACGGTAGAGCAGTTCCAGTATATTGCCGAATACCCAATAGAGCAGAAGACCGGCGGCCCAATTCACCGAAATAAAATAGAACATGATCGGCATGAGCATAAAGGTCATATTCATATTTTTATTCATCTGCTGCTGTTGCTTGCGCATCGGACCGAAGAGCTGAATGCCCAATTGGGAAATCGCATTAATCAGCGGCAAACCGAACCAGGTGAGCGGATCATTCTTCAGCAAGTCGGAAATCCAAAAGAAGTTTTTGGCAATGGCCGAAAAGTCGTCGAGAGTTGAGACCATATATTTGGCCGGCTCACGCAAGACGTTAAAAAGTGCCATAATGAGCATAAGCTGAATAAGAAGGGGCAAGCAACTGGAGCATCCCATCATGGAAACGCCTTCTTCTTTATAAAGCTCCTGCGTTTTCTGCTGCAAAATACGCTCATCGTAGCCGTATTTCTTTTTGAGTTCTTCGGTTTTTGGCCCCAACGCCTGCATCTTAGCCGACGCTTTGGTCGTCTGTGCCATAAGGGGAATAGTAATCAGCTTACTGATCACGGCCATCGCGAGAATCGTTAGGGCAAAATAAGACACCTGCGCCGGTTCCGCGATACTATTGGCGAACAAATGGTAGATTTGTCCCATCATCCAACCAAAAATATCACTCAGCGGAGAAAAGATATTTTGCAAGTCATACCTCTTTTTCTGTTTTGGAATTCATCGAGTCGACACCCGTCTCCCCAAAAATATTTATGGAAGTAGAGGATCTTCTCCTCCTTTTTGAAACGGATTACATCGGAGAATTCGCCAAAGGGTGAGCATGAGCGCTGTCGAAAAACGAAAGCGCGAAAATGCTTCCAGCGCATAATGTGAACACGTCGGATGAAAACGACATTTTCCGCTTCCCAGAAGGGGAGAAAGAAAACGCTGATAGCCGCGAATAAGAAGTTGAGCGAACCAATTCATGACGTACGACTTTCCTCGATAACAGGATCCGAGCAGTTTTTGTTGTTTTTTCCTTGCGAAGATGATGCTTTTCGTGCTGTGGTAGACGCGGATCGAGTAGCCTGTTTATCTATGCGCTTTTTCCACTGTCGCAGACAGTGTAGTAACGATTGTTCAAGCTCCGAAAACGTAAGCGATTTTGCCGTTTCTTTCGGTAAAATCACGTAGTCAAAGCTTTGGGGAAAAGTTTCCTGATGGGCACGCACAATCTCGCGAAGACGACGTTTGGTACGATTGCGTTCATTCGCTTTGCCGAATTTTTTGGAAAGAGAGAATCCATAGCGATTGTGTTCCAGGTGATTGCGGAAACCGATTATCTTGAAGTCGCGATTATAAGCAGGAATTCCTCGCCTATACACACGTTGAAATTCATCGTTTTTCCGTAAACGAAAAGAACGTTCCATGTTTCTCCTTCTTCTCTTCACCCGAAAAAAAATAGGCCCATTTCCGGACCTATGCGGACAGTCTCTTACGACCCTTTAAGCGTCTTGCTTTTAATACACGACGTCCGGTTTTCGTCGACATTCTGGCACGGAATCCATGATCTTTTTTTCTCTTATGCTTATTCGGTTGATAGGTTCTTTTCATCTCTTCCTCCTTTCCTATTCTCGGCGCATCACTCGCGCCTTTCCTGCGTCGCTCGCAGGAGAAGAGTATCGTTGTTATTATATTGAGCCCACAAAATCGTGTCAAGATGCGGAACACGGAAAAGCGCAAATTGCCCGCTTTTCAAGAAAAATGCGTCATTGTGGATAACCGTCTTTCAGACGAAAAAAAGCATTATATGGTATACTATTACTATGTGTTTATCTGTCCTTTTGCCTGTTAAAAACGTCTTTATCCACATTTGTTGATAAGTTGTGGGTAAACTCGAGCAAAAGATGAAGAAAAGGGAGAACTTTTCGTTTGCCCGTCGATTTTCCTTGTGGATAAGTTTTTCCCCCTCATCGACTGTGGATAAGTGGATAAGTTTTTCATAACCGAATAAAAAAGCAACGGTATAGAACGGTATAGAGAGATATATACCAAATGCCAAACGAAAACATAGATGATAAAACAGTGGAAAAGTTGGTGGATAGTGATTGGGGAAGCAATGAATGATTTAACAATGATTTGGAATGAAGTCCTCAGTATGTTGGATATCCAATTGAACCGCATTCAATTGAAAAATTGGCTTCAACCGCTTATTCCGGTTTTCCTTCTTGACGATATCTTTGTTTTGGATTGCACCAGCGCGTTCATTCATTCCATGGTCGAAAAAAAATACAGAACGGATATCGAACGTTGTCTTTCCTACATTTGCGAACAGGAAATTCATGTTGAGCTCATTGATCCGAGTATGTCGGACTATGAACAGCATCTGAACGGAGAAAAAAAAGGAGTATATACCGGTCGTCAACAAGTCCTTCCCTTGTCGGAAGAACCGACTCCCTTACATGAAAATTCGCAGGATATCACGCGAAAATTGCGTGTAAAAAATGATTTTTTGGATCAGCAACACCGTCGTAACGGCTATAACACCTTGAATCCAAAGTATACGATGGAAAGCTTCGTTCGCGGAACAAGCAATGATTTTGCTTATGCCACGGCGATTGCGGTGATTCGCGCTCCAGGAAAAGTGTACAATCCACTCTTTATCTATGGTTTATCCGGCTTAGGAAAAACCCATCTCATGCAGGCGATAGCTCATGAGATCTTACAGACAGATCCGCAAAAAAAGGTGCTTTACATTACCAGTGAAAATTTCATGAATGAGATGATTGCCGTCATTGAAAATGGTACCAATGTGGAGAAGGAAAATTTTCGTCATAAATATCGCTCCATTGATGTGCTTCTCATTGACGATATTCAGTTTATTGCAGGAAAAAAAGCGACAATGGAGGAAGTTTTCCATACCTTTAATGACTTAAAAGAAGCAGGAAAACAAATTGTTCTCTCCGCGGATAAGCCGCCGAAGGAATTAAAAAATCTGGAAGATCGCTTGGTTACACGCTTTGAAGGTGGCATGACGGTGGATATTCAGCAGCCGGATTTTGAAACACGCGTGGCCATTTTAAATCATAAAATGAAAGGAGAGGCCATTAAACTTCCACAATACATTCTCGAATTCATTGCCAACAACATCACGGCCAATATTCGAGAATTGGAAGGCGCTCTTTTGCGTGTATTGGCCTATTACCGTTTCAAGGAAGGATCGGAAGAACTTTCCCAGGAAGAAGCGATGGCTATTGCTCGAGAAGCGTTGAAAATTGAGGAATACACGGAAAGCAAACTTTCCTTAGACGAAATTATTCGTCGCGTGTGTGAATACTACAATCTTTCCCTCCATGATATGGCATCTAAATCCAGACAAGGAACCATCGTCCTTCCCCGTCAGGTCGCCATGTATCTATGTCGGGAATTAACCAATGAATCGCTGGTGGCAATCGGACGCAGTTTTTCGCGCGATCATACGACGATCATGCATGCCGTAGATAAAATACGCGCGCTTATGGAAAAAGATGCATCACTAAAAGAAGACGTCAATAACCTTATCACCCAATTGACGCATACCTGAGAAAGTGGACAAGTGTGGAAGGAAAACGGGAAAAATTAACTTATCCACAAAAAATGTCCCAAAGGATAGGGAAGAGGTCATCGGAGGAAGATTACCTTTTCCACAGAATACACAGGCCCTACTACTAATGCTACTAACGTATTACTACTATCAAGGGAGGAGCAGAGATGAAAATTCAAGTGTTGCCGAATGAATTGGTTAAGCTCATCGGACAATGTCAACGAGCAATTTCCACACGCACGACCATGCAAATTTTGGAATGTATTCGTTTTGAAGCCTATGGGGAGACCTTAACGCTTACTGCATCCGATTTGGAATTGACCATCCAAACTTCTATGCCTTGTAAGGTGTTGGAAGAAGGGGTTATGGTTGTTGCTTCCGGAATGATCGGCAATATTTTTCGTAAGCTTCCCGGTGCGATGGCTACCGTCGAAGAAAATCAGGGTGTGCTGAAAATTCGCTGTGCGGAGAGTCATTTTGACTTGCAGGTACCGAATGCAGCCGATTTTCCGGAAGTTCCGGAAGTGAATAGCGAGCGCACGACCGTGATCGCCAATGATGTACTGTCTCAGGCCATTACCGAAACGGAGTTTGCAACCTCTCTTGACGAATCGAAAATCGCCTTAACCGGCATTTTCTATGAACGGCGACCGGAAAATGTACGTTTAGTAACGCTTGACGGTTATCGTTTGGCTGTGCGAGATATTTCTCTTGACGCGCATCAGGAAGTGTTTGAAGAATCGATGATCGTGCCGAAGCGTTGTATGATTGAGCTTTCTCGTTTACTTTCACCGGAAGAAAAAACCGTTATTCGTTCGGTTCCAGGTCATATTTACTTCGAAAGCGGATCGCTCAAACTCTATTCCCGGCTGATCGATAAGAATTTCATCAACTATGAAGAAATTATTTCCGAGGAAAAGAAGACGACCGTCATCGTTGATCGTCAGGCATTTCGTGATGCGATTGAACGTGCGTCGCTTCTTACACAAGGAGAGCGCGCGCACCTGATTAAGTTGGATTTTCAGGAAGAGGGATTGCACATCGAATCTAATTCGGAATTGGGTCATGTGGATGAATTTGTGGACGTCGAGTGTCAGGGGGAGAGTTGTTGTATCGCCTTTAACGCTAAGTATCTGTTAGATGGCGTTCGCGCTCTACAAAGTGAGCGCATTACACTTACGATGAACGGTACACTCAATCCCATGATTATTCGTCCGACGGAGGAAGAAGAGTCGTATCTCTATCTCGTTTTGCCGGTGCGTATTGCCGGACAATAAACGAAAGTGCTGTTGGTGAAGGAAAGTAAAGGAGCAAGGAGTGAGCCTTCTTGAATTGGTATTGATCAATTTCCGCAATTATGGTTATGAAAAAATACCATTTTATGAGGGATGTCACGTCTTCTACGGGCCGAATGCACAGGGAAAAACAAATTTATTGGAAAGTGTGTACATTACGGCCAAAGGATCTTCGTTCAAGACGACGACGGATAAAAAGTTGATTCGTTTCGGCGAGCGTTCGGCGTACATTCGCGCGCGTATCCGAGAAAAGGAACGGGAAAAAAACGTGGAAATCAAGTTTTCCATGGTGGAGAGAAAGCGCTGTCGCATCAACGAAGTGGAACTGGATTCGGCAGCGGAACTGACGGAACAATTCGATGTGGTGCTTTTTGCTCCGGAGCATATGGAATTGGTCAAGGGATCGCCTGCCGAGCGCAGAGCGTACTTGAATTCCCTCCTGTTATCAACGGATCCGACCTATCGTCCTCTTCTTCGACGGTATGAAAAAACGCTTTTTCAACGTAATCAACTGTTAAAAGCGCAAGGAGCCTGGTTTACGGAACAGTTAGCCGGTTATGATCAGGAATTGGCTTCCTCGGCAGTTCCGTTGGTGAAAAAGCGAAGAGAGATGGTCGAAAAATGGGAAAAAGAAACCAGTTCTCTCCATCAGGTATTGAGCCATGAAAGAGAAACCTGTCGTTTAGCGTATGTCACTAATTGCCCGGAAGATGAAGAGATGTTTCGGCAAGTTCTTAAGGAGAATCGAAATCGTGATATGGAAATGAAAAGTACCCAAATCGGTCCACATCGCGATGAAGTGGAAATGACGATTAATACGCTTCCCGCAAGGCTTTTCGCCTCGCAGGGGCAGGCAAGAACGTTGACACTTTCCTGCAAGTTGGCGGAATTGAAAATACGGGAAAAAATACACGGTTTGCGTCCGCTATTGCTATTGGATGATGTGTTTTCCGAATTGGATGAGCCACGAGCGAATGCATTATTACAACTGATTCGTCCTTATCAAAGCTTGGTGACGACGAATACAGTGGATTTCCTTCGCCGTGAAGAACAAGACGCCCATTTTTATCGTGTACAGAATGGACAGATTACACCTCAATCGTAGAACGAATGTAAAAAGCATTAACGATTGATGAAAAAAGAATGATGACAGGAAAACGCCGGAACTTCTGCTTTTTGCGTTCCTGCCGGGGAGAAGAAAGGATTTTTATGGCACCAAGACAAAATGTGGAATACGGAGAAAAAAATATTCGCGTTCTTGAGGGACTGGAAGCCGTACGTGTCCGTCCGGGCATGTATATCGGTTCCACCGACGAACGCGGATTGCATCACTTAGTGTATGAAGTGGTCGACAACTCGGTGGATGAAGCCTTGGCGGGACGATGCGATACCATTCGTATTACTCTTCAAAAAGATGGCGGCTGCCGTGTTTGGGATAACGGCTCCGGTATTCCGGTGGAAAAACATCATCAGACCGGAAAATCCACCCTGGAAACGGTATTAACCATTTTGCATGCCGGTGGAAAATTTGACAGTGAAGCGTATCGTTTTTCCGGAGGTTTGCATGGCGTAGGCGTTTCGGTGGTCAATGCCTTATCGAAAACGCTCATCGCGGAAGTGCGTCGAGACGGCAAGATTTATCACATGGAATTTTCACAGGGAAAAACGGTAAAGCCGTTAAAAGTGGTTGGAGAAGCTAAAGATACCGGCACGGAGATTACGTTTTATCCCGATCCAGAGATTTTTGAAACCTTGGATTTTAAGGCGGAGACGTTGGAACGGCGTTTCCGTGAAATGGCCTTTTTAACCGCCGGTGTACGTTTCATTCTGGTCAATGAGCGGGAAGAAGAGGAAGAGCAACGCGAGCAGGTGTTCCACTATGAAGGCGGTATCAGTGAATTTGTTCGCTATTTGAATCGCAATAAAGATCCTCTTTTTGAGGAAATACCGCATTTTCAAGGCACCAGTGAAGGCGTTGAAGTGGATATTTCGCTGCAGTACACCACAGGCTATGCGGAGAATATCATCTCTTTTGCCAACAACATCATTACCGGTGAGGGCGGAACCCATTTAACGGGCTTTCGTTCCGCGTTAACCAAAACGCTTAACGACTATGGACGGCGTTTTAATCTCATCAAGGAAAAAGAAGATAATCTTTCCGGTGAAGATGTGCGCGAAGGCTTGACGGCTATTGTCAGTGTGAAAGTTTCCAATCCTCAATTTGAAGGCCAAACCAAATCCAAGCTCGGAAGCAGTGAAGTGCGCGGTATTGTAGACGCCTACCTGTCCCGAGAACTTTCCACCTATTTGGAGGAAAACCCGAAAATCGGAAAGATCATTATTGAAAAAGCCATGAGTGCACAGCGTGCCCGTGAAGCGGCTCGCAAGGCACGGGATCTTTCCCGCAGCTCGCGTTCCATTTTGGACAACACCACCCTTCCGGGAAAATTGGCTGATTGCCAGGAAAAAGATCTTGCCGTCAATGAAATTTTCCTCGTAGAGGGCGATTCCGCCGGCGGATCGGCAAAGACAGGGCGTGACAACCGTACACAGGCTATTCTTCCTCTGCGCGGAAAAATTTTGAATGTCGAGAAAGCCAGTGCACATCACATTTTTGCCTATGAAGAAATTAAATCTATGGTGACGGCCTTCGGCACGGGCATCGGCGAAAACTTCGATATTTCGAAACTGCGTTACGGAAAAATCATCATCATGACGGATGCCGATGTGGACGGCGCACATATTCGCACACTGCTTTTAACGTTCTTTTATCGTCAGATGCGTCCGCTCATTGATGAGGGACATATCTACATTGCGCAACCGCCTCTATTTCGTATAGTACAGGGCAAAAAAGAACGCTATGTCTACGATGAAAAAGAACTGGCCCGCATACTCCAAGACCTTCCCGAAGGATCGTATAAGCTCAATCGCTATAAAGGTTTGGGTGAAATGAATGACGATCAGCTTTGGCACACGACGATGGATCCGGAACATCGCATTCTGTTGCAAGTGAAGATAGATGAAGAATCCTCATCGGTGGATGACACGTTTACGCTTCTCATGGGCGATAAGGTGGAACCGCGGCGAGAATTTATCGTGAAGAATGCAACGAAAGCGGAAAATATTGATACGGTCGGCTAAGCAAACTTTTTCGTCGGCCAAAGAATAGAGAGAAGGAGTGAGTATGGCAGAAGAATTCACCAAACAAACCGTACTGGATGCGGATCTGGAAGAGGAGATGAAAAGCTCTTATCTGGACTATTCCATGTCGGTTATTGTCGGCCGTGCGTTGCCGGATGTGCGTGACGGTCTTAAACCGGTTCATCGGCGCATTCTGTATGGTATGGCGCAGTTGGGGTTGACGCCCGATAAACCCTATCGAAAATCCGCCCGTTTGGTCGGTGATGTCATGGGTCGTTTTCATCCCCACGGTGATTCGGCAATTTATGATGCGGTGGTGCGTTTAGCACAACCGTTTAACACCCGGTATATGTTGGCTGACGGTCAAGGAAACTTCGGTTCCATTGACGGCGACGGTGCTGCAGCAATGCGTTATACCGAGGTACGCATGACCAAATTGGCGCAGGAAATGCTTCAGGACATCAACAAGGATACGGTGGATTTTCAGCCAAACTTTGATGAAGAGGAGAAAGAACCGACGGTGTTGCCGGCGCGTTTTCCAAACCTCATCGTCAACGGTTCCGCGGGAATTGCCGTCGGCATGGCCACCAACATGGCGCCGCATAATCTTGGTGAAGCGATCGATGCCTGTATCGCGTACATGAATAATCCGGATTTAACGACGGAAGACATTTTGGCGATTATGCCCGGCCCGGATTTTCCTACCGGTGCGCACATCATGGGCAAAACCGGCATTCAGGAAGCCTATGAAACCGGACGCGGACGCCTGAAGATGCGCGCGGTGGCCCGTGTGGACGAAGTTCGCGGGCACAATCGAATTACGATCACGGAAATTCCATATCAGGTAAATAAAGCCAAGCTCATTCTTAAGATCGCTGATCTCGTAAGAGAAAAGCGAATTGAAGGCATTTCCGGAATTCGTGATGACTCCAACCGTACAGGTATGCGCATTGTCATTGATCTGAAACGCGACGCTATTCCCAAAGTGGTGCTTAACAATCTATTCAAATACACCCAAATGGAAACGACTTTCGGCATCATCAACTTGGCGTTGGTTAACGGCCGTCCAAGAGTGTTGCCCATGAAGGATCTGATTCGCTACTACATTGAGCATCAGATTGATGTAGTTACGCGTCGTACACGCTATGATCTGGCAAAAGCGGAAGCACGGGCACATATTATCGAAGGTCTGCGTATCGCGTTAGACAATATCGATGCAATCATTAAAATCATCCGTTCCAGCTATGACGATGCCGAAATTAAGGCAATTTTCCTGAAACGCTTCGGCTTGGACGATCTGCAGTCCCAGGCCATTCTGGATATGCGTCTGAAACGACTTTCCGGCTTGGAACGCGAAAAACTGGATGCGGAATACAATGAACTGCTACAAAAAATCGCTTACTATCGTGAAATTCTAAACAGTCGTCGCGTTCTTCTCGGCGTTATTGAGCAGGAATTGCTGGAAATCAAAGAAAAATACGCGGATGCACGGCGCACGAAAATTATGCCGGCAGCGGAAGAGATTGATATCGAAGACTTGATCGAGAAGGAAGCGGTGGTGATATCGCTTACGGAACGCGGCTACATCAAGCGTACGCCGGCGGATCAGTATAAAGTGCAGCAGCGCGGAGGAAAAGGCATTCGTGGCATGACGACCAAAGATGACGACTATGTGCGCCATCTCTATGTCGTCTCAACACATGATGAGATTCAGTTCTTCACCAATCAGGGAAGACTCTACACCTTAACGGCATATAACATTCCGGAAGGCGGACGCACATCGCGCGGACAGGCCATTGTCAATCTGTTGCAGCTGGAACCGAACGAAGTGATTGAAGCGGTGTTCCCGAAGAGTGCTGCGCTTTCCGAAGATAAGTATTTTGTCATGATGACGAAAAAGGGAACGCTCAAGAAGACGGCGACATCGAACTTTATGAACGTGCGCGCAAGCGGCATTCGTGCCATAACCCTTGCGGAGGACGATGAACTCGTTGCCGTGCGCATTGCCAAAGGCGACGGGGAAATTCTTATCGTGACGAAAGAAGGAATGTCCGTACGCACGTCGCTTTCTGCTGTGCGCGGTGTGGGTCGTTCTGCCATGGGTGTCAAGGGCATCACGCTCGGCAAGAAGGATGAAGTCATTGATATGGACGTGGTTAAAGACCTTCCGTATGTGCTCATCATCAGTGAAAATGGCTACGGCAAGAAGACCCTGATTGAGCACTACACCCTACAGAATCGTGGCGGAAAGGGATTGAAAACCTATAAAGTGACCAAGAAAACCGGAAGTATTATTGCGGGGATGTTGGTCGATAAAGCGGACGAAGTGTTGCTGATGTCGCAAAATAACGACCTCATTCGTTTGGAAGTAGCGAAAATCAGTACGCTTGGACGTTCGACCCAGGGCGTGAAGCTGAAAGACGTTAAAACGGAAGAAGAGCGGATCGTGGCGGTTGCCAAGTATATGGACGACTGGGATCCGACCGAATCCTAAGCGGAAAGGTAAGGGGAACGATGGCATTTCACATTCAATTGGAGCACAATGAAGCGCTGGAAATCGCCTTAAAGGGTGATCTGGACATCATCAGCGCGGCCGAAATGAAAACAAAAGTATTGGAGGCGTATCAGGAGAATCCCTCGCCCATTATCTTTGATCTTTCCGGCTTAGACTATCTGGATTCCACCGGTCTCGGCGCCTTGATTTCGATTCTGAAAAACACGAAACCGGCAGGCCATTCCATTACGATCCGAAAGGCGAAGGCGAACGTGAAAAAACTCTTCACGATTACCGAGCTGGATCAGGATTTTTTGTTGGAGGACTAAGATGAAGCCGGTAGAATTATGCATCCCTTCCCAGGCGGAATACGTGACCACACTGCGTTTGGTTACCGCTTCTATTGCACAAAAAATGCAGTTTGATATGGAAGCGATTGATGATTTGCGTGTCTGCGTTTCCGAGGCAGTAAACTATCTTCTGCCTTCTAATGAAAAGATTCGAGTTCGTTTTCTGGAAGAGGAAGATCGTCTGGTCATTGAAATCTTTGCAACCGGAGAAGAAACGCGCGATGAAGGCTATATGTTGCATCGCCAGATTATGGAGACGCTTTTGGACGGCGTGGAAACGGACAACGACACCCTGCGGTTGATCAAATTACGCTGAGAGGATGAGTGATGGCGAACGAGCGAGAAAATGGAAAAGACCCGCGTAAAGCGAGACTCGACGAGGAACGGGAAGAATTCCGTCGTTTAGCCGAAACGGGCGATCCGAAACTGCGAGAAAAAATCATCACCGATCATCTATATATTGCGGAAATATTGGCGAAAAAATACGTCAATCGCGGGATTGAATATGATGATCTTTTGCAAGTGGCGTCGTTAGGGCTTATTTTTGCGGTGGACCGCTATGATGTATCCAAAGGCTTCGCTTTTTCCAGTTTTGCCACGCCCACCATTGTCGGCGAGCTGAAACGCCATTTTCGGGACAAGGGCTGGGTGATTCGCGTTCCACGTCGCATTCAGGAATTGTCAAAGAAGGTGAATATTGCCCGCTTGTCACTGGCGCAAGAATTGCAACGTCAGCCGACGGTGGACGAGGTGGCGGAACGTCTCGGCGTCAGTACGGAGCAGGTACTGGAAGCGATGGAAGCTTCTAAAGTCTATGCGCCGCAATCTTTGGACAAAACGTTGGATACGGGCGTTGACGATCAGGAAATGAGCCTTGGCGATTTGATCGGTGAAGAGGATGAACGCTTCAATGAAATTGACTTTAACGACGTTGTGGATCGTCTGACGGCAACGCTTAATGACCTGGAAAAACGCATTTTTCTCTACCGCTATTTTGAGAAACGCACGCAAATTTCGATTGCGGAGGAGTTGAATATCAGCCAGATGACCGTTTCGCGCATTGAAAAGAAAATCATCAAAAAATTTCGTCAGGAATTGAAGGTTCCGATGCAAAGCGGAAAGAAAAAAGGGTGATGTTGTGGAATATCAGGATCTGTACCGGAAAAGCGACGGCAGCTATGTTGGAAAACACATTCGCGGGCGGGCCATTCCCGAAGGGACGTATTTGCATCTGGTGTGTGTCTTTACCATCAACAGCAAGCGGGAAATTTTGCTTACCCGTCGGGCAGAAACCAAAAGTCATCCGCTCGAATGGGAAAACACCGGCGGCGCTGTGCAGGCGGGCGAAACACTTCGTCAGGCGGCGGTTCGCGAACTTGTTGAGGAGACAGGGATTGAGGCGGCCGAAGACGAATTGGTCTATTTAGGCAATCTTATCGCCAGACGTGAGCAGAATGCCCGGATGCATGCGTTTTTCCTGTCACGCGACGTGGACATTGAAAACATTCGCCTGCAAGAGGGCGAGACCGTGGATGCGAAATGGGTTCCGCTGTCGTGGTCGCTATGCTCTGACCGGTCGCTGTCGGAACCGGTACGCTTGCGTCTGATTTATTTCTGGCAGGAATTGGAGAGTTTTCTTGACCCGGTAAAGACCCGGGATCCGCATTTACAGTGGGCCAATCGTTATGAGCCGTGGCTCTCCTGGGCAAAACAACTGCAATTTTATGCGCAACAGGGGCAAGCCTATACAAAAGATCCGTTCGACAAAGAGCGCTTTGATGCGATTTCTTTACTGGCCAATGAAATGCTGGCTAAAAAAACAGGTATTTCCACGCGCAAGGTCTTAGGACTTTTTGCGCCGACATCGTCGGTATATCGCACGCCGAATGTGGAGGTGCGTGTGGCGGTATTTCGTGGAGAGCAAATTCTTCTGGTGCAGGAAAAACGCCCCAAAGATGCGTGGTCGCTTCCGGGAGGATGGTGTGATGCCGGTTTGACGCTGGCGGAAAATGCGGAAAAAGAAGTATGGGAAGAGGCGGGCCTTCGGGTGCGTACGAAATCCGTTGTCGCCATAGAAGATCCCACAAAAGAGGACTACATTTACGTCACGCCTTTTGATATCTATAAAATTTACGTCATCGCGGAGGAAATCCATACAGACGAAGAAGGGTTTCAGCCGAACGCGGAAACCACGGATGCTCGATTCTTCGGTTTGGAGGAATTGCCGCGCCTTAGCGAAGCTCGCGTGAATGAACGCGCAATACGCCAATGCTTTGCGGCAAAAGACGATCCGCATTGGAAAGTCTATTTTGATTAAACAAGCTGACGAGATGAAAGCGCAAAACCGTCTTTTTATGCAAAGGTGCTGCGTGCGAACGAGCATCAAGTTCGCACGCAGCACCTTTTTTCTTTTCAAAGAAAGATTAGAGTTTATACTCTGCTGCGTTGATCAGCTGCGTATCTTTGAGATCATGGAAAATATCTCCTAAGAAGCCACCCAAGAGACCGCTTTTTTCTTCGCCGTCCGAATTCGTATCAATGGAGGCGATTTCTTCCGCAATCATGCTGACCGCCTCCTCCTGCTCTTTCGTGCATTTGACGGTAGCACATTCGCGAATGGTTAAGTTTTTCAGAATGTCTGCCGGAGAAAGATCGGGGGAAAGTTTTACCACAGCGCATTCTTCCACAACAACGCCTTTGGGATAGCTGCGAAGCAGTTGTGGTCCCACCTTTGCCGATATTTTTTCCGATACATAGCCGATTTCCGGATCAATGACCTTTAGCGTATCGTAAACAAAGGATTGGTCAAGAAAGGTGTCTTCCAAGCTCTTGAGGACGCGCGCGTCTCCGGTTACATAGAGGTATTCTAAGCGATCCAACGCTTCTTTATCCTTGATGGTGATGTCGCCGTCAACGTAAAGTTTAGAGCCGTACTTTTTGATGGTACGCGGTTTTAACGCAACGTCTTCCTCTAATAATACGGTTCCGTCCGGGACAGGAATCACTTTGGTTTCTTCCTCAATCCGCGGCAACAGAGCGGGCATCAGGCTCTCAGCAATCACTACTTTTTCAGCGGAAAAACGAAGTTCTTTTTCTTCTATTCTGGTCGTGTTAGGAGAGGTATCAAGGAAGAACAAGGTATCGAGACAATAATAGAAATCGTTTTGTGCACGCTGTACAAAGAGATCATCAATGGATGTTGTGGAATTTAGGAGTGACGCACCATCCGGATAGTAGATGATTTTTCCATTATTCTTCAAATGATGCAGTTTTCCATTAAAACTGCGGGGCATCAGGACGGTTCCGTTGGCAACAATTTGGTAAAAACTTTCCGCAGCGGCCAAACTTCCGTTTTCTAAGGTGAGCCTTCCGTTTACCACCAGCAAGCAATCTTTTCCGTCCGCTTCCGGCCCGAGTGAAAATTCATGGTTGACCACTTTTTCGGTGAGATCCGCATTATCCGGCAGCATCGTGACGTTTGCTACGTTCAGCGTGACCGGATAGCGGTCCAATAGTTGTTTAGCGCGTTCAGTAGTTAAAATTATGGCGGCATTGATCATGATCTGATCATAACCGGTGAGGGATTCTTCCGAAACATTTCGAGCGTCACAAATGGCACAATTGATGATTTTCTTTTTCATTTGATCCTCCTTTTTGGCAGAAATATGGCTATTGAGAACATTCTTCGCGTAGTATTTTTCTGGCGCGGCTAAGCTTCGCGCGAATACCGGAAGCAGAGCAACCGTACTGCTCCGCCAACTCTTTTGAGTTATAGCCCTCAAGATAGCGCTTGATAAACAGCTCTGATAAATCAGACGGCAAAACGGAAAGCAGAAAGCCAACCTCCGCCTCGGAATATGCGGTATCTTCCTCGGTATCGGATGCAGGGGCATACTTTTTCTCTACCGCTCGGCGTCGACATTGGTCATAAAAGAGGTTTCGTGCCACTTTATAGAGCCACGCTCGGCGCTGTTTGGTTTCCATGCCGTCCAAAAGATCTTGGTGAGAGAGCGCCTTGAGGAAGGTCTCCTGCAGTAGATCTTCCGCATCGCCGATATTTCTGCACATCATGCAGCAATAATAGAGTAATTCGCTTCCAAATACGGTATAAAGCTCGGCAACCATGGGCGTCCTCCTTTCCTTGGTCTTCACTTATAGAACGGATGAGAGGGACAAAGTGTTTTTGCACGACTTAAAATTATTTATGACTTTTTTCTGATGATAGACTAAGCCAACTCTTCCAACCCCTTATTCAAACGATAATAGCGCCCTTTCTGGCGCAGGAGATCTTCATGATCGCCGCGTTCTACAATTTTTCCGTCTTCCAGCACCATAATGGCATTTGCATCGCGTACAGTGGAGAGACGATGGGCGATGACAAAAGTGGTTCTTCCCTGCATTAACTGATCCATGCCTTTGGCGATCAGCTTCTCGGTATAGGTGTCCACCGAACTGGTCGCTTCATCCAGAATAAGGATGACCGGGTCGGCTACGGCTGCACGGGCAATGGCTAAAAGCTGGCGTTTTCCCTGCGACAATTCTTCGTCGGTATCGGAAATCATTGTGTCGTAGCCATCTTTTAGTTGACGGATAAAGCTGTCTGCATTGGCCAGTTTTGCAGCATATTCTACTTCTTCATCGGTTGCGTCGAGCCTGCCGAAGCGGATATTCTCGCGAATGGTTCCGCTAAAGAGATGCGTTTCCTGTAATACCATCGAAAGTAGCGATCGCAGATCTTCCTTCTGAATTTCTTGAAGCGGCAAACCGTCAATCGTGATTTCTCCGGCATCAATTTCATAAAAGCGATTGATTAAATTCGTAATGGTTGTTTTTCCTGCGCCGGTTGAGCCCACCAGCGCAATTTTTTGTCCCGGTTTGGCATAGAGGGAGATACCCTTGAGAACCGGATGCTCGGCGTCATAGCCGAAGTGTACGTCAGTAAAGCGCACATCGCCATGAACCGGTGTTTTTCTCACCTTGTCTTTATCCTCGTTCTCTGCGACTACCCAAAACAGCTCCTGTGTTTGTACGTCCTTTTCTAATCGAATGGCACCGTCCATATTTTCAGCGGGTTCATCCATCAGCCGGAAGATGCGCTCTGCGCCTGCGATGGCGGACAGGACACCGTTAAGCTGTTGAGCGACCATGGTTACCGGACGGTTGATGGTGCGCGTATATTGCATAAAAGCGGTCAGTGCGCCGATGGTCATGATGTTTCCTATGGTATAAAAGCTGCCGACTAATGCGATAATGGCATAGAGTACGTAGGAGAAGTTGCCCATAATGGGGAAGCTTATCACACCGAAAGTGGAGGCATTGGTTGCTACGTGCTGCACGTCATCCGAACGGCGATTAAACTCTGCAACCGCGGCATCCTGCTGATTGAACAGCTGAACGACCTGCTGCGCAGAGAGCATTTCTTCAATATAGCCGTTCATTTCTCCGATCTGTTTTTGCCGTAAGCGATAGTATTTTCCGCTCTTTAACGAAATGAAGCGCAAAAGGAGAAGCGTGAGTGCCAAAAAGGCGATGACGATCAAGGTCAGTTGCCAACGCAGAAAGAACATCATCAACAGGGTCGAGGTGAACTGAATAACGGAAAGAAGAAACTGCGGAAGCGATTCTTGGATGGTCATGGACAAGGTATCGATGTCATTGGTGAAGGAAGACATGATTTTGCCGTGCGCCGTATGGTCAAAATAGGTGACGGGCAAAGATAGCATGTGCGCATTCATCTCTTTTCGTAGCTGGTAAATGGTGCGTTGCGCAAGCTGCGCCAGCCAAAGAAAACCATAGTATTCGGTGATGGTTGCGAAGGTAAACACGAGGATCATCTCTCCCATAGCAAAGAAGAAACGATGCAAATCATGATCTACAGCCACCGCATCCACGACGGGAGCTAAGAGTCCATTGCCTAAAACGCCTAAGAATGTGGAGGCGACGACCATCAGTAATCCGCCGAAAAACAGTTTCTTATTATAGCGAAAATAGGAAAACAGTCGCTTTAATACCGGAAAATTCAATGTCGGACGATGTGTTGAAGAGGACTTCATTCGGAGATTCCTCCTTCCTGCGATTCGGCAATATCTCTGTAGATAGCCGAAGTAGCGAGCAAAGTTTCGTGCGTGCCGATGGCATCAAGACATCCGGCGTCGAGTACTAAAATCTGATCGCAAGAGCGAAGCGAATCGATGCGCTGGGCAATGGTAATGGTCGTGACTCCTGTAAGCTCTTCTTGCAAGACGCGCCGGAGCTTGGCGTCGGTTGCCATATCCAAGGCGCTGGTTGAGTCATCTAAAATGAGTATTTTCGGTCGTTTGATCAGCGCACGAGCGATGGTAAGACGCTGCTTTTGTCCACCGGAAAAATTGCTTCCGTTTTGCTCGACTTCATGGTCCAGCGTCTCGGGATAGCGGGATACGAATTCCCATGCCTGCGCCTTTTTCAGGGCGTCTATAATTTCTTCGTCCGTTGCATTCGCTTTGCCCCATTGCATATTGCTGCGAATGGTGCCGGAAATCAGGGTATTTTTTTGCAAAACGATGCCGATATTTTCACGTAACGCATGAAGGGAATAGTTTTTGACGTTGTTTCCACCGACATAAATAGCGCCTTGATCGACGTCATACAGGCGGGCAATGAGCTTGACCAGCGTCGACTTTGCCGAACCGGTCGGACCGATGATGCCTAAATGTTCGCCGGAAGCAAGAGAAAAGCAGATGTCATGAAGGGTATCTTCCCGGTAGTCGGGATAGCGAAAGGAGACATGATCAAAACGTACAGAACCGTCTGGGAGGGATTCCAGGGCATTGGGTAATTCCTGTATTTCGGACGTCGTATCGATGATTTCAAAAATGCGCTTCAGCGAGGTATACCCGAACGAAAAGTTCACGAGAAACATACTAATCATCATAACGGCCATCATGACCTGGAAAACATACGTAACGAAGCCGATGATCGTTCCGGGCAGCATCTCACCGTTATAAATGAGTAAACCGCCCCGATAGAGAACGAAAAGCAGCGTAAAATAAAACAATATGCTGGAGAGCGGATTCACCAGACTGAGGATGTGTACCTGGCGAAGCTCGGTGTTCAGTAAGTCGCGATTCGGTGTATCAAATCGTTCGGCTGCATGGTTCTGTCGTCCAAAAGCGGTGATGATGTGTATCCCGTTAAGCTGCTCCTGAATCATCGCATTTAAGCCGTCCACACGCTTGCGCGCCGCAAGAAAGACCGGCAGTGCTTTACGAAAAACAAGCAAGAATACTATGGCGCAAAGAGGAAGCATCACGAGGAAAATCAGCGCTAAACTGGAATGCAGACGAAACGAA
Organism: Murdochiella massiliensis; assembly: GCF_900059565.1. GTDB lineage: Bacteria > Bacillota > Clostridia > Tissierellales > Peptoniphilaceae > Murdochiella > Murdochiella massiliensis. Next base: position 1,002,880 of record NZ_FIZW01000002.1, read on the forward strand.
AAAATCAGGGCGAAGAGCAGTAGAAAAGGGAAGCGAAACGCCATGCGCAGGCTCATCATGGCGACCATGCCGACGGTGTCGATGTCGCTGGTCAGACGCGTGATAAGAGAAGGCACACTGATTTTATCGATGTTGTGATAGGAAAACTTCTGAACGGCGCTGTAAGCCGCCTTTCGCAGATTACCGGCGATGCCGAAACCGGCGGTAGCGCCTGAGCGCGAGCTGAGAATACCAAAGAACATGCTGATTAACGCCACACCGATCATTCGTAGAGATTGTTGCAGAATGAAGGTATGATCGTTTTGCGCGATTCCCTGATCGACAAGACGCACCATCATCATGGGAATGACGATATCGCCGAATACTTCCAGAATCATCAGCATCGGGGTGAGAAAAACCTGAAGACGCACATTTTTCGTATAAGGATAAAGTTTTTTCAGCATGGCATCCTTCTTCTACTTGCACCGGATTGAGTTATTTGCATTGGATTTAGTACTTGCGTCGGATTGGCAAATCACGATTTTACTTTATGTAACGCCGTTCTGTATACCCATTTGCATTCTGCTTATGCAACAAGAGAATTACCCGTCAGAGAACACGATTTTTACTAAGATGTTTTTTGAAAAGGTATTTCGTATCCGGAAGCCGAAAGGACACATTTTATTCACTCCTCTTCGATACGATAACAAAAAAAGAAAATCTCTTCGTCTGTGCAATATTCGTGGGCGTTCGCTATACTGAAAGGGAGAGAAAACGGCTGAAGGAGGGCGTATGTTAAGCAATCAGGATAAAAAAAAGATCGGCGCACTGGTTGGCATTCTTGTTGCCGGGACAGGTGTGCTTTTTGGCGCTCTAAAATTGAATGAAAAACCGAATACCATTGTCGATAATGGACTCTCCGGAAGCTATCAGGAATCGTTCGAGGAAGCCCATTCCTCTTCGGTAGAAAGTTCCATAATCGCTGAAGGACCGGGCTTTGATACGCAGGAATCACTATCTCGCGTATCGTATGATTCCATGAGTCTGCCGGAAAATTCCAAACCGGAATCCAGCGAAAAGAGCGGCAATTTAGTCGTTCGGCCGTCGACGTCCAGCCAAAAATCGACGCAGGAGGCAAGCAGCAAAGCGCCGGCGAGCGAAAAGGCGAATACAACGGAAAAAGCACCGAGCTCCAACGAAGCTAAGCCGAACACATCGAGCAAGGCCCCGGCGTCGTCCAAAGTAGCGTCTTCTACACAGCAAGCGCAGGAAAGTCAATCGACAAGTGAACGTACACCGGAGGAAGAATCCTCGTTAGCTTTAGCCAAAGCGTCCGAAGAAGCGGCGGCAAAAGTACCGTCCACGCCGTCGTCGAAAGCATTAGCCGAATTACCGGTATTTGAAAGCCAGCGTCTGGGCAATACGAAGGTCGTTTTCTATCAGCACCCTTCGCTCAGCCTCGGATTGGACTTGCGCACGCAACAAAAAATGGCGGAACAGTTGTATGTTTTTCCAACCAAAGACGGTTTTGTCCTCTTCCCGCGTCAGATGATGAGCCTGATGGGCATGGACGAAAAGGAGTTGAAAGAGAAGCTGGAAAAAGGCTTGAAAATTCCGGGTGCGATTACCGTTTCTCTTGTAGATGCCAAGAAAAAAGAGGAATTGGAAAAAGCGGACAAGGCGCACAGCTTGCGCTTCACCGAAGCGGAAGACGGACGCTTTTATGTGATCCAAAAAGAGGAAAAGGATCTGGAGCGGTACCAAAAAGTATACGGTATGCTGGATAAAACGCTCAGTCCGCAATTTATTGCCGAGAACTTAAGTACCGCCGGTATGATCGGAAATCCCCCGAAAGAGGCCAAGGACGTTACGCTCGGTACGCAGCAGGCCGAATGGGAAAAACTGGTTTCTATGATGAAAGATAATCCTGCCGTGGTGGAATGGAATTGGAATCTGCCGTTACTGGCTTCTTCCGATGGATATCTGTATGAAGGAAAAGACCTTCGTGCCAATGTGCCGGAAGGCAATCCCAGTTATGCGTTCGGACGAATGGATCTGAACGATGATGATGTTCCGGAATACCTCATCCATGCCACGACAGCCGGTTCAAAAGAGGGTACGGCCGCCGGCTATTGGGCCATTTTGGAACCAACGCCTTCCGGACTGAAAGTGGCAAACATCATCAATCAAGGTAATGGCGATTTGCTCCGTCATCAGGACAAACTCATCCTGCCGACAATGGATCAAAATAAAGATACCGTTTCGTTGGCGGTGCAGGAAACGAATTTGGCCAAAGGTACCGATCGTGAGGATTTACCTCGGGTGGTCTTCCAGGCGACCGGAAAAATGACGGGGAAGGAGCTGGCCCAAACGTATCCCGATGAATCGATTGTTCCGATGAAAGACATGGTCTATCGGTTCAAAATGAAGGACCTTGAAAAGTTGCTTGATTATGCGGTAGAGGTGATGGGCGAGGCCAGTCGTGTAGAACTCATCGGGTCGGTTACCGAGGAAAAAACGGGATGGACGAATCCCCACGGAACGCGCGAAACGAAGATTGAGGATCCGTTGCTGTATTTACAGGAACGCTATCCGGATTTGCCGCTTACACCCGATCGCTTGAAGAAGGCGACGTCCACGGCGACGTTTAAGGATTTGGAGGATGCCCTTACGCCGGGTGACTTCGACCGCGTCGAATAAACTCGGCTCAACGGATTAGAAAGGGACACGCATGAAACTCATCTTGGATCCCAGTTTGGTCGACTTGGGCATTACGGATATTGTGGTCGGATTAGCGCAAAACGTCAATCCGCAAGCCGAATTGACGGAAAATTTGAAAAATAAGCAGAGAAAAATGGAGGAATGGGCGCTTTCGACGTCGATGGACGAGGCGATGGAACATCCCATTACCAAAGGCTATCTGAATATGATGCAAAGCGTTGGACGAAGCGTGAAGAAGAATCCGCCGACGGTGCCTGCGCTGATTCGCAACATCCAGAGGCGAGGCACGATGCCACACGTGAACACCATTGTCGATATTTATAATGTGGAGTCGCTGCGTTCCTTTTTAGCAATTGGCGGCCATGACTGGGATAAGGTGACGGAGCCGATTACCTTTACGGTGAGCGGAAAAGAAGATGAGTTTTTACCCATCTTATCCACGAAAAAGCATGTGGCGGAGACGGACTATCTATATCGCGACGCGAACGGCATTATGGCCTGGATGGGCGTACGCGACGGAGAAAACTATAAATTTGATGACGATACCAAAAATGCTATTTTTATCATTGTAGGGAATGCGGAAACATCGATAGATATGCGCTTGGAGGCGCTTTCACGCATCGCCGGGGACATGGCCGAATGCATGCCCGGGCTCGTGTTTACGACCGAAGTGATTCACGCCGAGGCGTGAATCACTTCGATACGCAATTTTTTATTCTTTGTTAAAGTACTCTTTTGCCGCTTCAAACAACTTAAGATCCGCAACTTCCGGCAGATTCCGATAGAGGAAGCGACCGGTGCGCTCGCTGTGCCCCATTTTGCCGAGGATTCGTCCGTTGGGCGAAAGCAGAGCCTCAACAGCTCCCAAGGACCCGTTCGGATTGTAGGCAATATCCATGCTTGGTTCACCATGCGCATCGACATACTGTCCAGCAACCTGACCATTTTTAAACAGCTGCTTTAAGCGCGCTTCATCCATCTGCAAACGGCCTTCTCCGTGGGAAACGGGAACGCGGAAGCATTGTCCCGGTGTAACATGGGCGAGCCAAGGCGAATTATTGGTGACGATGCGCGTGGTCACCATCTGCGACTGGTGACGTCCGATCGTATTGTACGTGAGCGTCGTCAATTCAGGACTGGGCGGCATCAGGCGTCCGAAGGGGAGCAGTCCGAGTTTTACCAGTGCCTGGAAACCGTTGCAGATGCCCAAAATCAGCCCTTCACGACGATCTAACAAGTCGGTGAGCGCATCGGCGAGTTCCGCATTGCGGAAGAAGGCGTTGATGAGTTTGGCGCTGCCATCCGGTTCATCCCCGCCGGAAAATCCGCCCGGAAGGAAGAGGATCTGTGCCTCACGAAGGGCTGCGGCCATTTCCTCGACGCTTCGAGAGATGTCTTCCGTAGTTTGGTTGCGTACGAGCTGAATGCGGGGAACAAGTCCTGCGCGTTCAACATAGCGCGCCGAGTCCACTTCACAGTTCGTTCCCGGAAAGACGGGAATTACAACGCTTGGCGCCGTATTTTGCAGGGAGAAGGTTGTGCCGTGATAGATCGGGAAGGGATGCGACTCGGCGTGTTTTTTCGCCAGCTCTACGGCATCTTTCGCTTCGGCAAAAAGCGAGGCAGGTGGCGCTGCCGGTGTCGTGGGATAGATGTCCTTAAGTGTTTCTTTTCGCAGGGCAGAAATACTCTTCAGGTCAATTGTGGCATCCGGGAAGGTCAGCGTATAGGCTTCCGTGGTTTTGCCGATTTCCTGCACGTTCACGCCGGGAAGGTCACCAAGCGGATTATCCGATGCGATGAGGAAGGCACCGAAGCCGGGCGTCGTAAGAAGCGACGGCGTGACTTCTTTCGTTAACGAGGCGCCGATTTCGTTTCCGGCAGCGGAGAGCACCAACGCTTCCATCAGTCCGCCGTAGCCAAGCGCATAAGCGCTATGCACATCTTCACGTTGCGTGAGGTCTTCCATGGAGGTAAAGAGAGCGTTCAACGAAGCGAGTTCCGGTAATCCCGCGGGATTTTGGTTCGGACACAGCAGCGTCAAGTACTGACCCGGTGCTTTCCATTCGGGGGAAAGCACGCGTTTTACGCTGTTTGTAGTGATGGCGAAGGAGACGAGTGTCGGCGGAACATCCATGGATTCAAAGGTGCCCGACATGGAATCCTTTCCACCAATGGAACCGACTTCGAGATCCAGTTGTGCCTGTAGGGCGCCGAGAATGGCTTCGAGCGGTTCCTGCCAACGCTCAGGGATATCTCCGGGGCGCTTAAAGTATTCCTGAAAGGTCAGATACGTCTGTTTTCGATCGGCACCCGTTGCCAGCAGTTTTGCCAGCGACTCAACGACCGCAAGATAAGCGCCGTGATATGGACTCTTTTCCGCTACTTCCGGGGAGTAGGCCCAGGACATGAAGGATGCCGTATCGGTTTCCCCCTTTTCGAGGGCAATTTGATGCACCATAGCCTGAATCGGTGTAGAATGCGTTTTTCCGCCATAGGGCATGAGGACCGTTCCCGCACCGATTGTGGAATCGAAGCGATCCACCAAACCATGCTGATCGGCATTGCGCAAATTGCGGGCAAACGTGGTAAAGAGTGCTTCGAGGTCTTTTTCTTCGGTCGTGGGTTTCGGCTGCCACGTCGCGGCTCTTGCCGGGATGGAAATGTGCTTTTCCGCGCCGTTGGAATCTAAAAATTCACGCGAAAGATCCAAAATGGTTTGGCCGTTCCACTCCATTTGCAGACGGGGGATGGCCTGAATTTCAGCCACAACAGTAGCTTCCAGGTTTTCGGATGCGGCAAGGGTCATAAATCGCTCGCGATTTTCCGGCGCAATGACCACAGCCATGCGTTCCTGCGATTCACTGATGGCTAATTCGGTACCATCCAGTCCGGCATATTTCTTGGGCACGCGATCCAGATAGATATGGATGCCATCAGCCATTTCGCCGATGGCAACCGATACACCGCCGGCGCCGAAATCGTTGCAGCGCTTAATCATACGCGCTGCTTCGGCATTACGGAAGAAACGTTGCAATTTCCGCTCTTCCGGCGCATTTCCTTTTTGTACTTCTGCGCCTGCCGTTTCCACGGAATGCAGGGTGTGCGCCTTGGAGGAACCGGTGGCTCCACCGATGCCGTCGCGGCCGGTACGTCCGCCGAGAAGAATGACCACATCACCGGGAGTCGGTGTTTCCCGTACAACATTTTTTGTCGGCGTGGCGGCGACGACCGCTCCGATTTCCATACGCTTTGCCGCATAGCCCGGATGGTAGATTTCATGCACCATGCCGGTGGCCAGACCGATCTGGTTGCCGTAGGAGGCATAGCCTTGCGCCGCTTCCGTAACGATTTTGCGCTGCGGAAGCTTCCCTTTCAGCGTTTCGGCAAGAGGGGTACGCGGATCGGCCGCGCCGGTTACGCGCATGGCGGCATAGACATAGGCACGCCCGGACAGCGGATCACGAATGGCTCCGCCGATGCAGGTGGAAGCACCGCCGAAGGGTTCGATTTCTGTGGGATGATTGTGTGTCTCGTTTTTGAACAACAGCAACCACGGCTCTTTTTTGCCGTCAATGGTCACGTCCATGTGTACCGTGCAGGCGTTGATTTCTTCCGAAACATCCTCACCGGTGAGTTTTCCGGTTTTACGCAGGTAACGTGCAGCGATGAGGGCCATATCCATGAGACAGATCGGCTTGCTGTCCCCGGTTTCTTTCCGAAGGCGAAGATAGGTTTCATAGGTATCCTGCAACAGGCGATCTTCAAAGGTCACCTCATCAATGATGGTGCGGAACGTGGTATGACGGCAGTGATCCGACCAATACGTGTCAATCATACGAATTTCGGTTTCGGTCGGATCGCGCTGTTCTTTTTGGAAATAGCGCTGACAGAAGAGAAGATCATCGTCATCCATGGCGAGCCCTTTTTCCTCACGGAAGGCGGCAAGCGCCTCGGCATCAGCATGGATGAATCCCTCCAGCGTAGGCACAGCTTTTGGCTCGGTTTCCGCCCACTGCAAGGTTTCCGGAAGGGCATCGGATGCTTCGCGTGCTTCCACGGGGTTGATAAGATGCGTCCGCAGGCGATCCTGATCCTCTTCGGAAAGCGTGCCTTCAAAAAGATAGACGCGCGCGGTTTTTACGCGCGGCTCTTCCACGCGAGAAAGCAGGCGCAGACAGAGCTCAGCGGAGTCGGCCCGCTGATCGAATTGGCCGGGAAGAGGCTCAACGGAAAGATGCGCATCGGATTGCGGCAATTTTTCCATGACCTCATCTACCGTAGGATCGGAAAAAATGGTCTCGACCGCTTGGGCAAAAACGACATCATCGACGCCTTCCACATCGTAACGATGCAAAATACGTACACTCTTGAGTGACCGCACCTGCACAAAATCCTGCAGGTCATGCAGAAGCGCGCGTGCTTCTTGCGCATGGGCGGGCTTCTTTTCAACATAGACACGACGAATCATGCTTGGCTCCTTTCCAGCGCTTCAAGCGCTTTCTGTCCGATATCGGTGCGGAAGAACTTGTTGCGAAAGGTGACGAATTCCGCCGTTTTGTAGGCTTTATCGATCGCTTCGCGAAGCGTCGGCGCCGTTTCGACTACGCCGACCACGCGTCCGCCGTTGGTATAGTAGGTGCTTCCTTTTTTACGCACTCCGGCGCAGAAAATTTTATCGCGCAGGTGACGAGGAAGTGTAATTTCCACATTCTTTTCGTATTTTTTGGGGTAGCCGTCGGAAGCTAAAACGACGCAGCAGGAAGCGCCATCTTGAAACTGCACCATATCCGCATCCAGTGTTTCGTTGGTAACGGCCTGAAAAAGGGTGAAGAGGTCGCTTTCAAGAAGAGGAAGGATAGCCTGTGCCTCAGGATCGCCGAAGCGGCAGTTGTATTCCACCACTTTCGGGCCATCTTTTGTGAGCATGAGTCCGAAGTACAGGCAGCCTTTGAAGGGGATGCCCTCCTCGCGCATACCGTTTATGGTCGGTTCAAAAATGGTTTTTCGGCACAGTTCGGCGATGTCCTCGGTATAGAACGGATTGGGAGCAATGACGCCCATGCCGCCCGTGTTGGGTCCCTTGTCGCCGTCATAGGCGCGTTTATGATCCATGGAGGAGAGGAGAGGAACGATGGTCTTGCCGTCGGTAAGGGTGAGCACCGTCACTTCCGGCCCTTCCATGAATTCTTCCACGATGAGACGATGACCGCTTTCCCCGAAGGCATCTTTCTCCATAAAGCGCGTAAGCGTTTCCTGGGCTTCTTCTTCGGTTTCGGCGATGACGACACCCTTTCCCAGTGCCAGACCGTCCGCTTTGATGACCAGCGGAAGACGTCCGGCGTTTGCTTCGGCATGCACATAGTCACGGGCTTCCTGCACATTCTCGAAGGCTTCATAGCGTGCAGTGGGAATGGCGTGGCGTTTCATAAAGGCTTTCGCAAAAATCTTGGAACCTTCCAATTGCGCAGCGGCTTTGGTCGGGCCGAAACAAGGGAATCCCGCTTCGGTAAAGTAATCGACCGCGCCCTCTACGAGCGGATTGTCGGGACTGACAACGATATAGTCGACGTGCTCGGTTTTGGCAAACTGCAGCAGCGTTGGAAAGGCATCGACGGCGATGGGAAAGGGCGTTCCGCCATCCATGCCGTCGTTTCCCGGTGTGCAGTAGATGCGGTTAATGGTCGGATTTTTGCGCAACGCCTTGATGATGGCGTGCTCGCGGCCACCGCCGCCCAAGATCAAAACATTCATCAGACACCTCTTTCTGTGCTTCGCGCATTGCGCGCGCGGATTTTCATGCCTTGCGTCGTTTTTTCTCGCGGCACTCTTAAACATGCAAATTGCATTAGTGATGGAATAGACGCTGATGCGTGAAGACCATGGTCATGCCGCAGGCGTCCGCTTGCTGTCGAACGGCATCATCGCGGGTAGAACCGCCCGGTTGTGCAATGTAGCGCACGCCGCTCTGTGCGGCACGCAAAATATTATCGGCAAAGGGGAAAAACGCATCGCTGGCGAGGGCGAGATGCGCCTCGCGACGAAGATAGGCGGCGCGCTCTTCTTTGGTGAAGGGCTCGGGACGCGATGTGAAATACAACGGCCAGCGATCCTCGGCGGTGACATCCTCTTCATAATCATGTAGATATTGGTCAATGACGTTATCGCGCGCAGCGCGCGTTAAATCGCTGCGAAACGGCAGCGACAGCACACGTTCGCTTTGACGAAGTCGCCAGGTATCCGCTTTATCGCCGGCCAGGCGTGTACAATGAATGCGGGATTGTTGCCCCGCGCCGACACCGATGGCCTGCCCGTCTACCGCAAAACAGACGGAATTGGACTGCGTATACTTTAGCGTGATGAGTGCAACGAGAAGATCCCGTTTTGCCGTCGGTGGCAGGTTCTTTTCTTGGGTGACGATGTCGCCCAAGGCATCGAGGGAAAAGCGGCAATCGTTGCGCTTCTGCGTAAACCGAATGCCGAACACTTCTTTGGATTCCATGGGTTGTGGGACATAGTCGGGATCAATGGAAACGACGTTATACTTGCCGTTTTTCTTTTCGTGTAACAGCGCGAGCGCTTCCTCGCTATAGCCCGGCGCAATGACGCCATCTGAAACTTCCCGGCGAAGCAAGCGCGCGGTGGTGGCATCGACAGGGCGAGAAAGGGCAGCCCAGTCGCCGAAGGAGCTGAGACGGTCGGTGCCGCGTGCCCGTGCATAGGCTGAAGCCAGCGGAGACTCGTCCAGACCGTCAACATCCTCGACAAAACAGGCGCGTTTCAGGACATCCGGAAGGGGAAGACCGAGCGCAGCGGATGTGGGGGAAACGTGCTTAAAGGAGGCAGCAGCCGCCATTCCGGTGGCTTCGTCCAATTCACGGACCAGCTGCCAGGCGTTTAACGCATCCAGAAAGTTGATATAGCCGGGGTTGCCGTTTAGGACGGTAAAAGGCAGTTCACCGCCATCGGCACGATCCAGACGTGCCGGCACCTGATTGGGGTTACAGCCGTATTTTAATGGACATTCCTGCATGATGACCTCCTGAGGTTCAGAACAAGCGAGATACACTTGAGCAAAAGCGGCATAGAACGGAACCTCCCGAACTATGCTTCGCGTTCGGCTTAAACGGATAAGGTGATTTTACGATCGCTATCGTGATACTTTGCAATCAACGGATCGGCCACGTCGGCAAGGAAGCGTTCCACCTGTTCGCGGCAACGCCCGGTGTAGGCGGAAGGCTCCAAATGAGCGCGAATCTCCTCTTCGGTGAGGGGAATCTTTGTTTCTTGCGCCAGGCGCGCAATCAGATCGTTCGGTTTTCCCTCTTTGACCGCACGTGCCGCCGCATGCGAATGCACGCGAATCAGCTCATGAAGTTCCTGGCGATTGCCGCCGCGTTTTACCGATTCCATCATAATATTTTCCGTCGCCATGAAGGGCAGCTTTTCCATTACACGACGGCGTACCACGGCTTCATAGACGGTCATATTTTCCGTGACATTCATATAGATGTTCAAAATCGCATCCGTCGCAAGAAACGCTTCAGCGACGGCAATGCGCTTGTTGGCAGAATCATCGAGCGTGCGTTCCATCCACTGGGTAGCTGCGGTAAAGGCAGGATTTAAAGCGTCCGTCATGACATAGCGAGCCAGTGCGGTCATACGCTCCGCACGCATCGGGTTGCGCTTATAGGGCATGGCGGAGGAGCCGATCTGTTCTTTCTGGAAGGGTTCTTCCATCTCTTCAAAAGACTGTAACAGGCGCAGATCGTTCGCAAATTTGGAAGCGCTCTGTGCGATGCCGGACAAGGCGGAAAGGAAGAACGAGTCGATTTTGCGGGAATAGGTTTGACCGCAGACCGGAATCAGGCGGGGAAAATCAAAGGCGGCGGCGATTTTTTCATCCAGCGCCTGTACTTTTTCGGCATCTCCGTCAAAAAGCTCCATAAAACTGGCCTGAGAGCCGGTTGTACCTTTTGCTCCGCGGAAGGCCAATTGGTCGATTTGGAATTGCAACTGTTCCATATCCATAGCGAGCTCGTTCATCCATAGCGTGGCACGTTTTCCCAGCGTCGTCAGCTGTGCCGGCTGCAGATGCGTATAGGCCAGCGCCGGAACATCCTTGTAACGATCGGCAAAACTACGCAAATTGACCAACACCTGCGCCGCTTTATGCAATAGCACCATGGACGCTTCACGCAGGATGATGAGGTCGGTGTTGTCGGTCACATAGCAGCTCGTGGCGCCCAGGTGGATGATGGGCGCGGCACTCGGCGCCTGTTGACCGAAGGCATAGACGTGACTCATGACATCATGGCGAACGATTTTTTCCCGTGCTTCGGCAACGGAAAAGTTGATGTCGTCTTCCACTTTCTCCATTTCTTTGATTTGTGCGTCCGTAATGGCCAGACCAAGTTCCCTTTCCGCACGGGCAAGCGCAATCCAGAGTTTACGCCACAGATGAAATTTATGCTGGGCGGAAAAGAGAAACTGCATTTCGTCGCTGGCATAGCGCGTCGAAAGGGGCGAGAGATAACGATCGTATGCGTCCATGAAAAATCCTTTCTGTCAAAAACAGGAGAAACGGTAAATCATCGTGAGCCAATAGGGTTGAGCGCCTTGCACAAAGCAAAATGTGCGCAATGGTCACGATTCTTCGCTGAAACGACTCTTTTGGAAGATTTGGAAGCCGTTTGCGGTTTGCACTTCCACATAAAGCGCAATGCGATTCTGTGCATCCAACGCCTTCCAAAGATTGTCCGTGAACGTCTTCGCGTCGCCATCCCAGGCGAAACGCATCGGTTCGCCCTGAAAGCTTGGAAGTGGGTTGCCATTCGTCACATAGGTGGAGAGGAAGCGACCGAATCCGGGTTCTTTTTCATATCGGAAGGCGTAGTAGCCCGCCTGTTTTCCGCTTGCATTCAAGGCCTTCCAGATCGAAAGCTGCATTCCATCGGAACCAAGCAAGCCGGAGATACGCGGAGTAAAGTGCGGAGCATCCGGTTCAAAACGACGGCTTTGTAAAGCGTCATCGAAGGACTTTCCTTGGGATAGGCCTTCAAGAATGGTGTCGGTCTGGTCCCCGTTGGTGACCACCGTCACGGGCTTTTCACGATACATGGTGTGGGAAAGTGCACGATAGATAATCAGACTCGGATCCTCAACCAGAGCCGGATCATGGGCTTGGGTGTAGAGATCGCCGTCTCGTTGGACAAAGATGCGGTTTTGGCTGTTCGCGCTTCGTCCCATAATAAAATACGCCACAAGACGTTCATCGTGCGGGCCATGCGCCAACGCAATACCGCGCCCGGGATAGGGATTGCCGACGACAAGAGGGGCCAGAGATGGCGCATCGTCTCCCACTTGGGAACCGGCTTGGGCACAAACGTGGGGATTGACTTGCGCAGCCGTTCCCATATTGGCAAAGAACGGCGCTTTTTCTGCTGCGCAAAGGGGCACGTTGATGGCTTGTTTCGGCAAATCCCTTGTTAAACGCACGGCAAGCGCATGAACGACTGCCGGAAGAAGACGCCATTCGGCCTGTTTCATGACGCGGCGCTGCAGGGTTTCCGGTGTATCGTCTTCATGCACCGAAACGGCATGCTGTGCCAGAATCGGACCGGCATCCGCCTCGGCCGTTACGAAATGCACTGTAGCACCGGTAATCTGTTGGCGATGTTGAAGCACTGCTTCATGCACATGCAGTCCGTAGTAGCCGCGTCCGCCGAACGAAGGCAAAAGTGCCGGATGAATGTTCACGATGCGATCGGGATAGGCTTGAATCATGCGCGGTGAGAGCACGCGCAAAAAGCCGGCCAGCGCGATGAGCGCAATATCGGCTTCCTTTAATGCATCCAAAACCGCTTCGTCCCAGGCGTTGCCAGGAAAATCTTTAGCGGAAAAGACGGCGGTAGGAATATTCGCGTTTTTTGCCCGCTCCAGCGCATAAGCATCCGGCTGATCGGAAAGTACGAGGGAAATCTTTGCCGGTGCCAATTTTCCGGCGGATTCGGCATCGAGAAGCGCCTGTAAATTGGTGCCGCCGCCCGACACAAAGACCGCAACGGGAACGCAGGACCCTTTGCCGGTCATAGAATCACCTTCTCCAGCGAGGATACCACTTCACCCAGGCGATAGGCTTCCTCGCCTTCTTCTTGCAGGACTTCAAGCGCTGTGGGAAGATCTTCTTTCGCTACGACGATGACGAAGCCGACGCCCATGTTAAAGGTGTTGTACATATCGTGCGTCGTAATTTTTCCGGCTTCCTGAATGAAGCGGAAGAGGAAGGGCAAACGAAGTGCCGCACGATCGATATTGGCACCGAGACCTTCCGGAAGCGCGCGCGGAATATTTTCATAGAAACCGCCGCCGGTGATGTGCGCCATACTTTTTACGTTTACCTGCTTCATGAGGGAGAGCACGGGCTTAACATAGATGCGTGTCGGTTCCAGAAGCGCTTCGCCGAGCGTTTTGTCGTCGAGCGTGGAATAGCGGGTCGTCCAGTCGGTATTTTTGTTTCCGTCCAGAATCTTGCGTACGAGAGAAAAGCCGTTGGAATGCACGCCGGAGGAAGGCAGAGCGATGAGCTGGTCCCCTTCCTTGACGTTGTTTTTGTCAATCATGTTCTTTTCATCGACAAGACCCACAGCAAAACCGGCCAGATCGTATTCGTCTTCCGGATAGAAGCCAGGCATTTCCGCGGTTTCTCCACCGATCAGGGCACATCCGGACTGGACACAGCCTTCCGCGACCCCCTTCACGATTTGTGCTATGCGTTCCGGATCATTTTTTCCGCAGGCGATATAGTCGAGGAAAAAGAGCGGTACGGCGCCACTGCACAGAATATCGTTGACACACATGGCGACGCAGTCGATGCCGATGGTGTCGTGCTTATCCAGCAAAAACGCATATTTGAGTTTTGTGCCTACGCCGTCAGTGCCGCTGACGAGAATCGGCTTTTCCATGCCGGCAATGTCCGGAGCAAAGAGCCCGCCGAATCCGCCGATGCCGGAAAGTACGCCCGGTGTCGTTGTGCGTGCAATATGTTCCTTCATTAACTCTACCGCGCGATAGCCGGCGGTAATGTCTACGCCCGCTTCTTTATAGGCAGCAGAAGAGGACTGTCGATTCATCTCATCCATTATTCTTCTCCATTCCAGCAATAGGTGCACAGTTGGCAGCGAGGAAGCCCGATGGCTTCGATGGTTCCTTCCAGCGTCTGGTATTCCAGCGAGGAAAAATGAAATTGTTCGGCAATCTTGTCGCGCATGGCTCGCCCGCGTTCGGTGTTACCGTCACGGTATTCGTCGAGATGATTAAAGCCTTCTTCCCCTTCCAGCTGCAGGATGATACGGCGAGTAAGCAGTTCCATCTCGTTGTTGGTGCGCGAAAAGTTCAAATATTTGCAGCTAAAGAGAATCGGTGGCGACGCGGAGCGCATGTGGACGCATTTTGCACCGTTGCGGTAGAGAAAATCGACCGTTTCACGAAGCTGGGTGCCGCGCACGATGGAATCGTCCACGATGAGCAACTTCTTGTCGTCGATGTAATCCGTAATGGGCAACTGTTTCATGTGGGCCACGCGATTGCGTTCCGCTTGGCGTGCAGGGGTAAACGAGCGCGACCAGGTCGGCGTGTATTTGAGCATCGGACGTCCGAAGGGTACGCCGCTTTCAAAGGCATAGCCCTGTCCATAGGCCAAACCGGAATCCGGTACACCGCCGACAAAGTCAATATCGGGAATGCCGTTATTTTTCCGATCATTCTCCGCCATAATTTCGCCGCTGCGATAGCGGGATTTTTCCACTCCCTTGCCTTCATAGGCGGAATTGGCATAGCCGTAATACGTCCAAAGGAAAGCACAGATTTTCATTTCTTCCTGTGCTTCCAGAACCGTTTTGAAGCCGGTGGGCGTAATTTCCACCGCTTCGCCCGGGCCAAGCTCTTTTACCGTTTGATAGCCCAGCTTGCGGTAGGGAAAGGGTTCGAAGGAAACGCAATGTCCCTCGGCGTTTTCGCCTACAAAGACGGGAAGGCGTCCATAAAAATCGCGAGCAGCGATAATGGCGCCGTCATCTTTTAACAGCAGCAACGAAGCCGTTCCTTCGATACGCCGCTGCACGGCGCGAATGCCGTCGATATAGGAATCTTCCTCGGCCATCATGGCGGCGATGAGTTCCACGCTGTTGACTTGCCCGTTGGTCATGGCGTCAAAGTGTGCGCCGGGTTTCGAAAGATATTCTTCAATCAGCTTCTCTTTGTTGTTGATCACGCCGATGAAGCAGAGGGCAAAGGTACCGAATTTCGATCGGATCAAAAGCGGCTGTGGATCGTAATCGCTGATGCAACCGATCGCGGACGTGGCTTTCATTTCCTCAAAAATGGATTCAAAACGGGTCCGAAACGGTGAATTTTCAATGTCATGAATTTCCCGTTGCAGTCCGATCTCCTTGTCATAGCCCGCCATGCCGGCACGGTGTGTGCCGAGATGTGAATGGTAGTCGGTGCCGTAAAACACATCGACCAGGGCGTCCCGCCGGGAGGCAACGCCAAAAAAACCGCCCATAGTTACTCCTTACTGCGTTCGTAGGTTTGTTGCGGACAAACGGCGACGCGGCCGTTTGCAGGATGTGGAAGTGCTTAGGCCTGTTCGCCGAATACGCGATGCATCATTTCTTTATAGGCATCTTCGACACCGCCCATATCGCGGCGGAAACGGTCTTTGTCCAGCTTTTCATTGGTCTCAGCATCCCAGAAGCGGCAGGTATCCGGCGAAATTTCATCCGCCAACACGATGGAACCGTCAGCGGTACGACCGAATTCCAACTTAAAGTCCACCAGCTTGACGTTGAGCTTCTTGAAATAAGCTCTCAATGTATCATTGACTTTGAACGCCATTTCCGTGATACGGTCCAGTTCCTCTTCGGTGGCCAATTTAAGAGCCAACACATGATAGCGGTTAATCAGCGGATCATGCAGGTCATCATCTTTATAGGAGAATTCCAGCGTCGGCTGATCGAACACGATGCCTTCCTCTACGCCATAGCGCTTGGCAAAGGAACCGGCGGAAATGTTACGGATAATGACTTCCAGCGGCACAATTTCGACTTTTTTGACCACCGTGTTGCGATCATCCAGTTCTTTTACGAAGTGTGTCGGCACGCCTTCCTTCTCCAACAGTTGCATGAGGAAGTTCGTCATGCGGTTGTTGATGGCGCCCTTTCCGACGATGGTTCCACGCTTTGCACCGTCTCCGGCTGTAGCATCATCCTTATAGGACACGATGACTTTGTCGCTTTCGTCCGTAGCGTAAACTTTTTTTGCTTTTCCTTCGTAGAGCTGTTCCAGTTTTTCCATGGGTATCCTCCTTATTTATGCTGTACTTTTACCTTGTACCATAACATCTTGCACCGTATGTCGGTGCCCAATCGACATGAAAACAAAATTGCCGCAGGCCTGCCCGAAGGCGGCCAAGCGGCAAACACTTATTTTTCAGCAAAGCGGGCAGAAATATTGCGGTCTTTCTCCCGGACGTTTTCGGCATCTTTTGCGCGCTTTTCTTCCAGACGTTTGTCGAGCGCCTCATCGCTAAGCGCAAGAATTTCCGCGGCAAGCAACGCGGCATTTTTCGATCCGTTGATCGCAACTGTTGCGACCGGAATGCCCGAGGGCATCATCACCGTTGAAAGCAAGGCATCCATGCCGTCCAAGGCCTGAGAAGTGCAAGGAATGCCGATAACCGGAAGCGTGGTGTTCGCTGCAAATGCACCGGCCAAGTGGGCAGCCATACCTGCGGCACAAATGAGTACGCCGAAGCCGTTTTCTTTCGCATGTACCGCAAAGTCGCGTGCTTCTTCCGGTGTGCGATGCGCGGAATAGACGTGTACCGCAAAGGGAATCTCCAGTTCCTTCAGGATATCCACCGCTTTTTCCATGATGGGCAAATCGCTGTCACTGCCCATGATCAACGCTACTTTTTTCATGATGACTCCTTTCGTCAAGCCTGCGGCGATGCCGCTTTTGTAACGAATGTTTTTTCCTCGTCGGAAAGAACAGGGCGAAGAATCACTTTTTCTCCCGCATCCCCTGATGAATTTCGGTCGCCAGGAAGGGGATGGTGGCCAATATCAGCGTCGGCACCCATTCCTTGAGGGTCATAAACGACACGTGGAAGAGCGAGGCGAGGAGGGGAATGTAGAGCACGATCAGCAACAGAAACACGCCGATCAGAATCGCCATATTCATGGATTTGTTGGAGAACCAACCGATTTCGCTCATGGTCTGTGTTTCGGACCGAGCAGCCATGGCGCGGAAAAGTTCTGCCAGGATCAACGTGGCAAAGGTCATGGTGCGTCCTTCCGCCAACTTTTCTTCCCCACTGAGCCCATGGCCAAAGTAGAAGTAACCGATGGCGAAGGCCGCCAAGGTCGCCACGCCGATCGCTATTGCTTGCACGATAATCGAGGACATCTCCTTTTTGCCGATGATGGGTTCCGCCGGATCGCGCGGTTTCTCCTCCATTACGCCTTTTTCGCCCGGCTCCATGCCCAAGGCCAGCGCCGGCAACGAATCCGTCACCAGATTCAGCCACAACAGCATGATGGGGGAAAGCGGCGTCGGGAAGCGAAAGCCACTGTTAGAGAATACCAGAATGAGGTCAATAATCATAGCGGCGGCGACGACAATAACCTCTCCAATGTTGCAAGAAAGCAGAAAGTTGACAAATTTTTTGATGTTGGCATAGATGATGCGTCCTTCTTCCACGGCGTTGACGATGGTTGCAAAGTTATCGTCGGTTAAGATGACCTCCGCCGTATTCTTTGCAACGTCCGTGCCGGTGATGCCCATGGAAACACCGATGTCGGCGCGTTTAATCGCCGGAGCATCGTTGACGCCGTCACCGGTCATCGCAGTGATTTCTCCGTTGGCTTTTAATGCATCGACGATTTGCACCTTATTTTGCGGTGAAACACGGGCGAAAATACGTTTTTCTTTGACAATTTCCCGAATTTCTTCTTCACTCTTATCATTGAGCTCCGCACCCATAATGGCTTGGGACTCGTGATCCGCAATGCCTAATTCTTTACCGATGGCATAAGCGGTTTCCAGATAGTCGCCGGTGATCATCATGGTCGTGATGCCTGCGGACCGCGTTTCCTCAATGGCCGCTTTCGCCTCGGAACGTGGCGGGTCAATCATGCCGGTGAGCCCGACGAAGACCATATCCCGTTCGACATTTTCCGGTGTCTGTCTCTCTTTTTCGGGCAATTCTTCCCAGCTGCGATAGGCATAGGCAAGGCAGCGCAGAGCCTGACGGGCATATTCCGAGTTCTTCGCCAACAGTTCTTTACGTATTTCCGGTGTGAGCGGCTGTTCTTTGCCGTCCAGAAGAATGCGGTTGCAGTAGTTGATGACAATATCCGGGGCTCCTTTTGTAAAGGAAGCAATGGCGTTTTCAAAATAATTTTCATTGAAGGTGGTCATCATCTTGCGCGAGGAATCAAACGGAATCTCATCAACGCGCGGGCTGCGGGCGGCGAGCTCTTCCGGAACAATGCCGGCCTTATGTGCCATGGTCAAAAGCGCCCCTTCGGTCGGATCGCCGATGGTGGTGTTGCCCTTCTGTTCATCCGGCACAATTTTGGCATCGTTGGCGGAGGCGGCGATGACGATGAGCGTTTCGAGCATACGATCGTCTTCGGTTGTAATTTTTTCACCATTGAAAAGCAGGTCGCCGACAGGCGAATAGCCGATGCCCGTAACCTCTAAATCGCGACCATTGGCAAAAATCTTGGTGACGGTCATTTCATTTTGCGTCAAGGTTCCGGTTTTATCGGAGCAGATAACGGTCGTGGTGCCGAGGGTCTCAACGGACAGCAATTTCTTAACGATAGCATTTCGATTCGCCATGCGCTTCATGCCGATGGATAGAACAATCGTAACCACCGCGGTCATGCCTTCAGGAATGGCTGCAACGCCAAGCGACACCGCCGTCATAGCGATGCGCAAAGGCTGTTCACCGCTGATCAGACCAAGGACAAAGACAAAGGCCGAAACGGCAAGCACCATGCGCCCCAATACGCCGGAAAGCTGATTGAGCTTTTTCTGTAAGGGAGAGGCTTCTTCTTCGTACGCCTGAATGGTATCGGCAATTTGGCCGATTTCCGTATCGTGTCCTGTCGTCGTAACAATACCGCGGCCATGTCCATAAGTGACGATGGTCGAAGAAAACGCTAAGTTCTCACGGTCGCCAATGCCGCGCTCTTCCGAAAATAGCGCTTTCGCCTGTTTTTCCGCGGCGACGGATTCTCCGGTAAAGGAAGATTCATCAATTTGTAAATTAGAGGAATCGATCAGCCGCAGATCCGCAGGGACAATGTCGCCGGTTTCCAACAGCACCAAATCGCCCGGAACGAGCTCCTCGGCTTTGACACTGACCACTTGCCCGTCACGAATAGCTTTCGCATTGGGTGAGCTCATCTTTTGCAGGGCGGCGACGGAATCTTCCGCTTTGCCTTCCTGATAGATGGACAAAATTGCATTCAAGACAACGATGGCAATAATAATGATGGCTTCAATGCCGGAATCGGTGAGGGCGGAAATAATCGCTGCGGCAATCAGAATGAGGACAAGTGGATCTTTCAACTGGTTAATCAGTTTTTCGATCAGCGGCGTTTTCTCCGCTTCTTTCAGTTTATTTGGCCCGTATTTTTCGAGGCGTTCAGGAATTTCCTGCATCGCAAGACCGTTTGTTTGACTGGTCTTAAGCTCTTGTGCCACCGCTTCGGTGGACTTTTGATACCACTCCATGGTACCTCCTTTATGTTCGGCTACTGTTCTTCTCTTCGGCACTTCTCTTCGCACACCGGCAAAACGCGGTAGCGCGCCGGAAGGCCGCATTGAGTCTCGCTTACCTGCTCACACAGGTCTCGAACCGAACATCAGGATGTCGGGTTGACGATTCGATATTCACAAGCTACTCCCTCAGTCTCTATTATAGCGGAAAGGGGAGGAAATGGGAAAAGAGAAGGGACAAAGCCGCGCCGTATGATACAATGACTCCGACATTTATAAAGCAGAAAGAAGGACGAATGAGACTATGTTCTCTGGCGTCCGGTTCAAGTGGAAACAGCGTATTGATCCAATCGGATCACGCGACGATTCTTATTGATGCCGGATACAGTGCAAAACGAATTGAAAGTTTGCTGCGTACGGTTGGTGTGCATCCGAAAAACTTGGATGCGATTTTGGTGACACATGAGCACTCGGATCATATTGCAGGCCTCGGCGTGCTTACCCGGCGCTATCAACTTCCCATCTATGCCAACGAAAAAACGTGGCGTGCCATGGAAAAGAAGGTCGGACGGCATCGCGATCGCGACCATGTGGTCTTTCGCAATAAACAGCCTTTTCAAATTAAGGATATCGGCATTTTACCGGTTCCCGTGCATCACGACTGTGCCGATCCGGTGGGGTATGCCATTCGTTGCGGCGAAGAAAAAATTGCCGTTTTGACCGATACCGGTTTCGTTGACGCTTACATGATGAATGCGATGCGCGGAGCGGACATTTACTATCTGGAAGCGAATTATGAGGATTTATTGCTTCGTCATGGGCCGTATTCGCTTTGGTCGAAAAGGCGCATTGCGTCGGAAGTGGGGCATCTTTCCAACCATCAATCGGGAGAGGTCTTATGCGAGTGGCTGGAAGGACGTGGCGAACAGGTTCTTTTGGCGCATATGTCCATCAATAACAATACAGAGGAGTGCTGCTTGCATACCGTATCGCAGATGTTGACGGAAAACGGCTTCGCCGTGGGAAGTCGGGTACACGTCTGTGTCGCCCCGAGATGCGCACCATCGGGCTTTTTCTCGGCCGGAACGGTTGGTGGCTTGCCGAACACATCACGGACGACGAAACAGGATCCCGATTTCCGCTGTACTTCGCCAATACCGGGCATTGTTGAAGGAGCACAGGGATGAACATCACCATTCTTGCCGTCGGTACCGTAAAGGAACCGTTTTATGTGCAGGCGGTGAATGAATATCAGAAACGCCTGCGCCCCTATGCGACGTTGCGCATTGTGGAAATTCCCGAACAGCCGCGCTCGGAAAAAGCGAGCGCGAAAGAAATTGAACAGGCACTGGAAAAAGAGGCGGAGCGCATTCGAAAGGCGCTGCCGAAAGAAAGCTGTATTGTTTCCCTTTGTATTGAAGGAAAACAGCAGGACAGTGTCTCCTTCGCAACGCATCTCGATCGCTGGGCAGTGGAAGGCGGGGCGGCAGTCACGTTTATTATTGGCGGAAGCGACGGCTTAGCACCGGAGATCAAAGCGCTGGGAAAACAGCTGTCTTTTTCGCGCATGACCTTTCCGCACACGCTCATGCGCGTCATTTTACTGGAACAAATTTATCGCGGTTTTCGGATTTTGCATCACGAGCCGTATCACAAATAACGGAGGAACCATGCCGGAGACGTTTAAAGAGAAGAGCTTCCTGCAACGCATGGAAGACGCAACAAAACAAAAGGAAGAGGAAGAGCGTAAGGAACAACAACGAAAAAACGAAGAACTTTCTTCCGCCATGCAGACATTCTGGGCAAAGCGTCGAGAAGAAGTGCCGGAAGAATTTACGGTAACCGTTGAACCCCGGGAAGGTGAAACGCATGAAGAGGCGGTGGCGCGTCTCTATCCGGAAACCTATCGTCTTTTTGGGGAAACGCTCAAGCCGAAAAAGGAAATTGAACACGCGATTCAAACGACCTACCGCGGACGATTGGTATCCAAATTTCATAAAGCGTTAAAGACGTACGAGATGTTGCAACCGGGCGACGTCGTCGGCGTTGCGATTTCGGGCGGCAAGGACAGCCTTTTGCTGGCAAAACTGTTTGAATCGTTGGCGCGCTATTCCGCCATTCCCTTCACCGTGAAATATTTGGCCATGGATCCGGGCTATGCTCCCATAAATCGCGAGCGGCTGCTGTTTAATCTCTCTTGGCTCGGCATTCCGGCGACCGTATATCGATCGGATATTTTCCAGGTGGCGGACGAAATCACGGATGCACCGTGTTATCTCTGTGCGAGGATGCGCCGTGGCTTTCTTTACGATCGTGCCAAACAACTGGGCTGTAATAAATTGGCGCTTGGGCATCACTTTAATGATGTCATTGAAACAACTTTGCTTAATGTCCTCTGGTCGGCCAATTATAAGAATATGATGCCAAAGATTGTGGCACGGAATTTTGATAACATGGAACTCATTCGCCCCTTGTACTTTGTGGAAGAGAAAAGTATTATAGCCTGGCGTGACTGGTCGGGATTAAAGCCCCTTGATTGCGCTTGTGTCGTGACACAGCAAAAAGTCGATTCCCAGCGGCGCAACATCAAAGCGCTGATCGAAGCGTTGAAAACGGTGAATCCCAATGTGGAAAAATCCATTCTGCGCAGCGGCGAAAATGTCGCTCTGGACGCCATTTTGGGCTATACGTTGGACGGAAAGAAACATTCCTTTTTAGAACACTATAATCGGGAGGATGCATGGACGTCATTATAAATATTATCAAGGTAACACTGTTATCCATCATTGAAGGCGTTACGGAATTTTTGCCCATCAGTTCCACCGGTCATCTGATTTTGGCCAATCAGTGGATCGGCTTGGAACCCCAGGGGTTTGCGAATGCATTTAACATCATCATTCAGCTTGGCGCCATCCTTTCGGTTATTGTCATTTATTGGAAACGACTGAATCCTTGGTATAGTGAAGATCCCCATTTTGCGCAGAAGCCCAAGCGTTACGCACAGTGGAACAAACAGACGCGCATTTATTACAATGTGACCCATGTAAATCCGCGTACCATGGCACTTTGGCTTCGTGTCATCGTTGCCGTTATCCCTTCTGCTGTAGTGGGCATCCTTTTTGATGACCTGATTGATGAACATCTCATGACCATGCCGGTGGTGACGTTCACGTTGCTGTTTTATGGTATTGTGATGATTGTTGTTGAGCGTTGGAATGCAAAGCGCAAGACGCCACAGTATGCCGATCCGCTTGAGTTCAGCTTGCAAACGGCATTTACGATCGGTCTCTTTCAGTGTCTGGCTTTGGTTCCGGGAACCTCCCGTTCCGCCGCGACAATTATCGGCGCGATGGTTCTTGGAAGTTCACGCGTTGCCGCGGCGGAATTCAGCTTTTTTATGGCGATTCCGTCGATGGTAGGCGCAACCCTTTTAAAGGTTCTTAAAAATCTGGGAAACTTCACCATAGGGCAGTGGTTACTGATTGTCCTGGGGTTTGTGCTCTCGTTCGTGGTTGCCTATGTTGTGATTCAGAAATTTATGGCTTACGTGCAAAAGAAGGATTTCAAGGTATTTGGCTATTATCGCATCGGTTTGTCCGCTCTGCTGTTGCTTTATATGCTTTTTGGAATGTGATAAAATATTCGCGTCAATGGCCACGCGAAATAGCGAGCATGGCGTATCCGTTGGTTGAGAAACCAAGCTATCGTGTGGCATCGTGCAATAGGAGGAAAGAATGGACCAAGGTGTCTCAGACCCTGGAGCCGGGAGTTCGGCCTTACTTTTTCAGTTGTTATTGATGGTCATTTTGATCATCGTTAATGCGTTTTTTGCCGCGTCGGAAATGGCGCTGGTTTCGGTAGATACCAATCGATTGAAAGAACGTCGTGAAGAAGGGGATGAGCGGGCGCGTCGTATTTTGCACCTGCTGGAAGACCCGTCAGACTTTCTGTCGATGATTCAAATTTGTATTACCTTAGCCGGGTTTTTCAACTCCGCCAGTGCAGCGACAGGTCTTGCAACGTTTGTCGCAGACGCTTTCGCTTCCTTCGGTGTTCCGAGTGCGCTGGGTGTAGCGACGATCACCATCACGATTTTGCTTTCGCTCTTAACCATTATTTTCGGCGAATTGGTTCCCAAGCGTTTAGCTTTGCAAAATGCGGAAAATTTTGCGGACAGCGCGATTGGTATTTTATGGTGGGCGTCCAAATTGCTCAATCCCTTTGTACATTTTCTTTCCTGGTGTACCAACAGTGTTTTGCACCTGATGGGCGTGGAGATGGATGCCATAGAGGAAAAAGTCACCCTTTCGGATATCAAATCTCTTGTACAGGTCGGTCAAAGTCAGGGCATGATCAATCGCGATGAAGGGGAAATGATCAATTCCATCATTTCCTTCGACGACAAGTCGGCAGAAGACATCATGACCCCGAGAACCGAAGTGTTCGCGATTGATGTAAACGATCCGTACACCGAATATATTGATGAGTTGCTTTCGGTGCGCTATTCGCGCATTCCGGTTTACGACGACGAAATCGACAACGTAATCGGTATCCTTTATATTAAAGATTATTTACAGGAGGCCTACCGTACCGGCTTTGAACAGGTTTCTTTGCGAAAAATCATCCGTCCCGCCAATTTCGTGCCGGAACGTAAGAACGTCAACGAACTGTTTAATGAGATGCGCGATGAGAACTTCCACCTTGCCATTCTTATTGATGAGTATGGCGGATTTTCCGGCATTGTCACCATGGAAGACGTGTTGGAAGAAATTGTCGGGGATATTGACGACGAATTTGACCAGGACGAACCGGAAATTGAAAAAATTAGCCGCAATACGTATTATGCCAAGGGCACACTTTCCATTAAAGAACTGAATTTCAACACGGAATCCGATTTTGATGAAGAGACGGAAGACTATGATACGCTGGGCGGATTGTTGTTCTTCTTGATGGGACGCATTCCGGAAGACCAGGAGCGCCCCTTTATCGAATATGAAGGAATGCGCTTCAAAATTGAGAAAATCGAAAACAAGCGTATTCAATGGGTGCGCATCGAATACGATCCCGAGGCATGGAAGAAAGAGATGGAAGAACGCATAAAACGTAAACAGAATAATGCCTGAGCAGAGCGAAACATGAAGGGAAATCATGTTGTGCGGAGCGAAGCAATTCGCTTTTGTTTCCGGTAGGCCGACGGAGGAGAGTTCATGGTCACTATGCCGAAGAAAAAAGAGGACATTGGAGGACAACCGCGTCAAAAGGAGAAGCAACGCCTGTTTATGGCAGGCGCGGCCGGGCTTGTCATCCTTCTTGTCCTTCTTTTTTTGTTGCCGAAAGGCAATACGACACGAACGAAAGAGGTGGCGCTTCATTATGCCGATTCCTGGCGTGATATCGGCGCCATTGACGGTTGCTTCTTTTTTCGCGACGGCAAAAACCTGATTGCCTTTGATGCCGGCGGAAAGCGTTGGGAAGTGCCGATTGCGGCGGACACAAAGCCCATTTACGGCGATAAAATCTATCTTTTGCAGACCGATCGCCACATCCAAGTGCTGAACCCGAAAAACGGGCGTGAAGAACGGATGATACAGGAAAATGGCTTGCTCGGGCTTATCGCGATGGAACAAAAAGCCTTTTCTCCTGCTGCCGTCATCGGGATCAAGGCGGATCGCTTTGTTGTCTTTGACGAGGAAGGAAACATCAAGGCAGTACAAAAAACCGCCGGCGCGCCTGGACTGTTGGCACAGACGGATACGCACACGGCATGGACAGAAGAGGGAACGGGGAAAGGCATTACCGTCACGGGTCAGGTGGAAAAAGAACCGGGATTCTCTTCGCTGCGCGCGACAGAAAAGAAAATGGAACGCAGCGTTTTAGTGATGCGTGCGACAACACCGGAAAAACCGAAAGAGAAAAGTGACGAAAAGACGGGCGATGCCTTGCTCAAGGACCACTTTCAGCTTAATGCCGACATGCCGTTTACCCGTCTGCTCTGGACGGGAGAAAACAGTCTTGTCGTCACACAAGCAGAGCGGTTGTATTTTGTGGTCGACAATGCGGTAACGGCAACCGTTCCATCGACCGAAGGCTGGGATATGGCGGTCAACAAAGACGGCGTATGGGTGACGGACGGCAGAGCGCTCACCTGCTATGCGGTAGACGGTAAAGTCAAAAAAACGGTTCCGCTGGATTTTCCACCGCTGCGCGTAATTTCCGGAAAGAATGGAATTGTGGTGGTCGGTAAAAATCGTCGCATGACCTTGAAAGAAGAAAACAAAGAGACGGTCGATACACAGGAACTGATTCGCGTTTTGCCGCAAACGGACGGCTCAACGATGTTGGTCTATCGGGAAGCCTTCTTCGTTTTGCCCTGACCAAGATAAAGGAGGGATGTTTGTGCGTCGTTATCAATCGGGGGATGTCCTTCAGATGAAAAAACCGCACGCCTGCGGAAAAAACGAGTGGATCATTTTGCGCACCGGGCCGGAAATTCACCTGCAGTGCAACGGCTGCGGCCAGAAACAATGGATGCGTCGAAGCGAATTCGAAAAACGCGTACGACGTATTCGAGAACAGGACGGCCGTTTTGTTTCGGCCCATACGGATTCTTCGATTACGCCAGACGAGTGACCTGCACGGCGGTAATCGCGTGACGAATCATGGCAAGCGAAGGCAGCGTTTCGACCCCATAGGTGGCATTTGCACACCCCTGTGCGGAAGGAAACGCTTTTTTTGCGTCGTTTGTGCGCATATAGTTGCCGATGAAGCCAGCAATGAGCGCCATATTGGTATAGGTCGCCGAAACGATGGGCCCTTCCGGCCCTTCGGCTTGATACACCTCGCCATCGCCCGTAACAAAAAGTGATCCCATGCGTTCGCGATTAATGAGCACATTCTGTGCACCTTCGGAAAGAAGCTGTTTAGCGTAGTCCACCGCTTCCTTGGCGCTGATTTCCTCGACGGAAAAGAGCGCACGAAGATCATTCATGGTCGGCGCAATTAAGAGTGGCTTTTTTACCAGCGCCTGTTTTAACGGTTCGGGGGAGATAATGGGCAAAAAGGTGGCGCCATTCACCGTAGCGATCTCGAACATTCGCTCATAAATATCCGTAGACATTCCCGGGGGAAGCGATCCGGCGACAACCAGATAGTCACCTTCGCGAATGCGGGAAAGATAGTAGAGCAGATCGTTGATTTCCTCCGATCGGATTTCCCCACCGCGTCCCAGAATGCGTGTTTCGACATCATCCACAAAAAGAGATAAATTCAGTCGTGTGTTGCTTTGCGTGCGAATAAAATCGTGTAAAATGCCTTCCCGATCCAACTCTTCTTCGATATAGGAGCCGGTGTGTCCACCAACAAAGCCGGTGGCGGTCGTGGGAATGCTTAGCCTATGTAGCATACGGGAGACCATTATGGCTCGACCACCTGCGGACATCCGGTCATCGGTGGAATAATTAATTTCACCGATGTGCATATTCTCTATGCGACGGATAAAGTCTACGGAAGGGTTTAAAGTTACGGTATAAATCACAGCGGACTCCTCTCGCTCGGTTTTCTTCTGCGAAACGCGTTTGCTTCGACCGTATGGCATAGCCATATCGCCTCGTCCGGCAACGACGATTTCTCTCTTTTTGTATTTCCTTTGTTATCTTACCGCATTTTTCCTCGATGTGGTGTTATCCGGCCTTTGTTTCATGCGCTGAATAAAAATATCCCAATCTGTTTTTATCTCTTGTGTCGTGTAAAGCGTGACAGAGGGAAAGATAAAGAGGCATAGGTGCCCGCGGGGTATCCAGATCCGCCAGCGCAAACGATGAAAGCGTAGCCGGTCCGGCCGCATGCCTTCCATAGCGTGCACGCAATTCTTCCACCGTATCTGCCACACGTTCCCATTTATCGTGTTGCTGAATATCTGAAAACAGCAACGTCTGCACGGATTCCTTGGTCGGACGGAGGGCGGTGGCGCAAAGCGTAAGGGAACGAAGCGGAATCCGCGGATCAAAAAGAGACTTGGCCAAAGGCATGGCACAGCGTGCAAGGGTCTGTGCGCTCTGTGTCGGATACGGGAGGGAACCGGCGGCGCGGGTAACGATAAGTCGGCGATCGCGCGCCCATACGCCAAGCCCCTCGGCGCTGAGACCGGCGTCCACCAAGCGAGACTGCACGTGATCTGCCAGATCAAGCAGAGCGACGGAAATATCCGCCTCGGTGTAGAGATCGCGGGTGAAGGTGGTGCCACAGCTTATACTTTTAGCGATCGGCCGCACACCGTAGGGAAGAACGGGGGCGGTGTCCCTTCCTCGCGCAGCTTCTTGCAGTTTGATGCCGTTTCGGTGAAAACGGTGGGCGATAAGTTGCGTATCGGCGTTAGCCAATTCGCCGATCGTCGTGATGCCGAAGGAGAGCAGGGCTTTGGTTGTCTGTCGGCCGGCAAAGAACAGGTTGCTCACGGGAAGGGGCCATACGCACGCACGAAAATTGGAAGCATCCAGGCGCGTTTGGGCGTCGGGTTTGCGCAGATCGCTGCCTAACTTGGCGAATATTTTATTATCGCTTACACCGATGGATACCGTCACGCCGAGCTCTCGGCGAATGCGCTCACGGATGGTTGCGGCAATGCTCCAACCGTCACCGAAGAGCCGTGAAGAGCCGGATACGTCCATCCAACATTCATCCAATCCGTAGGGCTCGACGCGATCGGTATACTCCAGATAGATGCTTCGGGCAAGACGGGAATACAGCTGGTAGCGTTCAAAGTTCGCTTCGACCGTAATGAGCTCGGGACATTTTTGTTTAGCCTTCCAGATGACTTCACCGGTTTGTACACCCTTTGCTTTGGCTTCGGGAGATTTGGCCAAAATAATTCCATGGCGTTTTTCGGCAGCTCCGGTGACGGCCACCGCTTTTCCACGCAAGGATGGATCAAAAGCCTGTTCGACGGAGGCATAGAAGCTGTTCATGTCCACATGAAGAATTTGACGGCGCATCGTTTTTCCTCTTTTCCGATGATGAAAACCGGCAATCGCAAGGAGATTCTTGACAGTGCAGGGGAAACGCATACAATAAAGGAAGATCATCTTCCTAATGCAGAACCAGTATAGGAAAATAATCTTCGCTTGTCAAGAAAAAGAAGAAGATAAGATTCCTATGGAAAGGAGAACGCATGACATTCGGAGAAAAAGTGAAAGCTCTGCGCGAACAACAGGGCTGGACGCAAAAAGAACTGGCAGAACGTCTGCATGTTTCGACGCGTACCGTAGTCAGCTACGAACGGGGGCAGAGTTATCCCAAACAGCGAAAGGTATATGCAACGTTGGCAACCTTGTTTTCGGTAGATGTGAATTATCTTTATACCGAACATGAAGAGGAATCCGCCTTTGCCAAGGCATCTTCCGCCATGGAACAGGAAGAGGAAGTGTCTCGTCTTCTTCGTCAAGCGCGCGCCATGTTTTCTGGCGGATCGCTTTCTGAAGAGGATAAGGATGCCGTTATGCGTGCATTGCAGGAAGCATATTGGGATGCGCGAAAAGAGAACTGAAAAAACGAACGACCGCTCGAGGAGCGATCGTTTTTGGTAGAAAGCGAATGAAAATGTCGATTGAAGAATGCGTAAAGCGCCTGAAAATCGAATACCAGAGCAATGATCCGGAAGAGATTGCGCGCGCGATGGGCATTCGCCTTTACGAACGCAGCGATTTTCATCAGCTTGGCGGAATGGCGGCGCGTATTGCCGGGAAGCCTTGCATCTTTTTGAATGCTTCGCTCGAGGAGCCTCGCCGTCGTCTTATTCTGGCGCATGAGTTGGGGCATACGCTTCTTCACGAAGGAGAAGAGGACGGCGTGCGAGACTTGGTACCGTTTACGCTGCTCAATATGAGCGAGCGGGAAGAGTACGAAGCGAATGTTTTTGCGGCGCACCTGTTACTGGACGAAGAAGAGGTGCAGGCCCTGTCCAATGAAGGCTACGACATTGTGACGATGGCCAAAATGCTTTCCACAGACATCAATCTTCTTTTGGTAAAACTCCATGAAATGCAGAAAAAAGGCTGCCGAATGCAGTTGCCGGAGAGACCGCCGGCAAACTTTTTGGGTGGATGAAGCGAGTTTAACGGCGCAGTCGAATGTGCCGTCGATCACATGCAACTTATTCCTTGCGCAGGCGCACGAAGAGCTGTTTATTACCGAATTCGGATACCGGTCGGTGAGCGACTTCAAATTCATGGAAGGACTCAATGAAGGTTACCAATTTTTGGTGGCCGTAATTTCGCACGTCAAAATCGGGGAAGCGCTTGGAGAGCTGGTTGCCCAAATTCGCTAACGAGATCCAATCCTCTTCATCCGAGTTTTCACGTACAATGCTGCGCAACGCCTTACGTACAGAGAGAAGGGTCGTCTGCGGACGAGGGACTTCGCGCTTTCCGTTTCGCTTGGCGGTTGTCGTCTGGGCATGATCTTTTTTCCATTCCTTGCGGCTGAGAACGGTGGCACCTTTGGCTGATGCTGAGGCGGATCCGTTTTCCGCCGATGCCGTTTTCTCTTCTGTTTTGGCCGGTGTCGTCATGCGTTCCTGCGCGGAAACAGCGCTACGGTTCGACTTCCCTTTGGTCGTTTTCGTCTCCTCGTGGTTTTCTTCTTCCTCCTCCGCATTGGCGAGCGAAGCAAAAAGAATATCCAAATACTTAAACGTATTGCACGCCGAAATAAAGGCGTTCGGCGTTTTGCTTTCCCCCATGCCGATGACCGTCATGCCGGATTCACGAAGACGGGAGGCAAGGCGCGTAAAGTCGCTGTCGGAGGAGACCAGGACGTAACCGTCTACAGAAAGCGTATAGAGAATATCCATGGCGTCAATAATCATGGCCGAATCGGAAGAGTTCTTGCCTTCCGTATAGCTGTATTGCTGAATTGGTGTGATGGAATTGTCCAAAAGCACTTCTTTCCAGCGGTTGTTGCGAGTGCTGGTCCAGTCGCCGTAAATGCGACGATAGGTGGAAACGCCGTAATTAGAGACTTCATCAAAAATGACCTGGATATATTTCGGCGAGATGTTCTCCGCGTCAATCAATACCGCAAATCGTGTTTCATCGTTCATAATTCACCTTTTCTTCCAGTTTACTGAATTGATAGCTGATCCCTACACCGACGATGAGCATACCGAGGCCAAAAAGAATGGCAATGGGAAGGCTAAGCTCTGCCGCGGCAAGTCCTGCCGGGGTTAGTGCGGGAAAAATGATTGCCGGGAAAATACCCAGCGTGGAGCCGATCACCATACCTAAGATGATATGAAACATCGGGGCATAGTGATGACGAAATTGCCAGGCGACCACTTTTGAAAAGAGGAAAATGCAAAGAACGGCACCGACGGCAAACGGAATGAGCATGCCGAAATCGAAGGCCGCTATGGAGGCCGCCATCTTGTCATACAGGCCGAAGTAGATCAAAAAGTTGGAGGGGCTCATGCCCGGGATGATAAAGCCGAAGGCAACCAGGACGCCGGAAAGAAGCCATACCAACGGATTTGGTGTAACCTGCGGGAGACGGGAGCCGAACGACATGAGCAGAAAAATTGCTGCCGCACAGACAGCCAGTAGTATGCGATCCGACGAAGAGCGCCCTTCTTTTCCCGCCTGTCGATACAAGCTCGGAAATGTCCCGATGACAAAGCCTAAAAACAGGCATACAAATTGCGCGGAATATCGGCCAAATGCTTTTTCAACGAAAATCGAAAAAAGAAAAACGCCGAGAAGGCCGCCAAGACCGATGGGAAGGAAATAGCGCACATTGCGCATAAATTCGCGACGAATATTCGCCAGAAACGCGATCATCGGCTGATAGATGCCGAAAATGACCGAAAGCACACCACCGGAAAGCCCGGGCAAAATCGCGCCGATACCGACGAGGACGCCTTTTATTAAGCGAAGAAAAATCGCCTGCGGATGCGCGCCTTCGTCAGGATAGGCCACGTCTAACGGTTTTTTCTCCGTCGAAAGAGGAGATTGATCGGTTTTCATTGTTGCTCCTTTGGCGTTGTTTCCTCTTTTGCCGCCCGGTCATGATGCGGCGCCGTGCAGCGATCCGCCGCAGGCGCATCCGCTTGCGGCTTGGCAGGCAGAATATGCGCCGGTACACCCACCGCCGTTGCTCCGGCCGGAACATCCTGCATCACGACAGCGCCGGCACCGATTTTTGCACCGTCTCCGATATGAATCGGTCCAAGAAGCGTGGCATTTGCCCCAATGAGCACGTGATTGCCAATGATGGGATGGCGCTGTCCGTCGTAGGATTCCACACCACCCAGGGTGACGCCGTGATACATGTGCACATAATCGCCAATTTTTGCGGTTTCGCCGATGACGACGCCCATGCCGTGGTCAATGAAAAAGCAGCGACCGATTTCTGCGCCGGGATGAATTTCAATGCCGGTACGGTTGCGCGCATTTTGGGAAATGCGTCGCGCTTCATAAAACTCGCCGCGCAAATAAAATTCGTGGGCAATATCGTAGCTGCTGAGCGCATCGGTGATGGGATACAAATTCGTGGCTTCTTCGATGGAACGGCATGCCGGATCCAAGGCCATGATGTATTCCGCTTCCTCTTTCCAATCTCTATTTTTCATGTTCAGTCCTCTTCAAATAACGCCGTGGAAAGGTATCGCTCGCCCAAATCGGGGAGAACCGTTACGACGTTTCCTTGTACTTCGTTCAGTGCCATTAGCGCAGCGACGACATTCGCCCCGGAGGAGATGCCGACGGAGAGACCTTCTTCTGCCGCCAGGCGGCGAGCCATCGCGATCGCATCGTCGCTTGCCACCGAGTATATCTTGTCCAACAGACTTTTGTCTAAATTTTTAGGCACAAAGTTGCCGGAAATGCCCTGAATTTTATGGGTGCCGGCATGTCCTTCGCTCACGAGAGGCGATTCCTTTGGTTCCAAACCGAAGATTTTGATGCCCGGAATATGCTCTTTCAGGTACCGTCCCGTTCCGGAAATGGTTCCGCCGGTACCGAATCCGGAAACAAAAGCCGCGGCGTCGGGCAAGGCCTTCGCAATTTCCGGCCCTGTGGTTTCATAATGCGCTTTCGGGTTGGAGGGGTTCGAGAATTGATCCGGCATATAGGCATTTCCTTCAGCGACTCTCGCTTTCGCGGCGTCGACGGCTCCCTGCAATGCTCCTTCGGTGGTCAGCACGACCTTGGCGCCAAAGGAGCGCATAAGGCGGACGCGTTCTTTCGACATGGACGAGGGCATATACAATTCCACGGCATAACCGAGTTGCTTTCCGATGAGCGCCAGGGCTATGCCCGTATTTCCCGACGTCGGTTCCACAATGGTCATTCCGGGTTTCAGCTCGCCGCTCTGGATGGCATCGCGAATCATATAGTAAGCCGGACGGTCTTTAATACTGCCGCCGGGATTGGTTTTCTCCAATTTGGCATAAATTCTTCCGCCGCCGATGTGCTGCAGCTGAATCAGTTTTGTATTTCCAATGATATCAATCAGTTTCATTCTTACCTTCCTTACACTATAAAGGGTTATCAAAGGGGCGATTTAATGGGCTCTATATCGACCATAGGCTCTAAAGCGGTCAGAGGCGCTTCCGGAAAAGGAAAACATGCGCCACATCCTTTACATTTCCCTATTTCTTTCGCATTCTAACAGGGAACCATAAGGGAAATGTGTTTCTTGCGCCAAAAAGAGAAGTTTATGCTATAATAGGAACGTTACGGGGTGTAGCGCAGTTCGGTAGCGCACTTGTCTGGGGGACAAGGGGTCGCAGGTTCAAATCCTGTCACTCCGATGATGAAGAAAACCGCTTGAAATCAATGGTTTCAGGCGGTTTTTCCTTTGAACATTTGTTCGTATTTTTTCGCTTTGTCCCCACTTTTGTCCCCACTTCAAAAATTTACCATTTTCTCCATGCCATCCTTTGCCTCGTCAATCATCGTGTCAGTGACGTCGATGTAGTAGGAAAGCGTCGTCTTGATGTCGCTATGTCCCATGAGATACTGGAGCATTTTTGGATTGATTCCCTTCTCCGCCATGCGCGTGGCGAAGGTGTGGCGGAAGTCATAAAGGGAGCAGGTGACGGCAGGCGTTAGAAGCGATAGTTTTTTCAGGTGATTGTGGCCGCCGCGCTCCCATACCTCTGTCTGTCGCAGGATCCGGTTCAAGGCGATCTTAACGGCATTCATCTTCGGGACACCGTCTGCAGCCGGAAAGAGCCATCCTTCCTTCGTCGTGAAGGCGACGGCATTTCTTTGTGCGATGAGATCGTCTCGCAAGGTGTCAGATAGAGGAAAATCACGCTTGGCAAGTTCTGTTTTTAGAGGGGACATTCCGTACATGGTGATACCTCGTCGGATGTGAAGGACGCCTTCTTTTAGATCGATATCGCTAATTTTCAGACCGAGTGCCTCCGAAGGGCGCATCCCGGTCTGTGCTAAGATGCGAAAATACATCTCATACTTTGACGCCTTGGCCGCATCCAGTATTCGCTTCATTTCCTCCGCTTCGATCACGCGTTTTCTGTCTATCTTCACTTTGGATTCGAAGCGATAGACCATGCCGATGGTAGGCGATATGAGATCCAGCCCCAGAATGTTTTGCGCCCAGGCGTATGGAGCAGACACGCAGAGGCGGACTTTTTTAACCGTTGAAGAGGCGATGCCTGTCTTTTCCGCGTGCGTCATGCACTCGTACACATCTTTTCTTTTGATTTCATGGATTCCCAGATGCCCAAGATAGGGTTTGACATAGCGCTCATAGATATGTGCGCAGGTGCTATAGTATCCCTTGGAGCACTTTTCTTTGACGTACTCCGTCATCCATAGCGTAAAGAGGTCGTCGAACGTCTCGCTGTAACACGCTGTTTCCGCCGACTGATCAATCGCATTGCATCGGCGCAGAAAGTCGCTCCTTTTTTCGCCCGATCGTGAGCGCAATTCCACTCGTGCGCCGTTAGCGTCTGTTGTGCGGTAGCGATAGCGACCGTCTTTTCCCTTTGAGACGTTATTTTTTGGCATAAAAATAGCCTCCTTTCGGAGGCTGTGATACACTGTATTTGCATATGCTGGTTTCACAACCTCCATACTTGATGCCGTCCAGTTGCTGCTGGGCGGTTTCTTTTTTTGTTTTCGGTAACCTTATTCCACCTAAGTAACTCTATCCCACATTGGTAACATGCCGGCCTCAGTTGTACGAAAATATCGTACAACTGCTTACAAATTGGAAGCAGATCATTCCCCTCTTAAGAAAGAATAAGGAAGACCATCCGAAGAAAGTCCTCCTCATTCAGGCTCTAACACGAGCCGTTCCTTTAGTGTGATTGAATATTATCATGAATCATGATAAAAATAAACTAAAAACGACTTTCTCTACGGAAATTCAATAGGCATATGCTTGTTCATGCGGCCCAGTTATTTTTCCTATTGCTCTTCTTCACCCCTTCTTCGGATGATAAACGCTGACGCACTCGCCGATTACAATATCGTCAATCTTCACTCGGTTCATCGTGCTTTTGCTCCTCGATCTTGCGACGAATTGCTTTGTCAAAGTCGGATATTATTTTCTGTGTTTTATTGAACACGTCATATTCATGACTTGCTTTTAATTTCGCCTGCTTGCTTGAGATGCTACCCTTACTTCCATCCGGAAGAACTTTGTATTTTCTGAAGGCTAAAAACTCATTAACAGAAGAGGCGAATTGATCCATCGTAAAGGTGTTTTCCCTTTCCAAGAGATCTTCTATGTAGTCAAAAAAGCCGGATACATTTCGCTCTAATGCTCTTATTTCTTTTTCTGAAAGATAGTTTTTGGCTATCTGCGTGTCCATCTTTAAGATTCGTCCATCTGGAGCATTCTTCCATGTTTGAAGCCCCATGTTGTCTTTCGTATGATCTGCCTTGCTGTTAATGATTTCAGCAGCAGTCATTCCTGTAATCGCATAGTGGAACTTATTTTGAACCATAGCGTAGAAGTTTCTTGTGACTTCGGATTGAGGGTCATAGTCGGTTGAAACTTCCGCAAAGATATCTGTGATCTTTTGCCATATGCGTCGTTCGCTTGCTCGGATAGAGCGGACACGTTCGATCAGTTCTTGGAAGTAATCCTTTCCAAACGGCCGCCCATTTTTGAGCATATCATCATTGAGGACAAAGCCTTTGACGATGTATTCCTTGAGGGTCTTTGTTGCCCATTGGCGGAAGCGTGTTGCCTGCTTGGAGTTAACCCGGTAACCTACAGCGATGATGGCATCAAGGTTATATAAATTTAGATCCTTTGTTTGTGTTTTTCCCGGCATTGCACCGTGTTTAGTGGTGTTTGCAATTTTTGCAACTACCTCTCGTTCCTCTAATTCCCCATCGTCGAAGATGTTCTTGAGGTGTCGACTAATAGAGGATACATTTACATCAAACAGTTCTCCCATTGCTTTCTGTGAGAGCCAGAACGTCTCATCTTGAAACATCACATCAACTACAACGTTTCTATCATCATCTTGATATAGAACAATCTTGTCGTTCATATTAGCCTTCCCCTTTTCACCCCTTCTTCGGGTGATACACGCCTACGCACTCGCCGATGATCTGTACGCCGTTATCTTCCGCTTCGTCATAGCTATAGACGATGGGGCTATAGTTCCGATTGCAGGGCTGTAGGACAAGCAGGCTCTCTTTCTTGTAGACCCTCTTCAACGTCGCTTCATTGTCAATCAAAACAGCGGCGATCTCGCCATCTTCAACGTCCGGAACCTTCTTCATCAGAACGATATCTCCGTCGTGGATTTCCGCGTCGATCATGCTGTCGCCCTTGCAGATCAAGGCAAACTCGCCGTCCATGTGCATCGGGTCGATGCCGATATAGCCCTCGAAGTTTTCCTCCGCCCAGATGGGCGTTCCGCAGGCGATGGTGCCAAGAATGGGGACACTTCGGATTTTACGGATAGGATGCAGGTCGGGGTGACGGTTGATGATGGCGTCAATCTTGTCTTCAATGAGATCGGACTTTTTTACGCCGAAGAAGTCGGCCATCTGTTCGATCTTGTCTATCCTCGGATAATTCGCTGCGTTAATCCAAGACAGGACAGTTGTATACGGAAAATCAAGAATTTCAGCGAGCTGCTTGGCGTTAATACCTTTCTTTTCCATGTAGCGCTTTATATTCTCAGCCATTATTCCCTTGTTTCCGAGTCCGCTCATATCTCAACCTCCCTTTTGCTGACAATATAATACAGTAAATTTGCACAATAATCAAGAAGAACAGCAAGATAATACAGTTTAGATGTTGACAGTACGGTTTAACTGTGCTAACCTTATTCTCGAAAGGAGGTGAGATATGAAAATTACGTTAAAGGCGGCACGAGTGAATGCCGGCCTTAGCCAGTCAGAAGCGGCTGAAAAGCTTGGAATATCAATGAGTACGATGAACAACTATGAAAAAGGGGCGACATTCCCAGATGTCCCAACGATTAAAAAGATGGAAGAGGTGTATGGCGTAGGATACGATGACATTATTTTTTTAGTCAAAAAGAACAGTTAAACTGTACTTAATAAAGAGAAAGGAGGAAGGGATGGAGAAAGCAACCACAAACATCAACGTGAAGCTGGAGCTAAAGATTAACGGCATGCCGATTAACGAGTTTCAAAAAGAAATCGAAAAGCTGTCCCACCTACTGACAGAGATAAAAAAGCTTTCCATGTTTCGGGATGAGGAAGATGAGCCGGAAAGTAAAAAGAATAACAGAGCGAGTCTGGACAATATGCCTTATATTGAAGCGCCTGAAATTCATGGAGGGCCTTATTGGACAATCCGAAACGATGAACTTTCAATTGGTAAAGGCGAAGGAACCGATTAACGAGTGAAAGGAGGAAACCATGGACTACACCATGAAAACAATAACGCTCCGTATGCCGGATGCGACATATAGAGCGTTAAAGATTGAAGCTGAAAATTTGGGAATGAGTCTAAATTCGTACATTCTTCTAAAGCTCAATCCACCGAACTTTCGCTTTCCGTGTGAATTTCCCCATGGAGTTCTTCATACGAGCGGATACAGTTCTCAATGAGAAATTCAATTTGCATTGCAATGGAACGTTTGTTTGCTGCGGCAATCACTTTGATTTTATCAAAATTATTCTGTTGCATCCGCATAGTAAATGCTCGTTTATCGGTAGCCATAATGCGTCCTTTCCGTTCGGGGTGATTTCATTATGATATACACTCGAAAAAATAACAATATTTCATATTGACATCACTATGAAATATGATTAACATGTAAATCAAAGTGAAGTCACTAAGAAATGAAAGAGAGGATTGCGCATGAAAGATACGTTTCTACTACGGCTGCCGACTGAATTAAAAGAGTGGCTGACCGGCGACGCGGAAAGCCGCGGAATCTCATTAACAGCACTCATCACTTACATATTGAGTGAGTACAAAAAACAGAATGAATGAAAGGAGGAAACCATGTATCACGAAGAACTGCGCGAGTGGATGCAGATCTACCGCATACGGCGAGAGGACTTAGCCGCCGTTGTCGGGATGTCCGGCTCATCGCTGTCGCCGTACTTCACAACCGGAAAGCCCTTCCGCGGCGAGTGGATTGTCGCTTGGCAGAAGGCATACGGCTGGAGCGACGAGCAGATGTTCTATTTTGCCTTTGACCGACCGTTCAAGCCGAATCCGGAACTTTTCAAAAGCGAGAAAGAGCAGAAGGCACTTGACGCGCTGTCGACGTTCAAGGAAGCACTTAGGGCGATGTGAGAGGAGGAAGAAATGAAACGAGGCAAAAAAAAGATCGGCTGGACGTTTAACCCGGCACGGATGCATCCGGTACTAAAGACCATCCTTGCGGTTGCTGCAGGATTTGCGACGGTTGGATACATCATCATTGGCAGCTGGCTGTTTTACTTTATGGTGACGAGGTGAGAGATGCTAAAAAAATATGCGCTTACAAGCGACTGTATCCGATTTATGCGCGACTCAAATCTTCATCGAATCGTTGCATTACGTGATTTTGGAAACGTTAAGGCGTATGAACTTGGCGGATATGTAGAAGATGAAAGCAATCTGAGCCAAGAAGGAGATTGTTGGATAGGGCAAAATGCCAAAGTATTTGACCATGCAACGGTCACAGGTTCTGCTCTTGTCTCTGGAGATGCTCAGGTGCATGGTGGCGCCCACGTTACAGACCACGCTCGTGTATTTGAGAGAGCAGAGATTCGCGACGGTGCCTGTATTGTAGGGAATCTTATGATAGGCGGGGATGCCGTTGTTTGGTCGGCTGATGGTTACAAGAAGGATGAAGCCGATGAGTGACATGGACTACGAGCAAGCATGGAAAAATCTGAAAGTGTATACAGGGATTCTTTCTTGGGCGTCGCTTCGCTTTGCAGAATCCGAAGACATGAGCAACGATGAGCGCCTCCAAGCAGAAGGTGGAAAAGACATGGGGAGAACAATCCTAAATTTTATGGACGAGTTAGAAAAAGAGATGACCACCGTCCGTGACGACGATGGCCAAAAGGTGCAGGATTAGCGATCTTTGCGCCTTCAGTATAACAGACCGGAGGGATAAATGATAGTAACACTAAAAAAGTTACAGATTAATAATTTTAAGGGGATCAATTGTCTTTCTATCGATTTTAGCGAGCATACCCGCCTATGCGGGGCAAACGCGACGGGAAAGACGAGCGTGTATGACGCGTATCTTTGGTTGCTCGTTGGCAAAGATAGCATGGACAGTGCGTCGTTTGCTATCAAGCCGCGTGAGAAATCCGGCGAAGAAAAACACCGGATTGCAACAAGCGTCGAGGGCGTTTTTGACGTAGACGGAGAGGAATTGACATTAAAAAAAACCTACGCCGAGCAGTGGACAAAGAAGCGGGGTTCGACGAATGAAAACTTTACCGGACATACAACCGACTATGAGTGGCAAGGCGTTCCCGTAAAAAAAACGGAGTATGAGGAAAAGTTATCGGCTATTGTGGACGAAAAGATACTCAAGCTCTTAAGCAATCCACGCTATTTTAACACCGTTCTCAAGGATACCGAGCGCCGGGGACTGCTTCTCAAACTGACGGACATAGAAGCGGTAAAAAAAACATTGCAAAGTGACGAGCAATTTTCAGAGCTTTCCCCGCTTCTTGCTACGTACAACGTCGAGGACATCTTAAAAATGCAAAAAGCCTCTGCGCGCAAAATCAATAAAGAAATCGATGAGATTCCTGCGCGCGTAGATGAGCTTTCCGGCATGATTTGTACACATGATTTTGGCGCCTTGCGGGCGTCTAAAGAGACGCTGGCAAAAAAGCTAAAAGAATTGCAGACCGGACAAAAGATGCCTGAAAGTATCCTTGCCGAGTTGGCGAAGTTGCGGGAGGAGATTGCTTCTTACGATCAAAAAATCCGGAAAATCGAGCAGAATGAGCGAAAAGAAATCGACAAGCTGCTACTGGAAAAGCGCGAAGCGGCAGATCAGGCGCAGGATAGCTTACGCATCATGCGTCAAAATTTGCTGGCGCGAAATGGCGAAGCAAGGCAGTTGCAGGAAGAGATTGCCGCATATGAAAAGAAGCTATCCAGCGATCGCAAGCGATATGAAGAAGTGCAAATGCGCGTCTACGATGGACAATCGAATTGTCCCTCTTGCGGGCAGACACTTCCAAAAGAGCAGATTCAAAAAGCCGTTGCGAAATTCCATCAAGCGCGCGCCGAGGAGTTAGAAGCGATTACCACACGGGGATTACGCGCGAAAAAAGAGCAAGATGAACTGCGGACAGAGCTTGCAAAAATGAAAAGCATTATCGAGGAGTTGAACGAATCTGTGCAAGACGCAGAAGAGGCGGAAAAGACTGCCCAAGACGATTTGAGCGCCATCAAGGAGAAACTATCCAAAAGACCAGAACCGACAGAAATTGCTGCACTACAGAAAAAAAGAAGGCAAGCAGAGCAGAGGTTGTCCCAAAAAGGAGAAGCAGAAAAACCGTCCGAAAATAGAGAAGAGATACGAAACATCCAGCGCAGGATTGAAGAAATCGACAGCGATTTAGCCTACGAGAAAATCAACGCCGATAACCGAGCACGTATCGAAGAGTTGGAAGAACGCCAAAAGGAGTTGGGAAAATCGTATGAAAAAACGCAGCGGATAATCGCTTTGTGTGAAGCGTATACCCGGAAGAAAATGTCCGCGGTGGGCGAACAGGTCGATTCACACTTCTCTACAGTTCATTGGCAGCTTTTTGAAGAGCAGATTAACGGTGGAATCAAAGACACCTGCAAGGCACTCATCGACGGGGTGCCCTACGAGAGTGCAAACAACGCCGCACAGATCAATGCGGGGTTGGATATCATCCGCGCCTTTGGTCGTCAAGCTTGTGTGCAAGTCCCGGTCTTTGTAGATAATGCCGAGAGCGTAAATGATCTGCTGGATATCGGCACGCAGTGCATTGCATTAGTCGTGAGTCAGGACAAAACATTAAAAATACAGGGGGAATAACATGACAAATCAAACAAAAAAAGCAACGCAAGTACCGACGCTTTCTCCGGCAAATCAGATGAAAGACTTGATGAGCAATCAGGCGATGATGAGCCTGTTCTCACAATCCCTGGGCGAAAACGCGAATAATTTTGTCACATCTTTGATTGAGTTATACAGTGACCCGGAAGGGACACTCAAAGAGTGTGAGGCAAAAGAGGTAGCGCTGGAAGCCTTAAAGGCGGCAACGCTGAAACTTCCGATCAACAAGGGGCTGGGGTTTGCCTATATTGTCCCATACAACAAAAACAAAAAGGCGGGCGGGAAGTGGATTAAAGAACCGCACCCGCAGTTTCAGATTGGCTACAAAGGATATGTGCAGCTTGCCATGCGCACTGGGCAGTACAAAACGATCCATGCGGGCGTGGTGTATGAGGGAATGCAGGTCGAAGAAAATTATTTGACTGGAGAAGTACAGATTACCGGACAGAAAACCTCTGATAAGCCCATCGGATATTTTGCGTATTTTCGACTCATTAACGGATTTGAAAAAACAGTCTATTGGTCGGTTGAGCGCGTGAAAGAACATGCCGCGAAATTTTCGCAGACCTATAAAACTATGGAAAACGCCAAAAAGAAAGACTATTACAACGCAGACAAGTATGTTTGGGACGCGCATTTTGATGAAATGGCGATGAAAACATTAGTGCGTCGTCTCTTGGCAAAATATGGCGTTCTATCCACGGAAATGCAGCAGGCAGAGATGAGCGATGTTGACGACCGCATGAGCTGGGAGATACAGGAACAGGCGAATCAGGAAGAATTTCACACTATGGCGATTCAAGAATCCGTCGATCCGGAAACCGGTGAGATTCAGGAATCCAAAAAATCAGACAATGATTTCTTGGGATCAGATTTTGTCCCGATTGACTTTAACGACAAGACGAAAGCGCCGTTCTGATGGAGATTTATGTGTTGGGTTCCGGAAGCAGCGGAAATGCGTATCTGATTTCGGATGGCAAGGCCACGCTTTTACTGGAGTGTGGCCTACCGTGGAAAGCCTTACAGAAGGCGCTGCGATACCGTGTAACAGCTATCGACGCCTGCCTTCTCACGCATGAGCATATGGATCACGCGAAGAGCGCGCAGCATTTAGCTGACTATGGAATCAAGGTGTATATGAGCGAAGGAACTAAGCAGGCATTGAACGCTGAGGAGCATAATTTCCGTACCTTTTTTATACAGGCGCCGTGCCGGTATCTGTCCGTAGCGATAAAGAGCTTTCTCATAAGTCCTTTCCATACGATTCATGACGCCGCGGAACCCGTCGGATTTCTAATACAATCCCAAAAAACAGGAGAGCGGCTTGTGTTTATAACAGATAGCGCATATTGCCAGTATCGCTTTACAGGCATTGACTTCTGGATGATTGAGGTGAATTACGTAAAATCGATTCTTGACGCGAACACGGTGGACGGGGCGGTTAACTTAAATCGAAGACAGCGAACCGTGCAAAGCCATATGTCCTTAGATACGGCGGTAGAGATGTTACGGTCATCAAATGCAAGCATGGCAAAGGTAATCTACTGTGTGCATTTGTCCGATAAAAACAGCGACGAAGAAGTAATTAAGCGTGTGATGGTGGAGTCTTTCGGGGTTCCGGTGGTGACTTGTTAAGGGGGTGATGCAGTGGCACGTCCGACAAAGCAGGGGCTGGATTATTTCCCCTTGGATGTCGGGTTGTTCGAGGATATAAAGATACGGCGATTAAAAAAAGACTGCGGGAATCAAGCCATTTCGATACTCATCGCGATTTTCTGTATTGCTTATCGAGACGAGGGGTACTACGTGGAAATCAACAGCGATGTGACATTCCTCATAGCTGAGACATTCGGCGTGAGCGAGGATGCAGTGGAGAAGATTGTCGAGAAGGCGATCCAAGTTGGCATATTTGATTCCGGCAAGTTTAATACCTACAAAATATTAACCTCAAGAGATATTCAAGAGCGATATTTTGCCGCAGCATCGCGGAAGACCGCGGTGTTAGTCCATAGGGATTTTGTATGCGATGGAGTAAATGTATGCAATAACGCTGTTTATGTCGACAATAACCCGATAAATGTATTCAATAATCCACAAAGTAAAGGAGAGTAAAGGAAAGTAAAGTAAAGATATATGTTTTAAGTTATTACACTACTACGAATAGTAATGTGATCTTAAATATTTACTCTATGGCGTATAAGTCTCATAACTTCAAGATATGAGGTTTATAAAGCACGGCACATAGAACGAAAGGAGGTGCCTGCGCGTGGTTAGTACAGGCAAAGTGGAACAGGCTTATCAACAACATTTCTGTCATCAGCCAATCATGCCACATATAAGCCATCTCATTTTCACAACGGTTGCGCAACATGGAGAGGACGCTGTACTGAATATGATGCGCGAGCTATATCGGCGAGGAACAACGGATGTTAGTTTTGCCTATATCGCAAGAGCCTTAGACGGGAATGCGGCACGTGAGAGCGCGAGAAAAGCGAGAGACCCTGCAGCGTTACAGGACGATTCCTTCAAGTCCGATGCACAGAAGGAACGTGAAAAGCAGTGGCTTCGTGATGGCGTCGCAAGAAATCGGAGAGCCCTTAGCGTTAATGGGTACCTGAGCGGCTTGGCACGCGAGGCGGCGGGAAAAGAGACTGTCTGGGAAATCGACAGCTGGATCAAGAATGGCGGGAAGCGTCCGAATGAGGCGATAAAGAGACTGGGGGGGATTCTATGCAAATAACAAATAAAGAGCTTGGGATTGATAATCCTTGGTTTTCAACGATAAAGACGGACTTAGACATTGCGATTCGTTCAGCGGTACTTG
The DNA here is from genome assembly GCF_900059565.1 of Murdochiella massiliensis. Taxonomy (GTDB): domain Bacteria; phylum Bacillota; class Clostridia; order Tissierellales; family Peptoniphilaceae; genus Murdochiella; species Murdochiella massiliensis. Next base: position 1,046,715 of record NZ_FIZW01000002.1, read on the forward strand.
CTGCGGGAGAAGGACGAAAGACAAAAGTGTCGGTCACGATGAATTTTGACGAAGGCACGGTATATGACGATATGCCGCCGCTTGGAGAAAACGAAAAACTGATAAGCCCAATTGACTACAAGATTAAAGTCACAGCGCAGGATGATGTTTTTAATCGCGACGACTCCACGGTTGGCCTTATGGTTACGACGGCGGAAAGCGGACAAATGACAGCAAGAAAAGCGGGCGCGCAGATGAATATGTTTGACGACTACGAGGACAGCGAAGAATGAAAGTGAAATTCACCATTCCCGGCGTCCCCATCCCGAAAGCGAGACCGCGCGTTGTCAGGGGGCACGCTTTTACACCGAAAAAGACGAAAGATTACGAGACGCTTGTAAAAGACGTCTACCGATTGACCGTCGGCGAGTACTTGGGCGACTCCGCGATCGTCGCAATGATTGATTTATATTTCCCCATACCGGAAAGCTACTCAAAGAGCAAGAAGAGACGCATTGCAAACGGCGAGATAAAGCATACGAAGCGCCCGGATGTGGACAATTGCGCAAAGGCGATACTGGATGCGCTAAACGAGATTGCTTACAAGGACGATTCGCAGATCGTCGAAAGTCGCATCACAAAGCACTATGCGATAGACGGAGAGACGCGGGCGGAGGTCGTGCTGGAAGAGGTGTTTTGATGAGAAAAGGCGAGAAAAAGAAAAAGGAGCCGCTCTACCAAGTGACACTATCGCAGATTGAGCAGTACAAGCGCATGGGCTATCAGCAGGCTGTAAGCGAGTGCGTGACGCTTCTGTTTTGGATGACCTACATCGCGCTACGAGATGAATTTCACTTTGGAAAAACGAGAATGCTTCGCGTCATGCGCAGATTAGGCAGTATGGTGGGCGACCTGCAAGCAGGATATTTTGACTTGTTAGATTGTCGCATTGAGCTAAAGCGCGAGATCGGTGTCGATATTGGGGACAGGGGAATTTTCATTCCGGACGACGAGGAGAAGAAATGACAGGGAATACGAACGAAAAACGAAAACTCGCATACATCTGCGCACCATACGCAGGAGATGTGGAGAAAAATAAAAAGGTCGCGATCGATTTTGGAAAAATGGCGCACGAGAAAGGCTTTCTGCCTATCATTCCACATCTTCTTTTCCCTTATCTGGACGATGAGACAGACCGGGGAGAGGCGATGTCGATGTGCCTTGAGGTGGTAGAGAAGTGTGACGCTCTTTTCGTCTTGTCTGATGTGATCACCAGCGGTATGAAAATGGAGATTGACCTGGCGAAGAAGAAAGGGATGCTGATTTCTCAGTTTTACCGCTTGGGCGAATCTGTCTTTGCCGAGGATAGGCTCATACAGTGAAGAATCGATCGGCGCATCGAGACGAGATGGGAGGTGTGGATGCTCACAAGAAAGCAATTAGAATCTGTGCACGCCATAAGGCGTCGGATTGAGCGAGATGAGGCGGAGCTTAAGGAACTGGAAGAAGATCCGCCTTGCGACGTGCAAGCACTCTCCCTATCTCTTAATCCGGCGCACTCGAACTTCCCGCGCGGCATTGACGGAGCGCTCGCGTCATACATCGACAAGAAGAATCGTTATCGGCAGCGGATTTTAGACAGGAGACGGTACCTGATTAGCCTACTGGAAGAGATTGACTGCTTCATCGCCTCTCTTGCGGATCCACGAGAGCAAGAGATCGTTGAGCTGAGATGCAAGGAATGTTTGACGTTTGAGGAGATAGGAATCAGGACAAATTGGTCGGTGTCGACGACGAGACGAAGGTACTACAACGCAATTTCATCGCTCGAAAAATGAACAATTTGACCAGTTGAGATGTGTTATTGTGATAGCGGGTAGTGAATTGTACTGATTCAACAATCCACGTCATGATAAAAGCGTGCTCGCAGTTTTGTGGGCGCGCTTTTATTTTGGCGATGGAAAAGCGTCAGCCTCTTTTTGTGTCTATCGTTTTACTGGAGAAAATGCCAATTTATGTCGATTTTTAAGGGGGTGATCATGGATGGCATCAAAACAGACGAAGGCCATAATTCTAATGGTCACAACGGAGAAAAAGCAAAAAGAAATTGCCAAGGAAATTGGCGTCAATGAAGCAACGATTTCGAGATGGAAAAAACAAGAGGATTTTAATAAAGCGAAGAAGGACTATGAGCGCGAATATCTAAGTTCATTATCTGCAAAGGCGTTGCGAACATTAGCAGAATTACTTGACTCTAACACGGACTATGTTCGTTTGGCAGCGGCGAAAGACATTCTTGACCGCACAGGATACAAGCCGACAGAAAGCATTGAAATGATCCGCCCGGTTGAAGAAACGGCGGAAAGCTTGGCTAAGCTTATTGAAAAGCAAAAGGCGGTGCAATATGCCGGCCAAGATGGATGAGATCATTAAGCTATTGGTCAATGATCCGTATTTAGTCGCAAAAGCAGTTGGGTTCAAGGATTTTCGTGAGTGGCCGCATAACGACTGGCTAAAGAAGATCCTGTTCGCAGATAACACGGTTACTACTATACAGGCCCATCGTGGCAGTTATAAAACGACGGCGCTATCCGTGGCAGTGGCCCTTTTCATGGTTATGTATCCAACAAAAACCATTTTCTTGGTGAGAAAAACGGAGGGCGATGTAGCCACATTTGTATCACAGGTGAAAAATATTCTGGGGAATCAAGTGCTACGTGAAATGGCAAAGGCACTGTATGGGATAGATCTTCACTTTTCAAAATCTTCAATGCTGTCGCTTGATACGAATCTAAATTCCGGCGTCAAAGGGGCTTATCAGTTTGACACGGTATCACTTTCCGGATCGCTAACCGGAAAGCACGCTGACTGGGTAATCACGGATGATATTGTGACGCTTAGAGATCGCATCTCAAGAGCGGAGAGAGAGCATACAAAAGAAATGTACATGGAGCTCCAAAACGTGGTAAACCGAGGCGGACGTATTACTAATCTCGGAACGCCATGGCATAAAGAAGACGCCTTTCAGCTGATGGGCGAGATTGACCGCTATAGTATCTACGACACGGGGATGATTGACCACGAGCAGGAAAAAAGGCTTCGCCAGTCCATGTCACCGTCCCTCTTCGCGGCAAACTATGAGTTAAAGCACATCGCGGATGAAGAGGCGATGTTTGATGCACCGAGATTTTATGAAGGAGACAGCGCGGACATCTACGACGGCACGTCTCACATTGATGCGGCATATGGTGGAAGTGACTACACAGCATTTACCATCGCCAAGCGCATTGATGATGAGAAGATCATCGTCTTTGGCAAGTTATGGCCAAAGCACGTCGATGATTGCTTAGGCGAGATCGAGGCGTTTCACAAAGCCTTCCGGGCCGGAACGGTCTACACTGAAAAGAACGCGGATAAGGGCTACCTACTGAAGGAACTCATGCGACGAGGGATTCCGGCTGGAAACTACAACGAAACGATGAACAAATTCATAAAAATCAGCACGCACCTACGATCCAATTGGTCGCGTGTTTATTTTTTGCGCGAGACGGATCCGGAGTATGTCCAGCAGGTATTAGACTACACCGAGAACGCGGAGCACGACGACGCACCGGATAGCCTCGCCTGCATCATGCGACGGCTCGAAAATGGCGTTAAGTTAAGGACGTTTAGACTATGAGAAGGGAACAGAGATGATCAGTGAATGCGCAGTAGAAAACCTGCTAAATAATTTTAGACGGCGAAAGAATCGGCCTCTTCTTCTGCCGACGACACTTCGGGCAAATCCGGAAGAGGAAATGAAAGAGCCTTCTATTCGAGAAATCAAGAAGTGGATTGGAAAGCACGAGAAGGGAATTCTTCGATACGACTATCTGGAAAAGCTCTATCAAGGCTTTCACGACATTTTCTTCGCACCGGAAAAAGAAGCATGGAAGCCGGACAACCGCCTTGCAGTCAATTTTCCGCGCTATATCACAGAGACCTTCTGTGGATATGGCTATGGCATCCCGATAAAAGTGACTCACCCGGATGAAAAAGTGGACACTGTGATTCAGGATTTTGGGCGCGGAAACGAAATTACAGATCATAATTCCGAGATGGTGCGGAAGTGCTGTATCTACGGGCACGCCTATGAGTATATGTATCAAAATGAACGAGCGGAGACAAAAATTACAGCCTGTTCGCCGAAGAATGTGGTCGTTGTTTACGCCAATGACATGACAGGCCGTGCGCTCTTCGCTATTCGATACGGCTATAAATCCGCAGAAGAATACGAGGACAAAGAAGACGCTATCAAGTACAGCGGCGAGCCGTTCGGTGAGATTCTGTATCGCGACCGCATTGTCCACTTCTCGGATGGAAAAATCGGCGAGGAAAAGCCGAATCCGTATGGATACATTCCCATTGTTGAGTGGCGTCTAAACGATGATCGAATTGGAATCTATGAGCAGGTGGCAGGGCTTGTTGAAAGCTACAATTTCACGATTGCAGAGAAAGCAAACGACGTTGACGCCTTCGCTGAGGCATATCTTGAAATCCTCGGTGCAGAGGTGGACGAGGAAGGTGTTCGCCGCATTCGAGACGACCGTGTAATCAATTTTTTTGGCGGTGATAGCGCAAAAGATGTTCTGGTTCAATTCTTGCAGAAGCCGACGGCGGATGGGACGCAAGAGAACCTTCTGAACCGCTTAGAAAACCTGATCTATCAAATCAGCATGGTCGCCAACATTACGGACGATAGCTTCGGAACGTCAACGACGGGCGTCGCCTTAGCCTACAAGCTGCAGGCGATGAGCAATCTCGCAACGACATTTGATCGCAAGATCGAAAAAAGCCTAAGAAAGCGCTATAAGATTTTCTGCAGTTTATCAACGAATACATCAAACGTTGACGCCTACCGAGATATTGAGATCCAGTTCACACGAAACATTCCGCGAAACATTGCCGAGGAGGCGCAGGTCGCACAGACTGTTGAGGGGATTGTTTCGCGAGAGTCGCAATTATCTCTTCTGTCTTTCATTCGCGATCCAAAAGCGGAGATAAAGAAGGTCGAAGAGGAGAGCCGCGCAGAAATTCCTACCGACGATCCTTTCCACATGGTGACAGAAAATGGCGAAAAATAGAGGAATCAAAACAGAAGATCGCTACTGGGACGCACGCGAGCGGGAGATGAAAAATCTCATTCAGCAAGAGAAATTTCTAAAGCGCTACGATAAAAACGTCAAGGAAATCTATCGCCGAATGCTCTATGACGCGCAGAAAGAGATTGACGCTTTCTATGGCCGCTACGCCTCAAAAGAAGGAATCACGATTAGCGAGGCAAAGAAGCGCGTCTCCAGAATGGACGTTGAAGCCTTTAGTAAGACGGCAAAGCACATGGTTGAAGCGAAGGACTTCTCACCGCAGGCGAATGCATCGCTCCGCCTATACAATCTCACCATGAAGGTCAACCGACTGGAGCTACTAAAGGCGAGGATCGGATTGCGTCTTGTTGATGGCTTTGATGAGATCGATAAGCTGACGGAGATGCTCCTGGCAAATGCCGGGGTGGATGAATTTAAGCGCCAGGCAGGAATCCTTGGAGAAAGCGTGATCAATCCAGAACAAAAGGCAGAGGCGATCGCGAATAGCTCCTTTCAAAATGCGAATTTCAGTGATCGCATCTGGATGTATCAAGACCAGCTCCGCAACGAAATCGCAAACGACCTTAGAAGCGGACTCATACAAGGAAAAAGCTCGCAGGAAATGGCAAGGAAACTACGCAGACGCTTCGGCGTCTCCATGTATAACGCCTCACGTCTGGCACGAACCGAAATGGCGCGTGTACAGACGGAAGCGCAGATGCAGTCCTTTGAGAGAAACGGATATACGCACTATGTTTTCATCGCAAGAGAGAGCGCTTGCGATCATTGCGCGCCGCTTGATGGAAAGATTTTCGCAGTAAAAGACATTCGACCGGGCGTGAATGCGCCGCCCATCCATCCGCACTGTTTCTGCTCCATTGCAGCGGCAACAACTGAACAGGTGCAAGCGAAAGAGTTAGCAGGAAAACATATTGAACGAATGAAAAAGGTTGAGCCGAAAATAACGTCCGATCTTTCAACAATTGCAGCGGAAACGAATGCGCAGATGGCTGGGCTTGAATACAGGCTAAAGACGGAGGACAGCTTAGCGCGTAAAATTTCCAAGGACGCCGATGAGAAGAGCGTTTCACTACAAGAAGCAGATAAGAAAATAAGAGACGTGTTGCGATACACTATGCTACGGGATGAGAAGAACTTTACGGATGGCTATTTTGCTACACAAGATGCGCTTATCAAGAATGGGTATCGCATAAAACGGGTAAAGAACACTTGGAAAGATGGGGCCGCGTATAAAGGCGTTAACACCATCATCGCCGATTCTCAAGGCAATGAATTTGAATTACAATTTCACACGAGAAAGTCTCTCGAAGTAAAAGAAGGAGAGCTTCACAAGCTGTATGAAAAACAGAGAACTCTTGATATTGAAACCCAAAAGGATGAATTCGATTTGTTAACAAATGAGATGATTAATTTAAGTCGAAGTATACCGAATCCGGATGGAGTAAGAAGAATCAAAAGCGAGGGGATGCTATGAGTCTGACGCCGACTGAGTATTATTATTGCCCAGACTACAAAAAATATGTAAAGCGAGAAGGCGGCATATTTTATTCAATTGACGATAAGAAACAAGAGATAATTGATGAGGAGAGGTTTATGCCAATACTCATCGGAGAGATATTCACCATTGATATTACAAAAGAGGAATACGAGAAACATCTAAAATAAACCATCGCTTTGGAGGCGGCTTATTTATTCAAAGGACATCATAGGCATGAAGCGTGACCGGAAACGGTCGCGCTTTTTATATGCAACAAGAAGGACGCCGTGGGCGAAGAACGCGGCGGACAAAGAAGGGAGAAAACAATGACAGAAGAAATGATTACAGCGAAAGACGAAGAACAGGTCGATGAGGCTAAAGTGGATGAACAGAAAGACACGGAGAAAACGGAAAAAACCACTCCGTCCTTTGATGACATCCTGAAAGACCCGAAGATGCAGGCGGAGTTTGACCGCCGGCTGAGCAAGGCACAGCAGACACGCGAGGAAAATATCCGAAGCGAGATCGAGAACGACATCAAAGCACGCCTTGCGGAAGAGCAGAAGGTCGCCAAAATGAACGCGGAAGAAAAGGCGAATCACGAGCGCATCAAACTCGAAAAGGAGCGAGACGAACTCAAAAACGCCTTAAACCGTGAGCGTCTTGGGAAAATAGCGGCATCAACGCTTAGCAAAAGCGGAATCGAAGCAGATGAAACGGTTCTTCAATTCGTCGTTGGCGCGGACGAGGACGCGACCGGGAAAAACATTGAAGCATTTCTTTCTGTCGTGGAAAAACAGGTGGAAGCGATCGAGCGAAAACGCAATTCAGGCAAAACGCCGAGGGACTACTCCTCAACGATTGAGCCTGAAGATGAGTTTGATCGCATTCTGAAAAAATACAAATAAAAGGAGAAAATGAATCATGGCTACGACTAACAACACTCTTTCCGTTCGTCAATATCAGGCGCAATTTAAGGCACTTCTTGGCGCGGTTTTTGCGAAACAGGCATACTTTAGAGACTTTTTTGGCGGCAATATCGAAGCACTGGATGGTGTTTCCAACAATGCAGTGGCGTTTTCGGTAAAAACGTCAAGCATCCCGGTTGCTGTCAACACCTACTCAAAAGACGCGAATGTTGCCTTTGGAACAGGCACGGCAAAAAGCACTCGATTTGGAAACCGCACGGAAATCATCTATACCGACACAGAGGTTAAGTACACCTGGGAATGGGCGTTCCATGAAGGAATTGACCGCTTTACGGTAAATAACGACTTCATGGCCGCTGTTGCAGATCGCCTTGACCTGCAGGCGCAGGAGAAGGTTGCGCTCTTTAATCAGCATCAAGGTAAATTCATTTCCGATAATGCCGGAAAGACGCTGACACTTGCGACGAAGGACGCTGCAGGCGTTTTGGCACTCTTTAATGACGCGCACAAATACTTCGTCAATCAAAAGGTGAAACAAAATCTCGTCTGGTGTGCAAAGGTGACGCCGGACATTTGGAATCTCATCGTCGATCAGCCGGCTACAACCACGAGCAAGCGTTCGTCGGTAAACATCGATGAAAATGGCGTTGCAATGTTCAAAGGCTTCCGCGTGGAAGAAATCCCTGAAGACCTCTTCCAGAAGAACGAGGTGGCATACTTCTATCCTGCAGCGGTTGGAAAAGCCTTCACCGGCATCAACACCGCACGCACGATTGAGTCCGAGGACTTTGATGGCGTCGCACTGCAAGGTGCAGGAAAAGCCGGAGAATTCATCCTTGACGACAACAAGGTCGCAGTTGTAAAAGCGACAGGGACGGCTGCCTAATGGCTCGCTATCGAGTAGTGAAGTACTTTAACGACCTTCATGACGGCGAGTACGCATATTACGTCGGTGACGCCTACCCCAGAGATGGGGTGGACGTTACTGATTCCCGTGTAAAGGAGCTTTTAGGCGATGAAAACCTTCAAGGGCAGCCACTTATCGAAAAGGTCAAGGATGAACAACCTGAACGAAGCACGAGACAAGGAAGAAAAGGAGCGGCGGTCGAGAAGAAAAAGTAGGCCGCCGATAGGAGGCTTTTATGGATATCACGCGAATTAAGAGCATCCTGGGTATCGAGGACGATCATATCGACGGGCAGATCATCGCAATCGCCAGTGTCACACAGGAAAGACTTTCTTTTCTGCTTGGCGGAGTAGCGGAGATCCCGATAGAGATGGGCTACATCGCCGATGAGGTGACCATTCGACGATTTAATCGCATAGGCTCCGAGGGACTATCCGCGCATCGCGTGGAAGGAGAGACGATGGAGTGGAGCGATGACGATTTTTCGCCGTTTATGGACGACATTAAGCGCTATCTCTTATATAGCGATAATGCCAGACGAAATGGCAGAGGGGTGGTCAGATTCATATGAGATACGACAAGCGTATTTTTTTCGTCTCGCAAGTAGACGGCGAGTATGACCAAACGACAGGGGACTATCTGGAGCCAGAAATCGTAAAGACGGAAGTATACGCCGCTGTCCATGACACAAACGAGGAGACGCTAAAACTTCTCTATGGCGATATCCGACAGAAATCCTTTACCGTCCACATTCTTGGGCGCTATGAAAAGGCGTTCCGCTATATCTTGATTGATGGAAAGTCCTACCACGTCGACCTTACGCGAAGGCTTAGACATCGGCAGACGTTTATAGTAAGCGAGGTGCAAAATGAGCGGAATCAAGGTTGAAGTTGATCCGAAGCTCATCCGAAAGCTATCGAAGCTCGAGGATACAAGCGGAATCATCGCAGTCGTTAAGGACAACGGCGCCGATTTACAGCAGAGGATGCAGAGAAAGGCAGACGAAGCATTCGTTAAAGGATACGCAACAGGACAGACGTCAAGAAGCATAGGCGTTGAAATTGTCGACGGCGGAAAGACAGCGTATGTCGGAGCGCAGACAGAGTACGCACTCTATCTTGAGAATGGGACGCGCTTCATGGATGCAGAGCCGTTCGTTCGGCCAGCAGCGAAGGAGCAAGGAAAGAAGTTTGAGAAAGATTTGATGAAACTTCTGAAAGAATCGTGAGGTTTTTATGGATCCACAGCAAGAAATTTTTACCGAACTTCGCACACGCCTTCTTCGTCTATATCCAGGCCGTGTATACGATGGAGCACTTCCGGACGCATCAACGCCATATCCTTTCATCTATCTCGGAGAGAGTACGGCAGATGACGATGCAAACAAAAGTGCTGTCTTTGGCGAGGTAACGCAAAGCGTTCACGTATGGATGGCGGATGTGAAAAAGAGAGGCACGCTTTCTTCGATGATGCTGGATGTGAAGAAGACGGCGCGCGCGATAAACAGAACGAAAAATTTTCAGTGGCAAGTCTCCGGGATACATCAAACAATTCTCCCGGACAATACGACAAAGACGCCACTACTTCATGGGGTCGTAGAAATGACCTTTATTTTTAGCTAAGAAAGGAGCAAGCAATGGAAGAAAGAAAGCCTGTACACGGTAAAAATCTCGTCTATCTTTTTCGCCCGCATAGTAAGGCGTCGGCGATGGATGGGACTGTGATGGCATTTGTGACAGAAAATAAACGCTCAAAGAAGGTGGACACCGAATCGACTGCGACGAAAGACGGTTCAATCGTTTCCCCGTCTACGATGGAGCAAGAAATCACAGCGAAGTCCTACATGGCCGAGAACGATGAAAGCATGAAGGTGATCGAAGATGCGATGGATGAAAACGAGCTGATGGACATCTGGGAGGCAAACCTTCAGGAGAAGGCAAAGTCTGGGGAAAACAAATTTGCCGGCCGCTACTTCCAAGGCTATCTCACGCAGTTTGAAGTGACATCGTCCGCAGAAGGGTATGCCGAGATTGCTACAACCTTTGCGATCAATGGCAAGGGCGTGAAGGGCGATGTAACCGTCACGAAAGAACAGCAGGCACTTGCCGACTATATGTTTGCGGACACGCCCAAAACGGGCGCATAATCAAAGAATGGCAAAAAGTGTTACGGAGGGGCGAATTATCGCCTCTCCATTTTTTAAGGAGGAAGTATGTACAACATCGAAATTAACGGCGAGGTCTATCCGCTTCGCTTTGGGTTTGGGTTCATCCGAGAGATTGACGCAATGGAGACACGAAAGTCACCAACTGGAGTGAATCAAAACATCGGTCTCGCGGTAGCGGCCGCAGGGCTAATCGATAAAAACGTCGAGCAGCTTGCCCGGATTCTTTTCATCGCAAACCGAACCGAAGAACCGAAAATCTCAAAAAAAGAGCTTGAGGAATACATTGAATCAGCCGATGATCTTGATGGCATTTTTGAGATGGTGACCGATTTTTTTATGCAAGCGAACTGTACCAAGATGACGATGAAGCGGGTGCAGGAAGAGGCAGGGAAGGCGAAAAAGGTTCAGGACGCGCTGGTGAAGATGGTGAACCAGAAAGAATAAAAGATCTATATAAGCGAGTAGCGCTGGACTGTTTTCGCTTCTTTAATTTCCGCACATTTGATGAAGTCGACCGCTTAACCATCCCTGAATATCGCACCCTTATCGAGGCATATCAACTTCGTTATGTTGATAAACGCCTGATAATACACGAGCAGGCGTGGGCAAACCAGATGGTTAAAGCAACAAAAAAGGTCGGATCCTCTTACGAATCGGCATTTCGTACTTTTAAGGATTTTTATGACTATGACGCAGAGAAAGAGGCCGTCATGAGCGGAAAGGTAAAAGCGAAGGAATCGAAAATCGAACGTTTCGCAAAGTACATGAAAAAGAAAGGAGGAAATAATGGCTGAGCAGTTTACGATAAAGGCTGTTCTATCCGCAGTCGATAATGGTTTTTCATCGGCAATGGATAAAGCGGGATCGCTCATAGACCGGATAAAAGACGGAGTCGGCATTGGCATCGGCATGAAACTTTTTGATGGCATTGTGAGTGGTGCTGGAGAGATGATCGGTGAGCTCAATCAATCCTCAGCGGCATGGAAGACATTCAATGCGAACATGAAAATCAGCGGACATGGCGAAGAGGATATTGCGCGCATCCGTGGCGAACTTTCAAAATTCGCGGCAGAAACCATTTACTCCTCCAGCGAGATGGCGTCAACCTATGCGCAACTGGACGCGGTTGGCGTCGCGTCTGCAGAAGATCTTGTTAAAGGCTTTGGAGGGATTGCCGCATCGGCTGAGAATCCAAAGCAGGCGATGAAGACGCTCTCGACGCAAGCTACACAGATGGCGGCAAAGCCAAAGGTCGCTTGGCAGGACTTCAAACTCATCCTCGATCAGGCTCCGGCGGGCGTTTCGGCGATTGCAAAGGCAATGGGCATGACGACGCAGGAGCTTGTCACTGGCGTACAAGAGGGGAAGATTAAAACCGAGGACTTTCTAAATACCGTTCGCCAAGTAGGAACAAATGGCGACTTCGCAAAAATGGCGAGACAATACAAAACGGTTGATGAAGCAATGGGCGGTCTCACTGAGACACTGGCGAATAAACTGCAACCGGCCTTTGACGGGGTATCGAAAATCGGGATTGACGCCATAAGCGGAATCGTCGATTTTGTAGACGGAGTAGACCTGGCCGCGACATTCGGGCCTATGATCGACTTCGTAAAAGAAGGCTGGAATTCGCTAAAAGATTCTATTGGAACGATTGATCTTAGCGCACTCGGATCGCAGGTTGAAACGTACTTTAGACCATTTGCTGACCTTCTTACGCAAATCGACTGGAAAGGAATCTTTTCAACAGCCGCAGAAGCCATCGGACAGTTTGCACAAGGAATCGGGGACATCGGCGGGCAGGTGATGGCTTTTTTGGAGCCATTGATTGAGCAAATTCTACCAGTGATTGCAGAGCATCTTTCACAGCTCGCACAGACGGCATACGAATTTCTGCAAGGCATAGCGGAACGAATGGCACCGTTGATGGAAGCAATCGGAAACATCGTCAGCTATTTACTGGACGTGTTCTCTCCCGCAATTGACATGATCGTCGGGATTGTCACCGCCTCATGGGACAACATCTGCAATCTTTTCGAAACGGCGAAAGACGTCATACTTGGAATTTTGGACGTGTTTATCGGAATCTTTACAGGAGATTGGAGCCGCGCATGGGAAGGCGTAAAAGGCATCTTTGAAGCAATCTGGAATCGCATCATAGGATTCGTAAGATATGTCTGGGATACGATCACTTCGATTGTAAAGGGCGCTTTAGAAATTGCCTGGAATATCATTTCGAGCGTACTTGGAGCAATTGCTGATTTCTTTTCGTCTATCTGGGATGGAATTGTGAACTTTCTAAAATCTATCTGGGATGGAATCACATCAACCATTTCTGGCGGAATCGACTCAGCGAAAGACTTCGTGTCCTCAGGACTATCGAAGATTGCTGACTTTTTCACGTCGATATGGGACGGCATTGTCCGTGGGGTGAGAACGTCTTTTGATAACGTCGTTTCTGCTGTCTCAAACGGCATTCAAAATGCGTATAACACTGTCAAAGGCTGGATCACCGATTTCTTCAATGCCGGCGCAAATATCGTCAACTCCATCGCCGACGGCATCGGGAGCGCGATTGGTGCTGTTACGGGAGCGATAGGGAATGTCGTGAGCGCGGTACGTGATTTCTTACCGTTTTCGCCGGCAAAAAGAGGGCCACTGCGTGACCTGAATCGTCTAAATTTTGGCGGAACGATAAGCGACAGCATCTATCAAGGAGAGCCACAAATCACAAGCGCAATGGAAGATATCCTGAAAGTTCCAACGCTTGAGGCATCAGCAATGATTAACCCTAATATCGGCCAGACGATGGGAGATTTTTCAACGGCGGTTAGCGCAAAAATCGCTGACTCGAGACTCAAAGGCGAAAAAAAGCCGCTCATCGCGAACCTATCTCTTGGCGGACGTGAGTACCGCGCATACGTCGATGACATCAGCGGTGAGCAAGGCCGCAAGGCGAAACTTGAGTTAGCGTACCTATAGGAGAAGACTATGCTATACGACTACAAAGACATCAATGGAACGCCGCCGGAAATGAATCGCCCGAGTGAAGACGTATCAATCGATGGGCAGTGGATGACCGGATGGCACGGAGCCTCTCTTCGTGTCCTTTATACAAGCGGCCGTCACGGCATAAGCATCCAGGAAAGCAATTCGGGGAAGATTCCTGGAAGAGACGGCGAAATTGTCTATGCCAGATCCCTTCCTACACGAAAAATCATTGTCGGGTGTGCGATAAAGACGAAGACGTCGGGAGAGATGATTAGATATTTTAGCGAATTAAGAACTTTTTTTCGCCAAAGTATGACATTAAGAGAGATTATCTTTGCCGACGATCCAGAATATCGCTATTTTGGGCGCATCGTCTCTATCTCCGAGCCGGAGTCCGGGAAGAACAATTCAAAATTCGAGATCACGATATCTTGCCCGGATCCGTATCGTTACGGGGCGGAAAAAACCGTCTCACTACAAGAAATGCTGTCAGATAGCGCGCCAAAAGGCGTTCCATACAAGCTAATCCGCTATGTCACAACTCCATCGGATGCGACACTAATTAAAAACGTCACTACAGCGGAAAAAATTGCTTTGCAGTCGGCGGAAAATTCCGAAATCACCGTCGACTTTATCGAAGCAAGGATTTACAGAGGGAACGTGAACATCACGAGCAGGCTTGCGTTCGAAGTAAGCCAGTTCCCGGAATTTATCATTTGTCACGGCGATTCCGTAAGCGGGACGGGGATTATGACATATCGAAAGCGGATGATGTAAAAGGGGGATAGCTATGGGAACGTACCTTTTTGACCGACGGCTTTCGGTTATCGATGTCCTACCAAACGACATTCTGACAGAGAGTGATCAGATCGCCGAAAGAGCCGGTCTTATCACGCATAGCGTGAACGCAAAATACACAGAAAGTCTGGACAAAGCCGCGTACTTCGGGATGCGAGATCCACTCGATCGTGGCAATTTCTGGATATATAAAATCGTGACGCGCAAAAAAGAAGGATACGAGATCATCGTCGACGGCATCTATAAACTTTTCGACGATCTAAAGGCACAGGATTATATCAAAGACGCAAGGCCACAAAAGACGGGATTTGACGCGGCAATCGCTCCCGTTTTGCAAGGATCCGGGTGGAACATGGCGCAAAACAGCGTCTCCGGCATCGCCTCAACGAATTTTTACTACACATCGCGTCTTCATGCCTTTTGGGACGCGATCAAAACGTGGCGATGTGAATTTAAGCCAAAAATCACATTCACGAATGGCAAAATTGTTGCACAGGAACTCTACTTTGCCGACAGCTTTGACGAGGACTTCGGACGCCTCTACGTCTACGGAGATCGGCTTCTGACTGTCACGGCAAGTGCTTCGGAAGAGGAACTCTACACAGCCTTTATCGGACGCGGAAAAGGGGAAGAGAAAAAAGACGAAAGCGGAGAGGCTACAGGAGGCTATGGAAGAAAAATCACCTTTAAGGATATCGCATGGAGTAAGGCAAAAGGTGATCCTTTAGATAAGCCACTCGGGCAGGAGTACATCGAAATTCCGAGTGCAACCGCACTGTATGGCTACGCAGACGGGAAGCCGAGAATCGGCTTCGTTGAGTTTAACGACGTGGAAGATCCGGCGGAGCTACTGCGGCTCACCTATGACTACGCAATGACGCATAGCCGACCAATGGTGCAATTCAAATCGACCGTGTTTGATGATCGCAGAATCAGTTTGTACGAGGTTGTCCGGATTAAAAACCCGGTCTTAAATATCGCCTACAAGACGCACGTCTTTAAGTCAAAGCGATCTTTTCTTCTTCCGGCGAAGCAAGAAATTGAGTTCGGCGAGCAGCTTGTGAAAAGCCCGGCACAGCAAACGGCAGATGGAAAACGTGCAGCGGAAAAGGAAAAGGCCGCGCAGGAAAGCTACATCGCGTCGATCGCAAAAGCACTCACGGAGCAGTGGCTTAATGAGGACGGCTACAATTACGACCTAAAGGCCGACAATCCATATCACCTTCCGGCTGGCTTCTACTCTTTTAACGCACCGATCGAAAAGAATCCTTCAAAAATGATCGGCATGAGCGCCGGAAAACTCGTCATATCGAACGAAAAGAATCCGGACGGATCATGGAAGATCTACACTTTCGGAACGGGCGACGGCTTTACTGCAAACCTCATCCGTGCAGGCATGCTACAGGGCGGCGGCGTTAAGTGGAATCTGGAGACGGGTTATCTCAATATCGGCGATAAACTCATCTACGACCCATCTACCGGAGAACTCCATCTCGCACAAGGCTCGGTCACGATTGATGCGCTGGACGAGGACACAAAAGGCAAAATCAACCAGGCGATCGAGTTATCCGGAGCAATCACGGACACATCCACTGAGTATGCGATGGGCGGATGCGGAAATGCTGCACCGATGGATGGTTGGAGCGAGAATGCGCTTTTAACCCTGGCGGATAAAAACGACGGGGTGAATCTTCCGTACAACGGCGATGTTGCGATCAGTGCCATGCGCCAAGAAAAAATGCGTGCGATCAAAAAGGACGGGTCTTTTAGTGACTCGTCTTTTTCTTTGAGTGAGCTTCTGCCCGATCGCTTTTATGTCTACGTCGATCAGCTGCCGGCAACGCTTAGCGGGTGGGAATCCTCCATCCCGACCTACTACACGGGGACAGCAAACCCGGTCGGAACGCTTAAGCGCTTTTACATCGAGCATTACACGGACGGTGGTTTCCAAAAGCTCTTTAAGACGGGATGCCTTTGGATGCGCACAGTCTATAAATGCTCGGACGGGACAGTGAAGTACTCACCGGCTGAGCGTGTTGGGAAAGACGGAAAGCGAGCTTATGTCCATATCGCTTACGCAGACGATGATAAAGGGAGCGGTCTTAGCTTTGATGACGCAGATAAAGCCTACATGGGGCAGTACACCGATCAGGATCCGGAAACATCCACCGACGCTACGCGCTACAAGTGGACACGAATCCGTGGCAAAGACGGGACAATCGGAAAAGACGGGCGTGGCGTAAAAAACACCATCACGCAGTATGCGACCATGTACGGTAGCGGGAAACCAGGCACAGCTGGATGGTCGGACATCCCACCTACCACGTGGCCGGACAGTGCGACAATCTGGCAACGCTTGAAGATCACGTATACCGACGGGAGCATCGGCTACACCGAGCCCGAGAAATTCTCGTCGGAGGCGATGAAAGACCTGCGACAGAAGATGAACTCGATCGAGAGCGGCTACACCGAGATCAAAAATGGTCAGGCACGCTTTGTGACCAAAACGCAGCTTGGAACGGTCGGGGAAACGGCGATCAACGGCTACAACATCACGACCGGCGCGATACGATCGCAAAATGGCGCGACAAACATTGACCTTAACGGCTCGAATTTCAATTTTGGCTATGGCTCGATGACATACACGCCGACGGATGGCCTTCGCATTGGCGGCGATCGCTTTTATATGACATCTGATGACAAGTGCTTTGCGATCCACTCACGCGAGTGGGCGAACGGGCGTCTTGGTGGATTTCGCGGGACAACAAACCCGAGCGGTCAAACGTCCGGCGTCATGCTCTATGCGTCGCATGGCTTTAATCTTTCCATCGGTACGCAGCTTGATCAGAGCGATAGTGGCTACAAGCAGCACATCATCTTTTTTCACACATCGCAAGGGCCGTGGTCTGAGGTGCGCGAAGATATGATTGTCAAGGCAAAAATGTGGGCAGTAGCCGGTGCGATGATCCGGGCAACGGAAATGGCATCAAGCTCAGACATTCGCTTAAAAAAAGACATTAAGCCGTGGGACGTCCGTGCGCTTGACGTGATTGATGCGACGGACTTCATCCGCTTTCGCTGGAAAGAGGGGAATGACACGAAGGAGCACTACGGTGTAAGCGCACAGTCCATTCCCATGGCTCAGGTGAAGCGAGAAGATGGCTACCTTGCGGTGGATGGCTACACCATGAGCGCCATCAATGGCAAGGCGATACAGGAGCTATCCAGCGAGATAAAACGCCTGAAAGAAGAAAACGAAGAAATGAGAAAAGAACTCGAAAGCCTAGAAAAGAACTCGAAAGCCTAAAGGAGGCAATAAATGACCTTATCCAATGAAGCTAAGAAAATCTCCTACGTACAGATGAACATTTTATTTCCTGGCAGCGGCTACATCGCCTTCGTTGCAGACGGAAAAGAATGTCGCGCGGCGTTTAGCGATGTGGCCGCCGAGGCAGAAAGCCTTCTTAACGCCTTACCGGGACTTCGAAGCCTTGAGCAGAAAGAAATTGCGACACTAAAAGAGGAAAAAGAAGTGGCCTTCGCCGAAGCGGCAGAAGAACGAAAAAAAGCGGGAGTGGCCGAAGAAAAAGCACGCATCG
Organism: Murdochiella massiliensis; assembly: GCF_900059565.1. Lineage (GTDB taxonomy): Bacteria > Bacillota > Clostridia > Tissierellales > Peptoniphilaceae > Murdochiella > Murdochiella massiliensis. The sequence continues at coordinate 1,064,706 of NZ_FIZW01000002.1, forward strand.
CCGAAGCGAATCTGAAGCGTGCGCAAGACCATTTGGCTGAACTCTTAACGGGAACACCGGGAGCGGTTATGACCGATGAGATGGCCGCACAGTATCCGGAACTGAAGGATGGCATCGCAATCGACGCGGGAGACTACTACCGAGAAGAGGGTGGTAAAGTCCTGTACCGTGCCAAAAAAGACATGGTATACGACAGCTCCACCATGGCGCCGACTGGCGAGCATGGAAGTGAGTACTGGATTGGTGGCGGTCTACAGGAAGATAAGCCGCCTACAAGCGAGTACAAGTATCCGAAGGGCACCGAGAAAGAGTATATGGGCACCATGTATTATGCGTGCGTGGACACCAACGAAGAGCCGTCAGTAGGCTATCCGACTTGGGACTTACTGGCCAACAAACCGAAAGACTAAAAAGCTATAGCGCCGTATCCTGCAGCGGCATGACAAAAGAAGACCTAACCGAAGCCCTACGACAACTCCTCCCGTGGGGCTTTTGCGTTGGGAGAAAGGATGATGCGATGGAACAAGATAAAACAACCATGGAAGTAGTGGACGCCCGTGTCAAACGCCATGACACGGTACTAAACGAGCACGAAGGGCGCATCCGCGACTTGGAGCGAAACTACTCGGCAGAGTACCAGTGGCGTCAGGCGACAGATAAAACCTTAACGGCAATCAATGCAAAACTGGAGACACTCGTTTCCGCCGACGGAAAGACGTATCATACGGCAAAACTTGCGGTAATCACGACTTTTGTAAGCACAATTGTCGGATATATCGTCGGCGTTTTGCTTAGATAAGGCGATTTCCTTCTACGGCGCACCAGACGCGTGATACGGCGTTTTTATACGTTTGGCATGTAACGACATGGGATGGCCTACAAAACGTCCGTGTGGCACGTCTGACAGCGCTGTTTTCTGAGGAAAAGAACAGAAAGGACTTAGGATGGAAGTTTTAAGCATAAAAGGGGATACAACCATCCGCTGGTTTCGCGGTGACACAAAAACCGTGTCAATTTTCGTCTCATCGGCGTGCAGTGATGCCGAAGAAAGTACGCTTAGAGGTATGCGCGTGACCTTTACCGCCCGGGCAAGGTTCGGTGGAAAAAAGGTGCTTGAAAAATCGGCAATCGTTGGTGACGGTTCAGTGTCGCTTAACTTTACGCATGAGGAAACACGGATACTTCCCCCGGGACAGTACACCTACGACATCGAGCTTCGAAAAGAAGATTACTCCGTTGTCTGCACATTGTACACCGGCACGCTGATTATCGAAGCGGATGTGACGAGAAGAGAGGATGGTGCATGATGGGCGAATGTTTATGTTGTGAGGAATCGATGCGCCGAGGCGTACAAGCGACGGTTTGTGATGGATCGTCAAAGACCATCGTCATTGATGTTATTGCACAGGGAGAGAAGGGCGACAAAGGGGATAGCGCAGAACTTACGGAAGAGCAGATGCAAGAGATCAAAGATAGCGTTTCCGATACACTAATCGGCGCGATTCCGGAAGATGAACTACTGAGAATGCTTTAAGGAGGCAAAACATGGCAGAGACGAAAAAGTTTTTGGATGCGCAGGGCACACAGAAAGTGATTGATTGGGCGAAGGGAAAGTTTATCCAGGAAGAGGCGAACAAAGGCCTATCCGAAGAAAACTTTACGCCGGCATACAAAGAGCAGTTAGACAATCTCGTATCGACTTATGCAACGCAGGCCGATATGACGACCAAACTTGCTGGGAAAGTGGATGCAGTTTCCGGGAAGACGCTTACCACAAACGACTACACCACGCCTGAAAAACAGAAACTTGCCGGGATTGCATCGGGCGCGAATGCGAACGTCATTGAAACGGTAAAGGTTAACGGGACGAACCAAACCGTGTCGGGAAAAGCGGTCGATATTAAGATGCCGACGAAGGTGTCGGAACTCACGAATGACCAGAATTTTGCCACCATTTCACAGGTGACGGATGCGGTTTCTAAAGCCGGGAAACTCACGAAAGAAATTGTGACAACACTACCCGCTGCATCATCGGCAAAAGACAATGTCATCTACATGGTGAAAAATAGTGGTGGTGTATCAGGCGATGCCTACAGCGAGTATATGCTTGTGAACGGCGCAATGGAAAAAATCGGCACGACCGCAACGGAGGTTGATCTATCGAACTATGTGACGTATGACGACGTGCAGGGGATTACCAAGGCAGAGCTTGACGAAATTTTGAAGTAGGCGGTGCGCTATGGCAAAAGATGACCTTAAACTAAAAGACCTTTTCACGCGTCTTGTGAACTGGATAAAGGGGAAGTTTTCGGAGCAGGACACAAAGATTGCAGCGAACAAATACACCCTCCCACAGGCGACGGAAACGTCGCTTGGTGGGGTACGGTTGCTGAACAAATTTACCGATGAGCCAAGCCTAAGTGATAGGTATCGTGCGGCTACAGTAAATTATGTTATTGCAGCCAAGAGATCAATGCAAGCAGACATAGGCATGGTCTTAAGTACTACCGTCACAAAAGATGAGTTTGACAGCAAAGTTTCCCCGGCAACGGCTTCCAAAGATGGTACAGTAAAACTCCTGGACAATCAAGATTCCGTCCTCTACTCCCAATACCAAGGAACCGCCGCCGGGGTGTCGCATGTGGATAACGTCGTGAAGAGTTTCGAAGTTGGTATGAACGCACAGCTGAATCTCAAGCAAGACAAAATCAAAATCGTAACCACTGAACCGACCGCATCCTCCACAGCCAGTGACCCGGAGGGGACGATCTACTTTAAGGTGTAGGGGGTGGTGTGACATGGCAGAATATATGACATGGGAAAGAATGACGTATCTTCTTCAGAAAGCTGGGATACGACTAAAGGGTGCGTCAGAATTAGACGATTATTCCTATTTTTCGACGAGCAGGGTGATGTGTCCACTTTTTTCCAATGGCGACACGGGAAAAGATACGAATCCTGTCGCAGGGCACTTCTATGCATATTCGGCCGCGGCTGATGCTTATGAAGAAATCGCCGACGAATGTGATTTTGCCTACTTTACGTCAGGAGAATACACCAAAGGCTTTTCTATCACTAAGGCGAAATTACAGTCCTTAATTGCTCAGTACCCGGATGTACCACCAATCCCTATCTTCGTTGGGATAGACCCTGTGCAGAAGATCTTCTGTCGTGAGGGGGGGGTACTCAAGACCGTACAAAGTGTCTACATCAAGAAGGATGGAGTGGTCAAGAAAATCATGTAGAGTGGGGGTGATGTGATGCCTGAGTACATGACGCTGGAACGACTTAAAGAACTTGAATTCTATATTTATACCGCCGAAGACCCTAACAAAGAATTGGAAAGGCCGACTTATCCATTGATGGCAGACGGTACTTTCGGTGAAGCCGAAGAGCCTGTGCAAGGACGGTTTTATGCCGCAGGTTCGTCGTACGACCGACTTAAAAGCGGGAAAACAGACTACATCATTGTTTATTGTTGCAAGTCAAAGATATATATATCTTTTGACCCGGACTATTCTCGCAATGCTATAAATGGGACAATCGAAGCACGCCCAGAGTGGTTTGATGAAACAAAAGTTGGTCCTTATCCCGGCGGTGCCCGGGAAGTAGAATATTCAAAATATGGCACAAAACCGGATTGTATTTTCCTTGGCGATGGCGGAATTGCGAAACTTCAGTTTGATGAACGTGATGCGCCAAAATTTAATAGACTGTACATGAAATACGATTCTATCTACAAAAAATACGATCTCCTGTTTTTTTTCGAAAACAAGCCTTACTCCAGTTACCCGTATACAAAGTGGTCGTTCAGAAAAAGCAGACTTACAGAGAAAGAACTCCTTGCCGCATACAACCCACCGCCGCGATTTCCCGCCATCTTCGTCAAATCCAAGCGCATCGGCGGCCTATGGGTTAAGCGAAACCAACAGCTGGTTAAGCCGTCCGGGGTGTATGTGAAGCAGGGCGGGACGGTGAAAAAGCTGTAGCGACATTGCCTTTCACGTTGAAAAATCATTGTTCTTTTGGTATCCTATATTTACCTCAAAGGTAAAGAAAAAAAGGAGAGAATACCACCCATGCTTATCACCTACAAAAGCCGAATGCTAATGAAAATATGTACACAGGCTTCTGTAGCAGAAAAGAAGTATGGCGTCCGTATGGCAGAAAAAATCCAACAGAGAGTAGACGAACTAAGCGCCGCGGATTCGGTAGAGATGATGGTTAAGTTTCATATCGGTCGCTGTCATGCGCTTAGTGGAAATCGAAAAGGGCAGTATGCCCTTGATCTCGTTCATCCCTATCGGCTGATTTTCGCGAAGAGGGAAGAAGAGATTACTCTTGTTGAGATACAGGAAATTGTGGATTATCACTGATGCTAAAGAGGAGGAAGAACAATGATTAAGAGTAAAACATTCATCGCAACGCCTCCCGGGGCGACGCTAAAAGAACAGCTTGAAGAGCGCAATATGACGCAAACCGAGTTTGCATCTATGCTGGGTATTACGCAAAAGCACATGAGCAACCTCATCCATGGGAAGACCGCACTCACACAGGAGATGGCAAGAAAGTTGGAGCTGGCTTTAGGCGTTCCGGCGACATTCTGGATGAATTTAGAAACCATCTACCAGCAGAAACGGATTCGCGCAGAAGAAGAGAACGCAAGGGATAAGGCAAGAGGACGTGGAGCGTCTATGCCCATATATTTCCAGCACAAGTAAAAAGCAATACCAACAGCGAGAGGACGCGATGCCAAATGGCACCGCGTTTTTTCATGCCCTGAAAGGAGGCAGTATGACGAAGAAAGTCATTGATATCAGTAACCACAACGGCCACATAAACTGGCAGAAACTAAAAGCTGACGGAATCACGGGGGTGATCATCCGTGCAGGCTATGGGTGGTACAACGCAGATTTATCCTTCGCACGAAACGTGAAGGAAGCGCAGGAACACGGTTTTGATTATGGCCTGTATTTCTACACCTACGCAACCGAGATGGACGAGGCACGGCAGGAAATCGCCGGATTTCTTCATGCCATTCGCGGTCTGAAACCGACCTACCCGGTGATCATTGACACTGAGGATGATGACAAATGGCGTGCAAAAAACGGCAACCCGTCATGGCAGACGACGGCAGATATGCTGGTCATGCAACTACAGGCAATCGAATCTGCAGGCTACTACGCCATGTGGTACACGAGCAAATATTGGGCGCAGAATCTCTATCGGTGCCGACCGGACCTGAAGAACTATGATCTATGGCTTGCACAGTGGGATGTAGGCCGCCCTGACCTACCGTGCGGGATGTGGCAGTACACAAACTACGGCGCACAGTATGGTGCCGGCATCGAGCGGAGCGATCTCAATGTCTCGTATGTCGATTATCCCGATGTAATCAAGCGGGCTGGCCTCAACGGCTGGCCGAAGATGAAAGGAAAAAACATGATGCTAAAAGATAAACACGTGGTGATCTGCTTTAAGAATGACGGCGATCTGTCAAACGCCTTGGCACTTTTCAACGCACTAAACGGCCTATGCAAAACCCTTGACCTTAGACGCGGAGACCCGGACAACGCGACGAAGTACGTCATTCAGGTCGGTGGTGCGACGGTTGCCCATGCGGACAAGGTACTGTCCGGGAAAGACCGTCGTGCGGTGGCGGTAGAAGTTGGAAAATTCATTGTGGAGGTGACAAAATGACGAACAAACAGTATGACGTATGCAAGCTGGTAATTCAGATTGCCTTCCCAGCGATTATCGCTTGCATCGGAGCAATCGGACAAGCCGTAGCATGGCCATACACGGAAATCACCATGACTATCCTCGGTGCGATTACAGCGTGCGCTGGGACGATTCTCAAGGGCGTACATGACACGTACATGGAAGACAAAATCGTGCTGACGAATTACGATGCGGAAGAACATTAAATAAAGAAGAGGCCGCCCAAATAGGGCGGTCTTTTTTTGTGCAAAAAATCGCGTGACTTATCGTGAGGATTTCAGAAGAAACGTTGAAATATACACATTTAATTGCGATTAAATCGCTTGAAAAGTGTTGACAGCATATAGCGAACGCGCTATAATATATACAGAAAGGAGGTGATGAATTGATAGAGATAATAACAATGATCGCCACAATCATCGGAACGCTGGCAAACGTAATAACGATGATAGTGACGATCAGAGAACAAAAACGAGGGGAATAATCCCCTCGCCCCCTCTGGGGGGCGTATTGTAAGTATACCCATAAAGGAGGAAATATGAAAGAATTACAGCTGATTGTGAGCATCTGCTCTCTTATAACGTCGATCGCCACCCTTGTTATTGTATGGAGAGGATACTATGGCAAAAACAAGTGATGCACAAAAGCGGGCGATAGAGGAATACCGTAAGCGCAACAGAGAGAAAACACGCATAGACGGTTATAGGAGAACGGCAAGACTTTTCATCCGTAGCCATGCCACAGAAGAAGATCTTCAAGAGCTGGAAAAGTTAATCAAAGAACGGCGAAAAATGATAGATGAAAGCGCGGAATAATACCCCGATTACGCTATGGTTTTTGTCCCCATTTTGTCCCCAGTAGGTTGTGAAAGTGGGGACAAATACCGTGAACAAATGTTCGCAATGAGCCTTAGAAATGGCTAAAAATCAACATTTTAAGGTGATTTCGCCAGATCGAAAAAATCGCAAAAAATTTCTGGGGGACAAGGGGTCGCAGGTTCAAATCCTGTCACTCCGAATAGATATGATGGAAACGTTGAGATTTAGCTGTTTCTAAAACGGATGATGCGAAATTGATACGGAAAAAGGAAAGGGACGGTTTTTTAGCCGTCTCTTTTTGCGTCATTATTATTCAGATATGTTAAAGCGCGTACAATACTGTTTGAATGCAACTAAAAATAGTTGCAAATTTCTTTATAGAGTGCTACGCTCAACAAAAGGAGAGCGCTATGACGAAAAAAGACAAGCTTATGCAGAGGATAAAAGCGAAGCCAAAAGATTTTACCTATGAAGAATTAAAGAGCCTTTTATCCTATTTAGGCTATGAAGAACGAAACAAAGGAAAAACTAGCGGCTCTCGTGTTGCATATTATAAAGAGAATTTTCCAACGCTGATTCTCCACAAGCCGCATGGAAGGAAAGAATTGCTTACGTATCAGATAAAAGTCATTTTAGAGGCATTAGGAGAAATGGGGGAACTTGATGGATAACGTATTACGATATAAAGACTATATTGGCACCTTAGAATACTCGGAAGAGGATGGAGTTTTTTATGGAAAAGTTACAGGCATTCGTTCTTTGATTTCTTATGAAGGAGAAGACGCAAAGTCTCTTATTCGTGATTTTCATGAAGCAGTAGATGCCTATATATTGTTGTGCGAAGAGACCGGGGAAGAGCCGGAAAAACCTTACAAAGGCGGATTTAATGTTCGACTTACTCCTGAACTGCATAAACAGGCAGCCGTGTATTCCCTTCAGCATGGATTGAGTCTTAACGCTTTTGTAAAAAAAGCAATCGAAAGAGAATTAGCAATGAAATAAGCATACTTGAACATCGCACTCTCCCTCTCCATTTTGAAACCTCATGGGACACAAGATCTGCTATGATGAAAAAAAGATCCGAAACGTTTTGTCCAAAGGAGGGGTCATGCGCCCGATACTCTATATCGTCATCCCATGTTACAACGAGGAGAAGGTTCTGCCGGTCACGTTGCCGCTTTTTCTTGCGCAGCGAACGAAGATGGTGGAAGAGGGAAAAATTGATGCGAAAAGTCGCCTTCTTTTTGTCAACGATGGAAGCAAGGATGAGACATGGTCCTTCATTCAACAGGCGGCGCGGGAATACGAAGAGGTGGAAGGTATTTCTCTCAGCCGCAATCGGGGACATCAGAATGCGCTGCTTGCAGGGCTGATGGAGGCCAAGGAAAAGGCGGACATCACCATTTCCATTGACTGCGACGGGCAGGACGACCTTTCCGCTATGGACGAAATGGTGGATGCGTATCGGGACGGCTGCGACATTGTCTATGGCGTGCGGAAAAAACGCGATACGGACACCTGGTTTAAGCGTACCAGCGCACAGACATTTTATAAACTTCTGCGCTGGATGGGCGCAGATGTCGTGTATAATCATGCGGACTATCGCTTGGTATCCAAGCGCGTATTGGATGAATTTTCGGATTTTCGGGAAGTGAATATCTTTTTGCGCGGTATGTTTCCCTTAGTCGGTTTTCGCTGCACCAGTGTTTACTATGATCGCAGTGAACGCATGGCGGGCGAGAGTCATTATCCTCTTCGAAAAATGCTGGCGCTCGCCTTTGACGGCGTAACAAGCCTTAGCGTAAAACCGATTCGTCTTATTACGGGATTTGGGCTTCTCATCTCGTTATTAAGCTTTCTATTGATTATTTGGGTGCTGATTTCGTACTTTACCGGAAATAGTGTCCCCGGTTGGTCCAGCACGGTGCTTTCCACGGCACTTCTTGGCGGGATACAACTCATCTGCTTGGGCGTAATCGGTGAATATGTGGGCAAGATCTATTTGGAAACAAAACGTCGTCCGCGCTATATCGTTGCTGAGCGCACAGAGGAGAAAAACGAGTCGAGTTTTTTTGCGACGGAAAAAATCGCAGGAAACGCAGGAAGTAGCGGATCTGATGGCAGCAAAAACCGTCGAGAGCGAAGGGAAAAATGCTCATGATGCCGATGAATAAACCAAGCGCCGAATCCTCCCTTTCGGGCGAGCTCCACGTTTTGGAACAAACGATGCCTTCGATGACGTCATCGCAAAGATTGCGTCAAGGCATGGCTGCGGTGTATCTTCTGCTTGCCGCTGTACTGTTGATTACGCTGTGTTCCAAATCGTCACCGCTCTATCCGCTCAATGACTGGGTGGATGCCAATTGCTTCTTTACCGTTGGAAAATCTATGTTAAGTGGACTTCTGCCGTATCGCGACCTGTGGGAACAAAAGGGGCCGTTTTTGTATATGCTCCATGCCGTTTCCGCCATGATTTCGTACCGCACTTTTTTCGGCGTATATTTGTTGGAAATCGCTGCGGCATTCGGCTTCCTATGGTATAGCTATCGCGCTTGCCGTGTATTGACCGAAAAATCGATGGTGCTTGTTCTTCTTCCTTTAATGGGCGCACTCGTTTTTTCATCACGGCCCTTTGCACATGGGGACAGTGTCGAACAGCTGGCATTGGCACCGCTTGCCTATGCACTTTATCAGGGGCTGTTGGTAGTGGAAAGAAAACAGCCGATGCACTTTGGACAAGCCGTCGCGATCGGAATCACTTCGGGCATGGTGTTCTGGAGCAAATACACGCTGGTAGGCCTTTATATCGGCTGGATTTTCATGGTGGCGTTTGTCACGGTGAAAGAGGCCGGTATGGGCGCTTTGCTTCGTCTATTTGGAGGAATATTTGTCGGCCTACTGCTGATTACGGTTCCCATCTTGCTTTATTTTCTTCTGCAAGGGGCGCTATCGGATCTCGTTCAGGGCTATTTTATCGATAATTTGTTTTCCTATTCACGTGTTGATGGAGAAGGAAATTCGCTGTTTTCCAACCTGAAAACCGGTTATGGGATTGCCAGGGCAACGCTCGGCCTTGTGTTCAGCATGGGGGCGCTTGGTCTGTTTTGGTGTTTGATTTATCGTCCTTTGCGTACCTTTCTTCACTTGTTGGTTCAGGCGTTTTTTCTGCTGTTCTTTATCTATATTGGTGGACGATTTTATGTTTACTATGCGCTGCCACTCGCTGTTTTTGCCTGTATCGGATGTGCCGCGTTGGTTGAATGGTCAGCCGTCTTTTGGCAACGCGTTTTCAGGAATCGCAGGGGAGTATCGATGGAAACGTCGCAAGAGAACAGGACTAAGGAAAGGCGTGGCGAGCGAAAAGCGCTTTCTTCTTTCGTTCAGGCCGGCATATTGACGTTAGCTTTTGCTGTCAGTTACGCCACGTTTTTCTCACCGAATGCCTATTTGCGAGGAACCGCTCGCGAAGAGTTGCCTCAATATCGCTTTGCGCAACAGATCCAAAAAAAAGAACACCCGACGCTTCTAAATTACGGCTTCCTGGATGGCGGCTTTTACACGGTGACCGGAATCGTACCGAATGTTCGCGCTTTTTGCCGATTGAATCTTCCTTCTTCAGAAATGGAGCAGGAGCAGGAGGATGCGATCCTTGAGAAACGTGTCGATTTCATCGTCACAAGAGGAGAAGAGAGGGAATTTCCCGGTTACCGGCTCATTGATCGTGCAGACTTTTTCTTTGAAGCGCCGCAGCATTATGCGCTATATGAAAAAGAATAAGGCTTTAGGCTCCTGTTTTTAGCATAGAGGGGGGGGTAAATACAATAGCGAAAAGGACATCTTATTATGGAGAAAGGAGCTTTTATGAATACCAAAAGGATGAAACCGGATTGGCATGATTGGCTAAAATGGGCAATTCCTCTGAATATTCTTTGGCAACTGCTCTTTTTTTCTGCTGTCTTTGTCCTTCAACATGAGACATTCATCAATTTTCGTCAAATGACCCCTGAAAAGTGGATGGCAATGACGGAAATTGCTACGCCCCAAAAATCGGGTTCGGTTGACTTCTTTCTTTCCTTCCTCACTTTTGCCAAATGGGTGATTGGCATCCTTTTTGTTGTGACGCTCGTTGTCTATTTGGTTCTGCATTATCGTGAGCAAGGAACCATCCTCAGCAAGCCCTTTGTGATTGGCGGTGTGCTTTGCTTAGGCGCAAGTGGTGTGTTTTACGCCACCTGTATTATGCCGGTGGTGGAATACCCGGCAATTTTTGACTGGGTGAATCTTGAATTTGTATCGCTTTGGCTTGCCGGATTGATTATCGTTGAAGTAAGAAAGCTTTCGTTATCGAGAGACAGCCAAGCATAAGGATAACACGCATAACGACCTGCATTATCCGCAATCGCTCCTTTGACGATGACGAGGAACGTCACTTTGCAGAAAAAAATAGGATTTCGTTTCAGGACAAAACGATAAAAAGGAGAGGAAACCGTGAAGGTTTCCTCTCCTTTTTGTTTTTTCGCTGTACTTGAATTACTGAAGATCCAAGGTCACTTTCTCTTCAACGGCCTTCAGCAGGCTGCCGTCAAGCAGAAGCGCGGTGATCTTCTCGAGCTCATCGTACATTTCCACTTCGTGGTCATCGGCGATGAAGTTGAGTTTTTCACGAACGGCGTCATAAGCAGCTTGCGTACCAACACCGAGTTTGCCGTCGGTCATTTCCTTGCGGAAGTCAATGGCCTGAACCGCAGCGAGCATTTCGGTGGCGACGCAGCGCAGACTGTTGCGGACGATGTCGCGCGCTTTGCGTGCCGCGATGGTGCCCATGGAGACGAAGTCTTCCTGGTTCTCGCAGGACGGAATCGAGTCCACGCTTGCCGGATGGGCAAGAACCTTGTTCTCGGATGCCAGTGAAGCGGCGCTGTACTGCGTGATCATGAAGCCGGAGTTGAGACCCGGATGTTTGACCAAGAAGGACGGGAAGTCAGAAAGCTGATGGTTGACCAAGCGCTCAATGCGGCGTTCGGAGACGTTACCGATTTCGGCTGCACCGATGCCCAGGAAGTCAAACGGCTGTGCCATCGGCTCACCATGGAAGTTACCGCCGGAGATGATCTCGGTGTCGGAAATGACGATCGGGTTATCCGTAGCGGCATTCAATTCGATGGCGACTTTCGATGCGACGTAGTTGATGGTATCTTTGCTTGCACCGTGAATCTGCGGCATGCAACGGAGCGTGTAGGCATCCTGCGTGCGCAATTCGGCAGTATGGGTCAGGTAGGTCGAGCCTTCGGTCAGGTTGCGGATGTTCTTTGCGGTCGCAATGCAGCCGGCATGCGGACGAATGGCATGCAGTTTCTCGTAGAAGGCGTCGATGATACCGCGATGGGCTTCGAGAGAAAGGGCACCGGCGATATCCGACAGCTTTAAGAGCTGCATCGCATCATAGGTGGCAAGAGCGCCGACGGCGGTAAGAACGGTGGTGCCGTTGTTCAGCGCCAAGCCTTCTTTGGCTTCCAGATGGATGGTCTCGATACCGGCTTTCGCCATGGCCTCTTTGCCACTCATGAGCTTGCCTTCGTAGAATGCACGGCCAAGACCCAGCATCGGCAGAACCATATGGGAAAGCGGAGCCAGGTCGCCGCTGGCGCCCAAGGATCCTTTTTCCGGAATGTGCGGAACAACGTTCTTGTTGAGCATATCAATCAGCGTCTGGACGGTGATCAGGCGAACGCCGGAAACACCTTTGACCAGGGAGTTGACACGAATCAGCATGACGGCACGAACTTCGTCTTCATGAAGCGGAGCGCCATCGCCGACGGCATGGGTACGAATCAGGTTTTCCTGCAGCTGTACGCAGTCTTCTTTGGAGATGTGAACATTGTGCAGAGAACCGAAGCCGGTCGTGATACCGTAAACAACACGCTCTTCTTCGACGATTTTTTCGACGATACCGCGGGATTTCTTTACGGCGTCCACTGTTTCAGGGGCCAATTCGACGGTCGCGTGATTGCGTGCAACGGCAACCAGCTGATCCAGCGTCAAATCCGAACCATTCAAAATTACTTTTTCCATGTTTCCTCCTTATTGCTGTTTCATGTTACCTTGTTATTTCCTACTGCCATTCAGAAATCGGGAGAATGGCTTTTTGGCTGTGGCGGACCGACACGGGAACCGTTTTTCCGCCCTTGTCAAACGAAAGACGGTGTTGCGTGCGGTCTATGGCTTGGCAAATAAGCCTTTGCAGGCTCGTCATGCACAGTGTATCGGGCAAGCGTCCAAAGGTAATAAAATATCCGGAACCGATTATCCGCTTTTTCTTTCTAATTTAGCAGGAAAAGAGGAAAACATTGTCTTCTTTTCCGTCAAATCGTGGACGATATTTTGACGTATAGTATAATAGGAGAAGAAATGACGTAGCAGCGTAGAGAGGAGGGGCTCATGACCATACGCATCAAACTATTCGGCGTGCCTCATGTCGAGAGGGATGGCGAACGAATCTTTTTTCCCTATAACAAAATCAATGCCATGATTTATTATTTGGCGGTCAATGAGACCATCACTCGCACCGAAATTGCCGGATTGCTTTGGCCGGATGAGGACGAAGCGATTGCGAAGAAAAATTTACGGAATGCCATTTATCAGGCAAAACGATGCATCGGAGAAGACTTTATCCTCTCTCCGAAGAAACTGTTGCTCGAATTGAACCGCTCGCTCGGCATCGTTTGTGATGCCACACAATTTGCCGAAGATCCCAAAGCCAACTTGGCGCTTTATGAGGGACCCTTTTTGCAGGGCTTTTATGTAAAGGATTCAGAACAATACGATTTTTGGGTGACGCGTATGCGCGGGTTTTACGAGGAAAAGTACATCGCCCATGCCTATCAGCAGCTGGAAAAGGAAATTGAAGAGGGACACAACGAACACGTCGAAAAATCCATCCATACGCTCATCGACATGGATGAATACGACGAACGCAGTGTGCGCCTTCTCATGCGCTATTATGCGAAAACCGGGCGAACCGGCAAAGTCATTGAAACCTATTACAATCTCAAAAAACTCTTGCGTGACGAACTTGGCGTCAGTCCCGATATCGAAACCAAAACGATTTATGAAGAAGCGGTGAATCAGATTGATGTGAGTGAACGACACGTTAATCTCCATGAAGAATTTTTTTACGGCCGCTTCCAGGAGCGTGCGTTGCTGCAGAAGAATTTACAACTTCTGCCGAAGCATCAGGCGAAATCTCAGCTGATTAAAGGAGAGGCCGGCATCGGAAAAAGCGCGCTGTTACGAAAAACCTTGGAAGAAACCGGAGAAAATGCTGTTATTTTGCAGGCCTACTGTTACAATGCCGAGCAGGAATATGCGCTCCGTCCCTTTGCGGTGCTCATTGAGCGCATGGGTGAAGCGCTTGAGCGTTTGGGCATCCCCCTACCCACCTATTGGGACAGCACCATGAAACAACTGTTTCCTCCTCTGGAATCCGCCACCAAGGAATTGTTCTTTCCGGAAGTCAGCAAGGGACTTAACTTTGATTTACTGACGCAGATCTTCCTTGAAGGGATGCGTGAAATTGCACGCTCCCATTCTCTGATTATTGTATTGGAAGACATTCAATGGCTTGATGACGTGTCCGTACGTCTTTTGACTTCCGTCATGCTGCGCATGGAAAAGCATGCGATTTTTTTGCTGACGGCACGTCCGGAGATGAATCGGGAATTAGAAGATGCGCTGGCTACGCTTAACAGCTACGGTCTTGTGGAGTCCATTGTTCTGCATCGCTTTGACCGGGAACAGTCCTTTGCCTTTATCAAGGAAGCACTGAAAAAGCCCGTTTCTTCGGAAATTATGGAAAAAATTTATCAGGAAACGGAAGGCAATCCCTTCTTTTTGACGGAGTACGTGCAGTTGTTGACGACATCCGAAATCGATTCGCTGATGACGGAAAAGATGAAGGACGCGTTGCGGGCGCGCTTTGCGTATTTATCCAAGCCTGAGCGCGATGTTTTGGATCTGGTCAGCTTTTTCTATGATGAGGCGCCGCTTTCCGTATTGACAAATCTGATGGGGCGAAGCGAGTCCGATATTATCGGGTTGATTGAACATTTGGAACACATTAATATTTTGACGGAGCGGGCGCATGAAAGCGACATCGGCATTCGTTTTACGCACGTCAAGCTGAGAGAATACATCTATATGATGCAACCACATTCCAAGTGTCGCGTGATCCACAAGCGCATTGCGCAGATTTTGGAAGATTCACTGAAAATCAAGCCGTCGCTCTACCTCTATTCAAAGCTGGTCTATCACTATACCAGTGCGGAAGAACCGCTCAAAAGCATTCAGTTTGAGCTGGAGATGCTCAATTATTATCTGAACTTTTCGCACGAGCTCTTTCCAATTTTGAGCATCCAGGAAGCGGATGCGGGAGAAGAAGCGTATATTTCCCGTGACCGCCTGCAAAGCATGTTTGAAACGCTCGAAGAAAAGTTTCACGTCCTGCAGAGCAATACCTCCGGTACCGATTTGACGCGTCTGGAAATGCAGTTTTATTACATGAAGGGACGCTATCTTATTCGTGACGGGGCCTATGCGGAAGGGCTTAAAGATATGCGCGAGGCTGTCGGCAAGGCAAAAACGCTCAACGATAAGGACTATGAGCTGGAAGGTTATAAACAGTTCATTTTCTATAATATTCAAACCAACCAGGCGGAAGAGATGCTTTCCTACATTGAAGGCGCGCTGCATTTAGCGGTGCAGTGCAATTACCATAAGGAAATCGGCATTTTGTTGCGCTTGAAAGGCCTATACAACATTATGACCGGCCATCATACGATGGCTGAGCAACTTTTGAACGAATCCATTCAAACCTTTACCGTCACGCCGGAAGTTGCCCGCCGTTATGCCATCAACATTGCAGCAGCGCACAATTACATTGGAGAAATTCGCTTTCATCAGGCGCGCTACGAGGAAGCCTTTCAGGAATTTGAAGAAGCCATTACGCTTTCACGAGATAAGAATGCTCTTTCCGCCATGTCCGTATTCTACATTAATAAAGGGAAGGCGCTTTTCGCATTGGACCGTTATGAAGAGGCCAAGGCCGAATTCGCCCGCGCCTATCCGCTCTACGGCAAATTCGATTCCTTCTGGAAACGTCCCGTTTTGGACGCATATGTGGCTCTTATTGCCTGGAAGGAAGGCGATACGGATAAGGCGGTAACGTCACTGCAACAAGCCCTTGAATTTTCGCAAAAAATGAATGATCCGCGCGCACAAGGAACTGCCTACTATGCGGCGTATCGTTTATTGAAAGAGACCGAAAAGACCCCAGAAGCCGCTCGTTTTGCTGCGGCTTGTGACCGTTCAAAAGAAGAGTATCTGCATGAGGCAATGCTGTTGCTTGATCCGAATCGGGATCATTTTGAGCGCGCATATTTGCAGGAAAGTTAAGCCGAGGGAACAAATCCTATCGGTACGGCGAAAAAAAGAAGAGAAGCCGGTTGTCGGGAAAACGGACAACCGGCTTTTTTTTAGAGTCGCGTGAGTGAGGAGGATAACAGATCAAAAGCTACATCCGCTTCTTCGGTTGCTAACAGCCCCATGGCCGAAAGGATGTATGAACGATCCAGATATAGCTTCGGATGCTGCGGATAGAGTAGGTGCGTATCCGGACGCAAAATATACGCCGGCTGATCCTGATGAACCAGGACGCCACCCGTCCCGATGATGGTGGAAAAAGACGACAGATCTTTTCCGCTGAGGTAGTAGATATAGCGCCCTTTCTCGTAATCGCGGCGAAGCGTGCCGACGTGCCGAGAGAGAGCCATTTGCGCGCAGGATCGAGCCAACGCGCGATCAATGGCAAAATCTTCCGGCGTTTTCGGAATCCATTTGATGTGCTCGGCGCGCATGGCGCATTCCTTGGCGTAGTCGGCGGGATGAAGTGCTTCAAGCGCTTCGCTGCCCACGCTTTCATAAAGGCTCCAGGCGGAATAACGCATGCCGAGGTCGCCTTCAACGGTGCGCTTATCCAAAGGTTCCTGCAAGCCTTCTATGCGCAACTCGCTTTCGCGTCCGTCGATGGAAATGACGGGGGAGGCGGGTTTTCCTTTGCCCACCGAGTGAATATCCGTCGTCGCTCCGCCGATGTCCACAAGCAGCAAATCTCCCATACCCCGGCGATTGGTCGTTCCGAGAGAGAGCAGGCGCGCTGCTTGCAAAACGGCATCCGGCGTAGGCGTCAGCACCGGCCCGATGGTTGCACTTACTTCGTCCAGCCCCTTGGCGTGGGTAATGCGCTCCATGAAAAGACGTCGAATTTCACGACGTGCCGGATCGGCATTCAGAACGTTCACCTGCGGCATGACATTCTCCGTGACGGTCACGTCAAAATCGGAAAGAATATCGGCCGCTTCTTTCGCAACTTCCGTATTTCCGGCAATAACGATGGGAAAGCGAATCGAAAGGGTAGAGAGCTTTCGCGCATGATCCACAAGGCTTCGACGGTTTCCATGATTCGTTCCGCCGGAGAGCAGGAGAATATCGGGATGCAGGCGCTCCATTTCGCGCAAGTCGTCATCGGAAAGTTCCAACGCATAGGTTTTTAATATGCGTGCGCCGGCACCTAAGGCGGAACGGGCGGCGGCTTCCGCGGTGAGGTGTCGTCCTAATCCGACAGCAATCATTTTGAGACCGCCGGCCGCAGAAGAGCACAGCAGCGCGCGATCCCAACATTTACCATCCGTAAAAACCAGCCGGTGTCCGCGCTGATGAGCATCTTGTTCAAGATCCGAAAGCATTTCCCGAATGCCGTGCATGACACTGGTTTCAATGGTGGTAATGGCCTTTCCGTGGCCGATAATGCGGTGTTTTTTGGTATCGACGAGGCTGCCCTTGGTAAACGTAGAGCCGATATCGACTAAGAGATAATGCATATTATTTTCCTTCCGCGTCCTTCTTTTCGTCTTCATTTTCCCGCATTAGGTGGGGGAAGGCCTTGAGCATTCGCTTTTCACTGAATGCCAGCCAGCGATCCAGAAGCTTTTCGCGACGTTTTTCGATGCGTTTTGCCGCTTCGCTTTCTTGAAGTTCCTGGCGTTTCTCTTCGAGGTCGCGTGTATGCACATAGACACGCTCACCAATCTGATCAGATACTTTTCGCATATCGCGGCTGATTTTTGCCGAGCATTTCCACTTTTTGTTGAGACCGAGAAGGGTGGCGGCCATGCTTGTCGCATCGATGAGAATCAGCAGAAGCAAAACCGATGTGATGATCCAAGCAAGTTTCACCGGCAACAAGCGGATCAAACGGCGTAGAAGAGGATGCACGGCTTCATACAGCACAAAGCAGCACATGCCCCAGAGGAGGGAATATTCTAAACAGATATAGCCTCCAAGGTTCAAGCGTCGATCGGAATAGTCCCACCACTTCCGGTGCAGTAATTTCTCCAACACAAACCCGGTTACCAGTTCAATGATGGAAGCGATCAGCATAGAGCCAAAAAACAGAAGCAATTTATTGGTATTTGCAATATCGGAGAGAAATAAAAGGACCGCACAAGCGCCGAAGCCATAGATGGGACACCATGGGCCACTGAGCATGCCGGCATTGATAAAGCGTCCGGAATGAACGGCGTTATAACCGACCTCCATCATCCAACCGATGGATGCGTAGACAAAAAAATAGAGCAACAACGGATAATCCATAGAAGCCTCCTTCGGACTTGTAAACATACGACACAAAGAGCAAAACCGGTACCGAATCGTGTAAGAATTTTCTATCATTGTACCCATTACCGTTCATAGACCTTCCATCTTATGGCGGATTTGCTATAATTTTTATATCGTATATATAGTTATAGAGGAGGGTTGAGGGTGGACGGCGAACAACGATTAAAAAAAATTTTCGGTCTGGAAAGCGTTTTATTTCTTCTTTGCTTCTTCGGCTTTTTTATCGGCATGGGGAAGGTTATGGGTGCAACAAATATGTTGATGACGCTCATGAACACGGCCTATGAAAGCCTGATGCACACCTGCTTTTATATTATGGCCATCTCCGTAATGGCCGGCGCAGTGTCCGGCCTCTTTTCGGAATTCGGCCTGATTGCGTTAGTGAATAAAGTGCTCTCACTCATCATGAAGCCCATTTATGATTTGCCCGGGGCAGCCTCCTTGGGTGTTATGAACTGTTACTTATCCGATAATCCGGCCATTTTAACCTTGGCCACAGAAGAAAACTTCATTCGCTATTTTAAGAATTACCAAAAGCCGGCACTGACAAATTTGGGCACGGCATTTGGTATGGGGCTGATTACCACGACTACCATGATGGCACTTCCTGTGGAAGGTGCCTTAAAAGCCGCCCTTCTGGGCAATCTTGGCGCGGTCTTCGGCAGTGTGGTGAGCGTGCGTCTGATGCTTCGGGCGACCAAAAAGAAATATGGCACTCATGCGCAAGAAGGCTTTACCGTACAGGGCAAGTTGCCTTCGACCATGCGTATCGTCCGTCAAGGAAGCGTCGGTCAGCGTTTTATTGAGGCGCTCTTAGATGGCGGGAAACGAGGGGTGGATATGGGTATGGCCATCATCCCCGGCGTCCTCGGCATTTGCACGATTGTCCTTTTGCTTACCAACGGTCCGGGAGCCGGTGGCGTCTATACCGGAGCGGCCGGCGAAGGCGTTCCTGTCCTACCCTGGATTGGACAGAAACTCTCGTTTGTGCTTCGTCCGCTCTTCGGGTTTACCAGTGCGGAAGGTATCGCTGTCCCCATTACCGCTCTGGGCTCCAGCGGCGCCGCTATCGGCGTGGTGAAAAACATGGCACAGGTTGGTGCAGTTAGCGGAAATGACATCGCCGTCTTCACCGCGATTTGCATGTGCTGGTCAGGCTATCTTTCCACACACGTTGCGATGATGGAAGCGCTTGGTTGCAAAGATTTGACCGGTCGTTCGATTTTAAGCCATACCATCGGCGGATTGTGTGCAGGCATTTTTGCGCATATTCTCTTTATGCTGTTTTAGTTTTCGGTAAGCGGGAAGTCGCCTTATAAAAGGAACAATGATGCGCATCAAAAGCCGAGCGTTGCGTGTATCGTTCTTTATGCCCGTCAGCAGGAAAGGAGGAATTATGTATCGTAAAGAGGCTCTTAGCTATTGCCTTTCTCTCCTTTTCGTATTCACGGCGATCACTTTGCATTTTTTAGACGCCTTTCACGTGATTCATTTTTCGGTTCATGTTCTGATTTTTTGTCTGTATGGCTTTATCATTTTTTTATGGCGACGGAATATGGAAAACCGTCTGTTGCGCACATCTTCGATTCGTATTTTTCAGAGCGTCAGCTTGTTGCTTATCGGCTATTTGGCGTTGCGCACAGTAAAATACGAAATTTTGCTGGAGAATCCGTTGGCAAAACAGTATATTCGCTATGGCTACTATTGTTTCACGCTCAATATTGTTCATCTCGTCTTTATCACCTCGTTATCGATTAACAAGTCGGAACGGGAACGCATCAATAAATATTGGAATCTGTTGTGGATTTCGACGGAACTTCTTGTATTGCTCATTTTGACAAACGGGTTTCACGGACTTGCGTTTTCTTTAACGGATAAAGGAGCCGACCAATATGGCCCCGTATTTTATTTGACCCTCATCTATATCTTGCTTTTGGCGATGGCCACGATCATCTGTACACTTATCCCATCTTTTTCCACAAAACAGTTCAAACCGATTGCTCTGCCGATCGGAATTCTCTCTTTGTGGATGCTATATACGCTGCTTTATGTTTTCGATTGGAAACCGTTTTATCCCATTCGCTTAATGATAAAAAGCGCAGAATTTAATATTTTAACGGTGATTTTATTCATTGAAGCGCTGGTGCTTACAAGGCTTTTGCCTTCCAATAGAGGCTATGGACGTTTCATAAAAATGTCTGCGCTGAATATCGGCATCATGGATGCAGAGGGGGAGATGGTTATTGCTCCGAACAAAGGACCGGTTGTCAACAGCGATCTGCTCATGAAAACCAAAGCGCATCCTGTATCTCTTGATGCCAATACACTTTTGGAAAGTGCTGAAATTCAAGGAGGAAGATCGTTCTGGCTTGTGGACTTAACCGATTTTAACGCCTTAAAAGCTCGCCTCTTTGCTCTGAACGAGGATATGATGAGCGAAAATGATCTTCTTGACGCGGACAATAAATTAAAGGAAAAAATGGCGCAACTTGACGAGCAGAAGCAAATTCGTTTGGCGATCGATGCCAAGTTGAATCCTCAATTTCATCGTCTGAAAGAGATCATAGCGCATATGCCGGAAGAGGAGATAGCGTTTGAACATGCCCTGAAAGACGCCTGCATTTACAACGTGTACATCAAACGTTATTCCAATTTGTTTTTACTGGCCAAAACGAAAGAACAGCTTCCTCTCGCTGAGGTCGGCCTGGCGATTTCCGAATCGCTGAATTACCTACGATTAAGAGGTGTTACAACCGCTTTGCATTGGCAGAGCAATAATCTTGTCGATGCAGCGGTGTGTCTACGAATATATGCGGTGTTTCAGACCATTCTTGAGCCCCATTTTTCGTTTCTCTCTTCGCTGTCGATTGATCTGGTAGAACAGGGGAAATGTCCGGTTTGGACGATGACGATGGAAACAACAGAGCATTTTTCTATCTTGGATCAGGTGCAAAAAACGGAAGATGGTGTCACGCTTCGCATTGAGGAAACTTGGGAAGGAACCCAAGCTTTTTGGCGTATCGCGGTGGAAGGAGAGGCAAATGACCTTGCATAGCATACCGGAAGGAACCCTTTCGCTTCTCTTTACCCTCTGCCTATTTCTATTAATGCTCAGCATCCGCATCGTCGTTGAAATGGTGGACATGCGGCCGAAATCTCTTGCGTTTCTTGGCAGTCTTCTCCTCTTTTCCGTCTGTTTTTTCGCAACACAAGTTTTAGCGGAGATCGGAAGCCGTAAAATGCGGATCGGTAGGAAGTTTCTATCCGTTCCGGTCGGATATCTGCTCGTCGTACTCATCGTTCTTTTCCTTCTGGAAATGCTTTTTATCCGATGGATTCGTAAGAGTCAAAAAAAAGAAATCGGGAAAAACTCGATCAAGGAAAGTCTGGACAATCTTCCGGATGGTGTATGTTTTTCACGATTGGACGGAACCCCTTTGCTGGTCAATCGCACGATGCAGGAACTCAGTTATGCCGTATTCGGAAAATGGCTGGTCAATGACGTTGCCTGCGCCGAGGCGATACGGAAAAATCGAATCAAGCCTCGGGCGGCGATTCTGCAACGTGACCCCTTAGTAATTCGAAGCAATCAGAAAACTTGGCTGATTCAGGTGATTTTTCATGGTGAGGTGAAGGAAACCTTTTCCTCATTCATGACTATTTTTTCGCCCGCACCTTGGATAAGGTCAGGCCTGGCGGCGTGATTGCCTTCATCACCTCAAAGGGTACGCTGGACAAGGAAAATCCCAATGTCCGAAAATATATCGCGCAGAGAGCTGACCTGCTCGGTGCTATCCGGTTGCCCAACGACACTTTCAAGGCCGCTGCCGGTACGGAGGTCACATCGGACATCCTCTTCCTCCAAAAGCGCGACAGGCTGATCGACATTGAACCCGAATGGGTACATCTGGTCACCGATGCCAATGGAATCCGGATGAACGCCTATTTTGTGTCCAACCCCGAAATGGTGCTGGGCGATATGCAGATGGTCAGTGGACCCCATGGCATGGAGTCCGCCTGTATTGCCTATGAAAATGCAGAGCTTGGCGACCTCTTGCGGGATGCCATCCAGAACATTCATGCCGAGATTACCGAGCTTGAGTTGGATGACATAGAGGCGGAGGCGGAAGACCATTCTATCCCCGCCGACCCGGATGTGCGGAACTTCAGCTTCACAGTGGTGGACGGCAAAATCTATTACCGGGAAAACAGCCGCATGAACCCCGTGGATGTTTCTGCAACTGCCGAAAGTCGTATCAAGGGCATGATCGGTATCCGAGACTGCGCCCGGACGCTGATCGAGTACCAGACGGAGGACTATCCCGATGGCGATATCAAGGCAGAACAGGAAAAGCTCAATCGGCTCTATGACGACTTTAGCAAGAAATACGGGCTTATCAGCGGCAGAGCCAACAATTCGGCGTTCAAATCCGACAGCTCCTACTGCTTGCTTTCCTCGTTGGAGGTGCTGGACGATGAAGGCAACTTCCTTCGCAAGGCGGATATGTTCTCCAAGAGAACCATCAAGCAGAAGGTAACGGTGCAGTCGGTTGACACGGCTTCCGAGGCCTATGCACTGTCCCTTGCAGAAAAAGCAAGAATCGATATGCCGTATATGTCACAGCTCACCGGAAAAAAACGAGCAGGAGCTGTTCGAGGATTTGAAGGGCGTCATTTTCCTCAACCCCATGCACATAAGCGAAGAGGACGGCAAGCCGAAGTATCTCCCTGCCGATGAATATCTCTCCGGCAATGTCCGTGAAAAGCTCCGTTGGGCAAAGCAGAGTGCGGAGATCTACCCCGAGAATTACGGTGAGAATGTCCGTGCTCTTGAGGCGGTACAGCCGGTTGACCTGACGGCAAGTGAAATTTCCGTGAGGCTTGGGGCAACATGGCTGCCCCCGGAAATCATCGAGGAGTTCATGTTTGAGCTGTTCAGCCCCCTCGCTACTGCCAATGGAACATTCATGTTCACTACGCACAGTACACCGGCGAATGGAATGTGGAGGGTAAGTCCTACGACCGCAGCAATGTGAAAGCTCACAACACCTATGGAACGAGCAGAGTTAACGGCTATAAAATCATGGAGGAAACCCTGAACCTCCGTGACGTGAGGATTTTCGACTATATCGAGGATGCCAACGGCAGGAAAACGGCTGTGCTCAACAAGAAAGAAACCGCCATCGCCCAGGGAAAGCAGGAGCTTATCAAGCAGGCCTTTGCCGACTGGATTTGGAGCGATCCGGAGCGCCGCGAAAAGCTGACCAAGCTGTATAACGAAAAGTTCAACAGCATTCGCCCCCGTGCATATGACGGCAGCTATTTGAATTTCGTGGGGATCAACCCGGAGATCACGCTGAGGCCGCATCAGGTTAATGCCATTGCGCACATTCTCTATGGCGGCAATAGCTGCGCAATACGGCTTCAATGAGGATCAAAAGCAGCAGCTTGCGGAGCTGCTTGCACAGGACAGCAGCATGTGGGCGGCGGTGCTTTACGGAATCTACGGAGTGGATGACCAGATCGTTGCCGTGGCACTGTCACAGGTGGGCAATGTGGGTGGAGAGCCGTATTGGTCATGGTATGGCTTCGGCAGCCGCGTGGAGTGGTGCGCCTGCTTCGTCAGTTGGTGCGCAAACGAATGCGGATACATCGATATCGGCGTCATTCCGAAGTTCGCAGGATGTGTCAACGGTGTCCAATGGTTCCGGAAGCGTGGGTTGTGGGCGGATAACGCCATGGAGCCCTCACCCGGCATGATTATCTTCTTCGATTGGGACAACAAGGGCAGCTCCGGTCCACAGGACGGTCAGGCCGATCATGTCGGTATCGTCCAAAAGGTCGAAAACGGCATTGTTTACACCGTCGAGGGCAACTCCAGCGATAGCTGCCGGGTCAATCAGTACCCGGTGGGGCATTATGAGATCCTCGGATACGGGGTAGTGAATCCGTAAAGCGAAGCCTTATTTTATCCAGCACCGAGCTCAGAGATGGGCTTGGTGCTGGATTTTTTTGTGCATACAAATGTCGAACAAAACCGACAACTTATGAAAAATATGGGTCAATCATAAAAGTTGTGGGATGAAGGATTTCTAATGTAGGGTTTCCGGCTGACATCGAACAGCTTCAGGAAGAAGTAATCGTCATCTGGATAGCCGTAGCCCTTGCGCCGTAGAGTCTTGATTTTGTTGTTGATCCCCTCGATCCTGCCAGCGGAGATATTGAAAGTAGCATGGGCAATAATGCCCTCAAAATGCGCATCGAGAATACGACGGAACCAGAGCAAGCGCTTGTTCTTCGTAACGGTGCAGATGTCCATGATGTCGGACATTTCCTCCGCTATGGCCGCCTCGTCCGTCTGCTTGTAGGCATTTGCCAATTTGTCCTTGATGATGTCCAGAGTAAAGAAAAGCTGGTTTTGCCGGATAAGTTCCTCGTGTCGCTGGACATAGCCGGATTTGCGGACAACAACAGGCTGAGGGAATAGTTCTCCACCATGGGAGATGACCTTGCCCTCAGCGGCTTCCTCGTCCTTGCGGCGCAGGGTGTCTTTGGACGATGTGAGAATATACTTGGTTTTCTTTAGAGCGGCAACGGCCCTTGTGTTCCCTTCGGCAGCAAGCCTTCGCTGCTCGTCCTTGCGGATGGCACCAACAACCTTTTCGTTGAAGTTCTTGACGAGGTGGAAGTAGTCAAAAACAGGCTGGATATAGGGACATCGTTCCTCAAATGCCTCTTGAAAATCCGAGTTCATGTCACAGGCAACAGCCTCCACGCCGTCCATCCAAGCCTTGCCTACATGATCTATGAAGTCATAGACGGTACGCTTGCGCTTGCCGTGTGCGAGCCACAGGACATGTCCGCTCTCCATGTCGATGATGAGGGAGGCGTACTTGTAGCCGTTGTGCAGCTTAAACTCGTCCACGCCGAGAAAATGAGCCTGTTTCTCAGGCTTTATGAGGGTTTTGCCGTCCACCGTGTACTTGTCCTTGAGCCGTTGCAGGTCAATCTCTTTCACCGTGTTTTTTCCAAGGCCAGTCAATTCGGATACCTCCTTGTTGGTAAACCCATAGGCCAGAAGATCCCTTGTGAACTGCAACAGCTCACGGGTGATGTTATGACCGGCCGCCTTGAAGGGGACGCTCTCCATCTCCGTATGCCCACAGCAAGGACAGCGATACCGCCGCTTCTCAAAGCTGACTGCGCTAAGACGGGAGCCAAAGCACAGGTGCCGGAGCATGGTGATCCTGCTCCCGTGGATGTGCATTTTCTGACCGCACGCAGGGCAGAAAGGAACCTCGCCTCGTTCCAGTTCTCCGTGCAGCAAGTAGACCTCCCGGCCTGATTGGGCCATCTCTATGGTGGTCATGGAGTTTCGAAATCCAGTTAGTCCAGAGGGCAAATGAATGTACTGCATGGCGGAGCCTCCCGTGCTGATTGCTACGAAAAGCATACCAGTACGAACACTGACACGCACACCCTACTTCACTTCAATCCCACAAGAAAAATGATTGAGCCATAAAAAATTGAGTAATGATGTTAAGCCCAGAACCAAATGTGACACCTGGTCGAACCAAAATCATTTCCGGATTCTACATATATTACTCTTTGTGCTAAGCACCTTCGTTTTTTTCGTCTCCTGTTTATGGCTCAAATCATCAGTAAAGAACCAGACTCTTCTTTATTAGTGATCTGCAAAAAAGACAATAATCGCATCGTTAATATTAATTGCTGCATTTTTCATTTGTCATATTGACAAATAATTTGTCGCGTTGTATAATATTGGAAAATCAATGTGGAGTTGTTTACTCTATGATTTTCACTATTATTGCAATGTGGGTTGTTACAGAACAAAACACCATTGTGAAACTATTAACGAAGCAAGCCTCTCACGATGGCGCAAGAATAAATTGACTATAGATGATCGGGCAATAGTCAATAAAAAACTGACTGAAAATCGTAAGTCTCTAGGTCATGAACAGGATCCCACAAGAAGAGCTTGCCAATACTATTGC
Organism: Murdochiella massiliensis; assembly: GCF_900059565.1. Classification (GTDB taxonomy): domain Bacteria; phylum Bacillota; class Clostridia; order Tissierellales; family Peptoniphilaceae; genus Murdochiella; species Murdochiella massiliensis. Next base: position 1,090,990 of record NZ_FIZW01000002.1, read on the forward strand.
GGCTTTGCAACAAACTTATGCTTATTAATTGTTACGAAAAGGAGATGGCTACAAATGATTAGAGAAAAGTGGATGATCACACCGCAGCATAAAGAGACAAGCATTGCCATATTACAAGAAAACTTAGTTGCCTTGCGAGCAAAAGCAGCCATATCTCAGGAGGAACTTGCGAACTTAATCGGTATGTCTAGGCAGACATATTATGGTATTGAAACAGGAAAAAGAAAAATGTCGTGGGCAGCTTATATTGCATTAATCTTTTTCTTTCATAACTTTAATGCAACAAAGGAAATGGTTGACGACTTAAAAATATATCCTATTGAGCTAATAATGAAATATAATGACGAAATCTATAGAGATGAGCAAAACAAGTCCTAAAACAAAAAGGCAAAGAGAGAAAGGAAGCAGGGATCACCCGGCAAAGAGAAAAAACGCATAAAAAGCAAGCCCGGAGGAAAACCGAGCGAAAAAAGCCGTATGAGGGAGGTGCTTTAAGCGCCTCGCCGGAATGATTTGGATGCGCGGTAGGAGTGAGAGCCGGACAAAACGGCGGCCAGCGCAACCGCTAAAGCGGAGATATGAGCCAGCGTATTGAGGTTCGCTGCGCTTGCGCCGTTACGCACCCACAGCCGTTCCTGACCTGTGGATTTGAAACGAGAGTTGTAACGTTCACACTCCGTCCGCAGGGCGTAAGTCCGTTTAAAGTAGAGACAGCTGCGGTCAATGGAAAGTCTGTAGTCATCGGGAATGGCTTTATATTTCGTGCAGCCCCGGTTTTTCTTCCCATTGTTCCAATTCTTGTGGTTGCAGGGACACGCACCCGTTTTGGACTGGCGGAACGGGCGGCAGTATTTCTGCCGGGTACATCCATTGTCGGTGGTCTTGCCATCCTTGCGCATGGCAAGGCCTGCCTCACAGACCGGATTACCGACAGAAAGTGCCTTTAAGGCTTTCGTGCCGCGTGGATTGAGGGGAATAAATGCCTCGCCCTCATAGACCGATTTCACGATATTGTAGATGCTTTTCGCATCGTAGCCCTTGTCGGCAAGGAAGGCGCATTCCTTCAAAGAAATCGTCTGATCCGCGGCCGCGAGGATCTCAGCGGCGACAGCAGAATCGGCGATGTTGCCCGGCGTGGTCAGCTCATAGAGCGGCAGCCCGGAGATGCAGTCCACCAGCACATGGCTTTTGTAGCCCCAGTAGAACTCATACCGCCGCTCATTGTGCTGGTTGGAGGCCGAGTGGACGCCGAGGGCGCAGTCCGGGTCGCTTTTCGGGTGGTTTTCCTTGGAGAACTTGTTTTTTGCAAAGGATTTCGGGTTGTTCTGCTTTGTATTTGCTGCAACGGGTGTGGAGTCCAGACCAATAAATGAGGCATCCACAACCCCCATCTCATAGAGTTTCTTCACCTGTGCCGCCATAATTTCTTTCAATGCAACGTTATCCATTTTTTAAGGAAACGGTCATACGTCCAGTAGGACGGCAGCGGCTCCATGATGTTAAAGCCGCAGTAATGGGCAATGAGCCGGCTGTTGTCCAGATAATCCATCAAATCTGTGATCTGAGAGAGCCCCTCGCATTTCATAACGATAAAAGCACAGACCATGGCTTCTTTCGGAAAGCCCCGCCGCCCGGTTGCCGCTCTGGGCAGCGTGAAGTCCAGACTGCTGAAAAGTTTGTCATAGAACGCAGCGGCACTTTGGGATGTAAACAGCGTGACATCTTGAATGATTTCTGTCGGTAGATAGCGGCCAGCCCCTTTCCGGTTGGTTTTCTGCAAATTAATTTTACCAAAAAGGGGCTCCGCTTTCTATACCATATGAGTGATTTTCGGTTTTAGCCATGGCCGGAAACCATTGCAATCACTGCGTTTCTTACGTTTTGCTCATGGCTGACGAAATCTAATGTAGGAGGTGACATTATTGGCCGAAAAAAGCAGAGAAGATCGGATTCGAGAGCTAAAAGCTATGCGAGCCGAACTGATGGTCATCAAAGAGCAAATGGAATCAGGCGATGGCGATGATGAGGCCGCCAGCGCATCGTTGGCATCAATAAGAAAAAACTATGCCGAAGAATTTTATGAGACTTGGCAGCAAGGAGACACAATGGATGACGCCAAGCGAGAAGTGTATTCCCAATATAAAAGCGAAGAAGAAACAAACAATGAAGAACAAGGGAAAAAACTTGTTCGTGGATTAAGGAGATAAGATGAATGGAAACAGCCGAATTATTCAAAGAACTCTTGACCTATAGCGAGCATCATGATTTATGCGAAAAAGTGGGAACGACTTCTATTCTCAATTTTCAGACAAGTAATTCTATCGTCTTGCCCAGCGAATTGACGGTGCTGTATAAACATTTTGATGGCGGCGAAATCTTTATCCCGGGAACTGTAATATACGGTCTTGAACCCAACGATAAAAGAATGACATTGCGTGAGGCAAATGCAAAGACACGGCGCAGCGCATTTTCTATACCAAATCACTACTTGATATTTGCAAAACTAAACTTTGGTGATTTACTGTGTGTTAATTTGAATGCTCCCTACGATGTAATTCAATGGGATCATGAAAATGACGAACAGTACTGCACTTGGGCCAGCATCTCTGAATGCTTGAAAGAGGCGATAGACTGTTTCAAGAAATACGAGGCGGGTGCGGAATAATGGCAAGCGGATTAACAAACGAAGAAAAAAAGCGCCTGTCAAATGAAAGGCAAAATGCCGTTAGGAACGCATGGAAAGAAGAAAAAGAACGGGTAAATAACGGTCAAGGAACCCGAGACTGGACTCCGAGTCAGCAGCGTGAACTTTTACAAAGAGGTGCTGTGTCTGGTTATGAAGGGCATCACATGAAGTCTGTAAGCCTGTATCCAGAATACGCAGGCGACCCGTCGAACATTCAGTTTTTAAGCGAGGATGAACACCTAAATGGCGCTCATCAAGGCAGCTACCATAACGCAACAAACGGTTATTACGATCCGGAAACCCAAACGATGAACGATTTTGAGGGATCTGAACTAGGACAAATTCCGGTAAACGACCTCACTGAATGCTATTCCGACGACCAAATCTTGTCTATAGAACATGTTCGGGAAGCGTATGTATCAGATGAAAGCGTTACAACTGATACTGATGGCAACAGTGACGGAATAAGCAGTGCGAGAGATGCTTATAAAGCCGGACAGTCAGGCGGAGCAGAAGACAGTGAAGGCACCACAAATAGCAGTAGCGAAGGTCATGGAATCAGCAGGTGATAATTATGGCGGTAAATGTAACAACCATACAGGGAGACAGTATTAACCATACGCTTCCCCCAAGCAAAAATGGGCCTACATATGTAAATATACCAGGCTACTTTAATCAAAAGCAGACAACAGTAGGTTTCTCTGAGGAAACGCTCAGCAAGCATACACTTTTAGTTGGTGGAACTGGGTGTGGAAAGACGAATGTGTTTAACTACTTTGTCCAGCAGATCAAACGCCAATTAAGAAAAGATGACGTTATGATTATTTTTGATACAAAGGGCGACTTCCTGCGCAAGTTTTACCGTTCCGGGGATGTTGTTATTTCAAATTCAAAAGCGCATGCTGACGTTTCAAGCAGGTGGAACATTTATAAAGAAATCGTCGTAGATGGATTTAATAACAACGATGTTTACAATAACACCCACGAGATTATGCGTTCGTTCTTTCGTGACGCTGTAGAAAAAAGCGGTCAGCCGTTTTTTCCAAACGCGGCTAGAGATTTGCTGGCATCGCTTATTATTGCCCACGTAAGAATGGGGGCAGATGACTTGGATTTTAAAAAGGCGTATTTTAACAATAAGGCCCTAAAAAGCTACCTTGATCGTCTGACGCCTAATAGAATCACCAAATTACTGTCAAATGATGTATTCTCGGATTTATCCTCTGTACTGAGTTACATTGGAGATGGATTGTCCGATCAGTCCCTTGGTGTTCTGGCTGAAATGCAAAATGTAATTAGGCAGATTTTCATTGGGGTATTCGCAGACGATGGTCGATTTTCTGTTAGGGACTTTGTACGGCAAAAAGGTGCTAAAACTCTATTTGTCGAGTACGATATGTCTATTGGGGAAACGCTTTCCCCAATATATCGCTTGCTTTTTGATTTGGCGCTTAAGGAGGCTATGGGAAGAAACAAGCCAGAAGGAAATGTATATTTGATATGTGATGAATTTAAATTGCTGCCCAACCTGCAGCACATTGAAGATGGAGTGAACTTTGGCAGAAGTCTTGGTGTCAAGATAATGGCTGGTATTCAGAGCATCGAGCAGTTGTATGAAATATACGGCGAAAGCAAAGGACGAAATATAGCTGCTGGATTTTCTTCGGTGCTGGCATTCAAGGCTAACGACACCTCCACCAGAGAGTTTATATCCGATTTATATGGAAAAAATATCGTTTTAGAGCAATACCGTTCTGCAAACAATACATTAATTGAGGAAAAACGCGAGGGAAAAACGGTTGAAGACTGGGATATGAATAGCCTTAGGGTAGGACAGGCCATAGTAGGGTTACCTTTTGAGAAACCTTTTAAATTCCAGTTCGATCTGTTTAGGGGGTGATGAAGATAGGAACATTTACTTCATTAGTAAACACTTGGCTCGCAAACAGACGGACAAAACAAACTATTCGTAATATAGAAAGGAACAACGAGGCTCGACGTAACATTACACGCTACGAGCCGAGTGATATTGAGGGGTTTATTGAAAGAGATGCCCAAGTAGGATCTTACATTATTTCTGGAGGAATCCCCCAATATCGCTCAAGGGCGGCCGCTTTAATTGTGGCATGCTCACTGTCGCAAAATGTTCCAGTTGTTGTTCTGCATGAAGGAAACATAAATCTGCAAAATGCAATTGCAACGGCCACAGCCTTTACTAATAACAAAGTCATTATTGCAAAAAGCACATCAGTCTATGATCCCTTCTATAACAGGACGAATCAAGAGATATGCAATTTGATTATTAATTCGACACAGTCTCCATCGGGGATTAGCGCAATCGGTCAACAGTATATCATAGGCATTGCGGAATTCATTAAGAGTAAAAACATTCCACCATTTTGTGAAATGTTTATCAGATGCCCTCACGATGCATTGTTTGATAAAATAGACGATGCGGTTGTCCAAGGACATATAACGGATCAAAAGGCGGTGCAGATTAGAAATCAGTTAATGCAGGGGCAAAATGAGCGTGCGAATGTCCAATCGTTTTTTTCGCAATTGTCTTATCAAGGTGCCGGAGTGCTTTCAAACAAAGGAAGTCGCAATGCGGCGGTTAATATTCGAACTGCGGTAGAACACAATGGTATGTTGATGATTGACATAGGCTCAAGCACCAATGATATCCTGCTGAATCTGCTGATGAATGAAGTGAAGGAGGTATTGGCTGCGGGCAGGCAAATTATGCTTGTCTTAGATGGAATTAATATCAATTCAAATGACACACTCCTGAAAATAATTAAGTCACTTTCTTCAAGGTGCCTTACAACGATGTTAGCGGATGATGTATATTCCATGCTCGGCGCGGATGACAATCTTTTTCACTCGTTTGTTGGCAATGCCTGCAAGTGCATAGTTTTTTCCCACAGCATGGGTGTCTCGTGCAATAAATGGGCTGAGGTGTTTGGTTATTACGATGTTGATAAAGTATCGCAGAATACTGGCACCAATCAAAATTATCTATGGGGATACGGGTTTGGTTCTTCTACAAGCATAAGTGTTGCTACAAATCGCGAGTTTATCGTTAAGCCAGAAGAATTAGCTAGGCTCTCTCCATCGGAAGTATATATACTAGATCGAAATGCACGTGAATTAGCATATACAACGTTGAGGTAGATAAGTACATGGAGTTTAATATTACCTCCCAAAATGATAGGGATATTCTGCAACTGAATGAACCGCATATTCCATTGTTGTTTCTTATTGATACTGCGGGATCTATGCACGGTGAGCCGATAAGAAGATTGAACAGCGGAATCATTAGGCTGATCGAGTTGCTGTCTAAAAGTGATTATGCTAAAGTAATTGATTTAGCGGTAGTCGCCTTTTCTGATCACGCAGAAGTGATAAGGTCCTTTCTCCCTTCTAAAGTGTGTAGCGAAATAGCCATAGAGGCATACGGCCCAACAAATCTCGGAGCAGGTCTTCAAACTGCACTCGATGAGGTTTATAAAAGAAGGCGAAAATATATGGAATATGGTGTGCTTTATTATAAGCCGAGGATTATTTTGATCACGGATTGTAATTTCGTTTCCAATTTGCCTATTCTGCAGGAGATGGTCAAAGGACCTTAAGAACAAAATAAGGTTTCGCTATTTGCAATTGGTCTTCCCGGTTGTGACAACAAAATACTACAGGCCCTAACCAATAGTGTCGTGAATGTTGATGACTATGATCTGGATGAACTATTCGATTTCATTGGGAATTGCATCAATAAGCGTTTTGATAATCCTGGGAACTTTATTGTAGAGCTTCCAGAAAACGCACATATTGTTCCACTTGACAAATGGTAAAAAGTTAAGGAAATTTTCCTTTCACGCAATTAACCGAACGGCGTTCGGAAATTAAAATAAAAAATAGGAGGATTTGATCATGGAGTTAAATCAAACAACTTTCAACGAGGTTCCCGGAGGTGGAATTGCAGCTCCGGGTGAACCGCACATGGCCTGCGTGTTGCTGTTGGACACGTCCAGTTCCATGAGTGGCGCTCCCATCGCAAGCTTGAACAAGGCAATCAACGACTTTAAAGAGCAAACATCGATGGACGAGCTGGCGCAAAAGCGCGTTGACATTGCAATCATCGAGTTTAATGATACTGCTCGCGTCGTACAGGACTTCACCCCCCCTGCCTCAGATGCAGCCGATTACACTTTCAGCGACGGGCTGCACGGCAATGGGTGCCGGCATTAATCTTGCCATCGACAAGGTTAAGGAAAGAAATCATTTCTATAATGATATGGGCACTCCTTGCTTCAAACCGTGGATCTTCATGATTACGGATGGCGCTCCTACCGATGACATTTCTGCGGCAAGACAAAGAATCCTTGACGAGGAGAGCAAGGGCGCTCATGGAAAGCTGAAGTTCTGGGCCGTTGGTGTTCCGGGGTACAGCAAGGATGTTCTCACTTCGTTAACTAAAAGGTGCATTGCGCTCGATGAAACTAATTTCAAGGGAATATTCGACTGGTTGAGCGAAAGTATGGTTACTATTTCTGTGAGCCGTGTCGGGGAAAATCCGGCATTGTCCAATCTGCCTTCTGACGCTCAGGTCATTCCTACCGATTGGTAAATTACATATTCAATGATTAGCAAGTTGAATTTCTACTTGCTGAGCATTGACCTAAGGATACTTGCGTTTGCAAGTGCCTTTAGGTCAATGCTCGGCAAATTCATCGCAAGGAGAGGAATTGAAACATGATTATTGATTATGGCATAAGCACTGTTGGAAAATCACACATAAAAAAAGGAACCTGTTGCCAGGATTCTCACTATATCAAAAAATTACAAAACGGTTGGTATATCGCTGCTGTAGCGGATGGAGTCGGCTCTGCAAAAAACTCACACATAGGCTCTAAAATTGCGGCGGAGACAGTCGTCGAGTTTTGTGATGAGTGTATGCCGTGGGATTATAACGTAATCAGCATTAAGTCAATGATGCGTACCGCCTATAACTATGCTTATAAACAGATATTAAGGGAATCCGAGCAAAGTGGCGAGCCAATTGAAAGTTATGATACAACGCTATCAATGGTAATCTATGATGGTCAGCGAATTATTTATGGGCATTCTGGCGATGGAGCCATTTTTGGCTTGACCACATTCGGCGATTACGTAGAGATCACACGGCCGCAGAAAAGTACTGATGGAGTATCGGTGATTCCTCTTAGAGGGGGCTACACCCAGTGGGTTATTGACACTTACGAGGAGGATCTCGCTGCGGTTTTACTGATGACCGATGGCATGCTGGAAACACTCTGTCATTACCTTTTGAGAGACCATGAAAGAAAAGCAAACAAGGCCTATGTTCCTCTCGCATCATATTTTGCCGACCCTTATGGTTTCAGCGAAGAAAAGATTGATTGCGTGAGAAAGCTGATAGCAAAGTTTGTTATTGCAGACGAGTCTTATAACGCAGATGAATTTTATGAGCGTCTGCTTAGTATCTACAAAAAACGCGCATCAGATGCGGCTGATGAAATAATAGACACGTTAAAAAAGTCAAACTACCCGGTTAATTTAATGCAAGCTGAGCAAGATGATAAAACAATTGTCGGTCTTATCAACACCGATCTGCTGGTTGACGACAAGGAAGCCGATTTTTACTCAGAACCTAATTGGGCAGAACTCCAGGAAGCGTGGAATCGAAAAGCATATCCTCACCTTTATGCTAAAAAGGAAGATGGCGAGGCTGGATCAGATTCCGATCAAAAAACAGAAACGGCTGAAAATGATGATGCGCAGAATTCGGGTGCCTCGACCGTCAAAAGTGATGCCCCGTCCCAGACAACTGATCATACGAAAAAAGCATCTGAAGACGATGCCTTTGATGATGTGCTGCTGATTTTTGAGAAAAGAGAGACACCCCCAAAGAACAATAATGTGCCTGAAACTTCCAGTGCAGGCGGTCCCACTACAGCTCCTCCTCGTGGTGCTACGGCTCCCACAGCTACTAAGGAGCCAGAGCCACAGGCGAAACCCAAGCACGAAAAACCACGGAAAAAAGGAATTTTAGGAAAAATCGAAGATTTATTTGACTGATGACAATTATGCAGGGATTTGAGTATTTCAAAGACTTCAAAGACAAACAGTACGCTTATTATCGATCTACTCTTAAGGATAGTGAGCGAAAAATATATGACAAGTTAAGAGACGGATTTTTGGCGTACTCAAAGGCTATCCCTGTTCAAGCCGCAGATATGAGTCAAATTTCGGTAATCCTTGAAAAGTTAAAACAGGATAATCCCTTTATATTCTTTGTCGAATCTGCCGCGTATCAGTATACTCCGTTCATTAACAGCGGAGCAGTGATACCAAAGTATAGGTTCAGTAAAGAGGAAATCAATGCCACACTCTTATCGCTCATCAACAAATGTACGTCGATAGCTTCGACCTGTGTAGGTGCCGATGAGGAAGAAAAGGAACAGCTGATACACGACTTTTTCTGCAATAATGTCAGATATGACACTGAGTTTTCGGCCTCTTCTTTTGAGTGTGTTGGCCCTCTTTTGTTTGGAAAGGGCGTGTGCGAAGGAATTTCAAAAGCAGTAAAACTTTTGCTTGACTTTGTTGACATCCAAAGCCTTGTAGTTTACGGGAGATCAAAGCAACAACATTCTACCCCCTCTGCTATAGGTGATATGCATGCGTGGAATATAGTGCGTGCAAATGGATCGCATTATCATTTGGATGTGACTTTTGATTTAACTGTACAGGCTTTTGGAATAGTCCGGTACGACTACTTCAATTTATCTGACCGAGAGATACAAAATGATCATACAATTATATCTTCACCGATTCCTCCTTGCTTGCAGAGCGGGTGTTTTTACAGGATCAATCAAATGTACGTGCATACGCAAAGCGATTATCGCTCCTATTTGCTGAAATGCATAAAGAAGGGTGAAAAAGACATTGTCTTCAAGCTGCCGGATGTCCCTGACCTCGCCACAACCAAGAAAAAACTTATAGACATTACGGCGGATACGATTAGCAAGTCGATTGTGTTTGCTGCCCATTATCAGCTTTTAAGCAACGATACACAATTTGTTTTTCATTTGCACGTGAGTTAGGAGAAATATATGAAGAAACAAGATCCCAAAAAAATATTACAAAGCATAATAGGCCTTGCAGTTGTACTCTTTGTTATCATAAGTGCCTTTATTTTTCGGGATCAAATTGAGAATTATGCGGCTACAGGATATCTGGGGGTCTTTCTTGCGTGTTTTGCGGCCACAGCAACCATATTACTTCCTGCTCCAGGAATTCTTATTGTTATACAATATGCGCAGTTTTTAAACCCAGTGATAGTCATCCTTCTTGGCTCCATTGGAACCGCTCTCGGAGAGATGATTGGATACTTACTTGGGCGCACCGGAAATGAGATCGCAAACATAGACACAGAAAAAAAGTTTTTTATGTGGCTGATGAAAAAACCTGTCTTGTCGGTTTTTCTCTTTTCGTTAATTCCTCTTCCTGTTTTTGATGTTGTTGGAATATGCGCCGGAATGACAAAGATGAATCCTATAAAATTTTATGCTGCTTGCTTTTTAGGAAAGCTGCTGAAAATGACTGGATATGTGTTGTTGGTTAATTACGCAAAAGAACTAATATCAATTGTTTAGTTGGCGGGGTGAATAGCATGGAATACATAGGTACAACCGGAAAGGTATATAAGATTGTCGAACCAGCAGAGGGTAAAGGCGGCGAAGGTTCGATCTATAAACTAATCAATTTACCAAATTGTGTTTTAACATTTTTTGTATTTGTTCAGCCCCCCTGAAGACGGGAGGTATCGTTTTGAAATTGGGGGCTTAAGAAGTGGACGTGCAGTCGAACTGTATGCTTTCAACGAACTAGGAGAGACGATTACATCCGATACATACTGCACCAATGGAGATAATATCACGCTCAAGAACCTCACGCTCAGTTACACCTATGAAATTCAGGTTCGCCAGTCCTCTGGAGTGAGCGGCTATCAATTAAAAATAGAAGCGGAATAAAAACGAGGTGGAAAAATGGCGGCTTCTTATACAGGAAAAAAAGGAAAAGTATATACAGTTATTGAGCCGGCAATCGGTAAAGGTGGAGAAGGATCCGTTTACAGCATTACTGGAATGCCTGAATATGTGTTAAAGGTGTTTAAGGATGATAAAAGGACGGAGACGCGGCACAGGAAGCTATTAACCATGATAACTACAGCACTGCCCCCATCTGCAATGCAGCAAATCACTTGGCCGGTCGATGTTGTTTATCAAGGGAGTCAATTCGTCGGTTATGTTATGCCGGCAATAAAAAACAATGAAGATTTAAATGTCATGTACTCCGACAAGTATATTTGTACTTTGTCGGAAAAAATAACCATTGCTAAGAACTTATGCGCCGCCATAAATGCGGTACACAATGCCGGACAGGTTTGTGGCGATTTGAACCCTAAAAATATCGGTGTAGACCCTCAAAGCGCCAGAGTTACATTAGTAGACACGGATTCTTACCACATTACTGATGCTAACGGATCTCGTGTATATCGATGCGAAGTGGGGTGCCCGGAATATCTTCCGCGAGAAATACAAGAAAAAATGAAAAATGGACAGACCTTGGCTACTGCGCCGCTACCTACATTTAGCAAGTATTCGGATTTGTTTGCCTTGGCTGTACACATTTTTGCGTTGCTTATGAACGGATGCCACCCGTTTGCATGTGCCTCCAACAATAAAACAAACATTGGGCCGCTGTCACATGGCCGACCTTCTGTTACCGTTCCGCAGCCTATAGACAATATAGTAACAGGATTTTTTCCTTTTTACACAAAGAAATCTGGGTTTACGACACCCCGGTATGCGCCTGAATTTAGTTCTCTTCCGACTCATATTCAGGATCTTTTTGTTCGAGCGTTTGTAAAAGGACACAGTGATCCATCACAAAGGCCGGATACGGTTGAGTGGTATAATGCACTCACTACAATGCAGCAAAATTTGATTGTTTGCTCAAAAAATAAGCACCATATGTATTCTTCTCATTTGAAAAAATGCACATGGTGTGAATTGGAAGCAAAACCTCTGCCGACACCACCTTCAACCATAGTTCAGACACCCGTAAAGACAACTACTACGACGCAAAATGTCGCGCCAACCAATACTACTGCTGCCCCATCTCCGTCGCCTGCTATGTCCGATGGAGTAATGGCGTCTTCAGGCATGTTTTGGTTTTTAACATTGGCTATACCGCTGGCAGTCCAGGGAATAGTATTTGGCACAGCTGGAGATGAATTATTAAATGCACTGTGGGGAAACGGATATGGAAGCAGCATTGAATCATGGGGAGTAAACATCGCCATTTGGCTTGGACCTTGGGGATTTGTGATTTGTGGACTGATTGGCACATTGATTTATAATTGCCTTTGGTCTTCAAGTGGAAAAATAACAGGCTATAAATGGCATCACTATGTTCTTTCAATTCTAACATCCTTTGGATGCGCAGCGCTTTACATACTTTTGATTTTCCTTATTTCACTTGCAATCGTGCTTTGTGCTATTGCAACAGCTGTAGCGATTATTTTTGGAATGCTGTCTGGTAGCTGAAATGAAAATACTTTGCTGTAGACCATTATGCAATAACAATCCTTCATCGGCCCCTCATATCAATGGAAAATGTTTTTTTCTTTGCTGGAGATGCACAGGAGCTGTCGTAAGAGCCTTTGGAACAATCGTCATCACCTTTATTACAGATTGCGTTCTGGCAAAAGACTTTGTTATTTACCTGTTCGCATTGCCCGCTGGAATTGACTACTTTCTTACTCGTTCAAAGCTAATTCGAGCAAGTAATGTGAGGCGCTTTATCACCGGTGCGCGATTGGGAATACCTTTGGCTACAATTGCGCTAATTGTCCTAAGCTGATACAAGCATTAATGTAGAAAGACGCTTAAGTAGATCTTCTGCTTGTGAATCTACCTATTGGGCAGCTTACTTTACTACGGTATTACACAGATGGGGGAGTTCGGTGAATATTCTTGGAAATATTATATGGTTTGTACTCGGTGGGGCACTAACAGGGCTCCTATGGTGTTTTGCTGGAGTTATATGGTCGATTACTTTAATCGGTATTCCGGTAGGTAAGCAATGCTTTAAGATAGCAAAGCTGTGTTTTTTTCCCTTTGGAAAGACCGTGGAGAACACAGGCGGAACTGGGAGCTTCTTCCTAAACATACTGTGGATTTGCTTTACTGGTTGGACTCTTGCGATTGAAGCTGTGGTCATTGGAGTCATCTACTGTTTGACGATTGTAGGCATTCCCTTCGTGAAACAGTATTTCAAGATTGCCAAGCTGGCATTGATGCCGTTTGGATCAGAGATTAATGGTTAAGGGGAGAACATAATATGGTTGCAGACAAGATATCAAGAACTGAAAGCGTAAATGGAGAGGAAGGCGCATCAGCTTTACGCCTACTAATTAAGCGAATTCTCGCAGGTAGCTTAGTTATTCTATTTATTGGGGTATGTTCATTTGCGATTTTATTTCTCGCAATGTGCTTACAATAAAATAAACAAAACGGAGACTTACAATGAAAAAGAAAGTAATGATTGGTGCGGCGATTGCAGTGGTTGTGGTTGCACTTGCAGCAATTATGGTGTTCGTGTTCACTGGAAAAGAAGGAGAACACACATCTACGGTTGAACTGGATGGAACATGGAAGGTTGCAGTAAATGTTGCAGATGGATCAATAAGCATTCCTCAAAACGAATACATGGTATTCGATAACGGGGAAGCACGTGACTACAGAGATGGTAATACTGTTCCTTATGTTAAGAGCACTTATAAAGTTTCCGGAGACGTGTTGGAATTACCCGACATCTCAAGAACTTATCATATTTCTCAGAAAACAGAACAATACGTTTCGCTGTATACAAATGATGACACATATATGACGCTGGTCAAAGCTGACAATGAGTCTGTACTGAGTGAAGCATTTTCGCCTGATACAGTTACCGGCAAGTGGAATGTGACTTATAGGCCAACTGACAAACCCATTGCTAATGAGTATCTTGTATTTGGCGATAGTACCTTAGCTGACTTTCGAGACAACGCAGAAACCCCTACGATCGAAGCAGATTATGAGTGGAGCGGAAATGTGATTAAAGCTCCTGCACTGGGCATTGAAATGTCGGCATCAATCGTTGGCACTGATCGTATTATTTTAGTTGATGCCAACGAAGGCTATGTTTGGTTACTTACTAAGGCTACTGAGAACTGAGTTTAAGGAGATTTACATATGCTGAAGCACATGTTCAAATATAAGTGGTATTTATTGGTTGTTCTTGTGCTGATGATCGCTGAGCCAACCTTGAATTCAGTTATGAATTTTCTGCTTCAGCGTATGTTCAACTCTGCAACGCCAGGAGGGAGTATTGTAGAACTGTTGCGGCTTCTCTCCGCAGGCTTCTTGTTGTGGATGTTGAAACGGGTTATTATCTATTCAAATGGGGTTATAAAAGCCCGGTTTATCTGCAATGCCAAGAGGGATATCAAGCATCGTCTTTTTGTGCGCATGATGGGACTGGATACAGCCAATATTGCCGAGGTTGCTTCGAGTGGAGAATATATTTCAATATTTACAAATGATATCACTTTACTTGAAACGAGGTTTTATAATCAAATTTTAGGCTTGATATCAGGCCTGTTTTCATTAGCTATATTAGGAACATCATTTGTTGCGCTGAATGCTAAACTTGCTATCCCTATCATTGGATTTGGTATAGTGGCAATGTTTGTTCCCGCTGTGTTTTCTCGAAAGCTGAACGAAAAGAGCTTGCAATATTCTAATGCAATATCAAAGTTTACCCAAAAGGTAAAAGAGTACATGGTGGCTTATCCGACAATAAAAAACTACTCTATAGAACAGGCTATCACGACACGGTTTGATCGAGAAAACAATCATACGGAAGATGCAAAGTTTGATGCCGACTGTACTCTAACTCTTGCTGATTGTGTGGGTCAGTTGCTGGCTTGGTTTATGCAGCTTATGGGAGTAGGGCTTGGCTTGGCGTATGTCATCAAAGGTGAAATTTTAGTTGGTACAGTCATTGCTGCTCAATCCTTTGCCAGCGATTTGGCGGGTCCGTTGAACAACATTATTGTTAATATTAACTCGATTCGCTCAGTTAGGAACATTGTTAAAAAGCTTGAGGAGATGTCATCCGGAGGCATGCACGAGAAATCACTCGAATTACAAGATCCTTCGGTTGATAATATGAGAATTGGAGTTGAATCAGAATATAATCGATTTGAAGTCTCGTTTGATGATTTCAACTTGACTCTTGGCGAGACCAACATAATAGATCATTTCTCCTTCTGTTTTGAAACAGGAAAGAAATACCTTATCGTAGGTCTGAATGGTTCGGGAAAAAGCACTCTATTTAAGGCGCTTAAGAAATGGTACGGGAGTAACGCTGATAATATCAAAATTAATGACCAACCAGTTTCAAAGATCGGCAATGAAAGCCTGAGTAAGTGTGTTTCGTACCTTAACGAGAATGTTTCACTATTCTTCGGCTCCGTCAGAGACAACATTACCTTATTTAGAAAATGTAGTCCGGAGGTTTTCAATAAAGCCGTATCGGACTCTCAAATAAAGTTAGATCTGAATCGAACGATAAACGATGAAGGGCGAAATATTTCAAGCGGAGAACAGCGGAGAATTGAGATTGCTCGAAGCCTATTGTCTTCTGTTCGTATGATCATCTTTGATGAGGTCGTATCAACACTGGATATCGAGACAGCGTTCGAAATAGAGAGAATGGCACTTGATTTCAAGGATAAAACAGTTGTTTTTATATCTCACAACTTTTCAGGCAAACTAATCCGTGAATATGATGATATCCTTGTTATGCAGGGCGGGAAATTATTAACACACGGAACATTTGATGAGTTGATTAATAATTGCGACTATTTTAGGCGCATTTGCGAGATTAAGTTTGGAAACATCAGATAATTGCTTTTGAAGATTACAGCAAACTCGATAGGAGACAAAATACATGGCAATCACGGCTTTGCAATGGTTGCTAAGAACGAAGACACTGTAATAGGATTTGCTGCAGGTATGCTGGAACCTAAGGATCAGGAAGATGTAATGTAGTAAGACATATGTGACACTTTCAACAAAAGAAAAGAGGTGCTCTGATACAATGTGTTTAACCAAAACTCGTTGCATCGAAAGGAGCCCCTTTTGAGTAAGATTATAACGGAAGAAATGCGATATCGTCAAAAAGTATGTGAATACGCACTAAAACACAGCATGACAAAAGCAGCACGCAGGTATCACACCTACCGGCAATTTGTGTATCGCCAACTGGAGCGATATGACGGCACGGCCGGCAGTCTCGCTCTTCGTTCGCGAAAACCGAAAACAAGTCCCAACGCCCACAGGGAAGAAGAACTACGTCTGATACGTCGCATGCTAAGAAGAAACGGCGTGTATGGTCTGGCGGAAGTGTATGTACGATGTCGTTCTAAGGGATACAGCCGATGTTTTGAAAGTATGTGTCGTCAAATACGTAAAAAAGGCTATAGAAAGCCACAGGTTCGTCGTAAGAGCTATACACGCTATGAAGGACTGGAGGGGAAGTTTCCGGGAGATAAAGTATAAATCGACATCAAATATGTTCCGCAGGAATGCATCCGCTTTCCAAGCTATGGATTACGCTACTATCAGATAACAGCAATTGATGAATTCAGTCGAAAGCGAGTTCTAAAAATTGTTGAGGAGAAATCGACCTATGAGACAACAAAATTTTTAGATGATTTAGAAGAAAGCATAGGATTTCCCATTCATACCATTCCGGTGGACAATGGTTGCGAATTTGTGAATGACGAGGATCGCACCAACCGGGAAAGTCGATTTGAACGGGCGGTAAAGAAGAAAGGATGGGCACTGCGAAGGACAAGGCCCTATTCGCCGTGGCAAAACGGGAGAGTGGAACGAAGTCATCGAGAGGATGGGAAAATTCTGTATAGTCGACGTGTTTTCACAAGAAAAAAAGATCTTGTGAAGCAGGTAAAAAAGCATGAGCGATGTTACAATACAACAGCGAAATACGTTCTGCATTTCAAAAGCCCGGAACAGATGGTGCGGGAGTATTTTGAAACCTCCGTCGCTTAGGATACTGCTTATTCCGGGGGAAAAGGATAGGCACTTCCTTTCTCCAGGTCAAGGGACGCTCCCTCTGGTCGCTCTTCGCTCTTGACAAGTCGAAAGGAAGTGCCTGTGAAAGAACCGCCGGAAAAAGGATAACTGTGTCAGATACATCTTAGCGGAATGTGTAACATATGTCTTGACAGTTAAGATGCAGAGCACGAAAACAGCAAGGTGACTATGGACATCTACGCCAAGGTTAAGTATAACAAGTCCTGGGAGCTGGCCACGGTAGTGAATTCAGCCTTCCAAACGAATCAAAATATCGCACAATAAGTGAGTTTTTCGATGGGTTAACTCGTAGGGGAAAACGGCAAGTCGGTGCTTGAAAAGCCTTGAAAATATAGGGAAAAAGGCAAAAATATTGCTTGAATACGGAAGGAGTCGGTGTTTGATCGACTCCTTCCGGCGAGAACATCACGGGATTCGGATTCTCTTTACCGATCCGTTTCTCGATTCATACATAGCGGGAAGGTTTATTCCAGCGCCGCTTCCACTTTTTCAATGCAAGCAGCAATCTTCGCATCCAATTCCTTTAAGGCTTCGTCCATCTTGCGACGGGTTTCGGCAACGTAGGCTTCGTCCTTGATGGAGCCAAGATTAATTTTGACGTTGTAGAACGCGACGATGACGGCGGAGCGCAGGCAATGCAGACCGGCACCGACATCCGTGATAGCGCTCTGGTTGCCGCGAAGAATGAGCGGCTCTGCGTATTTGAGCAATTCCATGGCTTTCATGCCCGTGGAAAGCGGAACGTTCGCTGCGTTCTTATATTCCTTCTGAATCGTTTCTTTGCGGATGGCTTTTTCTTCATCCGTTTCCTTCGGCAGTTTGAATGCCGCGATAACGCCGTTGAAGGAATTTGCATCGTTATCGATGGCGTCGATGAAGAATTTCTCGTATTCCTTCAGTTCCGGAATGTAGCCGGTCATTTCTTCTTTGGCATCTTCGTATTTTTTATTGCCCACCGTCAGGGAGCAGACCATAGCAAACAGCGCTGCTGTTTGCGCCGCGCCGAGAGCGGCAACCGAGCCGCCGCCGGGAGCGGGAGAATCCGAAGCCAATTCTTCAATAAAACCGGTTACGGTTAAATCTTTTAACATTGTTTCTCCTTTTCTCTTTTTCCTCCCTTGTGTCGTTTGCAAAAAGGGAGGATAGAATGCCTGCCCCCGTTTCTTTTGAGACGATGGAAAATCGCTTAAACGGGGGCAAAGGCTAACTGCGGTGTCTTAGAACAGACCGACCATGTTACCCATTTCGTCAACATCCATGTGGTCGGCAGCCGGAACTTTGGGCAGACCCGGCATAACCATGATGTCGCCCGTTTCGCAGACGATGAAGCCTGCGCCGGCAGATACGCGCACATTCTGGACGGTGATTTCAAATCCGCTCGGCGCACCGACCGCGTTTTTGTCATCCGAGAACGAGAATTGCGTTTTCGCCATGCAGATCGGCATTTTGTCGAGGCTGAGTTTTTCGAGCGTCTTGATTTGCTTCTTTGCTGCCGCTGTCAGCGTTACTTTTCCACCGCCATAGTAGTCTTTAACGATGGTATCCAGCTTTTCCGGAATAGAAGCTTCCACATCATAGAGGTAATGGAAGTTATTTTCCTGATCTGCAGCTTTAACGACTTTTTCGGCCAGATCGGTCATGCCGTCGCCACCCTTTGCCCAGCCGTCGGACAGAGAAAGTTCAACGCCGTATTCCGCACACAGCTCCGTCAACGCCTTAATTTCGGCATCCGTATCGAAGATGAAGCGGTTGAGCGCGACCACCGTCGGCAGACCGAAGCCCTTCATATTCTTGATGTGGCGACCGAGGTTCGCAAAGCCGGCCTTAACCGCCTCTACGTTTTCGCCTTTCAAATCTTTCTTATCGACTCCGCCGTGCATCTTGAGCGCCTTGATCGTAGCGACGATGACGACTGCGTCCGGCTTAAGACCGCCGAGACGGCATTTGATGTCGAAGAATTTTTCCGCACCGAGGTCGGCACCGAAGCCTGCCTCCGTGACAAGGTAATCGGCCATTTTCAAGCCCAGCTTCGTCGCGATGAGGGAGTTGCAGCCGTGGGCGATGTTCGCAAACGGACCGCCGTGGATGAGCGCCGGCGTATGTTCCAGCGTCTGAACGAGGTTCGGCTTGATGGCGTCCGCCAAAAGCATGGCCATTGCGCCCTGTGCATTGAGATCGCCTGCAGTAACCGGTGCACCTTCCTTATTATAGGCGACGATCATGCGTGCCAGGCGCGCCTTCAAATCTTCCAGACCGGAAGCAAGGCACAGTGCAGCCATAACTTCGGAAGCCACAGTGATCATAAAGTGATCTTCACGGGGAACACCGGCTGCTTTGCCGCCAAGTCCGATCACGACGTTACGCAGCGAGCGGTCATTCATATCCAGAACGCGCTTCCAGACGATGCGACGTTCGTCGATGTTTAAGGCGTTGCCTTGTTGCAGATGGTTGTCAATGAGTGCGGACAGAAGGTTGTTCGCCGCCGTCATGGCGTGCAGGTCGCCCGTAAAGTGAAGGTTGATGTCTTCCATCGGAACCACCTGCGCATAGCCGCCGCCGGCTGCACCACCCTTGACACCGAATACCGGGCCGAGGGAGGGTTCACGAAGAGCAACAACGGAATTCTTACCGATTTTGTTCAGACCCATCGTCAAGCCGATGGAGCAGGTGGATTTTCCTTCTCCTGCGGGAGTCGGCGTGATGGCCGTGACCAAGATCAGCTTTCCGTCTTTTTTGTTGGAAAAACGCTGAATCGCGTCATGCGAAATCTTCGCTTTATATTTTCCGTACAGCTCCAGATCGTCTTCTTCCAAACCTACCTTTTTGGCGATGTCTACGATCGGGAGCATCTCTACAGAATTGGCAATTTCAATATCGGTTTTTACTTCTGCCATGATTTACTCCTCAATTAACAGGGTTTCAATGATCTGATCGGCGCGGAAATTCTCAATTTGCATATAGTATGCGGCGGAATCCACCAACGCTTGCAGCGGAACCATGCCGATGACTTCGGTGCCGTAGACGCTGACGCCGTAGCGAGCGGCTTCCGATTTGATCATTTCGATGGCTTGATAGATCGCCGTCTTCTCGTAATTGACCAGGTTCATCGAAACCTGCGTCTGATGGCGTTCTTCCAGGGGAAGACCGATCGCCTTGACGAAGCGCAGACCGCCGCCGATGTGGCGAACTTTTTTCGCGATGGCTTCGGCAATTTCGACCTTGTCGGTGTTGAGGTTGACGTTGAAAGCAACAAGATGGAAACGGGCACCAACAGCCGTTGCGCCGCTCTTCTCGTTCATTTCACGCGGACCGAAATCCGGTTCCCAACCATCTTCTTTGATTTTCTCGAAGAAGCCTTCGTACTGACCCTTACGGACTTTGGCCAAGTTCTTGCGTTCCGGTTTTGTTGCCGCATCTTCATACAGATAAACAGGAATACCCAGTTCGCCGATGGCTTTGCCGACTTCTTTAGCGTATTCGACGCATTCTTCGGTGGTGCATTCCGTAATAGGAATGAAAGGAACAACGTCGACAGCGCCCATGCGAGGATGGCCGCCGCTGTGCTTGGTCATGTCGATGACTTCTTTTGCCACTTTAACGGATTCAATTACCGCTTTGATGACGGCTTCCGGATCACCAATCACTTCAACGACGGTACGGTTGTGGTCTTTGTCCGGCTGATAATCAACTAATTTCAGCCCTTCTTTTGCACGGAAGCAATCGGCAATTTTTTCGACTTTTTCGAGGTCGCGTCCTTCAGAGTAGTTCGGGATACACATTACACGTTTCATTGTCTTGTTTCCTCCTTCATCAATGTTCATTGCAACAGATCAGATCAGGGCAGGAATTATTCCTGCAGAGGGGACCGCCCATGCCTTATTTGACGATCCTTTGACGGATTATAATCGGGTAGTAGCGACGATGAAAGCGATTTTGCTTCTTCGTCCATTCATCCGACGTTGGCATCATGATAAGCGAACAGAATCTATGAAACGTCAAATCAAAGGTGGTATTTCGACGTTTGCGATTTTATTTTTCTTTTTCTGTTTTTTTTTGGACTAAGTCATTGTGATATTTCTGTCCTTTTGCGAAGCAATTTGTCGCAAAGAGGACGCATAAACTTAAAGGTGGACAGGATTTTGGAAATTGTGCGTCAAGCGCGCACGATTTGCCGATCTTTTACAATGCATTTGCCATTCTTATACACTTCTGCGGCATGATTGGTCGCGAAGTAGTAGAGCAAATAATCTAGGTTCGGAACGGCAAAGACAGTAAGGTCCGCATTTTTACCCTTATCCAGTGAACCCACTGTCTTCTCACGGTGGACGGAATACGCCGCATTGATGGTTACCGCATTGTAGACTTCCGTCGGCGTCATGCGAAGATAGAGGCAACCGAGTTGCATGACAAACTGCAGGTTAGCCATTGGGCAGGATCCGGGGTTGGAATCGGTCGTGATGGTGATGGCCATACCGGCATCCATCATTTTGCGCGCCGGGGCATAGGTATCTTCCATGAGGGAGAATGTCGTTGCCGGCAATAGATTACCGATCACGTGTGCATCGGCCAGCTTTTGAATATCCTCGTCGGTAATCACCATGAGATGTTCCGCACTGGTGGCACCAAGCTCTGCCGCAACCGTTGATCCGCCAATAGATTCAATTTCGTCCGCGTGGATGCGCAGGGCGAAGCCTTCCTTTTTGGCCGCTTCTAAAAGGCGCTTCGATTGTTCCGCAGTATACACGCCGGCATCGCAGAAGACGTCAACGAATTCGGCGAGGTTTTCTTCTTTGACCTTCGGCAGCATCGTAATGATGTCATCGATCAGCGGATCCGGATTTTCCTTGTATTCGGGGGGAATAACGTGCGCGGCCATAAAGGTGGAAACCAAATCGACCGGTAAATCTTCATTGAGCTTTTTGACGACTTCCAACTGGCGTTTTTCCGTTTCCCAATTCAGACCATAGCCGCTTTTCGCTTCGACTGTCGTCACGCCATGAATCATCATCTGCTCCAACAGGTCTTTGGATTTGTCATACAAGGTTTCAAAGGACGATTCGCGTGTCGCTTTTAAGGTGGACAGAATACCGCCACCCTCCGCTAAAATATCGAGATAGCTCATGCCGTTGAGTTTCTTGGAAAACTCATGTTCACGGCTGCCTCCATAGACAAGATGGGTATGGCAGTCGATCAGTCCCGGGGTGGCGACCATACCTCGGCGCTCTTCAATTTTGGTCTTTGGACCGATGAGTTCAGCGGGAACTTCGCCTTCTCCAATGGCCAGAATTTTATCGTCTTGAAAGGCGACGTATGCATCTTTCAGCACGGTCGCTTCATTCATTTCTTTTCCGCGCAGCGGGTGCCCCGGATCATTCGGGACGAAGAGTTCGTTAAAATGGGTGAGAATTAAAGTTGCCGTCATAGTTCCTCCTCTATAAATATGGTTCACGACAGACATGGATATTCGGATACGGTGAAAAGATGCATGGGAAAACGAGGACGCCGTTTTCCCGATTTCCATCATGTAGGATGGAACATTCACTTATTTTTCCTATACCCATTCTATTCTTTTCCAGTTTGTCTATTAGACGTCAAAAGGGCGACGACTTTGTTATTGCAAGACTTACGGGATAAAAATAGACGCAAGGAGAAAAAACGGTTTTTTCATAGACTGTATAAAGACGAGCCTTGAATAGGATAACCATATCGTCAAATGAAAACCATTTCGCAGGATGGTAGGGTATTGAAGGAGGAAAACATGTTAGAAAACAAACAGATTCAGGAGGCCATGACCATTCGTTTGGAAATGGATGAGCTGCCTGAGATGCCGAAGTTTCAAGAAGGCATTCGGCGTGCACCGGATCGCGGCTTCCGTCTGACCCAGTCGCAAACTGAAGTAGCGTTGAAAAATGCGCTGCGCTACATCCCGGAGAAATTCCATGAGCAATTGATTCCGGAATTCCTGGAAGAATTAAAGACGCGCGGCCGTATCTATGGTTATCGCTTCCGTCCGGAAGGCCGCATCTATGGAAAGCCGATCGACGAATATGAAGGAAAATGCCTCGATGGCAAAGCCTTCCAGGTCATGATCGACAATAACTTGGACTTTGATGTTGCTCTCTATCCGTATGAATTGGTTACTTACGGCGAAACCGGATCCGTCTGCCACGACTGGATGCAGTATCGCTTGATCAAGAAATATCTGGAAAACTTGACGGATGAAACGACGCTGGTCATGGAATCCGGTCATCCGCTTGGCCTCTTCAAATCCCGTAAAAATTCTCCACGTGTAATCATCACCAACGGCCTTCTGATTGGTGAATACGACAACCATGAAGATTGGGAAATCGCGGAAGAAATGGGTGTCACCAACTACGGCCAGATGACGGCCGGCGGCTGGATGTACATCGGACCTCAGGGCATCGTTCACGGTACCTTCAACACGATCCTGAACGCAGGCCGTTTGAAACTGGGTCTGAGCGCAGAAGATGATCTGTCCGGCAAATTGTTTGTCACGTCCGGTTTGGGCGGCATGAGCGGCGCACAGGGGAAAGCGGCCGAGATTGCGCATGCGGTCGGCATCGTCGCCGAAGTGGACATCAGCCGTATCGAGACGCGTCTGGAGCAAGGCTGGATTTCCAAGCTGGCGGAAACGCCGGAAGAAGCCGTCAAGCTGGCACAGGAATCCCTCGAAAAGAAGGAAGCCATGTCTATCGCCTATCACGGCAACATCGTTGATCTTCTTGAATACATGTACGAGAACAACGTACACATCGACCTGCTTTCCGACCAGACTTCCTGCCACAATGTTTACGATGGCGGCTACTGCCCGGTTGGCATCTCCTTTGAAGAGCGCACCCGCATGCTCGCCGAAGACCATGACGGCTTCATCAAACTGGTAGACAAAACGCTGGCACGTCACTTCGCCATCATCAAAAAGCTCACCGAAAAGGGAACGTACTTCTTCGATTACGGTAACTCATTCATGAAGGCGATTTATGACTCCGGTGTCAAAGAAATTTCCAAGAACGGTGTTGATGATAAGGAAGGCTTCATCTGGCCGAGCTACGTCGAAGACATCATGGGTCCGTTGCTGTTTGACTACGGCTATGGTCCGTTCCGCTGGGTATGCCTCTCCGGAAAACATGAAGATTTGGTCGCCACCGACCATGCCGCGATGGATGCGATTGATCCCAACCGTCGTTACCAGGATCGCGACAACTATAACTGGATTCGCGACGCAGAGGAGAACAAACTGGTCGTCGGTACCGAAGCTCGCATTCTTTACCAGGATGAAGAAGGCCGCGTGAACATCGCTTTGGCATTCAACAAGCTGGTACGCGAAGGAAAAATCGGCCCCGTAATGATCGGCCGTGATCATCATGACGTATCCGGTACGGATTCTCCGTTCCGCGAAACATCCAATATTTATGATGGCTCCAAAGTATGCGCCGATATGGCGATTCAGACCTACGCCGGAAACGCGGCGCGCGGCATGAGCCTTATCGCTTTGCATAACGGCGGTGGCGTCGGCATCGGCAAGTCAATCAACGGCGGCTTCGGCCTCGTCCTGGATGGCTCTGAGCGTGTCGATGAGATCATTCGTCTCTCCCTTTCTTGGGATGTTATCGGTGGCGTTGCCCGCCGCAACTGGGCACGTAACGAGCATGCGATGGAAGTTGCTGTGGCATTTAACAAGAAACATCCGGATGCGCACATCACCATTCCGTATCTTGCGGATGAGGAAAAAGTGAAGGCTGCGGTCGCAAAACTGTTCTAAGTGTCATAGTTTTTGCCATAGCTTTCTTATTTCACGATATAATGTTTCATGTTAAGGATTGAAATTGAATAAGTGGGTCAGTGACCGCCGCTTCGCAGGTGCGAAACGGACTCCGCCGCCGAAAGGCGGCGGAGGGGCGCTGCCTCAACAATGGAAATCGTGAAAGTGAGTGGAAAACGTTCACCAAACGATTTCGAAAACCCCTATGGGGAGAAAGAAAGGAGTGCTTATGAGCACCACTACAAAACGGGAAGTGCGTTTGCCCAGTTTTTTTGAGGCAATTATTCCGATTCTCGTCATGGTCGGTCTGATGGTTTATGTTTTTGCCTTCAGTCACGAAGAGTATGACGCGGCGCACATGCCTTTGATCGTTGCGTTGGTCGTCACCTGCATTATCGGCGTGATTTGTGGCCACAGCTTCCAGGATATGCTTGAAGGAATTATGAACCGTATTAATGCGACATTGGAAGCGATTCTTATTCTTCTGACCGTCGGTCTGTTGGTATCGTCCTTCATGACGGCCGGTACGATTCCTGCAGTCATCTATTACGGATTACAGCTGCTGACACCGAAATTCTTTTTGCCGGTAGGCTGCATTCTGACCGCTATCGTCGGTATGGCTTGCGGTTCCTCCTGGACGGCGACCGCCACCATCGGTATCGCGTTCATGACGATCGGTGAAGGCTTGGGCATGAATACGGCATTGACCGCCGGTATGGTTATCTCCGGCGCCTATGTCGGTGATAAGTTCTCGCCGCTGTCCGATACGACGAACCTGGCTGCCGGTGTTGCGGAAACGGGTCTGTTTGACCACGTCGCTGCTATGGTCTCTACGACCTTCCCGGTATTCATTATTTCCTTAATCATTTACACCTGCATCGGTTTATCGAGCGGTTCTGTTGCCGGTTATGATCCGGCGATTGCGGAAGGTATCCGCACGGCGATTGCCGAGAACTTCAACGTGAACCCGCTGGTTATGGTGCCAATTCTCGTGGTTATCGCGGTTTGCTTGCTGCGTATCCCCGGACTTCCCGGTATTCTGATTTCGGTTGTGACCGGTGTTGTTTTCGCCTTGATTTTCCAGGGCACGCAGAGCTTGGCGAACATTTTCTCCATTTTGCATTATGGTCCGGTCGTTGAAACCGGTAACGAGTTCTTGGATGCCGCGCTTGCCAAAGGCGGTATGGAAAACCAGATGTGGACGGTTAACTTAATCCTCTTAGCGGTTGCTTTCGGCGGTGCGCTGGAACGCTGCGGTATTGTTGAGCGTCTCTTTGGTGGTATTAAGAAGAAAATTCACAGCGTCCCCGGTTTGCTCTTTGCAACCATGCTGACATCCATCTTCTGCGACGCCGCTATGTGCGACCAGTTCTTGGGCATTGGTGTTCCGGCTCCGCTCTATGCTGAAAAATACGATGAGTTGGGTCTTGGACGCAACATGCTTTCGAGAACGTTGGAAGATGCCGGTACGCTTTGGGCAGTTATGTTCCCGTGGACCGCTTGCGGCGCTTACCAGATGAGAACCTTGGGCATCAACCCGCTCTATTACTTCCCGTTTGCGTTCGTTAACCTCCTGAACCCAATCTATGCTCTGTTGACCGCACTTATGGGTCGCAATATCATCTGGGCGGATGGTTCCATTACGAACATCTTCGGCAAAACACGTGCCGGTAAAGAAGCAAAGGCACCGAAGGAAGCGCATGAGAAGGCTCTTAAAGCTCTTGAACAAATGCGTCAAGACGGTCGTGCTCCGCGCATTAGCTAACACAGAAACGAAAGGGATTGCTCAAGGAAAGATAGCTTTTCTATGAGAATCTTCGGAAAGAACGAAAAAGCGCGCCTGGTGCCGTGTCTTATGGACCGACAGCATGGCGCGCTTTCTTCTTTTGTGGCATTATAAAAAGAGGAAGAGAAGAAGGGAAAACGTATGAAGTCATTTTTAGAAAAAGAGCGTCCATGGCGCAACGACCACGAAGCGATTGAGATGAGACAGACCTATTTTCGGAAGAAATGGGTTATGCCATATACGTTTGTGTTGGCGTTCTTTTGTATCGGCTTAGGCATTATGACAAAATATCGCCTTTCTCTTGTCCTTGGTGTGTTGGTGCTGTTGGCGGTGACAACAAAGCGCTATGCCGCAGTGACGGGGCAAGGCTTCGAGCAGTTTGCCAACATGTATATTCTTTCCAATCATCGCCTGACTCCTTGGGAGGCGATTGATACGATTACCTATGAAAAAGTAGAGGAGCATCCCGAAGTTTGCCTTCTCTATTTCACGCGCGGCGATGTGACGATGCGCGCATTGTTTCCCACTACCGAGCGTAAGCGCGTTCTGCGTTTGGCAGAAAAATACCATCCGGGCATCAAGATTCATGATGGTGCCGTATTTAAAGAAGAAGTGCGAAAAAAATACGGAAAAAAACGAACCGAAAAAAAGAAATAAAGTTTGCAGTTCGGGTATAGTAAAAACAAAATCTAAGACAAATAGGAGACGTTCGATCAAAAAGGAAAGCCCTAAGAGAAGAGGTAAATTGAACGACATCCGAAGGCTGAACACACGCAGAGAAGGCGAACAGAAAGACGAGAAAAGCGTTTCGCATTATGAGCGTATTACCAAATCAAGGAGGCATGCATGGGCATTATTCGCGCGATTACGAGTGCAATCGGCGGCGGTTTAGGCGATGAATGGTTAGAATCCTATGAATCGGATTATATGGGGCCGACGACCATTACTGCGCCGGGCGTAATCGTTCGCAAAAATGATCCCCGTAACAACAATAAAAAGGGGACGGCGGACACCATTTCAAACGGTTCGATCATCCAGGTTAAAGAAGGGCAGTTTATGCTGCTTGTGGATGGCGGAAAAGTCATCGACTATTCCGGCGAATCGGGCTATTTTAAAGTAGATAACTCCTCAATGCCTTCGCTTTTTAACGGTGAGCTGGGAGACTCGGTGAAGGAGACTTTCAATCGTGTTCGCTTTTCCGGCTCTACGCCGTATAAGCAAACCGCATATTTTATCAATATGCAGGAAGTGCGCGGACTGAAGTTTGGTACGCCGAATGCGGTGAACTATTATGATAACTTCTACAATGCGGAGTTGTTCCTGCGCGCCCATGGCTCCTACACCATTCGCATAACCGATCCGTTGAAATTTTATATTCAGGTGGCAGATCATGATGCGGATTCCAGTATTGATGTCGCGGATATGAGCGAACAGTATCGAAATGAGTTCCTCACCGCATTTCAGACGGCACTCAATAAGATGAGTGCGGATGGGGAGCGCATCTCGTTTGTGCTTTCTCGTGGAGATCAGCTCGCGGAATACATGCAGGATGTCTTAGATGAGAAATGGCAGGAGTTGCGCGGTTTCCAGATTGAATCGGTCGCCATCGCCTCCATCTCCTACGATGAAGAATCGCAAAAACTCATCAATATGCGCAATCAGGGCGCGATGCTTTCCGATGCCTCCATTCGCGAAGGCTACGTCCAGGGTTCTGTGGCAAGAGGTCTGGAAGCGGCAGGCAGCAACGAGGCCGGTGCAGGACAAGGTTTCTTCGGTATGGGGGTTGGTATGTCCACCATCGGGGGCGGCTTCGGTCAGTTCTCTCAGAATAATGCGGAACAGATTCGTCAACAGCAGGCGCAGCAAGCTACTCCCTCTGCAAATCCGAATGGTGGAGCAGTGACTCCTGCAGAAGGGGGCGTAGTCATGGGCAACGTGCAGGCATCATTTGGGGAAAGTAGCTGGGTTTGTTCTAAGTGTGGAACGAAAAACAGCGGAAAGTTCTGCACGGAGTGCGGGACAAAGAAACCGGACGATGCCCGAAAATGTCCGAAGTGCGGCCATCCGGTAAGTGAAAAAGCACGCTTCTGTCCCGAATGTGGACAAAAATTGGACCCTCCGGTCGGAACGCCGGAAGCATGAGGAGGAGAGCACAGGAACAGAAAGGATATATTGTGAACAACGAAAAAATTAATAAAATGAATGATGAGGCGATGGAAGCGAATAATAACCAGATGAATCGTAACGAACGCAACACCGATTTCTACATCAACCATGCCATCAACGACGAAAAACCGATTGAAATGCATGAAGATGGTGCAACGGAAAAAGAGAAAGCGGAAAAAGCGGAAAAATTGAGCGGTCAAAAGAAGGATAAGTAAGACGCTTCAACTTTTGTGCAAAAAAGAGAGACTCGACACAAAAACGTGTCGGGTCTTTTTTGATCACGCCTGAAGTTGTTGCTTTCGTTCGTGTATGCCTATTTTATCGTCGCAACACCTTTTCGCCGCGATGTTTGATCGCCGCGATGTTTGTTCGCCGTGATATTTGATTGCCACGATGTTTGATTGACGTGATATTTAATCGCCGTGATACTTGATTGCTGTGGTAATTAATCACTGCGATCAAAACAAAAAAGCGGCTGACGGGAATCGAACCCGCGCATCCGGCTTGGGAAGCCGGTGTTCTACCATTGAACTACAGCCGCAAAGGATTAATTTGATGTGTTTGGTGAAGTCGCAACACCACGATATTGAGCCGGTAGTGTTTACTTCCGTCTCCGTTCTGTCGAAGGATCATCCCCATGGTAACACTTTTTTCCTTGCTACGCTATAATTAACTAAGCAATTCAGAAAGGAAAAACAATGCAAAATATTCTTCTTGTGGTTGATATGCAAAATGATTTTATTGACGGTGCACTGGGATCACAGGCTGCGCAGGCCGTTGTCCCCTATGTGGTGG
The DNA here is from genome assembly GCF_900059565.1 of Murdochiella massiliensis. Lineage (GTDB taxonomy): Bacteria > Bacillota > Clostridia > Tissierellales > Peptoniphilaceae > Murdochiella > Murdochiella massiliensis. The sequence goes on from NZ_FIZW01000002.1 coordinate 1,120,455, forward strand.
ATCAGGTGAAAAATTTCGAGGGAACGGTTCTTTTTACGCGGGATACACATCGTGAAAATTATGCGAATACACAGGAGGGACGGAATCTTCCGGTTATGCATTGTCTTCGCGGAACGCACGGTTGGCAGCTTCATCCTAATCTAGAGGCATTGCGTAAAACGGAACCCATCGATAAAGTCACCTTCGGTGCGGCATCTCTTCCGGCCATCCTGTCGGATTTGGATGATCACGATCGCATTTCGTCGATTACCCTTCTCGGACTGGACACCGACATTTGCGTCATTTCCAATGCCCTACTCATCAAAGCCTTCTTCCCGGAGATCCCCATCAAGGTGGACGCACAAGGCTGTGCCGGCGTAACGCCGGAATCGCATCAGACGGCGCTGAAGGCCATGAAAGCGTGCCAAATTGAAATTCTGAACGTATAAAAATTGGTTTGGGCGGATGTTTTTTGAATGAACCCTGGCTGGCAATAAACAATTTGCTAGTCAGGGCTTTTTTTGATCGAACCCTGGCAGATGGGAAGGAAGGCCCGTAGCCAGGGTTAATTTTTTCGTCCGAGCCCTGGCTGATGGAATAGAACGCCGTAGCCAGGGTCAATCCAATCCCTTCCGACCCTGGCTGAAGCAAACGAAGCGCTATGGCCAGGGTGTTTTACGTCTGCAAAACCCTGGCAACGACCAACAATGCATACCAGCCAGGGTTGAGTCGATCATCTTCGACCCTGGCTGGAGCAAACGAAGCGCCATGGCCAGGGTGTTGTACGTCTGTAAAACCCTGGCAACGACTAACAATGCATACCAGCCAGGGTCAGCACGATGTTTCGAACCCTGATTACCGGCTAATAATTTCGCCAGCCAGGGTCGGACACCCATTTTGACCCTGGCAAAATGATCAAACGTTTCTCGGCCGGGGTCGTTGAAGAGAAGCGTCGCTACACTTTTGCTGACGAGGAATCCAAAGAAGAGAAGCGCTACACCACCGCTGAAAGGCGTCTACAGAAGAAGTGCCGCTGCGACTACTATTGCTGCTGCGGCTACAGCAGGAGCACTACAGTCCCAAATTAAGCACTCCAACTGCGGTTACAGGTCGATAGTAGCTCTTCGAACATCGGCCAAAAAACAACGTAACCCCACAATTTCACCGTATACTCATAAAATCTCATTTCCTTATGCGTAAAAAGGGTAACAGCATGAGGAAGCGAAGCTATAGAAAAGAGGTGTACGGTGAATTCGGACGGAAACAATAAGAAAAAACCGATTATTTATTACTATTTGTCTGTATTTCTCGTATTGCTGATCATTCAACTGATCATCAGTCCGATGATTACGGAGTCACGTGTTAAGGAAGTGTCCTATTCCGCCTTTACTAAAATGGTTGAAGACGACCGGGTAAAGAAAGTGCAAAAGAGCGCGACGGGTTATACTTTTGAGGTTAAAGCGAAGAACGGAGAAATGGTCAAGATGAAGACCGGCCCGTGGGAAAGCGACGAACTGACTGCGCTCTTGAATAAAAAAGGAGTGGAGTACAGCGCTGAAATCCCGAGGACGCCGAATCCACTACTGGGCTTTCTGTTAACCTTTGTCATTCCCTTGGCGCTTTTGTGGTACATGGGAAGACGCATCATCACGCAAATGCAGGGATCCGGGGCAATGAGCTTCGGAAAATCCAATGCAAAAGTCTATGTGAAAGCCAAAAGCGGAAAAAGTTTTCACGACGTTGCCGGACAGGATGAAGCTAAAGAGTCATTGCTGGAAGTCGTGGATTTTCTTGCCAACCCGGAAAAATATCGAGAAATTGGTGCGGTATCGCCAAAGGGCGTGTTGCTTGTCGGCCCTCCGGGGACGGGCAAAACCTTGTTGGCACAAGCTGTTGCGGGTGAAGCCCATGTGCCGTTCTTTTCCATTTCCGGATCGGAATTTGTGGAACTCTTTGTTGGCATGGGTGCGGCCAAAGTGCGCGACCTTTTCAAGGAAGCCAAGAAAAAAGCACCGTGCATCGTTTTTATCGATGAAATTGATGCCATCGGTAAGCGTCGTGATACAGCCGGTATTGGCGGAAACGATGAGCGTGAACAGACGCTTAATCAGCTATTGAGCGAAATGGACGGCTTTGAAGGAAACAGTGGCGTCGTGATTTTAGCGGCAACTAACCGCCCGGAGATTCTTGACCGTGCACTCACGCGCCCTGGTCGTTTCGATCGGCAAATTCGAGTGGAATTGCCCGATATTCGGGGACGTGAAGACATTTTGCGCGTGCATGCCCGCAAAATCAAGACTGATGCTCAGTTGGATTTTCTTCAGGTCGCTAAAATGACCGCGGGAACCTCCGGGGCGGACTTAGCAAATATTATTAATGAAGGCGCATTGCGCGCCGTGCGCGAAGGGCGAAATGCAGTGACAACCGAAGACCTGATTGAATCGGTCGAGACGGTCATTGCCGGACAGCAGAAAAAGAATGCCGTCATTACGGATCGCGACAAACGGATTATTGCGTATCATGAAGTAGGCCACGCCCTCGTTGCCGCCATCCAAAAGGGGACGGCGCCGGTGACGAAAATTACGATCATCCCTCGCACCTCCGGAGCCCTCGGCTATACCATGCAGGTGGATGAAGAAGAAAAGGTCATCATGACCCATGAGGATATCTTCCGGGAGATTGTTACATTAACGGGTGGACGCAGTGCGGAAGAGTTGGTATTTCAAACGAAAACAACCGGTGCGTCGAATGATATTGAGCGCGCCACCAAGTTGGCGCGTGCGATGGTCACTCGCTTCGGCATGAGTGAAGACTTCGATTTTATGGCTTTGGAAACCGTCAACAGTCCCTATTTAAGTCAGGATACGTCGTTGATGGCGGCGGATGCCACGGCGGCGGATGTGGATAGACGCGTTGCAGAAATCCTGAAAGACGCACATCAAAAGGCCTTAACAATTCTGAAAGAGAATGCCGTGGAGATGCACGCCATTGCCGACTTCCTCCTGGATCGAGAGACGATCACCGGCGAGGAATTTATGGAGTTGCTCAACAAGACCCTCGTCGAAAATGGAAAACCTGCTTTACATGAAGAAGATCCTGCTGTTCCTGCGGAACCGAAGATGATCGATGACACCGAAAATGGTGAGGTTGCGTCGCGACAGGAAGAGAACAGTGGTGAAGCAGACGATGTTGTCCCGAAGCCGGAAGAGGAGGAATAGTGTGGGAGGAAAAGAAATTCTGTATATTTCCGGACACCAGGTTCCGGATACGGATTCGATTTGTTCGGCCATTGCGTATGCCGAATTAAAAAATCGGACGACCGATTATGAGGCGGTACCCATTCGTCTGGGAGACGTCAATGCGGAGACGCAATTTGCGCTTAATTATTTCGGCGTGAAGCCGCCGGCTTTTCGCGACACGATGCAGGCGCAGCTATCGGAAATCGATATTGATACCAGTTATGGTATTTCGCCCATGACGACGCTCGCGCGTGCGACGCAGATCATTCAGGAAAACCATCAGAACTCGCTTTCCATCGTGGACGACGACCAGAAGCTGATCGGCGTGATTTCCCTTTCGAATATTACCAACTCGTATGCCACGGTGTGGAACGACAACATCCTCGGCCGCTCAGAGACGCCTCTGGAGAATATTGTGGAAGTCCTTTCCGGTCAGGTGGTGTACCTGCCGGAGAATCCGCGTGAACGAACCGGTTCCATCCACATTCACGCCATGGATCATATCAATGAAGTGATTGGCGAAAACGACATTGTCGTGGTGGGTGATCGCGCAAAAGCACAGGAAGAAACCATACGCATCGGCGCGTCGGTGATCATTCTGACCAACAATGCGCATCTGGCGGAAGGAATGGAAGAACTTTGCAAAACGTACCGCGTGACGGTATTGCGGACACCGAATTCCACTTATTCAACAGCCAGACTCTTGCCCCAGGCGGTCCCTGTACGCTTTTTGATGACCTCGGAAGGGCTCGTCACCTTTCATCGGTCGGAATACTTGGATGAAGTGCGGGAAATTATGGCATCAACCCGCTTCCGCTCCTATCCTGTTCTGGATGGACAGGGGCGTGTCGTCGGTTCCATCAGTCGTTATCATTTGATCAATACGCCCAAGAAAAAAATCGTGCTGGTGGATCACAATGAGTCTACGCAATCCGTTCCCGACTTGAATCGGGCGGATATTTTGGAAATCATCGACCATCATCGTGTGGCGAACGTCAATACGCCAAGCCCCATTTATTTTCGGGTGATGCCGGTGGGCTGCACCTCGACGATTATTTCCCAGATGTACTTCGAGCAGGGGGTTCGTCCCTCTCGCGAGGCGGCCGGCATGATGTGTTCCGCCATTATTTCGGATACGCTCTTATTGCGCTCGCCGACGACTACGGCGCTCGATCGCTTGGCGTTGGAACGTCTTGCTCCCATTGCCGGCATCAATGTTGAAGAATACGCGATGGCCATGTTCCGTGCAGGAACCGATTTGACCGGAAAAGATCCGATTGACCTGTTAACGGCTGACGTCAAGCCGTTTGATATTGAAGGCGAAAAGGTGAAAGTGGCGCAGGTATTCACCTTGAACAGCCAAAGTCTGGTGAACATGGAACCTGCCTTGATGGAAACCATGCAGCAACTGCGTCGTCAGCAGGGCTTAGACACCTATCTTCTCGTGGTAACGGATATTTTTGCCGAAAACTCGCTCATCTTTGTAGACGGTGATCATGCCAAAGAAATTGCCGAAGAATTTCATGCCACGTTGGAAAAGAATTGCTTTTTGGGCGTCGGGCTTCTTTCTCGTAAAAAGCAGCTCGTGCCGAAGCTGACGGCGGCTATCGGTCGGGCGAAGGAGAAGACACGATGAATCATGTGATGGATTTGGAACCGAACGGAGACGCTGACGCATTATCGGAAGGACGGTATACGACGCAGGTATTACCTGCCGTCAATGCCGAAGCACCCGCCATTACCGAGGCAGCCGAATGGATTCGTCGGAGCGAATTGGTCGCTTTTCCAACCGAGACCGTCTACGGTTTAGGCGCAGACGGTCTCAATGAAGAGGCGGTAGCAAAAATTTTTGCCGCAAAGGGAAGGCCACAGGATAATCCGCTTATTTTGCATATTGCGACGTTGGATATGCTGGATCCTTTGGTAAAAGAAATTCGTCCGGCGCACTATAGCGCATTGCAGCGTCTGTGGCCGGGCCCCATAACCTTTATCTTTGAAAAATCCGATCGCGTGCCCGATCGTGTTACCGCAGGCGGATCCACGGTAGCGGTTCGCATGCCGACTAATGAGGTGGCGCGCTCGCTTATTGCTCAGGCGAAGACGCCCATTGCAGCGCCTTCCGCCAACCGAAGCGGACGGCCGAGTCCAACCACGGCATTTGACGTATTGGAGGACATGGATGGACGCATTCCACTCATTCTTAACGGTGGCGCCTGTGATATCGGCGTCGAATCGACGGTGGTCGATTTAACGGAAGACACTGCGGTCGTTCTGCGTCCGGGTTATTATCCGCCCAGTATGCTGGAAAACTTTTTTCCGGGCGTGCATTTGGATCCTGCACTCACGTTGACAAGGGGCAATACGCAAGATTCGCAGGAGATTTCTACAATGACGGAAGCGCCCAGCGCTCCGCCTAAATCCCCGGGCATGAAATATCGCCATTATGCCCCGCGTGCACAGGTGACAATCTATCTCGGCTCCGAGGAAGCGATCAAGTCGCGCATGATCAGTGATTTTCATACGCAGAGCGCAGAGGGAAAAACGGTGGGTTTTATGGTGTTTGAAGAGGCGGCACAGGAACTTTCGCTGTTGCTTTCACCGAAACAGGCGATCGTGCGTTCGCTGGGAAAAGAAGGAAGATTTGATACCATGGGACAGCGAATCTTTCGGCTCATGCGCGAACTGGATCGTCATCATTGTGATGCCATTTTTGTGCAAGGCATCGAGCCGGTGGGCTACGGCATCGCGATCATGAACCGATTGATGAAAGCAGCCGGCGGAAATTGTATTCACGTATCATAAGCCTTTTTGACGGGTTTCATTCTCGTGCCGGTTCTGTGGTAAAATGAAGAAAAATGCCCGGAAAGGGGGACGAGATGGGAAAGCTGGTTGTATTAGATCATCCGTTGATTCAACATAAGGTATCAATTTTGAGGGATAAAAATACCGGAACGAATGAGTTTCGTCATCTGGTGCAGGAAATTGCGCTTCTCGAGGCCTATGAAGCCTTGCGGGATTTGCAGTTGGAAGAATATGCACTGGAAACGCCGATGGAGCAGACGACGGGCTATCGACTGACAGGAAAGAAACTTTGCATCGTTCCGGTTTTGCGTGCCGGCTTAGGCATGGTGGATTCGTTCCTGGATATTGTGCCGACGGCGAAGGTGGGTCATGTCGGCCTTTATCGTGACCCTGACTCGCATCTTCCCGTGCAGTATTATCTCAAGTTGCCGCAAGATGTTTCCAATCGCGATGTCTTTGTTCTTGACCCGATGCTGGCGACGGGCGGATCCATGGTTGCCTCCATCGACTTTTTGAAAAAAGCGGGATGCAAGAAAATTACAGCCGTCTGCATAATCGGTGCGCCGGAAGGTGTGAAGCTGGTGCAGGAGAAACACCCCGATGTGGACATCATTATGGCCGCTTTGGACCGGGAATTGAATGAGAATGCTTATATTATGCCGGGTTTGGGTGATGCCGGCGACCGCCTTTTCGGAACGAAGTAAGGAGTTTTTATGGAATACATTCGCGTACGCAATCGCGGTCCGTTGGAAGGACGCGTGACCATCAGCGGCGCAAAAAATGCCGCTCTGCCGATTCTGGCTGCATCGTTGCTCGGCACGGAAGAAATCGTGCTGGAGCAGGTGCCGCCGCTGAAGGATGTGGAAGTGATGGTTGAGGTGCTGCGTGCGCTGGACGTCAAGGTGGACTATTTGGATGCGGAAACCATCCGCATTGATGCTTCACAGGTGACCAAAACGGTGACGCCGGGAGAACTCATGAACCGCATGCGCGCTTCTTTTGTCGTGATGGGACCGTTGCTGACCCGTCTGGGACGGACGTTTACGCAAATGCCGGGCGGATGTAACATCGGGAAACGACCGGTGGATTTGCATCTGAAGGGATTCAAGGCGCTCGGTGCGGAGATTGACGAAGAACCGGATGCCGTGGGGGCAAAAGCGCCGGACGGCGGGCTGGTAGGTGGTAAAGTCTATCTCGATTTTCCCTCGGTGGGGGCAACGCAAAACATTATGATGGCTGCTACGTTGGCACGCGGGGAATCCATCATTGAAAATGCGGCCAAAGAGCCGGAAATTACCGACTTAGCCAACTTCCTCAACAAAATGGGCGCCAAAGTGCGCGGTGCGGGCACTTCAACCATCACCATTGAAGGTGTGGAAAAACTGCATGGGGCACGGCACATCATTATTCCCGATCGTATTGAAGCGTCGACTTTTATTGTCGCTGCGGCGATGACCGGCGGGACGGTCGAAGTACAAAATGTGCTTTCCGACCATATTCGTCCGATCTTGGCAAAGATTCAGGAAGTGGGTGTTCGCATCGAGGAAACCGATGACGATTCGATTCTTGTGCAGTCAACCGGAAGGCTGAAAGCCACTAAGATTCGCACGCTTCCGTATCCGGGATTCCCGACGGATGTACAGGCGCAATTCATGGCGCTCATGTGCATTGCCAAAGGCCAGAGCTATGTGGAAGAAACCGTCTTCGAAAATCGGTTTATGCACGTGGATGAGCTCAACAAGATGGGTGCGCTCATCGTCACGGACGGCAATGAGGCGGTCATTCGCGGTGTGGAGCATCTGGTCGGCGCAAAGGTGAACGCAACCGATTTACGTGCCGGTGCGGCGTTGGTATTGGCCGGCCTGGTGGCGGATGGGGAGACGCAGGTGCATAACGTCTACCACCTGGATCGCGGCTACTACCGCTTTGAGGAGAAATTGAAAGGATTGGGCGCGGACGTCGAGCGTTTCATCGAATAAAAAGAAAAGACCCGGTCGAATGCTTGCCGGGGTGGTGAGGATGTCGTCGGGCGTTTTGTATAAAATGGCTTGTGCTCAATGCGGGATGTCGTGTGCTTAGCGCGGATGCTCTGAGCTTTGCGCAGACACCACCGGAAAGCTTTTTGAAAGACATCGAAATGAGGTGTTCTATGCAGGTTATGGGGACGGTTTCCACCGTACGCTTTCATAATGAGGAGAGCGGGTGGACCGTCTTTGTGCTGTCCACCGAGGACGGCCCCCTAACCTGTGTGGGCACTTTTTTTTCGTTGGCGGAAGGAGAAGATCTGGAACTTGGCGGCGAACTGGTTTTCCATCCTAAATACGGCGAGCAGTTGCAGGTGAAAATTGCCCGCAAAGTGGAACCGACGTCGGCAGAACAGCTTATCCGCTATCTTTCTTCCGGGGCAATTCCCCATATCGGTAAAAAGCGTGCCACACAGCTGGTTGAAGAATATGGCGTCAACGTATTGACCATCCTTCGTGAGGAGCCGGAGGTGTTGCTCACACTTCGCGGAATCGGCCCCGTCAAGGCAGCTGAAATTCAGGAGGCGCTGATTGCGCAGGAAGCGTCTTCGCGAATCATGATGGCGTTGCAAAATCTCGGCATCGGCCCGAAAACAGCCCAGGAGATCTTGCGCGTCTTCGGTACCGACGCCATGGAGGTGATAAAAAAGAACCCCTATATTCTGGTCGAGCAGGTGGAGGGCATAGGGTTTCTCACGGCGGATGCAATCGCAAAAAAGTTGGGCATAGAGGAGGATTCGCTTTTGCGGACGAAGGCGGCCATTGCCTATTTTTGTGAGCATGCTGCGCTGTCGGATGGCGCTTGTTTTGTGACGGAGGAAGAATTGGATCGCGGCTTACAGCGTTTGCTGGGGCATGTGCCGGAATCCTGTCCGGAGGCCATTTTTTCGTTGACGGTGGATGAGCGTATCGTCCGTGATCCGGCCAAGAAGCGGATTTATCTGCGCCGATACGATGTCGCTGAGCATGATGTCGCCATGCGCCTGGTTTTGCTTCGTGAAAATGCAGAAGAGCCGCTTACAGTGAATTTTCCTGCAATAGAAGAGAAGATCGGTCTGGTGGCAGATGATTTGCAGAAAGCTGCCATTGCGCAGGCGGCGCGGGAACGAGTCGTAGTGATTACCGGCGGTCCGGGAACCGGAAAAACGACCATAGTACGTGCGATTCTGGAGCTGTTTGATCAGAACGGATTGGTGAGTGCTCTTGCGGCACCGACGGGACGTGCAGCGAAACGATTGGAACAGTCGACGGACAGAGAAGCCTTGACCGTGCATCGTTTGCTGGGCTATCGTGGAGGAGAAGAATCTTCCGGGCCGAGCCGCAATGCGGAAAATCCGCTTGAGGCGGACGCGGTTATTGTGGATGAGCTGAGCATGGTGGATTTGCCTTTGATGGCGAATCTGACTGATGCCCTTAAGGATTCGGCGCGCTTGGTTCTGGTGGGTGATGCGGATCAGTTGCCGTCGGTTGGTGCCGGCAATGTGCTGCACGACCTCATTGCTTCCGGCATTATTGAAACGGTGCGTCTGGAACATATTTACCGTCAGTCCGAACAATCCGGCATCGTGCGCAATGCGCACCGTGTGCGGCATGGGGAGATGCCGGTAGCGAATGAAAAAGATGGCGATTTCTTCTTCCTGCCGACGAACAACGCGCGGGATGCGGCTGATCTCATCGAAGATCTGGTTACGCGCCGTCTTCCGGACTACTACGGGCTTTCTCCATTTCAGGATATTCAGGTGCTTTCGGCGATGAAACGGGGTGAATGCGGGGTGGTCAGCTTAAATGCGCGTCTTCAGCGGGCGCTCAATCCTCCCCGTGAGGCAAAGCGCGAGTGGGACGTGGGTGAGCGGCATTTCCGGGAAGGGGATGCGGTAATGCAGATCAAGAATGATTACGATCTGTCTTGGACCACAGCAGCGGAGGAGAAGGGCGAGGGCGTGTATAATGGCGACTTCGGAGTGCTATCGACGATTGATGAACAGGGTGCCTTTTTCGAAGTGGATTTTGACGGCCGCCTGACACGTTATGAGCCAAAACAGTTTCATGAACTGGATTTGTCGTATGCCATTACGATTCACAAGTCGCAAGGTTCCGAATTTCCCTGCGTGGTGATTGCCGTTGTACCCGGCGCACCGATGCTGCTGACGCGCAATATCCTGTACACGGCCATGACGCGCGCGCGCAATCTGTGCCTTTGCGTCGGTGATCCGCAGACTCTTAAGCGCATGGTCGAAAACAATCATATTCGCCGGCGCAATTCCTCGTTGGATGAGCGATTAATACAGGCATTGGCGCTGCGTAAGGAGCTGTTTTAAGGAGGTAGGGTGTCCTTTTTATTTGTGGACGCGGATTGTTGTCCATTTTGCCATCGTCCGGCAGATGGGCGTTTCGGGTTATGTCGCGATTGCCTTGATGAACTCGAAACACCGGGCGCCTGCCGCCTCCTGACCCCTAATTTTTCTGACGAGAAAAGCAGTGCGCCGGTGGATGATGACGTACCGTTTCTTGACCGCGTGCCGATGCCCGACGAGATGTCCTTGGCCAACGATAGTGCATTTTCCGACGCAATGTCGGTTGATGACGACGTACCGTTTTACGCCTATAGTGCGCTGTTTTATAATCGATTCTTGCGCCATTTTTTTGGAGCCTATAAATTTCAGCAAAAAACGGCTTATGCATCGGTTTTTCAGGAGATTTTGGCTGCCTATGTGATGCAGCATCCCGTACTTTCACAGGCTTCCTGGGTATCGTATATCCCGCAGACGCATCGTCGTGAGGTGCTCCGCGGTTCCCATCCGGCAAAAGCGCTTGCGGAATCCGTTGCTTCCACATTGCACCTTCCGTTGGTTTCGCTGCTGGAAAAGGGCATGACGCATCGGGCACAGAAACGAATTTCCGCATGGGAGCGCCGGGCGAATGTCAAGGGTGCATTTTCCTTGTCTCCGTCGGCTTTGCACGATCCTCTCGTGGGCGTAGGCATTATTTGTGATGATTTTTTAACCACGGGAAATACATTGTTTGAGGCGATGCAAATCCTTAACGAAGTGCATTGGTATGCTGTAGGGCTGACACTTGCTTGCGTGGATTATCCCTCGCAGGAGGAAAGTGAAGGCGGCTGGCTGTAGAGTAAGGAGGAAAGATGAGAACGGTACTTGTGGAGCCTTTGACGATTTCGTCAGCGCGTTTGAATGAATTGTCTGCTCCGCTTCGGGAGAACGGTCATTCTTTTGAGGCCTATTATACGAAACCGAAGACGGAAGAGGAATGGCTTTCGCGTATCGGGGATGCGGAGCAGGTGATTTTGGCGAACACGCCCATGCCGGAAAGCGTCATTGAGCGTGTGCCAAAGCTGAAATATATCAACATTGCCTTTACAGGGATGGATCATGTGCCGGTAGCAAAAGCCGAGGCGAAGGGGATTCGTGTCGTCAATGCAGCGGGCTATTCGGACGAGGGAGTCGCTGAGCTGGTCATCGGTATGACAATTTCTCTTTTGCGAAAACTCAAAGCGGCCGATGAAGGGATCCGTCAAGGCGGGAAGGCAGCGGATTTTTGCGGGGCGGAAATTGCCGGTCGGACGGTTGGCATCATCGGCACTGGACGCATCGGTACGCGTGTAGCGAAGCTCTTTCATGCCTTCGGTGTACAGTTGATCGGCTTTAATCGTTCCGAGAAGGACGAGTTGAAAGCCCTTGGCCTAACCTATCTTCCGTTGGAAGAGGTGCTTTGTCGGGCGGACATTCTTACGGTGCATCTACCAAGTACGCCGGAAACCCGAAACTTTCTTACTGCACGCGAATTTGCGCTTATGAAGCCGACGGCCATACTCCTGAATTGTGCACGTGGACCGATTGTTCATTCCGGCGATTTAGCGGATGCACTACAGCGTGGAGCTCTTGCCGGTGCAGGGGTTGACGTCTTTAATGAAGAGCCGCCACTTTCTGCGGAAGAACCGCTTCTTTCTGCGCCCAATGTGCTTCTTACGCCGCACATTGCATACTTTACGAACGAAGCGATGGTAAAGCGCGCGGAAATTGTTTTTCGCCATGCAGCTGCTTTTTTGGCGGAAGAGGTTTAGCAAGGCTGATGGGGAGGACTGTGGTGATGGGAGGATCGTGGTGATAGGAGGACCGTGGACACACTGTGGAGAGCAGGTGCGGTGAGGGAACTGTGCGGCGTTAAGGCCGTGATGAGCACGTTGTGGGCCCTCATTCGGCTTTCATATGGATTCTTATCCCCTTTTAATCAGATAACGCGAAATCAGGCGCTGTGCCCAACGAAAGTCTAAGGGCGTGGCGCCTGTTTCATAGGTGAGGATGAGATTTTTTTCCGGATAAATTCCATGACGATCATAAAGAAGTATTTTTTGTATGGCACGGGAGGCATACTCCTCTTCACCCATCATGCCCAGATGTTCCCAGTACACTTCTTTTTTCGTATAGGGGCTGAGGAAGGTAAAGTCGGGATAATACCAGGTTTGTTCTAACCAAAGCGGACATTCATATTTATAAGGAATGTTTTGGTCATAGAACATATCGGCCAGAATTTTCTCCGATTTTGAGCGCAGCTGCTCGCCGTTTTTACTGTAGATTTCCGGCCTGGGGAAGGAAGGCGGTTCAACAGGATAGGGTTTTTCGAGCCACTGTTTTACCAATGTCTCCCAACTCGGAATCGTCGGTTTAATGAGCTTTTTGCGTTGTGGGCTTAAGGAGGAGTAGAGGTTTTCCAATTCTTCATCGTGAAAATCAGGGCATATTTGATCAAGAGCGCGCAGCCTCTTTTCCAGCAATCGTTTTAATTTTTGATCATAAGATTTTTGCGCTAATTGCCGGATAAAGGGAGTGTCGTGATCGCCAAGATACTTTCTTTTTTTGGCTTTTGTTTCCGGATCGACATAGTCATGATAGTAAAGAACTTTATGTTTTCGATGCCCAATTTTTAAAGTACCATTAACGTTGGCATCTTCTCTTTTTATTAGTTCATTCCATTGCCGTCGATATTCGTCTCGTAATTCGAACAGCGCTTCTTGGCTGGTGCGCATAGAACCTCCATTTTTACTTTCTTTTCGCCTTATCAATAGAAAACGGCTCTTTGCAAGAACGTTATCTGTTTTCCTATTTTTTCATATTCATTTTTTCATTGTGTTCCAAGGATACGATGCATTGTTTTATGCGGATTCGCTGGAAGTTCTTGGGAATGAGTCGAGATGCTGCCGTGTGCCGACGAGGTGTCGCCGTGATTTCATCGCGTGCTGCCGCGTGCCAGAGAGGTGTCACCGTATGTTGCTGAGAAAAATTTTGTAAAGCAAGAAAGCACAATAGAAAATGCGTTTGTTGAAAAAAGATGGGAATTTGTGTCCGAAAAACCGAAAATGCAAAAAAAGGGACACGCTTTCGCAGGGTAGAGAGGAAAACTGTGTCCGAAAATGAGCTAAGTGCAAAATAGGGACACACATTTCCGGCCGAATACGGCGATTGTGTGTCCGGAAAACCGAAAATGCAAAAAAGGGACACGCTTTTTCAGGATAGAAAGGAAAAACTGTATCCGAAAACTGAGGAACTGCAGAATAGGGACACACATTTTCAACTGATCACGGCAATTGTGTGTCCGGAAAACCGAAAATGCAAAAAAAGGGACACACTTTTGCTGGGTAGGAAGGAAAATCCGTGTCCGAAAATTGGGAAAATGCAAAATAGGGACAAACATTTACGGCTGAACACGGCGATGGTGTGTCCGAAAAATCGAAAATACAAAAAAAGGATACGCTTTCGCAAAATAAGGAACACTATGCCCGAAAATGAAGAGCAAGATTATCAAGATTATTTCGATGACAATGCTATACTGCGGCCATCAATAAATTACCGCGAGGGAGCACCCTTCTTGTCCGGAACCCTGCGCACTTCAGCAATGATTTCCGCGCCGATGATGAGAATGAGACAGGTATATTTCAGCCAAAAGAACAAGCCGAGAAAGCCGGTAAGGGAGCCGAAGTAGAGAGAAAGACGTGAAACGTTATCGAGCACGTAACCGTAGATGATCGTCAGCAAAAAAATGCCGACACCGGCAATGATTCCGCCAAAGGCAGCTTCTCGCCAAGTGACGTGCCCATTGCTAACGATAGGAGCCGTGCGATAGAAGAGCACCAGTGTAAAAAGAAAAAAGAAAAGTGGCAAATAGTGAGCGAGGAAGGAATTAAGCAGGCCGACAAGCGCCTCCAACTCTCGAATGCCGAATTCATGAATGGCTCGTTCCGCGACTAAAATCAAGCTACGGGAAAAGACGACCAATACCAACAAAAGGACAATAGCGGTCAAGAACAGAACCGTATAGATAATAGCGAAAACACGGCGCATAACACTTTTTCCACGTATGTGAAAGCCGAGAGATGTATTGACGTCCAGGATGAGCTTATTAAACCCGTTGGAGCCGAGCCAAACGGCGGTAACCAAACCGAATCCGACAGTACCGGCATTGACGTTTTTCATCAGTACGTTCAGCACATCCGAAAGAATGTCGGCAACCGCTTGCGGAAGAAGGCGAAAAAGCGAATAGAGCGAAGCCGTCGGTTGAGCGAAGAAGAGTGAACCCACAACGATGAACAGGAGAAGCAAAGGAATACTCGCCATCAGTAAGTCGTAGGAAAGAGAGGACGCGCGATAGAGGAGATCTTGATTGTGCAGGTTCATGATCAGCCCAATTAGGACGCGCTTAATTTTACCCCGTTTTCGTCCCTGCTTTTTCGAACGGCGAGCCTCTTTCTTCCGACGAGTGGGCAGGGTATCCGGTGACGTTAGAGAGGGCGTTTCGTCGGAATGCGGCAAATCTAATTTTTCCGCGTCCAAGACCGGCGTTTGCTTTTCCAAAACCGTCTTTTTGTCCATAGCGTCCTCCTTTCTTCCTGTTCTTCAGCCTGCTTCGGTTGGCTGCGCGGGGCGATTGACCCAAGCGGTCACCCCTTCCACCACAGTCGCATAAACCTGTAATCCACGCTCAAACCGGCAACGCATGTCGTACCAATCGGTTGCCAATCAGGTCGGCAACCGGTGCCACATCATTCCATACAAAAAGAGAAAAACCGGGTCGGCAGGTGTGCCGACCCGGACCGTTCTTACTTTTCCAAATCGAAAAGCATGGCAATCGCGTCATCGGGAAGGCGATTCAATCCTTTTTGTTCCTGGAGGAAAATCGTGCGATTCTCCAGACTGTGATGTACCTTGGCACGATAGTCGTCATCATCCGGAACATCGAAACCTTCGATATCCGCATATTCCAGCCCCTTCATCGCTTTCAGCGGCTTCCAGACCGTCGAGCCGTCCACCAGACTTTCGATCGCGGCGATCGTGACTTCCTTCGGCACCTTCTTATCCAGGAAGAAGCCGGTGTTGAGAATATAGCAATCCACACCTTGCTCAAAGAGAGCCAGAAACTTGCGGAAATCATCGTTCAGCGGATACGTGCGGAACGGGTTGGCATAGGGTTCAATGACCAGCTTGTTCGGATCCACGCCCTTAGCCAAGCGCTCGGCATTGCTGCGCTTCGTTGAGAGCGTAGCGCCCATCAGCGCGGCAACGTTCGGATCATGTACACGAACCAGCGGCGGAAGAACCGGATCCTTCATAATCCAGGCAACCGCGGTCATCGGCTGATGCAATACATCCACGCGGTTCGGCGACCAGAGGCGTGACTTCACCGCACGACCGTTGCCGTTACGAATGTCTTCCGAAACGATGATCTTTTTTCCGTCCTCATCCAACGTGACACCGCAGTTCTGAACCGTCAACAGATACTTGTTGTCCGGGGAAGAAGCAGGATAGTCCGCCGTCTTATCAAAATAGGCGGGTTCAAGAGCAACCGAGCTGAAGTCTTTCGTCGAAATGATGAAGGCATCATCATGCAACACGCGAATGTCATATTTTCCATCGTGTTTAGCATGGGTCAATGTCGATTTTCCCGATCCGGAAAGGCCGAATACGGCAAGTGTGTAGGGCGAATCGCTGTTCGGATTAAAGGTTTTGCAGCCACCATGGCAGCAGGCATAATCATGACGATTGGCAATGGACCAAGCTAACGTCAACGTGCCTTTTTTATGTTCGCCAAAATATTTCATGCCCAGCAAAGCGGCACAGTTATGCGCCGAATCAAAATAGGTCAGACCCAGGGGGTGTTCCTCATGCGCCCATTGTGGATCAGAGAAGACATAGATGTCCCCTTCTCCGTGAATGGCCTTGGATTTTGCATACATTTCTTCATATTCCGGCGTGCAGGGCTGGAAGTTCAACATCCAATCATAGAGAATGTTTTCTTCCCCCTCCGGAATGAGCAGATGCGCACGCACCATAAAATCCTCATCCAGACCGACAAAGACCTGCGCATGATACATCGTGTTCCAGCGCGTATCATATATGGCGGTCATCACCTTGCGGTTGAGATCTGCACTGTCTACACCTTCATCCCCAACGATGCGGCGCGCAGCAGCGGTACGTCCGGTAACTCCGCCGTCGTTAAACAGCAATACCTTCGCATCTGCAGGAAGACCTAATTTTTCCGGCTGCTCAATCGGCAGATCCGTGACCACCGTACCGGTGGAATGTTTGGCCATCTCATAGGCTTCGGCAAGCGTTTTTACCTCCACAACATTGTTGCCGTAAAACGGCGTTTCCACAATGGTGCGCAGAGCGCTCATGGCCGACAGGGACGGTCCCAATTCTTCACGTGAAAATCTGGTTTTTGTTGACATAGCACACTCTTTCTATTGCGTAACGCAAATTCGTTTCTTTTGTTCGGCAAGACGCCGTTTTCTCTGTCCACAACTATATCGCATGCATCACGTTTTCCGCAACCGATGGGCAGCATCGCGTTCGTTTTTTACGTCATCCGCGTCTGCAACAACGCGATTTTACGTAATCATCATCGGCAACGCTTCGTTGTTTATTTCATCAATGGCTTACTTCATCAATGGCTTACTTCATCAACGGTTTACTTTATCAACGGTTTACTTGATCAGCGCCTGCAGCGCTTTAAAATGCGGGTTTTTCGCATCGCCTAAAAGATCGAACAGAAGCGATTCCGTAGACGTAACAACGGCACCCATTTGCGAGAAAAGAGTCAAGGCGCGCTCTTTATTTCGCGCATCGCGTGAACTGACCGCATCCGCCGCAACAAAAACATGATAGCCTTCCTCCAATAGGGTACGCACCGTTTGGAACACACAGATATGCGCCTCAATACCGGTGACAATGACCCGTTTTTTGCCGGCAAAAGGAGCTTCGTTCAGTGCTTCGTGAATGGCGGGCGTGATGGCATTAAACACCGTTTTTTCCGCATATTTTGAATATTCCTGTTCCTTTGCGGATTGCAGCGCCGACACCGTTGCGCCGAGCCCCTTGGGATACTGCTCGGTAACGATCATCGGCAAATGGAAGGCCTTTGCGGCCTCCAATAACACCTTCGCATTTTTGGCTACCTGATCCGCATCAGCCATACTGGGCAGCATTCGTTCTTGCAGATCGATGAAGAGGAGGAACGTATCCTCCGGAGTGACACGATAGAGATTCATTTTGCACCTCATTTCTTTTGTATGCACATATGCGGGTTTGTCTATACGACTTTTCGACATCCCGGAGGCCGGCGAATACCGAAAAGTGTGTTCATAGCGAACGACAAAGCGTATTCACAGCGAACAACCTTCAATTAAGAGTTACGCTTCGATTATAGCAGGTGTTCCTCCTTCGGCATAGAACAGCAGAAAGCGGAATGCGGTACAATACCCGGGAAACGAAAGAAAAGAAATAGAGGGTGAGGAGACGGATGACAAACAAGAATCCGGAATTTGGCCAACATATTGCGATGGATCTGGTAAAACAGGAAAACGGAGAAGCCGAGGTGGAACTGACGGTGGAAGATTACCACTTGAATTCCCAGAAGATTGCGCATGGCGGAGTGCTTTTAGCCATGATGGATTTGGCTATGGGCGCAGCGGCATCCTCCTTGGGGGGATCCGTCGTCACGATGGATTTACACTATCGCTTTTTTCGTCCTGCACGACGTGGCGAATGCATCTGTGCGAAGGGAAAGGTGTTGAAAAAGGGAGACACCATCATTGTCACGAAGGGAACTATGTTTAGTGAAGGACAAATTCTCGGCGAAGCATCCGGCCAATTTTTCCGTCGAAAAGCCGAATAGAAAACCGAATAGAACGCTCAGTAGAAAGCCAAGTAGAACGAATAGAAACAGAAAAAACAGAATAGAAACAGAAAAAAACAGAATGGAATGCGCGGAAGCGAGAAAAGAGTTGACAGGTTGTAACCTATTTGTTACATTTGTTGCGGAAATCATTACAAATTCGTTAAAGATTTTGTTGCCGTCGCCTGTTTGCGACGACCAATCGCTCAACAAGGCATCGAATTCCATGCGCCTGAGCGATTGCAGAAAGGTGGTAACATGAACAATCGGACAAAAAAAAGACATCTGCTGACGCTTTCCGCGGGATTACTGTTTGCTCTTGTATTGCAGACTACCCCGGTCAAAGCTGATGAAGCGGAAGTTCCCCAAACCAATGTGCTTCCCCAAACCAATGTGCAAAGTGATGCGGTAAAAGAAGAAACTGCGACCCAGGAAGTTTCGTTAGGCTGGAAGGTACGGGACGATCAGACCAAAGCCTATCAAACAGAAGAAGGTCTGTTGACCGGTGTTCAGGAAATTGACGGCGTCCTGTATCTCTTTGACGACAACGGAACCCTTCATCAAGATAATGCTTGGGTGCAATACCAGGGAAAATATTATTTCCCCAATGCGGAAGGCGTGCTTTATCGCGATCGCATGATTACGTTCGGTCCCTATCGGGCCTATTACATGGATCATGACGGTACGCTCGGAACCGGCTTTCGTGAAATCGGCGAAACATTGAGCTTCTTCGATTACAAAACCGGGAAGCGCCATCAGGACAACGACTGGGTGAACACCGAGCGTGGATGGGTTTTCCCCAACGCGGAAGGTAAGGTGTATCGGGATCGCTTGATCACGTTTGGCCCGCAAGTTGCCTATTACATGGATCATGA
This sequence comes from Murdochiella massiliensis, assembly GCF_900059565.1. Lineage (GTDB taxonomy): Bacteria > Bacillota > Clostridia > Tissierellales > Peptoniphilaceae > Murdochiella > Murdochiella massiliensis. Next base: position 1,139,559 of record NZ_FIZW01000002.1, read on the forward strand.
CGGCACGATCGGAACCGGCTTCCGTGAAGTCGGTAAAGACTTAATGTACTTCAACGCCAACGGAATGCGCGACCAGAGAAACGGCTGGATGAGTACCGAGCGTGGACAAGTTTTTGTTAATGCAGAAGGAAAAATTTACCGCAATCAATTTATTACCTTTGGTAATAAACTGGCCTATTATATGGGCAACGACGGCGTGGCCGTCACCGGTGCGGTCAGCGTGAACGGCACGGTGTATCGGATGACCGGTGCAAACGGTGCGCGTTTAGTAAGAGAAGGTGAATACGCCGCCGAGGGAAAGACCTTCTATGCCGATGCCAATGGCGTACCGGTGCGCAATCAGATCGTCACCGTTAATGGTGTGCAGTATTACCACGGAAAAGACGGCGCTCGTTTATTTAATAACTTTACGTTGGGCGACTATGATTATACCGTCGATCCTTCAACGGGAGCAATTCAGGGACGGGAATCCAATGCGCCGAAAGCAGTCGGAAAGGGTGCGCCGAAGCTCTACAGTCTGCGCGATCTTAATTTCCAAGGCGTCATCTGGTGGAACGGATACAAATTTACTTATTATTCGCAAAGCGTGTTGCCCGGAGGCGGATTGCGCATTCCCGGACGTCACGTCAACGAAGACGGCTATGTGGCGGATGGTGACGGCTATATCGTGTTAGCGAACGATGCGCCGAAAGGAACCGTGATTCCGACGCCGTTCGGCTATTATGGAAAAGTATACGATCGTGGAACCGTAGGCAACCACTTCGACGTTTATACCAAGTAAGCACAAAGGCATCAATGCAAGCCGGTGTACCGCAAAAGAAAAGTACGGAAGCGATGGGGATTGATCTTCTCCATCGTTTTTTATTTGCCCTATTTTAGGGATCGACTTTGCCTCATACTGCGTCATAAGGTTATCCGCAAAGTCGGCAAGGTAAAAGCGAAGAGAAAAGACAAGACAAGATAGGAGAGGACACGGACAGTATGGTACAATGTAGGCAAAATTGTTGAAAGAGCATGGATTGTTTTGCAAAAGAAAGGAAAGAAGATGACTGGGAATAAAACGAGTTTTCGACGCCGTATCCGGTTGAGCCTGGCGCTGGCGTGTGTGCTGTTGCCTCTGGGTACCGTTTTTGCCGACGGAACGGCGGATACGTCGGTTTCCGATGAGGAAGCAATCTCGTCTTCTGTACAGGAACAGACACAGGAACAGACACAGGAACAGGCGCCACGCGAAGCCGTGCTGACCAGTGAATCCGAAAGCCACAAGATTCGCTATTCTCCGGAAGATGATGCGTTTTATCAGGGTGGAAAACTGCTTCGCGAGCAGTGGGTGGATTATCTGGGCGAACGCTACTTTCCCAATGCCCAGGGACATCCCTATCGCAACACGTTTTTGCGCTATCACGCCACCGGCATCGCCTATTATGTAGGGCCTACCGGCATTATGCAAACCGGCATCACGGAGATTGCCGGGGATTACTATTATTTCCTTGAAAATGGTGACCGGAAGGGACAGCTCGTCAGCCGTATCGGCTGGCAGGAAACAGGAAAAGGAATGGTATTTGTCGGTCCGGAAGCAAAATTGTATCATGACCGCTTTATTACCTTCGGCCCAAAAGTCAAGTATTATATGGGCGAGGAAGGGGTCAAGCAGACCGGCTTCGTGGCCGCAAAGGGAACCATTTACGATACCGATGAAGATGGTCGCGTGAAGATGCATCCCCACGGCTATACGTATGAAGGAAATTATTATTATGCGCCGGAAGGCGGCGATCCGTATCGCGACATCTTCCTCAACTTCGGCGGCGGACGCATCGCCCTTATGGGCGAGGACGGTGCACGAAAGACGGGCATTGTGCTGTATCGCGGTGTAGCCTATCGCTTTGATGAAAACGGCTTTTTGGTTAAAAAATCCTCCTCCTATGAGTACAATGGAAAGACTTATTTTTCTAAACCCGACGGCAAGCCGTATCGCAGTCGTGTGCTTACGTTCGGCAGCAGCTACGCCATGTACATGGGCGCGGATGGAACCAAGCAGTACGGCCTTGTTTCAGAAGGCGGAAAAGCGTATTATGCCGATCCGAGTACCGGAAACCTTATGCGCAACGGCGGAGCTTTCAAAGTGGATGGAAAAACCTATTATAGCGGGAAAGACTTCGCCCTGACCAAGGGATGGCAGAAAATCAACGGTGAGTCTTACTATTTTGACCCTGAGGCCAAATATCCTGCACGCTTGGAAAATACCACGCGCACGATTGATGGCTATTCCTATCGTTTTGATGCGAACGGCAAAGCAAAACAGGAAACCCTGTATGAAGTTAAAGGCGAATGGTGTTATTCCGGCGGTTACCTTACCGGACCCGCTGTCTATGATCGCTATGTCGGAAAAAATTTCGCCGTGATCAGTCTCGACCATCAATATATGTGGGTTTTCCATAATGGAAAACTTGCAGTGGAAACGCCGATTATCTCCGGAAAGCCTTCGTCGCCGACTGTCATGGGAAATTTCTCGGTACAGGAAATGACACAAGGTACCTATCTGATCGGCCCGACGTGGAAATCATGGGTTGACTACTGGATTTCCTTCAGCGGCGGATACGGAATTCATGATGCAGCATGGCAATATTCCGGTAACTTCTATTACAACAGCCGTTCCTATTCCTGGGTAGGCAGCCATGGTTGCGTGAATGTGCTTCCCTCGGTGATGCCGCGCGTTTATGACGCGCTTTACACGGGCAGCGCGGTTACCGTTTACTAATAATGTATCATGATGGCCATTATGGCTGTCACGTGTTGACCGGCGCTTGGCTAATTCGCTAAGCGCCGGTCGTCTACGTACCAATCGGTTAAGTGTCGATCGGCGCAATACAAATTGTACGAGTAGCGTGGCAAAGATAAGGCTTTTCGTCCTCGAACCGTACTTGCGCGCATCGCACAAAGTTGTTATGATTGGGTTGTCACTGTTTTGTAACTTTTTTGAAAGAATCCCTGTTGAAGGGTGAGTAGTGGGGAGCATACTATGCAAGAGAAAAAATATGAACGTTCGCTTGCAAAAGCCTTATTGTTAAGTGCCGGCGTTTTGGCGTTGCCCATAGGTATTGCTCATGCGGAAACGGCAGATCTTCCCGTTGTGCAATCCGAAGTGGATACGCAATACGATGTCGGCCGGTTCGTCGATGATGTCGTGGAAACGACACAAGACGCGTCCAGTGAAGAAGTGAAAGCTGCGCAAGGCAGCGAAACGGAAATGGCGCATGAAAGCGCGTCGGAAACCGAACAGAAACAAAGCGAAGAAAAACCGGAGACGTCAGCGACGGAACAAGGCAAAGAGCAAGAATTAGCAGCAGCGGCGCAAGAAGCGTTGAAGCAAAAACAACCGCTGTTTGCCGAAGGCATTGGCGACGTCATCGAGATTGCCGAAGAAACACAACAAGAGAACGAAACGGAAAAAGAGAATTCGGAACAAAACGCCGAGAAGCAAGAAAACGAATCCTCTGATGTCGCCGTGACCGCAAAATCAGCGGAACGCAAAGAGGCGGTCGGAACCAAATATATTTCGCGTATCGCCCCGCCGGACACCTGTCGTACAGCGCACCTGGTCGAAGGGCAGTTTTACGATGCGGACAACCAACCGATCCTTAATCGCTGGGTTGAACATCAAAATCAATTTTATTTTGTCAACTCCAGAGGGTACTGCTATACCCGGCGCTTCATTTCCTTCGGAGGCAATTCGATTTACTATCTGAACGGACAAGGCCAGCAAATGACGGGCGTGCTGACATTGGGTGAAAAGAAGTATTTGTTGGATGAGAAAACCGGCATTCTTCGTCGCGATAACGCATGGGTCGATCAAATGGCCGGACGCTATTTCCCCAATGCGGACGGTGAGCTGTACTATAATCGCTTCATCTATTTCGGTGAGAGGGGCACCTATTTTATGGGCGAGGATGGTACAAAACGTACCGGAACGGTGCGCTTTCAGAACAAACTCTATCAGTTAAACAACGTCACCGGGAAGCTGGAGCAGGAGTATAAGCCCGGCTATCACATGATCAACGGGAAACGCTACTATGTCGATGAGCAAGGCAACATGAAAGAAGCGAAGGGAACCGCCGGTTGGGTAATTAAGGATGGAAAAAATTATTATGTAAAGGCGGATGGGACGGTTTATCGTAATCGACAAATCAGTTTTGGAGATACTTATTACTATATGGATGAAAATGGGGCTAGCACCGACGGCATTCATGAGGTGGACGGAAGATATTATTTCTATGACCCGGCCAACAACAATGTTCGCCGCCATACGAAAGGCATTCTCTCATGGAAGGGAAACCGCTATTACATCGGAACGCGCGGCTACATCGTCACGAACCAGCCGGTACAGGTCGGCGATGGACTCATGGAAGCCGACGATACCGGAAAGCTGGTTCCGACAAATCGTCTGTTAGTAATCGATCTTTCGACGCATCAAAAACCGAAGAACTTTGATTTCGATGCGTTTTCGCGAGGCATTTCCGGTGTCATTTTACGTGCGGGATATACTGGACACGGTACGGGCGACTATTACGAAAAAGATGAAGAATTCGAAAGATTTTATAAAGAGTTTAACGCCCGCGGCATCCCCATCGGCGCCTATTGGTACTCCTGTGCAAATGAAGTAAAAGAGGGTGTTGCGGAAGCGAAGTTCTTCCAGAAGTCCATCGCCGGCAAAAAATTCTCCCTTCCCGTTTATTGGGATACAGAGGATGAGTATCATCAGCGCAAGACCGATAAAAAGACATTGACCGATACGGCTCTGGCGTTTTTGGAGGAGATGGAAAAAGCCGGGTACTACACCGGAATCTACGCTTCCTCTTCCTGGCTGCGCGATAAGCTGGAGATGTCCAGACTCAAGAAATACGATGTGTGGGTAGCGCATTACGGCGTCAACACCCCGTCGTATACCGGTGATTACGGAATGTGGCAGTTTACCTCCACATACGAAAAAGACGGCTTCCCCTATGGTGTGGATGCCAACTGGATGTTGGCGGATTATCCGTCAATCATTCGCAACGCGAAAAAGAACGGCTTTTAAGGCTGTAAGGAACGGCGTTTAACCGCGTATGGAACAGATTTTAACGGTATCAGACAAAGAAAATCGTCATAACGTGAGGAAAAGGGCGAAGGCACACGGCCATTCGCCCTTTTCCTATGTTAGAATAGGGCGCTATGTTAGAATAGAGCACAAAGAGAATAGCGCGCAAAAGGTATAAAATAAAGCGCATAGAGCAAGGAAAACATCGAGTGGAAGGAATAGAAAAAGGAGATAGAGCGACTATGGGATTAAAACAGGAATTGCTTAAAAAAATTGAAACGCGATCCATTCGCGTCGGCGTGGTGGGGTTAGGGTATGTCGGTCTACCGCTGGCGGTGGAAAAAGCGCGCGCCGGATTTGAAACCATCGGCTTTGATGTGCAGGATGAAAAAGTTAACATGGTCAATGCCGGCCATAACTATATCGGCGACATCGTTGACGATGACCTAAAGGCACTGGTCGAAGCAAAGATGCTTCGTGCGACGACCGATTTCAGTTTTATCCAAGAGGTGGACTTTATCGCAATTTGTGTACCGACGCCGTTGGATGCGCATCAGCAGCCGGATATCAGCTACGTACAGACGTCCGCCGAAAACATTGCAAAACATCTAAAGGCGGGCACCATGGTAGTTTTGGAATCCACCACGTATCCGGGAACGACGGAAGAGCTGGTGAAGCCGATTTTGGAAAACGGCTCCGGTCTTCGCTGCGGGGAGGACTTCTATTTAGGCTTTTCCCCTGAACGTGTCGATCCGGGCAACAAACAGTTTAAGACGAAGAACACCCCTAAAGTCGTAGGCGCCATCGGCAAAGATGCAACCGAGGTCGTCGCCAAAATGTATTCTGCCGTATTGGAAGGGGAAGTCTATCCCGTTTCGTCGCCGGCCGTTGCCGAGATGGAAAAGATTTTGGAAAACACCTATCGTAACGTCAACATCGGGCTGGTGAACGAACTGGCTATTCTTTGCCATCGCATGGGCATCTCCATTTGGGAAGTGATTGACGCAGCCAAGACGAAGCCGTACGGTTTCCAGGCATTTTATCCCGGCCCGGGCCTCGGCGGTCATTGCATTCCGCTGGATCCCTACTATCTTTCCTGGAAAGCGCGTGAATATGGCTTCCATACGTCCATGATTGAATCCTCCATGATGGTGAACGACAAGATGCCGGAATATACGGTGGATCGGGCAGCCCAAATGCTCAACCGTCATAAAAAGCCGCTCAATGGCTCCAAAGTGCTGGTTTTGGGCATTGCCTATAAAAATGATATTGATGACTATCGTGAAAGCCCGGCCATTCGCGTGTTGGATATTCTTAAGGAGCGCGGTGCGGATGTACAATTCTTTGATCCCTACATCCCGTCCTTCCGTCATCAGGGAAAAACCTACACCGGCATGACGTCCTTGACGGAAAAGAATGTGGCGGATGCGGATCTGGTGCTCATCACCACCGCGCATCAAGCGTATGATTACCCGATGATTCTCCGCCAGGCCAAAGCCATTTTCGATTCGCGTAACGCCATCCCCAACGCGGAAGACTACGAGAATGTAGAAACACTGTAAGGCAAGGATACGAATGCGCATCTGGATTGTGAATAATTACGCTATTCCGCCACGATTCGGTGGTTTAGTGCGGCATTTCTATTTTTCCAAATATCTGCGTGCCATGGGGCATGATGTGCGCATTCTGACCGGTAGTCAAGTGCACAACACGACCTATAATTTCGTCGAGCCCGGACAACTCCTCAACGAGGTGACGTTTGACGGCGTGCCCTACACCTACGTGCGAACCATGGGGTACACGAAAAACAATTGGCGTCGCGTGGTGAACATGGTACAATTTTCGCTCCGCTGCAAAAAAGCGATGCGAAAATTGTTGGCGGAAGGGGAACGCCCGGATATTATCTATGCGTCTTCTCCTGTACCGTTCTCTTCAAAAAGCGCGATGTCGTTTGCCAAACGCCACGACATCCCCTTTGTATTTGAAGTGCGTGACCTTTGGCCGCAATCGCTCGTTGAGTATGGCAATTTGAATAAGAAGCCCCATTTGAAGCCGATGGTTGCGCCGCTTTATGCATTGGAGCATTCGCTTTACCGTGGGGCGGATCGCTTGCTCTTTACCATGAGTGGCGGGCCGGATTATTTGCGGGATCGCGGATGGAACGATGTCGACGTGACCAAATGCTTTCAAGTCAACAACGGCGTGGACTTAGCGGAATTTCGTCGCAATCAGGAGCAAGTCCGTTATGCCGATCCCGATTTGGAAGATCCGTCCACCTTTAAGGTGGTGTACATGGGCTCTATTCGCATGACCTATGGTCTGGATGTGATGTTGGATGTGGCGAAACGCTGTCAAACCGAGCTGCCGCACGTGCGCTTTCTGTTCTATGGCGGCGGTACCGAATTGCCGCATCTTAATGAGCGAATTGAAGAGGAACACATCACCAATGCGCGGTTCAAAGGCCGAGTAAAAAAAGAAGAGATTCCGAGTATTTTGCTGCGAGCGGACGTGACGCTTGCCCATAATCGCGCAACCGCCATCACGCGCTATGGAACAAGCAACAATAAACTTTTTGAATACCTTGCGGCCGGTGCGCCCATTCTTTCCACGGTAAAGACCCATGGTTCTCTTATTGTTGAATGGAAGTTGGGCGTGGAAACGGAAAACCAAGATGTGGAAACCATCGTTTCCGCATTGGCGAAACTGACACGGCTAACACCGGAAGAACGAGAGACGATTCGACAGCGTGAGCAGGCTCTCGTGCAGGAGTACGATTATCGCGCCCTGTCGTTAAAAATGGAACGTATTTTTACCTCTCTGCTCGAAGAGAAAGGCGACCGTTGAAGGAAACCGTATAAGGCAAGTTGGACGACACGCTCAAGTCGGGAAAAAGCGGCGAAGGAGACGGTGTGAACATAAAGAAAAACATGAAAAAATTAGTGGAGACGGGCTTTGTGCATATCTTCTCCTCGCAAGTCCTCAACAAGGTGATATCCTCTTGCAGCGGCTTGTTGGTGGTCAATTTCCTGACCAAAAACGATTACGGGGTCTACAGTTATGCGATGAACATCCTCTCCACCTTTCTTCTGTTCAGCGGATTGGGGTTGAACTCGGCCATTCTTCAACTCGGCAGCGAAGAAATGCAAGATCCCCTGCGTCAGGATGCATTTGCCCGTTATGGCTACCGCCTGGGGATGCGATGGAATGTGCTTCTCTCGCTGAGCATCGTTCTGTTTTGCGCCCTCTTCACCTTTCCTATTGAGCAATCGCGCGCCGTACTCCTTTGGATGGCGGGCATGCCGCTTCTGTATTTTACGGTGGATGTGTTCCAGAGCTATTTTCGCATTCAATTGATGAATAAGGCATTTTCCTATCTCAGCACCGGCATAGCGATCTCCGGAGCGATATTTTTAATTATCGGCGCCTATTTCAACAGCCTGAAGCTCATTGTGGCGTTGCGTTATCTCGCGTATTTCGCCGTGATTTTTCTTTTTGCCCGTCGCGCGAAGCCTCGCTTTTTGCCGCTGCCGCGGCAGACAGAGCAGACGAGTCTTGCTCCTCTTACCTCGAAGGATAAAAAGAGCCTTCTCTCCGTCGGCCTGGTCAGTCTCTTTAACAACAGCATTTCCAGCCTCCTTTTTCTGATTGATGGCTGGCTCATCGGATCCATTCTTACCAGTGCGGTCATTCTGGCGGAATACCATACGGCAACGCTCATTCCGATGGCCATGCTTTTTGTACCTTCGGCGGTGGTGACCTACGTGTATCCCTACATTGCTTCTCACCACGAAGACCGTGATTGGCTTCGTGTCAACCTGAAAAAACTCTATCTTATTATGGGCGCCCTGAATGCCGTAATCAGTGTTTTGCTTTTTGTCACGGCACCGCTCATCTTTCGTCTGCTTTTTCCGCATTATCTGCATGCTGTGCCGATTTTCCGGGTGCTGGCCGTCGGCTATTTCTTTGCCGGAACCTTTCGGATGCTTTCCGGAAACATCCTCGTGATGTTGCATCGCCTGCGGGTCAACAGCGTCGTGGCTATCATTTCCGGTGTCATGAATGTCATTTTGGACGCCTGGTGGATTACGAAATTCGGCTCGATCGGCGCGGCGTATGCCACCACGGCCATCTTCATTCTTTCCGGGTTGCTCAGTACGGGCTATATCGTCTATTACATGCGACACCATGAATGGGCAAGTGCGGTATAATGAATTCGTGTATGAAACAGAAAGGAACAATCATGAATTACGCGTTAATCGGTTGCGGACGCATTGCGATCAATCATGTCTATGCGGCAAAAAATAATCACCTGAACTTCGTCGCTCTCTGTGATGTGCGTCCGGAAAAAATGGATGCGCTCTTAACACGTGGAGAACTTGATCCTTCCACGGTGGCACACTATACAAACTATAAAAAAATGCTGGATGAACATCCGGAAATCGAGCTGGTTTCTATTGCGACCGAAAGCGGCTATCATGCGGAAATTGCGCTGGAGTGCATTCGTCGCGGCATTCACGTCATTATTGAAAAGCCCATGGCTATGTCGCTTGCCGACGCAGATCGCATCATCGCCCTGGCGGAAGAAAAGCATGTCAAAGTCTCGGCGTGCCATCAGAACCGGTTTAACGTGGCCATTCAACACGTGCGTGACGCCGTGGATGAGGGACGTTTCGGACGCCTTTCCCACGGCACCATCCATGTGCGCTGGAACCGTAACCGTGACTATTACGAGCAGGCTCCCTGGCGTGGAACATGGGAAGAAGATGGCGGTGCGCTGATGAACCAGTGCATTCACGGCATCGATCTATTACGTTGGATGTTGGGCGATGAGATTGTGGAAGTCGTCGGCCGCACCCGTCAGCAATTTCACGACTATCTCGAGGCCGAGGATTTAGGCACGGCCATTGTTTCCTTCAAAAACGGTGCTATCGGTATTATTGAAGGTACGACGAACGTCTATCCGAAAAATTTAGAGGAATCTCTCTTTTTATTCGGCGAAACGGGAACCGTCAAGGTGGGCGGAAAATCCACCACCGATATTGAGGTTTGGGATTTTGCTGACCATCGTCCGGAGGATGACGGTCTGGTCGGAATGAAGGAAGCAACGTCCAATATTTACGGTAACGGACACACCATGCTGTTCCGCGATGTCATCGAAGCCATTCGGGACGATCGCGCACCGTATGTGGACGCCCATGCCGGTCGTCGAGCTTTGGAATTGGTTTTGGCTATTTATAAGAGTCAAAAAACGGGAGAAGCGGTCAAGTTGCCGCTGACGGATTTTGCCTCGACCGACATGACCGGCATTTTCGGTGAAGGATCGTTGGAGTATGATCCGCATGCGCCAATTGTCGAAGCGGACTGAGACCAATCGAACGAAACGAAGCGAACGAATGAAGCGTGAATGCGTAATCCGATGTACATGAAAGGAAAGCGCGGAGGTTGAACGAAGGACGGAAAGGAGGACCCATGCCCGACTATTTTGTTCATGAATCGAGCTATGTGGACGAGGATGTAGAAATTGGCGAAAATACGAAAATTTGGCATTTTTGCCATATTCAGTCCGGTGCGCGCATCGGAAAAGGCTGCAGCTTTGGTCAAAACGTCAATGTCGGCAATCGCGTCATCATCGGCAACGGTGTGAGAGTGCAAAACAATGTCTCGTTGTATGAAGGACTTCGTCTGGATGATGATGTGTTTTGCGGCCCTTCCTGCGTCTTTACCAATGATTTGAATCCGCGGGCGGCATATCCGAAGGGAAGCGCCGGCTATCATCCGACGCATTTGGAAAAAGGGGTTACGCTGGGCGCGAATTGCACGGTGGTTTGCGGCCATACGCTGCACACCCAGGCCATGGTTGCTGCGGGTGCAGTGGTTACCAAAGACGTCCCTGCCCACGCATTAGTCGCCGGCGTACCGGCAAAACGCATCGGTTGGGCATGCACCTGCGGTCATATTTTTTACGATAACGAGTTGGATGCGCAAGGCGCCTATCGCTGTCCGGAATGCGGAAGACTTTTGGAACAGGATGGCGAGGGCTTAAAAGAAACGCAAGCATGAGGAGGATCCATGCAGTTTATTGATTTGGGGCGGCAATATGAAGCCGCAAAAGAACGTATTGATCAGGCGATCCGTGATGTGGTGGACGGCCGCCATTTCATTATGGGACCACAGGTGGAAGAACTGGAAAAACGGCTTGCCGACTATGTCGGACGCAAGTATTGTCTGACCTGTTCGAGCGGAACCAGTGCGCTTTTTCTGCCGCTTATGGCCTATGACGTAAAGCCGGAAGACGCGGTGTTTGTGTCGAGCTTTACCTATTTTGCTTCGGCGGAAACGATTCGTCTGGCCGGTGCTGTGCCGGTGTTCATTGACTCGGATGAGACCTATTTAATGGATCCGGATAAGCTGGAAGAGGCCATCGAGAAGACGCTTGCCGAAGGAAAATTACGTCCTCGCGGCATTATGACTGTGGATCTTTTCGGCTTGCCCTGCGATTATGATCGTATTGAGGCCATTGCGAAAAAGTATGACCTGTTTCTGTTGACCGATGATGCCCAGGCGTTCGGCGGCACCTATCGTGGCAAGCAGAGCTGCGCCTTTGGGGATGTCTCCGCGACGTCCTTTTTCCCGGCTAAACCGCTGGGATGCTACGGTGACGGTGGAGCAATTTTTACCGATGATGAGGAACTGTATACGCTGATGCATTCCCTGCGCGTACATGGCCACGGAGAATCCAAGTACGATAATGTTCGCATCGGAATCAATGCGCGTCTTGACACCATTCAGGCCGCCATTTTGTTGGTAAAACTGGATCTGCTGGACGAAGAAATCAAAAAGAAGAACGCCTTGCGCGAACGCTACGATGCGGCATTGAAGGGCACGTTTGCTACGCCCATTATTCCCGAGGGACGCACGACGTCGCTTGCCCAGTATACGATTCTGACGAAGAGTCCGGAAGAACGTGCTTATTTGCTCGAAAAAATGCCGAAAGAGGGCGTGCCCGTCATGGTGTATTACCAGATTCCCATGCATGAACAGCGTGCCTTTACCGACTTGGCGTATGCGCCGGAAGATTTGCCCGTATGCCATGATCATAGTCAACGCGTTTTAAGCCTTCCCATGCATGCCTACATGACGGAAGAAGAATTTGAGAAAATCACGTCCACGTTGCTTCGCCTGACGAAGCAAGCGCGCGCCTGACGCGTGAACAAGGAGAACGCATGAAAGCGAAACCGATCAGTACCTTTTCCTGGCGACAGCTTGCAGCCATCGTTTTGGATATCCTGTTTATTAATATCGCTTATTTCGGCTCGATGTGGATACGCTTTGACTTTCGCTACAGCCTGATTCCGTATGAGCTGAGCAAGAACCTCATGAAAGCAGCACCGCTGTTTACTCTCTTGGCGCTCGCGTTCTACTGGGTGTTCAAGCTGTACCAGTCTCTGGCCGCTTATGTCGGCTTTCCGGAAATCGTGCGCAGCTTTTTGGCCAATTTGTCCTTCGTGCTGGTCCAATTTGGCATCATGCGCTTGACGTTCGGCGATCTTTGGATTCCCAACGGCTTTTATCTGATTGAGTTTTTCCTGTTGTTTACGGGCGTGACGGCGCATCGCTTTTTGTATCGCTTCCAGTTGCTTATGGAGCGCGCGTTGCTAAAGACCGCAAGCGAAGACAGCGGGATTCCGACGCTCATTGTTGGAGCCGGTGAGGCGGGGCGTACGCTCATTCACGAAATGAATGTATCGGAAAAGGTGCGAAACCATGTGGTGGCGCTCATTGACGACGATGTCACCAAGCATGGTCGAACGATTGAGGGCGTGAAAATTTTCGGTGGTCGGGAGCAGATTGAGGAAGTGGTCCGGCAATTCGGCATTCAAGAGATTATTTTGGCGCTTCCCTCCGCATCACGCCAACAGCAGCGTGAAATTCTGGAAATTTGTCAGCGCACCGAAGCCAAGATGAAGATTGTTCCCGGAATTTACCAGATTATTTCCGGGGAAGTCTCTGTAAGCAAAGTACGTGATGTCTCGCTTGACGACTTATTGGGTCGTGAGGCGATTCAGATTAATACGTATGAAGTGGGCAATTATTTGAAAGGCAAACGTGTATTGGTGACGGGTGGTGGGGGTACCATCGGCAGTGAACTCTGCCGGCAGATTGCCCGTTTTCAGCCGAAGCAGATTCTTATTTTGGATGTCAATGAGAACGGCTCCTACGATGTGCAGATGGAAGTGAAACGCCATCATCCGAATGTGGATATACGCATTCTGATCGGCTCCATTCGCGATAAAAAGCGCCTCGAGGATATTTTTGCGACCTATCGTCCGGAGATTGTCTATCATGCTGCCGCGCATAAGCACGTGCATCTCATGGAAGCGGCACCGCATGAGTCCATTAAAAACAACGTCATCGGCACCCGCAACGTTGCCGAGATGGCGGATCGCTACGGCGTGAAGCGCTTTGTGCTGATTTCCACCGATAAAGCGGTAAATCCGACAAGCATCTATGGTGCCGGAAAGCGCATTTGCGAAATGATTATTCAGGCATTCGCTGATCGATCCAAGACCGATTTTGTCGCGGTACGTTTTGGAAACGTGTTGGGTTCAAGCGGCTCCGTGATTCCGCTATTCAAGAAAGAAATCCAGGAAGGTGGCCCGGTAACGGTTACGCATCCGGATATTGTTCGGTTCTTCATGACTATTCCGGAAGCTGTTTCGCTGGTGCTTCAGGCCAGTTGCTTTGCTAAAGGTGGCGAGATTTTCGTCCTCGATATGGGCGAACCGGTGCGCATTCTGGACATGGCCAAAAAACTGATTCGTCTTTCGGGCTATAAAGTCGGGGAAGACATTGAAATCGTATTTACCGGCCTGCGTCCCGGCGAAAAGTTATATGAAGAAGTGCTGATGAGTGAAGAAGGTCTGCGCGAGACAAAGAACCGACGCATTCGCGTGGCGGAGCCTCTGCGCTTTGATCGCGACCGCTTTGAAAAGCAATTAGACGAGCTGGAAGCGCTCATGGCGGATGAAAAAACGAATGTATACGATGCCGTGGCGGATATGGTGGACACGTTCAAGGTGCCAATTGAAGGCATTCCCATCGACTACAAGGAATATCGGGAAGAAGGAAAGGACGCTCTGGAACAGCGTGTGCGGGAAGAGGCGCATAAATACGATCGTTTGCCGCCGCAATAGGCGAAAGAGAGAAAAGAGGAACCGATGGAGCAAAGTAGAAAAGTGGCTTTTTCCCCGCCGGATATTCGGGAAGAAGATATCCAAGAGGTGATTAATGCGTTGCGCTCGGGCTGGATTACCACCGGTCCCGTGACGAAAGACTTTGAGCATAAACTGGAAGCCTATACTGGCGCAGAACGCGCCGTGGCACTCAACTCGGCTACGGCAGCGCTGGAACTCACGCTTCGTGCGCTGGGGATAGGCCCCGGTGATGAGGTGATCGTTCCGGCATACACCTATACGGCTACCGCTTCGGTGGTCACCCACGTGGGTGCGACTTTAAAAATGGTGGACAGCTTGCCCGATTCGATTTTTATGGATCCTGCCGGCATCGAAGCCGCCATCACGGCGCGCACGAAAGCGATCATCAGCGTAGATTTGGCAGGAATTATTGCAGATTATGACGCGGTGTTTCGTCTTGTCGAAGAAAAGAAAGCACTGTTTCATCCGACGTCTCCTCGGCAGGAAGCTCTCGGCCGTATCGCCGTCATTGCGGATGCGGCGCACTCTCTGGGCGCGCGCCAAGGAGAAAGACGTGCCGGCGCGATTGCTGATTTCAGTTGTTTTTCGTTCCATGCGGTTAAGAATCTGACGACGGCGGAAGGCGGCGCACTGGTGTGGCGCAAGGGTCTGCCGTTTGACCCCGAAGAACTTTATCATGAACTGCAGCTTTGGAGTCTCCATGGCCAGAATAAAGACGCCTTGGCCAAAGAAAAACTGGGTGCCTGGGAATATGATATTGTGATGCCGGGATACAAGTGCAATATGCCGGATACTTTGGCAGCGCTTGGCGTTTCACAGTTAGCGCGCTATGAAGCTGTTCTGGATCGTCGTCATGCGATTGCTGCGCGCTACCATAGCGAACTGGTGGAGCCTTTGGGCTTGCAGGATCTTGCACATACCGGTGCGAAGCATCGTTCAAGTGCACATCTATATCTGCTTCGCCTTCCGGGATACTCGGTTGAAGAGCGCAATGCGCTGATTCAACGCATGGCAGAATATGGTGTGGCGACGAATGTGCATTTTAAGCCGTTACCGCGCATGAGCGCCTATCAGAATCTGGGCTTTTCCATTGCAAACTATCCCCATGCGGACGCGCTGTATCAAAACGAGGTCACGCTTCCTTTGAATACGGTGCTGACGGATGAGGACGTCGAATACGTGATCGACGCGTTTCGGCGGGTATATCGTCCCATCCAAAACGCATAAGCCGAAGAAATGCGCGTAACGCGAAGAAATGTGTGTGACCCGAAGAGACGAAGAACGATCTGCTGTACAAGCGTAAGCCGCACAAACGATCGCCGTAAAGGCGGATCGGAGCCGGTTGCGCAAGAAGAAGAAAACGAGAACCATGAGACTAAAACCCTTTGCCGAGCTTCCTTCCGCCTTACAACAGGAAGAAGTTCGCCCTTACTACGACATTCTGGCGAAAAAAGGATTTCAGCTGACCATCAAACGGATAGTGGACATTTTATTGGCGTTGCTTCTTTGCCTGCTGCTTTCTCCATTTTTGCTGTTGACGGCGCTGGCCATCAAGATCGATTCGCCGGGACCGGTGCTCTATCGTCAGGAACGCGTGACGCAGTACGGACGCCATTTTTTCATTTACAAGTTTCGTACGATGGTGGCTAATGCCGACAAAATCGGTGCGGCAGTAACCAAGAGTGACGATGTGCGCATCACGCGGGTGGGAAGGGTGTTGCGCCGACTACATTTTGATGAGTTTTCACAACTTTTTAATGTGATTAAAGGCGACATGACCTTCGTTGGCGTTCGCCCGGAGGTGCCCAAGTTTGTCGCGCACTATACGCCGGAAATGTGGGCAACGCTTCTCCTTCCGGCAGGTCTTACCTCACGCTGCAGCATTGCCTATCGCAATGAAAATGATAAACTGGAAGGAGTAGATGATCCGGAACGGGTGTATTTGGACGAAATCCTTCCGGATAAGATGCGGATCAATTTAGAAGAAATGCGCAAATTCTCGCTCTTGCGCGAAGTGAAAACGCTCTTTGATACGATTTTATGTGCTTTTCATTGAGTAAAACGGACGGAACACACGAAAAATCGAAGGAAAAGAAGACGAGAGCCATCTCGATGAAAGAAAGGCATCTTGATAAGAAGCCGACAGCGTAACGAGAGAGCATCTCGACGAATAGAGATAAGGAAGACGAACCCAGACAAAGCGAAAGGAGTCCTCATGAAAAAGTTGATCCGGCTATTGATGACCGGCATGTTCGCAGTGCTGCTGATTTTCGGCATGACCGGCCAAGTACACGCCGATGAGCCGAAAGAAGGCAATGAGCCGACAGAACAGGAATGGAATTGGTCCGTGGTGGTCAAAATTGCCGCGCAATCCGACGCGGATAAATACAAAGTGCTCACCATCGGCGGAGAAGAAGTCATGCACTACGTTCCTTACGACGCGAACGGAGAGATCGTATTCACGAAGGAAGGATTGGCCGAGCAAATTACTGCTACGCTGCAAAACGTCGTTAACGATGAAGCGGAAGACATTCCGCTTGCTGTTGCCTCCGTGGATGTGCGTGAGGGAGAATCGGGGAAGATTGCCAGTCTTTCTCTGGCGCCGAAAAATCCGTTGCCGGATTCCGCTAACGGTCTCTATTATGTCAAGGCCGTTTTGCCCGGCCAAACCGTGGCGAACATTTACGGCTATGCCGTAATCAATCCGAAAACGACTACGGCGGCAAACAATATTTACGTTCGTGTATATGATAACAATGTGTCCGATCGGGTGCGCCCGAAATTTTTCACTACGGATCCGTTAACGGTTTCGTATACCGCAAGAGAATCACGCACCCCGTTTTCAGGAGATCTGATTACGTATCCAACCGCGGTAGACGCCTTACTTGCTGCGCAGGCAACCAACACCGGTCTGCAGGCGGTTTATACGCGTCCGTACCAGAATGACGTTCAGCGCGCCATTGTGGTGGATATGCAGATTAACGACGTAAATTATGTGGAATCTTCCGCACAATCCGGCTTAAAATGGCGCTTTGCCATCTATAACAGCGAGGGAAAACGGCAAAAACAGTTGATTCCCGGGATTGCAGATCTCTACCATTTAGCTGACGGCGACACCGTGGTTTGGGCGCTGAGCTCGCGTAATTTCCCGGATCAGTTGCCGAAGATTCCGGACAAAGACGCGAACGTGACACCGGGTGAACTTCCCGGTGATTCGCTGGATATCCATCGTTGGGCCGGAGCCAATCGCCAGGAGGTCGCGGCGAATGTGGCAAATGCATTCTTTAGCGACACCGATCGTGTCATTTTAGTCAACAACCTTGCTTTTGCAGATGCCATCAGCGCCACCAACATCTCCCAGGGACGGTATCCTATTCTGTATACGCAGGCCGATTCGCTTCTTCCGGAGACGCGAGCAGCCTTGAGTAAAATTCAGCCGAAACAGGTCTTCATCATGGGTGGAAATGCCAGTGTCAGTGCTTCCGTGGAGGCGGCGGTCAGCAACCTGTTGACGGGTACAAAAGTCATTCGCATCGGTGGAAAAGACCGTTTTGAAGTGAATGCCAAGGCGGCTGCCGTGAACTTCGCTTCGGGTACGAGCCACGCAGTGGTCACGACCGGCATGGTCTACTCGGATGCGCTTACCGCGACGCCGCTTGCGATGGTGAAAAATGCGCCGGTTCTCCTGGTTAAGGGCAATGAATTACCGCCGGCAACCAAAGCGTATTTACAAAAGCAGCCTTCTCCGAAGCTCACCATTTTAGGTGGAACCGGATCCGTCTCCTCCTCAGTTCAGCGTGCGATGGAGGCGGTTACGGGCACAACGGCAGAGCGTTTCGGCGGCGCGAATCGTTATGAAGTCGCTGCGAACGTGGCGAAGACCTACTTCGGTTCGGCAAATGCTGCCATGGTAGCCAGCGGTGAAGTTTTCTCCGATGCCCTTGTTGCAGCTCCGCTCAGCCAAAAATTGAGCGCGCCCATTCTGTTGGTTCAGAAGAACAACGTGAGCGCGTCTATTCAAAGCTATATGAAGCAGACACCGACCATCTCGCTTCTGCACGTTCTCGGTGGAGAAGGGACAATCTCCGCTTCGGTGCTCAAGACCTTCGGCGAATTCGGTCGGCCGACCAACTCGGTCACCAACCTGGATAAATAGGCTTTTTCACTTGCACAGGTGGTTTTAGCGTGCTATACTCATAAAGCTATGCACTGAAGACTGATAAAGAGAGGTGATCACATGAAACAAGGCATTCACCCGGAGTATTACGACAACGCGACGGTTACCTGCGCTTGCGGTAACACGTTTACGACCGGTTCAACCAAAAAAGAGCTGCGTGTAGACGTTTGTTCGGCGTGCCATCCGTTTTACACGGGCAAACAGAAGACAGCAGAACGTGGCGGTCGTGTCGAGCGCTTTAAAAAGAAATACAACATCGACTAACACAAAAAACAACGGGCTTGCGCAAAGCCCTGAAACGAAAACCGACCGCAGACGGCTTCGCCGTTTGCGGTCGGTTTTTTGCGTGGACGTCCAGGGGAGATTTGCCCCGTCACGGCTGAACCTTGTGTCCCTAATTTCAATAATTGAAATTAGGGACACAGTTTATCGGTCAAGCGATGTAAAAGTGTGTCCTTTTTTGAGCTTTTGGAAATTAGGGACACAGAATTCTTATTCTAACGGTGCAAAAGTGTATCCCTTTTTGTGCATTTTGAAATTAGGGATACAGGATTTGCCTCGTCACGGCCGAACCTTGTATCCCTAATTTCAATTATTGAGATTAGGGACACAGTTTATTGATCAAGCGATGTGAAAATGTGTCCTTTTTTGAGCTTTTGGAAATTAGGGACACAGAATTCTTATTCTAACGGTGCAAAAGTGTGTCCTTTTTTGTGTTTTTTGAAATTAGGGACACAAATTTCACGCTATGGCGGAGTAACAGTGTGTCTTTTATTTCATTTCTTGCATTTTCGGACACAAGCTCCACTGAACATCCATCATTTTCGATAACTGCGCCGCCAACAGTATTTCCGGCGGCGCTCCGCCTAAAACCGCGCGGCCAACGCCATTCCAAGCAGCGTTTCGCTTCGCCGACCCTGGCTGGTGCGTGTTGCTTTCCCCAGCCAGGGTTCGGAAGAGCGTGCTTGCCCCTGGTCGGTGGGCGTTGCGTTCCGCAGCCAGGGTCGGCCGAACATAACAAAGCCCTGGCTATCGGACTTCGTTTTTTCCAGCCAGGGCTCGGAAGAGTATGCTTGCCCCTGGCTGGTGCACGTTTTATTTCCCAGCCAGGGTTCGCAAGAGCGTGTTTGCCCCTGGCTGACGCGCGTCGTGTTCCGCAGCCAGGGCTTTGCAGACGTAAAGAAACCCTGGCTATGATATTTCTCTTTCTCCAGCCAGGGCTAAGCGTGGGGCGACTGACCCTGGCTGTCGATCTTTTTTCTCGTCGGCCAGGGTTCGAGCCAAAAAATCAACCCTGGCTACGATATTTTGTTTTGCCCAGCCAGGGTTGCGCATATTTTCGAGTTCAGCTGCGCTGCTAACGGTATTCCAAGCGGCGCACTTTATGCTACCGCGCCGCCAACAGCATTTCCGGCGGCGCTCCGTCTTAAACCGAGCGGCCGACGTCATTCCAACGCCGCCGCATAGGGAAGTTCCATCCCAAATGCATTGAGTATTCGCAAAAAGTAGAGTCGTATACCAAACATCGTTACAATGAAAAGAGGACGATGCGAAGGGGATAGAACAAGGCGACGAAAGTCGAAGACGTTTCGTAATAATCGTACGCAGTAATAGGAGGAAGGATGAAGACCATCGCAGAATGGGCGGCGCAGTTGCCGGGACAGGAAGGCTATCTGGCGTTATCCTATTTGTTGGATACCACGCCGGGAGCATTGCGCGCAAAATGCCAAGAAAGCCTTCCTGCGGAAATTATTCGACGCTATCAGGAACTTGTGCAGCGTCGCCTTTCCGGTGAGCCGTTGCAATACGCCATCGGAGAATGGGAGTTTTACGGCCATCTGTTTCACGTCGATGCGCGTGCGCTCATTCCTCGGCCCGAAACGGAGCGCCTTGTGGAGATGGTTCTTCAAGAAAATTTTGCCGGCAAGATCATTGCCGATATTGGTACGGGGACGGGCGCGATAGCTTTGAGTATCGCGCTGGAAGCGCATCCGCAACCGAAAAAAATTTATGCCACCGACTGCTCGACCGATGCGCTTGCCCTTGCCCGAGAAAATGCCATTCGCCTTCTGCCTTCGGGAGGGGGCGCGTCTGAGCAACCTGCGTCCGCGGAACCTGCGTCTGTGCAGCCTGCGTCCGCGGAACCTGCGTCAGCACAATCTACGCCGAACGATGCGTCGGCAGCGGCAAAAAACATGATAGAATGGGTGCTGGGAGACGGACCTTCGGCTCTGCCGGAGACAGTGGACATATTGGTTTCCAATCCGCCCTACATTGATCCGCAGGAAAAAGAGAGCCTGCAAGATGAGCTACGTTATGAGCCGGCATCCGCTTTATTTGCCGGAGAGCCGGGAAAGGAAGGGCTTGCGCTGTACCAGGCGTGGATCCCCATGCTTCCAGCGCTGTTAAACCCGCAAGGCGTGGTGCTTATGGAAATTGGTGACCGCCAAGGTGAAGCCGTTTCCACCCTGTTTCGCCAGGCCGGCTTTTGCGCCGTCACGGTGCATTCGGATTATTCCGGTCGTGACCGCATCGTGCGCGCAAAGCGTTAGCTGTCCGAACCGTAATGCGACCGCGCCGCGCACGCGCCACTGCGCGCTGATCTGCATCGTGCGCGCAAAGCGATAGCGGTTTAATCCACGCCGCCACAAATCGAATACGCTCCCCACAACGAACCGAAGAGGAAAACCATGTTTGAAAGTTTAGAACATATTGAAAGCCAACTGCGCGAGATGGAACAGCAACTTGCTGATCCGGCGCTGCTTAGCGACATGGATGCCTGGCGTAAAGTAAACCGGGCGTATGTCGAGCGCAAGCCTATCGCTAAGGCCTATCAGGAATATAGAAAAGCCATAGAAACGGCCGAAGAAGACCGCGAAATGCTGAAAGAAGCACAGGATGCGGACATGGAGGCCATGCTCAAGGCCGATCTTGCTGAGCAGGAAGAGACTGCGCAGAAAAAAGAAGAAGAACTCAAGCTTTTGCTTGTGCCGAAGGATCCTAATGACTATAAAAACGTCATCGTGGAAATCCGTGCCGGTGCGGGCGGGGATGAGGCCGGACTGTTTGCCGGCGATTTATATCGCATGTATCATATGTATGCCGAAAAAGAGGGGTATACGACGGAAGAACTGGATCGCACGGAACAGGGCATTGGTGGCATCAAAGAGGCTACCTTCATGGTGAAAGGCGAGGGTGCCTATTCAAAGCTCAAATACGAATCCGGAGTGCATCGCGTTCAGCGTGTGCCCGAAACCGAATCCTCCGGGCGCATCCATACCTCCACGGCGACCGTGGCGGTATTGCCCGAAGCGGAAGACGTTGATGTGGAACTGAATCTGAATGACGTGCGCGTGGACGTATACCGTTCCAGTGGGCACGGCGGCCAATGCGTCAATACCACGGACTCTGCTGTGCGCGTTACGCATATTCCGACGGGTATCGTCGTGGCCATTCAGGATGAAAAGAGCCAGCTCAAAAACAAAGAAAAGGCTCTACACATCCTCAAGACCAAGCTTTATGACCTGGAACTCGAAAAACAGAATCAGGAAATCGCCTCGGCAAGGCATTCCCAGGTGGGAAGCGGTGACCGAAGCGAGCGCATTCGCACGTATAATTTTCCGCAGGGTCGCATCACGGATCATCGCATCAACCGCACGATCTACCAGATTCATGAATTTTTGGACGGAGACATCGCCGAGATGATTGAGGCGCTGCAGACCGAAGATCAAATGAAAAAACTGGCGCTGGTTACGGACAAGGCCGAAGGCGATCAGGCCTAACGTCACCGATCGATTGGGTCGTCTGAGCCTGACGCTCCGGCAAGGTACGTCGGTTAATGATAATGCCCCCGGAATCGACCAAGTCAACACGCATTGCAAGCTCAAGCCAAGTAGGAGGAACCATGGACAAAGAGCAGTTTCTGAAGCAGTGGAACGAAAGTGCTAAGCACTTGTTTTGCAAGACGATCGAAACGGCATCATCCTTTGAAAAGTATGCCGCTCTTTCCCAAACCATCATGAACCAGATTTCCGATTCGTGGATGGCGACGCGGGAAAAGACGAAAACCATGCGCAACGAATACTATTTTTCCGCCGAATTTCTGGTCGGCCGAGCGTTGGGCAACAATTTACTCAACTTAGGCATTCTGGATGAAGTAAAAGCGATCCTGAACGACGTAGGCATCGACTTTGAACAGCTCGAAGACGAAGAAGACGATGCTGCTCTCGGAAACGGCGGCCTCGGACGCCTTGCCGCCTGCTTTATCGACTCTGCGGCAACCGAAGGATACCCCGTGCAGGGCTATGGTGTGCGCTACAGCCAAGGCATTTTTGAACAGAAATTCATCGACGGCTTTCAGCGCGAAGAAGGCGACGATTGGACGAAAAAAGGCGACTTCTGGTCGCAACGCCGGGAAGAAGACGCAAAACTGGTGCGCTTTCGCGACGAAACCGTGCTGGCTGTTCCCTACGATATGCCCATCATCGGCTACAAAAACGGCGTTGTGAACACACTGCGCTTGTGGCAAGCCGAACCGCTCGAGTCCGGTTTTGATTTTGATCGCTTCAACAACTTCCAATACGATGACGCCCTGCGCGAATTAAACCGTGCTGAGGACATTACCCGCGTGCTCTATCCCAACGATATCCAACGTGCCGGCAAGGTGTTGCGTTTCAAACAGCAATATTTCTTCACCTCCGCCAGTATCCAGGATCTGCTCGCACGCTACAAGGTCAATTTCCCCGAGGATACGACTTTCCGCTCGTTCTCCGCGCTGCATTCCATTCAGCTTAACGACACGCATCCCGTGATTGCCATCCCCGAATTGATGCGCATTCTGATTGATGAAGAGGAACTTTCTTGGGATGAGGCCTATGACATAGCAACGCACACGTTTGCGTTCACCAACCATACCGTCCTGCAGGAAGCGCTGGAGAAATGGAGCCTCGACATTGTCGACGAGGTCTGCCCGCGCTGTCTCGAACTCATCAAAGAAATCAACCAGAAGATGATTTCCGTGTTCCGTCAACAGGGCATGCCCGAAGAACAGATTGACACCTACCGCATCATCCATGACAATGTCGTGGAAATGGCCTATTTAGCGGTTTGGTGCGCCGTTGCGGTCAACGGGGTTGCGAAAATTCATACGCAAATTCTCCAGAACGAAACCCTCAAGCAATGGTATGCCGTCATGCCGGAAAAATTCAGCAACAAAACCAACGGCGTAACTCCACGAAGATGGCTGCAATATGCCAACCCCGAACTTTCCGCCTTCATCACGAAAAAACTGGGCAGCGATGCCTGGCACCACGACCTTACTCTGTTAAAGGGACTCGAACGCTATGCGGATGATGTGGAAACGCTGGAAGAGCTTAACGCGATTAAGGCCGAGAAAAAGCGGCAACTGGTGGACTACATTGTGCGTACCGAAGGTATTACGCTGGATCCTGACTCCATCTTTGATGTCCAGATCAAGCGCCTGCATGAGTACAAGCGTCAGCTGCTGAACATTCTGCATATTCTATACTTGTACAACAGGCTCAAAAAGAATCCGGGACTGGATATGGTGCCGCGCACCTTTATCTTCGGCGCGAAAGCAGCGCCGGGTTACTTCCGCGCCAAAGCCGTGATTAAATTCATCAATGAAGTTGCCCGGATGGTGAATGCCGATCCCGACACGCGTAAGAAACTGCGCGTCGTCTTCGTTCAGAACTATCGTGTCAGTTCCGCCGAAAAGCTCTTCCCGGCGGCGGATATTTCTGAGCAGATTTCTACAGCAGGAAAAGAAGCCTCCGGTACAGGGAACATGAAATTCATGCTCAATGCCACCCCCACGCTTGGTACGTATGATGGCGCAAACATCGAGATTTTTGCGGATGCCGGGGAAGAGAACAATTTCCGCTTCGGCGCAACCGTGGAGGAATTGGAAAGCGTCGCTTCCTCGTATAACCCGCGCGAATACTACCATAAAAACCCCGAAATTAAGGAAGTCGTAGACTATCTGTTGGATCAGCGTCTGTCGGATCACGGCACCTATATGTTCTTGGATGTCTATAATTCGTTGGTTGCACCGCAACATGGCGAACGCGGGGATGAATACTATTTGCTCTATGATTTCGAACGCTACGTTGAAGCGCAGGAGCGCGTCGATGTCGCGTATCGCGACCGCCTTGGCTGGGCAAAGAAGTGTCTTATGAACCTGGCCAACTGCGGCGAATTCTCATCCGATCGTACCGTGCGCGAATACGTGCGTGATATTTGGAAAGTGGATACGATAAAGTAGGAAACATTCGAAAAACCCTCACACGAAGTCGTTCATCACAAAAAAAGATTTGCCGGGAAGATTGAGCGGCAAGCCGAAAAAAGACACAAAAACCGTTACATGAATCAAAACCGTCACACGAAAAGGAGGAAAACATGCTGGTATCGGCCAAAGAAATGCTCATCAAGGCGGCGAAAGAACACTACGCTGTCGCACAGATCAATATTAACAATCTGGAATGGACCAAAGCCGTTCTGGAAACCGCAGAGGAGCTCAAGTCGCCCGTCATCTTAGGCGTCTCCGAAGGCGCCGGCAAATACATGGGAGGCCATACCACCGTCGCCGCCATGGTACGCGCGATGGATGAGGCCTTGGGCATTACTGTTCCCGTTGCGTTGCACTTGGACCACGGCACCTATGAAGGCGCGAAAAAGTGCATCGAAGCCGGCTATACCTCCGTCATGTTCGACGGCTCCCATTTTCCGCTCGAAGAGAATCTGGAAAAGACCACCGAAATCGTGCGCCTGGCGCATGAACACGGCATCTCCGTCGAAGCCGAAGTCGGTACCATCGGCGGCGAAGAAGACGGCGTCGTCGGCATGGGTGAGATCGCAGATCCCGCAGAATGCAAGCGCTTGGCGGATCTCGGCATTGACTTTTTAGCCGCCGGCATCGGCAACATCCACGGTGTCTATCCGGCCAATTGGAAAGGCCTCGACTTTGATGCCCTGCAACGCATCAAGGACGCAACCGGCGATATGCCGCTCGTCTTACATGGCGGTACCGGCATCCCCAAAGAGATGATTTTGAAAGCCATTTCGCTTGGCGTCGCCAAAATCAACGTCAACACCGAGTGCCAAATTTCGTTTGCGAAAGCTACACGGGAGTATATCGAAGCCGGAAAAGATCAACAGGGCAAAGGCTTTGATCCCCGTAAACTGTTAGCGCCCGGCGCGGCCGCCATCAAAGAGACGGTCAAAGAAAAGTTCGAAATGTTCGGTTCGGTCGGCAAAGCAGAATAACGACGGAATACAAGACAAGAGCATAGAGCACGCGTTACGTTAAGAGGACAGCATAACAAATGGCAAAGGAGTCGGCAAAATGAACTGACCCCAAAAGTCTAACTTTTGGGGTCAGTTCAAAAGTCGGCTTTTTTTGTTGCCGTTTTGTTTTGCTCCACTCTGCGGAGAAGAACCCCGGCCGGAGGAACTTTGGGCGCTTTGCCAAGGTTCGAGAAGGCGGCTCTGAATAACACATCTTTGAATAACAGGTTTCGCCCCTGGCTGGCGCGAATTATTTTCTGCAGCCAGGGCTCGACATTGCGTGGAAGCCCCTGGCTGGCGCGATTTAATTTCTGTAGCCAGGGTTTGTGTTCAGCAATCGGCCCTGGCCAGGTCATTTTATATCTATCAGCCAGGGTTTGAAATGGCGTGGAAGCCCCTGGCTGGCGCGAATTATTTTCCGCAGCCAGGGCTAAATGCGTTCAGTTCGACCCTGGCTGCCAAACTTTCTTCTCGTCAGCCAGGGGGGTGTCTCAAAAATTAGCCCTGGCTGTCAAAATTTGTTTCATCCAGCCAGGGTTTCTGCCAAAAAATCGACCCTGGCTGTGGCACTCTGTTTCGCCCAGCCAGGGTCGCAAATATTTTCTGCGCTAACATTGCGTTGTCAGTAGTGATTTCAAAAGGAGCCGGCCTACGGCCGGCAGTATGAAACGCCGCCGAAGGCGGCACCGCATGGAACCGCGCCGCCAGCAGCATATCGAGCGGCACTCCTTTTCGTCGGACCTTGATTGATGGACACTTTAACTTTTGGGACAGTTCGAGAAGGCATCACGCCCCTGGCTTGCACGTGTTATTCCGCAGCCAGGGATAGAGAAAGCATCTACGACCCTGGCTGCGGCGATTTGCTTTTGCCAGCCAGGGCTCGACATCGCGAGATTGATCCTGGCCGGCACGTGTTATTTTCCGCAGCCAGGGCCAGAGGTACAAAAGAAATTCTGGCTGCAGCATTTTGCCTTTGCCAGCCAGGGCTCAATGCGTTCAGATCGACCCTGGCTGCCAAACTTTCTTCTCGCCAGCCAGGGTTTTACTCTAAAAATTAGCCCTGGCTATCAAACTTTGTTTCATCCAGCCAGGGGTTGTGCCAAAAAAACTCCCCTGGCTATGGCATTTTGTCTCGTCCAGCCAGGGTCGTGGCATCTTGCGATCCGAAACTGCTTTGTCCGCAGCGAATTAAAAAGGAGCCGGCCTACGGCCGGCGGTTTGAAAACGCCGCCGAAGGCGGATCCACTTATATAACCGCGCCGCCAGCGGCACATTGATCGGCGCACTGCATATAACCGCGCCGCCAACGGCACATTGAGCGGCGCACCGCATAAAACCGCGCCGCCAGCGGCATATTGAGCGGCGCACCGCATGGAATCGCGCCGGGCTTCATCGAAAAATACAATACAAATGGAGATGAAAAAGGCATAACCAAATATTTGTCTACACTGTTTTCGTGCTATACTTAAGCCAGTCCATTTCGCGTGCTGATAAGGTACGTATTATTTTATTCATTTTTTTCGGAGGACCCTTTGGATCGCTATTATTCAATGAAAAGAACAGAGCTAAAAGAACTGGCGGAATCGCGCGGCTTGAAAAAAGCCTATGCTTTTCGTAAAGACGGCTTGATTTCCTGGCTTCAGGAGCAGGATGAGCGCAATGCAGCCAAAACAACAAGCGGCGAAAGTACTCTCCGTAGTGAAAGTTCACCCTGTGGCGACAGCGTCACGTGCAGTGAAAGTTCACCCCGTGGCGACAGCGTCACGCGCAGCGAAAGCTCACCCCATGATGAAAGTGTTACCCGTAGCAAAGGCTCTACCCGTGGCAAAAGCGTTAGCCATGCTGAAACGGACACGTCTAAGAAAACAATAGCAGACAAATCGACAGCGACCAGGAAAACCGGCGCAAAAAATGTCGCAGTAAAAGAGGCTACTGCTTCAGAAGCAACAAGTGAAAAAACGACACGGGAAATCGCGCAGAAAAAGACGACACGGAAAACTACAAAAAAGAAGACAACAGCAAGAGCTGCATCGGCAAAAGCGCCAAAGAACGTGTCAACAAACGCACCGACCGACGAACCAATAAACGAGGAAATGAATGCGCTGACAAACGCTCCGACTGAAGCATTGACCGATACGCCGACCATAGAGACGTCTCGAATTCCGGCGTTTGATGCGCCTACGTCGACGGATGCCCAACAGGAAGAAACTTCTTCTCCGGACGGCAACGGCAAGAAACCACGTCGCGAGCTGCCCGCAGATATCGGCGTACTCGAAGTCATGTCGGACGGCTACGGCTTTTTGCGCGGTGAAAAAGAAGACGGTACCCGAACGGATTATTATGTGCCGGCGGTACAAATTAAGCGATTCAATCTGAAAAGCGGCGACATCATCGAAGGCATCGTCGGCGATGCCCACGATAAAGATAAGTATGCCCCCATCATTTACATCAACGCCGTCAACGGCACGAATCCGACGAGCTACGTGCGGCGTATGGAATTTGATGACTTAACGCCCATTTATCCGGATGAACGCCTGCGGCTGGAAACCGTTCCGGAGGGAATTTCCAACCGCATTGTCGACTTGGTTGCGCCGGTGGGACGCGGACAGCGCGGACTCATCGTTTCGCCGCCCAAAGCCGGCAAAACGACACTGCTCAAATCCATCGCCCAGGCTATTGAAGTGACCTATCCGGAAGTGTATCTGTTCATTTTGCTCATTGATGAGCGCCCTGAAGAAGTGACGGACTTTGAGCAGAGCGTCAACCGTATGCGAAAAGCTGACGATGCGATTCGCACCGAAGTCGTCGCCTCGACTTTTGATAAACAGGCACAGAATCACACCCGCACGGCGGAGGAATTGTTGGAACGTGCCAAACGCCTGGTGGAAAGCGGCCAGGACGTTATGATTCTGCTTGACTCCCTGACGCGCCTTTCGCGAGCCTATAACATTACAACAACGCCTTCCGGGCGGACACTTTCCGGTGGCCTTGACCCGGTAGCCCTCTACCCGCCGAAAAAGTTCTTCGGAGCCGCCCGAAATATCCGGGACGCCGGAAGCCTGACGATCCTGGCAACCTGCCTTAAAGATACGGGCTCACGCATGGACGACATGATCTATGAGGAATTTAAGGGAACGGGTAACATGGAAGTACATCTCTCTCGCAACCTTTCCGAAATGCGCATTTTCCCGGCCATTGATATTTTCTCTTCCGGCACACGCCGAGAGGATTTGCTGCTGACCAAAGAAGAACAGAACGCGATGGTCGAAGTGCGCAAACAAGGGCGCAATGCGGATGAAACCGCCGTCATGGAACAGTTTGTGCGTCTGATGAAAAATACCGAAACCAACGAAGAATTTTGCCGCGTCATTCTTGGCAACTCCGCTGCCGCCGCATCGGCGGGACGGCGAAGGACAGCGCCTGTCACAAGACGCAGTGATCCGGCTGTCCGGGAAGGAAGCACGTTTTCGCGCGTAGCTGCTTCAACGGAAAGGAAAGAAGAATGAAAAAACGTATTGCCTGTCTTGCCCTTGTTGCCTGCGCACTCCTTTTCACCTCCTGCGGATCCGGAAAAAAGCTCAAGGCCGGAACGTATGAAGGAACCGGACAGGGCAATGCCAAAGAAACACCGATTCGTCTATCCGTAACAATTGATGAGAGCGGAAAGATCTACGAAATGAAGATTTTGGAACACCAGGAGACCCCGCAAATCGGCGGCAAAGCGCTGGATAAACTCGTGGAACAGGCAACCAAAGAAAATACGGCGGATGTGGATACCATCTCCGGAGCGACCCGCACAAGCGAAGGATTTCGGGATGCCCTGCGCTCCGCCCTTGCCCAGGCGGCCGGCGAAGAATCCACCACAAAGGATGACGGCGAGTCACAGCCTTCCGCAAAAGATGCCGGCAACACAACGAGTGCCCAGTAGCGCAAGCGGAAACAAAGTCACGCATACGACAGTCGGCAATCGCATTGCCGGCAAGAATCGGTCGGACTTGACCTCAAAAAAGACGAAAAATAGCGGGAAGCAGGGTGAAGTGTTGAACTATCCCGTTTTTCGCATTATAATGACGCTATATGTGTAGTATTTAAGGAGGAAGCATGACGGAGTACAAATTAAACGCGATGAAGCGTGAAGGATCCGGCAAAAACCGGGTGGATAAATTACGCGCGGCGGGACAGATCCCGGCGGTCATTTACCAAAAAGGGGAAGAGAATGAGCTGGTTCAGGTCAAAGACCTGGAGTTTGCCCATGTTTATAACAAAGCGGGCTCGTCCAGCCTGGTAGACCTTGTCGTCGATAGCGACACAAAAAAGGTGCTCATTAAAGAAGTGCAGAGACATCCGTATCGTAACGAAGTCCTGCATGTTGATTTCCAGGGCGTCCGCATGGATGAAGCCGTTCGCCTGATGGTTCCGGTGGTGCTGCTGCATCGCGACGAAATTCGCGTTCAGCCCTCCATTCTGTTGCAGATGATCGACGAAATTGAAGTCGAGTGCTTGCCGGGCGATATTCCGGCACAGGCGGAAGTCGACGTCGAGAATATGCAGATCGGAGACGTCATTACTATCGCCGACCTTGATGTATCCAAGAACGAAAAGGTCAACGTTCTCGTCGACGAGAACGAACCGGTCGCCTCCCTCAATGAGCCGCAGGAAGAAGCTGTGGAAGAAGAGACAGAGGAAGAGTCCACCGAAGCGGCGGATGTTCCGGTTGTTGGCGAAGAAGAAAAAGAAGCCGAAGAAGAATAACCGAAACGATTGTACACGAAGCGGACGGAGGCGGGAAATCGCCTCCGTTTTTCTATTGGAGCGAAAGGATGACCATGAGCGCAGAACACAGCATTCCTTCCATATATATGGATTATGCGGCGACCACCCCCATGTCGGAAGAGGTGGTGGAGGCGATGGTCCCGTATTTTCAGGATCGTTTTGCTAATCCAAGCAGCACTCATCCGATGGGAAGCGCCATCCATTGGGACACCATTAAGGCGCGCGAGCAGCTGGCCTTTCTGTTTAACGTTGAACCCAGGGAACTGGTGTTGACGTCCGGCGCTACGGAGGCGGACAATCAGGCGATTTGGACGGGGCTTCGTTATGCCGAAGAGTTCCTGTCGACACAAAAACCGCATGCCGAAGAGCTCTTGTCGACGCAAAAACCGCACATCATTTCGACGGAAATGGAACACGAAGCCATTCTTGCGCCCCTTCAGTTTTTGGAGAAGAGACAGCTGGCGGACGTGACGCTTTTGCATCCGGGATCTTCCGGCATCATCACGCCATCCGCTCTGGAAGCGGCGCTGCGCCCGGAAACCGTCCTGGTATCCATCATGGCCGTCAACAATGAAGTGGGAACGATTCAGCCCATTGCTGAGCTGGCCGAGACGATTCGTGCATATGAGGGAAAACGACACATTCTTTTTCATACGGATGCCGTGCAGGCGGCGGGGCATCTGCCCATCGACCTCCAACAATGGGACGTCGATATGCTGTCGATTTCGGCACATAAATTCGGCGGACCGAAAGGCGTCGGTCTGCTCATCGCCCGACATCCGGTTATTCCGGCACCCTTCCTTCTCGGTGGTCCGCAGGAGCGCGGGCTTCGTGCCGGGACGACCAATGTGGCCGGTCTCATCGGCATGGCGAAGGCAATGGAAGTCAGTCGTTTGCATCACCGCGAGGTGGAGAACCGATTGACGGAGCTGGGCGGTATGTTGGCGGACGGTCTTTCCACCATTCCCGGAGTGACACTTACGGTTGCGCGTGAAAATTGCCTGCCGAGTATGGTTCACGTCACCGTTGCAGGTATATCTCAGGATGTGCTTCTCGCGCAGTTGGGACGGCGAGGCATCTCCGCTTCTGCCGGTTCGGCTTGCCAGGCGGGAGCCAATGTCGAAAGTCACGTCCTTCGTGCGCTGGATGTCGCGCCGGAACGTCGTCGCAGCGCCCTTCGTTTTTCGCTCGGCGCGCAAACGACGCGCGAAGAGGTGGACTATGTTGTAGAAGCGCTTCGCGCGTGTTGTGCAAGGAGAAACGCATGAAAAAGCGTGTTTTGGTTGCCATGAGCGGCGGCGTGGATTCCAGCGTGGCAGCGGTATTGTTGCAGGAAGCGGGCTATGAATGCGTCGGCGTAACCATGCGCCTGTATGAAAACGAGCTGGTCGCCCATTCCGGTCATACCTGCTGCAGTCTGGACGACGTGGAAGATGCCCGTCATGTTGCCCACACGTTGGGCATGGAATACTATGTGTTTGATTTTTCCCCGGAATTTGAAGAAAAAGTCATTCAGAAATTTGTCCGCTATTACGAACGGGGATGGACGCCGAATCCATGCATCGACTGCAATCGCTACCTCAAGTTTGACCATTTGCTCAAGCGCGCCCGCGAACTTGACTGTGAAGCGGTTGCCACCGGACATTATGCACGCGTGGTTGAGGAAAACGGCGTGTATCGTCTGAAGCGCGGTGTAGATCACCACAAAGATCAAAGTTATGCACTTTATTCTTTTGATTCGGAAACATTGGCGCATACCCTGCTTCCGGTGGGGGTATATGAAAAGCAGCGTGTACGTGAGATTGCCGAAGCGCATGGCCTGATCAACGCGCGTAAGCACGACTCTCAGGACATCTGTTTCGTTCCGGATGGCGATTATGTTTCGTTTCTTTCGCGCTATACGGGACAAACCTATTCTGATGGGGATTTGGTGGATTCCGAGGGAAACGTCCTCGGCAAGCATCACGGCGCGGTGGGCTATACCATCGGTCAGCGTCGCGGTCTTGGCATCGCGGCAAAGGAACCGCTCTATGTGATCGACAAAGACATGGCGACAAATCGCGTCTGCGTCGGCACAAAAACGCAGTTGATGGCGGATTCGCTTCTTGCGGCGGATTGGAACTGGATCGGGGAAGTGCCCCGTGAACCCATCCGCGCGACGGTTAAAATACGCTACAACGCCAAAGACCAGCCGGCAGTTCTTCGCATCCTGTCACCGGACGAGGTGAAGGGCTTAGGTGCAAAGGAGACTTCCGGATCCATTTTCCACATGGGAAGAGGAAATGAATCGGCTCCGCATGAAGAGGACGCCTCTTTCGGAAACGCCGTCGGAGAAAGCGCCTTTGGAAGTGTTGTTGAAGTTATGTTTGATGCTCCGCAGCGCGCCATCGCGCCCGGTCAAGCAGCGGTAGCTTATCAGGGAGATACGGTACTTGGCGGAGGAACCATTGTCCGGGTTTTACCGCCGTCAGCAAGATAAAAGAGTAACGCAAATAATAAGGAGGGATCTATGCAGGTCATTAAAACCAAGGATTATGACGAAATGAGCCGTGTTGCCGGGGTCATTGTGGAAGCCCTGATTCGGGAAAAACCGGATGCCGTTTTGGGCTTGGCGACCGGATCCACACCGATCGGTCTGTATGAACATCTGGTGGAGGCTCATCAGAAGGGTGGCCTCGATTTTCAGCACGTGACGACATTTAATCTGGACGAGTATCTGGATCTGCCGAAGGATCATCCGCAAAGCTACCATACCTTTATGTACGAGAATCTTTTCGGTAAGGTGAACCTTTCCCCGGATCGCATTCATTTTCCGGATGAGGAGTATGATGCCATTGAAGAATGCGCAGAATCTTATGATGCGCGTATTCGCCGTGCCGGCGGAATTGACCTGCAGGTTTTGGGCATTGGTCGAAACGGCCACATCGCCTTCAACGAACCTACGGAGGAACTGTCGTTTTTCACCTCGACGGTATCGTTGACGCCGTCCACGCGCGAAGCCAATGCACGCTTTTTCTCTTCCCTTGAGGACGTGCCGAAACGCGCCGTTTCCAGCGGCATGGGCACCATTATGCAGGCTAAGCATCTGTTGATTTTAGCCAACGGTGAAGACAAGCGCGAAGCTGTTGCACGCCTGTTGGACGGACACAAGGTGACCACCTCCTGTCCCGTAACCCTTGCGCTTCTGCATCCCAACGTGACGCTCATCGTGGATGAGGCTGCGGCAGGCTGTTAAAGCCGGTCACGAAACTGTAAAGGAGGACTCCATGAATCGATTAACCAACCGTCCGCATCGACGCTGGCAGCAAGTTGCACGCAGTATTCCGAACCGTGCGAAGGAGGCGGAACGGCGTCAGGATCTCGAGCGATTTCATGCTGAGGTCAGTGATGAGAAGGCGTGGCTTGTTGCACGCCTTGATGAGGTGGATGTGCTCATTTCTGAGTTGAGCCAAGAAATGGAGCACATTCAGGAGAGCCTGGATCGTCCACATCGTGTTGCGACTTCCCATCTGTCGCCGCTGACCAATGCCGGCAAGCAGCACTTATGGCGCAAGCGTATGTTGCGTCACGCAGCAAGTTTGGATGCCGTGCTCGGAGAAATCCATCGGCATCCCGTTTTTCGTGATATTGTGGCTGAGATGGGACACCTTGATGTGCCGGAGGTGACGTTACCGGCAGAGGAGAAGGATCCCTTTATCCTTTCTCGCACGCTCATGCCCATGCTTGAGCAAATCCATCGCCTTCTGGACGGCCTGTATCGTCTGCGCCGCCGTATGCGTCGTGAATTACTTCGATTAGCGCGATAGGCAAAGCTGTGCCGTCCGCTCGTCGCTTGCTTCTCTTCGCCAAGGCAAAGCTGTGCCGTCCGCTCGTGCTGGCTTCTCTTCGTAGCCTCGCTGTATCGCCTATTGCAACGGACGCGACTCGTCGAAGAGGCGACTCGCGGACGGGGCAGCTTTGCGGTGAATGTGGTGGGCAAAGTTCTTTTGGAAGCGGAAACGTTGAGGTTTTTGCTTATACGCTCATAGCGATGGTGGTGGTTTGCCGAAATGGCGATACTACCACCATCGTTTTTTCGGTTGGCGATGGTGGTAGTTTGCTGAGATGGCGATTCCACCGCCATCGTAGAAAGGCGGTGCCGACCTGCGGTCGGCGGTTGGACGCCGCTTAATATAATTGCGGCGCCAAGAAGGAGCCGGCCTACGGCCGGCGGTATGAAAACGCCGCCAAAGGCGGCTCCGCTTTCTTAACTGCGCCACCAACGGCGATTCCAGCGGCGCACCGCTTTATTTTTCATCGTGTGTCACCGAAATCGTGTTTGTTTTGCAATTATCGCGAAACCCCTCTACCGAATCACGAGCGAGGGTAGAGTGGTTTCGCATTTTTCGGCAATACCCTTCTACCGAATCGCGAGCGAGGGTAGAGTGGTTTCGCATTTTTCGGCAATACCCTTCTACCGAATCGCGAGCGAGGGTAGAGTGGTTTCGCGTTTTTCGGCAATACCCCTCTACCGAATCGCGAGCGAGGGTAGAGTGGTTTCGCATTTTTCGGCAATACTCCTCTATCGGATTGCGAGCGAGGGTAGAGTGGTTTCGCGTTTTTCGGCAATACCCCTCTATCGGATTGCGAGCGAGGGTAGAGTGGTTTCGCGTTTTTCGGCAATACCCCTCTACCGAATCGCGAGCGAGGGTGGAGGGTTTTCGCCTTTTTTGGCAATACCCCTCTACAGGATCACGAGCATGTGTAGAGGGGCTTCGTCTTTTTCAATGATTCCCTTCTATAAAGATAAGGAGCCGGCCTCTGGCCGGCGGTTTGGGAATGCCGCCGAAGGCGGCATCCATTCTATAACTGCGCCGCCAGAAACGGTTTGAGCGGCGCACACTCTTGCAACTGGTCCGATAGCGCCACTTCCTGCGGCGCTCAACGCTGGCTGGCAAAAGTTTTATCCCTTTGCCAGGGTCAAAATAAGGCACTCGCCCCTGGTTGACATACGCCATTTTTTGCAGCCAGGGATCGAAGAATGGTGACCGCCCCTGGCTGGTATGTGCCATTTCATGCAGCCAGGGCTCAAGATAGCGTGACCGCCCCTGGCTGGCATACATTATTTTCTACAGCCAGGGCTTGGCAAGAACAAAGAAACCCTGGCGATGACTTTTCGCTTCACTCAGCCAGGGTTTCGTCGCAAAAATCGCCCCTGGCTGCAAAACGTTCTTGTCACTGGCCAGGGCTTTGGGCTAAAAACCAACCCTGGCTGTCATACTTCTTTTCTGCCAGCCAGGTTTTTTCTCAAAAATTGACCCTGGCAACGGCACTGCATTTCGTCAAGCCAGGGTTTCACATATTCTGCGAGGCAAAACCGCGCCGCCAACGTCGCGCCGAGCGGCGCACCACATGAAACCGCGCCGCCAACGCCGCGCCGAGCGGCGCACCACATGAAACCGCGCCGCCACCATCGCACCGAGCGGCGCTCCTCCTTCCATCGCGGCACTTTGTGTACCAATGATGTAACATATTTCCTTCAAAGCCGTTCGGTAGGCTACATAACGAATATAAAAAAACGTGGCGCACGTGGCCGAACGCGAAGAGCAGGCCGGTTGCCGCCGCGAGAGAAGGAGGAAACACCATGAACGATCAGGATCGTTTTGAACACAACGGACAAGCGAATGAAGGCTTTGATCGTCCGAACAATAACATTGCGGACGCCCATCGTGCCGCCGAGGATGCTCATCACACCACCGAAGACGCCCGTCGTGCCACCGAAGACGCCCGTCGTGCCACCGAAGACAGCCGCCGCGCAGCCGAAATCGACCACGGGAACGAGCATCCCGCACAACACGCATACGCCCACGAGCCCGATCACGAGCAGTTTGCTCATGAACAGCACGCGCGCGACCACGAAGAAGCAACGACACGGCGCATTGTGCGTGAAGAAATTGCACGCAATTACCGGCCGAAAGGACACGCGGCACGCACCCTTGCCATAGTAATTTGCAGCGCATTGTTAGGCGCAGGCGGCGGCGCGGCGCTCGTAGCATCCGGAAATGTACCCCTGCCGAAGCAGGAAGTACAGACAGCCGGCACGGCAGCCAACAGCAACGTGAATATCTCTTTAAAGGAAGGAAGCACCACCGTCGAGAACGCGATTGCGGCCAAGACCATTCCCTCCATTGTCGGCATCACCACCGTCTCTAAAAGCTTCAGCGACAATCCCTTCCTTTATGGAACGCCGCAATACAGCGAATCCGTAGGCTCCGGTGTCATCGTCTCCCCGGACGGCTACATTTTAACCAATGCCCACGTCGTCAACGGCGGCAACGCCAAAACCGTGCAGGTGCGCCTGTCCAACGGCGAAGAGGCCGAAGCGAACGTACTCTGGGCGGATCCCACACTCGACTTAGCCGTCATCAAAGTCGAAAAGAAAAACTTGCCGGCCATTACCTTCGGGGATGCCAAAACGGTGCAGGTAGGGGATAAGGCCGTCGCCATCGGCAACCCGTTGGGCCTTGATCTGCAATCCACTCTGACGTCCGGCTACATCTCCGGCCTCAATCGCTCCATCACATTGCAGGACGGCAACATTATGGATGGCCTCATCCAGACCGACGCCGCCATCAACGGCGGCAATTCCGGCGGCGCGCTGTTGAACGCCAAAGGCGAACTCATCGGCATCAACACCGCCAAGCCCGCCTCAGCCGACGGCATCGGCTTCGCTATTCCGGTTTCGACGGTAAAGCCCATCGTCGACAAGATCGTCGCCGACGGAACCTACACCCCGCTGTATATGGGCATCAACGGCACCAACACCAAA
Source organism: Murdochiella massiliensis (assembly GCF_900059565.1). Lineage (GTDB taxonomy): Bacteria > Bacillota > Clostridia > Tissierellales > Peptoniphilaceae > Murdochiella > Murdochiella massiliensis. The sequence goes on from NZ_FIZW01000002.1 coordinate 1,176,911, forward strand.
CTGGTCGCCGCCAGCGGAGTACAAGGCCTGCCGACCGACAGCGGCGTCGTTGTGCGTGACGTAGTCGCCGGCTCTCCTGCCGCCAACATGGGCATCGAAGCCTACGACATCATTGTGGCCATCAATGGCGATCCCGTCGAATCCATGAACACCCTCAAAACCCTCTTGCTCAAGTACAAAAAAGGCGACACCGTCGACGTCACATACTACCATGGCAAAGAAAAGAAGACCGGCAAGATGACCTTTACCGACTTTCTTCCGCCGACGATGCGCCCGTAGTTGTCGGCAACATAGGACGCCGCTCGTGCATCTTTTACACTCGTGCTTCTCTAATAAAGGATGGCAACGCACATAAAGGTATAAAGGAGGCAACGCCCATAAAGACCTGAAACAAAGGCTCGGAAAGGAATAAAAGGCACAAAAAACAAAAAAAGTAGCCCCGGTCGTTACTTTTTTGTAATAAAATTGTCCCGAAACGCACTTTACCCGTTGACAAGGCTACAGTGAATTGGTATTATCAGCTTGTAAATCAAGAAGTTTCAGAGATTTCGGAGCTTCACGGATTACATGCACAACCATAGCAGTTGATGTGTAAAGCAGGTTGAACTTATTACGGAGGAAAAACTATGAAAACGAAACGTATTGTTGCTTTGGCGCTGGCCAGTGCATTGGCATTAGGCGCAGTAGCCACCCCGGTTTTGGCCGCCCCCACCGCTACGGAAGTGAAGGGTCTGACCTCTTCTGAGGCATATGCAAAGATTATCACTGCGCAGCAAGAAGTAGTTAAAGAAGCGCAGAAGAAATTCGACGATGCCAAGAAGGACGAAGCCAAGAAAGCAAAAGAATGGGCTGAGGCTAAAGACGCAGTAAAGGATGCGAAGCTTGAGGTTATTGAAGCGCAGCAGGCGATTGATGCGGCTAATAACCAGATTGATTATTGGACGAAAAAGCAAAAAGAGAATCGCGATCACAAGGATACGTTAGAGCTTGACTATGCCGAGAAGTTTGAAGGACTCGGAAATACGCTTGAAGATGAGAAAGCCTATGGACGTGCCATTGAGATTGCTGAAAAAGAGAACACTGACAACGGTGCCCTGGCGCAGAAACTTAAGGATGCTCTGAAATGGTTCCAAGATAATAAAATTGAAGAACTCAACAAACACGATAAATGGTATACAAAGAGCATCGAACTCAAAAAGGATGAGTTAGTTCAGTTGAACCAGACGAAGGCTTATAAGGATCTTCTGTTGAAAGAAGCGGAAGATGCCGAGAAAGCCGCTCAGCTTGCTTGGGCTCAAGCTTTCCAGGATATGGAAACGCTGGAAGACGAACTCAATCTGAGAAAAGTTGAGCTGGACAAGATCAAGACCTTCCAGAGAAAAGCAACGGAAGAAATGATCAAGGGCGAAACCAATCCGAAATTGGCTGAACTGGCCGCGAAAGATTATGTCGCTTACTGGCTGGCAAAACTGGTTTATGATGAGGAAGTTCTCCTGCCTGAGACGGTGAAGAAGCTGAACCTTGGCGAAGAAATCCTGAAACAGTACCATGATATCCTCGGCGACGAAGAGACCATGGAACCGAAAGATTCCGAATCGCAGAATACGGATGCGCCGAAGCCGGATGAAAAACCGGACGTAAAACCGGAAGACAAACCGGACGTAAAACCGGAAGACAAACCGGACGTAAAACCGGAAGACAAACCGGACGTAAAACCGGAAGACAAGAAGGAAGACAAGAAAGACGAGAAGAAAGTCGCTCCGAAGACCGGTGACATCGCTGTTCTGGCGTATGCCGGATCCGCTGTACTTGCTGCTGGTGCCTTTGTTGCCTCCAAAAAACGCAAGTAATCAGGGTTGAATAACGCACTGCTATTGGTGTGAATGAAGAGGGTTGTCCAATACGTGGAGCAACCTCAAAGGGGGGAGGTTCGAAAGAATCTCCCCTTTTTTATCGAAGAGTGAAAGGAGAGCCCATGCAAGCAAAACGAAAAATAAGCTTGTTGGCCTTCGCCTTGGGCGCGGCACTGACGTTAACGAGCGTCTTTGCGCCGGGTGCCGGAGCGGTGGCCGAGAAATTTCAGATTCAGCGTCTGGATGGCGCACGCCGTGAAGACGTAGCGAAAAAGGTAAGCGACACCTTCTTTACGGAAGGAAAGAAAGCGGATAAGGTGATTTTGGTCAATGACATGGCGTTTGCGGATGCCATCAGTTCGACCAATATTTCCCAAGGCAAGTATCCCATTCTCTACACCAAAAAGGACGCCATGCCGGCGGCTACCATTCAGGTGTTGAAGAACCTGAAGCCGTCACAGGTCTACATTATGGGCGGTACGGGATCGGTCAGCGAGAGTGTCGCTGCAAGTGTACAAAGTCTGACGGGAACGACGCCGATTCGTGTCGGTGGACGTGACCGTTACGAAGTAAGTGCCAATGCGGCAAAATATTGCGGCAAAGTCGATCGCATTGTGGTGACGACCGGTCAGGTTTATTCCGATGCGTTGGTGGCAGCGCCGTATGCGCATAAAAAGAACGCGGCCGTTTTACTGGTCGGCGCGCAGTTCCCGACAGCAATTCAAAATTACGTCAAGACGTTGGGTAACGTGGCGTGTGAAATCATCGGCGGTCCGGGCTCCGTTCCGGAGTCGTATGCCAATACGCTTCAGCGCTTAACGGGTTCGACGCCGACGCGCATTACAGGCGCAAACCGCTATGAAGTCAGCGCAGCAGTGGCGAAGCAGAACTTTGCCGATGCCAAGCAGGCGTTCCTGGCGAGTGGAGAGGTCTTCTCGGATGCCTTGTCTGCGAGCTCGGCAGCGCAGCAGCTGAACGCGCCGATTCTTCTGGTACGTAAAGATCAGACTTCCAGCGATGTGGCGAGCTATCTTAAGGAGAACAAAGTCCTTGCAACGCTCTACACCATGGGCGGTATCGGTACCATCAGTGAAAACAACCTGACGAGTCTGAACAAGACGTTGGGCGGTCAGGATGAGAATCCCGGCTATCCGCAGGAAAAGAAGCCCGGTCGCGTGGTCGATGTAACGAAACTACCGACGGTTGTGCAAGAGGCATTGAAAACGCTTGAATCGGATATGTCGACGGAAGGCGCAACCGAGTTTGTCGCTAAACTCAATTCGCTGCGTAAGGATGCCGGCTTAAAACCGTTAACGTATGATCCGAACTTGAGCATTGAGGCGGCATATCGCCTAATGTTTGCGCAGAAGACAGGGATGTTGCCGACGGGCGGACAGTATTGGTCGGGCGATGAGTATTATCGCGTATCAGGCCTTTTCGGTTATGATCCGGATTTGATGGGCAATCTGAATCGCGTATATCTCAACAACGGCGGATCGGGCACGATTACCGCAATCGGTCTTGCCAAGTATAACGGTGCGTGGAGTTTCTACTTCGGCGGTAACTTCAACGATCCTAACATTGATAATTCCTATCGTCATATTCTTAAGGGAACCTATGAAGATGGGCAGATTGATCGCGTGTTGAAGCTGTTGAATGAGCAGCGTGCGGCATACGGCGCAACGCCGGTCTCCATTGATCCCGTTTTGGCGAAGTTGGCGAAGTCGCGTGCGCGTGAAGCGACGGGACTGATGTCGCACATTCGTCCGGATGGGTTGAAGTATACGGAAGAGTTCCAGAGAAAGGGCATGTATACCGCCATGGGCGAATCGGTTGCTTCGGTTCCCTCTGCGCAGGATTTCATTGATGGATTGATGAATCATGCTCCGCATCAGCACACCGTGGTAAACCCCAAGTATACGCATGTTGGTATCAGTGTGTTTTCGGCGGAAGACGGACGTCTCTATTGGGAAGTCGTCTGGGGCGCTAAAGATACGAGCTATGATCCGAACTTTGAGCTGAAGGATCTGTCGCATCTATATCGTTAATCACGCATTGCGCATCTGCGTAAAAGCATAAGAAAAACAGCACGGCTTGGCCGTGCTGTTTTTTGATTGGAGAAAGAGTTGTTTCGGTTCGCGTTGCCTGATTCACGTGGCGAAAGTAATCTAATACCGCTACATCCTTACTGCCAACATCGATTTCCTGGAATCGACTTGTGCTCATGCGCGTTGTGCTCATGCGCGTGACCGTCGCGATACACGCTTACGGTCGTGCAATAACTTGCCGGCTATTGCAGCGTTTATTCGACGATGTTCGGTACAAATTCGGAGACTTCGGGCGGTGCAGGTTCTTCCGTTTCTTCGGATTTTTCGGGTGGCGTAGGCTCTTCCGTCTCGCTTGGCTGCGACTCAGGTGGCGTGGGTTCTTCGGTTTGGGCCGGCGGTTTGCTTGAGGAGGGCGGTTGAGGCTCTATCGGCTTTTCATCGGGATCCATCGGGACGATGCGAATCTCGGGAACGCTCGACGATTGCGCTTTCGAGGAAGATGAACGCGAGGAGCTTTCGTCCGCGTTTCTGTCGTCTTTTTCGAGTGCTTTGCTGTCGGCTAAGATGCGCAGAACCAGCTCGGACGGCGTGGAGGTCGTGGTGATGACGGCCGGCTTTACGTATTTACTCGCTTTTGGCTGGGAATAGCCGATAATTTCGCGGGCGCCGATTTCGTCATGATCCGGCGTGGGCGCAATCTTCACAATGGCTTCTATCGGTTTTTTCAACACCTCTTCGGCACGCGCTTTGCGCCCGACTTCACGGCCATCGCGATATTGCACCTCGTAGGTGATTTTGCTCTTTCCGCGTTCGCCTTTTTGCACAATTTTATATTCGCCCGCCGGGATGGATGCATCCACTTCGGTGGTAACCGGAAATTCTTGTTCCATGATTTCCGTTATCGTTTTGGTTTCTTCTTTGCCGGCACTGCTTTCTTCTCGATGGACGTCGACCAGCTCAAAGCCGGGATTGCTGGTGCAGGCAGTGAGCACGACGCCGGTCAGTGCCAGGGCGAGGAGTAATCGTTTTTGTTTCATCTGTTCCTCTCTCTCTTTTCGGCGCCCATGCGAGCGTCGCTATGCAATAAGTATACACGATGAGCGCACTCTGTGCATACCTTCTGTGTTCGTAACGGTGCTGTTCAGGTTGCGTGTGTAGCGGCGCTGTATTTAGGCGGTGCGCCGCTTGGAATGCCGTTGGCGGCGCGGGTTTGAAAGCGGAGCGCCGCTTGGAATGGTGATGGCGGCGCAGTTTGGCTTATAAATTATGAGCCACCCTGGCTGAGCGGAGTAAGTGTCGCAGCCAGGGTCAATTTTTTAGCTAAATCCCGGCTGGAGAGACAAAATATAGGCAGCCAGGGTCGATCTGCCCCTTTCGGCCCTGGCTGGAAAAAACGCCGCATCGCAGCCAGGGTCTCTTCACGTCTGCGAAACCCCGGCTACAAAAAACAACATGTACCAGCCAGGGCCTCTTCACTTCTGCGGAACCCTGGCTGCGAAAAACAATGCGTGCCAGCCAGGGGCAAACACGCTCTGTCGAGCCCTGGCTGTGAGAAACAACGCATGCCAGCCAGGGTGAAGAAGTGGAGCGCCGCTGGAACCGTTGCTGGCGGCGCGTTAACCGAAGAGGAGCCGCCTTCGGCGGCGTTCTGAATCGCCGGCCTGCGGCCGGCTCCTTTTTGTTGCCTTGTCGCCATGATGTTGTAGAAACGTCTATTTCTGCCTTGACAATTCATTTGGCGATTAGGAGATTGCCGTATATTGTTTCTAAAAATGCGAAAAGTGTAAAAAGGGACACGAATTTAGCTATAGAAGCATGAGCTTTGTATCCCGAATTTTGAAAAACGAAAAAAAGGATACATCTCTCCGGCTTTATCGAAGGAAGCTGTGTCCCAAAAAGCAAAAAACAAGATCAAGGATAAGATTTGTCGGATAGGACACATAAACCATGCTTTTCGTTCATTAAATCTTGCTTAATAGAACAAATGCACGCCAGTCAGAGTCACGCATACCATACCGAAACCTGGCAAACGGAATAAACTCACGCCAGTCAGGGTCAGTGATACGAAACAACAAATGGTATCTTCACATCACTACGTTGAGCATTCATTATTATCAGCTGAAAAAAACAAAAGTTAATGAATAGTACTGTTTTTTACGACCATTAAAGCCTTCTGTGCCTTTAATGGTCTGGAAGGCTTTGTTTAATTATAGACGAATGCGTTTCTCGTTTAAAATCCCAATAGAACCCTTCCTGCTTTAGCGAAATTTGCTTTAAGATTTCATTTCATCAAATGCCATAGATCCCCCTCCTGCTATAATTCAAGTTACTTCTTTATTTTATTATTCAGTCTTTAAGCAGTTCTATTAACTTATTCCGAAAAGCCGTCCAATTGTATTTCTACAATGACGCCGGGGAGGATGGCGAGCTCTATTTGTGTTGGAGAGTGGTTAGGCGTAAACTGTCTATGCACAAAAATTCGATTTAAAAACGATGCAGATAAAACTATGCAGATAATTGACAGAAAGGTCGTTCTTATGTGTCATGATTCAGAAAAAAGCGGAAATATAAATGCGCAATACCTGTATAGCCACTTTGAAACGAAATTTGACGAGATGTATAGGAATAAGAAATCGAATGAACATGCTTTTTCCATATGGCTAATATCATACGGCAAGACGAAGACCTTTAAATTACATATTATTTTCTTAATAGCTATAACACTTGTGGTGATTGCTCTCAACACTCATTTTCCTAATAATAAGAATGATCGTTTTTTCAAAGGCGTGTATGCAATTGTGATTGGCTCTTTTGCATCATTTTCTTTTGCAGACTATTTTTTAAATCATACAGAAAAAGAGAAACAGATCGCATCGGATGCAATTGATGACGTATTTCATGATATAAACATAAATATGAATGAACGCGCTTTGGAGATGATCATAGAATCAAGCCGGTCTATTGGGTCAAGAGAATTCAAGGCCTTAGATGAAATGAAACGAATTATATCCAAAATGGATATCCGGTCGATGTTAATGATGTTATTAGGGATTATTTTCGGATGCTTTTCATCAATAATGTCTAAAAAAAGCGAGAAATCCTTCACAGAAGATTTTAGCTATTTAGTGATCGCTTATATAATATGCATCCTATTAGCATATGCAATAAATGTAGTGGTATATTTTGCAATAAAATGGACACATAGAAAAACGGACTTATATATTGAAGTATTAAAAGATAAGAGGTTTACGCTGATCTGTAGAGGCAATGGTATCAAGGATTAGCTGTTGAGTTAAAGCGATTGATATTGCTGTAATATAGGTTTAAGTTTTCGTGGTTAACAACCTCGTCCCTGATTGAGAGAGCAAAGATCCAACATTAAGGAGCAGTCCCATCCTTCAGGAGAACGTTTGACAATGACGTCCCGTCATGCTACCTTAGAAGTGTAGTGGATCGTCCGATTTTGGGCGATTTTTTGCGCCTTGAGAAGTCCTGGCGGGCCAACGTATGCACGAAAGGGGAGCGAAATGACGAAAGTATTGGTAACGGAAAAAGTCCATCCGGACGGAATTAAGAAGCTGGAAGATGCCGGTTATGAGGTGGTTTGGAGCAAGATTAAGAACTTGACCGACACCGAGACGATGGTGAAAGAATTTGCGGATGTAGATGCTGCGCTGATTCGTATTGCGGAAATTCCGGAAGAAGCCATCAATGCGGCGAAGAATCTGAAGATCATTTCCAATCATGGCGTCGGCTATGATAACTATCCGTTGCCGTTGCTGAAAGAAAAGGGAATTAAGCTGACGACGACGCCGGGCGCGAATGGTCAGGCAGTTGCCGAATTTACCGTCGGTTTGATGATGACTGTTGCATTGCAGATTTCGCAGTCTTCCCGCCGTTATCAGAAGGAAAGCTGGGCGGCACGCTCCAACACGCCGATGGGCTATTCGATTAAGGGCAAGACCCTCGGTATTTTGGGCTATGGACGCATTGGTCGTGCCATCGGCGACATCTGCATGAACGGTTTCGACATGAAGGTGGTTGTGTACGATCCGTATGTCAAGCGCAACGATGACCGTGTCACCTATGTGGATACCGTGGATGAAGTCCTGAAAGTGGCGGATTTTGTCACGCTGCACTTAATGCTGACGGATGAAACACGTCACATGATCAGCGATCACGAATTTGACATCATGAAGGAATCCGCTGTGCTGCTGAACTGCGCGCGCGGCCCGATCGTGGATGAAGAAGCGCTCATTCGTGCGCTGGACGAAAATAAAATCTTCGGTGCCGGCCTCGACGTTACCGAGGCGGAACCGTGCGATCCCGAGAGCCCGCTCTTCAAGCATGAACGCGTCGTGTTGACCCCGCACTTTGCCGTCAAGACCAATGAATGCGAATCGGCTGTCTGCACGATGGCTGCGGAAAACATCATCAACTTCTTTAACGGTAAAGAACTGGTGGGCGAAATCAAACTGTAATGCCCTGCACAGCAGAAGAAAACGAACCGTAAAGGTGCCCGCGCCGCTTCGGCGACGCGGGCGCTTTTTCTTATGGTATACTGGAAAAAAGTTTCCCTACGGCGCTTTTGACGGCATGCGTGTGAATGCGTCGGACGACGGTGCACCGCGAAAACGGTACAGCGGATGCCCGCGAACGCGCCCGGGGTTGGTACAAAAAGGATGTTAAACGTCGAGACACTGCAAATCTCGCGATAATGGGCAATAAATAGGAGGACGGATGAAAGCCATATTATTTGATATGGACGGTACGCTTTTAGATTCGCAAAGAGCTTGGTATGAAGCGGAAATGGGCTATTTGCGTGATCGGGGCGTGGATGAAAACGATGTGGATTATGAATTTCTGCTTACCGCGGGAACGCAGGGGGTAGTGGAGTATCTGAACGACCGGATGCAGTTGGATTTAGATGCCGGCGCACTTCGACAGGCAGCGCTCGATGCGATGGAACACTTTTACGCAACGGCGGTGATGCCCAAAGAAGGCGTTCGAGAAATGCTGGACGTGCTACAGGGCTTGGGTATTCCGATGGCAATCGGTTCGGCGACACCGGTGGAGCTGTGTGAATTGGCGCTGGATACGACAAAGCTGCGCTCCTATTTTTCCTTTGTGCTCAGCTCATCTGCTCTCGGCATCGACAAGAGCGACGCACGATTTTTTACTGTGGCGGCAGAGCGCCTCGGTGTTCGCCCCGAGGAGCTGGTCGTTTTTGATGATGCTCTGTTGGCGTTGCGTGCAGCTCGGGAGGCGGGTTGTCACACCGTAGGCGTCAAGGACGAAGGATATGATCAGGATGAAGATGCGATTCGCCTGGAAGCGGATGCGTTTTTGTATTCCTTTGCCGATTGGCAAACGGAAGAATGGGCAAACGAACAGGCATTTTGAGGATGCGCCGCGTGCGGACAAAGCATGTTTTGGTGTGGACGAAGACGGGAGGAGAAAAATGAAAGAGTTTGAAGGAGGACGCTGTCTGGTGTCCAATCGGGTTATTGATCAGATGCTCGCGCTTCGGGCTGCCGAGGTGGACGGCGTATTGGCGGTTGCCGGATTTGATGCGGAATCGGGAACGCTTCGCCGCGGCTATGAGCGCTACATTACAACGGAAACGAAAGATGGCGAGTTGGCCACCGAACTGTCCATCATGGTGGACAAAGATCGTGTGATTATCAAGGTTGTGCGCGATGTACAGGAAGCGGTGCGACAGGAAGTGGAAGCCATTTTAGGTTTGACTTGCCGTCGTGTGGATGTCCATGTGCTGTAAGTAAACCCATGATGCATAAGAAACGACAACCCTTACATTTGCTTGAGGGGCCGATTTTACCGCTGCTTGTGCGGTTTGCGGCTCCTTTTGTCATGACGTCGCTCTTTACGACGGTGTATACGCTCACCGATCTTTTTTGGGTGGGGCAGGTTGCTTCGGGTGATGCCGTCGCCGGTATCGGTATGGTCGGCTTTGTAACGTGGATGGCCGATGCGATTGCCACCGGTGTGCGCACCGGTCTGGGCGTGGTGACCGCTAAAAATTATGGTGCAGGGAAAGACGAAGAGACGCTTTCCGGCATACTTTCTACCGGATTCCAAGTGGCACTCATTGCATCCGTTGGATTTTTTTTGTTTGCCCAAGCGACACTTCCCGCCTTTGTACGCTTTTTTGGTCTCGGTCCGGCTATTTCGGAGGTGGCCACGCGCTACGGGCGCATCGTTTATATCGGCATGTTGTTTAAAATGCTGCATTTTTCTTATGCACAGGCATTTCAGAGTTTTGGTGATTCGCAAAGCGCGTTCTGGATTAACTTTTGCGGGCTGGTTTTTAATGTTATTGTCGATCCTTTGCTCATCGTGGGCATCGGCCCCTTCCCGGCACTTGGCGTAGAAGGCGCGGCATGGGCGACGACGCTTGCCCAGGTGGGGGTGTTTTTTCTCTTCCGTATCGTGGTTTCCCGCATCGGCAAACAGATGACCTTTGCGGAAAATCCGCTCGCCGTGTTGCGGCGCATACGCTTTTTCTCGCCGATGGATCGGTTGGTTGCGACCGAGGTTGTGCGCATCGGTCTTCCCGTGGCACTTCTAAGCGGAACATTCTGTATCATCAATCTGATACTCAGTCGTATGCTTGCCGGCATCGGCGCCCTTGCCGTTGCCATCACGACGATCGGCTCCCAGCTGGAAAGTCTGAATTGGATGACTGCTGACGGGTTCGGCGCGGCGCTAACCGCTATGACGGCGCAAAACATCGGCGCGACGATGTGCGGCGGTTCGGCGCAACAACAGCGCGTCAATGCGATTATGCGAACGGGAATTCGCCTGATGACAGCGATCGGGTTGGCCATCATGCTGCTGTTTATGTTCTTCGGACGTCCCATTTTCTCGTTGTTTTTGCCCGGGCAAGCTGACGCCATTGCCATGGGCGGAATGTATCTCGTGATTTTTTCTATTTCCGAGCCGTTTATTGCTTTTGAGTCCGCAGCTACGGCCTGTTTCAACGCGTTCAGCAAAAGTCTGCCGCCGGCAATTAACTCGGTGGCGTTTAACCTTCTGCGCATTCCTCTGGGTTTGCTCTTGATGAAGCCATTTGGCGCTTACGGCATTTGGCTGGGCATGAGCCTGACGAGCCTGGGCAAGGGGGTAGTGATTGCTCTGCTCCTTCGTGCGCATCAACCGCGCTTTGCGCAAGCGATGGAGAAGGCGTGATAAATCGTGACTCGCCTTCATCGCGGTGGAAGGCCATAGGAAGGAGCCGGTCGGTAGGTGCCCAGCTCCTTCCTATGGCCGTTAGCTGTGATCGCGACGGTGACGTCGGCAGTGCTATAAGCTGTGGTGATGGTGGTGGCTTTGGGTGATGGTTGGTGGTCTTGGCGATGGTGGTGGTTTGTCGAAAACGGGATTCCACCACCAACATAGTAAGGCGGTGCCGACCTGCGGTCGGCGGTTGGGCGCCGTTCAATACCATTGCGGCGCCAAGAAGGAGCCGGCCTATGGCCGGCGATTTGAAAACGCTGCCGAATGCAGCGATCCTTCTGAAAACCGCGCCGCCAGCGGCGGTTCAAGCGGCGCTCCGCTTTATTTTTCATTGTGTGTCACCGAAATCGTGTTTGTTTTGCAATTATCGCGAAACCACTCTACCGACGTATAGACGGGTGTGGGGTGTTTTCGTCTTTTTCGGCCATTCCCCTCTACCGAATCGCGAGCGGGTGTGGAGTGTTTTCGTCTTTTTCGGCCATTCCCCTCTACCGAATGACGATCGGGTGTGGAGTGGTTTTGCGTTTTTTGGTCATTCCCCTCTACCGAATCGCGAGCGAGTGTGGAGTGGTTTTGCGTTTTTTTGGCCATTCCCCTCTACCGAATCGCGAGCGGGTGTGGAGTGGTTTTGCGTTTTTCGGCAATTCCCCTCTATAAAATAAGGAGCCGGCCTACGGCCGGCGGTTTAAAAACTCGCCGAAGGCGACTCCACTATAATAACCATGCTGCCAATGCTGATTGTAGCGCTCCACTGCCTCGACCCTGGCTGTGGAAAGGTTCATCTCTTAGCCAGGGGAAAAATGGGGCGATCGCCCCTGGCAGGCATACGTCATTTTCTGTAGCCAGGGATTGAAATCGCGCGCTGACCCTGGCTGGCGCACAATATTTTCTACAGCCAGGGCTTGGTGAGCAAAAAGAAACCCTGGCGATGACACTTTGTTTCACTCAGCCAGGGTTACGTCGCAAAAAATCGACCCTGGTAAAGGACCGTTGTTTCTCTCAGCCAGGGTCTTGCACATTTTGTAAGCAAATACCGCGCCGCCACCATCGCACCGAGCGGCGCACCGCATGAAACCGCGCCGCCACCATCGCACCGAGCGGCGCACCGCATGAAACCGCGCCGCCACCATCGCACCGAGCGGCGCACCGCATGAAACCGCGCCGCCGCCATCGCAACCAGCGGCGCACCACCTTGCCACCGCGCCGCCTACGCCGCATCCAAGCGGCGCACCGCCTTGTCACCGCGCCGCCGCCGTCGCTTCCTGCGGCGCTCCACGCGAAAACCGCACAAACGCCGCGCCGCTTCTTTACTTCTTCTTGGCCTTCGCTGCGCGCAGTGCCTGTTTGGCCATTTCTTCGGCGCGGCGCATTTGATCGATGGCTTGCTGCTCTTTTTCATCTACCGGAAGGGATTCCTGCTCATCGACATCCAGGTCGACGACCTGTTCCTCTTCGGGCGGAAGCTTCTTCAAAACGACCAGAGTACGGCTGGGAAGATAGAGGGTCAGTCCCTGATCCCAGTCAATGTCATCCATCGGTTCGGTGTGGTAGAGTACGTTTTCGGGAATGCGATCGTATCCGCCATAGTCTTTGCGGTCACTGCTGAAGACTACACGATAGGTGCCTTCTTCATTGGTCGGGAAACGCAAGCTCTCGTACGAGTTTTGGGGATGGAAATTGTAGACAAACAGCAGATTGTTCTTGCGGTAGACGATGACTTTGCGATCTTCATAGATGCGGATATATTGCAACCCTTGAGGACTGAAGACCTTCTCCTTTTTCGCAAAACGAAGCATATCTCGGTCAAAGGTTGAGAGATAGCTGTATTTTAGCTCATCATCGAGCATAAGATGCCACTGGCGCCGGGCATAATGGAAACTCCAGCCGTTGCCTTCCCGGGGAAAATCTATCCATTCCGGATGGCCGAATTCGTTGCCCATAAAGTTGAGATAACCGTCCTGTCCGGTTGTCAAGGTGATGAAACGCATCATTTTGTGCAGGGCGATGGCGCGGTCGATGATGAAATTGTCGTCGTCCTTGCGCATGTGCCAATAGGCCTGCTCATCGGCCAGCCAGAAGAACAGCGTTTTATCACCGACCAGCGCCTGATCATGGCTTTCGGTATAGGCGATTTTTTTCTCTTTCGGGCGGCGCGTGGTCAATTCATAGTAGATTTTGTGCATGGACCAATCGTAATCGTTGGTCTTCATGAGGTTGATCCATAAGTCCGGAATGCCCAGGGAAAGGCGATAGTCAAAGCCGATACCGCAGCTGTCCGGGGGAAGGCACAATCCCGGCATACCGCTCATATCTTCAGCAATGAGTACGGCATTGCGTTTGATCTCGTGCACCAGCTCCGTGGCCAGGGTCAGATAAGAGACGGCATCAATGTTGGTATTGAGCGAGAAATATTTATCGTAGGAATCAAACGCCGTGCCAAGACCGTGGTCATGAAAGAGCATGGAGGTGATGCCGTCGAAACGGAAACCGTCCAGATGGTATTCTTCCAGCCAGTATTTTAAGTTGGAAAGAAGGAAGTGCAGCACTTCCGGTTTTCCATAATCAAAGCACATCGAATCCCAGGCACGGTGGAAGCCGGCATCCCCCGAAAGGAAAAACTGTTCCTGCGTGCCGTCGAATTGATTGATGCCCTCCACGGTATTTTTCACGGCGTGGGAATGAACAAGATCCATGTATACGCTCAGCCCGAGCTGATGGGCGGAGTCGACGAGATACTTAAAATCATCCGGTGTACCGAACCAGCTGGAAACGGCGAAGAAGTTGGAAACATGATAGCCGAAGCTGCCGTAATAGGGATGTTGCATGATGGCCATAAGTTGAACAGCCGTGTAGCCGGCACGTTTGATTTTCGGCAAGGTAAATTCCACAAATTGACGGAAGGAACTGATAACGCCCTCTTCCTGCGCAATGCCGACGTGCGCTTCATAGATCAGTGGCGCGCCTTTTGCCGGTCGAAAGTCATGATCATCCCAGGCGTATTCCTCTTCCGGAGCCCAAATAATGCCCATCCAGTCAACAGAACCGTCGGCATGTACTTCCTGTTCGACGCGGCGGCAATAGAGAGGAATCTTAAAGTGGTCTTCGTAATCGTATTGCACCATGACCTTGATGCGCTGGCCATGCTTGAGAGCGTCGTGGCCTTCGAGACGGATTTCCCAATCGCCATGTTCATTGCGATGCAGAGGATGGGTATAGCGTTGCCACTGGTTAAAGTCACCCACTAAAAACAACAAATGTGCGGCAGGAGCCCATTCGCGATAGACCCAGCCGGTTTCCGTGCGGTGAAAGCCATAATAGTGATGGCCGTTAGCGAATTCACTGAGGCTACCCTCTTCGCCCAACAAAAGATGCCGTTTGACTTCCAGGTTATCCATGCGGAGTTTCAGGTCATTTCGATACGTATTGAGCCATGGATCAAGATGCAGAATTTTTTCCATCGCTTCTTCACGCCGATCTTCAAATCCCTTGTGACGTAACTCTTTTGCCGCCATACGTTGCTCCCTTCCGGATTGCTTCTTCGGGTTCATGCAAACAGTATATCACGTCCGTCTGTCTTACGGCATCAAGGGTGCGGGAACGTGGGGGCTATGATAAAATAACAGCGAAATCAGGCAGTGAACACGGAGGAAACCATGAAAAAAAGAATTGGAATTTTAACCAGCGGCGGCGACTGTCAGAGTCTCAATGCCACTATGCGCGGTTTTGCCAAGGCAATGTTTCGCTTAAACCCCGATACGGTTATTTATGGATTTGTGAACGGCTATTGGGGACTGATGTATAACGAATATCTCGAGATGACGCCGGATCAGTTTTCCGGGCTGCTGACACGCGGCGGAACCATACTGGGCACCAGCCGCCAGAGCTTTAAGGAAATGGGCAATCCGGATGAAAACGGAATGAATAAAATTGAGCTGATGAAGGGAACCTATGCACGCCTGAAACTGGATGCGCTGGTCGTTCTGGGCGGAAACGGATCGATTAAATCGGCACAGCTTCTGTCCGAAAACGGGTTGAATGTGGTAGCTTTGCCCAAGACCATCGACAACGATCTATTCGGGACAGAGCTGACCTTCGGTTTCCACTCCGCTTTGGAAGTAGCGACCAATGCGATTGACTGCGTGCATACCACCGCCGCTTCGCACAGCCGCGTGTTCATCGTCGAAATCATGGGACATAAAGTGGGTTGGCTGACACTTTATGCCGGCATTGCCGGAGGAGCCGACATCATCCTGTTACCGGAGATTCCGTATTCTGTAGATGCTATTTGTCGTGGCATTGCCCGTCGCCGCAGTCAGGATCATCGTTTTACCATCATTGCCGTCGCGGAAGGCGCAAAATCGGTGGAAGAAGCGCAACTGAGCAAAAAAGAATACAAAAAGACCATTTCGGAACGGGATGCCACCTCCGTGGCCTATCACTTAGCGGAAGAAATCGAAAAGCATATTCAAGCCGAAGTTCGCGTCACCGTTCCCGGACATATGCAGCGCGGCGGATCGCCTACTCCTTATGACCGCCTGGTGGCGACACGCTGCGGTGCGGCAGGCGCAGAAGCCGTCATGAAGGAAAAATTCGGTGTGCTCGTGGTATTCAAAAATGGCGAAACCGGAACGATTCCGCTCAGCGAAACAGCCGGAAAATTAAAGGCCGTTCCGACGGATCATCCGCTTATTCAGGAAGCGCGTGCCGTGGGCATCAGCTTCGGGTCGGAAGACGATGAATAAAGATGACAAAAGACGATGAATAAAGACGACAAAAGAAGATAACAAATGAAGACGACAAATACGGAAAGAACGAATACAAAAGCGAAAGGAGGAAGAGGTTGCGAAACGAGGACTATAAGCCCATTCCCAGAGATGATCGAACGAGACGCCTCGAACGACCGCCCGCCAATGGAGGAAAGGGCTCTGAGGCGTATTTGCGAAAGATAAAGCCCATCCGTCCGGATGCGCCGAAAGTGAAGTCGGCAGAGGAGAGCAACGCCAAAAAAACAAAAGCGAACGGTACGCAGAAGCCTCTTCCGCGAGGGAAAAAGAGTGACATGCCGGCGATGGATGCCCTCATTCGGAAATCTGAAGCGGACGAAATGCGTAAGCGGCGGGAAGCGGAACAACGTCGACGGGACGCCGAAAAGCGCCGTCGGGGCGGAAGTTCGAGTGCGGCTCGGCCATCCATGAACAACACGGGGAGCAAATCGCCCAACGGCCGTCCTATGCGGCCCGGAGAGAGCGGCGGCTCATCATCCGCAAACCCGGTCGTTTCACGCATGATCCTCTCGGTGGCCAGCGTCGCCTTTTTGCTGCTGATTCTCTGGCTGATGGCCTCTTTCTTTATCGATGCGATGAGCGATCGTACCGCACAAGTGACACCGGAATCTTCTTCGATCGAGCAGAGCGATACGGAAGCGCCGCAGGAGACGTCTGCCGCGCAAAGCAGCGAATCTGCGGCAGAATCTTCTTCCGAAGAGGAAAAAATCAAGCCGCTTACGGAAGGGGATGCAGATTATCAGAAGCCGGACACCTGGATTGGAAAGACCTTCCTGGTGGAGGATGACGCTAACGTGCGAAGCGATGGTGGTACGCAGAACCCCATTCTTTTCACGGTGAATCCGGGAGATCAATTTATGGTCAAGAAGGCGAAAATGGTGGATGATGCCGCTTGGGTACAGGGTATTGCGCTGAAAAAAGACGGCACAAAACAGGAAGGTTGGATTTATTCGTACTGCCTCGGCTATCAGCCACAGTAGTGCGATGCGAATGAGGAGGAATTCATGCGAGGTTGGATACGTGTAGCGGCGGCGGTTCCGCCGTTGCATGCCGGCGATCCGCAGGCCAATGCGGAAGAAATTCGGCAGGTGCTGATGGAAGCGGAGGAACGGCATGCAGATGTTGTCGTGCTTCCTTCGTGTGCGCTGACCGGTGCAACGCTGGGCGATCTTTTTTTCATGCAAACGCTGCAATCGGCAACGGAAGAAGCGCTGGATACACTACTTGAAGCAAGTCGCAACACCCATCCCGCGTTGGTGATCAGCATTCTGCGCATGGAGCAGGGAAGAGCGCGAGAACACGTCGTGGTGGTGCAAAATGGAACGCGCCTGGACCATGATCGTTTCTCCTTCCACAATCGCTATGACGGTTCCCTTCTGTGCCGTTGTGCGGTCTCTACGCTTACTACCTCCTCTTTTTCCAAAGTGTATGACGCGCTGGAGCGGGAAGAAACGGATCTGCTGCTCCTTCCGGCGGCGATTCCCGCTCGGGCAGGACAGGCGAAGCGTCTTGTGCAAGAGATAACGGCGCTTTCTGCCCGCGGTGTCGGTGTCGCGCTGGCCTGCGCGGGAGAACAGGAAACGGGCATCGATACACTTTATGCGGGTGATCGTCTTCTGGCAGAAAATGGACGTATAGTGGCGGATGGCGGAATTCTGGGGCGCGCACCATCGTTTCCCGGCGTCGTTCGCGCGACAAACTCGTTTGATCGCGCGGAATTGCCTTCCGGCGAAGATCGAGCGCTTGACGACAAAAAACAGGTTCTTCCCGATGCGGTGATCGGGGAACGTGCGATTTATTACGATTTTGACTTGGACGCGATAGCAGCGACACGCGCGGAACAGGCAACTTTGGATGAAACGGTGGCAGCAAGCGAGGAAGCGATGTCGCGTGTTCAAGATGCGATCGGAAAGGCGTGGGATGAGGCGGAAATGGCGAACCGCAATGCCTCTTCCTTCCCCATGACGCCGCGTCGACGCGCGGAATGGTGCGCCGTTGATCCGGCTCCTTTTGTGGTGAAAACCGAAGAAGAGAGCGAAGAAATCCTGCAAATTCAGGCACGTGCGCTGGCACGCCGGATGCGACACGTTCGAACGCGGCAAGCGTGGATCGGGTTATCCGGTGGCCTGGATTCGACCTTGGCGTTTTTGGTGACACTGCGCGCCTTTGCCCTCGACGGATGGGATAAACAGGGCATTCATCTCGTCAGCATGCCGGCGTTCGGTACGGGAAAGCGCACCCGCAGTAATGCGGCAACGTTGGGTGAACTTTCCGGCTGCGATTTCCGGGAAATTTCCCTTACACCGGTATTACGGCAGCACTTTGCGGATATCGGTCTTGCGGAAGACGACCGTTCCGTAGCGTTTGAAAATGCGCAGGCGCGGGAACGCACACAGATTCTGATGGATTTGGCGAATTTGCATGGCGGTCTTCATATCGGGACGGGCGATTTTTCGGAAAGTGCATTGGGGTGGTGCACTTTTAACGGCGATCACATGGCGATGTTTAACGTGAACGCTTCCATCCCAAAGACCTTGGTACAAGCGTTGGTCGCCTATGAAGCAAAGCGTTTGCCGGCGTTGCAGGCGGTTTTAGAAGATATTTTAGAGACGCCGATTTCTCCTGAGCTTTTGCCCGGCGAGGAAGGCGAAATTGCGCAGAAGACGGAAGAGGTCATCGGACCCTATGCAGTCCATGATTTTTATCTCTATCATTTCCTGCGCTACCGTTATGCACCGGACAAGTTGTTGGCGTTAGCGCAAAAGGCGTTTGCCGGGGTGTATTCGAATGCCACCCTGCTCTTCGTTTTGCGCAAGATGCTTTCGCGCTTTTTCGCTTCCCAGTTTAAGCGTTCGGTCATGGTGGATGGTATTGCCGTCGGTGAACTTTCGCTTTCTCCGCGCGGCGGATGGCGTATGCCCTCGGATGTGCAGGCGACCGCATGGCTTGCGGCGGTGGATCGTCTGGAGGAAGAAGAGGAGGAATGGTGATGCGCGGCTTTTTTATCGCCCTTGAAGGTTCCGATGGGTCCGGAAAGACCACAGTACTGAATGGGATTAAGACGCATTTTGCCAAGCAGGGCATTCCGGTGCTGTATACGCGCGAACCGGGCGGCACGCCTATCGCCGAAAAAATCCGCGACATTTTGCTGGATCCGGCGCATCAGGAGATGGCGCCCATGACGGAAGCGTTGCTCTATGCCGCGTCGCGTGCGCAGCATGTGCGCGAGGTCATTTTGCCGGCATTGGCCGAAGGCAAGATTCTTCTCAGCGATCGCTTTGTTCTCAGCTCTCTGGTCTATCAGGGCATCGCGCGCGGTGTTGGCCTGGAAGAGGTGGCGGCGATCAACCACTATGCCACAGAGGGGCTGAAGCCGGATTTGACGTTGTTTTTGGATGTCGATCCGCTCACGGTGTTGCGCCGAAAAGCCGATCAGGTCGAACAGGATCGCTTAGAAAAAGCGGGTGACGCTTTTTTTCAAAACGTTTATAATGGTTATCAACAAGCGCTGGCAACGATGAAAAACGTGGTGATTGTGGATGCCGCAAAACCGTCGGATGAGGTGATTGCCGAGGCGTGGAAAGCGATTGACTGCGCGTTATCGCGCCGACCGAAAGAATAACGCATACAGAAAGGAGTCCCGCGATGAAATTATTGATTTGTATTGTTCAAGACAGTGACGCTGCATCGCTAACCGAAGATCTTGTGGAAAATCAATTCCGCGTGACGCGCCTGCCTTCCACCGGCGGATTTCTCAAGAGCGGCAATACGACCTTGCTTTTGGGTGTGGAGGAGGTGCAAGTGGAAGAGGCTTTGCGCATTATTCGTCGCAACTGTTCCCGTCGCAAAACCATTGCGCCCATGATGAGCCCGCAAATTGATCCCAGCTCCTATTCGTCGATTCCGATTGAAATCGAGGTGGGCGGGGCGACCGTTTTTCAGTTGGATATTGACCAGATGTATCGGCTATGAGTAGAAACGATTCGTCCGCTTTGCCGGCGGATTGGGTTCGCCTTTTTCCCGCCTCTTCGGCGGAGGTTTCCCATGCCTATATTATAGAAGGCAATCGACAGGATGCCTTAGCTTTTGCGCGTGCGTTGTCGCGTCATTTGCTTTCCGAGGGAAGGGACGGATCCGCTCTAACCGAGGAGACGTTTTCGTTTCGTGATTTGACGGAGGAAACGGAAGAGAAGATCTCGATCGCGATGGTGCGCTCGCTGACGGCTTCGCTGTATCAACAGCCGTTGGCGAGTCGCTATCGCGTTTTTTTGCTGGATTATGCGGATCGTATGCGTGAAGAAGCGCAAAATGCGCTCTTAAAATCACTGGAAGAGCCGCCGGCCTATCTGGTTTGGATCCTGGTTGCGCAAAACAGCCGAAAATTGCTGGCGACCGTGCGTTCACGTTGTCGCCTTCTTTTTGTTCCGCCGCGAAACACGGGCTCAATCCTTTCTTCGACCACAGTGTCCTCTTCTACACCGGAAGAAGGTCCTCTACCGGAAGAAACGTCGACTGTGACCTTGTTGACGGAAGAGGAAGAAAAGGCACTGTTCGGTTTGCTTCGTGGCGGCTTTTCCGGGCAAGGAGCGGCGGTATTTGATCGTCGTGACCGTCTGCTTCCGTTAACGGAGCGCAAAGGGGATTATCTTGAGGCTGTCCATGCCGCTTTGGCGGATATGTTACAATACAAAAGTATAGGAAACGATTTAATCGTATCGCCGGGACGTCGTGCCCGTGTCCATGCGCTTGCGGAAGAAGTGACAACGAGTGCAATCAGTGTTGCGCTTATGCAAATAGAGGAATTAAGTCGCCTAATTGAAGGAAACATCAATGTGACGATGGCTTGGGAGCACTTTTTTTTGCACCTCGGGCGAATCGAGGAGAGCGCAAAGAAATAGATAAACGAAAACAGATAGTGGAGGAAAACGAATGACAGAAGTTATCGGCGTTCGTTTTCAACGCTCCGGTATGATCACCTATGTGAATCCGCAGGGTGAACAAGTCGCGAAGGATGAAGATGTCATCGTTGCAACCGATCGTGGTGTTGAATACGGAACGATTTGTATAGAGAATATTACACTTCCTGAAGAGCTTTTGCCGCCGATTGATGCGTCGCTTGTGCGCAGGGCGGATGAAGCGGATACCCGGACAATGGCGGAAAACGGTCAACTTGCCCAGGATGCGCTGGCCATTTGTGCGCTTAAAATTGAAGAGCACCGTCTGGCCATGAAGCTTGTGGACGCGGAATATACATTTGACCGCGATAAGCTGATCTTTTATTTTACGGCCGAAGATCGGGTGGATTTTCGCTCATTGGTGCGTGATCTCGCCCAGAGTTTTCATACGCGTATTGAATTGCGCCAGATCGGTGTGAGGGATCAGGCCAAGATGATCGGCGGTTTAGGACAGTGCGGCCAACCGGTCTGTTGCCGGCGCTATATGCGCGATTTTGTGCCGGTTTCCATCAAAATGGCCAAAACGCAGGGTCTTTCGTTGAACCCGACGAAGATTTCCGGGGTATGCGGACGTCTGATGTGTTGTCTCAACTACGAACAAGAGCACTATTTGAGCAATACGAAGCGTGTTCCCGCAAAAGGCACGCTGGTTTTAACGGAGGATGGTCAGGGCTACGTTGTCGATCGGGATGTCCTGCAAACGCGCGTGCGGGTGCATGTGTATAAAGCGGATGGTTCCGAGGATGAGAAGTATTATCCGGTACCGGACATTGAAGTACTGGCCAAACGTAAGAAGGGCCAACCGCGTCCGGAATTGCGGGATGAGCGGGAACTGGATGAACATGAATTTATTCCCGAGGGACAAAAAAAGCAGGAACGTCGACAAGCACAAGAGAATCGTGGTGATACGGAGACGTCCGAAGTGGCGGGATGTTGTGGAAATTGCGGTGCTTCGTCCCGTAACAATGCGGCGGTCGTAATGACGTCCGAGGAATCGGTGGAAAAAGAAAAGGAAGAACCGAGCGCTTCTCCCGAACGCTATGCGCAAAAAGGACGAGCGAAGGCGCGTCCGCGTCGACGTGGGCGTCGGCACTGATTCTTGACAGGGTCGGGGCGAACGACTATGATAATTTTGTGACAGCTTCGGCTGTTGATGGAGTGAATTTTGTGGAGGAGGATTTGACATGGCATATGTAATTCATGATACGTGTATTGCTTGCGGCACCTGCATCAGCGAGTGCCCGGTCAGCGCGATCAGCGAGGGCGACATTTACGTCATCGATGCAGACGCGTGCATTGACTGCGGATCTTGCGCAGGCGTTTGCCCGACGGGCGCTATCGAACCGGAAGCCTAAGATCAGGCAGGAGGTGCTCATTGAGCACTTCCTTTTTTTGTGTCCAAATGCGGGTGCTGCGCGCTCATGCCGGGGAAGGAGGGGGTTATGATCGAGGACTCATCGACAAAAGACGGAACAGGAATGCTCTATCTTGTGCCGACGCCGATCGGCAATCGCCGAGATATTACGCTTCGCGCATTGGATGTGTTGCGAAACGCAGATGTGATTGCCTGTGAAGATACGCGGCATTCTGCGCCGCTTCTGGAATCGTATGCCATTCGTCGTCCACTTCTTTCCTATCATCAGCACAACGAACAGGTGCGTGCAGAAGAGCTGCTCACCCGTGTACAGGAAGGTGAACAGGTGGCGGTTATTTCGGATGCCGGGATGCCGGGCGTTTCCGATCCGGGCGGGGTATTGGTGCGCAAGGCCATTTCCCGCGGCTTGCCCTACACCGTGCTGCCCGGGGCGTCGGCCGTGACGGTGGCGGCGGTGGCGGCCGGACTTGGGGATGGTCGCTTCGCCTTTTTCGGGTTCTTGCCGCGCAAAGGAAAAGCGCGTGAAGAGACATTGTCCTTGTTGGACACCTTTCCTCTTGCCGCGATCTGCTACGAATCGCCGTTTCGCATTCGTCAAACCTTGGCAGAACTTGGCGCGCGTTGGCCAAAACGAGCCTTCGCCGTTCTGCGGGAATGGAGCAAACAGTATGAGGAGATCGTGCACGTTACTGGTGAGACGGCCGAAGCGATGCCGATCACCGAGAAAGGGGAATTTGCCCTGGTGATTGCTCCTGCGGAAGCACCTTCTTCCTGGACGGATGAAGAAGTGAAGCAGGCGTTACGCGCTAAGATGCAGGAGGGATTGTCCGCGAAAGCGGCCATGAAAGAGGTGATCGCTCTTTCCGGACGAAGTCGAAATGCGGTCTATCAGCTGCGGGAAGAGGCACGTAAGGTCGAAAAGATGGACGACAAAAGCGAATAGATGCTTTAATAGCGAATAGATGCTTCAATAAGGAGAGAAAACCGGAGCGATTTGTTACAATACTGTAACAAATCGCTCTTTTTTTATCGAAAAAGCGGTTGCCCGTTTGCAAAGAAAAAGGAACATTCCTATAATGAGGACGAATTTCGTAACAAAAAGATTACAAATATAACAGCGCCGTTACCATTTTCGGCTCTCGACCATCCGAAAAGGACTGACCATCCTAAGGTAACGAGCAACCTCGCTGACCACGAGGAGGGAGGCAACATGAACAAAAGACACGCAGGAAAGAGACGTGCGCTTATTTTGGCGGGCGTCCTGACGTTGAGCGCGATTGCGGGAAGCATGGTTTACGCGCAACGTCCGAAAACAGTTCATTTGAACTACAATGGAGAAGCCATCGAACTGGTGACCAACAAAGAGACCTTGCAGGAAGCGTTGGCGGATGCCAAATTGGAAGATCTTGCGGATGCGAAGCTCAGCTTAGAGATGAGCGATGAAGTTCAGGACAATATGCATCTCCAGATTAAGACAAAAAAAGTCGTCACTCTTTATGATGGAGATCACGTTGAGAAAAAAGTGACTTATGCGACAAATGTAGGTAATTTTCTGGAAGAAAATGAGATTGCTGTCGATCAGGATGATGTGATTTCCCCGGCGCGTACAGAGACCCTGCATGACGGGGACAGCGTGCGTGTGGATCACATTGAAACCCGCATGATCACGGAAAATACGGCGATTCCGTTCAAGACGACGACGCAGGAAACCGAGGATATGAACATTGGCGAAACGAAAGTGAAAAAAGCCGGTGCTAAGGGAAATCGTCAAACGGTGACCAAAGTGGTGCTCAAGAACGGAAAACCTGTTGAAAAGAAGATCGTTTCCAACGTCGTGACAAAAAAGGCGGAGGAAGAAGTCGTGCTCAAGGGCACGCATGATCCGTCGCCGACGAGTCCGATGCTGTATACACTGGCGCAGTTTCAATTCCAGGGCGTCGTATACTATTCCGATTATAAATACACCTTCTATTCACAGAGCGTATTGCCCGGCGGCGGACTTTCCATTCCCGGCCGTCACGTGAATGACGACGGTTATGTTTGCGACGGTGACGGCTATATCGTCTTAGCCGGCAGCGCTCCGCTGGGTACGGTGTATCCGACCCCATTCGGCCATTACGGTAAGATCTACGATCGCGGTACGACAGGAAACCACCTGGACGTTTACGTCCAATAACCCATCGGTAGATCCGTTTATATTCGTTTTCGCCCACCTTGCTGGCAAGGTGGGCTTTTTTTATGCCCTGATTTGACAATTCAAGACAGAAAAACGACTCGATGGGTAAAGAAAATCTTGGAGTATAGGTTGTTATTTATAATAGTAGAGAAGCATTGTATAGAGAAAGAAATACTGTTCAGGAACGCAGCGTCACAACGCGGAAAAGGAGGAAATGTATGCAGTACGAAATTAAAGGTGGTAATTTTCCTGTCGTTGTTTGTCAGTTAAACAATGGCGAGCAGATGTTCACCGAAGCGGGATCCATGGTGTGGATGACACCGAACATGGAGATGTCCACCTCCGGTGGCGGCGGCTTAGGAAGCATGTTTTCCCGTGCCCTCTCGGGTGAAAATATGTTTCAAAACATCTATCGGGCGCGTGGAGACGGAATGATTGCGTTCGGATCCAGTTTTCCGGGAAGAATCTTGGCGATTCCTATGGAAAACGGGAAGGAAATCATTTTGCAAAAGCGTGCATTTCTTGCTGCCGAAAGTAGTGTGCAGCTGGCCATGCATTTTCAAAAGAAATTAGGCGCCGGATTTTTTGGTGGTGAGGGCTTCATTATGCAGCGTGTTTCCGGAAACGGCATGCTTTTTGTGGAAGTGGATGGCGAGTATATTGAATATGAATTGCAGAGCGGTCAGCAGATGATCGTGGACACCGGCAATGTTCTTGGCATGGAAGGCAGTGTTTCGCTGGACATCCAACAGGTCAAGGGCATGAAGAATAAGCTCTTGGGCGCAGAAGGCTTTTTCCATACCGTATTAACGGGTCCCGGAAAGATCTGGCTCCAGACGATGCCCATTTCCGGCTTGGCCGGTGCCATTGCGCCCTTCCTTCCGTTAAGAAACTGAGAAATATTGAGCGGACGAGGCTTCTTCCCTTTTTCCGGATTTTGGCGTATCATCCGATTCTGTTCGCGGCGCCGGCAATTCGATGCTTTTGTCACGTTCTGTCCACACCGTCGGTGTCCCGTCGTATCCCGTTCGCGGTCCCGGTTCTTGACACCGTGACCGCGAAATCGGTATCATGAGGCGATAAGGGAGGTGGCCATGAAATACTTCGGAACAGACGGCTTTCGCGGTGAGGCGAATCAGTCGTTAACGGCGGAACACGCCATGAAAATCGGACGTTATCTCGGTGCGCATTTTTTGAAATTACAGAAGGAATTGCGCGTTTCCCTCGGCGCGGGACATAATATGCCGGAGTGGGCGGAAGAAAAGCGCCCGCGCATTGTGATCGGCAAGGATACCCGTCGATCCAGCTATATGTTGGAAAATGCTCTGGCGGCCGGCATTACGACCAGCGGTTGTGACGTGGGACTTATGCACGTCACCACGACGCCCTCCGTATCGTATGCGGTACGCGCGGAGAACTTTTGCTGCGGCATCATGATTTCCGCCAGTCATAATCCGTTTTACGACAACGGCATTAAGATCATCAACAGCGCCGGCGGCAAGATGGAAGAGGAACTGCTCGAAGAAATTGAGCGCTATATCGACGCCGAGACCGATGATTTGCCGCTTGCCCAACGCGGTGAAATCGGCATGGTGGAGGATTATTCCCGTGGCCGAAATCGTTACATCGGCTATCTGATTCAGACAGTGCGCCGCTCCTTTAAACGTATGCGTATCGGACTGGATTGCGCCAACGGCGCGTCCTTTACGGTGGCAAAAAACGTCTTTGACGCCCTCGGCGCGGAGACGCATGTCATTCACGATCAGCCCAACGGCCTAAATATCAACCTGGATTGTGGGTCCACACATATTCAGAGCTTGGTGGATCTGGTGAAGTCTCAGAAACTCGATTGCGGATTTGCCTTCGACGGGGACGCCGATCGCTGCATCGCGGTAGACAACCACGGTAAAGTGGTGGACGGCGATGCCATCCTTTACATTTGCGGCAAAGAGATGAAGGCGAATGATGCATTGCCCGGAAATACCGTTGTTACCACCATCATGTCCAACTTCGGCCTGTATAAAGCCTTTGAACGCGCCGGCATTCAGTATGCAAAAACGCCCGTAGGGGATAAGAACGTCGTAGCGGAGATGTTTGAGCATGGCTATGCTCTCGGCGGAGAACAGTCCGGACACATTATTTTTTCCAAATATGCCACCACCGGTGATGGTGTGTTGACGGCGCTTCGTCTGGCGGAAATTGTGGTAGAAAACAAAACCGACCTGGCTTCGTTGCATCAGGATTTGATTCACTATCCCCAAGTGTTGCGTAACCTTCTGGTGGAAGATAAAGAGGGGGCGCTCGCAAACGAACGGGTCCAACGCGCCATTGCCGAAGCCAACCGTGTGCTTGGTGAAGAAGGACGAAGCGTAGTGCGCGCATCGGGCACCGAGCCGTTGATTCGCGTAATGGTCGAACATTTAGACAGTGATCTGTGCGAAGAAATGGCGGAACACATCGTGCAGGCGTTTCGTGATGAGGGTTTCACCGCATGATTTTTCCTGACGAGGCCCTTCTCGTTTTGCGTCGTCTTGAGGCGGCCGGCTATGAAGCCTGGATCGTCGGTGGCGCCGTGCGTGACCTACTGATGGGGAACTCCGCCTCGGATATCGATCTGGCCACCAACGCTACGCCGGAACAGATTGAAACCGTATTTGCCGCCGAACATACGTTAGATGTGGGTAAGTCCTTCGGCACGATTCGCGTGGTGATGCCGAAGGCGGTCTATGAAGTCACCACTTTCCGGGCGGAAAGCGACTATCGCGACGGACGTCATCCGGAAGAAGTTCATTATTCTCAGCATCTGGAAGAAGATTTGAAACGCCGTGACTTTACGATGAACGCCATGGCATGGCATCCCGAACGAGGACTTCGCGATCCGTTCGGTGGAGAACGGGATCTTCATGCGGGGCTTCTACGTGCGGTGGGTTGTGCAGAGGAACGCATTGGCGAAGATGCCTTACGCATGTTGCGCGCGGTGCGTTTTGCTTCTCGCTTTCAGTGGACTATTGAGCCTTCCTTGCGGCAGGCCTTGATCAAGCAGCATGAGCGCATTCGTTTTGTTTCCGTGGAACGCTGCTATGAAGAGTTGGAACGGATGTTGACGGACGCACACCCGGATCGGGCTCTCGCTCTGTTGAACGAGACGGGACTTTGGACGGCACTTTTCGCCGAACCACCGCAGAAAGGCAGTTCCCTTCTGCTGTCCCCGGACGATGTGCAGCCTGCGCTGGTCTGTACGGTGCCTCCATGCCCGGCTTTGCGCTGGGCGGCATTGGGGTTCGGCTCTTCCTTTGCTTCTACAAAAGATGAGGTTGCCGTGCGCGTTTCACGTATGAATCAATTGTTGCGCAGGTTAAAAACCTCCACGAAGTTGCGCGAAAACGTGTGTCTGCTTCTTCGTGAAGGACATAGCCCTTTGCCGGAATGTCTTGCTGACGTGCAGCGTCTGATCGGACGAACCCGACCGCAACAGCACGCCCTTCTTGCTTTGGTTCGTGCGGCAAGCGAAATACTGCCTGCTTCGCCTGAGGAGAGAGACGAACGGCAGGCTGCTGTCCGTCGTGTGGAACGGCAAATGCTTGAAGTGGAAGAGCGACACCTGCCGGTGGCACAAACGGATTTGACCATTGGCGGGGCGGATTTGCTGGCAATGGGTATGAAACCGGGGAAGAGCGTGGGCGAAATGCTATCGTGGCTTTTGGATCAGGTTCTTGATGGTGATGTGGAAAACCATGCTGCGGCGTTAACGAGGGCAGCGCGACAGAGGATGGAAGAGGGAGAAAGAGAATGAAACGAGTCATTGTTACCGATTCCAGCTGTGACCGAAATGAAGCGTTGGACAAAGAGATTGCAGCACGTCGCGTGCCTTTCGCGTTAAGCTGCAACGGCCATCACTATGTGGATGACGGCAGCATGGATATTGATGCGTTTCTGGCGGATGTGGATGCCTCAGATACAGTTGCGCAGAGTGCGGCAATGTCACCGCAACATTTCATTGATGCCGCAGGCGATGCCGATGAAATTTTCTTTCTCACCATTTCGAGCAGGCTCAGCAGCTCCTATAATAGTGCTGCGCTGGCGGCTCGCGAGTTGTGTGAAGAGGGAAAACGGGCGCATGCCTTTGACAGCAAGGCCGCCGCTGCAGGAGAAAGCGCCTATTTGTTCCGTCTGCACGAGCTCATCCAAAAAGGCCTCTCTTTCGATGAAATTGTGGCGAAAGAAGAAGAGATTGCACAAACAAACTACACCTATTTCGTATTGAATAACTACACCACGTTAAGTAAATCCGGACGCTTACCGCGTCTGGCCGGAAACATTCTCACCCATCTTTCCATTCGTCCCATTTGTCGCGGTGTAAACGGTGAAATCGGCCTCAAGTCGATTGCGCGAGGCATGGATCGCGCGATGATGCGTATGGCGGAGCACATTGCTGCAGAAGATGTGCCGTTTGCGAAGCGTACACTCGTTATCACCCACATTCGGGATATCGAACGAGCGGAACATGTGAAGCGGGAAATTCTTGCGCGCGCACCGTTCGGCCGTGTGGAAATCGTAGAAGGCGGGGGGCTCAATGCGTGCTATGCCAATCGTGGCGGCATTGTGGTCGGCTTTTAGCGGTCTCCCTCGCATTGTGCTATAATGAAAAAATCTTGTCGAAAAAGAAAATACAAAGGAGTAATGACGAATGGCGAAACTGGTATCTCACGAGAATAATCGGGCGGTTTACACACTGGAGCTTGCCTGGGACACGTTTAATGCGGAAATTGAAAAGACGTATCAGAAGAACAAACACCGTTTTCCGGTGCACGGCTTCCGTAAAGGGAAGGCACCTCGCAAGGTGATTGAGATGAACTACGGTCAGGGCGTGTTTTATGAGGATGCCCTCAACAGCCTTTTACCGGAAGAAATTGAAAAAGCGACGAAAGAGCTTGATTTGGAAGCCATCGGTCGTCCCGATGTGGATATCAAGACCCTCGAGAAGAACGAAACGGTAGTCATTGAGGTATCGACGGACACCATGCCGCATCCCGAATTGGCCGATTATAAAGGAATGGAAGTCGAACGCCATCCGGTAACGGTGGATGAAGCGGATGTGGATCGCGTTATTGCTGCGGAACAGGAGAAAAATGCCGTCATTCGTCCGGTCGAACGTGAAGCAAAGATGGGTGACACCGTGCAGATGGATTATGCCGGAAGTGTTGACGGGGTAGCCTTTGAAGGCGGTACCGCCGAAAAGCAGACGCTTGAGCTGGGCTCCGGCGCCTTCATTCCCGGATTTGAAGACCAGATTGTCGGTCATAAAGCCGGCGAATCCTTTGATGTGAATGTCACCTTCCCGGAAAAGTACCATGCGGAAGATTTGGCCGGCAAAGATGCGGTTTTCGCCGTTACGTTGCATGAAGTCCAGGAAAAAGATGTTCCAGAAGCCAACGATGAGTTTGCTCAGGATGTTTCCGAATTTGACACGATGGATGCTTATCGTGAGTCGGTGCGCAAAAACCTGCTTGAAAAGGCGGAGGAACAGGATCTCAACCGCCGTCAGTCCGATGCGCTGGCAAAGCTGGCTGAGCTGTCCAATGTCGAAGCACCTCAGTCTATGATCGATGAGCAAGTAGATGTCGAATTGCGCAATATGGCGAACCAGATGCAACAAATGGGTCTTTCTTTTGACCAATATCTGCAGTATAGCGGCCAGAGCATCGAAATGATTCGTGCCAACTATGTGCCTGCCGCTCGTGCGCGCGTACAAGCGGATCTCGTTTTGGCGAGCCTCGTCGAAGAGCAGAAGTTTGAAGCAAGCGAAGAGGAAATCGAGAAAGAGATGAAAGAAATCGCCGAAACGTATGGCGCCAAGGATCCAGAAGATTTCCTGCGTCGCATGAAAGAAATGCAGCAGGAAGAACTTGTTGCCGATGATATTCGCAAGAAGAAAGCCCTGGATTACCTGTTGGAGCAGGTAAAATGGGTGGATGCACCGGAAGAAAAGAACGACGAAGAGACAGAAAAAGAGACGGAAGAGAGGTAAACATGCCTTTAATTCCTACGGTAATTGAAACCACCGGTCGTGGTGAGCGTGCATACGATTTGTATTCGCGCTTGTTGGAAGAGCGCATTATCTTTGTAACCGGTCCGATTGAAACGCAAATGGCCAATCTGATTGTGGGACAACTCCTGTTTTTGGAGCACAAGGCGCCCAACAAGGATATTCAGCTCTACATCAATTCGCCCGGCGGGGAAGTAACGGCCGGGTTGGCGATTTATGACACCATGAATTACATCAAGAGCGATGTTTCGACGATTTGCGTCGGCATGGCGGCGAGCATGGGCGCGGTTTTGCTTGCCTCCGGCACCAAGGGCAAGCGCTTTGCGTTGCCGAATGCGGATGTCATGATTCATCAGCCTTCCGGCGGTGCCCAGGGCATGGCGTCGGACATTGAAATTACAGCGAAGAAAATTATCGAAACCAAAAAACGACTCAACAAGATCCTGGCGGATGCGACCGGCCAGTCGCTCAAGGTGATTGAACGCGATACCGATCGCGACCGTTGGCTGAATGCGGAAGAAGCCATGAAGTACGGTCTTGTTGATCAAGTCATTACCTCCATGAAGTGAGGAGAATGAGGAGGCGAAATGGCGGATTTTCACGAAGATCCGGTGCGTTGTTCGTTCTGCGGAAAATCGGCGGACGACGTTGAGCAGCTTGTTGCCGGACCTGGCGTTTATATCTGCAACGAATGTATCGCGCTGTGTCAGGAAATGACACAGGCGCATGCACAACGTACCAAAAAAGCGAATGCGGCCAAGCGCCGATTGCCCACGCCCGAAGAAATTAAGCGGGCGTTGGATGATTATGTCATTGAACAGGAAGAAGCCAAGAAGGTGCTGTCTGTGGCGGTTTATAACCACTATAAACGCATCTATCGACAGGAAGAGACGGCGGTGGACATTCAAAAGTCCAATATCTGCCTGATCGGGCCGACGGGCTCCGGAAAGACGCTGCTTGCGCAGACACTGGCCAAAACGCTTCAGGTGCCGTTTGCTATCGCGGACGCGACCACGCTGACCGAAGCAGGGTATGTTGGGGAGGATGTGGAGAACATCATCCTTAAATTATTGCAGGCGGCGGACTATGACGTCGACCTCGCGGAACGCGGCATTATCTATATTGACGAAATTGATAAAATCGCCCGCAAATCCGAGAACCCTTCCATTACGCGTGACGTGTCCGGAGAGGGCGTGCAACAGGCGTTGCTCAAGCTGATTGAAGGAACGGTGGCCAATGTACCGCCGCAGGGTGGACGGAAACATCCGAATCAGGAGTTTATTCACGTCGATACGTCGAACATTCTCTTCATTGTCGGCGGAGCCTTTGCCGGCATTGAGCGGGTGATTAAAGATCGCCGTGAAAAGAATCCCATCGGCTTTAATCAGACGGTGGTCGATCATTCCGACGAAAGCGTATCGGAAACGCTGCGCAATGCCATTCCTGAAGATCTGATGAAATTCGGACTTATCCCGGAGCTGATCGGGCGTGTTCCGGTTTTGGTGGCGCTGAACGAGCTGTCCGTGGAGACCTTGGAACGGATTTTAACCGAGCCGAAGAACGCGCTGGTTAAGCAATATCAAGAACTCTTTCGCATGGATGATTGCGAGCTGACCATTACACCCGCTGCCATTCACGCGATTGCCGAGAAGAGCTATTCTCGCAAGATGGGCGCGCGCGGCTTGCGCTCCATTATGGAATCAACATTGATGGATGCGATGTACCACGTTCCCGGCGATGATCGCATACGCCAGGTTGTGGTTGACGAAGAGAACATTACAAACGATACGCCGCTTGCGTTGTTAAAGCAGACGGAAATGCAGGGACAGCAGAAAATGGCTCTGCATGCGAAAGAATAACAACAGGCACCGTGAAACCGGGCGGCGACCGACAGCCGGGAAACCGGCTGTTTTTTGTAGGAGGAACCATGTTACCTCAATATTATGAAGCGAAAAAAACAGTATTGCCCATTCTGCTGGTGCGCGGTTCCGTGGTTTTTCCCAACCAGGTCATTCATTTTGACCTGGAAAGCGAAGAGGCGGAAAGCGTTCTGGAATGGGCAACACGCAATCATTCTCCTGTCGTGGTCGTTTCCATGTTGGATCCCACTATTGAGGAGCCGACACTGGGCGATTTTGCCGAATTCGGTACGATTTGCACCATCCGCCAGTCCTTCCGCCTTCCCGGCGGACCGAGTAAGGTTGTCGTGGAGGGGAATGCACGGGCAAAAATTACGCATATTATCCGCACCGACCCCTATGTGGAGGGGGAAGTGTTGGAATACACCTATTCCCCGGAACGTGTTGATCGGGATGAAAAACTGAAAAATGTAATGCGTTTGACGGCGACGTCGGCGGTGAATTATCTGAAGGAATCGATGCAGGTGCCGGAAGTGTTCCTGTTTCCGCTATTGGATGCGGAGGACCCCGGAATGCTCAGCGACGAGCTGGCCACCCATCTGGATCTTCGGCATGATGAAGAACTGGATCTGCTGCAAGAGCTGGATCTGCAGGAACGTTTGTATAAACTTCGTGCCGACATTTCCCTGCTGACGAAACTTTCCCGTTTGGATAAGGAAATTAACGAAAAAGCGCAGGAACGCTTGCAGCAGTCACAAAAGGAATTTGTTCTGCGCGAACAGATCAATATCCTGCGTGCGGAACTGGGGGAAACTGAAGGGGATCCCGACACGCTGGTGGATGAATATCGCGAAACCTTTGCGGCGCTGCCGCTTTCGGAAGAAGCGCGTTCGGCGGTGGACAAGGAATTGGACCGCTTGGCCTATCTGTCGCCGATGTCTCCGGATGTCAATGTCTCGCGCACCTATTTGGACACATTGGCTTCCCTTCCTTGGGGAAGTTATACGGAAGATGTCGAAGACCTTTCCTACAGTCAGCATATCCTGGACCGCGATCACTACGGCTTACGCGAAGTAAAAGAGCGCATTCTGGAGTTTATTGCGGTTCGTCAGCTGCGCAAAGACTCCAAAGGCTCCATTCTTTGCTTCGTCGGTCCGCCGGGTGTGGGCAAAACCTCTATTGCACGCGGTATTGCAGCATCCATCGGACGGAAATTCGTTTCGATGCGCCTGGGCGGTGTTTCTGATGAAGCGGAAATTCGCGGTCATCGAAAGACCTATGTTGGTGCTATGCCGGGGCGTATTATTTATCATATGACGAAGGCAAAGAGCATGAATCCGGTATTTTTGCTGGATGAAGTGGATAAGATCGGCAGCGATTTTCGCGGCGATCCGGCCAGTGCATTGTTGGAAGTGCTGGATCCGGAGCAGAACATGGCATTTCAGGATCGCTTTTTGGAAATCCCCTTTGATCTTTCGCAGGTCATGTTCATCACGACGGCAAACACAACGGAAACCATTCCGCGTCCGTTGCTGGATCGTATGGAAGTTATCCGCATCGAAGGCTATACCGACCAGGAAAAAATGGTTATTGCCAAACGTCATCTGTTGCCCAAAGCGCGCAAAGAAAGCGGCTTAACGACGAAGCAACTCTCGCTTCCTCCTGCGATTCTGGCGGATGTACTGCATTTTTACACCCGTGAGGCGGGCGTACGCGAGTTGGAACGCCAGATCGAAAAGATTTGCCGTCGCGCGGCAAAACGCATTGTCTCAGGAGAAGAAACGGTACGCGTCGGAAAAAAGAATCTGCCGGATTTTCTGGGCATGCCGAAATATGCTGATGAGCCGTTGGCCAAGACGCCGCAAATCGGCGTGGTGAACGGTTTGGCCTGGACCGAGGTTGGGGGTGAGATTCTCAAAGTGGAGGCGAATCTCATGACGGGTCACGGTGGTGTGCTGACGACGGGCTCCATTGGCGACGTCATGCGTGAATCGGCGCAATTGTCGTTGTCGTTTGTGCGCGCCAATGCGAAACGTTACGGCATCGATCCGGGATTCTACAATTATTATGATACGCACATTCACATGCCGGAGGGCGCTGTCCCGAAAGATGGGCCTTCTGCCGGCATTACCATTCTTACCGCTCTGGTTTCGGCGCTTACCAAGCGTCCGGTACGCAATGATATTGCCATGACCGGAGAAATGACCTTGACCGGCCAGGTTCTTGCCATCGGCGGGCTGAAGGAAAAGGTATTGGCGGCGCGTCGCTACCACATTACGACCATCTTTTTACCGAAAGAAAATCATCGCGATTTGATGGAGATCGAAGAGGAAGTGAAGGAAGGCTTGCACTTCGTGGAGATTTCCCATGTTGATGAAGTCATTCAGGCCGCTCTTCTGGAGCCGGTGGAAAGCAAAAAGCCCATCGTTTTTCAGGCAGAGAAGACGCGCAACCTCGGTTTTCATTTTGCTTCCCCTTCGAACATCTGACGAGGATAACTACGCCCGGCCACAACACGGAAACGAATCGTCGAGACAGCGATAAGCTGTGCATAAGGTCGGCGAAGACAGAGACTGTTCAATATGGACAGTGAAGAAAGCAGACTGTGCATAATGGACTGCGAAACGGACAGGAGAAACCATGAAAGTCATCACCTCTGCATTAGAAGCCATGGCGGTTGATCCTGCCCAGTATCCGAAAGAGGAGCTGCCGGAAATCGCCTTTGCCGGACGTTCGAATGTAGGAAAATCAACGTTAATTAACACCTTTTGTCAACGAAAAAAATTAGCCTATACGTCTTCTACGCCGGGAAAAACTCGTACAGTGAATTTCTACGGCGTGGAGGCGGAGTGGGCGGATACACGTCATCGGTTCCGGCTGGTGGATCTTCCGGGCTACGGATATGCGAAAGTCGCGCGGCATGCGCAGGACGACTGGGCCAAAAGTATCAACACATATCTTGAGGAGCGAAAAGGGTTATTGGAAGTGATTCTGCTCTGTGATTTGCGTCACGCGCCGACTGCACAGGATGTCCAGATGATGGAATGGATTCGTGCACAAGGGTATCGCGGCCTGGTTATTGCAACCAAGGCAGATAAGCTTCCCACCACCAAGGTTCTTGCACAGCGCAACGCGATGGCGAAGGCATTAGCTGTTTCGAAGGAAGACGTCTATCCGTATGCCGGGAGTGTCGCGACAAAGTCCTTCGGTATTGAAGAGATTCGAGCGTTGTTTTGCACGCTGTTGTCCTAAGATGCCAGAAGAGGAAACATCGTCTTTACCTTCTCTTTATTAGACGCTGCTTTTCTTGTGCTCGCCTTTGCTATACTTAACAGGAGAAAGGGAACGATATGAAAGTATTACTCACCAGCGACTTGAATCCGGATACCGTCAACGGGGTTATCGTTTCCGTGCTCATGCTCAAACAGGAACTGGAACGTCAGGGTTGTGAGGTAAAATTGCTCACTCTCTCTTCTACGCGGGAGACGTATCGGGAGGGAGAGATTTATTATGTCGGTTCGATTCCCCTGGATGCGATTTATCCCGATTTACGTGCTTCGCTGAATACGCGCAATTCGCTGGTGGATGAATTGATTGCCTGGAAGCCGGATATCATTCATTCGCAGTGTGAATTTTTCACCTATTCCTTTGTGCAGCGGATTGCTAAGCATTGTCACTGTCCAATTATCCATACTTACCACACACAATACGAGTACTATACAAAATACGTTTTGCCGGGCAATTGGGATGGTTTTCTGGCGCGCGTGATGGCTTTGCGCCTGCGCTCCGCCGACGTCGTCATTGCACCGACGGAAAAAACGAAAAACTATCTGCTGAGCGAAAACATCTGTTCTTCCGTGCGGGTCATTCCGACGGGGATCGATCTGGACGCATTTTCGCGTGCCGGCACACCGGAAGAAATGGATGTGCTGCGAAAAAAACTGGGCGTACCGTCTTCTTGGCGCCTCTACGGCAATGTAGGCCGCGTGGCGCAGGAAAAGAATTTGGATGAAGTGCTCGCCATCCACCAGCGCGTGCGTGAACAGCGCGATGATGTGGGATTGCTCATTGTCGGTGATGGCGCCGGCATGAAACAGCTAAAAAAACAAATTGAGGAACGTGCACTGGGCGAGAGCGTTTTTCTTACCGGCATGGTACCGAAAGAAACGGTGGGGTCCTATTATCAGCTGCTGGATTTCTTCATCTCGGCTTCGGTATCGGAAACGCAGGGGCTAACCTATATTGAAGCACTGGCCAATGGTCGCCCGGTCATTGCGCGACGGGATGACGCGATTGCGCACGTGGTGCAAAGCGATGTCAACGGCTACCAGTATGACACGTCGGAGGAGTGCGCAAACATTCTTTTGCAGCTTCTCGCAGATGACGCTTTGTATGCCCGCTGGAAACAGGGTGCATGGGAAAGCCGTGATCAATTCAGCAAGAAACATTTCGGTGAGCGCGTGTTTGCGCTCTATCAGGAACAGTTGCGCGTCGCTGAAGAAAACAAAGGCTGATTCCGGACAGAACGATACAATGTCTGATTCTGGGCAAAGCGATATCAAGGCTGATTTCGGGTAGAGCGAAACAAGCTGATTTCGGGTAGAGCGATATCCAGGCTAATTCCGGGCAGAGCGAAACAAACTGATTTCGGTAGAGCGAAGCCCTCGAAGGAGGATCGATGACAGGCCCTACGACAAACAATCACGAAGAAAAGCAGGAACAGGAAAACGAAATAGAAAAAGAGAAAGAACACGAGAAAGAACACGAGCACTCTATTTCATCGTGGCGAAAGGCACATCCGATTGATCCTGTGAAGTCGGCAAAGTTACGTCGTATAGTAACTATCGCTACGATAATAGGGATTTCCCTCTGTGTTGTGCTCGGCCTCTATGGATGGCGTTTGGGCATTTTCACCAGCACGGAGAAGATGCAGGAATTTATCTCCCGTTCCGGTGTCTGGGGTGTTTTCTTTTTCTTCCTGTTGCAGATTATCCAATGCATTATTCCCATCATTCCGGGGAATGTGACCTCTCTTTTCGGGATATACTTTTTTGGACCGCTTCCGGGTTTTTTGCTTAACTACTTGGGCATCTGTGCCGGTGAGATAATTATTTTTCTGCTTGCTCGTGCATTCGGCCCGACGTTTGTCCATGCCTTGATGAAGCCGGAGACTTTTGACAAGTACAGCAAATGGCTGGATGCCAATGATGAGAAGATTAAAAAGTTTTTCATTTGGACGATGGTGCTTCCCGGCATGCCGGATGATGTGATCTGTATGATTATGGGTCTGACGAAAATGTCGTTTAAGACGTTTGCGCTCCATTTGCTTTGGACCAAAGTGCCGGCGCTTCTCCTGTATACGTTCTTCTTGGACTATGCCTTCAAACAGGGCGGTGAGTTGTTCCGCTGGTTGAAAGCGACCTTTATGAGCTAAAAAGTTGGCTATGAGCTAAAAAGATCGGCCTGTTGTCGACTCTTGTTTCTTGGCCAGAGCCTGAGAACCTTTTGGATTTAAGCCGTCAGGGGTCGCAGCCCTGACGGCTTTTCATATTATGTCTTTATCAGGGATGCGGTCCCTGGCGATGTTCTAATTCCGTCGTTTCCCAGGGTTAATCAAGCCCTGACGATGTTCGACATTACGTGTTTATCAGGGTTGTCGACCCTGGCGATGTTCCATTTTCGTCGTTTCCCAGGGGCGATCGGCCCCTGTTAACGTTCGATATTACGCTTTTATCAGGGACAGCACCCCTGATGTCTTTCCGTATTGCATTTTTATCAGGGGCGCCGGCCCTGGCGATGTTCTATTTCCGTCATTTTTCAGGGGCGATCGGCTCCTGTTAACGTTCGATATTACGCTTTTATCAGGGCTGTCACCCCTGAGGATGTTGCATTTCCGCTATTTCTCAGGGTTAATCGAGCCCTGATAACATTCAGCATTACGGGTTTATCAGGGTTGCCGCCCCTGATGTTTTTCTGTATTACATTTTTATCAGGGTCGCTGTCCCTGATGATGTTCTATTTCCGTCGTTTCTCAGGGCTGTTCGAACCCTGACAACGTTCGACATTACGTCTTTATCAGGGCCACCGCTCCTGACGATACTCTATTTTCGCCATTTATCAGGGTTGATAGAACCCTGATAATGTTCGATATTATGGCTTTCTCAGGGACGCCGCGCCTGATGTTTTTCTGTATTACATTTTTATCAGGGTCGCTGTCCCTGATGATGTTCTATTTCCGTCGTTTCTCAGGGCTGTTCGAATCCTGACAACGTTCGACATTACGTCTTTATCAGGGCCACCGCTCCTGACGATATTCTATTTCCGCCATTTATCAGGGTTGATAGAACCCTGATAACGTTCGATATTATGGCTTTCTCAGGGACGTGGCCCCTGATGATTTTTCGTATTACATTTTTATCAGGGTTGCCGCCCCTGATGATGTTCCATTTCCCTCGTTTTTCAGGGTTGATTGAGCCTGACGATTCTTCATATTATGCCTTTATCAGGGATGCTGTCCCTGACGATGTTTTATTTCCGCTATTTCTCAGGGTTAATCGAGCCCTGACAACGTTCGATATTACACTTTTCCTAGGGCCGCTGTCCCTGATGATGTTCTATTTCCGTCGTTTCCCAGGGTTAATCAAACCCTGATAACGTTCGATATTACATTTTATCAGGGCCGCGGCCTTTATCGCTGCGACGTTTCCTCTAAATATGCAGATGGACACGGCCATCATCGATAGGCATATCGATACGACGCTTCCTCTAATAATACAGGTCCTACAACATATGTGTCGGGAGAGCATAAAAAACAGTGGGATAAGGTGAAACAAAATGGAAACGCGGGCGAGACACGACATATGAGAGAATAAACTGAACGTAGAGAAGCCGATGTTCATAGGGAAATATGCCAACAAGGAGGTGGTCAAGCATGACGGAGAAAGAGGACATCGCAGAAGCGAGAACAAAGTTAAAACAGCTAAGCGCATGTTTGCGCATGCTTCAACCCGAGTATTTGGAAGGACGACTGGAAATTAAAACCAATGCGAAGACGCCGGAGTACTTTTGGAACACCCACCAAAACGGCAGAATCAAACGAAGCTATATT
This sequence comes from Murdochiella massiliensis, assembly GCF_900059565.1. Lineage (GTDB taxonomy): Bacteria > Bacillota > Clostridia > Tissierellales > Peptoniphilaceae > Murdochiella > Murdochiella massiliensis. The sequence continues at coordinate 1,216,372 of NZ_FIZW01000002.1, forward strand.
CCAAAATCACAAATGGATTGCGCAAAGGCTCTTGCCCAAATCAGTTATAACGAAAGGGTTGCGCGGCGACTAGAGAGCCTGTTAAGAAAGTTGCCTTTGTCCATCAGAGAAATCAATCAAGCGGTGGATCAAGTGTACCTTGATTTGCATCCCTTAAGAAGAGAGCTCGTCGTGCCTGTGCAAAAAACGGAAGAGCAAAGATTTGAAGCTTGGAAAAAACAAAGCTATGAAGGATTACCATTTCAGGAGGGGGATGCGACGGAAATCATTACAAATCTCCAGGAACGAGTTCGTTCAAAATCGGAAAAAATTTTAGCGGATTATTTTCTTTCGCAAGGAATCTTTTACAAATATGAGTGTCCACTATATCTTTCGGAAACCACGGTTTATTATCCGGATTTCACTTTTTTTGACCCCCGGCGGAATCAAGAGATCTATTGGGAACATTTTGGCCGGATGGACCTGCCTTCGTATGCCATTAACGCTGTAAAGAAAATACGCTTGTATGAGGAGAATGACATTATTCTTGGGAAACGGCTCATCACCACTTTTGAAGGAAATCCGCTTGTTTTGGATATGCAACGTGTACAAGAGCTTATTGACCGATTTGAGCTACGGCTTTGCGCAAGATAAGAGCGCAAAGCTGCTCGTCTTTGATTCCCATGCCCGCTTTTCGAGAGGATATGCCGGAAAATACATGGTCATATCGGGTTTTGATCTCGTTGAAGATGGATAACACGATTGGCCCGTTGTTCGCCAAGGTAGAATAAAAAAGAGGCGGCGTCCGAACGCATCGTTCGGACGCCGCCCTTTCTTTTCAACAGAACCGGCGTTGCCGTTATTCGTTTACCGGTTCAAATTCGTCTTTGCCTACACCACAGACCGGGCAAACCCAATCCTCCGGAAGGTCTTCAAACGCCGTACCCGGTTTGATTCCATTCTCAGGATCGCCGATTTCAGGATCGTAAATGTGTCCACAAGCTGTGCATTCATATTTTTTCATGTTTTTCCTCCATCTTATTCATTCGATTCCTTTTGTCGCACTTATGATAAGCACTATTCCATGTATACCATATTTCCTTCTCTTCAAACGATCCTTGTCTTATGTCTGTATTTTCAAACGCCTTTCGAGTAGCTTCAAATACTTTCGAGTAGTCTCCAATTCTTTCGAGTAACGGAAGCCGTAGCATCTCCATGCCTCTTTGCCGGCAAACAATAACAGAGCATCACGGGTTAGGAACGTGCACCTTTCCTGCTTCACCGTTATGAGGAGCATTTGTATGGGTATGAAGGGAATGAAATTAAAAGGAAAGATTCCGAGAGAATGCAAAGAAATAGATTTTTTCCCGGACAGCGAAGCCAAACCGAAAGGAGGATTTCGTGACGTATTATTATTCTTGCGCCGTACCGAGCGAAATCGCTTCGGTATGCGCGATCGTTCGCGAACAAATTGCAAATATGCGAGAACAGTGTGCGATGGACAGTGAACAACTGATGGATCTGCGTCTTATTCTCAGTGAGCTCATGATTAACGGCTGCGAACACGGCAACCACAATGATCATGGAAAGTGTGTGCATTTGCGCCTTGTGGTCACGGATACACTCATTCACATCCGTGTACGTGACGAAGGCTGCGGATTTGAACTGAATCTGGAAAAAAACGAAAAGAATCATCTGGATTGCGGTGGGCGCGGACTGCGCATCGTTGCGAAACTGGTGGATAAAATGGACGTCAAGCGGAACGAGGTTTATTGCGTTTTGCGCCGCACAAGGCGCTTCTCACCGAAATATTAGCCTTATAAGGCGCTTTTCATCGAAATATCAGCCGCACAAGGCTTTTTATCGAAACACCGGCCGCACAAGGCTTTTCATCGAAACTTCTGCCTTACAAGGCGCTTCTCACCAAAATAATAGCCGAAAAAGGCGCTTTTCACCAAAGTAGTAAAAGAAAATCACAAATAAGCCACGCAATCAGGGCATGCCCCTGATTTTTTTATGGTATGCGGGTCCATGTGTTAAAATAATGGCGATTGTGATCAAAGGAGTGTGTAATGCAAGATAGGCAAGCAATACGAAACGTCGCCATTGTGGCGCACGTTGACCATGGTAAAACAACGCTGGTGGATGCGCTTTTGCGCACCAGCGGGATGATACGAAAAAATCAGGACGTGATGGAGCGCGTGATGGATTCCGGCGATTTGGAACGCGAGCGCGGCATCACGATACTTTCCAAAAATACCGCCGTTCATTATAACGGTACAAAGATCAACATTATTGATACACCGGGACATGCCGACTTCGGCGGAGAAGTGGAGCGCGTGCTGAAGATGTGCGATGGCGTCATTCTGGTCGTGGATGCCTTTGAGGGCCCGATGCCGCAGACAAAGTTTGTCTTGCGCAAGGCGATCGAGCTTTCCCTTCCGGCCATTCTCTGCATTAACAAGGCCGATCGTCCCGATGCCCGCATTGCGGAAGTACGCGAAGAAATCTATGATCTTTTCCTGTCGATCGATGCGCCGCTGTCCTATCTGGACAGTCCGGTGGTCTTTGCATCCGCGAAAAACGGCTGGGCTGTAGATGAAGCCACGTGGCAGAAGGCACAGGATAATCAGGAGGAAGCGGTGGGCGAAGATATGCGCCCGCTGTTGGAAGGTATCGTAAAGACTATTCCCGCACCAAGCGGAGAGGAGAAGGCGCCTTTCAAGCTACTCATTTCGACGGCGGACTATAATGATTATGTCGGCCGCATCGGTATCGGCAAAGTGGAACAAGGCGTTGTCCACGTCAATGATGAAGCCGTCATTACCAACTACAATGCGCCGGATAAACAGATGAAAATTCGCGTTACCACGATTTTCGAATTTGACGGACTCAAGCGTGTGCCGGTGACAGAGTCGGGCGTCGGTTCCATCGTTGCCGTTTCCGGCGTGGAGGGCATTGAAGTGGGCGATACGCTTTGCTCTCCGGAGGAAGTAACGCCGTTACCCTTCGTCAAAATTTCCGAACCGACATTGCAGATGACCTTTTCCGTTAACGACTCACCCTTTGCCGGGAGAAGCGGCCAATTTGTCACGTCACGCCATTTGCGTGCACGTCTGGAAAAAGAACTGCATACCGATGTCAGCTTGCGGATGCATCCGGGCGACTCGACGGATACCTTTTTCGTCAGCGGCCGCGGCGAATTGCATCTGTCGGTACTCATTGAAAAGATGCGCCGCGAGGGCTATGAGTTCATGGTCTCCAAGCCGGAGGTTCTCTATCGTCAGGATGCGGCCGGACACCGTCTTGAGCCGATGGAAGAGGCAACGGTAGATGTGGATCAGGAGTATTCCGGCGCGGTAATTCAGGCACTTGGCCAGCGAAAAGGCGAACTGCAGGAGATGAAGACCTCCCCATCCGGTTATACGCGCTTGGTGTTTCGCATTCCGGCGCGCGGGTTGATCGGCTATCGTCAGCAGCTTATGACGGATACGCGCGGCACGGGCGTACTGAACAACGAATTTGCCGGCTATGAGTCGTACAAAGGGGAAATTCCGACGCGCGCGGTGGGTTCCCTGATCGTTTATGAAACGGGCACGACGACGACATATGGTCTGTTTGCGGCACAGCAGCGCGGCATACTCTTTATCGGTGCCGGTGAAGAGGTGTACGAAGGGGAGATCATCGGATCGAATCCCAAAGGTGAAGATCTGGAAGTCAATGTTTGCAAAAAGAAGGCGCTGACCAACATTCGTTCAGCAGCGGCCGATGACGCCTTAAAGTTAGTGACACCGAATCGCCTGAGCCTTGAGCAGATGATGGAATTTATTGAGACGGATGAACGCATTGAAGTGACCCCTGCAGCCTACCGGATGCGTAAAGCGGTACTCAGCGGACAGGCGCGCTACAAAGCGGCAAAATACAAGAAATAGACGTTCGCGCGAAAGGAAGGATAGACCTTCACAAAGAAGGACGGGCTGCGCAAAGAAGGACGAACTTCCGACAAGAAGGACAGACTTCCGCAAAGAAGGACGGGCTTTTGAAAAACGTTGAGACGTCCGCAGAAGTGCAGAAATGTAATAGAAGAAGGGGACGGCAATGGATATCGGCATACTCTTCAATCAGATTGTACAGAATTCAACGTGGATCAACATCATATTGGCCCTGATCATCGTGTATGCGAATCGCCGTCGTCCAGCGCGCTCCACCATGCTTTGGGTCATGATGATTGCGATTTTTCCCATCATCGGCTTTTTTCCATATCTGCTGATGGGACGCGATACTCGTCGCCGGAAGCTGTTTCAGCAAAAGGAATCGCTGGATGTGGATGTTTTGCAACATGCATTGATCAAGTGGGATGAAGTGACGACCCATCTTCCTATTGAAGAAGAGGGGCGTTTTCAGGATTATCTGGAGCTGATTCGCCTCAATGTACGCATGGGCTTAACCAATTTGTCCGGTGACAATGATGTGGAAGCTATCTTTGACGGCAGAGCGAAATTCTTACGCCTGATTCAAGATATTGACGAAGCCAAAGAGGAGATCAATTTTCAGTATTACATCCTGAAATCCGATAATCTGGGCACAATCGTGATTGAGGCATTGATGCGCGCCGCTCGACGCGGCGTCACGGTACGCGTGTTGACGGATGGCGTTGGCGGACGTAATTTATCGAAAGAAATGCGGCGCATGATGCAGGAAGTTGGTATACGCATTGGCATCTTCTATCCCTCGTTCCTGCGCTATATCAACTTGCGCTTGAATTATCGTAACCACCGCAAGATTGTCACCATCGACGAGCGCATCGGCTACATCGGCGGATTTAACGTGGGCGATGAATACATTGGTCGCTACAGCCGTTTCGGCTATTGGAGAGACACACATCTTCGCATCGAAGGTTCTGCCGTGGCGGATTTGAAGATTCGCTTTTTGCAGGACTGGAGCTTTGTCATGGGCGAGTCCGAGTCGGTTCAACTGGAGGTGAATGCACATCCGAGCGAAAAGGGCGATGCCTTTTGTCAGCTGGTTTTCAGCGGCCCCGATACGCCTTTGGCGAACATTAAGCTCTCGATGCTCAAAATGATCGCTTCCGCAGATGATGTGATTTACATTCAAACGCCGTATTTCATCCCGGATCAGTCTATTTTCGAGGCCTTGGTGTTGGCTCTGCAGCAAGGGGTTCAGGTGAACTTGATGATTCCGAATCGACCGGATCATCCGGTGGTGTTTCCCGCCACGTTGTCGTTTGCCGGCGATCTTGTCCGTGCAGGAGCAAACGTCTATCGTTATGAAAAGGGCTTTTTGCACAGCAAGGTGATGCTCATCGACGACTACGTTTCTCTCGTGGGCTCCTGCAACGTGGATGAACGCTCCTTTTCGCTTAATTTTGAAGCGTCGGAGCTCGTTTATTCGCAAAAGATCAATGCCGCGCTCAAACGGGCCTTTCATGAAGATATGCAGGTAAGCACCTTACTTACCCGGGAAGTATATGAATCTCGCGGCCCCATGCTGAAGATTAAAGAGCCGATTTGCCGGCTGTTTGCACCCTTACTGTAAGATTATTCGGGAATGGAGGAGAAAATTATGGCTTCACACGAACCGACAAGATTAGGAAAACTGCTCTCTCTTTTACTTTTGGTCAGTTTGCTGTTATTCGGCGCCATCCTCATCCTGGTCTTTTTGAACCTGGGGAATGCACAGTGGTCTATTGTACTGCTTTCGCTTAATTATCCGCTCAATGCGGTGATTTGGCTCCTGCTTGCCTTGCACGTCCTGATGATTTTCCTGCGCAAAGATGCCGATGGCAGTGATGTACTCATCGGTGTTGCGGAAGCGGTTCTTCTTTGCTGCATGACACCGGAGGTTTTTACCGCTTGGCAGGCGTTTACGAAGGACCCAAGCCTGTTATTTTCTCTCTTTCGTGAACCGCTGTATTTCCGTTTCTGGGTATTGGCGCGCATGGTGAGTGTGTTTGTTCTGTTGGTGAAATTTGTCGGCCCGAAATGGTTAAAGAAGGCGCCGAAACCGCCTCTGACCTGGTCAGACGTCCGGGATGCAGAAGACGATGGTGATGAAGCATAAGTCGGAGGAAAAAAGATGAAAAAAGCCATTTCCAGCGCCGTCATCCGGCGATTGCCCAAGTATTTACGCTACCTTACTGCGCTCCATGAGCAGGGTGAAGAGCGTATTTCTTCTCAAAAATTGAGTGAAATTACCGGCTTTACTGCTTCGCAGATTCGTCAGGATCTCAATCACTTCGGCGGCTTCGGTCAACAGGGCTACGGCTACAATGTTGAATCGCTTCGTGAACAGATTGTCCACATTATCGGTCTGGATCGTCCCCATCGGGTAGCTATCGCAGGCGCCGGTCATTTAGGCGTTGCGCTTGCCAATTCCGATCTGTTTAAGGAAAATCGCTTCCATTTGGGAGCACTATTTGATATTCGCCCGGAATGCGTTGGAATGCAGATTGCCGGGGCGGAAGTGTACCCGGTTGCCGAAATGGAAACCGTCCTTAGGGAACACGACATTGAAATTTTGACGATTACCACGCCGCGCGATGTAGCGCAGGAACTCGCGGATCGGGCAGTAGCAGCCGGTGTGCGCGGAATATGGAATTATGCGCAAACCGACTTGCATCTTCCGCACGGCGTGGTGTTGGAGAATGTCTATTTGAATGAGAGTTTGTTTACGCTTATCTACTACATGGGCAATTGGAAGGATTATAAAGGCTTCGAGGAGTAACGATGGCGGAATTGACCGTACAACAACTTCATAAACAGTTTGGCGTGCGTTCGATTCTGGAGGATGTCTCTTTTTTGGTGGAAAAAGGAGAAAAAATCGGTATTGTCGGCGTAAACGGATCCGGTAAAACGACCCTTATGCGCCTTTTGGTTCACGAATTGGAACCCGATCAGGGAAAGATTTACCATCGCGATGATCTGCGCATGGGCTATCTTCGCCAGAACGTGCATATCGAGAGTGAAGAGAGCTTGTATGAAGAGTGCAAAAAAGGTTATGTGCGTGCTTTTGCGTTGGAGGAAAAGTTGCGCGAGCTTGAACGGGAAATGGGTCAACGATCAGAACGGCCGAAGGAATTGGAAGCGGTGATGGAGCGTCATCGTCTGCTGACGGAACGTTTTGTGGACGAAGGCGGCCTTTCGTATGATTCCGAAATTCGTGGCATTCTTAAAGGCATGGGTTTTGCGGAGGGGCGTTTTTCCACACCGGTCAATGTGCTTTCCGGCGGCGAAAAGTCGCGTTTGGAACTGGCCACCATGCTTTGCGGTCGACCGGACATTCTCCTTTTGGATGAACCGACGAACCACCTGGACATGGAAGTAACGACGTATTTAGAGCAGATGCTCAGCGCTTTTCGGGGAACGGTGTTGCTTATTTCCCATGACCGTTATTTTTTGAATCAGGTTTGTCAGCGTATTTTGCTTGTCGAACACCAAAAAGTCTATTCCTATTCTTGCGGTTATCAGGAGTTTGCCAAACGGCGGGAAAATGACCTGGAGATTCAGCGTCACGCCTACGAAAACCAGCAGGAGGAAATTGCGCGTCAAAAGGAGATTATTGAGCGCCTCGGACACTTGGGCGGATCCAAGCGAAAGCGCGGCATTGCCCAATCGCGTTCGCGGCAGAAGCTCTTGGATAAGATGGTGCTGATTGAAAAACCGGCGGAAGATATTGCCCATATGCGCCTTCGTCTCACGCCGAAGTATCCCAGTGGCGAGGATGTTTTGCAGGTGGAAAACCTGTCCAAATCTTTCGGCGATCGTCATCTGTTTTCGGGCGTGACGTTTTCCCTCTTTCGTGGGCAACGTGTCGGCTTGATTGGCGAAAACGGGGTAGGCAAGACGACCCTGTTTCGGCTTTTGCTTCATCAGGAAGAGCAGGACGAGGGGAGCATCACCTTCGGCTCCTCGGTCAAGATCGCTTTTTTTGATCAGGAACAGCGTACCCTTTCCCCGGAAAAAACGGTTTTGGATGAACTTTGGGATCGCTATCCGCAGATGGATCATTATTCCGTGCGGGCGCATCTGGCCAAATTTCAATTTATCGGCGATGACATTTTTCGTTTAGTCGGGGATCTTTCCGGTGGAGAGAAAGCGCGTTTGGCGCTGCTGAAGCTCATGCTTTCTTCCGCGAATGTTCTACTTCTGGATGAGCCGACCAATCATTTGGATATCGAAAGTCGCGAAATTCTGGAACAGGCATTGTTGGATTACGAAGGAACGGTTTTTGTGATCAGCCATGATCGCTATTTTTTGAACCATGTCTGCACGCATATTTTCCGCTTGCAACCGACCGGCATGGAAACCATTCTGGGCAACTACGACGACTATCTGCGTTTTACGGCACAGTCCGCTTCGCGCACAGATACTGCGGAAGAGGCCGGCGATCGGCCAAAAACCAAAACGCAGGAGAAAAAGGAAAAGAAACAGGCGAACCTCGAGAAAAAGCAGCTGCGACAAATGCGTGCGCGCGTGAGTACGATTCAGCGCGAGATGGATTCCCTGCGCGAGGAACAGCAAGTGTTGCAGAAAAAAGCCTGTGAACCGGCTCTTTATGAAGATTACGAAGAAGCACAACGTGTTCACGACGAGCTGAGCGGTATACAGCAAAAGCTGGAAGCGTTGGAAGAGGAATGGTTGGAATTGGAAACCACACTCGATGAAGCCAAGGAAGGGGAAGGGTTATGAACATTTATTCCTACCGCGGGGATCACGAACATCTCCCCGAAAACACGATGATCGCGTTTCGTCAGGCTTTGCTTAACGGTGCTGTTGGCATTGCTCTGGATGTCCTGATGACGCGCGACCGGCAGCCGATCGTCTTTCGCGATGAGTCGCTCGGCAGGGCGACTGATGCCATAGGCCTTGTGCGCCATCACGATTTAGAGGAAATCCAGGCTGCGGAATTTAACGAGCCGTATACGAAATTCAATCAGCACATCCCTTCCCTTGCTGAATATCTGGAATGGGCGGATCGTCTTCCGCATAAAACCATTTTGATGATGAACAACGAAACGTTTCTTTATTCCAATGTTGAGGAAAACATCATGGGTTGCCTTACGGAGGCAAAGGGACGCGATCGCCTGATTCTGGCTTCTTCGCAGCTTTCGAGCTTGCGCCTTCTGCATACACGCTATCCCGATATCACGTTAGCGTGGATGCCCAACTCTTCTCTTCCTGAAGATTGGGATAAGCTGGAGGGTCTTGAGATAACGCGTGTTCTGGTTCCACTGGTGCAGACAACGCGGGAACTGGTGGATACCTGTACGGAACGCGGTATCGAGATTATGGCTCATGGCGTATCGACCGCCGAACAAATTCTGCGCTTGAAAGAGCTGGGCATACAAAACGTTTTGGTGACGGACATGGCTACCGCGCGCGCAGCACTCAAGGAAACCGCGATGCCTTATTCAGCGGAAGAACTGAAATACGCGACGGAGACGTCGGGAAAAGACGAGGAGAAAACGCCGATGCAGGCGCTGGCGCAGCGGGCAAAGAGTCTCACTTACGGACGTGGAAAACGGTCGGGAAAAGGAAATATCGTCGCGATTGCGCTCAGTATGATTTTGTGTGTGGCGGTAGCGACGTTTCTTGCCGGCCTGTTTATGAATCTGTTGAAAGGACTGTTTCACTAAATAAAGAATCGCTACAGAGCAATGAAACAAATAAAAAGGCTGTGTCGAACGAGAAATAGTTCGGACACAGCTTTTTTGTTTTCCAGAAATACCCTTGTAAAGCCCCTGAAAAGCCTGGCAAAGGCGGACTATTTCTTCTGTCCTTTTTTCGCGGTAGCTTTGCGATCCCAGTTGCTGACGGCAAGAGCGGCGGTCGCATCGCCGGTGATATTTAACGTTGTGCGTCCCATATCAAAGAGACGGTCAATGCCGGCGATGAGCGCAATCCCCTCTACCGGCAGGTTCACGCTGGTCAGTACCATCGCCAGCATGATCATGCCGCCACCGGCGACGCCGGCTGTGCCGATCGAAGCAAGTACCGCAGTTAAGACGATGGATACGAGTTGGGCTGCCGTTAAATGCACGCCGTAGCAGGAGGCGATGAAAAGACTGGTGACACCCATATAGATGGCTGTGCCGTCCATATTGATGGTCGCTCCGAGCGGCAAGACAAACGAAGAAATGCTGGGATCCGCACCCAATTCATTAGAACAGCGAATGGTCAGCGGCAACGTCGCGTTGGAACTGGAGGTCGTAAAGGCCGTAGTCATGGCTGGCGCCATACCACGTAAAAAGGTGAAAAGACCCATTTTGGAAAACAGATGGACGCTCAACCCGTAAACGACAACAATGTGTGTAATGTAGGCCAAGTAGGCCACACCCAGAACGATTCCCAGCGACGAGACGATGGAGGCGCCATTGACGGCGACGACATTCGTCATCAGGCAGAACACACCAATGGGGGTCAGCCGAATGACCAGCTCCATCATTTTCATGATGACCGTATAAATATCTTTTACACTTTCGCCAACGCGCTTTCCCGCTTCACCCGAAAGAAGAATACCAAGCCCAATCAGAAGTGCCATAAGAATGAGCGGCAACATATCGGCATTCAGAAGCGGTTCCAGTATATTTTTCGGGAACATTGCGACGATGACCTCCATAAAATTGGCGGTTTTTGCTTCATAGGTCAATCCCGAGGTTTGCAGAACCGGGAAGAATCCCTGAAACAGCGTGGCAAAGGCGATGCCGATGACAACCGCCACAGCGGTCGTTGCCATATAATACACGAAGGTTTTCCATCCGATGGCGCCCACGCGGCGAATGTCACCGAGTGAAATTGTGCCCTCAATGATGGAAAAAAGAACGACAGGTACAACCATAAATTTCAATAGATTGATGTAAATGGTTCCTACCGGCTGCAGAAAAGTTGAAGTGAATTCGCCATTTCCCTGTAAGAGAATGCCGGCGACAATACCCAACACCAGGGCAATGAGAATTTGCAGGCCTAAATTGAGGCGACGTTTATTTTCCATAATGACTCCTTTCGCGTCCGGGATACGCTTCTTCCTTCCCTTTTAGTATAGCGTTTTGTATGCGGCAAAAAAAGAATAATCCGGTCGAAAAGCGTGCCGTTTCTCTTGCGCAAGCGGGGCAAAGCGACTATAATATCAATTAGTCAAAGATGGTCAAGAAATAAAAAACATACAAATGACCGCATTTGACCGGAAAGGAGGATGCTTTGCAATTTCAAGATTACTACAAAACGCTGGGCGTAGAAAAACAGGCATCCCAGACAGAAATCAAAAAAGCTTATCGCAAACTCGCGAAAAAATATCATCCCGACTTGCATCCGAACGATGAAAAGGCGCAGGAGAAATTCAAGCAGATTAACGAAGCCTATGAGGTATTGGGCGACGCGGAAAAGCGGAAAAAATATGACCAATTCGGCGCCAATTATAACTTTCAGGGCGGACAGAACTTTGATCCGTCGGACTTCGGCTTTCAGGGGTTCGGCCCAAACGGAGCAACCTATACCTACCACACGACGGGTGGCGGAAGCGGCTTCTCCGACTTTTTCAATTTGATCTTCGGCGGTGCCCAGGACTTTAGCGGCGCAGAAAGCTTTCGCGGCGCGCAGGGATTTAGCGGTGGACCCGGAGCAGGAGTATATGGCGGAAATACCCACAGTTTCAGCGGCTTCGGCGACTTAGGGGATCTGCTTCGCGGTGCGCATGGAGGAACGAATGGTCATACTTCTGCGCAAGGCTTTGGCCGTGTTGGGCCCGAAATGTATCGAGCAGCGCACGCCGGAGCGGCACGAAAAGCCAACGATCGCTATGAAACCACGATGAGCCTGGCGCTCAAAGAAGCCTATGAGGGCGGCGAGCGAACGATGCGTTTTACCATCGGCTCCAAGTCCTATGACATTACGGTGCGCTGGCCTGCAGGCATTCAGGACGGCAATCGCATTCGGGTGAAGGGCGAAAAGTTCGGTCTGGACGGAAACCTCATGGTAAAAATCCGCTTGCTGACGACAGGCCATCTGGAAGGAATCAATCTGGTTCAGCCGCTTGTACTCAAGCCATGGGAAGCCTATTGCGGAACGAAGAAAACCGTGGAAACGCCGGACGGGCGCATTCAGGTGACTGTACCGCGTGAAATGGCTTCCGGGAAGCGTATTCGGGTTCCCAAGAAGGGCTATCGTAACCGCAAAGGCGAGCGCGGCGATCTGCTGCTGGAAATCCAAATGCAAAATCCGGCAACCTTAAGCCAAGAGCAAAAAGCCTACTATGAAAAGTGGATGAAGGAAGAAAGAGAGTAAACCATTAGGAGAGCATGGTGCTATCCGGATGGAAAGAAGTGCGAAAAGTGTCCTTACGGTCTTGGCCGGACAACTTTTCGCACGAATGCATTGTATAAAAAACAGAAAGGAGACTTTCTATGAACGAACAATATACCAAAAAAGCATTACAAGCGATTCAAGACGCGCAAAATGCGGCGATTAAAAATGGCAATCCCGAATTGACGGATCTGCATTTGCACGATGCCCTTATTCGGGAATCGGACGGCATGGTGGCGCAGGTGCTCGCACATCTCGGCGTGCAGATTGCTGCCTATCGTACGTCCGTGCGAAGAGCAATGGAAAACTTGCCGCAGCAGCAGGGCGCTTCGCAGGTCTATCCGAATGCGATTTTTCAGCGCATTTTGCTCAAGGCGAAAGATGAAGCCGATAAGATGGGAGACAGCTACGTTTCCACCGAACATCTGTATTTGGCGCTTCTCGATGAGCGAAATATTCCTTCGGAATCTATTCTTGCGGATTACCATATCACGCGTGAGGCATTTGCCAAGGCGTTGGAAGCCATTCGCGGATCCCGCAAGGTGACAACGGATAATCCGGAAGATACCGAAAACGTGCTGGAAAAATATGGCACCGATCTGACCGCAAAGGCCAAAGAAGGAAAAGGTGACCCGGTCATCGGTCGGGATGAAGAAATTCGCAATGTGACGCGCATTCTTTCGCGGCGTACCAAAAACAATCCGGTGCTTATCGGCGAACCGGGTGTGGGAAAAACGGCCGTGGTGGAAGGTCTTGCCCAGCGTATTATCAACGGGGATGTGCCGGACGGCTTAAAAGACACCACCATTTTTGCCCTGGATATGGGACAGCTGCTTGCCGGGGCGAAATATCGCGGCGAGTTTGAGGAACGCTTAAAAGCGGTGCTGGAAGAAATCAAAGCCTCCGCCGGAAAGATTATTCTTTTCGTGGATGAACTGCACCTCATCGTCGGTGCGGGGCGCACCGACGGAGCTATGGATGCCTCGAACCTGATGAAGCCGGCGCTCTCGCGCGGCGAAATTCGCATGATCGGCGCGACGACGCTCAATGAGTACCGCCAGTATATTGAAAAAGACGGTGCTCTCGAACGACGTTTCCAAAAAGTCATGGTCAGTGAACCGAGCGTGGAAGACACCGTCTCCATTTTACGCGGCATCAAATCGAAATATGAACTGCATCATGGGCTGCGCATTTCCGACGGGGCGGTGGTAGCGGCAGCAAAGCTGTCCGACCGCTATATTACCGATCGTTTCCTTCCGGATAAGGCGATTGACCTGATGGATGAAGCGGCCGCTATGGTGCGTACGGCGTTGGACTCCATGCCGGAAGAGCTGGATGAAGCGCGTCGCCGCATTCTGCAGCTGGAGATCGAAAAAGTGGCGCTGCAGAAAGAGATAGATGAGGCGTCCAAGAAACGCTTGACAGAGCTCACCGAGGAACTGGCAAACCTCAATGAATCCTATAACGAAGGCTTCATTCAGTGGCAAAATGCCAAGTCAGCGCTGGAAGGGCAGACGAAGATCAAGGAAGAGATGGATCAGACGCGCCATGCCATCGAAGAAGCGGAGCGCGACTTTGACTATGAAAAGGCATCGGCGCTGCGATACGGCAAGCTCAGCGAGCTGGAAAAGCAGTACGCGGAAAGTGAAAAGGCGCTGGAAAAAGACAGCGAAGCGGTTAAAGAAGAGGTCACGGAAGAGGAAGTGGCGGAAGTCGTGTCCAAATGGACGCATATCCCCGTTACAAAACTGGTGGAGAGCGAACGACAGAAAATTCTGCGTTTGCCGGATCTCCTGCATCGCCGCGTAATCGGCCAGGATCAGGCTATTGATGCGGTTTCCGAAGCCCTGTTGCGGGCACGCGCCGGCCTTTCCGACGATACGAAACCGCTTGGAAGCTTCATTTTCCTCGGCCCGACCGGCGTCGGCAAGACGGAGCTTGCGAAAGCGCTTACCGAGGCGATGTTTGATGACGAACGCAATATGATTCGCATCGATATGTCCGAATATATGGAAAAATATTCCGTATCCCGTCTGATCGGAGCAGCGCCGGGTTATGTCGGCTACGAAGAAGGCGGACAGCTGACCGAAGCGGTACGCCGCAAGCCGTATGCGGTGGTTCTCTTTGATGAAATCGAAAAGGCGCACCCTGATGTGTTCAACATTCTTTTGCAAGTGTTGGACGACGGACGCCTGACGGACAATCAGGGACGGACGGTCAATTTCCGCAACACGATCATCATTATGACGTCAAACCTGGGAGCGGATACGATTCTGAACGGCCTTGACGCCGAGGGTAACCTCACACCGAGCGCCTCGCAGGCAGTAGAAGAAGCGCTTCATCGCGCGTTCCGTCCGGAATTTTTGAACCGTATCGACGACATCATCACGTTCAAGGGACTGACGAAAGACGAAATTGGGCGCATTATCGCGCTGGATATGGATAAACTGGCGGCGCGTCTTGCTGACCGCGACATCACCATTACCGTGGAAGAATCGGCAAAAGACTACATTCTGGCGCAGGCGTATTCGCCGCAGTTCGGCGCGCGTCCGATCGAGCGCTATCTGCAGAAACACCTGCAAACAGCCTTGGGTCGTAAGATTCTGGAAGGTCAGATTGCTGACCACGATCACGTTGTGATTACCGCGGATAACAGCGGGTTGGTGGTGACCGTCAAAACGGATGCCAATGACCTTAAAATGCAAGTCGAACCGCGTCCCTCCGTAGCATCTTCCTCCGAAGACCTTCCTAGCGATGACACCTACGAGGTGATGGAATAACCTGGGCACCTGATGGAACCAAGAAAGCGTCGGTCTGCAGCCGGCGGTTCAAAAGAAGTAGCGTCACTTTCGTGACGCAGTTAGATAGAAGTGGAGGGCGGCCCGGCGGACCGCCTTCTTTTTTTGTATACGGCAGACGACTGGTGCGATTACGGGTTAAAAACGAAAAGTGGCGAAATGTCCCGTAAAGTGAATGGCGAAATTACGGGTCAAAAACACGAAATGGCGAAATGCCCCGTAAAGTGAATGGCAAAATTACGGGTCAAAAATGGAAAGCAGAGAAATACCCCGTAAAAAGGGCGGAGCAATTACGGGGCAATAACGAAAAGTAGCGAAATGCCCCGTAAAGCGGCTGGTAAAATTACGGGTCAAAAACGAAAAACAGCAAAGGAACCCGTAATCTGTACATAGGATGCATAACGGCGCGCGTAAGGCGTCGATCGTTCCCTGGCTCCCTATTTTCACAGCGGTACACCGCATCAGCGGAAGGTGGTAAAATGAACCAAATGTAAGAAAAGAGGTTGTTATGATTACTATCCCGTCCGATTATGTTCCGAAACTGGACCATTTTGAATTGCAACGTGCTATCGATTACGTCAAAAAGACCTTTCAGGCAGAGATTTCGCAGGCACTGAATCTCCAGCGCGTTTCTGCGCCGCTCTTTGTGCTGCGTGCCAGCGGCCTAAACGATAACTTAAGCGGCAAGGAACGTCCGGTTTCGTTTGATATTCCCGATGTGGGTGCCGAAGCGGAGGTTGTGCATTCCCTGGCCAAGTGGAAGCGTATGGCCCTTGGTCGCTACGGCTTCGAACCCGGTCAAGGCCTTTATACCGACATGAACGCCATTCGTCGCGATGAAACCCTGGATAATCTCCATTCCATCTATGTCGACCAATGGGATTGGGAACGCATCATTACGCCTGCCGAGCGAACGGAGAAAACCCTGCGCGAAACCGTTCAAGCGATTGTTTCGACCATTTGCAATGTCAATCACCTGGTGCAGGCTCGATTCCCATCGCTGGACACCCAAATCCGTCGCGAAGTGACGTTCTTTACCGCCCAGGAACTGGAAGATCGCTGGCCGGACAAAACGCCGGAGGAGCGGGAAGCCGCGGCCGCGGAGAAATACAAGACGATTTTTATTCAGGGCATAGGCGGCACGTTGCGTTCGAGCAAGCCCCATGGCGACCGTGCGCCCGACTATGATGACTGGACGCTCAATGGCGATATTATTCTCTGGAATGATGTCCTCGGTTGTGCGTTCGAGCTCTCCTCCATGGGCATTCGCGTGGATGAAGCTGCGCTCACCCGCCAACTCAAAGCCGCCCATGCCGAAGAGCGCGCATCGCTACCGTTCCATCGTGCGCTGCTGCAAGGGAAATATCCCCAAACCATCGGCGGCGGCATCGGTCAATCGCGCCTTTGCATGTTATTGCTGGGGACGGCGCACATCGGCGAAATTCAGGCGAGTGTCTGGGACGAAGAAACGCAGAAAGCGTGTGAAAAAGCGGGGATTAAGCTGTTGTAAGGAGGGGGAACATAAAGTTTTGAATAATGGGTGTTATAAGAGAAGCCTTATTTAATAGTTAAGAAGAGACAACAAGTGCGCCTTCCATCTGTAAGTGAAGATTCTGATGATCCTTTACCTCTTTACAGATAGAAGACGCACTCGTGTTACTTGTCCCAGATTAGAATGGAGCTTGTATTTTTAGAATTCAGCATGATCTGTCCACAATTCGCATTGCGTCATTACCGTTTGGACAGCGTCTTCCATGCCTTCCGGTGGATAGTGATGCTTTTTGAGTAGTCTTTTGATCATCATGCGCATTCTGGCCCGCGCAGAGTCACGCTTTTGCCAATCGATCGTTTGATTTTTACGAAGAGCTTCGGTCAGTTCTTTTGTGATAGCAATCAGCTCATCATTCTCATAAAAATCTTTAATTGCTTCCGGCCTAGTTAAAGCGTCATAAAATGCTAACTCCTCTTCTGACAGACCCATTGCCTTTCCTGCGTTACGAGCGTCTCGAATCTGTTTTGCTATCTTTAACAGCTCCTTGATTACCTGCTCGTTGATAAGCATTCCATTCAGATAGCGATTCATCACACCTTGTATGATTTCACTGAATTTTTCAGATTTAACAACATTATTATGCTTGTATATTTGCACTTGATCATCTATCAATCTTCTTAACAGCTCAACAGCAAGATTTTTTTCCTTCATTTTTGCAATTTCTTCGAGGAACTTTGGATCGAAGAGTGAAAACTCAGTTTTTGCGTCCGAGAATAAATTGATCACTCCCTCGCTGTTTATGCTGGATTTCAGTAACTCATTGATTCGGGCGTTAATCTCTGGCAGAGATAGTTTCGTACGAGCACCTTGATTCATTAGGCGTGTAACAAGCACTCGAACCGATTCAAAAAAAGCTGCCTCGACACGCAAATCACGTTCGACTAATGAAGAACAAAGCGATAGTGCTTGTGTTAGCAAAAGTGCCTCTTTCAGAAAGTCCTCTCGTTTTCTTTCTTTCTGGATGTCTATGATAAAGTTGACCCCTCCGGTTATTGCTTTAGAACGCTCGAGGTCACTACCATGAGTAAATTTTGAATAATCAAAGCCATGGAATAAGTCACGACAAATGGAAAGCTTTTCAAGAAACTTAGGGTAAGCCACCTTTGCTATATCAGTTTCGCCGTAGTTCTTTTTATCGCGTAAGGTGTAATCGTTCATTGCTTGCTTTAACGCTGAGGCAATTCCTACATAGTCAACAATGAGACCGCCCTCTTGGAGAAGATGGCACTGTTATCGATAGTAAAGGTTATCCAATTTTGCAATATGTGGAGGGAAAATTCTGGGTGAATAATCACGCTCATATCATAACAGGAAAAAACAATTTTTCTGTTGAGCTGCTTTATTTGCTTTTGGCGCTTTTGCAGGTGCGGCATCGGAAATAAGCGAATTGCTTCTTTCCGCTTGGATAAGTTCGTGTCGTTGAAGAATAGGTCAGAATATGGCCACATTCTGCGCAGATGGGCAAACTCGATGCGTCGATTCTGACACAGGTGGAAAAACCGAAAAGCGATTTTCTGGTGACCTATGAACCGGTGCCGGAAGACTTGGGATGCTGAAAACTTGAAAGGATATGGTTATGCTCAAAAGCAGCGGAGCTACCGCGAAGAAGATCAATGAAACCGAAGACGCCATCATTTATGAATAAGGTGGGTATGATTTGGATGAGGCACGAATCGAAAAACCGGATCAACACTGTGAAGGCACCATCACTATTAATAAAAGCTCCCTCGATGAATTGAATCAGGGAGCTACCTCTTCTATCTCAGAGAGCCGGTTGGAGAAAATACCGCAGTTGCTTTCCTCTGGTGCCATCGATATTTTCACAAACGGAAAACACAAAGACCCACAGGATGGAAACCTCAATCCTGTGGCAAGTTGGATTCTTGCCGGCTTGTTCTTCCATCTGGATGAAAATGGCAAGCTGACGGATTCCATTACTTTAATCTCTTAAGCAATATCGGCTTAGAAAAAGAAACAAAATTCAGATGAACTACCGGTTATCTGTGAACTGGTATCTAAGATCGAAAAAATAAATTCGGAGGTGAAAATGGGAAATTTTATTGAACAAATACTCGAGAACCAGGAAAGAGAATCTGAACGCCTTGAATTCAAGGATTACCGCTTTGAACAGGGGAAATTTAACAGTCTTGGCCAAAAAGAATCTGATAAATTCCTAAAAGAAATTTGTGCCTTCGCGAATACCTATGGTGGCACCATCGTATTAGGCATTGGAGAAGATGAGAATCATAATCCAGACAAATTAGTGGATACTGGCGTCACTCCCGAACTGTTTGAGGAATGGGAAAAAGCCTTGCGCAATAAAATAGCCACACAGACCATCCCTGTGCTTTACGGTATCAAAGCAGAGCACATGATAGTACAGGAGAAGAATTGCATCCTCATTACAGTGCCAAGGAGCGTGCTAAAACCGCATGCTTTCAACTCCGGAAGCCGTGATGAAATCTATATGCGTAATGGCAACACTTCCTCTCCTATGCGCTATAACGATTTAAAGCATTCATTTCTGGAACTTGATCACATAATGCAAAAGATTCAAGAATATAGAGATGAACGCCTATCTTTCCTGCTCAATGGCAATCTCGATGAAGCTTTAATACAAAGGCCATTTTTACTTTTGCACATCTTGCCTGAACAGTCTTTAGATATGAGCACTACGATCGAGCTATCTCATATATTGAATAACCGGGCATTCCACCCAATATGCTCACAACACTACAGCCTATATTCATACAATTCTGACGGTCTCATCATGGTTAAATTAGGCAGTGGGCAATCAGGTTTAAGTTCTTATATTCAAGTTTCGTTAAATGGCTTTTTAGAGTCATTAACCTTAAGACTTTGGGATGATGAAGAACATTATTTACCGCGGTGGGATGATGTTGAAGATACTGTAGTGAAAGATATCTATACGCTTTGTCGCGAATTGAATGTTTTGGGATTAGGTGATGTATACCATATCGGCATGTCTCTCGTTAATGCAAAAGGCAAATCATTACCTTCGCGTGGTTATTACAACGAGGATGCCTTTCCCATTAACAATAATCTAATAAAAACGCCCTTCGTTCGATTCGATATCAATAAAGATTTTGCAACATCGATTCTGCCAATAGTCACTAAACTTGCCCAGACAATGGGACTAGCTCACTCAACATTATATGAGCAGAGTGGGAAGCCCAGTGAAACGAAGTTTTCATTTTTAACACGGGCAGACAAAAATCAATGAGCGAGGTAAAATCAGAACACCAATTACACACCTTGCTTAACGCTAACGCGCAAAAAAAACTTTTGTAGCAAGCACAGTCAGTGTCCGGACACTGACGACAAATTGATGAAGCAGCCTCCTTGGAGTTCTGCTTCTTTTTTTATCAATTTGAATCTTGTTAGGGCGAGCCCTAAGAACCCGAAAAATACTGCACGGAGGAAATAACCATGGTGAATCGATTAAGAAATGAACGCATTGAAATCAAGTTGACGAAGGAAGAAAAGAATCTGTTTTGGCAAAAGATGAAGCTTGCAAGGTTCCGCAATATGGGCCTATTCATCCGCAAGTGCGTACTGGAAAAAGAAATCCAGTTGGTCGATCTGGAACCATTCCGTAAGCTGGAAGGACGGCTTGCCAATATTGCCAGCAACGTCAATCAGGTCGCCAAAAAAGCCAACGCCACCGATGAGATTGACCTAAAGACATCCGCAAAATGCAGGAACAAATTGATGATATGGACAAAGAAATCCTTCAGATTCATGCCCTTTTACTAAATCGAACGACCTCAAAACAGGAGAAGACAACCGATGGCCATCACGAAAATCCATCCCATTAAAGTGACGCTGAACTACACGATTGACTACATCACCGATGCGCACAAAACCGATGAGAAGGTGCTGATTGATGCGTTTGATTGTCTGCCTTCCAGCGCAGCCGTGCAGTTTTTGCGCACCAGAGAGGATGGGCATGCGCGTGGAAATGTGCTTGCTCGTCACTTGATCCAGTTCTTCCTTCCCGGCGAAACAACGCCAGAACAAGCTCACGAAATCGGCCTTGCACTCTGCGAAAAGGTGCTCAAAGGTGAATACGAATATGTACTGGCCACGCACGTGGATAAAGGCCATATTCATAACCATATCATCTTCAATAATGTCAACGAAGAGACCGGAAAGTGCTATCAGTCCAACAAGCGGAGTTATCACTGGATTCCCACGATCAGCGACAATCTCTGCAAAGAAAACCACCTCTCCATGATCGATGAATATTACGAAGCCTGTCGCCGGAAATATAAGACCAACGGTAAAAGTTGGTTTGAACAGGAACAGGCCAAACAGGGCAAGTCCTGGAAAAGCCGTCTGCAATTTGACATCGACCGGACGATCAAAGCGTCCAAAAGCTGGGAGGATTTTCTCTCCCGGATGGAGAAACAGGGATATGAAATAAAGCAGGGCAAGCACATCGCCTTCCGCCATAAGGATAAAGAACGCTTTACCCGTTCTAAGACGATTGGCGAAGATTATACGGAAGAGCGGCTGAGAGAATGCCTTGAAGAAGCACTTGCCCGGCCAACCTTTGCCGTCAAGAAACCGATTGGAAAAATCATCGATGCAAGCAAAAACGCGAAGGCAAAAAACAGTTCTGCTTATGCCAACTGGATCACGAAACACAATCTCAAAACAACAGCAGAATCCATCGTGGCTCTACGTAATCTAGGCATTCAGTCCATCACGCAGTTAGACGCTTTACTCACGCAATCCGCCGATGAGCGCCAGTCCCTCTAGGATGAAATCCGGGAACTTGAGACGCAGATGGATGTACTCTCGCAAGATATGGAAAATGCGCACACCGTGCACGCCTACCGTGAGCCCTACAAGTACCACAAGGCGCATCCGGAAGACAAGGCTTTCGCTGAGGAATATCGCAGTGAACTGGCCGTCTACAAGATGGCCGCCATGGCGATTTTAAAGCGCCATTCCGGCCTTCCGGATAGCAAAGGGCTTCTCAAACAGCTGGACGATCTGGCACAAAAAAGAACGCACAGATGTCCCGGTACGAGGACAACAAGGCGCAATTTGAGGAACTGATTCAATAGCGCCGGAACTATGAGCAGGGCATTGAAAAGAAGATGGAGAGGTGAGAAAACTATTGTTATTCCTCCTCTTTTAGTAACGCTTGAAAGGCTTTAGGTTTAAAGTTTAAGTACTCGCGGTCTTCGTTCTTAGAAATTGAAACTATATTAACTTTCTCCAAGGAACACGCAATATTTAACTGATCAGCGTCTTGAATTTTCGGCTTCTTATTATCAAAAACATTGGCCAGACTTCTTACCTTATCAATTCTCTCAATTCTAGTCCGTATTTTATGAGGTTCATAAGCCTTTGTGATAATATGCTCCAGAACATCTATTTTCCTCGCTTCATTTAGTGCACTTGCAGAGAGTAAATCATCAATATATTTGCTAGTCCACAGGTGTCCTTTTGTTTGCTCGAAAAAAGTATCATTGGCAAGGAGACTCAAAAACTCTGGCCATAGATCTAGTGAGGATGCTGTTTCAATAATAAGCGGTATATCTTTCTCACAGAAGGCGTCGCTGAGTATATATCTTCGCATGAATGGCGTGGCGTTAGGTATTTTGAACAGAGATATCTTCATCCCTGTCTGCTGTAATAAAACAGTCAGATTATTGTCACTCAAGCTTCGGTTGTCAATAAGTAGCGT
Organism: Murdochiella massiliensis; assembly: GCF_900059565.1. Classification (GTDB taxonomy): domain Bacteria; phylum Bacillota; class Clostridia; order Tissierellales; family Peptoniphilaceae; genus Murdochiella; species Murdochiella massiliensis. The sequence continues at coordinate 1,238,740 of NZ_FIZW01000002.1, forward strand.
TATTTGACTTTGTGTCAGAATTTGTATGAGATTATTGTTTTGTAAGAACGCGAGGAAATTATCTTTCTGACAATCCACATATGATAGGAAAAGGCCATTATCTTCATGCTTCATAATAGTATTGAAGTTTTGTAGCGTTAGCTTCAATTTATTATTTTGAATCAAAGTGAGAACCCGATTTATCGGCATCTCAGAACTCAAAAGTTCAATACTGGTGTTGGATTGTTGTAGGGCATCATTAAAGGAATTCTCGACGATAGTTGGCCTATTAAGCAATTTGTTTGCCAACCCTGTCGGCAATTCCATATGATTGTTGTCAATATAAAATTGATTAAGCATATTTTCCATGGCCGGAGTGTAATTGTATTTTTCCCAATACGTCAGGATGTTTTCCGGTGTAATAAGAACCAACTTTTGCTGAATCATTAGATCCCACAATGAGGCATCAATGATGTTTTTTAGTTGAATTACAGTTGCCTTTACGCAAGCAATCAGTTCATGTTTTAGTTTCTCTGCAAGGATGCTATTCAGCATCTCCTGCATGGGTTTATCGGAAAGCTCGGCCTTTGTTTTATAGTTTTGAATATCATCAATATATGCCTGAATCAGAGAATCCGGAGAAGAAAGAACTTCTGCACGATATAGCTCATATAAAGGATTATCTAGTAATTCATTTAAGAACATCACCCTGATTTCATGCTTTTCCAATTGTCGGATAATGCTCATAAGGTGTGCTAAATTACGATAATTCATTACAACCAAGGCTTTTTGAGCAAGGGTTTCCGCGATCTTCTTTTTGATATCAAGACCGTCGATATCAATGAAGCGGAGGCCTTCTTTTTCTAATCCATCTAAGAATTTGGCTGTTATGTCCAATCCTTCCGTTGTAAGTATGTCACTATTTGATTCAATAAATGCAGTTAGCTCAGGTACATTATTTTTTATCAATTCCGGATGTTCATAGAGAATTATGCAGATGCGATAATTAAGCAATGTATTTTTATGCTCAGTTGAAATGATGGCCAAAATTGTGTCAATAAAAACGGGAAACAAGCAGAGAATAAGCTTGGTTAATGAGGATGGGTCTAAAGCAGATAGGTATGACAGAATATCTGTTTCGTTCTTATTCTTGAGTGCCGTGTTAATGATTTTGGACAGTGCATCACCCTTGTTATTACCACGCAGAAAATCAATTAGCTCGTGATTAAATGTTTCCGAACGAAAATAATCGTTTGGTTTTAATCTTTCCGCGACAAGCGCCGGATTGTCCAAATGGAAATGTGCGTCAAGTGAAGCCCTCTCGAGTAAGGATCTTAAGAAAATGGAATCATTCGAGCCAAGAGAATTCTTATAAAAAACGCCCTTATAATCCGGATAAGCTTCATCAATGAGCCCTTCTAGAAGCAAAAAACGTATGAGATTAAAATAATGATCACTTATAATTGGCTCTTCACCGCCATTAGTAATATTCACAGCTTGCGTTGTGAAAAATTCTTCCAGTTTCCCAATTGATTTTATCCTTAACAATTCAGAAAGATACATATTCGCGACCTGTGATTTTTGAACTTCAAGAGAATTGATTTCTTCTTGCAGGTTTTCAACTTGATCCAGAATTGGTCTAGAGTCATGTCTTTCCCAGCGAATTTTGAATTTTTCATCTTTCTGGGATAAGTAATCAATGAACTGATTGAAGTCACAGGAATACCCTCTGTCATTCAGCATAACAGAGGCATGTTGTGTAGGCGCTTTTATCCAATCACTAAGAATCTCTGATACTGTATTACCACTAGTTGTAAATTGCGGCTGTATTTGGAAATGCAAAGGCAAATACATACAAATAAGTTGAGCTTCATTGCGTGGGATTGACTCTTTCTTGTTTGTTTGACGCAACTGCAGTTCCTTGATGGCGTTTTCAATCTCTTCGACCTGTTTAGCACGTTCGTTTTGTATCTTAGAAAACAGAGAATATATATATCCGGTATCCTGCTGTAGACGACTGAACTCCTTAGGGAAAACATTTTTTAGGACTACAAGCGCCAGTAACTTATCGGGTTTCAGTCTTCTTCCTTTTAGATCAATTACTTGTCGGTAGATCTCGTATTCGTTTCGTATGCTCAATAGTAAGCGCATATCGTCAATGTATAACGATAAGGCTTCTAACGTCTCTCTTGATGGCAGAGATGCAGTTTCCGTTTCATCGTTCTGAAAAAGTTCTAGCATCTTCCCTTTGGAATTATGCGAATCAATAGCTGGAATAATAGGAAGAATAAAGTCGAAAAACTTTGTTCTGTCTTTCGATTCCAAAAGGTCGTCTCGAAGCATATAAACGAAGCGAATAGGTTTTCCATTTGTTGCCTTGACCTGTGCATTGACAAGGTAATTTAACTCTCTCAATTTAACGAATAAATTGACATCCCTGAAACGGTCTAAATCCTCAAAAACGATGGTTTGTACTTGTCCGGCAATAATCAGATAAACAAGCTCTTGCATGTTATTATTTAACACATCATCTTTTTCAGGAGCACCGATTTCGGCTTCTAAACCCTTGAAATTGATTTTTCCATGCTGGAATGGTAATTGTTTCATCAGTCGAATAGAAAAAAACACTAATGGAAGCAGCATAAGTATTGCTGATATAACTCGATAAAATAACACCCAATGGGTTGTAGAGAAAGCGATTGGGAATGACGCAAATACGTCCTTTGCAAAATACAATAACATACCGCCAATTGCAAATGCTAATACCATTAGTGCGAGCAAGAGTTTTTCACAATGCGCTTCCGGCATTTTTACAGCATATTTGCTACGGGATATTTTCTTCGGGTCAAGCTGAAATAACAGCTGGTTGATAATTTGCTTTTCGATCGCTGCTTGGTTCTGATCTTGAGACGCGATTTGTGTGCTTTCTTCCTGTTCAAATGCAGCAAGGGATATGGTAACTGTATTACCGACATTGGACTTTCGCTCAATGGCCACACTGGAGTCATCTTGAAGATATGTTTTCCAAAAACTGCTTTTCCCAGCGCCATAGATTCCAGTTATTGCTATGTTATGGATCTTTGAATTCTGAAACGCTTGATCCATAGCTGTAGCATATGACTGAAATTTTTCGTCACGCTCAACTACGCCGGGAAGTAAGGCCATGTATTTAAACTCTTTATAATTAGTCTCAGTCATAACTTTTCCCCACTGTAATAAGAATATTCGTCAGCCTTTCAACCATTAAATAATCGTGAACCCGCTCTTTAGAAAGGTATCTTCATCCACAGAAACGATTTCTGGTAAACCGTCTCTTTGAAAGGCAACAGATATGTCCTTCTTATTAACTTTAACAACACATCCAACACGGCCAGTATGCTTTTCTTTCACCCTGGATCCAAAATATATTCCATAAGGGAACTTCCATTGCCTATCACTGTTAATCAAATAATGCCCTGGGCTCTCAGCGACCAATAGCTCACCCTCAACACTATGTGCATCTGTAAGATATTTAACAGCATAATCTATGTATTCTTTCCAAGCAGGAGCCTCCATCCAATCTCGTTTCCGAGCGCAGAGATCAATCAAGCTTACTAAGCTCCCCGGATTTGCCTGCCCAGTTGAAAACATATTTATGAAATATGACCTGTACTGGGCCAAAGTAAACGGAACAATATTCAAACGTTGCTGTTCGTCACCCTTTGCATACCAGACTCCATGGCGGAAAGTCTCAGCCGTATTAGTGTCAATTTTTACCGCGATGAACATGCCATAGACCGGCTTGTCATAATTCAGAACCGCATCAGAAACATGCCGTCGTACAGGTTCACCTTCCATAGCTTCTTGCCTGGACGAGGTAGACATTGTGACTTCAGTTAAAATAGTAAAATCATTGAATTCACAGTAGAGATCACCCTTACCGCCTCCGGCAGCTGATACAGGCAAAAAGTCTGAGTCCAGTTTGAATCCGCGCACCTCATAAGGTTTGTTTACCAAGTGATCTATTGCAAGGGCAGCACGCCAAAGCGTCCATTCCAGATAGGCCGGTGTTTCATCTTTGGGTACTTCAATGATGTTATCTTCGTCATATTCAATTTTTCCGCCGCCTTTTATCAGCAGGGACATGTAATCGGCAATTTCACGCCATTGATCTTTTTGCTCAGCAGCATATGTCAGCTCATCAGTTTTTGAAAGCGTGTCTTCTAGTCTTTGACGCGCAATGTTGATTTGAGTTGGTGTTTCCAGTGGCAAATCAGAAATATCAAATAGAATGTGCCGTTCCTTCATCTGTTTCATCAAGTCCTGAAGAATAGCCATGGCAGTCTCAGCATGATCAGACGGAAGTGGAGCGCCATGGCACAACTCAAAAAGCGCATTTTTCAGAGTAATATTTCCTGGCACACTTTTAGCAAGTTGTTCAACCAATAGATGCTTTGACGGAACAATGACTAAACCTCGTCCCTTTCTCTGCAGAACACCCGTAATACGTAGATAACGCATGTTCATATCAGAATAGTCAAGGAAATTCTCTGGCTTTTTATCATAATGTTTACTGCGCTCTGCAATTTCTTTCTTGTCAAAAGTTCTTTTAGCTGGTGCCTTTGATCTTCTTTCACGCAAGTCCAGAATCTGATCGACGACCCAATTGACATCATAAAGAGGATTGGTTGTATGCCCCCAGAGAGCAAATTCAATGCGTTGTATCTCGGATGTTCCTGTGCGTTTTTCCAGTTCCAACATGATTGCTAATATCCATCTCAGAGGCGAAAACAATCCCGAATGATATGGAAGTTCAAACTGTTCGACACTCATCGCTCGCAAATAACATTCTTGGACAGCGGGAAACGTATCGGCTTGTAAAAATGATCTTCCAAAAGGCGTAAGTGCATCCAGCGGGCCCAGTTCTGACTGTTCAAAACCATCACTCTTTTTTATTTGAGGATAGATGAACCCATGTTTGGCAAACATTAGTCTCCATTTTCGAGCATGGCTTCCAGAGGAATCTTTGCCGGCCACATTTTGAATAATTCCTTTTTCATTAAGAAGGTTCATAAAACCAACTTCATTTTCTCGTCCACGTAGATTACCTACATACGACGATTCAGCAAAAATCCTTAATCCTTCTTGAATACGATTAGGACTTCTTAACCCGGTATTGCCTACAAGCCAAATTGAAATATTCTCGTCCATAATTTTCCTCAGTTAAACGCGACAAATAGGTATTCCTGGACTCGGTTCCTGTTGGTTTTCACATCCTTCTGGTTCCCAAATGAATACGTATAATCTATGGGAATAACCTCGACATGATTCTTGTGTTTAGCCAATAAGGCAACCATTTCATCCTTTGTGGGCAGGCTATTCGATGAATACGAGACGATTAAAATACTGTCTTTGTATTTCTTAAACAGCCGATCAAAAGCAACCGCTGCGCCTGTCTTAGTGGAAAAAGGCGTAGGATATGACTTGAATTTTTTAGTTTGAGTATTTTCTTGTATCTCTACGCCTTTCCAGTCGCAGGCTAGACCTTCAACAAAGTGATAACGTCTTACATATTCATTGTCTGATAGCGGTGAATAGTACGGAGGATCTATATAGACTAAATCAGCTTGTTTCGCCCGAAGCTCCATTGCGTCTCCGCGTTTAGATTGGTTTTTCATCCCGTTATCAAATACGGCTCTATTCACCGCATTCACTGCATCAAGGAAATGGTCGCGCAGTGACTTTTTTAGATCTTTTCTGCCATCATCATATCGATGTCCGGTATACGTAAAAATACCGCGCGGTCTTTTTTTTGTGCATGCTCTAATCAGTGCAGCCAGAGCAATGGCTTGTTTGAAAGGCTCATCCATAGCCCAAATATTTGTACGAAGGACATCAATAAGATCATTGTCTTCATCAGAAAAATAGAGTCCAGCAAAAGTGTTGGAAACAAAGTGGTCATATTCTCCTGGACTATGCAAAAGTTGTTCAGTTTCTTCGTCGGTCAACACTACTGAATTATTCTCGATCATGGCTTTGGCAAAAACGGCAGACATAGCCATATAATCATTGCTTAACACTTGTTTCCCTTGGGCTTTGAACATGTAACCAACAATACCTGAACCCGAAAACAGATCAATCACCGTCGTAAACTCAAAACGTGATGCAACGCCCCAGATTTCTTTTAACAGCTTCCGTTTAGAGCCCATGAACCGAGTTGTTGGGTATAATGCAACTTTTTTGTCAAGTTCAATGCCATCAAATTTGATAATTGGCGGAATAGCAATGATGACATCTTCACCCTTCCGACTACTACCTTTACTTGAGATAAAGCGTTTTGTAGATAGAACTTCTATCGGATACTCTGAATAAAGCTCATGAACCAAGGGATGATTGGAATTTGTAAGGAGGGTATGACATCCCAAAGCGCGCAAATGCTCTATTTCTTGAGCTAATTCACGATGATCTTCTTCATAGAATTGTTCCTTTGTATATCTCTTAAAATCAGCATATTTAGAGACAGGTAAATATGGAGGATCTAGAAAGACGTAATCTCCAGGCTTCGCATATTCACGCAAGACATCTTTATAATCACCGCATACAATTAGAGCGCGTTTCAGTAACGATGATGCCGCTCTTAATCCTGCTTCATCGCATATCGTTGGATTTTTGTATTTGCCATAGGGCACATTGAACTGTCCCTTCCGGTTAACTCGATATAGCCCATTAAAGCAAGTTCTATTCAAATAGATTGTCCGGGCTGCAGCCTCAGATTTGCTAAGCTTTTCCCAGTCTTGGTTTCTAACTTCATAAAACATCTCACTCGTATTTTGATATTGAGAAAGATACGAAATTACTTCATCAACTGAGTCAGCAACCTGTTGATAAACATTGATAATCTCCGGATTGCTATCTGCAATCACGGCATTTTCAGGTTGTAATGCAAAAAACAGCGCACCACCACCAAAAAAAGGCTCAATGTAGGTTCGGAATGATGCTGGTGTTTTAGGTAGCAAATCAGGAAGGAGTTGCGTCTTTCCGCCCGCCCATTTAAGGATTGGCTTAATGCGAACAGTTCTATCAATTTTTTTGCTCACAACGCTTCCTCCTCAACCTTGGTAATTTCCATAATGTCGCTTATATCGCAATCAAGTGCCGAACATATTTTGACTAAGACATCTGTGGTCAAGTTTTCATTCTTTCCGAGCTCAGCCATTGATGCATGACTTATGCCAGCTGCAGCACAGAGATCTTTTTTCTTCATATCTTTATCAATCAAAATTTTCCAAAGCTTTTTATAGCTGATCGACATGTGAACTCCTCATCATTGATTGCTGAATAAAATTCAGCCTTCGCTGAATTCAATAAAACTATATCATATGTAAAAATGGCTCTCAAAAAAAATAGTGCGGTGTAGCCCGAAAGACACACCGCCTTTTTCATCTTTCCTGTTTCTCGGCCTTGAAGTCCGCGATCTGCTGTAAGATGGACGGTTTCTCTGTTGACTCCAACTCTTTAACCCGTTCATCCACGTCATAGGTGGACTCCAGATAATCGCTGTCCTGAAAGGCGTTGTCGTTCCGGTCGGGAATGCCATCGTTATCCATATCTTTGGCCAGCGGGTCTTCTACAAGTCGGGCGTTCTCAATCCGCCGAATGAGGTCATTGAGCTGACTTTCTTCGATGTAGACCAGGTCGTTGAAATCGGAGAGTTCAATCTCGTCTTTTATGTTGCGCAATGGGTCGATCTGTTCCTCGCCTTCGCGTGCAAAACTCTCCACGGCGACCGCCACCTCATCCACGTACTGCGTCCAGGTCTTGTCTTCCAGATTGAGTTCGTACTGAATGCTGTGTCGACCGTCCTCAGTTTCAGTATAGGCCAGTCCCACATGCCTTAAGTCCGGATAGAGAGTGTCAAACATATCCACCGTGTTGTTTTCATCATATTCACGGTTGCAAAATTCGATGATGGCAAGCTTGACGTCTTCGAGCAACGGAGAAGGATTTTTCAGTTCTTCCACTTCGCCCATATCGAGAAGCTTGTTGAGTTCGGCTAGAGATTAAATATAATAGTCCTGGTTCGGGTAACTACCTATCAGAACCCAATAGCTGGAAAGACTTCTCATGCTACTACAAGAAATATCGGAAGAAAACGCACTAAGCCGCCATTTCAAGAGATGGCGTGCCTTTAAGAAAGCCTATTGAAATTCGGCAACTTATAATTCCTTTAAAGAAGAGCTATTCCTTCACGTATTGCTTTATGGAAACGAAATTGATTTTGACTTATGATAAACGAAGACGTTTAGGTTTAAGAACGAAGTGAAAGAGGTGCAACAATGGCAAAAGTGAAACAGGAAGACGACGATCTTGAAGAAGTAACTGACGAAGAATTCGCCGAAATTTACGAAGAAGCTATGGCGGAAGCGGATAAAATGATTCAAGAGGTGATGGATCGCCCGTTAACGGCGGAAGAAAAAGCTTTTCTGGATGCCCTGGAAAATGCTAAAACCCAAGACGAAAAGATTCGACTTCTTAACGATCTTCACGCATAGAACGGCGAACAACAGAATACGGAATGAGCACTCTTTTTAGAGTGCTTTTTTCGTGCTGAGCAGTTGTTTCCGTGCTACGCTACAATAAATTATAAGACAATGCTCGGATGGGCAGGGGGAGAAACGATGCATCACAAAGGCACACCAATCATTGAAACGCCACGTTTAGTTTTAAGACCTTTTACGATGGACGGCGCATATCGGCGAAACGCAGGCGAATGTCTGGGACGAAGAAACGATTGCAGAATGTCAAAAAATGGGTATTCCTCTATTGTAGGACGATGCCCCTAGAACTCGTGAGCAAAAAGGAGGGCCTATGAAAAAGCGGATTTGGATGGCATGGGGTTGTATCTTGTTGCTGGTTCTGACGGCGTGCGGCGCGAATGCATCCCCCACGGAAGAAGCCAAGTCAACTGTCGAAGGATTCTTTCAGGCGTTTGCCAAGATGGATGCTAAGGAAATGGCCAAGTTCGTGCCAAAGGAGATGCGCGAAAAGCAGCAGAGCGCCGAAAAGGAAAGTTCAAGTTTGAACATGGACGATCCCAACGTGAAGAAGCAAGCGGATATGTACAAGTCGGTTTTTGCGAAAGTGCAAGCCGCTTACGTGAGTGGCGAGATCGAGAAAGGAAAGACGGAAGGAACGCTGACCTATAAGGTGATAGCCCCCAATATGATGGATCTTGCGTCCAAAATGATGAGCATTATCGGGCCGAATGGTCAGCCCGACTATTCGAAATTAGATCTTTCCACCGTTAAGACGGACGAAAAATCGCTTGATATCGACGTGAAATGGGAAGATGATCGCTGGGTAATTGCGGATCCGCAGACGCTCTTTATAAAAACCATGGGCGTTCAGGGCAATGTAACGGATATGATGCCCGCACAACCATAATCGGCACGGCCCGCGAAAGAAGTTCGTGGAGTAATGCAACGGCACCTTTGTAAACGATGTGAGATCAAAAACATGAGAGAGTTTTCTGTATGCTACCCTATGGATGGCGGGTTAACCCGCCATCCATAGGGTACGTTTTTTCATTGGCATTAACCTTTCTTTCTTTGTTTGGCGGATACTTTTTATGTACAGGATTCTCTCTCCCAGCTCCGCAGCACCGAGTTATGACAAATAGTTGTTTTCGTGCTACACTACAATAAATTAGAAAAAATGCTCGAATTGCCAGGAGAAGAAACGATGTACCACAAAGGCACACAAATCATTGAAACGCCACGCTTAATTTTAAGGCCTTTTACGATGGATGACGCAGAGGCAATGTTTCGCAATTGGAATGCCGACAAAGAAGTCACGAAGTTTTTGACATGGCAAGCAGTGAAATCGGTGGAAGAAACCAAGGCGGTTTTACAGTCTTGGGTGACATCCTATGCAGATCCTTCGTTTTACCAATGGGCCATTGAGCTCAAAGAGCTTCAGGAAGGGATCGGCTCTCTTTCGGTTGTCGGAAAAGAGGAAAGAACCGATACGGTCCATATCGGCTATGCGATTGGAAAAAAGTGGTGGCACAAGGGAATTACGACCGAGGCCTTCCAAGCGATCATTCCCTTTTTATTTCAGGAAGTTGGGGCGAATCGCATTGAATCTCAACACGATCCGAATAATCCGCATTCCGGGCAAGTGATGAAAAAGTGCGGATTGACCTATGAAGGGACGTTACGGCAGGCAGACAGAAATAATCAGGGCATCGTGGACGCGGCTATTTACAGTTTATTGAAAGAAGAATGGGAGCAGAGGAAAAAATAACCATCGCTATTTTCGGGCGACTAACTAAATGTGTTCGAGACTCATGTCGTGGCGGCATTGACGGTGAAGCATTTGGCGCGGAGTAGCGAGAGTATGCAGGCGCAGGAACAGGAATTCATTAACGTGTTTCATGCGTGAGGAGGAAAAGGAAGAAACAAAAGGAAAGGCGGCCATATGTGGGCCGCCTTTTTGAGGTCTTCCATGAGGACGTTGACGTAACGGACCGGATCGGCTTCGTAGATAGTGCCCGGATATTGGACGGTATAGGCTTTGCCGTAGGGCTTGTCTGCGGCAGGAGCATTGATGAGCGAAATCTTGTCGTCCATGTTCCAACCGACGTACTTGTTGAAGAATTCCTGCGGCGTAATGCCTTTGATGCGATGGAATTTCTCGTCTTCATCGCGATAGGAGAAGTCGAATTTCGTCGGTACTTCACCCAAGGCTTTGGTCAGAATGTTATAAATTTCATAGAGCATGTCATCCTTTTCGGCACGAAGAGCCTTCTCTTTTTTTGCCTTCTTTGTATTGCTGACGAATACGTCAAGCATCTTCACGCAGTCGCGTGGTCATGATGGCATCGAGCGTGCGGGAATTCGAGGAATGGAAGGTTTCCGGCATGACGCTCTTGGGCACCGCGCCGTATTTTTTCAATATTGCCATCACCGAAACGCGTGCTACGTTCAAAGACGCGAACATCCAGCAGCGACCGCTGCTCTTTTGGTTTGTGATATCGCCGCGTTTGGTTTCATCCGAAAACACGAAGTTGTGCTTTCTCAATACATTATTATTGAAGGAAGCTTTCTCAAAGCCCACCGAAGCAATGGCGTTTTTTACCCCTTGCGATTGCTTGTCTTCGGCAAAGCGCTTCGAAAATTTATCCAGTAATTTCTTATCCATTTGTACCTCCTTTATTTATCCTTCGTGAGTCATTCTGGACGAACAAGGAGGAAAGAACAAGACAACGCTTTGCGTTTACGCTTCTTCCGGCATATCGCTTGGAATGAGTCGCACAGAGTGGGTTTTTAATATGACAACAGTGTTTAAATTTTGGGACGCCTTGAGAAAAAATGCGGAGACAATAAGGGAAGGAGTGTTTTTCACTATGAGGGATGAGGAATGAAACTGTAACATCGCAATAGGAAGGTGAATATGGATTATTTGGAGATCGTTTTGCGCAGGACATTATTGAAGTATAAGAAAGCATGGAGTGAGCTGAAAAAAAGAGAATCGGCACTTTCTCGCACATCGATAAAGGGAAGACTGGTTATTTCAAAATCGCACAATCGCTATCAATTTTATTGGATAACTCGCAGCGATGAGGACGATACGGGCAAACAAGAAATCGTAAAACGTTACTTGGGAAGAGATAAAAACGAAACGGTGCGCATATTGGCGCAAAAAAGTTATGATATGGCAGCGCGTCGATTGCTCAGCAAAAGAATCCCACAATTGGAGGGGCTATTAAGAGACTATCAGTCAGGGGAATTAGATCTTCTCTACGAAATTTTACATCCCATGCGTAAGCGATCTGTGCAACCGTTGCTGCCAACGAATCAGCAACGAATGGATCAATGGAAAAATCAGGCCTTCCAACCGAAATCGACTCGCAATGTGCGTGAAAATCTTTATACCAATAAAAATGAAAAAGTGCGTTCCAAGTCGGAGAAGATCTTAGCAGATCTTTTTACTGCAAGGGGGATTGCGTATAAATATGAATGTTCCCTATATCTGCAAAATGGGATCTGCATCCATCCGGACTTTACGTTTTATCATCCGGAACGGCAAATTGAAATGTATTGGGAGCATTTCGGCATGATGGATGTTCCGGAGTATGCGAACAATGCGCTTCGCAGAATTGCACTCTATGAATCTGCGAATATTCATCCGGGCGATCGGTTGATCATGACTTTCGAGAGCTCGGAATGCACCTTGGATTTGCGCATTGCCGAAGAGCGCATTCAGCGATATTTATGGAACGGCCATTAGTGAGGAAAGAAGCGGGGTCAATGCTATTACCGTATAAAATGAGGTTGAGCCAAGAGGCTAAATGTAGCCGCTTCGCGTCGGGTTATGACCTTTCGTGTGCTCCCAGGCAAAGGGTTGGGGGTCGCAATTACGGGTCAAAATGGCGAAATGGGGAAATGATCCGTAAGCCCGTATGGAAAATTACGGACCAAAATCGTGAAATGGCAGAATGACCCGTAAAACCGTCGCCGCAATTACGGACCAAAATTACGAAGTGGGGAAATGACCCGTAAAGGGGTCGTCGTAATTACGGGTCGAAATCGCAAAGCGTAGAAATGACCCGTAAAGCCATCACCGCAATTACGGGTCAAAATGGCGAAGTGAAGAAGTGACCCGTAAATGGCTCGCCGCAATTACGGACCGAAATCGAGAAGTGGCGAAATGACCCGTAAAACCGTCGCCGCAATTACGGATCAAAATGGCAGAGTGGAGAAGTGACCCGTAAATGGCTCGCCGCAATTACGAGCCAAAACCGAGAGGCGACAAAATGATCCGTAATTTGCCCGCAGGAGCCTATAAGGAATCGGCCTGCGGCCGGTGTTTAGTAAAGAAGGAAGGCGGCCCAGCGGGCCGCCGACACTCTGCCCAGCAGGCCGTCGACCGCCTTTATAACCTTTGCTCAGCGGCCTGCCGACCGTTATTACACGAGCGGTTCGGATGGCACTTTGCATTTGACAGCCGCGCGCATTCTGTTATAATTCTATGGTAACGCGTTTTCGCGTGGAGAGCTGTCCGAGTGGCCGAAGGAGCATGATTGGAAATCATGTATACGGATTCCCGTATCGAGGGTTCGAATCCCTCGCTCTCCGTTGCACTATATGGGGAGTTAGCGGTGCCCTGTACCTGCAATCCGCTTTAGCAGGGTAGAATTCCCGGCCCCGGGGCAGAAGGTGAATCGCAGGTGTCGGTTGACCGTGCTGACGCCATGGTCTTGCACAATGAAGGCGCATGAACCATGTCAGGTCCGGAAGGAAGCAGCATTAAGTGTTTCTCTTCATGTGTTGCGAGGCAGCCATGGTTGAGCGGAAGACCGGCGTGCCGGATTTGTTGCCTGCCACAAAGCCGGGTGTGCGCACTTATCAAGAAGCCGAAAGGCTTCTTTTTTTGTGCCTGGAAGTCGTTAGCAAAGACAAAGCATGTGCCTGGCATTCGTCAGCAAAGACAAAGCATGTGCCTGGCATTCGTCAGCAAAGACAAAGCACGTGCCGGGCATTCATCAGCATATAAAAAGCACCCTGCTTTTCAGAAGGGTGCCTTTGCTTCCAAACAGTGGCAAACGCTACATCTCGTCCGGCTTGCCGATCGTTTCGCAATAGATGCAACGATAGGTTTTCGTTTCCGGATCGGTCAGGCGGAAGACATGATCCAGCTCCTGCTCGATGGACGTAATGCAGCGCGGATTGTGGCAATGCAAAATATTGGTGATGGTTTCCGGCAGTTTCGGATGCTTCTTCTCGACAATTTCGCCGTTGTGGACGATATTGACCGTGATGTGCGGATCAAAATAGCCGAGAAGGTCGAAATCGAGGTCGATGTGTTCGGCCACTTTTAGAATATCCTTTTGGCCGCGCTTGGAGCTGACGGCATTTTCGATGAGCGCAATCTGCGAGTTGAGCTTATCGAGGCCTAAGTAGTGATAGAGTACCATGCCTTTACCGACGGGAATGTGGTCAATGACAATGCCTTCGTGTAAATCGCCTAAAATCATGCTGTTACCCCCAATAATTTCATGATGAGTGCCATACGGATAAAGCGGCCGTTTTTCACCTGACGGAAATACGCGGCGCGCGGATCGCTGTCCACCTTGACGGAAATCTCATTCACACGCGGCAGCGGGTGCAGCACGCGCATCGTCGGCTTCGCCGTCGCCAGACGTTCCGGCGTAAGAATATAGGTATCTTTCAGGCGGATATAATCCGCTTCGTTGAAGAACCGTTCGCGCTGAACGCGAGTCATATATAGAATGTCCAATTCCGGCATGGCGTCGCTGAGTTTGCGCATTTCTTTGAACGGAATGCCTTGTTTTTCCAAAATTTCCGTGCGCACGTGTTCCGGAATGACCAGCTCTTCCGGCGAAATCAACACAAAGCGGACGTTGGGGTAGCGGCTCATGGCCGCGATGAGGGAATGGACGGTGCGGCCGAATTTGAGGTCTCCGCAGCAGCCGACGACCATGTTGTCGAGACGACCCATTTCGCGGTGAATGGTTAACAGATCGGTTAACGTCTGCGTCGGATGATTGTGGCCGCCGTCACCCGCATTGATGACCGGAATATCTACGGCACGCGAGGCGACAAACGGCGCGCCTTCCTTGGGATGACGCATGGCGATGATATCGGCAAAGCATTCTACGGTGCGTGCCGTATCCGCAACACTTTCGCCCTTGGCAACGGAGCTGGATGTGGCTTCGGAGAACCCGATCACATCGCCGCCCAGCGCGAGCATCGCCGACTCGAAACTTAATCGGGTACGGGTTGAGGGTTCATAGAATAGGGAGCCGAGCACGCGGTGTTTGCACACTTCCTGGAAGCGCACGGGATCGGCGATAATTTCCTCCGCCACCGCGATGAGCTGGTCAATCTCTTCGGTGGTGAGATCTTGGATGTCAATCAAATCCTTCATCGGCATTTCACTCCTCCTTCTGGTTTCGGGCGATGCCCGCCATCCACGATTCATCCGCGGGATGATCGCGAAATTGTTTCAACTGGGGAACCTGTTCGGCCGGAAGCCGTCCGGTGTGAACGGCAACATCCAAGATGGTGTCAAAATCGGTCAAACTTTCTATCGCGATTCCTTCCGCGGAAAGGGCATCGCGACTTTTTTGCATGCCATAGGTAAAGATGCAGACAATGCCCAGCACTGCCGCGCCGGCATCCTGCAAAGCGTGAACGACGTCTAATACGCTGCCGCCGGTGGAAATGAGATCTTCAATGACCACGACGCGTTCACCGGCCGTCAACTTTCCTTCAATACGGTTTTCGCGTCCATGGGATTTATTGCCGCTACGGACATAGCCCATGGGCAACCCCAGCAACGCGGCGGCCAGGGCCGCATGAGCGATGCCGGCGGTCGCCGTTCCCATGAGCATCTGCGCTTCGGGAAAGCGGCGCTTTACGGTATCGGCGATGGCCTGCTCCACCTGTTCACGCACGGTTGGTGCAGATAAAATCAGGCGGTTATCCGTATAGATGGGACTGTGGATGCCGCTTGCCCAGGTGAAGGGCAGTTCGGGGCGCAGAAAAACGGCACCGATGTCCAGTAAATCGCGAGCGATCGCTTCTCGTTGATTTCCTTCCATGGTTTCTCCTTCCTTTTCTTTCGATCTGCTATGCTTTCGGAGTTCGTCTCGATCGAAAGTACATTCGATCTTTGTTTTGCTGCAAGTAGCGTTTGCTGCAAGTAGCGAAACCGGCGTCTATTGTTCGGCTTTTCCGCGAAAAGCGGCGAGCGCCTGATGATAGGCGGCAACCGGATCCTCGGCCTTGGTGATGGAACGGCCGACCACGATGTAGTTGCTGCCAAGACTTTGGGCCATTTCCGGTGTCGTCACGCGCTTCTGGTCGTCTTTACTGCCTTCGGCAAAGCGAATGCCCGGCGTAACCGTCAGAAAAGCATCTCCGAGCGCTTCATGTACCATGGGCGATTCCAGCGGCGAACAGACCACGCCGTTAAGTCCGGAGGCCTTAGCTAACGAAGCATATTGCACGATGACGTCGTTGATATCACCGGCAATGCCCAATTCCCGATTCATGGTTTCCTGCGAGGTGGAAGTCAGCTGCGTGACCGCCAGCAAAATCCCATCGGGATAGCCTTCACGCGCAGCGCGCATCATGTCACTTCCTCCGGCGGCATGCACATTGGTCATATCCACCTGCAAGCGGTGCAGCTGACGCAAGGCGCATTCGGCGGTGTGGGGAATATCATGCACTTTCAGATCCAAAAAGATGGGATAGCCCAAATCTTTGATCTCGCGCACGATGTCCGCGCCCTCCGCGTAGAAGAGCTCCATGCCGATTTTCACAAACGGCTTTTCGTCGCGAAAGGAATGAAGAAACGTCATCGTTTCGTGGCGATCGGCAAAGTCTAAGGCGATAATGACCGATTTCATGTTACATCCTTTCCGGGGTTCGTGTTTCTGCTGTGACACAGGCTTACTTTTTTGAAGCGTTTTCGGGATGCGCTGTACCGATAATTTCCGACAGATTTTCCACACCCAGACGATCCGGCATGGCTTCGAGGTCGGTCAGCAGAGCATCCCATATGTCGGGATCCGCCAATCCGGAAGCTCCAATCTGCACGGCAGATGCACCGGCCATCATCATCTCGACGACATCTTCCGCCGTCTGCACACCGCCGCAGCCGATGATCGGCACCGAAACGGCTGCATACACGTCGTAGACCATGCGCAGCGCAATGGGGAAAATGGCGGGCCCGGATAGTCCACCGGTGCCGTTGGCCAGAAGCGGCGCGCGTTTTTTCCAGTCGATGCGCATCGCTTTGACGGTGTTGATGAGGGTTAACCCGTCGGCACCGCCCTCCACGGCAGCGCGCGCCATGGCGACAATATCCGTCACATTGGGCGTCAACTTGACGAAGAGCGGCTTATGAAGGACGGCTTTAACCGCTGCGGTCACCGCTTTCGCTGTTTCGGGATGTACGCCGAATTCCATGCCGCCGCTATGTACGTTGGGGCAGCTGATGTTGAGCTCAATCGCGGCAATCTGTTTCTGCGCGTCCATCTTTTTGGCTACATCGACATAGTCGTCCACCGAAAAGCCGGCAACGTTGGCGATCATGCCTTTGTGCGAAACAGCCGCCAGCTTCGGAAGTTCTTCGGCAATCACCCGGTCCACGCCGGGATTTTGCAATCCCACGGCATTGAGCATTCCCGAGGCGCTTTCCGCAATACGGGGAAGAGGGTTGCCGAATCGAGCTTCTCGCGTGGTGCCCTTCAGGGCAATGGTGCCGAAAAAATCCGGATCCAGCGCATCGGCACGTTCATAGCCGAAACCGTAACAGCCACTTGCCGGAATCAGCGGATTATCCAGGGTCAACCCCGCAAAGGAGACGGCAAGGCGCGGTGTTTTCCGCGCTACAATGCGTTCGTTCATGCCCATGGCAACTCCTCCTTTCGGAATACCGGCCCTTCTTTGCAGACACGGCGTGGACCGTTGGTCGTTTCCACCGTGCAGCCCATACATACGCCGACCGCACAGCCCATGCGCTCTTCTAAACTGAACGCACCGTCCATTCCCTTTTCCTGCATGGTGGCAAAAAGAGCGCGAAACATCGGCATCGGGCCGCAGGAATAGATATAGAGCCCTTCTGGACGATGCGTTTTGCAAAGTGCCTCCACGCCCGGAAGAACGGTTCCCTGCGTGCCGGTGCTCCCGTCCATGGTGAAAAGTTCTACTCGGCACCCCAGGGCACGAAAGTCGTCCGCGAGGAAAATTTCGTCTTTGGTATTGAAGCCCAAGAGCACCACGGGCGTCTTTTTCTGCGCAATCAAGGCTTTGGCGAGCCCGAAGAGGGGCGGAACGCCCACGCCGCCGCCGATCAATACCGGGGTCTTGCCCTCACTGTCGGAAAGCGTAAAGCCGTTGCCCAGACCGACGAGCGCATCCAGCGTTTCCTCGGTGATCGTGGACAAGGCGGCAGTGCCTTTGCCGACGACTTTATAAAAGAGGCGCAGTCCTTCGGCATCCCAGTCGCTGACGGACATCGGGCGACGAAGGAAGAAGCCGGGCAGACGAAGCGCCAGGAATTGTCCGGGCGTGTGCATGGCGTGAGTGTCTCCGGCCAGGCGAAGCTCATACGTGTCTTTCGCGACGAGACGGTGCGAAACAATGCGAAATTCAGTCAAGGCGGCGCTCCTTCCAGCTCGGATCTTCATAGGCGATCTCTCCGCCCACCAGCGTAGCCTGACATACACCGCGTACCGTCCAGCCGGCAAACGGCGTTGCCCGTCCTTTGGAAAGGAAGGTTTCCGGGTCGATGGTCGTAGCGGCGTTAAGATCCCAAATACAGAGATCCGCGGGGGCACCCGGTTCGATGCCGGTTGCGATGCCAATACTTTCCTTCGCTTCTTTAATAGAAGAAAGCGAGAAGGCTGTTGCCGGACCCAAACTCATCGCATGAAGCAAGCGTTCTAAAGAGAGTTTTCCCGTCAGCACCAAGCGTGTGTAGAGAACCGAAAAGGCGGTTTCCAGCCCGACGATGCCGTTTGCGCTATGCGCGAGACCGCGTGCTTTTTCTTCCTCGGCATGGGGCGCGTGATCGGTGGCGACGGCCAAAAGCGTTTCGTCCGCCAGCGCCTCTATGAGCGCCTCGCGATCCGCACCGGAGCGAATGGGCGGATTCATGCGAAAGCGCCCGTCGTCCTCGAGATCTTCATCGGTCATGGTGAGATAATGCGGCCCCGTTTCGCCGGTAACGGCAAGGCCCCGCTTTTTGGCGTCACGCACGAGCGCAACGGATTCTTTCGTAGAAATATGGCAGACGTGGTAGCGTGCGCCGGTTTCTTCGGCCAAGGCAATATCCCGTTCCACCTGTTTCCATTCACTTTCCGACGGATTGCCGGGAAGGTTGTGTCGCTTGGCGTATGTACCGTCGTGAATGACGCCGCCGCGCACGAGCGGAAGATCCTCGGCATGGGCAACAATAGGCTTTCCCAGCGCTTTTGCAGCCAGCATGGCTTCCCGCATGCGCGCACCGTTCGCCACGCCGACCCCGTCGTCCGTAAAGCCGACCACATAGGGAGCGAGCGCTTCAAAATCCGCGAGCGTTTCGCCCTTTTCTCCACACGTAATGGCTCCGTAGGGAAGCACATGCACGACGGCATGCTGCCGAATCACTTCACGTTGCGCTTCCAGGTTTTCCCACGAATCGGGAACGGGACGCAGATTCGGCATGGTACAGCATACGGTGTATCCGCCGTGCGCCGCTGCCTTACTGCCCGTCTCGATGGTTTCCTTATACGAAAAACCCGGTTCGCGGAAATGCACGTGCAAATCAACGAAACCGGGAAACAAGTGAAGGGAAGAACAATCCATCACGTATTCATGATTTTTTTGGGAAACTGCGAAATGATTTTGAACACCGTGGGCACGATTTTTAGAATCGCGGGAACAGGAAAGCGCTTCAGTGGAAAAAGACGAAGGATCGAGACGAACAATACGTCCGTTTTCAATGGTGACATCCATTCTCTGCAAATGATCCTGATAAAAGACCGTTCCATTCACGAGCTTCAGCTTGTTCATGGCCACTCCTTTCGCTTTTGCCGCAGCATAGCGGCTTATCCGTGCTATATTACTCTAACCGTGGAAGGCGCGTCAAGAGGAGAATGCGTATTTTTAAGTACTATATTTCGGACAAATTTTCTGTAATCTGCTTGAAGAAAGAAGAACTCCATACTTCTAATGTGGAGGGGTCTTGTACGAAAGGCTCGACATCACGTTTGGCTTGAACAAAATCGATCGTATCGAATCGTTCTTTCAGCATTTGTTTTACCTCTGCTAAAGAACATTCCGTCTCTGCAGGAATTGCGCCGGAGTCAATTAATCGCTCGCATAAGTGTCGGCGATTAAGTTTTGCCCCTCGGGAGAGATAGAAGACGTAATCATAGAGATCCCTTCCTTTTATCCGACTTTGCCATGCTCGACATAGAACCGCGTGGACTTTTCCTGCAAAAAGGGAGGACATATCATATAGCTTTACTTCATAGGGAATGGGTAACAAGCGATAGCGATGTTCAAAAGTTGCAAAGGATGGTGGGCAGACGTCCACTTCAAATTTTATTTTTACGACTTCGTTTTTTGCAATATTTGTTGTAATCGGATCATCTGCATAGAACAACAAAAGATGCTCCTTTGTGTTGCCCTTCAAAAAGGCCGAACGAATTGAACTGTCTTTTGTTTTTTCTTTTTCAGAAATTTCAACATTTAATCCAAATGCACTCACCTCTTTTTTCAGTTGAGGAAAGAAAGCAGAGAGATCAAAAGCGGGATTTTTTTCTTCGAGAGAAAAATCTAAATCCTCAGAAAAACGATCCAGCCCATAAAAAATTCTCAAGGCAGTTCCGCCGTAAAAGGCAGCTTGCTTAAAGAATCCTGCGCGAGATAAACCGCATAAAACGATTTCTTGCATAATTTCCTTCATCGCATTTTTCTTGTCATAGACAGTATGTACACTATAATTTTTCAGCATTTGTTCGATCGATCGGTTCAATTTAAAATCTCCTTAATAGTGCGTCGAGTCTTTTGACGTTTGTACTGTGATAAGCATTGCTGTAGGAGGCTATTTTTTCTTTATTTAAATTTTTGATTGCGGCGGATTCGATGCGTAAATCTTCTGTCAGCAAACGTTGCAGTTCCTTTTGGTTTGGGACAGGAGAGATCGTATAGAGCTGATCACATAGCGCTTTTTCCGGTTCCGCGATGCGATAAAAATAGTCTCCTTCTTGCACAACACGCAGACCCAATGGAAAGGCTTCAGAGGGCACATCACGATAGGTAAAAGTTCCGAAAGAGGTTTGATACTTTTTTTTCTTCTTCTTTTCAAAGGTTGCGCTGGTTACGACATATACAGCCTCAGGGATTAGAGCATAGTAACTTAGGGCAAAGGCAAACGAAATGTAGGACGGCCCATATATGCTGCCGGCAAGAAAGTGTGCGGGAACATTTGGCTCCGTTTCATACAGCCCCTTCGTTATCGGAAAGTATTCGCCACGTTTTACCATTCGCTGTAGCTTCGATTTCGGAGAGGCATATTCGTTTAGTTGTTCTAAAAGCATAGCCGTTGTTTTTATCATTTTTTCACCTCATAGTACTATTATGCGCGACTATCTGGTGAAAATCAAACATTATTGATTACGTTTAAGAGGAAACGCTTCTACTTTTTAACTGTTAAATTCAATCTCTTGCCGTTTACGTAATAGACGAATATTTCGGTGTCGAAATAAGGCATTATACATTCCTAGAAGAAAAAAAGACCGATCTCGGGTAGAATAAAAAGGCACGAAGACCTTGGTATGAGGATAAGGCGTGCAGCTGCGTTGATGGAAACGCACAAGAAAGGACTTCACATGGCAATTAACGGGGTAATGGTACAGTCATTTGACTGGGAATATCCGGCGGACGGGTCGTTCTATCGTCGGTTGGCGGAAATGGCGGAAGCGATGGAAAACATGGGCGTGACAGCGGTGTGGATGCCACCTGCCCATAAAGGCACGAGCGATCAGGACGTCGGCTACGGCAGTTACGACTACTGGGACTTGGGTGAGTTTGACCAGAAAGGCACCGTGCGAACGAAATATGGGACACGCGAAGAACTGGAGGCCTGTATCAAAGCGTTGCATGATCACCATATTGCCGTCTATGCTGATATGGTCTTTAATCACAAGGGCGGTGCGGATGAGACAGAAGTTTTTCGCGCGGTGATGGTCGATCAGAACGACCGCACAAAGGATGTCGGCGAGGCGCATGACATCGAGGCGTGGACGAAATTCACGTTTCCCGGTCGCAAAGGAAAATATTCAACCTTTCAGTGGCATTTTTACCATTTTACGGGCGTCGATTATGACCAGCACACCGATACGACCGCCATTTTCCGCATTTTGGGGGACGGCAAGTATTGGTCGGACGATACCGATTCGGAGAAGGGTAACTTCGATTATCTGATGAATGCCGACATTGACGTTGCGCACCCCGATGTGCAGAAGGAGCTGATGGATGTTGCCTATTTCATGATTGATGCCATCGGCTATGACGGTTTCCGCTATGATGCGTTGAAACACATTGATACGGGATTTATTGATCGCCTCTCGGCCTTTATTCTCGACTATAACCCCGATTTTTTCTTTGTCGGCGAGTACTGGAAAAACAGTGAAAGCAAGATGAAGCATTATCTGGAGGAGACAGATTATAACGTCCATCTGTTCGACGTGCCGTTGCATTTCCATTTTGCCGAGGCTTCGCGCAATGAAGACTATGATATACGCCAAATCTTTGATGACACCTTGGTAGCGACAAATCCTGTGCAAGCCGTGACGTTTGTGGATAATCACGATTCGCAACCCGGACAGGCGCTGGAAAGCTGGGTGGATCCGTGGTTTAAGGAAATTGCCTACGCACTCATTCTTTTGCGTCGTGACGGTTATCCCTGCGTATTTGCCGGCGATTATTATGGTATTCCTTCGGCGGAGTATCCGGGCGTAAAAGAAGCCCTGCTTTCGTTGATGGATGTGCGGAAGGAATTCGCCTATGGCGAGCAGGATGATTATTGGGTGACGCCGACGAAGATCGGTTGGGTGCGTCGGGGCAATGAGGAACATCCCTATCCGCTGGCTGTCCTGATTTCCACAGGAGATATGGATGAAGAACGGATGTTCGTTGGTGAGCAGGAAGCAGGTCAAGTCTATTGTGACCGCAGCGGAAAAAATGCCGACATCACCATTGACGATGAGGGCTTCGGTCTGTTTACGGTTGCGCCCGGTTCGGTCACGTATTGGACGCGTCGCGACCTTCCGGAATGCTGAGGTGGACGATGACCTATTATGCGGTTCGCGTCGGCAGAAAACCAGGGATCTATTCCACCTGGGCATCCTGTCGTGAGCAGGTGCATGGCTATGCCGGCGCACAATTTAAGAAATTTACGACCGAGGAAGAGGCGAAAGCGTATATGCAAGACGCTGCAGCGGCAAGCGAAAACACGATTCCGGAGAACATTCCGGAAGGGGAGTGCCACGCCTATGTGGATGGCTCTTTTAACAGCAAAACCCGAACATTCGGCTACGGCGTCGTCTTCTTTTCCGCGCACGGAAAAGAAATCTTTTACGGCTCGGGAAAGGATGAGCATGCCCGCCATCGCAATATTGCCGGTGAGCTTCGCGGTGCAGAGAAGGCGATGGATCTTGCCCTCGCTCAACACGCAAAAACGTTGACCATCTACCACGACTATGCCGGTATTTGCCACTGGGCATTAGGCGAATGGAAAACCAACGTTCCCTTGACGCGCGCATATGCCGAAAAGGCCAAAACGGTGCGTGAACAGCTTACTCTTCGCTTTGTTAAGGTAAAGGCACATACCGGAAACACCTATAACGAAGAGGCGGACGATTTGGCAAAAAAAGGGGCAGGGTTGGTAAAAAAAGAAGCGACATGATCTAAAAATCATGTCGCTTGTCGTTTTTTAGCGATCGAAAAATATGCAATCAGCAAATATATTGTTTCCCGAAAGGTCTGTTATTCCAGCGTAGACGTGCAATGCGGACAACGCGTTGCATCAATGGCCACTTCGGATTTGCAATAGGGGCAAGTTTTTGTGGTTGGAGCCTCTTCTTTTTTCGCCGGAGCCATTTTATTGAATGCTTTAATCAGAAGAAACATCACAAAGGCAATAACGAGGAAGGAAAAAACGGCGTTAATAAAGTTTCCGACGGAAAAGAGAATCGGCCCGGCTTGTATCGTCCATTCTTTGAAGTTGACCCCGTTTAGAAAGACATTGAGAATCGGCGTAATCAGATCCGCCACCAGAGAATCGATAATTGCTTTGAACGCGGCGCCCATAATCAGACCAACCGCCATGTCCAGCACGTTTCCACGCGCAATAAAGGCTTTAAATTCTTTGATCATTTGTATCTCCTTTTGTTGTTTCGCGCTGTTTTTATTGGCGCTATCATTTTCATTATCGGCTCTTCTTAAACATCCGATACAATTACGCCTTTTCTCCGGCGCTTTCGTTCCACGCCTGTATACCCAAAGCGCGTAAGAACCTATAATTTTCTTTTCTTTTGCCCACGCTGGGCAATGGTATTGTCCAAAAGGATTGTCTATAATAGAAAAAAAGGCCGGATGATCATCCGGCGAAGTCTTGTTTGGAGGTAAACATGAACTTTTTAGCGATTATTGCCATTATTGTTGGCGCGGCCGCGATCGCGCTGGCCATGATGAAGCTGCAAATCATTCAGCGGCTTCCTGCTGGAACAAAGGAGATGACGCACATCGCGAGCCTTAACCGCGCCGGTGCTTTCGCATTTTTGCGTCGAGAGTATACGGTGATCGCCGCCTTAATGGTGGTGGTTTTTCTCGCAATCGGTTTCGGCCTCAGCTCCTGGTCTACGGCCATTTGTTTCCTGATTGGCGCCGTTTTCTCGATGCTTGCCGGCTTCATTGGAATGAATGCGGCAACGTTGGCGAACGTGCGCACGACGAACGCGGCGGCAACGAAGGGGATCAACGAAGCGCTGCAGGTAGCGTTTTTCAGCGGTTCTGTTATGGGGCTGGTGGTTGTCGGTCTCGGCGCTATTGGCGTCAGCCTTTTCTATCTCATTTTCCATGATGCCAGCATTGTCATGGGCTTCAGCCTTGGCGCCTCCTTTGTGGCGCTGTTTGCTCGTGTGGGCGGCGGCATATACACGAAGGCTGCAGATGTCGGCGCCGACCTGGTTGGTAAAGTCGAGGCGGGCATTCCGGAAGATGATCCGCGCAACCCCGCTGTTATTGCAGATAACGTCGGCGACAACGTCGGCGACGTTGCCGGTATGGGCGCAGACCTGTTTGAATCCTATGTTGGTGCTATCTTGTCGGCGCTTACTCTCGGTACGCTGGCTTTCCAGGAAAAAGGCGTGCAGTATGCGCTGACCTTAGTGTTCTGCGGGTTGATTTCCGCCATCGTGGGCATTCAATCGGTTCGCGGTTCGGATAATCCGCAGCGTTCGCTGAATCTGGGCACTTTGTATTCGTCCGCTATTCTTTTGGTTACCTCTTTGCTGTTCAGCTTCATCGTATTCGGAGAAGTACGTCCGTTCATTCCGGTTCTTTGCGGCATCGCCGTCGGCTTGGGTATTTCCAAAATTACCGAAGTTTACACATCGGAAACTTTTCCGTTCGTGAAAAAGATTGCCAAAGAATCCACCACCGGATCCGCAACGAATATCATTGCCGGTCTTTCGGTAGGAATGAACTCCACTGCAATTCCTATTCTCCTGATTGCGCTCGGTATTATCGTTTCCTTCATGGGCATGAACGGCATGGGAACGAACGCCGGTCTTTATGCCATTTCCTTAGCCGCTCTGGGTATGTTGGCCACTTGCGCTATGACGATTGCGGTTGATGCCTATGGTCCGGTAGCGGATAATGCCGGCGGCATTGCCGAAATGACGGCTTTACCGGAAAACGTCCGTGCCATTACGGACAAACTTGATTCTGTAGGAAATACCACCGCTGCCATCGGAAAGGGCTTTGCCATCGGGTCTGCAGCGTTAACTGCACTTTCTCTGTTTGCTTCTTATACGCAACATGCACAACTTTCGACTTTGGATGTTACGCAGCCGCAAGTGATTGCCGGTGCGTTTATCGGCGGTATGCTACCGTTCCTGTTCAGTGCGCTGACGATGAATGCCGTCGGCGATGCGGCCAATGCGATGGTCGAAGAAGTGCGCGAACAATTCCGTAAGAGCCCGGGCATTATGCAGGGGACAGCTAATCCGGATTACGGTCGTTGCATTGATATTTCGACGCAGGCTTCCTTGCGAAAAATGATTCTTCCGGGCTTGTTAGCGGTTGCCGCTCCCCTTTTGGTGGGTATGCTCATTGGTGTCGAAGCGCTCGGCGGCCTTCTGGTCGGCGCGCTGATTACCGGTGTTTTGCTGGCCATCATGATGGCCAATGCCGGCGGTGCCTGGGATAATGCTAAAAAATACATCGAAACGGGTGTTTATGGCGGAAAGGGCAGCGATGCCCATAAAGCGGCCGTCACCGGCGATACGGTCGGCGATCCGTTCAAAGATACGTCCGGTCCGTCCATCAATATTCTGATTAAACTGATGACGACGGTATCGCTGATTTTCCTGCCGCTGTTCTTGTAAGATTTTACAAAATGGCGTAAAAATGGCGTACAGAATGGCGTGAAAATGGCGCAGAAATGGCGTAAAACGCCGAAGGGAACGCTCGGAGCCCTTGAAAATAAAGGAGTTGTAAGAAAATATGAAATTAGGTATCGTCGGTTTGCCGAACGTCGGGAAATCTACGCTTTTTAATGCGATAACCCATGCCGGCGTGCCGGCGGAAAACTACCCTTTTAATACGATAGAGCCCAATATCGGCCTGGTGGAGGTGCCGGATGAGCGCCTTCATGTTCTGGCGGAGCGTTTTTCATCGAAGAAAGTCATTCCGGCGGTCATCGAATTTTACGATATCGCCGGCTTGGTGCGTGGAGCGAGCAAAGGAGAAGGCCTTGGAAATAAATTTCTGGGCGATATCCGCACGTGCGAAGCCATCGTCGAGGTGTTGCGCTGCTTCGAAGACGAGAATGTGACGCATGTCGACGGCTCCGTAGATCCTTTGCGCGACATTGAAACCATCAACCTGGAGCTTATCCTGTCGGATTTGGAACAGATCGACCGCATTCTGGTCAAAAAAGAGAAGCAGGCGAAAGCGGATAAAGAAGTGCGTCCCGAGGTAGATCTTTTGCAGCGCATTAAGGCAGTGTTGGAAGAGGGTCGATCGGCGCGTGTCCTGGAGCTCAATGACGAAGAAAAGAAGCTGCTCAGCTCCTATCAGCTGTTGTCGGTGAAGCCAGTGATCTATGTGGCCAATGTCGCGGAAGAAGACTGTGCAGATGACGGTGCAACAAACGAGAACGTGCAAAAGATCCGTGATTTCGCTCGAACGGAACAGGCTCGCGTGGTAGTGATTTCCGCCAAAACCGAGGCGGAAATTGCACAATTGGATGAAGAAGAGCGTGCCGAATTTTTGGCTATGATGGGGTTCAGCCAGTCGGGACTGGATCGGCTCATCGTCGCATCCTATGATCTTTTGGGTTTGATGTCTTTTCTCACTACGGGAGAGGATGAATCGCGTGCCTGGACGATTGCAAAGGGGACGAGCGCTTGGGAAGCGGCCGGAAAAATTCATTCGGATATTCAGCGCGGGTTCATTCGCGCCGAGATTTTCTCCTATACGGATTTTATGGAAGCTGGCTCCATGGCGGCAATTCGCGAATCGGGGAAATTGCGCTTGGAAGGAAAAGAGTACATCATGCGCGATGGAGACATTGTGCATTTCCGCTTTAATGTATAACGTTGATTAGACGGCGAAATGTCGGCCGTGGATTTTGCCGATACGGCAGAAAGGAGCATTATGACGATCACAGAACGCTTGGATGCCTTGCGCAAGAAAATGGCACAACGAGACTTGGAAGCGTACATCGTTCCTACAGCAGACCCGCACCAATCGGAATACGTGCCGGATTATTATAAAACGCGCGTTTTTATGAGTGGATTCACAGGCTCCGCCGGCACACTGGTGGTAACCAGAAACGAAGCCGGTCTTTGGACCGACAGTCGTTATTTTCTGCAGGCTGAGCAGCAGCTGAAGGGATCGGGAATCACCCTCTATCGCATGGGAATCGATCAGAAGATGGAAGATTTCCTGCGGGAGAAGGTCTCTCCTTTTGGGAAAATCGGCTTTGACGGAATGTGCTTCTCGGTTTCACGCTATCGTAAGCTGGCAGAGGCCATGGGTAAACGCGTTCTGGTTATTGATGTCGACTATATTGCCGACATATGGACCGATCGTCCGGAACTGCCTTCAAGACAGGCATTTTTCCTGGACAAGACGTATTCCGGCGCCACGATCGAGGAGAAATTGCGCATTCTGCGCTTTATGCTACGCGATCGCGATTGCGATTATACCTTTATCAGCGGCCTGGATGATATCGCGTATCTTTACAATATTCGCGGGTATGACGTGGAAGACACCCCGGTGGTATTGAGCTACGCTCTCGTTTCGGAAGACGAAGCCAAGCTCTTTGTGAACATGGAAAAGATAACCCCGGAAATTCAGACGAACTTGGCGGAAGCCGGCGTTGAGATCTTAGATTACGATTCGATTGGATCCGCTTTGGCGGAAATTGCCGGACAGAAGATCGTGTATCTCGACCCCGACTATACGAGCATTACGCTTTTCCGTTGCCTGCGTGAAAACGTGAAGATTCAGCAGGGAACAAACCTCACCTCGCTGATGAAGGCCATCAAAAACGAAACCGAAATTTCCAACATGAAAGAGGCATACATTAAAGACGGTGTCGCGTTGGTCAAGTTCTTCAACTGGGTGGAAACCGGCGCACCGTCACGTTCGGTTAATGAGCGTGCGGCGGTACGCAAATTGCATGAATTGCGTGCGGAGCAGAAGAATTTCCTGATGGACAGCTTCGGCGCAATCATTGGCTACGGGCCCAATGCGGCGATTGTTCATTATGATCCGATGCTGAGCAAAACCACCGCCACCATTGAACCCAAGGGGATGCTGCTGGTGGATAGCGGCGGTCATTATCTGGAAGGCACGACGGACATTACCCGAACCGTAGCTATGGGGCAGGTGACTGACGAGGAACGTGAAGATTACACGTTGGTGTTGAAGGCGCATATTGCCGGCATGACGGCCGTTTTTCCGAAGGGAACGCCGGGCATCTACGTTTCTTCTCTTGCCATGTCTCCACTGTATCAGGCGAAAAAGACCTATTTCCACGGCACAGGCCACGGCGTGGGTCACATTTTGGCTGTCCACGAAGGTCCGCAGTCGTTTACAAATGTTCCGAGAGGGGGCGGCATTGTCGAGTTGGCTCCGGGCATGGTCACCTCGATGGAACCGGGCCTCTACATTGCCGGCAAACACGGCATTCGCATCGAATCCATCACGCTCTGCGTAGAGAAGGAAACGAACGAGTTCGGCACATGGTATGCCCTGGAGGCTTTGACCTGGGTGCCCATCGATACGCGACCGGTTAATGTGGACATGCTTACGGATGACGAGCTGCAATGGCTTAACGAGTACAACGCTACGTGCTACGAAAAACTTTCTCCGCATCTGGAAGACGAAGACCTCCACTACCTGTCTGCACGCTGCAAGCCGCTTGAACGCGAGACGAGGGAATGAAGGATTTTTCCGAGGAACTGAAACGCGTGCCGGAATCGCCGGGTGTATATCTGATGCGCGATGCCCACAATGTCATCATTTATGTGGGAAAGGCTATTTCGCTGCGCCGGCGTGTGCGTTCTTATTTCACGCCCTCCTCCCATGGCAAGAGCCCAAAAGTGCTTGCCATGGTGGAGCACGTGGATCATTTTGAATACATCGTTGTGGACAATGAGGTAGAAGCGCTGGTATTGGAATCTAATTTCATCAAACAGCACCGGCCGCATTACAACATTCTGCTTCGCGACGACAAGCAATATCCCTATATCTGTATTCCGCAGGAACGTTATCCGCGCCTTCTTAAAGTGCGGCAGGTAAAATCGGACGGCGCAAAATACTTCGGCCCGTTTCCGAACGCCTATGCCGTCAATGACACCATCCGTCTTTTTCAGCGCCTTTTCGGTCTGCGCACCTGCCGTCTTGATTTCGATCGTGGTGCGCGTCTGAAAAGGCCTTGTCTCAATTATGACTTGGGGCAGTGTCCCGCGCCTTGTGTGGGCTTGGCGAACGAAGAGGACTACCTGGAACAGGTGCATCAGGTGGAAGAAGTGCTCAAAGGAAACGACCGGACGATTCGCACACAGTGGACACAGGAGATGGTTGCGGCATCCGAGGCGCTTGACTATGAACGGGCGGCGCGCTTTCGGGATGCGCTTTACAATCTCGATGCTCTGCAGGAAAAACAGAAGGTGACGTTGGCGCGAGGAAAAGATGCGGACGTGATTGCCATGGCTCGCAGCGGTGCGCAGGTGATTATGCAGGTCTTTTTCGTTCGCGGCGGAAAGGTCGTGGATCGACGCACCTTTCGGATTCAGGAAGAATACCAGGAGGAAGAAAAAGCGATCCTGGCTTCCTTTCTAAAACAGTTTTATCTGGACGCGACATACATTCCGGGCGAACTCTTTTTAGCGGTGATGCCCGAGGAGGAAACGGCCATTGCCGCGTTCCTGAGCGAGCGAAAAGGACGCGCAGTGCAATTGCGGGTGCCGAAACGAGGCGATAAGCTGGCTCTTCTGCGCACGGCGCAGGCCAATGCCGAGGAGCAACTAACGAAAGCGCTTGCGCGCGAGGAGCGAAAAGAGCGTAACAAGGATGCAGGGATTCGCGCATTAGAAACCATTGTCGGCCGCGAACTTTCCCGTGTCGAGGCGTATGACGTATCCAATGTTTCCGGGGTACAGAACGTCGGAGCGATGGTGGTCTTTCATCGGGAACGCAAAGAGCCGAAGGAATACCGCAAGTTCAAAATTCAAAGCGTGGAAGGCAGTGATGATTACGCCTCACAGCGCGAAATGCTTTCCCGGCGATTTGCTCACGGCTTGCGTGACCGAGCCGAAGGAAAAACCAATACCGGATTCGGCGTTTTGCCTTCCGTCATCCTGATGGATGGAGGAAAAGGGCATGTGCACGTGGCGGAGGATGTGCTTCGCGCACAAAATCTGGATATTCCCGTTGTCGGCATGGTCAAAGACGATCGCCATGTGACCCGTGCTCTGTTTTATAAGGAACGGGAGTGGGAACTCGATACCCGTTCGCCGCTGTATCATTTTCTTTATGTTGTACAGGAAGAAGTGCATCGGTTTGCGATTACGTATCACAGACGGCTGCGCTCCGGTGCCATGACACAATCCGCCTTGGACGGCATTGCAGGAATCGGCAAGAAGCGCCGCACGGCCTTGCTTCGTGCCTTCGGATCCATCGAAAAGATCAAGGATGCGTCGGTGGAGGATCTTTCCGCGGTCGAAGGGATGACCCATTCCGCAGCGCAGTCGGTTTGGGACTATTTTCAACACGAAGCAAAACGGAAGTCGGGCGATGAGCAGAAAGAGGAGTAATCATGGAGAGCGAAAATCGAACCGTAAAATTGGCCGAACTGGTGGAGAAGACCGGGTTGGAAGTGGTGTCGCGCTCGACAGATTATGATGACATCATCATCAAGGGCGCGGATGTTAACCGCCCGGGTCTACAACTTGCGGGCTTCATGGAGAATTTTCCCTGGGGACGCCTACAGATTATCGGCCGGGTAGAATACATTTACTATATGCAGCTTTCTCCGCAGCTGCGCTATGAGCGTTTCCGGGGGCTTTTTTCCTATCCCATTCCGGCGCTCATTTACTCCTATGATCAGGCGATCACCGACGATATTTTGGACTTAGCCGATTATTACAACAAGACGATTTTGCGCACGCCGCTGCAAACGACAAAGCTGGTTGCGAAAATGAATCAGGAACTGGAAAAATTGCTGGCACCGCGCACAACCGTGCATGCCGGATTAATGGATGTTTTCGGTACGGGCGTGCTCATTCGAGGCAAGAGCGCCGTAGGAAAGTCGGAAACCGGGTTGGATTTGCTTATTCGGGGACATCGTCTTGTAGCGGATGACGTGGTGGAACTGACGCGTGTGGACAACAGCTTGATCGGACAGGCCCCGGAGAACATTCGGCATTACATGGAGATTCGCGGTCTCGGGATTTTGGATATTCGCCGTCTCTACGGCATCGGCTCGGTAAAGGAAGAAACGGAAATCGAGCTGGTGATTATGCTTGAGGACTGGCAGGACGAGAAAGAATACGATCGTCTCGGCATTGCGGATGAATATACCGAAATTTTAGGCGTTCGTCTTCCGGCGATTACCGTGCCGGTGAAACCGGGACGAAATCTCGGCATGATTATCGAAGTGGCGGTGCGCAACAACCGTCTCAAACAAATGGGATATAACGCCGCATTGGAGTTAAACAATCGCCTGATTGAAGAATCAAACCGCCAGGCGCGCGAAGAGGGCGTGCAATAGGGTCGTGCAGAAATCGGGAAAGCGGTGGGAAATCGCGGAAAATGGCACACAAATGAGCAGGAAGCGGATGCATATTGGGCGGAAGTTTGACGGAAGAACGGCTTTATTTTATACTTTAAGATAGTTCAAAAAGATGGAGAACAGTGGGGATTTCCCCAGAAAACGGCAGGATGGCCGCACAGAAAGTCAGGAGAAACTATGGTCCAAAAATTCAAAACAATGGATGGCAACGAAGCTGCCGCCTATGTTTCGTACGCGTTTACGGAAGTGGCGACGATCTATCCGATCACCCCTTCGTCCCCGATGCCGGAGCACGTCGATACTTGGGCAGCCAATGGGATGAACAACATTTTCGGCAAACCGGTGCATGTGGTGGAGATGCAGTCCGAAGCCGGTGCGGCGGGCGCTGTACACGGTTCTCTTGCCGCCGGTGCGCTGACGAGCACCTATACGGCTTCACAGGGTTTATTGCTGATGATTCCGGATATGTATAAGATTGCGGGTGAGAATCTGCCGGGCGTTTTCCATGTGGCTGCACGTGCTGTAGCCAGCCATGCGCTCTCTATTTACGGTGATCATTCCGACATCAACTCGGCGCGCATGACCGGCTTCGCATTCCTTTGCTCAAGCTCCGTACAGGAAGTCATGGATCTGGGTGCGGTAGCGCATTTGAGCGCTATTGAGGGTTCTCTGCCGTTCTGCCATTTCTTTGACGGCTTCCGTACATCACATGAAATTAACAAAGTCGCGGTTTGGGATTTCAAAGATTTGGATGATATGGTGGATCACAAGGCAATTCAGGCGTTCCGTGATCGTTCGATGAATCCGAATCGTCCGAAGACGATGGGCACCTCCCAGTCGCCGGATATTTTCTTCCAGAACCTGGAAGCCTCGAACCGTTTCTACGAAGACATTATCCCCATCGTGGAAAAGAACATGAAAAAGGTCTCCGAAAAGACCGGTCGCTCCTATCATCTGTTTGATTACTACGGCGATCCCGAAGCGGAAAACGTCGTGGTGCTGATGGGCTCCGCCTGCGAGGCCATGGAAGAGGTCATTGATGCTGAGGCGGAAAAGGGAAACAAGCTCGGCATGGTTAAGGTACGTCTCTATCGTCCGTTCAGCCGCAAACACTTCCTTGAAGCGTTGCCGAAGAACGTGAAGAAGATTGCCGTTCTGGACCGCACGAAAGAAAAGGGTGCGCTGGGTGAACCGCTTTATATGGATGTTCGTGCTGCGCTTTACGATTCGGATATTCATCCGCTGGTCGTCGGCGGACGCTACGGCATGGGCTCTAAGGACACGATTCCGACGCATCTTCTTGCGGTATTCCGCAACCTGGAAAAAGATGAACCCAAGAACCACTTCACCATCTCCATTGAAGATGATGTGACCAATCTTTCCCTGGATCAGTCGGAAATTTTACACATTCGTGAAGAGGGAACCACACGTTGCAAATTCTGGGGCTTCGGCTCCGACGGTACGGTCGGCGCCAACAAACAGGCCATTAAGATTATCGGCGACAACACCGATCAGAACGCGCAAGGATATTTCTTCTACGACTCGAAGAAATCCGGCGGTTTGACCATTTCGCATCTGCGCTTCGGCAAGAATAAGATTCGTTCCACCTATCTTTTGGATGAAGCGGATTTTGTCTCCTGCTCAAAACAGGCGTATGTCCATCAATACGATCTGCTCCGTGGCCTTAAACAGGGCGGCGTGTTTATGCTCAACTGTACATGGACGAAGGACGAATTGGAAACACATCTTCCGGGACAGATGAAGCGCTATTTAGCTGAAAAGGACATTCAGTTCTATATCATTAATGCCTCCAAACTGGCGCAGGATATCGGCCTGGGCAATCGCACCAACATGATTATTCAATCGGCGTTCTTCAAACTTTCGGGTGTTCTGCCTATTGATGAAGCGGTTGCGCATTTGAAGGATTCCATCGTTAAAGCCTACGGCCATAAGGGTGATGACGTTGTGAACATGAATAACAAAGCGGTTGACCTGGGCATTGAAGCGCTCGAGAAGGTGGACATTCCGGCCGCTTGGGCGAATGCCGAGGACGAGGCAGTAGATCTTTCGGGTACGCCCGACTTCTTTAAGAAAGTGGTTCGCCCGATGCTTCGCAACGAAGGTGATGATCTTCCGGTTTCCGCTTTTGTCGGACGTGAAGATGGACACTGGGATGCCGGTACTTCGCAATACGAGAAGCGCGGCATTGCCCTCTATGTTCCGGAATGGCAGATTGACAACTGTATCCAGTGTAACCAGTGCGCGTATGTTTGCCCGCACGCAGT
Source organism: Murdochiella massiliensis (assembly GCF_900059565.1). Lineage (GTDB taxonomy): Bacteria > Bacillota > Clostridia > Tissierellales > Peptoniphilaceae > Murdochiella > Murdochiella massiliensis. Next base: position 1,273,098 of record NZ_FIZW01000002.1, read on the forward strand.
CATCCGTCCGTTCCTGTTAAATGAAGAAGACCAGAAGAACGCGCCGGAGGGCTTTGTTTCCAAGAAAGCCATTGGCAAGGGAATGGAAGGACTCAACTTCCGCATTCAGGTTTCTCAGCTGGACTGCACGGGCTGCGGAAACTGCGCGGATGTCTGCCCGGCCAAGACCAAGGCGCTTGTCATGAAGCCGTTCGAAGAGCAATATGAAGCACAAAAGGGCTTCTGGGAATATGCGCATGAGAAGGTGGGCTATAAAGAAGATGTTATGCCGGATACCACGGTCAAGGGATCACAGTTCAAACAATCCCTGTTGGAGTTCTCCGGCGCCTGCGCAGGCTGTGGCGAAACGCCGTATGCACGTCTTTTGACGCAGCTCTTCGGTGACCGTATGCTCATCGCAAACGCAACCGGATGCTCCTCCATTTGGGGCGCTTCGGCACCGTCTTCACCGTATACGGTCGATGCCAACGGCTGCGGTCCGACATGGGGCAACTCGCTCTTTGAGGACGCTGCGGAATATGGCTATGGTATGTTGCTGGCGACGGAATCCAACCGCGATCTGGTGGAAACCAAGATGAAACAATTCCTTGATTTGCAGATTGACTCGCCACTTAACGACCTGTTTAAGACTTGGATGGAAGACAAGGGTGACTATCGCGCCTCGAAAGCCGCTACGGCTGACATCTTGGAGGCAGCCAAGGCCGGCGTGAACAATGCCGAGGGACAAAAACTCCTCGATGAAATTGTGGATCTTAAAGATTACATGACCAAGAAGTCGCAGTGGATCTTTGGTGGCGATGGTTGGGCATTTGATATCGGATACGGCGGATTGGATCACGTCCTTGCTTCGGGCAAAGACGTCAATATCCTCGTTATGAATACCGAAGTTTACTCCAACACCGGCGGTCAGTCCTCGAAGGCTACGCCGCTCGCCGCGATTGCGCAATTTGCCGCTTCTGGTAAGCGCATCAAGTCGAAGGATCTCGGCCTCATGCAGTCCACTTACGGTTACGTGTACGTTGCGCAAATCGCTATGGGTGCGAACCAGAACCAGACGATCAAGGCATTGCGTGAAGCAGAAGCTTACGACGGCCCGTCCCTCATCATCGCCTATGCACCGTGCATCAACCACGGCATCCGCATCGGCATGGGTAAGAGCCAGGAACGCGAGAAGCAGGCGGTTGAAGCCGGTTACTGGCATCTGTGGCGCTACAATCCGCTGCTCGCACAGGAAGGAAAGAACCCGTTCCAGCTTGACTCCAAAGAGCCTACGGCCGACTTCCAAGAATTCCTGATGGGCGAGGTTCGTTACTCCTCTCTCAAACGCAACTTCCCGGATGCCGCCAACGAACTGTACATTGCAGCGGAAAAAGCAGCCAAAGAGCGTTACGAGAATTACAAGCGCTTAGCGGCGATTGAGTACTAAGCATAAGACGCGCATCACATTTGTGATCGACAAAGAAACGAAAACACCGAGCGTATCCAAAAAGGATACGCTCGGTGATTTTTTTGCCTATGCTTCAAGGAAACGGTATGTTCGAAAGGCTACACAAAACAATATCGAAGAGGCACGGGCCCTTGAGCTTAAAGCGGCCGAAATCGTCTTTGCGACAGAGGGCTGCAAAATTGGTTTAAAATTGGTTTTTGAAAACCATGGTGTGCCGAATTGTGAACTTTAAGGAAAATAATGTAATCGATTTTATAAGCCGTTGCTTATTATTAAGGAGATAGATGCGTACAAGCAAGTATTTGGTCATCGTAAATACCAAATGCTTGCCTGTATGCTTTTATGCAATCGCGTAGACCTTGCTGAGTTGGAGGGCGCTATTTGAGTCCGGAATAGCCCAAGAAGACGCTGGAAAAGAATATTTAGTTAGTGTATGGTTTTTCGTCATGTTAACATAACTTTGTCTTGTATAATCATAACGCGATATGAAAAGAAGATCTTTCGTAATAACCTTTTGTTCTTTCTTTGTCATCTTAATACTGAGAAAATAACGACCCAAACCCACCGGTGTGAAGAAAGCAAATAGGGCCTTTAACTTTACCCGAACGAATATAGTCATGCATCGCAACAAGTACTTTGCTGTTGTATACATTTTCAATCACAATTCCTTCCGTACTTGAGAACTCAGCAATGATCTTGCTACTTTCCGGTGTGTTTATTCCCCATCCATCTCCTCTATATCGATCTGTTATTTCACATACGTATTTTAGCTCGCTGAGGAAAGGTAAGCCTAGTAGACTTTCAGCTTCATGAATCGTGTGTTCGATGTTAGCTGTCAAAACATTTTTATCATTTTCAACACTGACAACGACGATACGAAGAGGTAAATTACATAAAGTGTTCCCATAAATCAGTCCACTAGCTATTCCACCATTGCCCGCTGGAATAAAGACTGTTAGGCCAGGAAGGCCGACGGTCTCAACTTGATGATACAATTCAGAGATTGCCTTAACATAACCAAGCACGCCACGTCCACTGGTTCCACCATTTTTAATGACATAGGGCGTGCATCCCTTGGAGAGCTTTTTTGCCAAGGAATTAACGTAAGCGTCGCGTTCCTGCGAAGAAACCTTGCCTAAATAGTACGATTCTGCGCCGAGTAAGTGATTAAGAAGAACATTCCCCTCTCTGCGTAGTGGTTTTTCTCCGTTATGTACCAATACACATCTAAGACCAAGTTTTGCGCAGGCTGCAGCAACTAACGAACATAGGTTGGATTGAACTGGTCCAGATGCAAGGATAATGTCAGCTTTCAGTGATAATGCATCTCCTAAAAGAAATTCTAGATTCCTAAGTTTATTGCCTCCTGGCCCTAGCCCGGTTAAATCATCACGCTTGATAAAAATATCAGGATATCCCCACTGACTTTCCAAATGTTTCAAGCGTTGAAAAGGTGTAGGCAAGCATGCTAATGAAGTTTGTGCGACGGTGTGTAAAGCCTTTTCAAGTTTTTTATACATCATAAAACCATGATCCTTTCTATCTCAAAACATCCAAAACACTACTGGCTTTTGTAGCCTTATAATAACTAAGATCATCTGATACAATTTGCAAAAAAAATTTTCAACTCGTCAGCAAGAGCATAAAAAACTTTCGCCATTTTATGGTCTTCTCGGAATAGAACAGAAACAGTATAAGGTAAGAATTTCTCTGTAAACGGTTTTACAGTAAGCGAAGAAAACTGTGGAAGAAGAGAATTAGTGTAATATTCATTGATGGTAAGGCCGAGACAGCCTTCTTTCTGACAAGCGTCATACATATAAAGAGTATCACTCAAGTACACAATTTCATCTGGATAACACTCGTTTTGTTTGCAATATTGCAGAAGACTTTGATTGGCGCGCTCATTAATGTATAGAATAAGACGTTCATTTTTTAACACTTTCGGAGAAGCTCTCTTTTTATTATTCAAAGGATGCCCCTTTGGCACCAATAAAACGCGATCCCATGTTTTTAAATCAATCTGAACAAAATCACTTGAAGATATATAATCCGAATATGTAATCATGTCAAGTTTGTTTTCGCTGAGCAGTTCAAGTCCCTGCGCATAACTCAGCTCTCTCGCCTCCAACCGAGTATCCGGATAACTGCTTTGAAATTTCTTGCTCCAAATTTCACGAATGTTTATAGAGTTTAGATATCTTGTACCACCAATTAAACCTATCTCCATTCGCTTAGACGATAATCGTGAAAAACCAGAAACTATTTGTTCTAGTTCGCTCATCTCGTGTAGTACAGGCTGACATGCAACGTAAAGCATCGTTCCTAATGGCGTGGGCTCTAAGCCATTATGCTTACGAAAAAACAGTTGACCAATTTCCGACTCAAGTGTCATCAGAATACGACTGAGACCTTGCTGGGAAATATAGAGCTTTGATGAAGCCTTCACCAAGCTTTTCGATTCAAAAATCACTGAAAAATATTTCAACTGTCGAAATGTCATTTTATTTCCCCTGAATAACACGTATAAATATTCAATCTTCCTTATTAAAGTATAGCAAGTTATAACAGGAAATACAACAAATGAATCAACACTATGTTGTACATTGACGCAAATTTACTGTTTCACAGCGGAAATGTTAATTGATACGATTACTATAAAGTAATAAAAAAAGAATTCTTTTTTAAAAATATAAATTAAAGGAAAGGAGCTGGTTTTCTTGAAAATCGAAGATATCACCTATGATTGCGTCGAAATTCCTTATTCAAGGCCATTTCATCCAACATGGTATCCTGGTAATACGGAGAATGGACAAATAATCTTTCTCGTCCGTGTTCATACGGACGAAGAAATCACTGGTTACTCCTGCATGGAAGCACCACATGGAATACTTCCAATTATATGCAGCACCATCGATTATGCAAGATCGTTTCTCATTGGCGAAGATCCCCGAGATGTAGAAAAAATTATGCTTAAACTTCGAAATGTCGCTCGCGTTGCTACAAGACCGTGGGTGATTGAAAATGCGTGCTGGGATATTGTCGGCAAAAAAGCAGGAATGCCAACCTATAAAGTTCTTGGTGCCTTTCGTGATCGTATTCCGGTATATGCTGCATGGGGCGAGATCCGCTCAAATGAAGAGCGCTATGACGATGCTCAGCGCCTTGTTGAAATGGGTTTTCGAGCAGTCAAAGTTCGTTTGTCAAATGAGAAGATACGGGACGACATTGCAATCATCGAAACGGTGCGTAAGGCTGTCGGTGACAAGTTAGAGATTATGGCTGATGCGAATCAGGGAACTGCTTGTGAGCGCAACTATCATTCTTTTCCTCCAGTCTGGAGCTACAATCGTGCGCTCGAAACTGCTCGCGAAATGGAACAGTTAAATTGCACATGGCTAGAAGAGCCACTTTGGCGTTATGATTTCGATGGACTCGCTAGATTAAACGAAACAGTGGATATTGCCATAGCAGGTGGCGAAATTAATATTGGTCTACCCGATTTTAAGATCATGCTTGAGAAAAAATGCTACGACATTTTACAGCCCAACTGTACCATGAGCACGGGCATCAGCTATATCCGAAAGATTGCTGCACTAGCCGATGCTTGTGGAAAGATCGTTAATCCACATGCTTATATTCCTGGAACAGGTGTGCTGCAAAGCATGCATCTGGTTGCCTCCTACTCTAATTTTACATGGCTAGAATATCCTTGTGACCCACCAGTCCTTACTCCAGAGGTATTTCAAGGCATAACAAAAGGAAATTTACTATTGGATAAAACAGATGGCTGCATTCCTATGCCACAGACACCAGGTTTTGGTATTGATGTTGATGAAAAGCTCATCCAAAAATATAGCATCTTGAAGCATTAAGAAAAGTCACTCCAAAGACGATTTACGTCTATAGCAAAACGTCACCCAAATGCTACAAATAGAATTTTAGGAGGAAAAATATGGATCATCTTACCCTCATCGTTGTAGTACTGGCCGTGTACATGGCTGCTATGCTGTTCATTGGCTGGCTCGGCCGTAGCAAATCTGACAATTTTGATGAATATGTTACTGCTGCAAAAAAAGGTTCATTTCTACTCGTTTGCGGATCTTATATTGGATCCCATATCGGAAATGGTGTCGTTGTCGGCGGGGCGCAAAATGGAGCTGTTTATGGCCTTGCTGGCGTTTGGTATGGTGTTGGAGCGTGTTTGAGTTACATAATTTATGCTCTAGTCATGGCGAAGCGTATGAAAAGGGAAGACTGTCTGACTTTGTCGGAGGTCATTGACAAGAATTATGGCGGTCGGACTTGTGGAACGATATATGCTGTGATCAACTGCGCGGCTGCGGTCAGCATTATGGCTGGACAAATCGTTGCTGGAAAAAACTTATTTGAATATCTCGGCCTAAATCCTATAGTTGGAGCCATTCTCTGTACGGTAGTGGTGTTTATTTATGCTTCTATGTCTGGCCAGTGGGGTGTAATGATGACGGACGTTATTCAAGTTGGCATTATCTTTTCTTGCACCTTAATAGCCCTAGGGTATATGTTTAGTTCTGGTGCTTTTGAATTAATGCATGCAACACTTGAGCCTGTAGAATGGGGACTTTTCAATGCAGATCCTGAAGCAATTGTAATGAACGCTGTGCCTGGTATGCTTTACGGTCTAATCTCCTGCGCTTCTTTCCAACGCAATACATCTGCCAAAGATGAAAAAACTGCGTTCCACTCTGCTCTATGGGGCGGGATTATTCTCTTGCCGTTTGTTATCCTTCCAGTTTTAATGGGAATGTATGGAAAAGCTCTCTTTCCCGATGTACCTTCTGGCATGATTATTTTCAAAGTCATGATGGAGGCTCTTCCCCCGTTTATCGGTGCTTTAATGATTGCGTCATTGATGGCTGCGGTTATGTCCACTGTCGATTCTCAGCTCATTTATGTCACCGCTTCTGCCACAAAAGATATTTATTGCCAGTTCATCAATAAAGATGCCAGTCAAGAAAAGCTCGCTAAGCTGGGCAAAGTTATTACTCTTGTTGCTGGTCTTATAACCCTCTACATCGCTCTTGGCGCAGAAATGATTACAAGCTTGCTCTCCTACGCTTATACATTCCTTTGTGCTGGCACGCTGGTCATGGTTGTAGGGGGCATCTTCTGGAAAAAAGCGACAAAAGCGGGCGCTATCGCCTCTTCCATTGTGGGAATCTTCTTTGTTATTCTCTATAAATTTTGTGGTGTAGCCTTGCCGTTTGCATCAATATTCCCAATACTGCCGTCACTGATTGCTTTTGTTGTTGTGAGCTTATTAACACAACCGAAAGATCAAGCTCAAAAGATTTAATTTGCATGTGCTGACGCTGGCATCAGATTAACCTGATGCCAGCATAGTTCGGCTGTATTTTTAACGCAAGAGTTCTTTTCCTGGTTACATATACTTTTCATTGTAATTAGAAAAAGCGAACCTTATCAAAGCAAGAATATGTCTATGACTCTTTTGCAGATGTTTAATCATCGTTTGATATAAGCTGGTTTTATTACTAGCAACTTTATGAATTTCTATGCAAGAATAAAGAAAAGGAGTGCCACTATGAGTGAAAAAGTTTTGGTATATAAACGCGAAGGCAAAGTGGGAAAGGTCATGCTGAACCGTCCAAAAGTTCGAAATGCTTTAAACAATGAGTTAGTAGAAAATTTCGGTGATATAATTCGCAAGGCTGATGCTGATCCAAAAACCAATGTAATTCTTCTCTGCGCTGCTGGAGACAAAGCTTTTACTGCTGGATTTGACCTAAAAGAAAGCATTGAAACACCAATTATAGACGTACCCGCCCGACGGGAAAATTCGTTGATGGAACTTAACAACTTTCGGTCGATCTGGGAAGCAAAAAAGCCTGTAATTGCAGCTGTTCAGGGCTACTGTATTGGTGGCGGTGTCTGGATGTCTTTTCTTTGTGACCTTCTTATTGCTTCTGAGGATGCAATGTTCGGTGAGCCTGAACTCAAATATTCTTACATTAATAATGTACTAGTCGAACCATGGAAGATGACAATGAATCGCGTTAAACAATTGGTTTTTTTAGGTGACTTCATGAGTGCGAAAGACCTAAAAGAAGCAGGCGTTGTTAACTTTGTTGTTCCCGCTGATAAGTTGGACGAAGAAGCAATGAAACTTGCTAATCGTCTAGCGGACCAACCTGCTGAATCAATCCGAATGCTCAAATACGAGATTAATAAGACCTATGAAATTATGGGCATGCGCAACGCAATGGACTTTGCTGCTGAGATGTTCAATCTATGCAGAATCAATCAAACACAAGAACAGGCGGAGTTCAATAAAATTGTTAATGAACAGGGCCTTAAAGCTGCCCTCGCATGGAAATCGGAAGCAGAAACTGACGAAAAACAGTGACTTCCAATAGGGGGTTATAGGTAATGACATGGCAAGAGGAATATAAAAGAAAAATTGTAAGTTTGGATCAGGCTGCGACCCTTATCAAAAACGGTGATCGCATCATGACAGGTAATCGCGAGTGTCGTGGTATCCTTCGCAAACTTTCCAAGCGTTCTGATTTAAATGGCGTCTACTATTATGCTCCTATCATTAATTTCCTTGTAGATGAGGAAAATGTGGGCCACGGTTTTCGTCCTGCAACCAGTTTTCTCAATGACAGTTCTTACTCATTGTATGATCAAGGTAGAGTAGACTTTATTCCAAGTGAATACTGGATGTATGATAAAACGGCTACCTCTGCTCTCGATAGCAACGTTGCGATGATTGAGGTTTCTAAGCCAGATGCATATGGCTATATGTCCATGGGTACATGCACAGACTTCATTCGCCATGCATGTGATAATGCAGAACTTGTTATTGCTGAAACAAACGCTAACTTCCCGTTCATATATGGTAGTAATTTAATCCACATTAGCGAGATTGATTATGTTGTGGATGAAGGTGAAGACTATGAACTCATGAATGTACCCATAGATATCGATGAAAAAAGTGTTGAGACATATAAGGCTATCGGTGGCTATCTCTCGGAGCTAATACCAAACGAGGCTACCATTGAGGTCGGACTCGGTCGCCTGAATTCCTCCTCTATGATGTTTCTCGAAGGAAAACATGATCTTGGCGTCCATACTGAAGTCTATGGCGATATTCTCATGCACCTTACGAACAAGGGGGTAATTACAAACGCATACAAAAGTATGAAGCCAGGAAAATCTGTTTTTACCCAGATGGTAGGGACTCCTGACCTCTTCTCTTGGTCAGCACATAACCCTGGCCTCGAGCTTAACAGCTGTCAAACTGTGCTTAATCCAGGAACAATATATGAACAACACCGAATGACCGCAATAAACAATGCTGTAGAAGTTGATCTTCTTGGCCAGGCCAACTCAGAATTTTTAAAAGGCAAGCAGCATAGTGGCATGGGAGGTATCTGCAACTTCGCTTCAGGAGCTTCAGCAAATCTTGAGGGAAAATCGATTGTCGTACTCGAATCTATGACGAGAAACGGAAAATTCTCAAAGATTACACCCTCATTCAAGCCTGGAACGCCTATCAGTCTTCCGAGGACATTAATTGAATATGTTGTAACCGAACAAGGAGTGGCTAAATTAGTTGGTAAGTCAACAAAAGAACGTACCCTGGCGCTTATTCGTGTAGCTCATCCTAAATTTAGGGATGAACTGCATTTTCAAGCAAAAAAACTTGGACTAATATAGAATTTCGTTTTATCTCGACACATTGGTAGTGGCGGATTCAACAGGGCCTTTTTGTAACAAATTAGAGCGTATGAAAAGCAGTAATACATTGTATTGATTGTTAATCTTTAATAACTGTTTTCCATTGCTTATAGGAGGAAAAAGAAAACGATGGATTTCAAACTGGATAATTCGCATCTACTCCAACAGGAGCTATTCCGTCGCTTTGCGGAAACCGAAATCAAACCATTAGCCGCAGAGATGGATGAAAAGGAAGAATATAATTCTGCTCTACTACAAAAGTTGCAAAAATACGGTTTTTTTGGAATTCCATATTCAAAGCAATTTGGAGGGGAGGGGAGCGATACTTTAGCATATGCATTATGCATAGAAGAGATTTCAAAAGTTGACGCTAGCACAGGCATTACTTTATCTGTCCATACCTCCCTTTGCTGCTCATGTATCAACAATTTTGGCACAGAGGAACAAAAAGAGAAATATCTTCGTCCTTTAATCAACGGTACCAAAATTGGTTGCTATGGTCTTACTGAACCTGGCGCAGGTTCTGATGTACAAGGAGCGGAAACCACCGCTGTCCAAGACGGAGATAGTTGGGTCATAAATGGATCCAAGATTTTTACGACTAATTCAGGCTTTGCTGATACTTGCATTGTTTTTGCGCTCACTGATCGTAATGTTCCAGCTTACAAGGGGATGACAGCTTTCATTGTCGATCTTAAAAGGTCAAACGGTATAACTATCAGCGATAATATCAAGCGCATGGGCATTCGAGCCGCCTCTAACTGTATCGTTTCATATGACAATGTTCGGGTCGATAGTGGCCGCATTCTTGGACCAGTAGGAAGTGGCTTTAAAATTGCAATGTCAGCCTTAGATTGCGGTCGTATCGGCATTGCTGCACAAGCTGTTGGAATTGCACAAGGTGCACTCAATGAAGCTATTAAATACGCTAAGGAGCGGAAGCAGTTTGGAAAGAATATTATTTCCTTTCAGAATTCGCAATTCAAGCTTGCTGAAATACAAACCAAAATCGACGCCGCTCGTCTACTGACATGGCGCGCAGCAGTAGCTGAAGATAATACTGAGATGTTTGGGCATATGGCTGCCATGGCAAAATTAATGGCATCTGAAGTTGCTGTTGAAGCATCTCGATTTGCAATTCAACTTTTTGGAGGCTATGGATTTTGCCGAGAGTATCCGGTTGAACGCATGTATCGCGATGCTAAAATTACTGAAATATATGAGGGCACCAGCGAAGTTATGAAAATGGTAATCTCCAGTTCTATGAAGTTAAGATAAGAAAGGAACGTTCTAGAAAATGAAGATTGTTGTTTGTATCAAACAGGTGCCAGATACCACTCAGGTAAAACTAAACCCCAAAACCAATACATTAATTCGCGAAGGTGTTCCATCGATTATCAATCATGATGATAAAGCTGGCCTTGAAAAGGCGCTTCAGTTGCGAGAACAAGTTGGAGGAACCGTTTCTGTTGTCTGCATGGGCCCTCCTCAGGCGGAAAGGGCTTTGCGAGAAGCTCTAGCTATGGGCGCAGATCACGCATATCTTCTATCTGATCGTAGGTTTGGTGGGTCCGATACTTATGCTACTGCAGTAATCATTTCTTCCGCTCTGTTTAGGATCGGTTTTGATCTTGTTATAACCGGGCGTCAAGCAATTGATGGTGATACCGCACAAGTTGGTCCGCAAATTGCAGAGCAGTTGCATATTCCACAAATATGTTATGCAAAGGACATTAAAGTTGAAGAAGATTACCTGATTGTTGAGCGTCAATTTGAAAATCAAACGTACATTCTCAAAGTTAATACCCCTTGTCTGATAACAGCGCTCTCGGAGATGAGCTCACCACGTTATATGAGTATAAAAGGAATTGTTGATGCTTACAAAAAAAACGTCACCATTTGGGGATTTGATGATCTTAAAGAACACTTCAATCCTGATTTTATTGGACTTAGCGGTTCTCCTACTAATGTGTTCCTTTCATTTGGCAAACATTTGCACACCCCCGGCACTATCTTAAATAATGTATCTGCTGACGAAGCAATCGATGCTATCATAGGAACGCTAATCCAGCGTCACTTCGTCTAATGAGAGGAAGAAAAGCAATGAGAAAAGATATTTTTGTAATCGTCGAACAGCGCGGTGGTGTTATCCAAAAGGTAAGTTATGAGATTATCGGTGAAGCGGCCAGACTCTCCAGAGAGATCAATCAGCAAGTTGTTGCAGTCCTACTTGGTCATAACATTAAAGATCAAGCTGAGGACCTTATACAGTACGGGGCTAACAAGGTTTTCGTCATTGATCATGCTGTGTTAGAAAATTACACAACTGAGCCCTATGTCAAGGCAGTCGAATATATCATCAAAAGCTATGACCCCCACACTGTGCTTTTTGGCGCGACATCTATTGGTAGAGATTTGGCACCGCGTCTTGCTGCTCGCATTCATACTGGTCTAACTGCAGATTGCACTCGCTTAGATATTGATGTAAAAGAGTATCAAGAATATCTTCGAACCTCAACATCTCTGTCTTTACAGCCGGAACGAATTAATTCGCTCGATACATCTGATCGGTATCTAAAAATGACCCGCCCTGCATTTGGTGGGAACGTTATGGCTACAATTGTTTGTCGCAAATATTCTCCACAAATGGCAACTATCCGACCTGGAGTGATGAAAGTACCCACAAGAGATGAACAGCGAAAAGGCGAGATTGTCACTATCGATCCCGGCTTAAAAATGAGCGATCAAAATGTTGAGATCCTAAGCATTATTAACAATAACAAAAAAGTCAAAGATATCACTGAGGCAAAAGTCATTGTTTCTGGAGGGCGTGGAGTAGGCGGACCAAAAGGGTTTAAAATGCTACGTGATCTTGCCTTGACGCTTGATGGTGAAGTCGCAGCCTCTCGTATCGCTGTCGATAATGGCTGGCTGGAAAAAGACTTTCAAGTTGGTCAGACCGGTAAAAACGTCCATCCGGAACTTTACATCGCATGTGGCATCTCTGGTGCGATCCAACATTTGGCAGGAATGGAAAATTCTGAATTTGTTATTGCTATAAACAAGGATGCAAATTGTCCCATGATGAAGATAGCAGATCTCGGCATTGTCGGTGACTTAAACATTATTATCCCAAAGCTAATCAGCGAAATCAAAGCGTGTCAAGAGCGATAGTGCGTTTAATTTGTAGTTAAAATGAGGTGGAAGAAAATCGATCTAATATACATCTTCGCTCTTTAGCGAACTCCAAGCACATGTAGACGTCTATCGGCGTCAAAAATCGTTTGATCCGTCTTGTTCAATCCAGTTTCCCTGTAAGAAGAGTCAGAAAAGAATCACAGAGTACATCCCTTTCGGATGTGCTCTGTGATTTTCTGACAATAACAGTGGAATCACAGAGATGCAGATCAGTCTACCAAAGGAGTCGGCTCATGAAGCAAAAAGAAAGAAGGAGGAAATATTTAAAATCATATTTATAATATTTCGCAGCGTAAACTTCTAAATTCTAAACAGAAAAACTGAAAGTAAGACAGTTTACCTGCGTTTTCCAGCAATCCATGAATGCCCACACTTAAGACAAGAGATCTTCACTTTTCCTGAAGACGGTCCCCCTAGGACTGCACCGACACCACCGGCAAGAAAGCCTCCAACTGCAGCACGTCCGATCGAAAGCCCTTTGGCATTTACAGATATCTGATCGCTTCCACACCTCGGACATGTAATTTTTGGTGGATAATCTCGAGCTATTTGAGAGTCACAAGCTGCTTTATCCTTCGGAAATAAATTAATACCTTTTTCTCCTAAAGCGGCTAAGAATTTAATCACCCCATCACATTGCTTTTTATTAAAATCTATAATCTTGGGAATGTTGCTATATTTATCAATTATGATTTCTAGTAATCCATTTTTTGTAGCTAATGGGAAGGAATATGTGATTTCCAAGATTCTGGACAGGTCATAACTCTCCTTTCCATAGGAAAAGACGTTATCTTCAAGGGGCAATTTTTTTTCGTAGCAAAGTTCCTATTTTAATTTCCATAATAGACTCCTTATAACAGCTAATTTAATGATTAAGTCCCGTTTCTTTCATTACACTACAGCAGACGGTCGAGAGCACAAATCTTGTGTTTGGTGCTCTTTTTAGGGTAATCTTATGACATATGAGTATAGGGAGGCAAGGGAATGATCAAGGAGAATCAGCGTGCGGAGTTGTGCTCGGGGGCGTACGGCATTGCTACAGAGGGGGTATGCCTGTCTTCGCTGACCACATTTCATTTGGGTGGTCCGTGCGATCTGTTAATCGAAGTGACTTCCGAGAAGGAAGCGCTGCGCACCATTCGCTATTTACGTAGCAGCGCCATCCCGTTTATGGTTATCGGAAACGGATCAAATCTGTTGGTACGTGACGGCGGGATTGATGGCGTTGTCGTGAAGATGGGGCCGGCGTTTTCGGACGTGACGGTAGAAGGCAATGTGGTCACGGCTCAGGCTGGCGCTGCGGTGGCCAAAGTTGCACAGATCAGTTTTGAAGCCGGTCTTACCGGAATGGAGGCACTTGCGGGAATTCCGGGAACGGTGGGCGGCGGCGTCATTATGAATGCGGGTGCCTATGAACACGAAATGAAGAACGTATTGCACTCTTTGCATGCGATAGAGAAAGATAATACGCTGTGTACGCTAACGCGAGATGAAATGGACATGGGCTATCGTACATCACGAATGATGCGCGAGGGCATGGTGGTTACAGAGACGATCTTTGAGCTGCAACCGGGTGATCCGAAGGAAATTCGGGAAAGAGCGGCAGAATATGCTTTGCGCCGTCGAACAAAACAACCGCTGGATAAATATTCCGCGGGATCTACGTTTAAACGTCCGCAGGGGCACTTTGCCGGGGCACTCATTGAGCAAGCCGGGCTTAGAGGCTATGCCATTCGTGGTGCGCAGGTTTCCGAAAAACATTGTGGATTTTTGATTAACAATGGCGAAGCGACAGCTCGCGATGTGCTGGATCTGATTCACTATGTGCAGGAAACGGTCAAGAAAACTTCCGGCGTAGAGCTGGAACCGGAAGTACGCATTATCGGAAAAGAATAGACATTCGGTACGAAGGAAAAGAAGAAACCTATGTTTCGCGCTGACATTGAGGCTGACATTGAGAAGGAAAACGGCGGAAGGAGGTGGACATCATGAAAATGGTCATTGTGACCGGTATGAGCGGTGCGGGAAAAAGCTCCGTCCTGCGCTTATTTGAGGACATGGGCTACTATTGCATGGATAATATTCCTCCCCGTCTCATTAACAACTTTCTTGATTTGACCAGAAGCGCCTCGAAGCCGATGACTCGAGTTGCACTGGGCGTGGATATTCGCGGTGGCGCTTTTTTTGAAGACTTGCAATCTACCGTCGAAGCACTGAAAAAAGAAAAGGATATGGAGGTCACCACCCTGTTTCTCACCGCTTCCGACGAGACTCTGGTGCGTCGTTACAAAGAATTGCGCAGGCCGCATCCCATGGATAAGGCCGGCAATATTTTTGACGGCATTCAGCGAGAAAAAAATTTTTTGGCGCATTTACGCCAGACTTCGGATGTTCTGGTCGATACGACGGACAAAACGTTAGGGGAACTAAAGGAACAGATCGACCATTTGTTCCTGCCGGCAGGAGAAAAGCCTGCCCTGTTGATTTCCGTCATCTCCTTTGGATACAAGCACGGAATCGTTCTGGATGCGGACTTGGTTTTTGATGTGCGGTTCGTGAACAATCCATACTATGTCGCGGACTTGCGTAAATTGACGGGACTGGATGCGTCGTTACAGGATTATGTGCTGCAATTCCCAGAGACAACGCAGTTTTTGACCAAAGCGCTGGATTTGTTATCCTTCTTAATTCCCCTCTACATACGCGAAGGAAAGCGAACACTTACGGTTGCGTTGGGTTGCACCGGTGGACGCCATCGTTCGGTGGTGATGGCGGAGATGCTGGGCCAAAAACTCAGTGAGCGGTATCAGGGAGTCAATGTATCGCACCGTGATCGTCGGTATTGGAAAGAATCCGCACAGAAAGGAGGGCTGCGATGAAGGAAACGAGCGCCGGCGGCGTCATTATCAAGGGAAGAGAAGTGCTTGTGCTGCGCAAGTTCCGTGGAGATTGGGTGTTGCCGAAAGGTCGAATCGAAGAAGGTGAAACGCTGGAAGAGACAGCCCTGCGTGAGGTTAATGAAGAGAGCGGCCTTGCTTGCCGCGTAGGAGACTATATCGGGTTTGTGCGCTATAACTATTCCAAACCGAACGGCGTAGAAGTACATAAAACCGTTCATTATTATACGATGACGGCAGAAGGCGGCACCATGAAGCCGCAACGAGAAGAGGGGTTTTGCGACTCGGCCTTCATGCCTTGGCGAAAAGCAGTGAAATTGTTGCGGCATGATTCCGAACGCAACATGGTACGCCAAGCTTTTAGCGGCTCTTCGAGTTCGAAAAAGAAGACTCCTCCTTCCCGGGAGACGGAATCATGAGTTTCTCTTACGATACCAAAACCGAGTGTGCTCGTTTGCCTGTGCATTCAAAAATAGAAGCGCTTCTTGAACTATCGGCTATGGCGCGCCTAAACGCGGCCATGGTGATTAATCGCGACGGACATCATCTTCGCTTTTTTTCGGAACACCCTGAGGTGATTGGCTGTGTAGCCGGCTTGTCGCGTTTTTTATTGGAAACGGAAGGCGAGATTCGCGCCCAGCAGGATGATCGCCTGCAAAAAAACCCGGTGTATTATATGGATCTTCCGGAAAAAGAGACGGAAGCGCTTTTAGCACAGAGCGGGGTGGATCTTTTCGGTCATGCGACGCAAAGCCTGGAAGCTATTTTCGGTCGTCTTCGCGTTGAGGCGAATGCACGAGCCTACTTGCGAGGCGCATTTTTAGCGGCCGGCTCCGTTGTCGATCCGGAAAAGTCGTACCACTTGGAAGTGGTGACGAAGAACGATTTGGATGGGAAAATTTTAGCGCACGTTTTTCATACGCTTTCCTTGCCGGTCAAGCAGACCACACGCGGTGCGCTTACGGTATACTATTTTAAAGATTCCGAGGCGATCTCCGACATGATGGTTGCTATTGGCGCCTCGGCGGCCATGTTGGCGCTGGAAAACGTCAAGATCAAAAAAGAGCTCAAAAACACAATCAATCGGAAATCCAATGCCGAAGCAGCAAACTTGGACAAGCAGTATCAAGCAGCGTTGGAACAGATTCGCGCCATCCATTATATAGATGAAAAACGGGGACTGGACAGTTTGCCGGAATCGTTGCGTGCGGTGGCACGAGCGCGCTTGGAACATCCCATGGCCAACCTTAGGCAACTTGGAGAGCACATGAATCCACCTTTGAGTAAGTCCGGCGTCATGCACCGTATGCGTCGTTTACTCGAAGAAGCGTCTATGCTGGAGGAAAAATGAACGCGTATCGTAATGAAGAGGACCCCCGCACACAGCGTGCTTACGGGAGGGGTGGAAATCCGCATTTTGTGGAAAATCGGGCGTATGGACAGCATGATGAGGACGATACGTTGCCGTTAACGGTTGAGGACGTGCGTCGCGCCATGCGTGCCGAGAAGGCCGGACGCCAAGCGGATAAAAAGCAGAAGAAGTCGGAAGCGCATCGCGTCTATCGTGATGCGGATCCGGAGAAATACTATAGCGATGCCGAAAAGCCGCGGAAAAAGAAGAGCTGTCTTGGTCGTTTGTTGCGCATGTTTCTCCTTCTTCTTGTCGCAGCGGTCATCGTGCTCGTTGCCTATCTTTATTTGTGGGACAAGGAGAAGGAAAACCTGCCGATACCGGCAGCGGAGCAAGGCAATACGCTTGCGCCGATTCAGGATGATCTTCTGGTTCTTTTGGCCGGCGTGGATGACACCGGAACCGGTGAACCGCAACGTACGGATACTCTCTTGCTGCTGCGCTTTGCTTTCGGGGAAGGCCGTATCATTGGATTGTCTATTCCGCGTGATTCGCGCGTCTATGTTGATGGGGAACCCGATAAGATTAACCATGCGCATGCTTATGGCGGCATCGAATTGACCATGCAGACCATACGCGATTTTCTCGGCATTGACCTGGACTATTATATTGAGGTGGACTATCAAACGGTGAAGGCGGTCGTGGATGCAGCCGGAGGCGTGCGCTATACCGTTCCCGAGGAGGCGGCACCTGTAAGGGGCGAGGTGCATCGCGTTGGCGATCATGTGTTAGATGGGGAAGAAACGCTCAGCTTTTTACGGCATCGTCAAGGTTATGTGAATGGAGATCTTGACCGGGTTCAAGCGCAACAGGCCTTTCTTCAGGAAACGGCGAAGCAGGTAGCTTCACCGCTTCATTTCTATCGCTATCCGTTTGTGCTTCACGCCTTCCGCACAAATGCCAAGACGAATCTTCCGGCGCTTCCGATGCTGCCGAAGTTGCCCGGCATGATGCTTTCCGGATTATCCAACATGGAACTGCACACCATCCCCGGCGACGGGGAAATGATTGACGATG
Source organism: Murdochiella massiliensis (assembly GCF_900059565.1). Taxonomy (GTDB): domain Bacteria; phylum Bacillota; class Clostridia; order Tissierellales; family Peptoniphilaceae; genus Murdochiella; species Murdochiella massiliensis. Next base: position 1,290,811 of record NZ_FIZW01000002.1, read on the forward strand.
TCAGCTATTATGTCGTCGACAGCGAAGGAACAATGGAGTTGGTTAATGAATTATTTGCTCCTTTTGTTTTCTAGAAGGAGGGCAAAAAATGAATTGGATTCAATCGTTTGAACTTCTTTGCTATGCCATTGCCATTGTATTTTTCGTGGATCTAATTCGAAATAACAAGAAGAATGAGTTTTTTCTATTTCTATCTGCGGCTTTTGCGGGCTTTGCCTTGGAATTACTGGCGGTTCGCCTTACCGGAATTTACCATTATAGCAATGATTTTTTCATTCAGATCGGACCGAAACCATACCAATTTCCCTTTTTCGGAGGACTGATGTGGGGTGCTCTGGCGGTATGTGCTTGGCGGATCGCAAAGAAGTTTTCCTTATCGAAGAGAAAGACGGCACTTTTATCCGGCTGGCTGATTGTTTCGTTGGACCTTTTTTTGGATGTTGCAGCCATTCGTCTTAATGGCGGCTTCTGGGTCTGGGATGGTCGGCCCATTACGTTAGAAATCAGTCATCATCTGTTTATGAGCGTTATCTGGGTCAATTTTCTTGGCTATCTTTTTGAAACGCCAACCATTGTTTATCTTTGGCTTGCTCAGCAGGAAAAGGGTGAAAAACCCGTACTTCGCGCCTTGGGTAGCGCCGTGTTGATTGGCGTTGCCGGCGTTGGCGTTGTGGGAATCGCATCCACCATTTCCTTACGGCTGGATCGATGGAGCGATGAGTGGTTTAGCTTTCTGGCATTTGTGCTCATTTGGATGACCGTTTTTTTTCGTATCGTCCTTTATTTGGTGCGTCACCGAAAAAACATAACGTGGGAAGCGAAAAAAGATAAAGTCTTACTATTCACGTGGGGCGCCCTTTATCTCTATTGCATCGCTGCGCTGATTCAGCTCAATATCCTTCAAGAAGTTCCTGTTTATGGGCTCTTTGCAGCACTTATGATGAGCTTGACCCTGATCCTGAGCATGATTCGTTTTGATCGACCGAAAGACACTTCTGCAGCTCTGATACAAGATGAGACAGGAAGCGACGAATAACGCCTCCACAGGCGCCTTCGAAACGGCATATTCAAAAAAATAAAAATTAGTGTTGACAGACACAAAATGGGGTGGTAATATACTCAAGTCGCGCCAAAAAGAACAGGCGACGAGAAAAGTGAAAATAAAGTTTACTTTTTCTTGACAAGCCCTTTACGGCGTGATAAACTATTCAAGCACTCCCAAAAAGGGAGAGCGCGAACCTTCAAAAGTGAATACGTGAATAACTTTGAGTTTAATAATTCAAACAACAAATTTAGAGTCAAGATATTGGCTCTCAAAACATTATTTTGAGAGTTTGATCCTGGCTCAGGATAAACGCTGGCGGCGTGCGTAACACATGCAAGTCGAACGAGAATGCACTGACGGAACCTTCGGGGGAAGATAGTGCAGGACAGTGGCGGATGGGTGAGTAACGCGTAAGAAACCTGCCTTTCACACCGGGATAGCAGCTGGAAACGGCTATTAATACCGGATGATACTTTTCTAACGCATGTTGGGAAGGTCAAAGAATTTCGGTGAAAGATGGTCTTGCGTCTGATTAGCTAGTTGGTGGGGTAACGGCCTACCAAGGCGACGATCAGTAGCCGGCCTGAGAGGGTGTACGGCCACATTGGGACTGAGACACGGCCCAAACTCCTACGGGAGGCAGCA